>VRUL01000010.1 GCA_019456145.1 Planctomycetota bacterium
TGACCAAAGCGGTCATAAAACGTTCGTAATTCAAACGTTATCTCTTGGCCTGTCTCAAAAGGTGCAAAATCTTGCTTCTATCCTTGCTATAATATATAACCCGAGTAGCCGCGTCAATAAAAAAATGCGAAGATTTTGAAATTTTTTTTATCCTTGATTTTAGCCGGGGGATATTCGTTTTTCGCGTTTCTTGAGGTGAGAGGCAATAGAAGTCCGCAGTTTAGCGAATGTAGCGAAATGATGTGAAAAGATACGGTTTTTTTCCTTAACGTTTTTTATCGAGATTCGAATTCCTAATAAATGTACCTAATAAATGTACCTAATAAATGTACCGGACACCTTTAATTCCCTCCATTATGATTCACTTACGGTGGTAAAGGTGGTGGCGGAGTGCTATTATCTTCCAGCCAATGGAGAGCCATAAGTTGAAAGTCGAACCAATTGACCTTACAGTCACCGTTTATATCACCTGCAATGATGATTTCACATGGCGGCCGGCCAAAGTATGACTTGCTTGCCTCGGCTGTGCCGCCATACGCTCCCATATTGATCACACCACCGTTAGGAAACGGCTCATTACCAATGGGAATCGTTGGATCCCCTACATCTATGCAGGGGCTGTTTACATCATCCAGCACCCAACTATTAGTATCAGGATCCCAGCGCCCCGCCTGTGACTTTAAATGACAATCACCATTATTCAGGTCGGCAAAGAAGGGGTCGTCATCAATGTTACCAACGCCAGGCCAACTACCTTGAATGTCGCTATATACAACCGAAATAACGCTGCCAAGGTCCACAATTTGTTCGGGCAAATTATCCCAGAAAATACAGTTTGTTATTATGCTATAGCCATAATAAGCTGTGCTCGAGGATGATACAGATGGGGAAGGGAGCGGGGGGATAAAGAGACCGCCACCCTCATCCCCAGCCGAGTTGCCAACGAAGGTGCAGTTCGTCAGTAAAAGTTCGTTTAGGCCATTGAATATCCCTCCGCCGTATGAGCCCGCGTGGTTCCCAACGAAAATGCAGTTGGTTAATACTGAGCTTAAGCTACCATAATTATTGAATATTCCGCCACCTTCCTTATATGAATTATTGCCTCTGAATATACACTCGATTAGAGTTATCTGGGTTCCAAAATCATTGAATATGCCACCCCCGTAATAAGGTGTCAGGTTACGTCTGAAAGTACAGCGAGTTAGCGTCAGAGCACTTTCATAGTTATACATTCCACTCCTTGAGTTTCCAATAAATGTGCAGTTAATCAATTTTGAACGGCTATTACTATTATAAAGGCCGCCGCCCCAACCCCGAGACAAGTTCCATTTGAATGCACAACTTAAGATTGTTACACTACTGTCAGTGTTGTACATTCCTCCGCCCCGGCGATTTTGTCGGTCGGAGCCATTGGCATATCCGCCGGTGATGGTAAAGCCATCCAAGATAGCGTTTGGATCGGTTCCGCTGCCGTTCAGCACGTGATAGCTGTTCTCTGCCCGAGTGGGTTCGTTCAACAGGTCACAAGGATCGTTTACTTCAACATCATTACCGTCAAGGTCACCGCTCAAAATGCTTTCATTTAGCTCGAAATCCCGTACATTCGGGTCAGGCTGGCCGAAGCCAGCATAGCCACCTTTGAGAGCTACACCGCTGACGAGTTGGAACGTCGCATAGCGGTCACCGGTGCCGCTGGGATTGGCACTATTCGCATCCGGTTTGTAAATCCCATGCGCCACCCATATCTCATCGCCGCTCACCGCCGCAGAGAGAGCGTCCTGCAGGTATCTGTAAGAATCTGTCCAGGATGCCCCATCATTTATACCGTTAGCATCTGCATCAACATATATGGTTCTTCCCGCAGCAGCCGTGCAGACCATCCCCAGTAAGAATATTGACATCAGCACGCAGGCCTTTAAGCTTGTTTCCCCCATCATTTTACTGCCCTCATTTCTGACCAAAGCGGTCATAAAGCGCTCGTAATGAAAACATAATCTCTTGGCCTGTTTCAAAAGGTGCAAAATCCCGTAGCTGTTATCATTCAATTCTAAACTCTGCGATCATTATAGTCAAATAAAAAAACGAAAATTTTGAAAATTTTTTTACCACTTTTAGCCTTTCAAATCGGCAGCAAGCCAGGCCTTGTTCGGAATGTAAGATAGCAACTTGATTCTCTTAGTTTCAAGTTCTTTTCTTTCCTTAATTGTCGGAATTTTCTCTAATTGTATTATAACGTGAGTTCTTTGGGGAATTGCCTCTATTTTTGCTTTTACAGTATCGCTTATTCCTTTAGCTGGAGTAAAGTGTCTTGATTTAAGCAGGATTTCATTTGATGCGCTCAGTGTACTTACGTTAGCAAGGAAAAATAATATAGCTAAAAAAGATTCCTTTTTCATGATGTAGCTCCCTCGACATTTATGTAAATTATTCAGGTGTATGTATTAGAACTATTTTTCATCTTCCTATAAGATAACACCGCTATTAGACCTGAACCTAATAATAAAAAAGTGCACGGCTCTGGAATTATTTCTATTTGTACTGATACTGGGACATATTTATCGTCATCCTCTGGAAACAACAAAAAAGGATGAAAACTACCCGTTACCTCATAATTGGCGGGCATAATAAGGACACGTTGATTGTCAAGCATGTCCCAAGTTTCGGTATATTCTTTATAACCGCTCGGCGGAAGCACAAGTTTCGAACCTGCTGGTTGACCTACTTTGGGTGCATCCCATACAAGATATTCACCATGTTTTATCGTAAAGTAATGCTGAACCTGGTCAGTGAAATGGATTGTTACGTCTTCCTCTCCCAGATTAGTCACCCTGTACAGCAGCTCAACGCTTTCACCCAAGTCGTAAACATCTTTATTCGTCTGCATGTAATACTCAATGTTGTCTTGAACTATAGAATTTGAGTTAACAAGAGTAGCTTTTGCACTTACTGTCATGAATAATATAGATATGTAGACACAAGCCAATTTCTTCAGGATTTTCTTTGTTCCCCCAGTCATTCTTTTTACCCTCATTTCTGACCAAAGCGGTCATAAAACATTCGTAATTCAAACGTTATCTCTTGGCCTGTCTCAAAAGGTGCAAAATCTTGCTTTTATCCATCCTTCCCATTGGCCAAGGTCTTTCAAGTCATACCCACGTTGCGTACAGTAAGACCAAGGCTGACCACATTTACCTCTATAAAAATCCCAACCTTTACATTCACTATTATCCGGGAAGATACAAACTCCGTATTGTCCCCCCTTTTCGTCCGTAACTGTATTATAGGTATATCCCAATTTCACACAGTAGACTGCAGAAGGATTTGGCATTCCTATTGATATTTGCTTTTCTCTTCTCAGGTTTGCCTCATTTTGAACTTTGAGTTCAGACCTTTGAGAAGAATTGCAGCCGAATAAATAAATCCCGGCTAATGCTAAAACTCCCATACTTATTATTTCTTTCTTCATAATATTAACCTCCGAATCTTTGTATCATAAGATACAAAGTATCTGTTTTTTTTAATGATAATCGACTCTTCTGTTTCTATGGGCTAATAAGCATATTAATCCCATTGCTAATAAAGATATTGTTGTCGGTTCAGGAACCTCAGCCATATAGATGTCCCAGTTTCCATTTCTTGAGTCCATCCACACAACAATATCATTATATATTTGGGGCTGGCCTGTGGTTCCGGATTCCGTTATTTGTATTTGTTGATAAACAGGATCCCACATTTTAACATTTCTAGATATGGGCGGAACCGCGTCGTAATTATTCCAGACGACGGTATCCTCAAATATATCCGGCGCAGAAAATGCACCTAACGCGCCTTCAAGGGAAACATATTGCTGTAAATCTATGTCATAATAGCTCCCCATAAGATAGTACCACACGACTTTGTTATCATATATAGCTGGACCCGAGCCTATATGGAGGTCCGCAGGAGAGACTATTTGCTGTAAACCAATATCGAAATATCCATCTAAGTTAGACCAAACTATTTTATCCTGGAAAATGTCCGGGCCATAACTAATAGATAAACCGGGAGGATTAATCATTTGTTGTAAGCTTAGGTCATAATATCCTGTTGAATACCCCCAGACTATTTTATTATTGTGCATAGCCGGGCCTTTACCTACAGAAAGACCGGCAGGATAAACCATTTGCTTTAAATCTAAGTCATAGTAACCGTTCCCTCCTTCCCATACGACCTTGTTGTTCCATACGGCTGGGTCTCCATTGATATTCAAACCGGGCATATCGACTATCCTTCTCTGACCTATATCGTAAGCCTGATTTACTGCACCCTCCCACACGATATAATTGCCCCATATTGCGGGTTCCCTTTGGTCTCCCGGTGCCACTATAACAGGAATGTTTTCAAAAACAGGCTCTGCCCTTGCCTGTTCTGCGCATGATGCTAAGGCTAATGTCACTATGCCGGCACAAACCAGCTTCTTCAGGATTTTATTTGTTTCCCCCATCATTTTACTGCCCTCATTTCTGACCAAAGCGGTCATAAAGCGTTCGTAATGAAAACATCATCTCTTCTTCGCCTGCTCATCAAAAGGTGCAAAATCTCGCTTCTATTCTTCTATAATATATAACCCGAGTAGCCGCGTCAACAACTAAATTCAAAAATTTTGAAAATTCTTGTTACCCCTAATTTTAGCCGAGGAAAATTTGTTTTTTTGGGCAATTTCCCGCAACAAGATTTCTGGCAAGCTCCCCGTAATAAGCCAACGTATTCAACCATAACTTGTTTGTAACGGAGGAGGTATCCCCTGCCTCAAAAACCTCATGCAGGTCCGAGTCAAATGCTCCTAATCCAACCCAACCGGGGGCAATATTGCTTCCCTGTTTCCATTCCAAATATTTTGCTCCAACAGGCGCATTATGGCCATCTATAAAGTCATGATATTTAGGGTCTGTTGAATTACCATCCCACACTTTATGTACAAAAGTATAAACGAACGCATTTATATCGTTTATGTCAAAAACAATTCCTGCCCTGTATAATTCTATTGCAGTAAAAATAAAGTTATCAGTGTGACTTACATTCTCAGGAAGCTTTACCAGCGTCAAACCAGGCACAAGCTTATAAGACTGCTCGATAGCTCCTCCTTCAATCGCAGTTAAAATCGCGTTGCATTCAGCCAATTTTCGCTGTGTTCCATCTGGCTTTGGAGCGAAGCGCACAAGTAACTCGCCCGGCTCGTAATCCAAATCCAATGAGCCAGAAGACCCCTGGCTTCCGGTCGGTGCCCCAGCATAAGCCATATATATCAGGGCCAAGCTAAAGATGGTTACGGATACCACAATAAAGAAAAGGATTGTTTTCCTGGACATGACTGAATCCTTTCAATTAGTTAAAATCCACTGCTTTCACCGTTCGCGTCTACCCATACAAAACCCAAGTACGCCTAACGCCAGGAATATTACCGTTGCCGGTTCAGGTACTGGAGTACCCTCCACTATCAAAGTTGCGCTGTTGAGATCTACAAAACCAGATTCAACATATATCACATAGGGACCTCCCAGTACAGCATAATCAATCTGGAGTGTACCATGGCCGTCGAGTAGGTCAGACCAGGTGGTTGATCCCGGTAAACCAAACTCAGTCCGAGAGTCGAAACCTTCCGGCTCTGGATAAGTTGCTTCCCCCCCATAAACATCCGTGAGACGTGGCCATGGATTTGGACCCAAATATGCAGAAATACCTACATCCAACGGAAATGGCTGCGGACCGGGCGTCGTATCGTCAAAAGCCAATCCGGCCGTAATCTCACCCGACCAATCCATATATACATGAGATATCTCTGTGAAAGTCACCCCAAGGTCGAAGTCCATTTCCCAAGGTCCCGAATTGACATCGTACCGCCCTTCGGCAGCCAATGTCAATTCAACAATATCCGCATTCGCCTCCGTAATGCCGAGCAGCAGAACTAAAACGCTTATCGCAACAATTTTACCCATTTTCCACCACGTTTCTGACCAAAGCGGTCATAAAGCGTTCGTAATGAAAACTTTATCTCCTGGCCTGTTTCAAAAGGTGCAAAATCCCACAATTATTATTCAATTTTAGAGGCTTTGAGCAGTTTTGTCAACGAATAAATGCGAAAGTCCTGAACATTCGGTTAATCCTTGATTTTAGCCGGGGAGAAATTGTTTTTTCGCGTTTTTTGAGGTGAGAGGCAATAGAAGTCCGCAGTTGAGCGAAGGGGGCGAAATGATGTGGAAAGTACTTGCATTTGCCGGGTGGGATTGTAGTATATACGGGCAGTTTTTGGAGACTACAACAAAGTAAATGGCAAATGAAAATTTCGACTTAATAGAAATCATCAAACGAATTAGGAGACTGAAATGTTAAAGAAAAACTCTAAGCTTACGCGGCGCACTTTTTTGAAGCGTGCGGCGGCAGCGGCGGCGGTGCCTTATATCGTTCCTGCGACGGTATTCGGCCGGGGGGGAAAGGTGGCGCCGAGCGATCGGATTATCCTTGGCGGGATGGGGGTCGGTAACCGCGGCTCACATGACCTGCGGTGGATGCTGCCTGAAAAAGACGTTCAATTTGTGGCGATATGCGACGCGAAGAAATCCAGCAGGGAAAATGTCAAGCGGATTGTCGATACGCGGTACGGGAACAAGGATTGCAAGATGTACCGTGACATGCGGGAATTTTTGGCAGAGCGTACGGACATCGACGTGCTGCTTATCGCTACGGGTGACAGGTGGCATTCGTTGGCGGCGATTATGGCAATGCGGGCGGGCAAGGACGTTTATTCTGAGAAGCCATCTTCGATGACCATCGCGGAAGGCCAGGCGGTGGTGAAAACGGCGAGACGCTACCGGCGGATTTACCAGACGGGTACACAGCGGCTGAGCGAGGGAAACTTTACGTTCTGTAACGAGATGGTCCGATTAGGGCGGCTCGGCAAGGTACATACTGTCCGCGCCCATATCGCGCCGTGGGACGCGGCTGAAATGAGACATGACTGGCTGCCGGCGGAACCTCTACCGTCGAAAGAAGAAGTGGACTGGGACCAGTGGCTTGGGCCGTGTCCGTGGCGGCCTTATAACAAGGCCTACATCCGTGGGGCCTGGCGCGGCCACTACGATTTCCATACGAGCTGTATCGGCGAATGGGGGGCGCATACGTTCGCCCAGTGCCAGGTTGGTATGGGAGCCGGTGAGACTTCAGGGATCGAGTATAAGTATGTCAAGAACAAGACGGGGGACGGAATGGAGGTTCTTTTTGCCAGCGGTATAAAGATGGTTCTTCAGCTCAAAGGCTGGCGCGGCTCGTGCGGGCAAAAGTATGAAGGTACGGAGGGCTGGGTTTCAGCGGCGGACGGTTATTCGAAGCCTGACGTTTCATCTCCGGCGATGATGGATGACTTCAGGAAAATCGTCTATGACTACCAGGCGCGTACGCAGCGGCCGATGAGCCACGTTCGGAATTTGTTAGATTGCGTGAAGTCGCGAAGGCAGACTGTGGCCAACCCGGTAGTGATGCACCGTGCCATGACTACGGTGCACGCGGCCAATATATGTATGTGGCTAAAGCGTGATTTGCGCTACGACCCGGTCAAAGAGGAATTTATCAACGACCCGGAAGCGAACCGGCTGCGTTCCCGTGCGATGCGTGATCCGTGGATCATCTGATGAGAGAATTTAATCCGAGAAAGGAAATCATAATCATGTTGAAGTCAAGAATAAACATACTGGTGCTGATCACGTTGGTAGTGGCCCTTGCGGGACCATTGTTCGGGCAAACCATACCTCCTGCGGGCAGTGAGGGTAAACTGATAGCTGTTCTTAAATCCGACGCATCCCACAAGGAAAAGGCAGACGCGTGCCGTCACCTTGCTATCATCGGCACAAAAAAGGCCGTTGCGCCGTTAGCGGCGCTGCTCAGTGATGAGAAACTCTCACACATGGCGCGTTACGGCTTAGAGCCGAATCCTGACCCGGCTGTGGACAAATTCTTTCGTGGTTCACTGGGTAAACTCAAAGGCCGACCTCTGGTCGGTGTAATAGGGAGCATCGGCGTTCGGCGCGATGTCAAGGCGGTCAGGCAATTGTCGTTGCTGCTGCGAAATTCTGATGCGGAAGTGTCCCATGCGGCGGCGAGGGCTCTGGGTAAAATCGGTAACACGGCTGCTGCCGTTGCGATATCACGTATCGTTGAAGATGCACCTGCGGCCAATCAGCTCGCGCTGTGTGAAGGTCTGTTCCGCTGCGCAGAGTCGCTGGCGGCTGAAGGCCAAAGGAGTTTTGCGACCAAATTTTACGACCAATTGCGGAGCTTGAAGGCGGCACACCAGGTTCGCGGGGGAGCTCTGCGCGGTGCGATAGTGACCCGCGGAAAAGACGGTTTGGCGCTGCTGCGTGAATATTTGCAGAGTAAAGACTATATTATGTTCTCGGCGGCGGTGCAGGCATCCCAGGAAATGAAGGGCAGCGAAGTGACCAAGGCGCTGACTGACGGTTTGGAGGGACTGCCTGTGGACAATCAAATCCTGATTATCCATGCACTCGGGGAGCGCGGTGATGGGTCAGCGACTAATACGCTTTATGCTCTTGCCAAAAGCGGGGAGAAGCCGGTCCGCCTTGCAGCGATACGGTCGATACCGGAATTCCATACTTCGGGTTTGCAGCTTAGAGAATTATTCAACGACAGCGACAGTGATATTTCGAAAGCCGCTAAGGAAAGCTTCGGCGCGATGCACTCCGGAGAGGCGGATGCTGCTGTGATGGCGATGTTCAGGAGTAGTGACACCGATAAACAGCTAACGGCGCTGGACCTGATGGGCCGCCGGCGGATGACGGAAAGCGTACCGGTATTGCTGGAAGCCGCCCGCGATGCCGATCCTAAAGTGCATCGAGAAGTGTTTCGGAAAATCGGCGAGTTGGGCGGTCCGGAGCAATTGCCGTCACTGCTCAAATTGCTAATGGATGCTAATGACCCGCAAAGTACTGCCAGGGCGGGACAAGCTGTTATCGCTGTCTGCATGAAAGCCGATAATCCGGAATCTCTTACTGTAAAGTTCACGGACTTGATGGCCGAATCGAACCCTTATCAAAAGAGTTCTCTGGTTCGTATTCTCGGTGTAATTGGCGGACCGAAAGCCCTTGAGGCAGTACTGGCAGCGGTCGATGATTCCAACTACCGAGTCCGCGGGACCGCCATCCGCTCGCTTAGCACCTGGAAAAACACGAATGCGGCCCCTCACCTTCTCGAACTGGCCAAGACCCAGACCAATAAAGGAGCTAAAACGGTTTGTCTCCGGGCTTACCTTAGTATGGCCTCTCGCACGAGCATGCCGGGCGATAAGCGACTGTCGATGTGCCGTCAGGCCAAGGGTCTGGTAGAGCGAGATGACGAAAAGAAGCTTCTGCTCGGTGCGCTGGGTAACATCGATTCGACCGATGCGCTGGCGATGGTTATGCCTTATCTTGATGAGCCTGCTACGCGGCAGGAAGCGAGTATGGCCTCTTTGGCGATTTCCGAAAGGCTTTTGAAAGGGCGCGGCGCTTCGAGGGTGGCATCAAAGCTGATTAAGCCATTGGAGAAAGTGGCAAAGGTCACGACCGATGCCAAAACGGCGCAGCGGGCTAAAGGACTATTGAAGCAGGCGCAGAGCAAGGCAAAATAGCGTCAACAAACAATGGAACCAGAACAGGAGATATAGCGAAATGGACAGGAAGTTTGTCGAAGGTGTGCTGCTGAGGTGTTTCATACTTGGATTTGTGGTGTTGATCGTTTGGTTTTTGTTTTTCTTAATCGCAGGCGGGTTGATCCACGATATCCACGGCAGCATGTTTAAACAAATCACCGACCGTCAGTTCGAAGTAATCCACTACTGCGGTATGGGACTGGTGAAGTTATTTGTGTCTGTGTTTTTTTTCATTCCATATATCGCGATGCGCTGGACGGGCAAAGGCCAGAAGCCGGCTGATTAGCAGATTAAGCAAATTAGGGAGACAATATGAGTAAAGTCCAGGAAGCCGTGTCGGCTCATAAAGAAGGATTAAACTGTTCTCAGTCGATTGTGGGCACTTACGGGCCTGAGTATGGTCTGTCACAGCTCGACTTGCTTCGAGTGAGTTGTGGATTTGGCGGCGGGATGTGTCACGGGGACACCTGCGGGGCTGTAACCGGGGCCTTGATGGTTCTGGGTTTGCGTTACGGCCCTAAAGACGTATCTGATACCTCTGCCAAGACTGATGTTAATCCCAAGGTTACTGAGTTTTATTTGCGCTTCAAGTCTCGCTGCGGTTACATTAATTGCCGCGATCTTCTTGGCTGTGATATTAGTACTGCCGAAGGCATGGAACAGGCCAGAAAAGACAATATCAAAGAGACTGTCTGCCCCAGGATGGTGCAGACCGCCGCAGAGATTCTGGAAGAGATGAGCTGATTAGCCGCTTAAGTTGCCGTCGTTTTTTTTGCGAAGCCGCCTTTTATTTTTTTAACGGTGGAGAGGGCCGTGGTTAGTAAAAAGTTATTCTTTACAGCTTTTGTTCTTGGTCTGTTTGTTGTCCATTCGGTATCGGGTGGAAAGACCAATTCTGATAAGGCAATTGACTTTTCTGAAATTAAGTCTCCTATTGTTTTGCGGGGTGATTCGAAGACGGCATATCGTGACCCGGCTGCGCTGTATCACGACGGGAAGTTTTATCTTTTTTATACACTTGTTCGAACAGAGGCCGATGGGCTGATTTATTCTTACACGGCGGTAAGTACATCGCGCGATCTGCAGAACTGGTCGGCATCGAGGATTATCACGCCGAAGGGACAGCATCTGAACTATTCAAGTCCGGGGAATGTGGTGCGCTTCGGGGACGAATGGATTCTGTGTTTGCAGACCTATCCGCGCTTGAAGTATCGGCGTGGTGATAAGCTGCGTTGGGCGGACGGGAGCGCGCGTTTGTTTATCATGCGAAGTAAGGACCTGGAGCGCTGGAGCGAGCCGGAACTGCTGCGTGTCAAGGGGCCGGGGGTGGCGGTGGAGAAGATGGGGCGGATGATTGACCCATACCTTATCGAAGATCAGGACAAGGCCGGCAAATGGTGGTGCTTTTACAAGCAAAGGGGGGTGAGTCTTTCGTGGTCTTATGATCTGGCGAACTGGACATATTTCGGGCGAGCCGACAGCGGCGAAAACGTGTGCGTTCTGGTTGATAGTGACGAGTATGTGCTCTTTCATTCTCCGGGCAATGGGATTGGAGTTAAGCGTTCGAAGGATTTGAAACAATGGCGCAACGTCGACGGTCTAATCACGCTCGGTCAGAAGCAGTGGCGGTGGGCGGAAACCAGAATCACAGCGGGAGTTGTGCTGGATTTACGCAAAGAAACCGGCATTGGCAGGTACGTGATGTTTTTTCATGGGGGCGGGCCCGGCAAGAACAAAACTCAGGAGAACGTAGATGCCAATTGCTCTTTAGGTATTGCATGGAGCGATGACCTGAAGAACTGGGATTGGCCGAGATAAGAATTTGTCAGATCGGATAGGGTCTTAGAGACTCTTAGTCTAAAGAGTTTTTGCATTGTGGTCAATATCCTGGTAAATTTCCCGATTAAAAGCAAGCGGCCCGGGGATTTGATTTATTCACACCCCCCTGCCCAAATACCCCTGAAGTATCTCTTTGCCGGGTTTTTACCGGATTATTTTCCCCCGGCCTTTGCCTTAAAGCCCCAGCTTCCGGGATACTGAAAAAATTATTACAAAATTTTGTAACTAAAAAGCTTTGACCAACGTCTATATATATGAATGAAATGAATGCTAATAATGAGTTATATGAATAGAAAGAGGCCCAAAGCCATGTATTCACAAGATGTAGCAAAAATAGGCCACAAGGCGAAACGTGAAACTGAGGCTTTTATAAATAACTATATTAACGACCCGGCTAAAGGATGGCCGAGACTCAGTAACTGCGGCTTAGTTCCCATCAGATATCATCAACAACATATTCAAAGACATGACAGAAGGCAGATTCTCTTAACAAGATAAGTGGTGATTATTGATTCTACTATTTTTCTGTGATTTCTTTAATCCCGCCCCAAAGACCTCCGAATAATCTATATGTTGAGTGAGTAAAAGATTTTCTTACAACACTATCACCTACAAGGCATCTTTTGCTTTTTCCTGTTCGAAGTATTGTAAAAGTTTCTTTTTCCTGTCTGGCATCCTGTCGGCAAGGTCATTTTCTTCGCAGGGGTCGTCGTTTAAGTTATAGAGTTCCCAAACGGCCTTTCTGTCGTCTCGCAGAATCTTCCATGGGCCGCGGCGCAGAGCCACGCGATTTCGCTTTGCACCCCATACCCAATACAACTGCCGATCCAAATGCTGCTTTTCCCGGCCAATAATAAACGGCCAAATATTCAGTCCGTCCCACTTAGCATCTGCCTCCGGTGAGAATCCGAGCAGTGCCGCCAGCGTGGGCATCCAGTCTACGGCATGCATGGGTTGAGTGACCTTACGCGGTTTGACTTTTCCCGGGAAGTTCACAAAAGCAGGTACACGTATACCCCCTTCGTATACGTGGGTCTTTCCGCTCCTTAACGGCTTATTCAGGCTGAAGCCTTCTGAGAGGGCAGGGTCGGGGGGCGGATAATTGCCTCCCCCGTACTTTCCGTGAATACCGCCGTTATCCGAAAGGAAAATAACGAGGGTGTTCTCCCGTTGTTTTGTTTTATCGAGGGCATCGATGATTTTTCCAATGCAGTTGTCAAGATGAGTAATTGCAGCAGCCATGAGCCTTCTGTCAGGATTTTTGATATGGTCGTACAGAGTGATTAACCTGTGGCCGGCCACCAGGGGGGTGTGGACGCTGTGATAGGGTACATAAAGGAAAAAAGGCCTGGTGTGTTTTTTCCTGATCCAGCTTACAGATTCCTTTGTCACCAAATCGGTTGCATGTCCAACCTCGTCTATAAATTCATGATTGCGGTGCCATGTCTTGCGGTACGGGCTGTTTAGACGATACCGGTGATCGTACATGCCAACGGCACCAGCGAGCGAGCCGTGACTGTGGTCGAATCCATAATGATTAGGACCCCATTGTGGTTTGGAACCCATGTGCCATTTTCCGCTGATGGCTGTTTCGTAGCCAAGTGATTTCAACATCGAAGCCATCGTTAATGTCCCTATCGGGTATGCCTGATTATTAGATGCCTGGGTGCAGTGATTTCCAAAACGACTGGGGTAACGGCCGGTCATCAGTGCAACGCGCGTGGGTGTACACTGAGGCTGTACGTAATGGCAGTCCAACTCGACTCCAGTCCGGACCAGACCGTCAATGACTGGGGTTTTAAGATTCGGATTATGGTAGCCGACATCCCCCCAGCCCATATCGTCTGCGACAATAAGGACGATGTTCGGCTTTTTAGGATTGTCTGTTCGAGATGATTGAGCGAGCAATCGCGGTGCAAATAAAAACAAGGGGCCGTATTTGCCAATCGAACACAGAAAGCTTCGTCTTGTAACTTGATTCATGTTTATACTCTCCTGGCCATGATTAGAAGTTCGAGTTATGCAATTACCTTTACACTGGCCTTAGAATACCACAATCATGGCAAAGAATCCAGCAGAATAGATTCGCAGGAGATTGTTGAATTCGCCCTCCAACGGGGTGATGAATTATATCATATATGTAATTGACGTTAAGGAAAATCGTTATTAGCGGTTTGTGAAAGAGTATATCCCCGACTACGAGATTTGGTGAGATGGGTTTAAACAGTTCTGCTCTTCTATTGTATGCCGGCGGCGAATGGATTATAATCACAATCGGTCGAATTGACCGCCGGTTCAGTTTGAATCGCGGCAGTTGGTGCGATTTGTCCGGTGTATGTGTTGGGCCTGTCATAAGACAGGGACAGAGAGTATAATATTTGCATAGATACTTGTAAATGATATTGGAGCATATTGGAGGTATAGAAAGTGCCATTTCTGATTATAGTGGGCGTTGTTGCTCTCATCGTTGTCATTGTTGTCATTGGGATTTTAGCCCACATCAGCGCCAAGAAACGGCGTGAGGCCATGGCTGCCCTGGCGATGCGTCTGGGTCTGCGGTTCGATCCCGACAAGAATCGGGAGCTTGCTCGGCGGTATCAGTTTCTGAACAAACTCCGGTCGGGCTCGAATCGCTACGCATATAATATCCTCTCGGGCAACAACGAGGGACACGAGGTGACGCTGTTTGACTACCACTATGAAACGCATTCCACAGACTCCAAGGGACGCAGGCAAACGCACCATCACTATTTTTCCTTTTTCATTCTCAGTCTGCCGGGGGCCTTCCCGGAGCTGACCATCGGCAAAGAGGGATTCTTCTCGAAGATCGGCCAGGCACTTGGTTATGATGATATCGATTTCGAGTCGCATGAATTTTCCCGGAAGTTCTGTGTGCGATCCAAGGACAAGAAATTCGCCTATGATTTTTGCAACGGACGTATGATTGAGTACCTCTTATCGAATACCGATCTGACAATAGAGATCGAGGGTGAAGCACTTGCGATTTCGTTCAGCGGCCGTTTATCACCTGAGAAGATAGAGCCGAATCTTAAACGGCTCATCAGGGTCCGGTCGCTGATGCCTGAATACCTTTTTTCCCGGAGATAATTATGCCGATACTACTGATATTCGTTGGGATTATCATATTTTTTCCGGTCATTTACATCGTCCTAACCTACAATACTTTAGTTGCCTTGCGAAACCATATACGCGACGCCTGGAGCAACATCGACACGGAGCTGAAGCGGCGGTACGACCTGATTCCCAATCTTGTTAGCACGGTCAAGGGATACGCGGGGCATGAAAAGGGAGTCCTGGAGCGTGTCACCGAGCTTCGTGCGCGGTGCCTTGAGAGCAAGGGGGCACCGCAGGAGCAGGCCGTGGACGAGGGCCAATTGGTCGAGGCCTTGAAAAAACTTTTATTAGTCGTAGAAAATTACCCCAAGTTGAAAGCGGACCAGCATTTTCTTGAACTGCAGCGTGAGCTTGTAAATACTGAAGACCGCATCCAGGCCGCCCGCCGTTTCTTCAACGGCAATGTTCGCGACTATCGCAATAAGTGCGAAGCTTTCCCGAGCAGCGTTATCGCCGGTATATTCGGCTTTGAGCCGCGCGATTACTTCCACGTAAGCCCATCGGTCCGCGAAGTGCCGGATATGGACTTTGGATAATCCAAATACCGTTCGGGCCAACATCAGAACAGAGAACTTAGTGTACATAAAAGGAGTAGGACGCATGAGAACAAAATGTTTGTCGCTTACAGTGCTCGTCTGTATTGGGTTGATTTCATATACATTTTCAGTTGTGGTGGCTGGGCCTGCGGGTCATAAGCAGGAGGCCAAACAAATTCTGGATGCCACGGGCGTCAAAGGCGGTTTAATCGTTCACATCGGCTGTGGCGACGGAAAACTCACCGGGGCCCTGCGAATGGGTGATTGTTACTTAGTTCACGGTCTGGACACCGACGCGGAGAAGATCCAACAGGCCCGCCGATATATTCGGTCGCTGAAAGAATACGGGAAGGTATCGGTCGAGGAGTTCGACGGGAAGCGGCTGCCTTACGCGGGAAACCTGGCGAACCTTGTAGTTGCTGAAGACCTCGGCGGGGTCGCGAAGTCCGAAGCGATGCGCGTGCTTGCTCCCGGCGGTGTGCTGTACGTGAAACAGGACGGGCGCTGGACCAAGACCATCAAGCCTCGGCCCGACAACACCGATGAGTGGACCCACTTTCTGCATGACGCAAGTGGAAACGCGGTTGCCCATGATGAGGTGGTCGGGCCGCCACGGTACGTGCAGTGGATCGCGGAGCCCCTGCATCTGCGCGGTCACGAACATACTCCGAGCATCAACGCTTTGGTCTCGGCCGGGGGACGGATATTCTATATCGCCGACGAGGCATCCATCGCATCCCTGCGGCAAACTCCCAAATGGCATCTTGTCGCCCGCGACGCATACAACGGAATTCTGCTCTGGAAGCGTTCCTTTAGCCCGTGGTTTCCCCATATCGTTAACTGGGGCGCCGTACCCGGTGACCTTCAGCGAAGGCTGGTTGCCATCGGGGACCGCGTCTACGTTACACTCGGTCTTCACGCGCCGCTGTGCGCCGTTGACGCGGCGACGGGAAAGGTCCTGAAGGTTTACGAAAAGACCCGGGGCACGGAGGAAGTCTTATACCACAAGGGGATTCTCCTGCTGGCCGTCCGAAGCGTTACCGATGAACGAGCGGCCGAGCTTGATAAATGGGCACAACTTGCAGAAAAGAAGCACTCGGCTCTGCATGCCAGAGAGACGGCGCAGCCTTTAGTTAATCGCTATCGCGCGATTGAGAGCAAAGCAGAGAAATCTGTCCTTGCGCTCGATGCCGATACGGGACGTTTACTATGGAAGAAAACGGGCAACGACGCGGCCGGGCTTAAAGCCGCTACCTTGTGCGCCATAGGCGAGAAGGTTTTCTATCAGAAAGGGAAAGACGTCGTTTGCCTGAATCTTAAAACCGGAAGAGAACAGTGGTCGGTATCATCTGTTCCTCTGCGCGTTGTGTGCGACGATAGTGTCATCTGTGTCGGCGGGCAGACTGTGACCGCCCTGTCGACAGAAAGCGGTAAGACACAGTGGAAACAAACTGCCTCACTGGTTCAAGTTCGGGATGTGTTTGTTGCCAACGGTTCGCTATGGTTAGGCGGTTTCAAGCCAATCAAGGGAAAAAGGGGGCCTGTGTGGGGTCCGTATTTTGTGACACAGCGTGAACTATCGACCGGCAAAATGCTCATGCACATCGAGCCGGAGAACCCGGGTCACCATCATCGATGCTGGCAGAACAAGGCCACCGACCGCTATATTCTCGGCGGGCGACGAGGGGTTGAGTATATTGATCTCAAGACTGGTGAAGTCCTGTGGCATAGCTGGGTACGCGGCACCTGCCGATATGGTGTGATGCCGTGCAACGGGCTGCTCTATGCGCCGCCTCATACCTGCGGATGCTACGCCGCGGCGAAGTTAGCGGGATTTTATGCCCTGGCTTCTGAGACGGAATCGGGATTCCCTAGCGGTAAGGTGAGCGAAGATGGTCCTGAGCGCGGTCCAGCGTACTCGGAAAGAGCCGGCATACAGCAATCGGCTATTGCCGATGACGAATGGCCCACTTATCGGCGCGATGCTCAACGCAGTGGCTTTACGCCGTGCCCGGTGCCCGCGGACCTGCGGCGCATTTGGGAGGCGGAAGTCGGGGGGAAGCTCACGAGTCCGACGATAGCCGGGGGTAGAGTGTTCGTTGCCTCAGTGGATGAGCACAGGGTGTGCGCGATTGATGCCGATTCGGGCCGGTCGACGTGGGAATTTACGGCGGGGGCCCGTGTGGATTCGCCACCCAGTCTATACGCCGACCAGGCGATCTTCGGGTGCCGTGACGGATACGTATACAGCCTGCGAACATCGGACGGGGCTTTGGCCTGGCGTCTTCGAGCGAGGGGCGCTGAACGACGCATAACAGCCCGCGGGCAACTGGAATCCGCATCACCTATAAACGGCAGCGTGCTGATCCGGGACGGTGTGGCATATTTTACGTCGGGCAGATCATCCTATGTGGACGGCGGGATCGAACTGAATCGAGTTGAAGCCCAGAGCGGTAAGAGACTGTCCAGTACCCGGATATACAGCCCCGACCCGGAAACGGGTAAACAGCCCGAACAGTATGGGCCCGCCTACATGCCCGGAGCGCTGGGGGAGATTCTGACATGTGACGACCAATACATCTACCTGCGTGACATGGTTTTGAACGAGCGCGGTGACAAGCAGCCGAGCGGGAACCAGCATTTGTTTACGCTGACGGGTTTCCTTGATGGCTCGTGGCCTCACCGCTCCTACTGGATATTCGGCACAAAGTGTTCTATCTCGATCGGCTGCAGCGGGCGCCAGAAGAATCTTATCTCCGGCAGGCTGCTTGTTTTTGATAAACCGATGATCTACGGATACGGACGTGCTAAAATCCATTGGTCAAACCAATTTCTGGACGGAGCGCACCGTTTGTTTGCACTGAACTTAGACGATGGGAAAGAGC
The DNA here is from genome assembly GCA_019456145.1 of Planctomycetota bacterium. Lineage (GTDB taxonomy): Bacteria > Planctomycetota > Phycisphaerae > Sedimentisphaerales > Anaerobacaceae > CS2-K091. Next base: position 18,075 of record VRUL01000010.1, read on the forward strand.
AGTGGGCAAAACGTGTTGGGCTGCAGGTCCGGGCGATGGTTCTGGCGGACAAGGTTCTGTTCGCGGCCGGGCCAGCCGGCGACGCAAGCGATGGGCAGCAAAGCCGGGAGGCTGTGCTTATGGCCTTCTCAGCCTCTGACGGGAGTGAACTGGCAAAGTACCGCCTGGATTCGATGCCTGTCTTTGACGGGATGGCCGCGGCCAATAGCCGGCTATACCTTTCACTGGAAAACGGCAAGGTAGTCTGTATGGCAGGGAAATAGCCGTTAATGGGCGTCTGTTGATGGTGAATTGAGTGTTGGAGGATGGGCTTAGATACATTCTGAGTAGTAATTCCGCTCAAATATCTAATAAAAAGCAGCCTTGATATTTTTTGGCGGAACAGGTATGCTATGTGGGCTTTTGAAACGGTGGTAAAGAGCATAAAACCTGCCGTGCTTTGGGCAATTGTAGTAACCGGGGGCAGTGAAAGGCTAATTACTTAGGGAGGCCGCTATGTATAAGCAACGTTTTTTTCTTCTGATTTGCAGCGTCATTTTTCCCGCCATTATGGTAACGACAGTTGGAGCCGGGGTCGGACCAGGTGAACGTGCCTTGGCGCATCATTTAATCAGCAAAGCCGGTACATCGCGCGGGCTCTGCTCGCTGGTGGGATGCGAGGGCGGGACGTTAGCGCTGGAGCTTGTTCGAGGCAGCCGGTTCTTCTTATACGTACAGGACCCGCGGGAAGCGACGGTTGCCGCTGCAAAAAAAACGCTTGACGTTGACGGACTCTACGGCAGGCGAGTCCTGGTTGAGCGGAAGCGGCTGGATTCCCTGCCCTTTGCGAAAAATACCGTTGATGTAGTGCTTGTGCCGCTTGGTGTTAAATCCGCGACAGGGGGAGATGGTGCGTCCCACAAATTGAAAGACTTATCAATCAAGCAAATCCTGCGCGTCCTGCGTCCGGGCGGCAGAGCGATTATCGGGAGCGTTCGAGGCGCAAAAAAGCAATTGACCAAGAAACGGTTGTCGCAGTGGATGGTCAAGAGCGGCATCGGGAAGAGTAGTTTCAAGGTTGTAAAAGATAACTTTGGAACGTGGGTGGAAATCACAAAGCCTAAGCCGAAGGGTATGGACTCATGGAGCCATTGGGAGCACGGGCCTGACAACAATCCTGTTTCGACCGATACCGTTATAAAGGCTCCGTATAGAACACAATGGCTGAGCGGGCCTCTCTATACTTCGATGCCGGCCATTACCACGGCGGCGGGAGGACGTATTTTCACAGCCCTGGGTCATATAGCACACCATAGACGCGAGGAACAATGGCTTAATACCCTGTTGGCCAGAAACGGTTATAACGGAAGCCTTCTCTGGTCACGCAAGCTTCCGGACGGTTACTTAGTACATCGCTCGGCGTTTATTGCCACCGAAGATTGCTTCTACATGATCGAGAACGATGTGTGCCTGATGCTGGACCCTGAAAGCGGTAGGGAGATTGGTAGAATAAGTATCCCCGGAATCGAAGGCGAATGGAAATACATCGCTTTACAGGACGGAGTGCTTTATGTTCTTGCCGGAGTTGTTAAGGATTCCTCGGAAACAACCATAGTGCGGAGCAAACACAGCCATTGGAGCTGGGGAGAACTTAGTCCGGGCTACTATCAGGCGAAAGTTCCGTGGGGATTCGGAAAGACGCTTGCCGCCTATGACATCAAGCAGAAGAAGGTTCTCTGGCGGCACTTAGAAGAGAAGGAGATCGATTCCAGGGCGCTGGTGATAGGCGGTGGTAAGATATTCTTTTACTGCCCGGGTGAGCATACCGGCTGTATCGATGCTTCGTCGGGAAAAGTCAAGTGGCGAAATAACGACTCTAAAGTTGTCCGGCTGATAGAAGAGCCGGGAAGGGGCCTGAGATCTACGCCGGGATTTAAAACAACATGTTATAGCCTGTATACGCCTGACGCGATTTACTTTCAGGCGCAAACTCGAATGAACGTTGTGGCCATCTCATCCAGTGACGGAAAATTTCTATGGACGCGAAAGAAGACGACGAACAATCCCAATCTGCTCTATACGGATGACAAACTCTTTGTTGGTATAGGACCGGGTGGCAGCACTCTCGAGCTTGAGCCTTTGACAGGGAAGACCGTGAAAGACCTTGGCTTTGCTAAACGCTCGTGTGCGCGTCTTACGGCAACTCCTGATTCGTTTTTCTGCCGGGGCATGCCCGAGGGCCTGACACGTTACGACAGGAATGCCAAAAAGATATTTTTTAACGGCGCGATGCGACCTGCGTGCAACGATGGCGTCATTGCGGCAAACGGCCTGCTGTATATCGGGCCATGGCTTTGCGACTGTAACCTCTCTCTGATGGGTACATTAGGCCTCTGCTCAGCGGGCGATTTCCGTTTAGAGGAACAAGACCCGGTATCGCAACGGCTCGAAGTGTGCGAAGGGAGCAAGACAGTAGCAGCGTTTCCTGAGATTATCGAGGAAGACTGGCCCACGTACCGAGGAAACAACAACCGCAGTGCGTGTTCTGCAGCGAGTGTCCCGGCCGACCCGAAATCGCTTTGGAGGTACCGTGCATCGGCATCTTACAGGCCGAGCGCACCGGTATCCGCAGGAGGACTGGTTTTGGTGTGCGGCGACGATGGAAAAGTCCGCGCCATTGACGGCAAAACGGGCGATTCGAAGTGGTCTTTCGCCACAGCGGGTTCGGTGACACAGCCGCCGACCTTGTGGAAAGGACGCGCCTATGTGGGTTCAAGCGATGGCGCAGTGTACTGTCTTGAGGCGGCGACGGGGCGGATGCTGTGGCGCTTCAGAGCGGCACCGGTGGAAAGACGGATAATGGTTTATGACAGGCTTTGCTCAACCTGGCCTATTGCCAGCGGTGTGCTGGTGCAGGACGGCGTTGCGTATGCGGCGGCGGGTATCATTGATTATGATGGTACTTATGTTTATGCGCTGGACGCTGAAACCGGAAAACCGAAATGGAGTAATATGACATCCGGGCACCTGGACAAGGAGCTTCGAAAGGGAGTGTCGGCACAGGGAGTTCTGGCGATTGCTGGAAATCAACTTTGGATGCCGGGCGGAAATATCATTTCCCCGGCCTGTTACAGCCTGAAGGACGGCACATGCTTGTCTCGCTCGGTCGGCAATGGTTCACCGCGGACTAACCGGGGCGAGGAGATAGGAGTTCTTGGGGAAGATTACCTAATCTTTGGCGGACGTCTCCAGTATTCGGGGATCCGTAACTATGTAAATCCTGCGGCGTTTACTATTGCAAAGGCCGGCAATGGCAGAATCGGCAAGGCTCTACATATCGGATTCGGGAAAATTCCGTCGGCATGGTCGGCTGAGAAGTTTGTCATGGCCAACGGCCCGCTAAGTGTGCCTGCTTGCGTCGACAGCGAAGCGCTCGTTGAGCACCTTGAGAAAGCCACCCAAATGAACCTTCGCCAGCAGCACAGGTATGCAAATACGCTCAAGAAGAACTGGATTGCACAGGAACTGAAGGACAGTGACACGGTCGCGTTTGTAATTGCTAAAAATGCTGTTCTGGCAGCGATTCGAGAACAGCGTCCCCGAGCACTATCTTCAAACTGGACATTGGCCGGTCTCAATCCTGAAACGGGTAAAGTCATGTGGAGGAAGCGGCTTCCGTCGGCAGTACTTCCGGGAGGCCTTCTTGTCGACCGACATGGCCGAATCATAGTTGTGCATGAGGACGGCAGTGTCAGTTGTTTTGGGTAATTCTGTATCTCCTGCTGTGGAGAAAATCGGTCAGTCACCCTGACCAATGGCATTTTCAGACCGCTAACGGCGGGCCCCTCGACGTCAAAGACGCCGACAAAATATAAAGGCAAAGCCCCAAATAAATTGCGGAGGGATTATTATACTTCGAAGGCCGGTTCTCCGGCTGCCTTACAGGCAGGTAGGTTTTTGCCCTGTATGATTATAGGGGAATTCAGGAGTGAGAATTGAGAATGTGGAATTTAGAGCCGGTGGGGACGTTCCACCCTGCCGGGCCTGGTATCCGGTGAAGCGTCAATCATATCCCGGAGATCAGGGACCGATTGGGGGGTATCAGAATATCAGAGATTATGGCGGATGAGTTGAGGATCCGGGAAACAATAAAATCACGATTTTTTTTCAATCACATCTTTCCTTTATTCGTATGAATAAATAGAAAGGCATGAAAACTGAAAAATAGAAAAAACTGAAAGGAGACTTGAAATGAATATTACAGATACAAATAAAGCAGTTGAGTATTTCAAGGGGAAAGTTGAATTTAGTACCGGCCCGGTCGAGCTCAAACATATGTTGGATGTAGACGAAGACATCAACATCATAGACGTGCGCTATCCTGTTGACTTCGCCATTGGTCACATTCCGGGAAGTATTAATCTTCCTTCAGATCAGTGGGACAACTTAGAGAGTCTTAGCCTTGACAAGACCAACGTTGTATATTGTTATTCGATTGTTTGCCATCTGGGAGCGTCGGCAGCGCTGCATTTTGCAGGGTATGGATACCCGGTAATGGAGCTTGATGGCGGCTTCGACGAGTGGAAGAAGCACGATTTTCCAATTGTGAGCTGAGGGCCATCAGTTTAGTGCGGGTTTTTCTAAGCTCCATCCGGTATACGGAGCGAAAAAGCCCGGCGAAAGCCGGGCTTTTTTTTATCTCGATTGGCCGAGGTCATAGGATGATTTAAAGTTTCCAGTGCCCACCGGCTGCGCCGGTAATGAGGCGCAAGGAGTCCGCTGTAGTGCCTGTAGTGACAAGGGTTTAGGACGATTTTATGCGGGTGGTTTTTGTGTTTTTTTGTAAGGATTTTTTTAATTTTTCTCTTGGCTGTATGCTATATTTTAGGATATAATGCCTTTTTTATGGGAGATATTCCCTGGTCTCTCAGGAATATAATTTTCAAGATTGTGAGAGACAGGTTAAGTTACGGCCGGTTGTAAGGCCAAAGGAGTACAGTAGTGAGCGAAGGTACAGTAAAATGGTTTAGCGGAAAAAAAGGCTTTGGATTTATTACGCCTGATATCGGCGGCGATGATGTATTCGTGCACCACTCTGAGATCAAGACAACGGGATATGCCACTCTTTACGAGGGCCAGAAGGTTGAATACGATGTCGGCGAAGGCCAGAAAGGCCGGCCTTGTGCAACTAACGTAATCCCAAGCTAAGGCCAGACAAGGATGAAACTAAAGAAAAGGCTCCACAGGGATATGGAGTCTTTTCTTTTTTTTTAAGCTGGTCGAAAATTACGCTCAACTACACACCTTTCTTATCCCAGCGGTTCGTAGAATTTTTCGGGATGGGGGCCGAGCGTGTTTTTCAACGTGCCGAGCTTTTCAATCGTACATTCGATATTGTCGCCGGGCTGGAGGAACTCACCAGTGGCCATAGCAACGCCTGCTGGAGTGCCGGTGGCAATGACGTCGCCGGGCTCTAAAGTCATTATGTGGCTTAAGAACGATACGGTATCGGCTACGGAGTAAATCATCTGCGAGGTGTTGGCCTGCTGGCGGACGCGGCCGTTTACCTTTAAAGTCATTTCAAGATTCTGTACATTTTCGACCTCATCTTTAGTCAGCAAGTAAGGGCCCATTGGCAGGAATCCGTCCGACCATTTGCCGTTGAGCCAATCGTAGAATTCGTCCCAGGGCCGCTTTGCCCTTTCTTTAGTGAAGGTCACGCTGCGAGCTGAGACGTCGTTTACGATTGTGTAACCGGCCACTACGTCGGGGGCATCGCCGGGCTTTATGCATTTGGCGGATTTGCCGATTACAATGGCGAGCTCAATTTCGTAATCTACCTGTTCGCTGTAGGCCGGCCAGGGAATTTGCTCATCCGGACCGGTTACGACAGTCGGGGGCATAATGAAGGGCCTTGGTACGGTCGTTTCTCGCGGTGAATCGGAGAGTCCAAGCGCGCGGCCGGCTTCTTTGATGTGCTCGCTGTAATTTCCTGCCAGGGCGATTACCTTGGTCGGCCGAGGGATGGGAGCCAGGAGCTTTACCGAATCGAGTGGCGTGAAGATGTCGGCAGAACCCGCTAACTCGGCAAGCTTCGCAAGGCAGGATGGGCCCCTGGTCAGGATTTGCCTTATGCTGCGCGGAGGATTTGGGCCCGGCCAGGCTGATGGAATGTCAATCAGGGCGTCGCCGGTCAATATACCGACCGAAATCGAGCCCATTCTGGAGTATGTAACTAATTTCATTTGCTCACCTTTAGAGCCTATCCAAATAACCGGCTCTATTGTGGCCGACCGCAAAGCCGGATGCCTGCGTTGTCGGCCAAAAACGTTCTGGACGTGGAGAAAACCACGCCTCCGAGCATTTTTGGCCTGCCGCCCTGGCCTCGAACTTTTCGCTCGTCCTCATAACGACCCGGTTATTCGGATAAGCTCTTAATATTGCTGTTTGGATTTGCTGCGGTTATGGTAGCAAAAAAGAGCTTGCTTTTGCAGCAGAAAAACTTTTTAATGTAATTTGCGGTTATTTGTTGTACAAAAGGATTGCCTGAGGAGAAGGCAGAAAAAGGATTTTAGATGCAAAAAAGGCGTAATGCAGGCAAGAAAGCGGATTGGCGCCGCCCGATGGGATTCGGGAGCAGTTTATGCGGCAATGATAATTTGTCAGAGATAGAAGATTATACATGGGGAATCAAAGAATGACTGTAAGGGAGTTTTGGACAAGGACAAAATCGAAGACCACTACCTGGCTTCATGCTCATAAACCGACGAAGGCAGGCAATTACCGGCCTGAGGTGAATAACGAAGGCCTCATCAGCACAAACGGTAAACCAGCGGATCCGGTGGGTAGTGAATCGGGGCCGGTCGGGACGCAAAGCGATAATGTTTTAGTAACAACGGTCCCTCCGATAGACAAACAACATTCGCTTGAAAAACTGCAGGTTGGTTTCGAAAAACTCATTGAGCAATTGCAGGGCATTAACCAGCATCTGGACCGTCAGGTCACCCAGAATGAAGATTTGATGAGCCGAATCGAACAACTGCCGAAATTACTGGAAAGCTTTCCTGATCTGGTGCAGAACCAAAAGCAGATAACGGAGGGATTGGTCGAGCAGATACAAGCAGCGATCGCCAAGGACCAGCAGTTTGTCGATACTGTTGAGAAGATACCGATGGAGACGGCCAAGCAGACCGATGCCTTGGTTGATATCGACCACCAGCTTGCGGCGGCGGCCGATACTGATGTGCAAATGGTCGAGACCTTCAACAAATTTAACGAGGCCATGGACAAACTCAACAAAAGAACTGTCAGCCAGACCGACAGCATCGTCCAGATGAACCGGACCTTCGCGACGAGCGACAGGTACCTTAAATATATCCTTTCAAAACAAAACAGACGCTTTATGTGGGTGTTTATAGCCGCTGTGGGTGTGTGCGTGCTGGCGATGTTGATACTGACGGGTATTATTATTTATATCAAGACAGGATGACAGGTTTTCTTGGCAGCAAGACACAAAGGGGGACTTCGTATCTCGTGAAGGGTGTTTCGTTTGGTGAGTGGGGAGGCAATTTCATATTTCAGCCCGGTTAGAAAGTAGACCTCGATAATCTGGATCCCCGATTACGACATTCGGAGACAAGCGGGCCAGGCATTTCAAATTGGCAATGAGATTGCCGCGTTCAGTATTGGTGGCTTGTTAATTCGTTACGGGAGTGTCAGGGTAAGGTTTTTTTGGTTTCGGAGCTGGGTTTGTATCCGATGCGGATTGCTTTGGCTGTCAATTCGGTGCTGGGTTCAAGAGTAAACGGTTTTGCGTAGACGAGCCAGCGCCGCCGGGGCCCGATGCGGTATCCAATAGATGCGCCTTTGGTTTGACAGGACAGCTTTACTATAACTTTACCGTTTTGTGCTGGGGAGGTCTCGATTTTGGGTGTGGCTGTAATGGGTTGTTTGCGGCCGGGCCACATCCTTTCAATTAACTTATCTTCGGGAATCGCTCCCAAGTCGGAAGTTTCCTTCATCCATGTGTCTAATGCGGCCTTCATTCTTTTGAGGATGTGCTGATGATCAGGTGAAGCTGCGAGGTTGTTAATCTCATGGGGGTCGTTCTCAATATCGTATAGTTCCTCGTCGGGCTTTGGATGCCGGAAGAACAATGTTTGCGGGCCGGTGAGTTTGCCCTGGGAGTGTAGCAGCCGCCACTGCTGCATGATGGGCATTTTCTCCATGTAAGGTATTTTCCGGGCATAAGGTATGTTCGGGGTGAAGTTTCGAATGTAGCGGTAGCGTTTGTCGCGAGAAGTTCGGATGAAGTCGTAGCTGGTCGCGTCCATGCGGTTTCTTCCGCCGAAGACGTATTTCGGCTCGGGATCTTTCTTATCGCCAAGTATTATTCTGCCCTGCATTGTTGTGGGCACCCGAAGACCTGCGAGGCTCAGGACGGTTGGGGCAAGGTCAATGAGATTTACAAGCTCATCGCTGACGCTGCCGGGTGTGATTTTTCCTTGTGAGCGAATGATGAGCGGGACGCGGAGGCCTGAATCGTACGGCCAGCGTTTGCAGCGGGGCAAACCGCGGCCGTGGTCGCTCCAAAAGAAAACGACGGTACTGTCGGTCAGGCCGTCAGCATCGAGCTTGTCGAGGATATCGCCGAGTTGTTTGTCCATTGTTGTGATGTTGTCGTAGTACTTTGCCAGGTTGCGTCGGACGATGGGCGTATCCGGATAGTATGGCGGGACTTTGACCTTTGCGGGATCGTGGACCGTTTTGTCGATATTCCAGCACTTGCTTTCATGCGTAACGGCCAGATTAATAACGCAGAAAAAGGGTGCGTTTTTGGGGCGGTCTTTGTTGCGCCAGTTACCTCGTTTGGCGTCCCATGTGGTGAACGGGGGGCTAAACTGGTAATCGGTCTTTGTGTGATTTGAGCAATAGTATCCTGCCATTCGTAGGTACTCGGGGAAACAGCGTACATAAGGGGGTGGTACGCATTCGTAACCCTTGAGCGAGGTTCGCATGTGCATTGAGCCGAGCGTGCCGGGGTACATGCCGGTGATAACAGATGAACGGGTTGGAGCACAGACGGGAAATGGGACAAAGGCATTTGTGTAGCGGCAGCCCTGGTCGGCGAGGCGGTCGAGGTTTGGTGTTATGGCGTAGTCGTCGCCGTAGCAGGCAAGGTCGGGACTGATGTCTTCACAACTTATCCAGAGGAAGTTGGGGCGGGTGTGACGGTCGGGCTTAGAAAAGATTCGGGGTAGTGATTGACGAGGTAAACTGAAAAACGCCGCCCCTGCCCCTGCCGTTATTGTCTTAAGGAACCGGCGTCGTGTGTTATCAATAATTCTCATCGGCGCTCCCGATCTTATAATCCGGATTCTGCAGAATCCAGCGTGTCCGCTCGGCGCCGCGGATTGCTTCGTCACCATGCGGCAAGCGAGCCTGACTGCTGAATACAGATAAAAAACTTAGAGCGTAGAAGAGTGATTTGCAAGGAGAAAATCCTAAGGTTGACCCATTCCCGGATGATTGCCGGAGGGATATTTGTCGCAGAACATTCCCCCCGCCCAGAGTGTAATCCCCGTCGGCGGCGGCTAAACGGTTAGCAGCCGGTCCTCGGCCCGGGAGATTTTAATTTATTCCTGCCCGGCGGTAGGAGTCTGAAACAGGTTGGGCGGGAATGATATGCAGGATTACGGGGGATTCTGTAGAACCACAATAAGCCTGTAACAGAAGTAACGCAGGTCAGTAAAAATAATTGTTTTTGTCCCGCGGCATACCATAAACCGCAGGATTTGAAGATAAGCGGGGAATCTATTACCAGCGATATCAATACTGATATTGGGGATTTTGCTGCATTTTTGTTGGGGTCGCCAGGGACATGGTGTTTTTTGTGAAGAAAAGAGGTGATTATTTAATTTACGGAATATTAAAGAAACTGAAAAAGATAGTCCGAATAAAGCGTTATAAACGTGACGTGCGTAGTTTAGGATTTTTTTTGTTTTTATTAGGAGAGTACAAAATGCGCTTTTTGGAAGAAATCAAGAGATGGCTGGGCGAAGTTACCGAGATTTTTCTACTATTGCTTGCCCTTGGGATCATCCTGGAGATCCTCTTTGGCAGCGCGGTTCCTTTCTTTGCAGGAATTGTTCCAAACCTGACCGCCCTGCTTAATAATCTCGGCGACAACGGTCTGGTTGGCTTGCTGGCCTTGAGTATTGTTCTTTGGCTGTTCTATCGAAAGAGAGCCCCGGCCCATAGTTAGCCTGTTTGTTGTGCCGCGCTCAGAGATGGTGCAGGTTTGAACTTCTGTTCAGGGCAGCTTATCCGTTAGTTTGCTTTAAGCGTGAAACTGCCTGAAATATAGGGGGGCGTCGTTCTTGGTGGCTTAATTAGTGCCAGTGACCCTCAGAACGGCCAGGGCCCCTAATAGCGTGAGCACAAGAAGTGCGGCCCTTAGAACACGCATAAGCTGTGTTCTTGGCTTTACAAACCGCCAGGCAAAGAAACAAAGCGTAACGATAAGTGTTATGCGAAGAACAAAGGATATAATATCTCCAACCATGGAGATATTATATCCTATTTTAATAGGCCAAGTCAAGCACAAAGCCCCCATTTTAACACATAATTCCCATAATTCCAACCGTGCGAATCATTTTTTAGATGCAGATCACCGCCTGTACAGCCATCATTTTTACGAATTAACACTTCCTTTGATAGATTTAGATTGCTAATTTGACATCAGGAATTATTTGCAAACCCGGCTTAAGGTCATTTTAAGTCCTAAACATGTAAAAATTTTTAAAATGGCTAAAAATTTATTTTTTTCGGTTGAAGTGTTGAAGATAAGTTGGTAGAAACGCAATAGGTTGCTCTTTGAAAAGGATATAACCTGATCGCAGGTCTCAAAGCTTTTTGCTTTTTGATAATCAAAAGGGAACGCGGTTCAAAGCCGCGACGGTCGCGCCGCTGTGTGCGTCTGTTCCGATTTTTACAATCGGAAATCCGAGAGGCATTTTGTCCACTATCTGGTGTAAGCAGATGGGAAGGAGCCTCGAGGTAAGGTGCAAGTCAGAAAACCTGCCTGTGGTTAGCTGCACATTTTTATAGTGTTCTCGCGAACTGGAACATGGTGCGCTCTGCGCCGATTAAAGCTGCTATCGTATATACTGCAGGAAAGGCTGAGCGTTTGCTTTATTGATAATCGAACCGCTGTTCCTCTCGTGGGAACGGCGGTTTTTTTATTGGTTTTGAACGCCCTCGCGATAAGGGTAAGGGAGGTGCAGAAAGGAGGTAAGTTCAACGTACAATATTTAGCGTGAAAGGAGAATTGTTTTTGAAAAAAATAGTTATGTTTATTTTAGGTGGAGGAACAAAAGATGGCTTCGAAGGAATTGGTGAGTTTAATTTTAGTCTTAGCGATAAGCAGTGTATCAGGTGCGGCGATTGCTACTTTCGATGATTTGAGTCTTGGGGCCGAATCCTACTGGAACGGCTCGGACAGCTCAGGCGGTTTTAACAGCGGAGGCGCACACTTTAACAATAACTATGACACCACGTACACATCGTGGGACGGATTTGCGTATTCGAATATTACCGATACGAGTTCATCGGGATGGGCAGCACAGTACAATGCCATTACCGGCGGAGGACAAGGCGGCTCAGCAAATTACGGTGTCAGCTACGTTGGCTGGACCGAGCCTCCGACGATTACCCTGAATACAGCGGGGATTGTTGACGGCTTTTACGTTACAAACAATAACTACTCTTACTATTCAATGCTTAACGGAGACGCATTTGCTAAGAAGTTCGGCGGTGACAGCGGGAACGAGGCGGATTGGTTTCTACTGACTATTATCGGTAAAGACACAAGCGGAAGCCAGGTCGGCAGTATTGATTTCTACTTAGCTGATTACCGGTTTGCAGATGATAGTCAGGATTACTTAGTCAATACGTGGGAGTACGTTGACTTGATGGCCCTTGGCACGGTCAAGAGTTTGGAATTTAGCCTGAGCTCCAGTGACGTGGGCAATTTTGGGATGAACACACCGGCGTACTTTGCGATGGATACGATTGTGCCCGAACCGTGTACGCTGCTGCTGCTGGCGCTTGGTTTTGTGTTGCTTAGAGTAAGGACCCCCAGTGAAACTGGGGGCTAAATATTATTGCTTCGCCGTGCCGGCGACGGCTAAACAACCCCCCAATAAATTGGGGGGCTAAATATGGATTCCTGCCTTCGCAGGAATAACAGGGAGGATTTTGGTTGTGCAGGTAATCGTGCTGCTCATATCTGTGACGGTATGTGCGGGGCCCTACACCGAGCCTGGCGTGAACGGCTATGTCGGTGAGGATGGTCGCCACGCCGAACCGGCGGACACTAACGCGGTAATAAACCCGATATTCCGGGGGTGGGCAACCTCTGTGATCAGTTATGTACCCGCCCCCGGAGTGTTTGCTTTCTGGGCCGATCCAAACAAGGCGCTTGGGGCTGCTACGGGAAACAACTTCGATATTGTCAGCTTGGGCGACCTGGACCAGGACCAGATTGGGCAAGGCGCCGAGCCGGGTAAAATAACTCTGTCGTTTAGCGAAACAATTGGCGACAGTAACGGCTATGATTTTGTTGTTTTCGAGAATGGGTTGGTTTCCTTTTATAATACAGGCGGCGGTTCTGTCGCCGGGCAAATGTTCGCTGAATTAGGATACGTGGAAGTGTCGTCTAACGGCGTGGATTTTGCCAGGTTTCCATCGGTCTCGTTGACATCCGGACTTGTGGGAATGTACGGCACAATCGAGATTAGTGAAGTCTATAACCTTGCCGGTAAGCACCCCAACGGTAACGGTGTGTGTACGGGCACGCCTTTCGATTTGAGTGAAATCGCCGAAGAGGGGATTGTTGTATCCGGGGTTGTCGATGTCAACAATATCAACTACGTTCGAATAGTTGATATTCCCGGCAGCGGGGATTTTGGGGACGAGGCTGTGAAACATATTGATCCGGATAGTTGGTCTGCGTGGGATTTTTATGCGAATAACCATCCGATTTACGATGCGTGGCTTACGTTCGAATCAGGCGGTGTCGATCTGGAGGCGGTGGGAGTTCTGGAAGAACAGAATTATTCGGCTGATATCAATCTGGACGGAGTAGTTAATATGTTTGACTTTTTGCTGTTTGGTTCGGCGTGGGGAAGTCATTTTGGTCAGGTGAACTGGATAGGCAGATGCGACCTGGCCGAGCCAAAGGATTACGTTATTGACAGGTTCGATTTGGCGGTATTTTGTGCACAATGGCTGAAGGTGGAACAATGGCGGGACAAGTGAAAAAGAGAAAAGCGTTTAGTCTGATTGAGGTGTTGGTGGTAATCTCAATCATTGCCTTGTTGATGGCAATACTGGTTCCTGTGCTGGCTGTTGCCAGATCACAGGCTTACGGTGTAATCTGCCAGTCCAACCTTCGCCAACTATTTTTGGCCAACAGTGGATATACGCTTGAAAATGACGGGCATTACGTTGCTGCGGCACCGGATATTATGTCAGAGAAGGGAGGCAAATGGCGGTGGCACGGTGTGCGTGAGAGTGCCGATGAGCCTTTTGACCCGGTGCGAGGTCCGCTGGCGGGGTATCTGACCGACGGCAAGGTCAAGGAATGTCCTGAGGGAATTGATTTTGCCCGAGGCGGGTCGTGGGATGATAACTTCGAGCAGGGCTGCGGTGGATATGGATATAACCATATATATCTTGGCTCGCGAAACTGGGAAGACCGTCAATTTACGACAATTGAACAGATGGAAAGCGCGGGTTGGGAGACGACCAGGACGACGGAAGTAAGTAAGCCGGCTGAGACTTTGATGTTCGCGGATACGGCGATGTGCATTGAGAAGCCGACTTTGATAGAATATTCGTTTGCGGAGCCGCCTTTTTACGTTTATAAGGGCCAGCCGATGACGAGTTTTTATCTGTCACCATCCATTCATTTTCGTCATCGTGATTGGGCCAAAGTCGAATGGGCCGATGGGCACAGCGATTCGTGGCGGATGGCGGGCTTTGGTGACACGAACGTTTATGATATTGATTCTGCTGAGGTGAAATTGGGGTGGTTTGCGCCGATAGATAATACGCCGTTTGATTTGAAATAGGAACGGTATCAGCGTATAATTGCGGCATGGAGACGGTAAAGCTAAAACGGATTGTTTCTTTTGCTCTGCAGAGCTTTAATCAGCTTCTGTGGCCTGCGGTTTGTGCCAACTGCGGCCAAAGCGTCTGTGAGACTGACAAGACTTTGTGCAAAGATTGCTGGGGCGAGCTTATGTTCAGCGTGGGCGGGGATTACTGCCGGCGGTGCGGGCGGGACGTCAGCAGGTACGGGCTGGTTGGAGGAGCGTGCGCGGACTGCCGGGGCAGAGACATTCATTTCGACCAGATAGCTCGAAGCGGAGTCTACAGAGAAGCTTTGAGTACGATGATACTGGCGTTTAAGAAGGGACGGACGGAACTGGATTCGATGTTAGGGTTTTTGGGTAATTCTGCTCTTGGCGGCAGCAGTTTTGCAGGCGCGATAGAATTATTTGTTCCGGTCCCGCTGCACTGGACGCGTCGATTGTCTCGCGGGTATAATCAATCTTTGGTATTAGCGAAACAATTGAAACATCCCAGTGCGAAAATCAATACCGAGCTTGTTCGCATTCGCCGGACGAGGTTGCAGCCGGTGATGGTAAGTGATGCTGCTCGTGCGAGAAATGTTGCCGGCGCCTTTGCGGTTCGCCGTGGACATCAATTTGAGGGCCGGGTAGTATGCCTGGTCGATGATATTAAGACGAGCGGTTCGACACTGAACGAGTGTGCAAAGACGTTAAAAGAGGCCGGCGCGTCAAAAGTCTTTGCGTTGGTTTTAGCAGTTGCCGGGCAAAAGGCAAGCTAAACGCAAAACACGGAAAAAAGCTAATATGGGACAACAACTTCTTATAACTAATTGCAGGTTGTTCGATGCCGCTGATGATATACAGATGGTTTCGATTCTTGTTGAAGATGGCGTTATCAGGCAAATCGGGCAAATCGATGCAGACGCCGGCTTTGATATACTCGATGCGCAAAGGCGAATAGCCGCGCCCGGATTTATCGACGTTCATATTCAGGGGGCGGGCGGTGCCGACGTGCTCGATGGGACAGAGAAGGCGCTCTCGGCGATATCACAAACGTGTGCGCGATATGGTACGACGAGCTTTTTAGCGACGACCGTATACAACGCGAACGGGGACAATGAACACCTGGCATTAGCTGCTGAGTGTACAGGCCGAGACCTGGGCGGGGCGGACCTTGTCGGTATTCATCTTGAGGGGCCGTTTATCTCGGAGAATAAACGAGGTATGATACAGCCGGGTTGTATATGCGAGCCATCAATGGAGGTTCTTGATAAGATTCTGGAGATGACAGGTGGACATCTTGCAATGATGACGGTTGCGCCGGAGGTTGAGGGCAGCTTGGAGATAATTCATCGGCTGGCCGATTCTAATATCGTGGCCTCATTCGCACACTCGGAGGCGGATTACGAGCAGACTGTGGCGGGAATTGAGGCGGGGATTTCACATGTGACACATCTTTTTAACGCGATGTCCGGCATTCATCATCGTTCGCCGGGGCCGCTGGTTGCTATTTTCGAAAGCGAAGAGATAACCGCACAGCTTATCGCCGACGGTGTGCATATACATCAATCCGTTCTGAAATTTGCATTCGAAACGCTCGGGCCGAATCGGGTCATACTAATCACGGATGGGATGCAGGCGATGGGACTTCCGGACGGCAAATATATCTATAACGGCGTCGAATACGAATCCAAAGATGGAGCTGCCAGATACAAAGACGGGACGTTAATAGGTACGGCTCTGGGCCTGAGCGAACTGTTGAAAAGACTTATCAGCTTTACAGGTTGCAGTCTTGACGTTGCTGTCAAGACGGTTACGGAAAATCCAGCGAAGGTATTGGGTCTTGTGGACAGGAAAGGTTCGATAGCTGTCGGTAAAGACGCTGATTTGGTGCTTTTGGACGAGGACCTTTCTGTGGGCGCGACAATTGTCGGCGGCAAGATTGTTTTTGGAAAGTGAGTTTTCAGGGACAACCAGTAAAACCGGATTATTTAAGTCAATTTACGCGCACATGCAGGTGGCCAACGGCTTGGTACCCATGCTCATCACTGCGTTTTACGGTAACAATATAATCCCCGGGCTTTTCATACCGATGTTTGGTCAGGGCATAACCGGCCGGGTTATGCTGATTCGCATTGCCATCTGATCGCACCTTAACCGGGTCGCTGCCATCCCCAAAATCCCACACTTCCCAGCCATGTTGTGTTCCGAAGGAGCGGACCTTAAAGGCCACTTCATCGCCTGCCTTCAGGCCGAACGTGGGATAATAATTCGCATGAATGGCCGGCGGCACACGTTCGGGGTGCTTGCGGTCGATTACATAAACCACGGCAAAATCGTATGCGAAATTCCCCGCCGAATCCGTCACCTTCACAATCTCGCTGTATTCACCCGCCCGCTCATACACCCGCTCGATCTTACCGCCGGCGGCTTTGGTCCCATCGCAGAATGTCCACTGGTATTTAGCAATCTTTCCCGTCCTGGACCAGCTCTTGGAAGCGTCAAGTTGTACTGTCTGGCCGGTGAAGACTAAATGATGAGGTCTGGCCACCGCGATAATCTCAGGGCTGTATTGCTGCTGATACGCCTGCCAGATGAATGCGTAGCCGTTCTGCGTGCCCCACATGCCCGAAGGCTGGCGGGACTTGATATCGAAATGCAAATGCGACCAGCCGCCGCTGCCGCCTTCCTTGCCGACCAGACCGATTCTCTGACCCATCTTCACTCGCTTGCCCGGAATCACCGGGGTTGCGATCATCTGTAGATGGCTATATCGATAGTACCAGCCTCGGTCGTCGAGAATGTAAACCACATCGTATCGCGGCTCGACCGGCGTGTCCTTATGGCCTTCGAGTACGTGATCAGCCACCGAAACGACTAATCCGTCGGTTGCCGCGACGACCTCCACGACCCCTTCGGAACCTCCGAAGTCCAGGCCGTAGTGATAGTAGACGTTCTTCTGGCCGGGTATATCACAGGCGTTGACATAACATGGTACATTGGCCATCTGGGTATCGTTAGCGAACCACTTCTGCTTTACCGGGTAAATGAAAGTGCCGGGGCGAATCCATGGCGATTTGGCCGGCCAGAGCCTCAAGCGAGCATCTTTAACGAGACCCCATGCGTTGGCTTTGCTGCTGTTTTGCACATAGCCCTTTGTGACCGGACAATCAATCTGTACTCCGCCTATGGCTCTGGGCAGATGATACGTCGAAGAGACCAGGGACACCGTTTGGCCGTTGACTTTTATTTTGACCTGCGCCTTTCGCACTGCGTTACGGACCGAGTCGCGCTTTTCGGTTAACTCCAGAAGCGTTACTGTTGCCCTTGTACCGTCGTGGAGTGTAACCTTGCGCGTTTGGCCCACATCCAGATCGACCGTGCGCACAAGGGATTCTATTTTCGCCGCGGCAAGGGCGGATGATGCTAAAAAGCAGGCCAAAATGAAGACTGTGATTCTATGATTCGCATGCATTTTTTTGTTCTCCTTTAGGAGTTAAGGAATTCAGCCCTCCCGCTTAACCTGATAAGGAAATGTCTTTTTGCCGGCGTTACCCTCCACCGATGACTGCTAAACAATAGAGCTATAGTTGTTCGTATCTTATGACGGCGCGGTAAATGCCGTTGATTCGTTTTCCATCGATGATGGTAGGAGGATATTTTTCGTTTCTCGGCTGGAGTCGGACTTTGTTTTTCGGCTCGAAAAAGGCCCTTTTGAAAGTTGTTTCATGGGGCATTTTAAAACGGATGAAGCAATCGTCGCCGCTGTGAACCTCGGCCGCGGGAGAGAAGACGATGATGTCTCCTTCCTGGAATTTATTCTCCATGGAATCTCCGACAACGCGGACGGCGAAGGCATTGGGGTCGTGCAAATCTGGACAGCGGACGTAATCATCAGCAATGCCGACAGGATAGTCCAGGTCGTTGAAATCAGTAGGGTATCCTGCGGAGACTTTGTTTATAACGGGTATCATTAGGCCTGCCGACAAAGGTTTGAGCCCCTTTTTGGTGTCCAGATCGCTTTTTTTAAGGAGCCAATTGAGGTTTCTCGGCTTGTTTTTTTTGCTCATGAGGTTCTTTACGAACTGTCGCCATTTCTGATTCTCGGCCTCGGCCGATTCGTATTTTTTGCGGATGTCAGACGGCATGCTTTCCATGTGTGCTATGTGGAGTAGCAGGCCTGACTTAAACTTGAGAACCTTTTCGAGCTTTCTCAGGAGCTTGTCGCTGGGGGGGTTGTCGACCTTGCCGGTCTCGATGGTAGAGAGATACGGCTTTGAAAAATCGATGCGATTGCTGACCTCTTCGAGCGTCAGGTTCAACTCTTCACGTTTCTTTCTTATTATTCGACCTAATGACATATTCCCAATTTTACCCTTATTAGAATCAAATGCAAGTTAAAGTTGGATAAAAATTTAACAAAAAACATTTTTTTTCATGAAATCAAGTGCTCGATGAGGATTTTCAGGCCCAGGGCGATCAAAACGATGCCTCCGATGGCTTCAATCCGGCCTTCGAAGAAGTGGCCGACTTTCTTGCCGATGTACACTCCAAGATACGAGAGTGCGAATGTTATCAGACCTATGATTACGACGGCAACCACGATTGAGACTTTCAAAAGTGGAAGTGTTATGCCTACGGCCAAGGCGTCGATACTGGTGGCAACCGAAAGGAAGAGCAGGACTACCATGTTGGCGGGGTTGGAATTTTTGTCTGTGGGGGCGATTTTGAAAGATTCGTAAAACATTTTTCCACCGACGGCGGCCAGGAGTCCAAAGGCGATCCAATGGTCGTAATCCGCTATGTGGTCTTTTATGGTCAGTCCTGCCAGCGAACCAATCAATGGCATAAAGGCCTGGAAGCCGCCGAAGAAAAGGGCCATCCGAAAGGCGTGCTTTACCTCTAACTTCCTGAAGGCAGCGCCGCTGACAATAGAGACGGCAAAGGCATCCATTGCCAAAGCCAGAGCGACGATTATGATTGTGATTAAGCCCATAACAGGCGCCTTTTTGATATCGCTACTTTTGTTTTAGCATCTGGTCGATAGCTGCGACGAGGTCATCGGGTTTCTGTGAGCCGATGAGAAGTTTCTTGCCGTTTGTTAGTACGAGTTGTACGCCTTTGTTGCCGCTTGCATTGTAGACCTTACCTTTGTTGCCGAAACCATGTTTTATGCCCCAGCCGCCATATTCAAGCATCGGTTTATAGGTACGGGCATAATATTGCTCTAAGTCCGCTGCTCCAAATTTCTTGTAACGAATGTGAACTGGAAAAAAACGTACATATAAACCATCAGGGTGGACCTCGGTTTCCATTTTAAATGTCAAAAAAAGAACCAAAAATAGTATCGGCAGACCTATTCCAAGACTTCGTACGATAGATTGCTCCGGTGGTACTGCGTATAGTGTAATAACCGCAGAAAATCCTATAGCACAAACAAGCAACAAATAACACCACAAACTGAATCTCTGCACTTCGGTAAATATTACTTCATTCTCTTCGGCCATTTTTTATTCTTTCAGTATTGTGCTACGGCTTACAGAGTTTGCATGGTCTTTTGCCGGCTTGTGTTGCTTTTTCCCTGGTGCTGAAAGTTACGAGATTTGCCGGTTTTATTCTCTTTGCCGAACTACAGTCGGCCTTGTGAAAGACCTTGCTGTTTTTGGAAGCCACGAATTTTTGTTCGGCTGTTGCCGGTTTAACAGGTGGTTTAATTTGCCTGGTGGGGACTGTTATCAAAGCGGCAATGTCATTGGCGTTTGGGGGGCGCTTGCCCGGCGGATTAGCGATGCGGTAATCTTCGATGAATGAATCGACCTGCTCCAGAACTACCTTAGTAACTGTGGGAGGCGTATTCTGGATTGATACCGTCTGCATCTGTGAGGTCTTTTTCCAGACATCGGCGTGGAAATGGAGGTTCGGCTGGGCCTGTAAAGCCACAGTTCGTACAAGGGAGGTTTGAATACGGAATATGTACTGTTGCGAATCATCGAGCTTGAGCATATCTATATCAACTCTAAGCTCACTGAGCTCCGAAATATTGAGTCCAACTGTGATCACTGTCTTGATATTGCCGACTACTTTTATACCGGTTTCGAGAAGCCTATTCATTACCCTTGTTTCAAGTTCTTTCCAAACCAAACCATTTTTTTGGGGATCGTCGATGTCGGGCGTCACGCTAACATACTGTTTGTTTATAGCAATACCAACATACAGTTTATCTATGCCGGCGAGCTCGGGGTGAGCCCGGCCAATCAATATACCAGTCGGATCTTCCGGCAGAAGCGGCTCTACCTTTGCAAAAGCGGGGACAGATAAGATAGTGATAAGGGCAGCCAAAATGAGATGATGGTTTCTGATGTTCATAATTTTCCTCTCCTTTCGATATATTAGTTAAGAAGCCCGTAATAAATCGGGGGCTAAACAAATTCCCAAATAAATTTGGGGGCTCAACAGGTTGTAAGCTTATCTAATACCCAATGCTTTGTTTACGGCAGCTTTGGTTTTATCCATGCCGATTTCAGCTACGGTAAGCGCATCCTGCTTCCAATAGCCGGGATTGAACAGCTCCAGTGACAGGATGGCGCGGCTGCCGGTGGCGCACAGGTTGCGGATGATTTTGGTAAGCGGCGCGATGCCGTCGCCGGGCATGACGCGGTCACGGTCGCTAATCCTGTCGCGGGGCGGATCGGCGGGGTAATCGTTCAAATGAAAAACCTGGATTGCGCCGGGGCTGATTTGCTTTAGGCCGGTGAAGTCCGAGCCTCCCCTGTAGATGTGATAGACGTCTGGCAGGAAGCAGGCTTTGGGGTGGCCGCTTTCGATTACTACGAACATGCACTGTCCCAATCGGTGCAGGTTCTTCGAAGAGCCCCATAGCTCAATCTGGGGGACAACACCGAATTTGTCGCCGAGTTCCAGGAGCGCGCGATACCGCTCGGCGGCTTTCATAAGGTCGAGCCCCGGTTCTCTTGTGGCGCCGGCAGGCGGTGCGGCGATGCGTTTGCCGCCAATTTGAGCCAATATGTCCATATCACGCTTTGCCTGTTCGAAGCCTTTGGCACGCTCGGTGTCGTCGTCTATAATCCATCGGAAAAAGCTGATGGCGCTTTCGACGGTCAAGCCGAGGTCCGCGATGTGCTTGCGCAGGTCCTTTAGACTTCCGCCTGCCCCTGCGTATTCGTGTATTTTATGTACCCAGGGCTCGATGGCCTTGTAGCCGGCCTTTGCGGCGATTTCGATTTCTTTATCCAAAGTTAGCTTTTGCCCGCGGATAGTGCTGGTGTTGAGGCAGTATTTGAAAGGCACTGGGGGAGCGGCGGCGGCTTTGGCTGTTTTGTCGCCGATTACGGTGGTAGTTACGGCGGCGACGGCGGCACCCGTGCCGGCCAGTAATTGTCGTCGTGAAATGTTACGTTTAGTCATAAATGACTCCTCCTTTTGTAAATTTCCGGTTGTACATAAGTTTATGCTATAAGCGCAAAGGCATCATTAACATCCATGCCTTCTTTGATACCGAGGTCTTTTGCTTTTTCATTTGCCGATGTTACTTTTCGATTCGGGAAACGGTCGAGCGTTCCTATAGGGTTGTCGGGAGTGCTTTCGACAATTGCCGCTGCGGCGCCATAACCCTGGCAGGCCTGGACATCTATGGCAGGACAGGCAAGGAAGCCTTTAGAGCCCGCAACTAATAAAATGTTGAAACCGGACCATTTTGTCTGCACGCCCTCGACGAGACCATTGGGGGTTTTATATGTCATTGTGTTTATCTGCATTGTTTTCTCCATGGCCAAACGCTTTTGCAGCAAAATCTAATCACCGGTCAGCAAGCGATGTTCATATCATATCGGCGTTCCGAGCTGCTGTTCGATTTCGTCAAGTTTTTCGTTGAGCATGTCTTTTGTCTTCGCCTCGACGTTGAGCCGGAGGAACGGTTCGGTATTGCTGGGGCGACAATTAAGCCACCAGTCTTTATACTGGACCGAGACGCCGTCCAGGTAGTCGATTTGCGCGTCACTGTATCTTCTTGCAAGCTCATCCATTCTCGCATTTTTGTCCTCTACCTTGAAGTTTATCTCGCCGCTGTGGAAGTACCTTCGCAAGGGCTGGATGAGCTGACTGATCGGCACGTCGGCCTCTGTGATGATGTTCAATACGTGCACGAGTGTGATGGCCGCCGAATCGGCGCAGTAGTTGTCCCGATAATAGAAGTGGCCTGAAAGTTCGCCTCCGAAAACAGCGTGTGAGTCCCGCATTGCCTTTTTTATAAAGGAGTGTCCGACCCTTTCTCTTCGAGGCGTTCCTCCATTTTGTATAATTTCTTCAGCGACAACCCAACTGCTGCGCAAATCATAAACGACAGTTGCCCTTGGATTGACCTTAAGAAAATACGGCACCATTAAAGCTGTCAGCAAATCACAACCTATGCTGGTACCTTTCTGGTCTACCATCTTCATCCTGTCGGCGTCACCATCGAAGCAAATCCCGAAATCGCACCTTTCTTTTTTTACGGTTTTTTTTACCTGAGCGAGATTCTTTTCAACCAGGGGGTCCGGCTCATGTATGAATGTTCCTGTGTGCTCGAAGTTAATCGGTATTATTTCTATCGGCAGGTCGCTGAAAACAGCGGGGATCATTTTTCCTGCCATTCCGTTCGAAGCATCAATTGCGATTTTCAGGACTTTTTTCGTCGGTCGGCGAAACTTCAGCACATGATTTCTGTATTCCCCGGTCAAATCACGCTTCTTAACCGAACCTGCGCCTTGTGCTTTTGTGTGAGGCAAAGCCGAAGCGATATGCTGTATATCTTTTAAGCCGGTGTCAGTACCGATTGGCAAGGCAGCGAGCCCTGATATTTTGAAGCCGTTATACCTGGCGGGATTATGCGAAGCGGTAACCTGTACGCCGCCACAGGTGCCGAGATGATTGATTGCAAAATACATCTGGGGGGTGTCAATCATTCCAATATCAATGACATTTGTCCCAGTGTCATTCATACCTTTAATAAGTGCACGGGTCAGCGGTTCGCTGTGCGTTCTCATGTCATGTCCGACACATACTGACTGGGCATTTGCCTGTCCTCTCTGGTAACCTCGAAGCAGGGAACGCAAAAATCGTGCTGTGGCGTAGCCTATTTTCCACGCGGCCACTTCATCGAGCTGGTCGGGATAAATGCCTCTTATATCGTATGCCTTGAAGATTGCAGGGTCCATTTTATATACTCCTGGATATTTATCCTGTAGTATAAAAATGTAAGTATAAAAATGCAAATATGAAAATTACATTTCAAAAAGCAAAAAACCGATGATTATCGAAACTAACTATAATAACCGGTTAATTAGTCAGAGGTTAATTAAAATTGCACGAACCGGCCGGCCGGATTGGGCATTGATTATAAGTGTTATATATACAAGGAGTTAAGCCAATTTGCCATTCTTGAGCCTTGGCTTGACTCGAATGTAAAATCCGTGAAAGAATTCTTCCCCGTTAAGTGTAGATTATCCTGATTCTCAGGCCAGATGCCCGGCTCTGCTGTGGATGAGAAGTCAAGACGGTCGGTTCGATTAAATAAGTTACCCGCAAAGTGCGCTGAACAGGAATTCTCTACAGGATGGAGGGGGGCAAGATTAATATTTTTTTCTGAATCTTGCGGTGGGAATGTTCAATATCTTTCGATACTTTGCCACGGTGCGCCTGGCGAGATTATTGATTCCGATTTCCGCCAACTTTTTTCGTATCTGTTCGTCACTTAACGGCTTTGTTTTGTCCTCGGCATCGATAATCCGGCATAATTTGGCCCTTATGGCCTCCCAGCTAAATAGTGTTCCGTTATCGTCGTGAGTTCCTCCGCTAAAGAATTTTCTCAGGGGCAAAATCCCCCAGAAACACTGGACGTATTTTCCGGACACGGCCCTTGAGACGGTTGCCAGATGTACTCCGACATCATCTGCGACCTTTGACATCGGTAGCGGGCGAAGATAGAACTGGCCCTTTTCGAAAAATTCGGTCTGGAATTTGACCACTGCCCTGGTCACTTTCAGCAAGGTATTCTTTCGCTGCTCTATTGCGTCAATAATCCACTGAGCGGAGCGGACGTTGTTTTGCAAAAACTTTTTTGTCTTTTCACCAATCTTTTTGTCTTTTGTCATATTTATATAGTATTTATTTACTCTCAAGTTTGGCAGGCTCGAATCAGCTAATCTTACGAGATAGCCGTCCGACTCATCCGAGGATTCGACTATTACATCGACGGTAATAGGCAGATTCTGGTCGGGCCCGATTTGCAGCCCCGGCGAGGTGTCGAGCTTACTCAAATGCTGAACAGCGAGATTGATTTCGTTAACGCTGCACTTCATTTTTTTTGCGATTTCCGGCAGTCGATTTTCAAGCAGCGCGTCCATGTGGTTGGCAATCAGTCGGGATTCGAAAGTCATATCTTCGCTGCTCTGGGCCATCTGGATGAGCAGGCATTCCTTCATGTCGCGTGCACCGACACCCGCAGGCTCTAATTTTTGTACCAGCTCCAGGGCCGTATTCAAATCATCGATGGTGAAATCGCTTCTGTCTTTGTTGTATAGCTGCTCCGGTCTTACGGTCAGATATCCCCTGTCGTCGATGTAATCTATAATCATGTTGCCGGCTTTTTTGACGGGCTTTTTGTCTTCGACCAGTCGCCACTGCTCTTCGAGATGGTCGTGGAGCGAAAGCGGGGGTGCAGCGGTATTGTTAATCGCCTGGAGTTTTGGGTCTGGCTCGTCACTTCGAGTGCGTTTATGAAAGGAGCCGGCCTGGTCCATATAGTCCTTAAAACCGCCACCGAGACTGTCAAGCCGCTGGAAGTCTTCAACCTTGTTGTTGTCTGTATTAATGACTAAATCTTTTTCGCCTATATCGTCCTGGGGCTGTTCGCTTTCAGGTTCGGGTTGTTCGGGATTTAAGGGTTCGTCCTGCTCCAAAACGGGATTGGAATTAAGCTCCTGCTCAATTCTTTCCTGAAGGGCAAGTATTGGAAGCTGGAGAATCTCCATGGATTGAATCATATGTGGAGCGAGCTTCATTCTCTGCTCCAGTTTCATATGGATGTTCATATCCAACTTCATAACGACACCTGAAAAAGTTCCTCAGACATTGGGACCTATCGGAATTTCGGGGAACAAAAGTTCCTACATATATATATTATATGTAATAATGGCCTTGAATGTTTTCGGCAATTACAAAATCTTTTATAACTATTATTATACCATAGAGGAATTTAATTATTAAGATATTAGTTGGAAAAGGATGAATTTGTGTTTTCCCTGTTTTTGTTTCATCTTATTATAGGCCATCGGCAGGTGGTTGTTTGGGGTGATACGGAAGGACGGTTTTTATTTCACCGGGAAAACAGCATTTTTTCAGGATAATAGGCAGTCTTGAGCCGCAATAAGGACAAAGATGGTCCTGTCTAATTGCTTGGCCTGTTGTCTGTTCAGCCGTTACGGAGGTTACGGGCCGACCGGGCTACAGATAATACAGCCTGCCGATAATGGCAGTCAGTGGCAAACCCCTCGATTACGAGCAAGCGTCATTTGAGCAGTTTAAGAAAGGCTAAATATTCCAGTCTTTGGAACCGCTAATGAATTTGTTTTGTACAATTATTCCTGCGATAGTCGGTACGATAAGTGCAAGCGGGAGAAACCAATTGTAATTAAATACAAGCATTTTTACCCGCCCAGGGTCGAAATAGGTGTGCAGAACCGCCAATACTGCTGTTACTATCAGCGCCCCTCCTCCGAAGCTGGTAAAAAGTACAACAGCGAATTTGAAAACGATAAATGAAATCATACCTCCCGCGATGAGCCCTGCCAGAGCACCTGCCCAGATATATTGATCCGGCAGTTCAAAGGCATACCATATACTGCCTGCGAGTATTCCTCCGGCCAAGGCTCCAAGAGCGCTGACCCCCCACCGCATCAACGGCAAAGACAGAACAGCCATCGTCACTATTCCCATCAATCCCAGCCACATTCCGTTTCCGCCGATGAGCTTTTCGTTTAGCATTAATCCGCCAAAGAGCCCAATCAGGGCAAAACAAAGTGTTACCAGTATTTTGAAGATACGCCACCCGTAGAGCAGACACACAACACCGAAGCAGATGAATGTTAAAGCTTCGACCAGGCTCAATTCGGAAATCTGGCCCCAGATGAAGTTAATGGGCAAAAAGCCTTCTGTTGCTGCATCCGCGGCCGGGCTTGTAGATCGACCGACCTGTGCAAGTATGGTAACGCAATCCATTATTGGTCTCCTGATTTTTGCTTTTGGTTTCTCCCGATCAATCGGAAGAAATCCTTGATTCTAACCTCAAATTTCAAAAATGTAAAATCTTTTAGAATCAACCATACTCAATATCATCGGTGTTAATCCTTTTACGAAGAATCTCTCAATCCGGATGCTTTCGGTTATTAAGTCCGCCATCTTTTCTTTCCTGATTCCTGGACATCGTTTCTGCGGCCTTTTCTTCTCATCCATGTCTTCTCGAGCCCGGGACACAGCAATAACTGCTCAATTGTGCCGAAAGCTAACATTACCCCGATGATGGCGACATAAAACGAAGAGTTTCTATCAATGATTGTGACAGGTCTGGAATCTTTATACAATAACAACAAAATCATTCCTGCAAAGATAAGTGTCGTTCCGAGTACGGAACAGCACAGAGCAAAAGTCACCCGTTGCTGGTAACAACCGGCAGCTAACATAAGGGCCGCCAGCACACCCATTACAGCCCAACCATATATCGGCATGTTGATAGCCGCCTGTTTTGCCCTTGAGATAAAATCACCCACGAAGGCCTCTAAGACTTTCGGAGTTTCCCTAGCGCTGATAGTTGCGCTTTGGCCAGTGATTTTGGGGGCATTTATCGGGACGCCTTCTATCGCATTGATTACCTCGGGGCTCAAGGCTGTGAAAGCGAAAAAGGCCAAAACCACCGCTAAAGATGCAGCGAGTATCGTAATAAATATTTTTTCACCAATTGTCGCAATTACCGCAGCGACTACGGCCAGGACCGCTGTAGCCATGATATTTCTGCCGACGATGAAGAATCCACAAATGCCGCCGGTGACGGCGCCCAGTACTATTACTAAAGCTCTTCTAAAACCCAGTCCGCCGAGCCAGAGAAACAGACCGATTATAACGGCCGCTAAGCCCGAGCTGATTAAAATTACGGGGCTGAACCGCACAGCAATTTGTTCAAAATACCGGAGGATTTCAAACATAATTCGTGGCTCCTTTTCACTATTTAAGATTCACTGCCAACTAAATACAAACAGCTAAATTTATTATCGGCCTATTTGACTGATTTGCGTTAAATAGTTGAGTAAATCTGGGGCTATAGGTGCGAAAAGGCTGGTTGGAGGCAAGAGAAGGTCATAGGAAAATCCGGATCAGGAGGTTGTGAGAACACCATTGGTTTAGTATCATCACAGGTTTACGCACAGTAGCGTAAATTGAAGGAGTTTCAATGGGTGATATTGACTAAATACGGCAGGACTAAAGGAAGACAAAACATCGATATAAAATACACCAGAGCACTTTTTATAGCCCTGCCGGTTTTTTTCCTGCTGATACGTACAGGTCGCTGTCCTGGGGCGGAAACTTTGCGTTCCGTAGCGGCCGTGCGAACCGAAACACCCCCCGTAATTGACGGCAAACTCGACGACCACTGCTGGTCAAAAGCGAATGTGACGACGGATTTCACCGATTACAGGCTGGAACGCCCGGCCATAGAGCAGACTTTGGTACGAGTACTGTACGACGACGAAAATATCTATTTCGGTTTTGAGTGTATGGAACCGGATCCGAATCGGATTGTGGCCGCCGAGCGAAAGTACGACCAGTCTCTTCGAGAGGAAGACAGGGTTGAGGTCCGAGTCGATACCTTCCATGACCACCGCTGCGCTTACGTCTTTGCGGTCAATACGCTTGGAACGCGCTATGATGCCAGGATGGGGCTTTCCGACCAATACGATGAAACGTGGGGATGCGACTGGTCGGTTGCCTGCACAGTCGGGAAGGACCGCTGGTTCGCCGAGATTGCTATACCTATCTATAACCTTCTTTTTGATCAAAAGGATGGGGTGAACTGGGGTTTAAATTTCCGCCGGAGCGAAAGAGGCCTTCAGGAAAGCAGCTATTGGTGCTACCCTACCAGCCAGGCGCGCTATCCGCGCGAATACGGCCATCTGACAAATCTCGATTTGGCTAACGTTAAAATTGGTAAGAAGCCAGCCTTTGAAACATATATCAGCAGCATGTCGGATATGAAATCCAACAGCAACAAGTTCTCGACGGGACTTGATGCGGCCCTGCGGTTGAGTCCGGAATTGACAAGCGCTTTTACAATTAATCCTGATTTCAGTCAGGTTGAAGCCGATCCCGATACCATCGAACTCAGGGACACGGAGCGGTTCTTAAGGGAGCGCCGCACTTTCTTTCGTGAGGGCAGCGAGCTGTTCAGGAGCCCGCTGAATATTTACTATAGCCGGCGCTTTACGGATATCGATATGGGCGCGAAGATCACCGGCCAGGGCAAAGGATGGGCGCTGGGCCTGATTGACGTTCAGGGTGAGATAACCCGCGAAGAGAGGAGCCTTCGGGGTAACTACCATGTGGGCCGTCTGATTTATAACGTGGGCCAGAATTCGCATATCGGGGGCATCTGGGCCACTTCCCTCAGGGAGGACGGAAGCAATGTTACCGGCGGGCTTGATTCACGACTTTTTCTTAACAGCACCACGTCGCTGACGACACAGTTTCTGGGCCTGAAGGATTCGGAGGGCATCGTAACCGACGGCGTCGAGGACCACAGCGGGTACGGTTTGTATTCGGCGCTCAAGGGTGGTACGCAGCCTTTCTGGTGGCAGGTGGACTATCGTGACATCACGCGTGGTTTTCTGCCCGACCTTGGCTATATCCCGCGGCGAGATATCCGGGGGCCGGGCTCCTACATGCGGTACAGAGAGAGCTTCGAAGATGGGCCGATCAAAACGTTAAGCGCCATATCCGAGATCGATATCTATGAAGACAATAACCATGATACGAACCTGCGCGATTTCGTCGAGGGGGCCGGGGTGTGCTTTCGCAATGAGATAGAGCTGTGGTACACACGAAGCGATAGTTTCCACGCGCCGTTTCAAAACTGGTACGACCGCATCAGAATCGAATACAACGAAGATGTGGATATCTGGGAGTCGGTGAGCTTCGGCATCGAAAAAGGCGTTTTTGAGACCGAGCCGTACAAGGAATATTTCCTGGACAAGCCCATGAGAATTACCGAGCGGCTGTTAAGCACGTTTGGCGGCAACTACCGGATAAAAGAGACGGACATCGGAGATGACCAGAACATCTGGCTTTGGCGATGGGTAACGCAATACACATTTACCTGGAACGGCCGGCTCAAACTCACCGCTGAGGAATCTTCTGAGGACCGCCACAACCTGACGATACTTTTCTCCTGGCCGATGCGAAAGAACATGGATTTGTATCTGCTCTTCAACGATTACATCACCGAAGTCGAGAGCATCCGCGCCGTCTTTGCCAAGCTGGTTTACAGATTTTGAATCCCGGATAAATATTGATTTTATTATTCCGGTTAAATATCTTCGTCTCTAACCACTAAAATTGTCATCATAAATATTATATAGACGGGAATCTCAAAACTTCATAAAGTCTGGAAACTGCGGATGAGAGGAGTCGAACCTCCACGAGCCGAAGCCCACAGGCACCTGAAGCCTGCGCGTCTGCCAATTCCGCCACATCCGCGGACAATCGGTTATTATCAGAGATTTTGGACATCTCGTCAAGGATTTTCACGCAAAACGTCATTAGCTAAACAACACCCGAATAAATTTGGTGGTTTAAGTACCGATTCCTGCCCCCCCATCAGGTAAGGGGCAAGCTTCACAGGAACGACAGGGAAACGTTGCCGCGGCAGGCACGGCTGAACGCACGATTTGCACCTTTGACAACACGGGTATCAATAACAGGATGAACAGCCGTGACAGTTATAGCTCAACTGACAATTTTGAGGACATTGCCGATTATATCAGAAGCAACGGAAAAATCCGTCACCAGCCTAAGCCCCATCAGGACATAGTCCCATAAGAGATGCGGTGAACTTACGCAGTGAGCTTTTGAGCAATCGGCGCTCGACAGAAACAGCGAAATTACACAACCATTTCCGGACCGAACCGTCAAGCGTCCCATAAAGGCAGCGGATTGTATCAGGGGATTGTATAAGGGTGATATTTGGCTTTGTCAGTTTGTATAGTATATTTTAAATAATAGAATCTTAATGAAGGCCGGAGCTTTATCAGCCGATTTATGCTTGACACCTTTTGTTAAGCAGGCTCAGGTTTGCCTTGGCGAATCACTCGGGCGCCGGGGGGATTCTGGAGTTTAGAGCGGTATAACAGTATTTGAAGTATTTGAGGTGATGGAAATGTGCCCAGAAGCAGTCCCGAAGATCTCAGCGAAAAAAGCAAATCTTCTTTTCGGTGAATCTCTTGTCTCTAAAGGTCTCCTTACGCGCAGAGGATTGATCGAAGCTCTTAACGAACAGAAAGAGCACGGCGGTCGACTCGGCGAAGTATTGCTTCGACTCAAGAAACTGGGCGAGGAGGATGTCACACACGCTCTGGCTGAATATCTATCAATGGATTACATGCGTCTGGATGATGTCAACAAGATAGATATGGACACTGCTCGAGTGCTTTCTGAAAACATTGCCAAGCGATTTTGCCTTGCGGCTATCGGCGAGACAGAAGACAAGATTATCGTGGCGATGGCCGATCCTCTTAATGTTATAGCAATAGATACAATCTCACTTCGGCTGAAACGCCAGATTAAAGCAGTGATTAGCTCCCCTCAAGAGATTCGTCGTGCAATTGAGGCGATTTACCACGGTTCAGATGTCGAAGAACAGCAGCTTCGCGACATAGTCGAGATCGAGGTCGGTGGACAGGATGACACACTCGAAGCCGAAGTAGGCGAGGTCGACAGCGAAGCAGCAACCAAGCCGCCTGTAATTCGCTTTGTGGACATTCTTTTAAGCCAGGCGGTGAAAAGCCGGGCGAGTGACGTTCATCTTGAGCCACAGGAACGTTCAATGATGATTCGGATGCGTATCGACGGTATGCTGCGTGATATGATCCCTCCTGCCCGGAAGATGCAGGCAGCGGTACTAACACGAATAAAGATTCTATCTGAGATGAATATTGCCGAGCGCAGACTGCCACAGGACGGTCGCTTCAAGATAAAGATGGCCGGCAGAGATATAGACGTCCGCGTATCGGCAATACCAACCATATACGGCGAAAAAATAGTCCTTCGAATTCTCGACACAGCCTCGGCCAGCCAGGACATAAAACAATTAGGTTTTGAGCCGGAGCTTCTTGAAGAGTTTAAGATGATATTGGCTCAGCCACACGGAATTATAATAGTGACGGGCCCGACGGGCAGCGGTAAAAGCACGACATTATATTCGGCGCTGAATTACATGAAGGACCCGACGAAAAATATCACAACCGTCGAGGACCCGGTGGAATACCGTCTTGCCGGGATTAATCAGATTCAAATCAAGCATGAAATCAACCTGGATTTTGCCAAGTGCCTTCGTGCCATACTTCGACAAGACCCGGACATAATTCTTATAGGTGAGATTCGCGACAAGGAAACAGTTGAAATTGCAATCAAGGCATCTTTAACAGGTCACCTTGTCTTGAGCACCTTCCATACGAACGATGCCCCAAGTGCGATAAGCAGACTTATCTATATGGGGATTGAGCCGTTTTTGCTGAGTTCTTCCCTGAATTTAATTGTCGCGCAGCGACTTGTCAGAAAGATTTGTGAACACTGTAAGGAGCCGGTAACGTTAAGCAAAGAAGTGCTCAAGCGTTTAAACATTGACCTCAATAAAACTAAAGATACCGTCTTTTACCACGGGCGAGGCTGTAATATGTGCGGAGACACAGGTTGTCTGGGTAGATTGCCGATATTCGAGTTTTTGGTAATGGACAAGGAACTCCGCGAGATGATCATCTCCGGCGCCAGTGAGTCGGAATTACGAACATATGCACGTCAAAAAGGGTACGGGGGATTACTTGAAAGCGGCGTAAGCAAGATAATGCAGGGTCTAACGACCGCCGAAGAGGTCCTGAGTGTAACCTTTACGGAAGATATAAAAAGGTAGCAGCGTCGAAGATGTCGCAGATAAAAAAGAAACCAAAGTGCAAAAGGACAGAGGCCGTTTTTCTATTAAACTTGCGTTTTCAGGATGCCGATGGTGGATGCACAACAGCAAATAAATAAAAAAAACTAATGGCTTGCTAAAAGTCATTTTCTCAAGGTCCGGTAAAGCCGTTAGAAGTTCTAATGGGTCGGACAACATTGTATAAAAAGTGAGGATTTTTAACAGGGCCGATGAAAAGCTTTAAATATGTCGCTCGGGATTCATCAGGGAATCGAAAAGAAGGCCAGTTACAGGCCGCCGCTTCCAATGATGTAGTAAACTGGCTTCACGAACAGGGTTTCACGCCAATCTCCATCAAGGAAAGCTCCGTCAAGGTCAAGCAAAAAAAGCAACAAAAGGCCCATCGAAAGAAAATCAAATCAGGTGAGCTGGGGGCTCTTTGCTGGCAGTTGAACACAATGACAGAGGGAGGAATTGCCATCACGTCAGCTCTTGAGGCGATCTCTGAGGACATAGAAAACCTCCAGCTTCAGCAGGTTATACAACAGATCCTGGAAAAGGTTGAGAGAGGTCAAACATTATCAGAGAGTTTTTCGGATTTTCCGAGGGTTTTCAACAAGTTATGCTGTGCGATGATATTAGCCGGAGAAACCTGCGGGAATCTTCCTGACGCACTGCGCAGGCTGGCAGAGTACTTCGACAACCGGGATAAATTAGCGAAAAAGGTCAAGGGCGCGATGGCGTACCCGATCTTTGTATTCGTTTTTATCATTATAATCGTCGTATTCATAATGGCATTCGTTGTTCCGCGGTTCAAAGAAATATTCGACCAAATCGGCGGTGAAATGCCTGCCTTTACACAGGCATTTATGAACTTTTACGAGTTTCTGAAATCTCATGTGCTTCATATAATCGGCTTCGTGATTGTTTTAGCCATTTCTACAGTGTCTATCTCGAAGACCAAAAAAGGTCATTATCTCTTTAGCAGGATTGCGCTGACACTACCATTGATGGGCAAGATAATAAGTCAGGCCTTCGTGGCGACGTTCTGCAAAACGATGGGATCATTACTTGCTTCAGGAGTCTCAGTTCTTGAAGTGTTCGATATTCTTTCAACGATGAGCACAAACGATGTTATAAAAACAGCGGTAAAGCAAACACGAGAGCAAATTGTGGCGGGCACAAACCTGTCTGCAAGTATGTCACAAGCCGGCTTTTTCCCTAATATGGTCGTCAAGATGACTCAGGTTGGCGAAGAAAGTGGATCACTGCCCAAAGTTCTCGAGAGGACGGCCATGTATTATGAGCGAAAGGTCGATTGTACCATAACCACAGTAATGGGTCTGCTTGAGCCGTTGATGATTGTATTAGTTGGAGGAATTGTACTGATAGTCGTTCTTGCACTTTATCTTCCGATATTTTCTATGGAACCGTCGAGCGGCTAAGGCCTATAACCGACGATTGATAATTGAATATTGAATTTTGAAAAAAAATTAACTTCAGATTAACCCCTTACGGTTTTTTGTAGTATAATTTAAAAGTAGAGGATCGAAAAAGGGGCGGACTTTTACACTTCAACTTAAAAACTAATCAATAGTAAAGTCACTGATGAATTTTGTCGATTGAGAATGTGAGAAACGAGCGTTACCTGCGTTTGCAGGCACAAGGTTTGGTTTTTTGAAACTTTAGTTTAGTAGGAGAAGACAAAGATGGAAAAAAGAAAAGGTTTTACACTGATTGAGCTGATGGTCGTGATCTTCATCGTCGGCATCTTAGCTGCAGTGGCTATTCCGATCATGCGAGGCCGAATTGATTCAGCCAAGTGGTCGGAAGGCAAGGCGGCAGCCGGTAGTATCCGGACAGCAGCCCGCGCGTTTTGCGCAGAGAAGGGCTCCGCCTGGGGCGGCACCTGGGCAAACGTGACTTTGGGCGACTTGGGCTTTACTGTCGTAAGTGCAGCTGACGGTGACGACCTGGACGGCAAGTACTTCACTAATGAAGCTTATGCCGTCGCGTTTACTGGCTACGATACGTATACGATTACAGTAACCGCTGCCTCTTCACTGCGCACCGATAAACCAGCATCGCCTGCAGTGATAACGCTGGATCAGGGCGGCACCTGGACACCGTAAGGTAGCTACGACCATTTTTTCACAACTACCGGTAATTGTGGAGTTTGGAATAAAGCTAAATACGTGGGGGCCTTGTTGTTCAAGGCCCCCACTTTTCATATAAAGAGGTTTTTCATAGAGGTCCGGTAACCGTTGCCTGTTTCCAAACCCATTTACTATAAGGATTTGCATTTGCCCTGGATTCATAAATAAAGCGATAATTTTTGCCTCTTACGTTTTTTTAGAGTATACTTTAGTTAGTAAAGCAAAGCGTTAAGAAAGGGGGCAGGCTTTGACACTTATCTTTAAACTTCTTGCTTATAAGTGAGAATACCGGAGCAATCGCTGTTTCTGTTAACAGCAATTTGGTTAAGAGGGAGCTTACTGGCTATTAGAAGTAGGGGGAAAAGTAATGATGACCACTCAACGATCCAAACCTGCCGGTGGATTTACATTCACCGAGGTAATGGTCTCAATTCTGGTTATGACAGTTGCAGTGCTCGGCACGTCCGCCTATAGATATCATGCCACGCTTGATGTGCGTACCGCTGAGCAGAAAACAACCGGTGCCAGGTTAGGGTGCCTTCTTTCCGAAACCTGGCGCGGTGTAAACGATCCAAATACATTTGATCCGGCAAGCTATTTCGGAACAGAGCTGACGATTACATCTATGATCTCCTCTGAGGGGCCGGGCACACCGTCAGGTTACACGGCATTGGGAACCTATAAAATTGCCGTTGATAATGCTGACTACCGCATCACTCTTTTTTGGAAGGACATCTCGACGGGTTTACGGGCCTTGAGCGTTGTTATATTTTGGGAATGGGACCCGCAAGTCGATTCAATGTACTCCCATCCAATTAGTAAGTCGTTCAAGCTTACAACGTACGTTGAAATTTAGTTTGAAAGGGGCGTTGGCAAATGTCTAAGAATAAGAGAATGGTAAATCGTAAAGGTTTTACACTTATAGAGCTGACGATAGCGACGGGCCTTGCCAGTATCGTCATAGGTAGCGTCGGGGTCCTTGTGGTTGACAGTCAGCGTGGATGGAACAAAATGTACAACCGTACATACTCTGATGTTATAACCGATTCGCACGTAGCCAGAAGGACGTTTGACCGGGTTGTCCGCAATGCAAGCAACCAGGGCATTTCGCTCGCCGATGACAGCAGTTGGGTGGAGGTTTATTACTATGGAGATCCCAATTCAACAATCGTAGACCGTTACGCACGTTTCATTAGCTCTAACAGCCAGTTGCTTATTGAGGATGGCGTACTGGAACCCAGGCAAACATCGAGCACAGAAACTATCTGCGGGAATGTATCGAGCTGTGTATTCAAAACATTTGGCAGCTCGGTGCAAATGATATGTACGCTCGACAATGGCTCAGAGAACACTACTATTGTGGCATCCGCTATCCCGCACAATCAATAACAGAACGCACCCTTGATTTAAAAAGGGCAGAGAGGTCGAAAATGAATAAAAAGCCGTTGCAATCCCAAACCAGCAGGGAGCGTGTCTCTTGTAGAAGTGGCGGCTTTGCGCTGGCCCTTATATTGTGTGCAGTCGTAATTCTGTTTGTAATCGGTGCAGGAGTGCTGAAGTTCGGGCTGCACAGTCGTGGATTCTCTGTTCGAACATCATCTGACATGGTGGCCCGTTGCGCTGCCGATGCGGGTATGACAAAGGCCCTGTATGAAATGAACGAAAAGCTGAAAGTTATACCCTGGGACGACAGTCTGCTGCCCGATGTAGTAGGTGAGATTCTGCCCAATAGTGATGCGACTTACAGCTACGCGGTTACAAGTAACTCGGGCGGCGGTTACTCTCTTGAATCAAAGGGCAAACACGGGCTTCGGGAAAAAGTAGTCAACTGCTCTTTGTCGTTGCAGGGGCCGTTTGAGGCTGCTATTTTGGCCAGGCTCAACGTCATATTAAAAAGCGGGACGTTGGTCGATGGATACAACTCGGGCGACCCATGGGATACTAGGGTGGAAGTCCAGATTGGAACCATGAGTATCTTACCCGACAGCGTTGTTCTCAACTCCGGCGTAGTTGTCAACGGTAATATCGTGGTAGGTGTCGGCGGCGATGTGGAAACTGTTGTAAAAGACTTAGGCGCCAGCACGTACAGAATGTACGCTATGCTTAGTAATACTGAGCTTGAGCTTATAACTCCACCGGAGGAGCTTGTCGATAAGGGTTCAGATCTTAAAGTGCAAGGTGCAACCCTCACTGTGGGGCCGACCGATAACGGCCAATATGGTGAGATTGAGTTAAAAAAAGGCATCCAACCCGGATTGTTGGTAATAGACGGTGGAGATGTTGTGCTTTATATAACCGGAGATATCAGTCTTGGCCAAAGTTGCGAAATAGTGATAAGGGATGGTTCAACTTTAGCCTTGTATCTGGACGGCGATATGAGTGCGTCTAATAACGCCGGTATCAATAACCAGAGTGTCCCGACAAGCTTTACACTTTACGGTACAAGCACAGGAGAACAATCTCTGATCCTGAAAGCCAAGAGTGAATCCTTTGGTGCAATTTACGCACCGAATGCAGATATTATTGTCATGGCCAGTGGTGATATCTATGGTGCCATAACGGGCAAAAGCGTTGAACTAAAGAGCGGAGGCAATTTCTACTACGATGAAGCGCTCAGAGAAGTCTCGACCGATGATCAGGGCGTACACTTCGTAATAACAGGCTGGAGTGAGGAGTAAGTAAAGCTCGCCTGGAAATTCTAACATCACATCCGCTGTGAGGCACAATCAATAACAGAATGCGTTGTAAAGGATAGATAGGGCGAAAATGAACAATAAGCCATTACAATCCAAAACGCATAGTGTGCGCATTCATCGTGGAAACCGCGGCTTCGCAATGCCCCTTATGTTGTGCGCGGTCGTGATAATGCTTGTAATGGGTGTGGGCGTGCTGAGCTTTGGCCAACATAGTCGCAGATTAGCGGTTAGCACGTCGTCCGGGATTGCAGCGCGGTGTGCAGCCGATACCGGGCTGACACAGGCCCTCTATGAAATGAACAAGAAGGTGAAAGTGCTACCCTGGAATAACAGCAGCCTGCCCGAGTTAATAGATGAGCTTTTGCTCAATACCGATGCGACTTACAGCTATGCAGTTACCGGAGACCTGAGCAGCGGTCATTTTGTTGAATCAACCGGCGAATATGGGCTGGAGGAAAAAACCGTGCGTTGCTCTTTGCCGCTGCAGGGACTTTTTGAGTATGCAATTTTCGGTGACGAATATGTAGAACTGAAGAATGGGGCCACGGTAGACTGGTACAATTACGATTTTGACGACAAAAATTTACAAATCGGGACTAATAGTATCATAGCGGAGTCTGTGGTTCTTAAGGACTGGGCAACTGTAAATGGTGATGTGGTAGTAGGTGTCGACGGAAATCCTGATACGGTTATCATCAACACGGGGGCGACCGTCACAGGCAGGACTTATGCTATGACCGTGGAACAGGAGCTGCCACTAATAACAGTGCCGTCGTGGCTGGAGTCACTGCCTTCCGGGGGAACTATAAACGATAATATAACAATAAGCAGCTCGGCAAAATATGATAAAATTGACCTCATAAACAGCAAAATAATTACAATTGACGGGGAAGTCAGCCTTTACATTATTGGCGACATAATCCTCAAAAATTCCGCCGAGCTGCAGGTGGTCAATGGGGACGATATTTCTTTAACTCTGTATGTGGGGGGAAATATTGAAGTCAAGAATAGTGGTGTGATTAACAACCTGAACACCGACCCGAAGAAACTGAAAATATATGGTCTTGACGGCTGCAAGAGTATCTATCTTAAGAACGGCAGCGATTTTTACGGAGCAATCTATGCTCCGAATGCAGATGTAGTGATGATGAATTCCGGTGAAACGTTCGGAGCCATTATCGGCAAGAGTTTTGAACAAAAGAACTCTGCTGCCTTTAACTATGATGCGTCACTGAGAGATGTAAATATAGATGATGAGGGTATACACTTCGTAATAACAAACTGGAGTGAGTAGTAAGTAAAGCCCGCTTGGAAATTCTAACATCACATCCGCTGTGAGGCACAATCAACAACAGAATGCGTTGTAAAGGACAGATAGGGAGAAAATGAACAATAAGCCATTACAATCCAAAACGAACGTATTGCACGTCCCTTGCAGAAGGGGCGGTTTTATGCTGGCTGCTATGATGTGCGCGGTCATCATTCTGCTTATAATCGGTGCCAGTGTGCTGAGCTTGGGGCTGCACGGTCGTAGATTCTCGGTTCGGACTTCGTCCGATATAGTAGCACGTTGCGCAGCCGATGCCGGGCTGACAAAGGCCATCTTTGAAATGAACGAGAAGCTGAAAGTTATACCCTGGGACGATAGCCAGTTGCCCGAGGTAATAAATGAGACTTTGCCGAATACCGATGCGACTTACAGCTATGTGGTTACGGGAGATAACACTCTCGGTTATAACGTTGTATCAATCGGAAGTAGCGGCCAAGCTGCAAGAAAAGTCTCAGCAAACCTGGGAAGGAAGGAACTTTTCGATCATGCGGTTCTTACGAAAGGTCTGTTGTCACTGAAGCCCGGCACGACTGTCGATGGATACAACTCCCTGGACCCATTCGATACTGACGTAGACCTAAAGATTGCCTCCACCAGCGTTTTAGACGACCAGATAATCCTTCAACCCGGCGTAACCATAAATGGCGATATATTAGTGGGTGTCGGCGGCGATCCGGCCACGATTATAAACGACCAGGGCGCCACGACGGGGGACAGGTCCGCTATGATGGTAGAACCTCCATTGGATGATGTCATTACACCGGTACTCCCGGATATGGGTACCGACATTTACGTCAAGGGTGATACGCTAACGATTGGTCCTGCTGACAGTGGCATATATACCTCTATCGAGGTGGCGCAAAAGTCGGAGGGGACCGGGGAAGAAGAGGTCATAACTCCAGGAGTAGTAGTAGTTGACGGTGGAGAAACTGTGCTCCATGTAACCGGTGACATC
Source organism: Planctomycetota bacterium (assembly GCA_019456145.1). Taxonomy (GTDB): domain Bacteria; phylum Planctomycetota; class Phycisphaerae; order Sedimentisphaerales; family Anaerobacaceae; genus CS2-K091. Next base: position 57,555 of record VRUL01000010.1, read on the forward strand.
TGGCTCAAGGCGTTGTGCAAGATTAATATAATGGACGGTTCGTCTTTGATCCTTTATGTAGATGGAGATATCGCCTGCGGTGCTGGCAGCGATATCGGTTACCAGGGCGCCCCGGAGCAGCCTCAGCACTTACAAATTTACTCTACAAATACGGGCGATTACGAGCAGACCTTCGATATCATGGCCGGCAGTCATTTCTCAGGCGTTATCTACGCCCCATATACGGATGTGAGTATTTATGCCGAGGGAGATGTGTATGGGTCTTTCATTACAAATTCTTTTGATTTCAAGGCTCTTGGCAATCTGTACTACGATGATGCGCTAAGAGATATCACTATGTTGAACTCGCGCTTCATCGTTGATAGATGGCTGGAGGAATAAAAGGCTTTACTAATGGGCAAAACAGTTATTCAATTTAAGGCAGCTACCTTTACATATGATCCGTCATTGAGAGATGTAAGGGTAGAAGATGAGGGAGTGCGGTTCATAGTAACAAAATGGCGCGAGGAGTAGATGCTCGAAGCTCGAAGTCCGACTCTCGCGGTGTCTATTTTAGAACCAATAGTCATATCCGCCGATAACGCCGGTGTGCCGGCAAAAACTTAACTTAATGGGGAGGTTAAAATGCAGAAGTCACTACAAACCAAAAGAGGGGGCTTTGCACTGGCCCTTGTATTGTTTGCGGTCGTACTACTGCTTGTAATCGGCGTGGGTGTCTTGAATCTGGGTATGCACGGTCGTGCATTTTCGGTTCGAACTTCGTCTGAGCTTGTAGCGAGGAGCGCTGCCGATGCGGGCCTGACAAAGGCTTTGCTTGAAATGAACCAGCAGTTGGAAGCCAAAACCTGGAATGATAACAGCCTGCCATCTGCAACAGATGAGATGCTGCCAAATTGTGATTCATCTTTTAGCTATAACGTTGTAAAAACAACAACACCAGACGGTAATGATCTTTATACCCTTGAATGTACCGGCAACAGCAGCCGGTTCAATAAAACGGTCAACTGCACTCTGGAATTGAAGGGAATATTTGAGTATGCAATCTTCGCATTAGGCGATATAACGCTGAAAAACGGCACTATGATTACCGCCTACAACCAGGGCGCCGATGATACGCCTATGCAAGTCGGCACCGACAGCACCGAAGATGGGGCCATTACAGCGAAATTAGGAGTCACAATAGAAGGTGATATAGTCGTAGGTGTCGACGGAGATCCGGACACTGTTATCGACAATGCAACCGAAGCGACCATCACAGGCCAAATTTATCCATCGCTTGTGAAAAATAAGACTCCCAACATCAACGTGCCGAATAGCCTGCTGAATATGGCTTCCAGCGGCGTTATAACCAACTCTATAACAATAAACACTATGACAAAGTATGACAGTGTCTTCCTTACCGGCGTTGGTGATCCGAATAAAACCGACATAATTACAATTGATGGAAATGTTAAGATTTATGTTCTCGGCGATTTAAGACTCGGTAATAATGATGAACTGAAGATATTAGCTGATGCCTCGCTGACCATATATTTAGGGGGAAATCTTTACATTGACAACGGCGGCGCTGTAAACAACCTGACGATGGATCCAAGACAATTGAAGATATACGGGCTTGATACCTGTACACTTATCGATTTTAAGAACAGTGGAACATTTTATGGAGCAATTTATGCTCCGAACGCAGATATACGCCTCCATAACGGCGTTACAGTGTATGGGGCTATGGTAGGCAAAAGCTTTACTCAGGATGTCAATGCCAACTTTTACTATGATATGTCACTTCGAGAAGTAGCAGCAAGTGATATAGGTGTGCACATGGTGATAAAGCGATGGAGCGAACAGTGAGTAGGGACGGTTTGCCAACCGCCCGTACTAAACGAATTCGGATATACAAATAAAGTTCAAGCCGAGCAGGCGGTCAATAAAGTATTGTCCGCCTGTTTTTCGTTTGGCTCGGCCCTACGTCCTATAATTGACAAAAACATTTCTTAAATCCTCCACGATTGCTAAAAATTGTGCAGGCTTCAGTGCAAGTAGACCTCTCCAGATGTTTTAAATCTTTATCCACATCCGCAAGTCACAATTCTTATAGGACCACGGTGCATCAAGCCGGTCACACCCACTTCTCAAATCAATCTATTTTAATTTTATAATTTCTACGTAAAACAGGTGCATATTTGAGCCGATGAAGAAAAGCGTAACGCAGCAAACAGAAAGGCTAAAAGCTTTGAAATGTTCAATTATTAAGCTTGTAAGCACAGTTTTCAGAAGCGAAATGGACAGCTTTTAGGTTCTATCTTCATCGTGGAGGCATTATGGACTTTGGTTGGAAACGATCATTCAGGCTTGAGCTTGAGGAAAGAAAGGTCTTCGGTCTGGATATTGGCTCATCTTCGGTGAACGCGGTCCAATTAGAGAAAAAGAGCGACGACTGGGTAGTTACAGCAGCCGGCAGGGTAAGAATTGCACCGAATCAAGAGGATGGCAGAGGGACAAATACTGTCAGCGCAATTGGCAAATGCTTTGAATCGATGGGTATTCGTACTCAGATGGCCGTTTGCGGGGTGTCAGGTCCGGAAGTTGCGGTCCGTGATTTTATGTTTCATTCCCTGGCTCGTGACGAAGTAGAGCCGGCGGTCATGCTCGAAGCTGCGCAGGTCTGCCCCTTTAATGCCGACGATGTTACGGTTGATTACCAGTCGATATGTAGCGACAAAGACAGTACCAGAGGCATATTGGTGGCCGCTACTAAAAGGCTGATAAACCGAAGGAAGGACCTTGCAAAACAAGCCGCTGTGAACTGCGTCTTGATGGATGTGGACGGATTGGCACTTCTGAACTGTCTCAGTGAATGTGAAAAAGCCGTTGCTCAGCAAACAGCCGCTATTTTGAACATTGGCCACTCTTACACGACTTTAGCAATTATGGGCAGTCAGGGCGGGCTGGCCCTGCCTTTTATACGGGATGTGGCTTATTCCGGAAATGATATCACTAAGGCGATAGCTATCGCAAATGATATATCAAAAGAAGCCGTTGAAGAGGTCCTTTTCGGAGGCAAAAGCTCCACGGAGAAGCCAATTGTGTTCGAGAATGCTTTAGATCAAGCCTGTGAGAAATTGATTGTCGATGTTACTCAGACGCTGCGTTATTACACAGCACAGGAGAACTCAAATTTTGTTGAAAAAATATTTGTCTGCGGCGCTTTTGCTGCTGTGCCCGGTTTGGTTGAGTTACTTGGCACGCAGCTTCCAACCAAGATTGAATTGTGGAATCCGCTTGAAAAACTCGGCTGCGAGGCAGATCAGAAATGTAAATCAATTCTTCTCAAAGACGGTCATGCCATGGCGGTAGCGGCCGGTCTTGCTATGAGGTCAATCTGATATGTTCACAATAGATTTGCTAAAGGGCCAGGGAATTCCCGCAAAGACCCACCCCAGGAATATAGCTGTTGGCGCCGTAGCCGTTGTCGTGCCCATTATTATTGCAATGGTGATGTATGGTTATTTTCTGCACAACAAAATCATCCTCTCCATTAAAAAGAACACAATAGCCAATTATGAGACGAGGATCGACGGATTATCGGGCGCTATAAAACTGCAAAAATCCTTCGAGGAAAAGAAAAGCACTCACAACAACTGCTTATCAGAAGTTGCGAGCAACCTTAAGAAGCATGCACAATGGTCACCGGTTCTGGTGACATTAGTTGAGAATTTGCCGGAATCAGTGATGCTTACATCGCTCGATGTAAAGCAGCGTTCGACAAGAATAAAAGTCCCTAAAAAAGACAACCCTAAAATAATGATTGACATCTCTGTTCCCGTCAGGACATTACAGATGAAAGTTGCAGCAAAGCCGCATACCAAATGCGACGAAGCAATCAAGGAGTTTAGTGAGGTTCTTCGTTCATCAAGTTTGCTCGGGCCAAAACTCGAAAACATCAGTATTGCTCAGAGCCTTATCAAGCTTGGTGAGCAGGAAGTAGTCTCTTATCAGATAGATTGTATTTTTAAGCCGGGATTATAGCATGTTCTTTATGAAGACTTACAGAAAATATTTTATGATAGTAGGCTTAACTTGGGCGGGCTGCCTGATACTGTTTGTGTGTGCTTACATGGTAGCGATTGGGCCCCAGCAAAAGAGGAAAGAACAGGTGGAAAACCAGCTCGTCGAGACAAAACGGCTGTACGATTCCGCAATGAATGCGGACCAGGAGGAGACTAAAGTCAGGGCCAATGAAGAAATCGAAACTCTACGAAACAAATTGAAGGATTTTGTTGTTGATTTCGAAGAGTCGGCAAATTTGACCTTCGATATAAGCCAAATTGCCAGCGAAAAGAAGGTCGATTCGTTCAGCATTAAAAACCAGGAGAAAACCAGATTATCAGCAGGAAACGATCTTAAGTACCTACAGGAGAATCACATTAATCTCAGCTTTGTAGGGGATTTCAATCAGTTTGCCACTTTCCTCAATGCCCTGGAACGACACAAGCCGGTCTTCTTTGTAGATAACTTCAGAATAATCCGCTCACAACAGAATGATTCAAAACATAAAGTGAATATGAATCTGGCAGTATTTGTTCTTAAACAACAGGACAGTTAAAGTCTGTGAAAAAGGAAACGCCCAGGAGGGAGTGACGAGATTTAAGAAATGAGAACGATAGCAATAGCAAATCAAAAGGGCGGCTGCGGCAAGACAACAACGGCAGTAAATCTTGCGGCCGCGTTTGCAAAACACGGTAAGCGAACGCTGATTGTGGATCTTGACCCACAAGGCCACAGCACGTTAGGTTTTGGGTATGACCCTGAAACACTTGATAAAACGATTTATCACTCTCTAACGAACGTTCAAATTCCACTTCCGCGAGTGATTTTAGGGACGAATATCGAAGGTCTGCATGTGGCGCCGAGTAATATCCTGCTTTCCGGTGCCGAACTGGAAATGGCAGACATAATTGGAAGAGAATTCGTGCTGACAGAGCAGTTCAGATTGGTAAACGAAGAATATGATTTTTGCGTCATGGACTGCCCGCCCTCGCTTGGGCTGCTGACTCTCAATGCTCTTGTTGCCAGCACGGATGTGATTGTACCGGTTCAAGTCAATTACTACGCAATGGAAGGTCTAAGGCAACTGCTGGAGACAGCGGACATTATAAGGATGAACTTCAAGCCCTGTTACGTAAAAATCCTGGGGCTGTTGCTGACCTTTGTAGAAGACAGAACACTCCTGAGCAGACAGATACAACAGCAGATGAGGGAATTCTTCGGTGACCTGGTCTTCGATACTGTAATCCACAGGACGGTAAGGTTGGCTGAGGCACCAAGTGCCGGAGAGTCCATTTTGACTTTCTCACCTGAAAGCAGAGGAGCAAAAGAGTACATAGCTTTGGTTGAGGAGATAATCAGACGCGAAGCAGTATCGACGGAGGAAATTTCGGGAGAGAAAGCTTTAACTGAGGCGCTGAGCCAAGACCATGAAAAAACTTTTAACCAGGGAGGCCAGTAATGCCAAAACATAAAGCAGGGCTGCACAAGGAGGTTTCATCGATTTTTACCGGCATTCAGGTTCCTAAAGACAGGGACGCAGACGGCCAGCCGAACTCCAAAGCTACCGATGGATCTGCTAATTATGGTCCTCCAAGCCACCTCAGCGGCACAACGTTGAAAACCAAACAGCCCCCGAAGCCGCCATCGGAAGCCTTTCAGCCTGAAAAACCAAAAGCTGTTGAAAAAAAGGCTGCTAAAGTTCAAGTGACCTCTGCCATAGAACCTGGGCGTCCGTCAGTGTTGGATGGGGCCTTGCAGCTGATAAAAGAAAAGCTCTTTGCGCCAAAACCCGGAGTCAGTCCGACACGGCAAAAAGTGATGGTGGTATTGGTTCCTGTTATGTTTATCTTTATGGTAATGGCGCTTTTAAAAATGTCAGGCAGTGGTCCCGGTGAAACGACGGCTCCAAAGACATTCATGCCTTCGAATGCGATTGCTGCAAGTACCGCTACAATTGACTGGAAGATTCCGGAACCCTACCCCAGTACGCTTCGTGACCCTATGCGTTTCGGGGCGGCGGCAACGACAAATACTACTGATACCATTGAAACCAAGACCCTGACCGTCAAAGGCATCCTTTATAGTGAGGATGATCCATCTGCAATTATTGGCATCGAAATATTGCACGAGGGCGACATAGTATCAGGTGCGACCATAGTAAAAATTAATCAAGACAGCGTTGAGTTTGAAATGAACGGAAAAAAGTGGACCCAGAAAGTTCAATAATAAAAAGCCAAACAAACAGAAAGTATTAATTAGAAATAGTGAGGTTTAATCGTTAATTCAGGAAAGGAGTTATAATGAAAAACTTTATGACGAAATTTGGTGGATTACAGTTGTTGACGATTCTTGTACTTCTCGCAGCAACCAGCGGAATCATCGCTGCCCAGAACAACAATGAAGGGGCCGGAGAGACGGAGGTATTGACACCACTTCAGCAGCAGATGCAAAAAACGATAAGTATCACGTTCAGGGACACACCCATAGATGATGTAATAAGGGCAATAGCTGATAAGGCCAATGTAGACATTATAAAAAGCCCGCAGGTCGTCGGCACAGTGACGGTAACTCTCACAGATGTGCCCCTTGGAGAAGCGCTGGACAACATTCTTGCCGCCCACGGCTACGGCTATGTAGCCGGTAAGAATGTGATACGAATAGCACCGATTAGTGAGCTTGCTCAAAAGGCCGAAATACTTGTCAGCAGAATTTACAGAATTACTTACGCCGATGTCAAAGATGTGGAAAAAACCCTGACGAAGTTTCTTTCACAGCGGGGTTCGTTAGCGGCCAGTATCAGTACCAGCAATATAATCGTCACCGATTCCGAAAGCAGAATCAAGGCCATAGACACCTTCATTGCCGAAATTGACCGGATAACACCCCAGATATTGGTCGAGGTAAGAATCTACGACATAACGGCCAAGGACAATCTGGATATCGGCATAGAATGGCAGGCAGGCAGGAATACCACACTTGGCACAAATATAGGCGATAATCCATCGGGCCTGCAAACGAATCCGTTCCTTACAGGAGGATTCGGCGGGGCCGTAAACAAAACAGAAACTGCTACGGCAGGTTTTTTGCGGTTTGGTCTTTTGACTTCACATATCGACATTGACGCGAAAATACGAGCTGAGAGGGAAGATATCAACGCAAAGCTCCTTGCCAATCCCAGAATTTTAGTGCTTGACAATGAGACGGCCATTTTCGATATCGTCACCGAACATCCCTACGTGGAAAGAACGATAACAGGCTCCACCGTGACAGAAACAGTTAGATTTAAGCCGGTCGGCACTAAGCTTGAGGTCACACCGCACGTGACAAGGGATGGTATGTTAAGAATGCACATCATGCCTGAATTTGGTGTTAAAGTGGGTGATGTTGAACTTGCGGGAGGTGACGTCCCCATTGTTGATACTCGCAAAGTCGATACGATAGCCTTGGTGCAGGACGGCCAAACGGTGGTTATAGGCGGCCTCCGCAAAATGGACGTTACCCAGCAAACCAACAAGATACCATTGCTTGGAGACTTACCGATTGTTGGCTTGTTATTCAGGTTCGAGGGCGAAAGTGTCACTAATAGCGAGCTTGTTGTCTTCATAACACCGAGGATAATCGAACATGCCGTCCTTTCGGAAGCTGAGAAAGAGGCTTATAAAATAACAGAATTTAACAGGCCAATACCGATTACGACAAGAATGGAGAAAGAGGCTGATGCAGAGGCGAACAAAGAATAACCCCTGTTGATAAGTTAATAACCAGAGCCCGATAATAGGTTTTTTTAATCAGCAAAGTAAGCGCCGGGGCCGAATTTAACTATTCCGGTCCCGGCGTTCAATATATCCGATGGATCCTCTCCTTCCAAAAGTACACAGTTGCATACAAAGCAAAATGAACTCTGCTGTTAATCTTCAGCATACGCATTATAGGTTTTGAACTGTAGCAGTAAAAAAGAATAATCCGGTGATTGAAAAAATACCATAACAGGGCCCGGGGAGACATTTCTTTACTAAATCACTATTTCTAATCTGCCGATAGGTTTAATAGATGGAATATCAAGAGCGTCTGTTTATCGGACGTCCCTGGGTAAAAGAAGAAGATGTGTCTTTTAAGACGGTTCTATTCTGAACTGTCAAATGTAATCGCGCAGAGACGCGTTAACAAGACTACCAGATGAATAAAGTGAACAAAAAAAAGATAAAAGTCTTACTTGTCGAAGATAACCGGTTGGACATTCTTTCTACCCGGAAAATGCTGACCGGCTGGAAGGACAGCCCCTTCGAAGTTGAATGTGCAAGCCTGCTTTCAGAAGCAATAGAACGCCTTGAGAAGGAACGTTTTGATGCGGTCCTGCTGGATCTGGGGCTGCCGGACAGTTTCGGATTGGAGACGTTTACCAGTATGCGTGCGCAAGCGGCACACGTTCCAATCGTTGTTCTAACAGGCCAGGATGATGAAGAACTGTCAATGAATGCTCTACAACACGGCGCACAGGACTATCTGATAAAAGGGGACATAAATCGGGAGGCCCTGAGGCGGTGTCTGCGTTATGCAATAGAACGCAAGCAGAATGAAGAAGCTCTGTGGATAAGGAACCGTATTATCGAATCCTCCATAAATCCCATCGCCATCACCGACCTGCAGGGAAAATTGACTTATGTAAACAATGCCTTCCTTGAACTATGGACATACCAAAGCGCCGATGATGTTATCGGCAAAGCTGTTAAGGAGTTTTGGGACAAAAAGTCGGAGGCTTTGTCCATAACCGAAGCGGTATGTAGTGAAGGAAGCTGGGTGGGCAAAATACACAGCAGAAGAAAGGACGACGGCAAGTTGGATTTGCAGCTTTCGGCGTTTATAGTCAAAGAAAAAGACAAGTCCAGTGAATCATTATGTATGGTATTTTCATTCGTCGATATTACTGAGCTTACACACCTGCGTCGCAGGCTCAAGACTGAACAGTCTTTTGCCGGACTTATTGGACACGATAAACAGATGCTCGAATTGTTTGACACCATCAGGGAAGTTGCCCAGGTCAACATCCCTGTCCTGATTCAGGGCCAAAGCGGTACAGGCAAAGAGCTGGTTGCAATAGCTATTCACAATGAAAGTTCGCTTGTGGACAAGCCCTTCGTTCCTGTCAACTGCGGTGCGCTGCCAGAGGGAGTTTTGGAAAGTGAACTTTTCGGACATGTTAAAGGGGCTTTTACCGGAGCCGTTTGTGACAGAAAGGGACGCTTCGAGCTGGCTGATGGAGGAACAATCTTTCTCGATGAGATCGGAGATATTCCAGCTCCGATGCAGGTTAAGCTGCTGCGGGTGTTGCAGGAAAGTACTTTTCAGCGTGTAGGGGGAGAGGAAACCATAAAGGTTGATGTTCGCGTTATAAGTGCTACAAATAAGAATCTGACCGAGGAGGTTTCTGCAGGCAGGTTCCGTGAAGACCTTTTTTATCGGCTGTGCGTAGTTCCGGTTTATCTGCCTCCGCTTTGTGAACGGCGAAATGATATCCCGCTTCTGGCAGAACACCTCCTGAAAAAGGCATTGACGGAAATGTCCCGCCAGGATGTTACCCTGTCATCCGAAGCCGTCGATGTTATGATGGATTACGAATGGCCCGGTAATGTTCGTGAGCTTGAGAACGCCCTTCAGTATGCGCTTGTGAAATGCCGGGATAATGTACTGATGCCTGAGCATTTGCCCTTAAATATCCATAAGACAGATGTCCCCGGACAGCCCTGCCCCCCTAAGAAAACCAGAAAAAAGCGAAAACACAAGCTCAACACGGAGAAGGTCTGGCAGGCGCTTGCGGAGACCGGGGGTAATAAAATAGAGGCCTCACAAAAGCTTGGAGTTTCACGAGCGACACTTTATCGGTTCATCGAGGAAAGCGAAAAGACCGGTAAAATCACAGCTATATAAGCCGTTTCAGACCTTAAAGTGTTTCAGATAATTAGCAATGTCTCATTTAGAGCAAATGAGACACCACCGTCTCTTTGGCCGCGGCCAACCTGCCTATAACATCCTAATAGGTAAGAACTTACAACAGACCCTGGTCAAGGCCCAATAATCACCGGCAGACGGTTTCTGAATGTCTTGTTAAACATTTTCAAGTGAGACATTCCAACTAAATCCCCGAAAAGTTTTATTACCGTAACTGCTTGTTTTCTATGGGCTTACGGCTTTTTGCGGTCCCGCTCCACAATTTGGCACGCCCATTGCTCTATTTACTAATGAAGATGGGGATAAGAAACAAAAAGGGAAAAATGATGACAGCTTTATATTACAAAATGTTGTTTTCAGATGAAGTCGGTAAAAGGCGTTTGTTAGTTCTTACAATACTCTGCTACATCACCCTTTGCTAAGTATATAACGTGTGCGTATGCCGTACAGGAAAGAGGGAAATGGACAATCGAAGCAACGAATACATTTCAGAGGCTTTAAAAATAGCCGATGACTTAATTGATTTTGCCAACGACCAAGCCGGCCTTGAAGATGAGGGTGGCTGCAGCATACTTTTTGCCGTGTGCCGGGATTGTGCCTACAGGATTCGCCGCCATGCAAAACATGAAGGTCGCAAAGTAAAACTTGCCTGGGTACAGGCAAATGTTCTTTTGGTGATTTTCGCCGTGGCATTGTTGTCAATAGTGTCGGCTTCACCGGTCAGCGCAACTACCATTATTCTCTCAACCAACACAGGGCAAACATTAGGCGGGCTGACCTTCGGCAAAGACGCCCTGGCTGAGTATAATCCGACAACCGATTTAGCCACTCTGTTCTTAGATGGAAGCTTGTTGACCGGTACCGGAACAAACATCGATTCGGTACACATCCTTGACAGCGGTAACATAATCTTATCAACCGCTGGTGCCGCGACCTTAGGCGGACTGAGCTTCGGGAAGAACGACCTCATTGAGTACAACCCGACAACCGACACATCCACATTGTACTTCGACGGAACTTCGTTTAGCGGCAATGCGGACATCGACGCGGCTTACATCAATGGCAGTGCTAACATAATCCTGTCAACTACTGGCAACGCGACGCTTGGCGGCCTGACGTTCACAGGTGTCGACCTTGTCGAGTACAACCCGGCAACCGACACCGCCACTCTGTTCCTGGATGGAATCTTGTTAACCGGGAACGGAACAAACATCGATGCGACCCACATTCTTGAGAGCGGCAATATAATTTTATCAACCGCTGGTGCCGCGACCTTAGGCGGGCTGAGTTTCGGAGGCGGTGACCTTGCCGAGTACAATCCGACAACAGATACCGCGACTTTGTACTTCGATGAAAGTAACTTCGCTGGGAACGCTAACGTCGGCGCCGTTTCCATTACATCAATGCCTGAGCCGGCAACGGTAGCCCTGCTTGGTCTGGGCTGTGTGGTATTGATTGGCGGCCGTAAGTGTAAATAGTTCGGCCCCGAACCAGGCCGGCGCCGCGGGACCGTTGCCGTCAAGGCTTCAAAATCAACTCTTTTTACACCTCAACCTTTCTCAATGTAAAGTGTCTGGCTGGGGAATGCAAACGCGATTTGTTCAGCTTCGAATCTCTTCATAATCTCGAGGTTGACGCGCTCGTTGACCTCTTGATACAGCCAGTAGTCGGGGGGCCTTACCCAGTAACTCACGTAAATATTGAGAGACCAGTCATTGAAGTCGCTGAAATATACCCTTGGCGGATTTTCAGGGGCTGTATTGATTTCCGGCACATTGGATAATACCTCTTTTATGATCTCGACCGCTCGTTCTGCGCCGCGTTGGCCCGAGTCATAGGTTATGGTGATGTTAGATGTCCTGCGAATAAAGGGGCGCCTGCCTACGTTTTCCACGGCAGAGTTTACAATTACACTGTTGGGTACGGTCACGAGATGTCCCTGGAGCGTGCGGATTTTTGTGCTTCTAAAACCCACTTCCTCAACGGGGCCAAGGTGCTCGCCGATTCTTACAAGCTCATCAATTTGAAAAGGCCTGTCTGCAAAAATCGTTACCGAGCCGAAGAAATTAGCTATCGTATCCTTGGCCGCAAGTGCGATAGCAATACCGCCAACGCCGGCACTCAATAGAATTGTCTTAATCTGGCCGGCCCCAAGGATAGTTTCAGCGATGAAAAGTGTCGCGATAATAGCAATGGTTATACGTAGCGACTTGCGTATTACCGGCACAAGCATATCGTCCAGCTTGGTTGCCGTCTTGGCCGCCCAGCGGTTCAGATAGTATTCAATTACATCCACCAGCCGAAAAAGCCCATACGCAAGGGCAATTGCTCCAACACTTTTGGCTATCTTTATCCAGCCTGTTCCAATAGCTTTGTGGATGCCCTCCTGGTCGTCAAAATACAAAAACAGCTTGCACACAAACAGACCAAGTGCGAATATTGCCACATAGAGCGGTTTACTCAGACATTTCAGAATCAATGTTACAACACTAACGCCTCTCTTTTCTTCTCTGCGCCGGGCATACGACTCAATGCCGTACTGCATTATCCGCCCCAGGGCCATTGTTACAAGAATCACCAGTAAAACCAGAGCGAAACGCCAAATCGCATTGCCTTTGATGATTTCGTAACTGATGGTACTCTTCCACGAATCGCTTGAGGCTATTATTGTTAATACTGAGGCCGTCATAACTTACCTCCCTGCCAACTGATTTTTGATAATTGACAAATGATTATTGTAAAAGACATAAAAAAATGGCCAACAACCGCCTATCCGGTTCAACAATCCATGAATAACAACTATTTCTGCGACTTCTTATAATATCGGCTGTATGCATTGCGCAAAAACAACGATTTTTCTTATGATTTTGCTTTACTTCAACCAAAGCAATGCGAAAATACTTTTTCGTTATCGTTGAAACTCCGCTGGCGGCAGTCAGGTAAATGATTATATTCCTGGGGAGAGCCGTCGAATGCTTCTGGCGTTCGGCGGACAGCGGTTCACCGGGAAATGGGCTTCAGTCCCTTTGGGGCTGGAGCCCGAGTTTTTTTAGCTGGATGCTAACCACGTCGCTCGGGATTCGCCAACTGTAGATGCGGTAATAATCCAAATACAGCTTTACACAACAAATCTTCGGCCCAGCAGATAGATACAACAAGCCCCGACATATCCATGAGGATTTCACCTGATAGCAAAAACAGGTTTGTGCCCCATATAAAGATACCGCACCTGCGGTGCTTTAAACAGTAAATATCTAATATAGAACAAGAGTGTTTTTTAGGCGCAAAAATGCAGAGTATTTTGAGGTCCCAACTCAAGCCGCCAGAGGCGAAGAGCTGGGAGGAACAATGGGAAAAAGTATTACCAAAGCCTAAGAAAAAGGCAATGGGAGGTAACTTAAAATGGCTGAACAAAAAACAATCAAGTTAGTAAACGGTGTAGACACGGAGGTGCTGCAAAATCTAATTGGATCCATGCAGGATGATCCATCCCTGGGAAGGTGCAACCTGCGGATACACAACAAATGGGTCAAAGGAAGTCATAACCGGAGCACCGTAAGCGATTTCTACGGAGCCGGACGAAACATCCCCCACGAGCAGACATTTGTGCTGGACGTCGACGAACCGCCCCTGCTGGCAGGCGAAGACAATTGGGCAAGCCCAATGGAATATCTGCTCCATTCATTAGCCGGATGTCTCACTTCAACCTTAGTGTATCACGCCGCCCTCAGCGGAATCGAAATACAGGAAATAGAGTCGTACCTGGAAGGAGACTTCGATATCCGTGGATTCATGGGAGTCTCAGAGGATGTCAGGAAAGGCTTCGAGAACATCCGCGTGACCTTCAAAGTCAAAACGGGCGAAGAAAATATTGACAGGCTCAGGGAACTAACCAGGTTCTCCGGTGTATTCGACACACTAATCAACGCGACACCGGTCGATATTAAGGTTGAGAAAAAATAAACACGACGGTCCGCGCAGTATACTTATGCTCACCAGGCAAGAGCGGTAATGGGCCTGTAAGAAGATTACCGTATCCGCGGGGATGTCTGCTGAGTATTATATCGCTGGCTGGTAAATAGCCGGGATTAGACCCCCGGCCAAGCTGACAGTTCTCGCCAAAGAGGTTTTACTGCACTGCTTGGCCGGGGGCCGCGATTGACACGCCAGGACCGTCTAAGATACGTTTTCGAGGCCGAGAGCCGTCTAACACGGCTAATCCTTCGACAAGGTCAGGATAAACCTGTGGCCGAAAGCGATTAGTCGGGAAATGGGCTTCAGAACCTTTGGGGGGCTGGAGCCCGAGTTTTTTCAGTACTCGATACTTGATGCTCGTTGATGGATGCTTGTTGTTCGTCGCTCGTTACTCGCCAGGCGCCGATGGTCCCTTCTTAAGGCCAGACTGTAATCGGCCAATTTTTTTTATAAAAAATGTTAGATATATATTGAACATGCAGGGAGAGTATGGTATAATACAAACAGCCATAGAAATGGCAGATATTTAGCGGAGTACCGCACGATAAGCCCGGATGGGCACGAAAAGGGGCAGAAGTCCCACAAATCAAGGCAAGCAAGCCGAAGTTTTGACCATTTGTATTTTGGTAATTGGGATTTGTTTCGGATTTATGAATCCTTGTCTCTTCAGTCTTGCGTCTTAAGTCTGTCCTTTAGGTGGTCTTTTGCGGGCGGTTCAGGTCAATATATATCTACCGGAGTTTATCTTTCGGCTGCGCGTATGGATACTGCTTCGGTACCGAAAAATACACTACGGCTACGCCTTCCGCAGGATACCCCTTACGCAGGGAAAATTTGCGATAGTCGACCCGGAGGATTACGATAAGCTCGCCCGCCATAAATGGTTTGCTATGCGCAACAAAAGGGGCTTCTATGCAATAAGGATGGTCAAGACAAACAACGGCAGGCGAAAAAAAATAAGAATGCATCGGCAGATATTCGATGTCCCGGGCGATAAATTCATAGACCATATAAATCACAACGGCCTGGACAATCGAAAGGCAAATCTTCGAATCGTCACAAACATGCAGAATAGCTGGAACAAGCGTAAGCAAAGGGGCAATTACACCTCGCAATATAAGGGCGTCTCCTGGGCAAAGCGGGTAGGCAAATGGCACACCGAGATATACTGCCGAGGCACCAAGATTTTTATTGGCTATTTTGACGATGAGCTATCGGCCGCAAAGGCTTATGATGCCAAAGCTGCACAATTGTACGGGGAGTATGCCGCCCTGAACTTCCCGAATCCAGGGTAGGCTGTGCACCGCACACCATTATTTCTGTCATCCCCACGTAGGGGCAACCCCATGTGGTTGCCCTGATATGCCCATTTGGCTTTTTACAAATTCGCCTTATTTGAAAAAACCAACCCAAACAAACCCAAAACACGGCCCACAGTGGAATGTTAAATCTTGTATCGGTCGGTGGATTAAGGTATTTTATACGGCAATACACTTGACGCCGTGCCTGAGGGCAGGTTATCCTGTAAATCTAAAGTTGATACAATTAATAATGGGGATATTAGAATGGACATCTATATAGGAAATTTATCGCCGGAAACATCCGAAGATGAGCTTCGAAAATTGTTTGAGCCATACGGCAAGGTCAAATCGATAAACATCATGAAGGACACATTCAGCGGCCGCCCGTTGGGATTTGGCTTTGTCAAAATGTCCAAAAGCAAAGAAGCTCAGGAGGCCATAAGTATCTTGAACAGAACCAGGATCAAAAAGAACGTAGTTATGATCAGCGAAACCGAAGATACGCCCGAACGCAGGACCACAGGGAGAGGATAATATTACAGCAGGCCGAATCGGCCTCCACAGTTTATTTCTATTGTGTCAACAAGGAGTGCGATATGTTCAAAGCAAAAGATGTAATGACAAAAGTAGTTATAACTGTCTGGCCGCAGATGCCGATATACGATGCTATCAGAACGCTGGCAAACAGAAACATCACAGGTTTGCCTGTAGTGGATGCTGATTTGACCCTGATTGGTATTCTTTCGGAAAAGGACGTTCTCAAGACCCTCTACGCCTCAGAGGGCAGCCCTGAACAGACGGTCAAGGACTTCATGAGTACAGAGGTCATAAGCTTCGATGCGAATGACAGCCTGATTGACCTTTGTGACTGTCTGACAAAAAAAAATATCATAAGAGTACCCATCACCGAGGGAGGAAAACTGCTCGGAATTGTCAGTAGAAGCGACGTTATCCGAGCGATTCTACGGCTTAAACATCAGCAAGCCCCTAATTGAAAAGGCGGGCGACTCAATGCATAACACCCGCCCGCAGGCTGGGTAAAGCGCATAATAAAAGGATTTGTTGTAGCACATCCGAGGCCATGCTTCGAATTTTTTGATTTATTTCCCGTTCAACCGCCTGTCCCTGCATGTCTTTGGCAGGGATCCAGATGCCGTTATATTTAGCCCCGTCCCCTGTGGGCGGGGTTGTTAGCCCCCCACCCTTGTGCTGGGGGGTTTTTCTACGCAATCTCAACCCCTGTCATTCTGAGGTGTAGGGTGTTCAAAATTTGTTTTTGCACACGCGGAAAAACTGAGACCTGCTGAAATACGCTCTTGATCCGGGTAGGGTCTGCACCGCACACCATTTTTTCTGTCATCCCCATGTAGGGGCAACCCCATGTGGTTGCCCTGATATGCTTTTTATCTCCGGAAGCCCCGTCACTTGTTGCCGGGGTTGCCTTTATACTTAGCCCCTCAATTTATTGAGTGGGTTAATTAAAAAACCCTCCCTGGCAAAACCAGGGTTTTCCTTATCGATTAGCCCCCAGTCCTGTGCTGGGGGTATTTTTCTTTGACTTTTCACTTCTTTTATGTTATTTCCTATCCCCAACGGCTTGATTGACAACTGAGGTTTCTCTTAAAACGCCGCCTTGACCGGCTAAATACGAACTATGAACCACGAACTACGAACTAAATCTGCTTTGCAGATTTACTATCAACATTTGACAAAACAGGAACGGCTATATACTAAAGAAGGAGTTTACCCTTAGCTTGTCGAAAGGAGAGAGTTGCCGCTAAAACTTGAGAGTTGACACACTCTTGGGAAGGATTTATAGTTTGTTTGGCGGCAAAAGCCAACAAAATAACAATATCTACAGCAGATTTGAAAAATGGAGAATAAGGATAGAATTGATGATGTTGAAAACAACAGAAAACATTAACTTAGTGATTTAATTGGGTGCCATTTTGGCCAGCAAAAAGATTGAAGGGAATATAGTATGCGCAAAATCCCGATTAATGTATCAAAGAAAATCCTCGCCGATGTTAGTTCAGGTATTTACCGAACACCCGCAAATGCACTCAAGGAAATTGTGAGCAATTCATTCGACGCAGATGCACATCGGGTGCACATTTCAACAAATGTTCCCTATTTTGACATTTTTACTTGTGAGGATGATGGTTCTGGTATAACGGCAAGAGAATTTGAGAAAGTAATGGATCGAATCGGTTCCAGTTCGAAACGAGAACAAGGAGATATTTCTACCAAGACGAGTAGACCAATAATAGGAAAGATAGGAATAGGTATTCTCGCAGTTGCTCAGATATGTCATAAGTTTTCATTTATATCTAAGAAAAAAGGATCAAAAGATTACTTTCATGCTACCATTGACTTGAAGCAGTTTGAAGAAGTAGAAAGCGAAAAAAGCTATAAAAGTGGAAGGGGGAATATAAATCTCGGCAATTGCGACATAGAAGATAGATTGGAAGACGAAGTTGGTACGCAAAGTCATTATACTAAAATTATTATGGAGGAAATAAGGGAGGATTTTAGAGAAAAGCTATTAGACGAAACTAATAAAAGGCTTTTTGGGGCAAGAGATTCAAAAACACCAGCTAAAACAAGTGATGATTTTATTCAGTTTGTTAATGCAATTAAGAGCAAAAAATTTAATGAGATATCTCCGTACGATTTGTTAATTTGGGAATTAGGCCTGCTTTGTCCGATTGAATATATTGATGATGGCCCACTTCCTGACAATAAGGTTTTACAGAAAGAAATATCTCGCCTTAGAAATTACAATTTCAAAGTGTTTGTTGATGGATTAGAAATAAGAAAACCTATTTTGTTTCCTACTGCTTCAGACTTAAAGAAAAGAGGGCCGGATTACAAAATCTACCCACCGATTTCTTTTGATAAGGCAATGAATGGTTCAGGGCTCAAATTTACTGGATACATATTTCACCAACGTAAAAGAATCCAGCCGGTTGAACTTCAAGGAATCCTAATAAGAATTAAAGGCGTTGGAATCGGTTCATATGATAGATCTTTCCTTCATTATCCTAAAGCAGAAGGCCCTATGTTCAGTCAACTTTCAGGCGAATTATTTGTAGAAATAGGTCTTGAAGATGCTCTTAACATCGACCGTAATAGTTTTAACGAAACACATAAACATTATTTACAGATTCGTGACATTTTATGGGAATATCTTGGAAGTGGAGATGGTGTATTCGCTGATATTAGATATCGATCAAAACGAAGACGAGAGTCAGAGAAGAAAAAACTTGCCGAAATCGAATTTGAAGAGATTCTGAGTAGTATACGAGAGGTAATAGGAATTGATATTAAGTTGGTGAGATCCTCATCAATTATAAACAAGGGCCCGTATATATTCAACAAGGCAAAAAGACGTCTTGTATTCTATCCTGATTCGTTCTGGACACGAAATCAAAAGGAGAGATTGTCTCGAGAAAAAATCATACTTGCACTTTCGGCGGCTAAAACAGTGAGCAAATCAGTAAATGAATTTGAGAAGAATATCCTTAAGATTCTTGCTTGTGGAAAGTAATACATGAACATCAATCTCAAAAAAACAAACAAGAAAAGAATAGAGGCATATCATGATTTCAGCGACAAACTTAAACACGCTGCACGCTATTTACTATGGTTGCCAGAAGCAAAAAGACTTAAATCTGAAAAGAAGAGATTTTTGAAATATTTTACTTTACCGGGAAATTGGGCATTTGACATATTGTTCTTTGAGCAGGAAGGAATCATAGAAAAACAGGTAAGGGGTTACCCCGGTGTAAGATTTTGTGAGAACAACTCTGATTCTTTTGCTACTGCCAAAAGACTCCTCGGAAATACTATAGGGATAAAAAGAAACTTCGAGAAATTAGTGCTAAATAATAAACCGGTATTCTGGGACGGATTCCCTTACGATATTTATAACCTAGATTTTTGCGGAACGTGCTTTCCAGATAATCAACCGCCTTTTTCTGATACCTTTAGAGCTATGACGAAAATCATCAGAAAGCATTATATGCGAGAGCATTTTCCATTCCTTATATTCCTGACAATGAAAGCATCTATCCCTGAAACAAGGCAAGAAGCCAAAGACGAATTAATACAGAATATTGAAGACAATAGGGGAGACAGCAATTTTACCGATATAATTAATAGCTTGATACCAAACATAAATTCGTTTGTCAGAAATAAATACGTAGATTTTATCGTCTTGAGCATACCCAAAATCGTATGCCAAATAGCTCAGCGAGAAAAGCGAAGTTTTTCATTACAACATAGAGCAAAATATGCACGTCATAAGGGTAGTTTTCATATCACGAAGTTTGTCTTTCGTTTCGATGGTTGCACATCGGGGCCTCGCACAGCAAGCCGACAATACATTGCAAACGTTCTAGACATTATGAGGACGGATAATGTGCGAACAATTAGTAGATCAAGCATAACAAACGTGATAAGGAAATCGCATGACCGGCTAATTAAGTACAAAGAAAAAAGGAATAAGGAAACCGCAAAGTACTAAAAATGAAATTGCTCTTAGTAGAACCCAACTTTCCTATAGCCATAAAGAGCAAGAATCATTCTCACTTCTTGCCTATTGGATTGCTAAAAATCGGGACTTATCACAAGCTTAAAAAGGACCGCGTAAAGCTTGTGCGCGGCCTTAAGCGTTGTGGTTTCACTCCCGACAGAGTTCTAATAACTTCTGCCTTTACCTATTGGTCAAGATATGTTCACGAAGCTGCTGAGTTCTATCGTAAAGCTTATCCAAGTGCAAAAATTGAGATTGGAGGGATATACGCTTCACTAATGCCTGAGGATTGTAAAAAGCGCTCTCCATTCGCAAGCGTTTATCGTGGCCTGTATCGCAGAAGCGTAGCTGAAAAGGTGGCTGTTGATTATTCTCTCTTACCGGATGAACTTGATTATCAAATAATTCATACTTCGCGGGGTTGTACAAGAAGATGTACTTTTTGCGGGACGTGGAGAATTGAGCCGGAATTTACGTTCATTGATTCAGTTTTGCCTCTAATAAAGAAGCGAAAACTTGTTTTTTATGATAACAACCTCCTTGCGAATCCCCATATTGACAAAATCCTTAACGAATTAGCAAAGTACAGGACGGATAAAGGGCATGCGCTGAGATGTGAGAGCCAGAGCGGCTTTGATCTAAGTCTGCTTACACCTCGACGAGCAAAATTATTGAAAGATGCACATTTTGTCAATCCACGAATAGCATGGGATGGTCGCTACAAGACGTGGTATAAGGTGAGAGAAGTAATTAAAGTCTTGGAAAGCGCAGGATACAAGCGTAAAGATATTTACATTTTCATGATCTATAACTACGTTGTGCCATACGCTGAAATGAGGAAGAAGCTCGATGCCTGTCGACGCTGGGGAGTACGTGTTATTGATTGCCGTTACAGACCCTTAGAGTCTACCGAGGACAATTACAAACCTGGAATGAAGCCACAGGAGTTTGGAGAATACCACATTCACGATAGATGGACTGATTCGCAAGTCCGCAGATTTCGTCGAGCGGTTAGAAGGCAAAACATAGCCATTCTTATTGACCTACCAAATGGGCGATACATAGACGGCTGCGAATTGCGCAAGGTGGCGGTGTGAAAATCGATGCGTCATCTTTTTTTTAAGACAATTGTTAGAATTTTCTTGAACAATCAATAAGAGTTTGTTTGACATAAGTCAAGCTTTCTGTAAAGTCTTAAGGTGCGTTAGCAACTAACTAACGTGCCTTTTTATTTATTAGGAAAATCTAAATGGTTTCTTTGGTTGGTTTGTGTTTGTTATTAGGTGCCGGGCACTTTCTCCGTACCCGTATCAGGCTGCTCCAAAAACTTTTCCTTCCCAGTTGCGTCGTGGGAGGCCTTTTGGGGCTTGTCATACTCCAAAGCTTCTCGGCCGCAGAAGGCACCGGCCAGACGATTGGGCGGGTAAATGTATTGCTCTCTCAGTGGAGCGGCCCCTGGAAAAAGCTGCCTGTATATCTTGTCAATATTGTCTTTGCATGCCTTTTTTTAGGTGTCAAGCCGCCCAAATTATCGAGCCTCTGGCACCGTGCGGCCCCTCAGGTAGCATACGGCCAGATTGTCGCGTGGGGTCAATACGTAGTAGGTCTTGGCCTATGGGTATTTGTCCTCGGCTGGATCTTTACCGGCTTTCCCGATATGTTTGCCGGCATCCTGCCGGTCGGTTTCGAGGGCGGCCACGGCACCGCCGCCGGCATGGCGCCCGTCTTTGAGAAGCATAACTGGTCGGCCGGGACAGATTTTGCCTTGACCAGCGCAACTTTCGGAATCATGTCCGCCATCATTGTTGGCATGATACTTATCAACTGGGCCGTCCGTCGCGGCTACGTTAAGAGTAATACAGACCCCAACCAGCTAATCCAGGGCGGCTCTATGGGAGTCATCCCTATCGAGAGCAGAAAGAGCGCCGGCAAATTAACTGTAAGCGGCGATGTACTGGAGACGTTCAGCCTGCACATCGTAGCGGTCGGGATGGCAGTGGGAATAGGCTACCTTATAAAACTACTTCTTGTGCTTTTTGAAGGCTCGATTCCATTCCTGCTCGAGCATAAATTGTTGAGCAGCTTTCCACTTTTTCCGCTGTGCATGTTAGGCGGCCTTATCGTACAGATTTTAGAGGAGCGTTTTGACAAGCACAAGCTCATTGATTTAGGTCTGATTCGGCGAATCCAGAATACCTCGTTGGATTTCCTCGTAGTTGCGGCTATTGCGACAATAAAGCTGGACATAATAGTGGCCGGCTTGGTGCCTTTATTGATTTTGGTAGCTGCCGGCATCGGCTGGAACGTTTTCTGCGTTTTAGTGCTGGCCCGCCGAGTCCTGCCGGATTCCTGGTTCCAGCGTGCAATCGCCGAGATGGGCCAGTCGATGGGCGTAACGGCTACCGGGCTCTTGCTCCTGCGGGTGGTTGACCCGGAGTATGAAACCCCCGCCGCCGACGCCTTTGCATGCAAGCAGCTCGTTCACGAGCCGATTATGGGCGGCGGCTTATGGACCGGCATTGCCATTCCACTTATCGCCATTTCAGGAGCGGGATGGGTCCTGGCCATTGCCGCATCGGCCCTCGTTTTCTGGCTGATTGTGGTGTTTTACTTCCGCCCCGGCTTCCCCAAACGCAAGACGGAATAATCGGTCTTGGCAATTGCCGCATCAGTCCTCATTTTCTAACTGATTGTGGTGTTTTACGTGAGGCCCGGCTTTCCCAAAAACAGGTCAAAATAATGGTATTGCTATTCCACTTATCGCTGTTTCAGAAGCGGGGCCAGTGTTGGCGATTTTCACGGTTGCGCTTGTTTTTTGACTGGTCGTGGTGTTTTATTTAAGCCCGGCTTCCCCAGGGCCAGTTCGGAATAATGGTATTGCTATTCCACTTATCGCCATTGCCGGAGCCCGGTCGATGTTGGCGATTGCCACATCGGACCTCGTTTTCTGGCTGATTGTGGCATTTTACTTGAGGCCCAGCTTCCCCAAAAACAGGTCAAAATAATGGTATTGCTATTCCTCTTATCGCTGTTTCAGAAGCGGGGCCAGTGCTGGCGATTCCCGCATCGATCCTGGTTTTCTGCGTTTTAGTCCTGGCCCGCCGAGTCCTGACGGACGCTTGGTTCCAGCGAGCGATCGCCGAGATGGGCCAGTCGATGGGTGTCACGGCTACCGGGCTTCTGCTTCTGCGGGTGGTTGACCCGGAGTATGAAACTCCCGCAGTCGACGCCTTTGCATGCAAACAGCTTGTTCACGAGCCGATTATGGGCGGCGGTTTGTGGACTGGCATTGCCATTCCGCTTATCGCCATTTCAGGAGCGGGATGGGTCTTGGCCATTGCCGCATCGGCCCTCGTTTTCTGGCTGATAGCGATATTTTATACCCGGCCGGCCTTTCCCAGAGTCAGGTCCGGCTAATATAGAGCGCAAGGGCAGAATTGGTCGTTGACGGCACAGAGTTTTTTGTATAGAATTTCAAATTTGATAAGGGAGGGGGCAGGACAGCTTTATTATTGTCTGTCAAAGTTATACGTGGTGAGAGTAGCTCAGTCGGTTAGAGCACTGGATTGTGGATCCAGGGGTCGCGGGTTCGAATCCCGTCTTTCACCCTTTCTCGTGAGCGCTCAATCGCCCCTTTTGTGTGTTTGGGAACTTCGGAAGACAGGGACGAAATGCTGACGATGAGCAGGAGGACAAGCCATTCTATCCGGCTGACATTAACGGAGACGAGGACACGGATTTTGGCGACTATGCCATGTTGGCCGGGCAGTGGCAGGAGGTTGTCTGTGGTGAGTGCGGAGGGACGAACCTGAATGGGGACGGGCGCATGACGTGGGATGATTTGGAGGAGATGGCGTATAACTGGCTGGCCGGTTTTTAATAGACGGTAGGAATCCATCCCCAAGCTATCGCTTTCCGCTTTGGGACGCCTTTCGGCGGAGGCTGCCACCCGGCGTGAAAGTGATTAATGATGAATGATTATTAAACCCGGATCTACTTGGTAAATCCGTGCAAAAATATAAGATTTTGATAGTATAGAGCTTGTGGAGAACGCTATAGGTTATTTGGGAAAACTCCAACAGGGTAAAGCATAAAGGGATGAAATAAACTATTGGGGGGTTGTCGGTTTTGGCTATAATGGCGGGATATGAAAAAGTCGTTAGCACATTTGCGGCAATACGTCCAAAAACTGCACACAGTAACAGAAAAGATATGCGTAGCGAAAATAGACAGTTTCATTTGAGCGAAGTCCTGCATCAATTAGGCTACTGCCGTAAATTGGTGCTGGGTAAAGAGAAAATTGAGTCTTGAATAAATAAAATTGGGAAATTGTAATGACAGTTCTTTATCACTATTGTTCAAATGCTGCTTTCCACTCAATTGTTGAGAATCGTTCAATTTGGCTGTCTGCACTTTCGCTGTCAAGCGATACAATGGAAGGCAAATTAGTGACAGATGTTATTGCAGAAATGGCCAAATCTGACGGTTTAGACCAAACAAACATACAAAAACTCAAAGAATCTGTTTCTTTGCTTGAACGAATTATGGAAGGTTTAGGTTTCTGCCTTTCTGAAAAAGGTGATTTGTTAAGTCAATGGCGTGGATACGCTGATGATGCATCTGGAGTTTCTATTGGATTCTCAAAAAAATATCTTGAAAAGCTCTCAGAAGATAGCCTCAATCCCCAAAAATCTGGCTTTACGCTAAAAAAGGTTGAGTACGAATACGAATCACAAAAGAAACGAATACAGGCGACTTATGATAAAATAAAAGATTATATAAAGCAAGGAGCTTATAAACCGCTTAGATATCAAACAATATTAGGATTTAAAACGGACAAAGAAATTGAAGCAGAGAATAAAATAATAAAGAAAGCAATCTCGGATTTATCTCTAACGATATTGCCTCTTATCGTTGAGCTTTTTTTATTGAAAACAAAGGCCTTTCAAGAAGAACAAGAATGGCGATTGATCTCTCCTCTAATCAAAACTGGTGATGACGAGTGTTGCTTCCAATCTTTTCCTGATAAAATTATTCCATATAGAAATTTTTCTTTATCAAATTTAGAAGAAAACTCCATAATCAAGGTGATTTTAGGGTCTAAAAACAATACACCAGAGTATGTTATAGATGGACTTTTAAAACAAAATAATTTTGAGAATGTAAACGTTATTCGTTCAAAATCATCTTATAGATAACGATGAATGCACAATAAAGTGATTGGACGAGTCCTCCATAGGCGGATAAATATTGATGAAGTGGGAACAATTAAGTCCATGTGTCAAAAAACTATACGAAGTGACCGAGAAGATATGCAAACAAAAGATAGAAAGCTTTGTTTAAGGGAGAGAAGATGAAGAATGACCCGTCGATTAAGATGCTTGAAGAACAAATTGAAATAATTGACAACCTCATCAAACCGCCCGCTTTCAACTCAGAATACAAAATGTGGGACCAAATCACCCGGCGGATCCTGGAGTCCATATTTGACAAAGAAACCGTCGAGTTATTTACGTCAATACGTCCTTCACATACAGCAAATACAGAAAGGGACTTTTTCAGACTATACGAAGAAGTGCTCGAAAACAAAAGGCGGATGCTCAAACAGATATTGAGTCAACACTCGCGTCTGGCTAATACGCAACTGTCACTTACAGGAGAGGATAAGTCTGTTACAGGAAAAGCCCCAAGGTCTACAAGCAAAAAAGTATTTATTGTTCATGGTAGGGATGAGGCAAAACGAGAAATAATGGCCCGTTTTCTCAAGAAGATCAAACTCGATCCTATAATCCTCCACGAGCAGGCCAACGAGGGACGAACAATCATAGAAAAATTTTTTGATTACTCTGATGTTGCATTTGCTGTCATTCTATTAACGGCGGATGACAGAGGTGGCCTAATATCAGATTCTTTTGAGGATCAAAAAAAGCGTGCTAGACAGAACGTCATATTGGAACTCGGTTTCTTCTTAGGAAAACTTGGCAGAAAGCATGTATGTGCTTTGTACGAAGAAGGGGTACAAATCCCATCTGATTATCAAGGAGTATTGTTTATTCCAATTGACCAAGCTGAAGCATGGAAGATGGCATTAGCGAGAGAACTCAAGTCAGCAGGTTTGCCAGTGGACATTAATGATATTTTGTAATTGTTCGATAATTATATGGGTAATTAAAGTTGTCCTGGCATATTTCGTTTTTCGCGGCATGAATCCATCCCCAAGCTATCGCTTTAGGCTGCCACCCTGTGCGTAAATGATTAATGATGAATGATTATTGATTTGTGAAGCGTAGGTGCAGGAGTGTTGAGCCGATTGTAGGTTATTTTTTTTCGCGTGCCAGATTTCTCGACTCCGCTGCGCTTCGCTCGAAATGACAACGAAATGGATTCGGTGCCACCTGTTTTTAGTAACAAGCAACTGTGGAAGTGCAGGGCAATTACCCCTTCCTCACGGTCGGGGTTCTGTTTGATGGTTTGCAATATGTTTTTCTAATCCGTATTACTTCTTTGACAAATCAAACGGAGAGATGTAATCGCCGTGTTTGGCCTGGGCATCTTTGAGGCGTTTGCGGACATCGTTAAATATGTCATAGAGTATCTGCGGAGTATCGGAGACCTTCTCTTTGTACACTTTTTCCACGCGGTCGAGCTTGGCGAGGTTTTCCGGTATGCGAATTGTGAACTGCCAGACATAGTCATCCTGGGTATATTTTTTGTCGAGATGGTCTTTGAACAGCTTTGCCAAGTCTTCGTATTTCGGAATCAAGCCAGTCGGCGTTTGGACAGCGTCGATATCGCCGTTTACACAAAGCTCGGCCCAGAGAATCCAGACTTTCTTGTCGGCCATACCGTTTAAGTAATTGCCTTTTTTATCCTTGAGGAAATAATTGACTGAGAAAATCAAAGGCGGATACTCAATATCTTTGACGAAATCAAGATTGTTCTGAATGTAGCGGCCCAGCGGAATCGAAAGGAAATCGAGATTGGACATTAGATTGAATGATCTGACGCCCTCTTTTCCGAGGGTGGCGGCGGTTGTTTCTGATTCGAGGGCGGCGCCTTTTATGATAATTCCCTCAGTCCAGTTGAAGGCCTGCTCAACCGGGACCAATGTGTCACTATCGCGACCGCCGTAAACGATACCGCCGAGCGGGACCCCTTCGGGGTCGTCAATAAGCGGGTCGCAGTTGCCCAGGTCGGGAATGTTCAGGGAATAGCGAGCGTTTTTATGCGAAGCTGTAATCTCATTTCCTTTTGCGTCGGTTTTGCCCTTTTTCCATTTTCCGCTGTGATTTGTACCGGCGGCAGGTAATTTGCCGCCCATACCGAGCCAATGTGGTTTATTATTTTTATCAATCAAGACGTTGGAGAAAATGACCTCGCAGGGACTGTTGAGTGCCTGGTAAATGACGGGATCATCTTCGGAGTTAACGTCTCGAATGATTCCGAAGATACCTTTTTCGACATTTACGCAGTGGATTTGGCCGCTCTTTTTTCTTAAGTATGCGATGTCATCGCCTACAATTGTTTGTCCGGGGAGCATTGAGGTAGAAGTTTTTCCACATGCTGAGGGGAAAGCTCCTGCAAAGTAAGTAACCCGGTCGACCGGGCCGTGAACACCCATAACGAACATGTGTTCTGCCAACCAGCCCTCTCGAGCGGCCTTTTGAATAGCGAGTCGAAGGGCGAGTTTTTTGAGGCCTATGGTGTTTCCGCCATACTGTGTATTGACGCTATATACGAGGTCTTCTTCGAGGTCGATGTAAATTCTGCGTTTGTCGATGTTTTTACTGACTGCATTTTCCAGCTCACCCTCAGAATGAATGAACCTGAAGAAGTATGTCGAAGTGTCGATTTTTCTGAACTGCTCATATCCCTGGCGATAGAGAATACTTTCGCTATGGCCAACGTAAGGAGAATCGGTTATCTGAATACATGGGATGGTGAAATCCGAATCAGCGGGTCCCAGGCACCAGAAGAAAATCAGCATTTGCCGTCCGTTCATGGAATCTTTCAAGAAAGAACGGACCTCCTGGACACCTGCGGATTTTTCAACGGAATTAAGACTTTCGCCCAATTCCGAGCCTGGCGCCAGCAGATATTTTGTCTGGGCTTTATCGCGTGCCTGGTCGTTGTATCCGTCGAAATGGCAGGTATGGCCGGCTATGTTAAGCGGTTTTTCTTCTTGGTTTTTTACGGCCAGCTCACGGATATAGGCTATGTCATCGGGCGAATCAGTGCAGACAAAGACCGAATCGGGACCACAAAGCTCAATCGCATCTGCGACGAAAGCGTGCATTTTCGGGTTGTTCAACGCGGTGAGCTTATCGTAATATTCAGGTGTTAGTTTTTGCTTCAATAACTCGTTTACATTATCCATTTACAGGTATTAACTCCTTCAGTCTTTAATTAGTTCCTGTTGCGGAAAGCCTCTTTCGCTATGTCACCCCTGTGGAAGCAGGGGTCTATAGCCCAAACACTGGATTCCTGCTTTCGCAGGAATGACAGGTGCAGTTTCGGCAACCGATTAAGTGCAAAAAAGCCACGGGATTGTAACGGCAGGACGGGCAAGTGTCAACCCCGTTACGAGAAATTTCCTTTGACACGCCGGAGAGTATATCTTTTGTACACCTAAAGGGCGAGACAGTCTCTAACGGGGTCAACTTGATTTCCGGTTTCTTTTGGGTGGAATGTTTCTTAATTATTTTTCCTTATAATAGTGATTTTAGCCCTTTGAGTAAGGTTTTTTGCTTTTATGCCTGAGAGTGACAAATTTCGAGGTTAATCGAGGGGTATATGAGTTGGGGCGTTTCTGCGGGATTCGGTTGAGAAAAGCTCTTTTTTATTTTCATTTTTAAAAGTATAATATTCATCGGTGAGTTTGTCAAGGTTGCTGATGAAGGTATTACATAGTATGAAATTGCGAGCCGGTATGCAGTTTTGTGAGATTGGGTAACTCAGAGCCAGAGATGTAGAAAAGGACATGAAAGAGAAGATTACAGATTATTGTCTGCGGCACTGCAAATTAGTTACAGTTGTAATGGTTGTCTTTACGTTGGCTCTGGGGGCGTTAATACCTCGAATTGACGTTGATACCGACCCTGAGAATATGCTTTCAGAGGATGAGCCTGTAAGGATTTTTCATAACGAAGTGAAAGATCGTTTCGTTCTCAATGACATTGTTGTTGTCGGGATTGTCAATGATAAGGATCCAGACGGGGTTTTTAATCCTTCTTCTTTAGGAAAAATTTATGAGTTGACGGAGTTTGCAAAAACCCTTAGCTGGCCTGATGAAGAACATCACGATAAACAAATTGGTGTTATCGAAATTGATTTGTTAGCCCCTTCCACGGTCGACCACATAGGGCAGGGCGGTCCCGGTGAAGTGAGGTTCGAATGGCTGATGCCCAAGCCGCCGCCGACGCGGGCCGAGGCGCTGGAAGTCAGAGATAAGGCAATGTCTAATCCCTTACTCAAAGGTACGGTCATCTCTGAAGATGGAAAAGCAATATGCCTGTATCTGCCGCTTACGAGCAAAGACCTGAGTTACAGGGTGTATCGCGAGTTAGAAACGAAAATTGCGGAATTCGAGGGTGATGAAGAATACCACATTACGGGGCTGCCTGTTGCCGAGGACACTTTCGGGGTTGAAATGTTCGTGCAGATGGCTGTGTCGGCTCCGCTGGCGATGGTGGTGATATTTATTTTGATGCTTGTGTTCTTCCGCAAGCTGGTGCTGGTTATCTCGCCAATGATTGTCGCGATGGTTTCTGTGATATCGACGATGGGGCTTCTAATCGGATTGGGTTACCCCGTACATATTATGAGTTCGATGATACCGATTTTCCTTATGCCGATAGCGGTGGTTGACTCGGTGCACATATTGTCGGAGTTCTTCGACCTTTATACGGTGGAGAAGGGAAGAAGAAATACCATCATGGAGGTGATGGGTAATCTTTTTATGCCGATGCTGTACACTTCGCTGACGTCAGCGGCGGGCTTCGCGTCATTAGCACTTACGCCGATACCACCTGTGCAGGTCTTCGGGGTTTTTGTTGCTGTCGGGATTATGATTGCGTGGGCGTGTACGATTACTTTTGTGCCGGCGTACGTGATGATGATTAGAGAAGGCTCGCTGGCCAATTTCGGCTCGGCATCAGCAGGTAAAGAGAAACAAACCTTGCTTACGAAATTGCTGAGATCCGGCG
The DNA here is from genome assembly GCA_019456145.1 of Planctomycetota bacterium. GTDB lineage: Bacteria > Planctomycetota > Phycisphaerae > Sedimentisphaerales > Anaerobacaceae > CS2-K091. Next base: position 87,566 of record VRUL01000010.1, read on the forward strand.
GGCGGTTTACGTACAACTCGGCAAAGCCGATTTTGATAGCAATTATTCTCGTTGCAGCGGTTGCAGTATATGGGATAACACGAATTGAGATAAATGATAATCCTGTGAAGTGGTTTTCCAAGAGTCATCCTATCAGACGTGCTGATATCGAATTAAACAAGCATTTTGGCGGCACCTATATGGCTTACCTGGTGCTTGAAAGTGGAGCCGAGGGCGGTGTCACTCATGAATATGTCGGTGCCTTGCGCAATCGCTGGCTGGAAAAAGGGATTGCACTGAAAGAAGAGTTTCCCAAGGCAATGGATTTAGTGGGCGAGGTTGAACAATTAATCCTTACTAAGGCATCCAAATATGAAAGCCGAGAAGAATTCCTTGAAAGTTTTGTTGAAATCGCAAACCAAAAGGTGGAATTGGCAGAGAAGGAAAATGCGGCTGATGCTGTTGATATCTGGTATGAAATCTCTGACTTTTTCGAGCTTGAAACCGAGCGGATTAAAATCTTCAAACAGCCTGAAGTTCTGCGGTATATTTCAAAGCTTCAGGAGTATCTGAGAGGGACGGGCCTTGTTGGTAAAAGTAACTCGGTTGCGGATATCGTCAAAAAAGTCCATAAGGAATTGGTGGATGGCAGAGATGAAAACTACATTATCCCGGACACATCGGCGGCGGCGGCCCAATGTCTGATACAGTTCGAGAGCAGTCATAATAATGATGATTTGTGGCATTTTGTTACATACGACTATATGAGCGCCAACATTTGGCTTCAGTTGACAAGCGGTGACAATAAGGACATGGAAAAGGTCGTTGAAGCAGTGGATGAGTTTTTCGAAAGGAACAAGCCACCGGTGCGGCTTGAACATAACTGGGCGGGACTTACTTATATAAATACGGTGTGGCAGAACAAGATGGTCCGGGGGATGCTGCAGTCTTTTATGGGCAGCTTCATAATAGTATTTATTATGATGGCGGTACTTTTTCGGTCTGCTTTGTGGGGTATCGTGTGTATGATACCGCTGCTGGTGACGATAGCTGTTATCTACGGGATAATCGGATTGGTCGGCAAGGACTACGACATGCCGGTCGCGGTGCTAAGCGCACTGACTCTTGGCATGGCGGTTGACTTTGCGATACATTTCCTTGAGCGGGCGCGGACGAGTTTCAAAGAGACCGGGTCGTGGAGGGAAAGCTCCGCGGAGATGTTTGGCGAGCCGGCACGGGCGATAAGCAGAAATGTTCTTGTTATTGCGATAGGATTTTTGCCGCTGCTGGCAGCAACTTTGATACCTTACAAGACGGTGGGGATATTCCTGTGTGCGATAATGGCCCTTTCGGGTGCGATTACGCTGCTGGGGCTGCCCGCTATTTTGAAGCTGGCCGAGAAGGCGTTGTTTAAATCCGGGGCGGCACGGGTGCCGGTTAGTTGTAATTTCGGTTTCTGTATGATTATTTCGCTGGCAGCGGCAGTTTTAGTAGCGATGAACCTGCACCAGTATTGGAAACTTGGCTGGAGTAAACTGGCCTTGATTAGTATAATAGTAATACCTGTGATGGCGCTTGTCTTTAGAATAATGTCCCGCCGAGGGGCCTGCAAAGCAGCAGCATTGGAAAAACAAGAAGCTGAACAGAACTGAATCTGTCGGGAGGTTAGTTATGAGTATTGAAAGATGGTTAAGAGGTATAGCAGGTGCTTTCATTGTTGTCAGTGTTTTACTGGCCAGGTACCATTCGATATACTGGCTGTTTTTCACCGGGTTTGTGGGCTTGAACCTGTTTCAGTCAGCCTTTACTAACTGGTGCCAGATGATGAACATGCTTAAAAAACTTGGCGTTAAAGACCAGGTATGCACAGAGAAATGAAAGTGAGGTGCGTAATGAGACTCTTAATGACAGCAGCGGTCGTTCTATTTTCTTCACTGTCGCTTTTTGCTGCTGTTGACCCGAATTCAACCGAGGAAGTTCCGAGTGTTAAGACAATCATCAATAAAGCCAACCTGGTTGCGTATTATCAAGGCAATGACGGCAAAGCGAAAGTCCGGATGACAATAACGAACAAGAAGGGTCAAAAGCGCAAGCGCGAGTTTATCATACTGAGAAAGGACGTGAAGGACGTCAATGACGGCGGTGACCAGAATTATTTTGTTTATTTTCAAAAGCCGGCCGACGTTCGCAAGATGGTCTTTATGGTCCATAAACACGCCGATCCAAATAAGGATGATGACAGGTGGCTGTATCTGCCTGCGTTGTCACTGGTCAAGCGGATTGCTGCCGGTGACAAGCGTACAAGTTTTGTCGGCTCGGACTTTTTATACGAGGATATTTCCGGGCGGAGCCTGGAGGAGGACACGCATGAGCTTATCGAGACCACAGATAAATTGTTCGTACTGAAAAATGTGCCGAAGAAGCCGGGTACGGTAAAGTTTGGCTATTACAATGTTTCGATAGACCGCAAAACATATGTACCTATGAAAATGGAGTATTACGACAAGGACAACAAGCTGTACCGGATTATCGAATCGAAAAAGATTGAAAAGATTCAGAACTTCCCGACCGTCGTTAAATCAGTGGTTAGAAATCTGAAGACCGGCGGCAAAACGGTGATGGAATTCAGCGATATCAAATACAATATAAAACTCAAAGACATTTTCGAGGAACGATACCTTCACAGGCCGCCGCGGGAGGCGACGAGATAAAAACCGCTGTTTTTGAAAACAGGTCGATCTGGTTGTTGGTAAGAAATTAAAGTACCCTGTCTTGAGAGAAGCTATTGACAGGACGAGGATAGTCATTTATGAACGATGAAACAAGAAAGAACCTGGATTTTAGCCGTTATTATGATTGTAATATCTCGCAGAGGTAATATATGGGGCAGATTAGGATTACATTACCACAGAAAAAAATAGAGGATTTTTGCCTTAAATGGAAAATTTCAGAGATGGCACTATTCGGGTCTGTTTTATCGGACGAATTTCGTTCCGATAGCGACATCGATGTCCTGGTTAGTTTCAAGGACGACGACGGATGGGGATTGTTCGATTTTGTGGATATGATTGATGAGCTTAAGGCTATTTTTGGGCGAAAGGTTGATTTAGTCGAAAAAGATTCATTGAGAAATCCGTTTCGCAGACAGACAATACTCGCCAGCAATGAGGTAATATATGCAGCCTGACCAGAGAGATGTCGCTTATTTATGGGATATGCTCGATGCTGCCCGTACGCTGGAACAACTGATTTCCGGCCTGGATTTTCCCCAATATTCAAATGACCGAAAGACACAACTTGCAGTCGAACGGTCTTTGGAGATTATCGGTGAAGCAGCAGGCAAGGTATCGGCCAAGTTCTGCGATGCTCATCCTGAAATCCAGTGGCGACAGATTATCAGGCCAGCGCAATGTCCTGATTCATGAATACGGCGAAATCAAGCAGGAGCGAATCTGGAAAGTAGTCAGAGAAAATGTTCCGCAGTTGATTGAGTTACTAAAACCATTTGTTTGAAAGCTGGTGAATGCCGGCCGAGCATCGCCGCATCATAGGATTCAGAAACATTTTAATTCATGGTTATGATAATATTGATGAAGCCATTGTATGGCAGGCTGTTACAAATCACCTGCCGATTTTAATTAGAGAAGTAAAAGAAATATTGAGCACCTGACAAATAATTCTGAATCCGGAAGACCATATAAACAATAGCTGTGCACAATAGATAATGGGTCCCCAAACGCTTTTTATTGCGTTTGGGGTGCCCCAGGGAATATCATGAAATGATAAGTCAATCTCCCGATACCTCCTCTCAGGCAGAAAAGGTACAGATCGAATTGATTCGCGAATCAAGCGTTTCCATGAGGATCTCGAAAGTTCGGTCACTTTCTCAAACTACCATGTATCTTTCACGTAGGGCCATTCAGCGTACAAACCCATTTCTGAGTGAACGAGAAGTGGATTTGGCTTTTGTTGCAAATCACTACGGAGAAAACCTTGCTGAGTGTCTTGGCTTGTACCTGGAGCATGAACAGCTATGAAGAAGCCCGACATAATTGCTGCATTGGATATGGTAATCGGGTGTTTTGAAAAAGTTGGGATAGCGTACTACATAGGAGGATCTGTGGCAAGTTCCGCCTATGGCATAGCCCGAGCGACAATAGATGTTGATATAGTTGCCGACATCAAAATACCGCAGGTTAATCGTTTGGTAGAAGCCCTTGAAGCAGATTACTACATCGATGCCGAGGTGATCAGAGAGGCAATTCATAGAAGTACCTCGTTCAATCTGATTCATCTTGAGACCATGATCAAAATCGATGTTTTCATTGTAAAGGACCAACCGTATGATTCTGAGGCATTGGCCAGACGCTGCCCTGACACTTTGGATGAAGATAGCTCTCGCAAGTTCTATCTGTCTTCAGCGGAGGACATTATACTCAGCAAGCTGCGATGGTATCAGAAAGGCGGCGGGGTATCAGAACAGCAGTGGAAAGATGTCTTAGGTGTCTTGAAGGTTCAGGGTGTTAATCTGGATTTAGAATATCTCAAATACTGGGCATCAAGGCTGAATCTATCTGATTTGTTGAATCGTTCATTCGATGATGCCGGCATGACAGAAAGTACGTAACAAGCAAATTATTTGAGCGAATAAACGCCTGAAATTGAGAAGTCGGCGGAGTTGATTAGGTGATATGGTATAAAGGCATTCCGGTTGTCATATTTTTCACTGCGGTTCTTTCTGTGCCGGCTGTAGCGCAAGGAGAAGACGATGGGGCGGACGAATCTTTTTTCGGTATCTTTCCGATAGAGACGCATGGTTTCTATGAGATACGGTCCGGGTATCGAGTCAGAAAAGATCCTCATCAAAAAGATATGTCGGTTATGGAGAACCGTTTTCAGATCGATTTGGCCTCGTATCCTGATTGGGGTGATCTGAAGGTCAAGGGTGACGTGCTTGGAGATCTGGTCGAAGAGCAGGCGGATTTCGACCTTCGAGAGGGGAGTATATTCACCCAGCCTTTGGAGTTTATGGATTTGAAGGTTGGCAGACAGATTCTGACGTGGGGGACGGGGGACCTTATCTTTATTAACGATATGTTTCCGAAGGACTGGCAGTCTTTTTTTATCGGCAGGGATACCGAATATTTGAAGGCGCCATCGGATGCGGCCAAGGTGAGCTTGTTTGGCGACTGGGCAAATCTTGACTTTGTTTATACGCCTAAGTTTGACCCGGACCGGTTTATAAGCGGTGAGCGTCTTTCATATTGGAATTCGACGCTTGGCAGAATAGCAGGTCAGGACGCGATAACCCACACGGACAGGCCTAATCGCTGGTTTCGGGATTCAGAGTTTGCGGCCAGGCTGTACAAAAATATCAATAATTACGAAGTTGCTGTTTACGGCTACCGTGGTTACTTCAAGAGTCCCGGTGGTCTGGACGGCACGCAGGCGATTTTTCCCGACTTGAATGTTTACGGCGCGAGTGTTCGCGGAAATGCAGGCAAGGGGATAGGCAACCTTGAATTCGGATATTACGAATCTGCTGACGACCAAAGTGGAAACAATGGATTTATCAATAATTCCGAGTTTCGTTTTTTAGCCGGCTATACGCAGGAGGTAGGGAAGGATTTTACAGCAGGGCTTCAATATTATATCGAGCATATGACCGACTACGGCGAGTATCTTGATAATCTTCCGGCCGGGCCTGCCCGTGACAGGGACAGGCACCTGGTGACGGTGCGTTTGACGAAGCTGCTTATGAACCAGAATCTGCGATGTTCATTATTTACATATTATTCACCGACCGATAAGGACGTTTATATGCGGCCGAATCTGAATTATAAGGTGAGCGATGACGTGGCCGTTGAGGTCGGGGCAAATATTTTTTTCGGGGACTTTCCCAATACCTTCTTCGGCCAGTTCGAGAACAATTCCAATATTTATGCAGCGGTGCGTTACAGCTTCTGAGAGCGATTACCCCGAAGGCTTGTAGCGGGAAAATTTTTCCGCGTGTGCAACAAGTTGCACACCCTACGAGACTCAAAATCATCTTGTTCTAATTTAATTATCTTTGCGTTAATCTGTATTAGTTTGCCGGAATTGTTTTGAAACGTTATTGTAGTGTCATCAATTCCTTTCTCTATCCATCTATAGGGAAGGAAGTACCATGTAAAGTAAATATGAAAATAATATCTGTGTCCGTCAATGAGAGGTCCGTGTGGATACCTGTGCCCTCCAATCTGGCAATTCTCATATCTAATATCAACAATTCCCCAAGTTAGCATTACTATCAGATAGATAACAAAGATAGCCCCCCAAACTCTTGTACGGGTCCTCCTTAACACTCGCAAACAAATAACGGGAATGCTGAAACCGACAAATGCAGCCAAGAAAGGAAGATAGATATGTCTTATTCCGTACCAATCAAATGGGCAGTCAAACATGCCTTTGATTGAGGACGAGACGATGACAATAATCCACATTAACAAAGATGTTCCGAATAGCACTATGCCGAGCCACCAAATGTGAAAAGGCCGAACTTTAATTTTCTTAGCCGTCATAATATTAACCGCCACGCTTTTCGTAGATTCTATGATGCGGTTATTGTGATATCAACAGGTATTTTTATTCCCCTGGAACTTGTGCGATTCATCGCACCCTACCTGACTATTAGCCTACGATAAGAAACTGTCGCCGGTTTCTTTTTTATATTCAGCGAAAATTTCGCGATGTTCTTCAAGGATCTTTTTGTAACTGGGATTACCTACCAGGTTCTCCATCTCGCCGGGGTCGTTTTTCATATCAATCAGCATCTCAGGCTGTTTGCCCTGGTCGAAGATATAATATTTATAATTTTCGGTGCGTATCATTCTGCCTTCGAGATTGATGGGCTTGCCGTCGGCGCGAAGGTCCTGAACAAAACGAGTTGAACACGCGACATATTTTCTTTTTTTCCGGGGCCTGGAGCCTTCTGCGATGTTCCGAAGACTCATCCCCTGACATTTTTCCGGGACCTTTGCGCCGGCGTAATCACAGATTGTTGGCATAATATCGAGGCCGTTATTGACCAGAAAATCACTCGTTCCGATTTTAGTCGTACCTTTCTGGCTGATGATAAAAGGTATCCTGGCGGTCTCATCGTAGAACATATTCTTCTGCGCCCACCGATGCGCGCCGATACCATCGCCATGGTCAGAGGTGAAGATTATCACGGTATTACTCTCAAGCCTTAGTTTTTTAAGAGCTGCAAGGATTTTACCCACTTCTTTATCTGCAAGCTCCACCATTCGGTAATATGCCCAGCGATACTTTCGCCAGTCATCGGCATCCCACTTGTCCAGCGGGGCGAACTTCCTTATGTTCTTTTTTTTGTCTTTTGCTCTCAGCCTTGCCTGCCAGACAGCCTCGAGTGCGTCAGACTGATTCCTTGCCTTTTCAAGATTAGCCGGGGCAGGGGGGCAGTTGTTGGCGGGCGGCACTTTTCCTATGTCACCATCAGGCAAAGGCTGGCTCCTGGCATACTGACAGATATTGTGGGGATTCATCAAAGAAAAAACAACAAAGAACGGCTTGTTCTTATTGTTCCTGATAAACTTAATAGTCGGTGCGGCAATTTTATAGTCCAGGGCATCAGATCTCTGGTCATAACCACTGTTTTGGGCAGTAGCTTTTTTAAAAGGATATGGCAAATGCCACTTACCGAAATAACCGGTAACATACCCTGCCTTTCGAAGCACCATCCCAATATTCGGAAATTCTTTTGCGTCGATTGCTTTTGTTGAATTGATCTGCTTGCCGTGCTCGTGTGGATATCTGCCGGTATAAATCGAAGTTCTATTCGGCACGCACAATGGATTTGCACAATAGGCCTTTGTGAACAGCATTCCGCTGGCCGCGAGGCTGTCAATATTCGGCGTTCGGATATAACCGCGGCCCATTGTGCAGCTAAGGGCATCTGCAAATTGCTGATCGGTCGTTATAAACAGGATGTTGGGCCGCTTTGCTTTTGCCGCCTGCAATGTTTGAGCCATAGCAGATATTGTTAAAAGGGTAGTAGTTTGCAGAAATTCTCTGCGATTTATCGTACGATTATTACTGTCCATCAACCTTATCTCCTTAATTGGGATTTGGCATAAATCAATGTATATCCTTGACAAGCTACGCCGCTGAGGCTCTTCTCTAATACTAAATTATGCATATGCAATGCTCCAAAGATTTAACAGGGAGGGAGCATTATCAAATACTTTCAATAATGTCAGTTCCTTTGGTATATCCATTTTCGTTAAATACATCGATTGAAAAATAGTATCCGACGTCCCTGTTAAGGCTGTTAATCTTCAGTTCGGTTTTTCCCATAACCTGGTATTGGTTGTATAACTTCCGGGGAGTTATTCCATACCTGATAACATAACCGGCAGCATCTTTGCTTTTATTCCAGGTTATATTGGCCGTCCTTCTGTCACTGGAATCCCGATCCACTGTTAAACCACCGGCTTGCTGTGGGATTTCCCCAAATCCATTTCCAAATAATCTTAAATCCCTAACAGCAAACGGCCCATCTCCGGGCGTATGAATGTTAATCAATTTTATAAATCGTGCTTTTACCGGTTGTGAAAGCTGAGTATAATCATGAGGTACGTCTTTTAGATTCTTACTTTTATCAACTAATTTTTTCCAATTTTGGTCATCATTCGAATATTCCAGAACATATTGATGGTAGATCGGTTTTTCTCTCCCATGTAAGTTAGCTTCGTGTTCGGCAAAATTAACCTGAACAGCTTTCACGGTGCACATTTTACCTAAATCAACTTTTAACCATTCATCTTTGTTCGAAGTCTCTGCACACCACCAGGTCTTAATATTTTCATCGAAAGCCAGCCTGGTTCCATGCCCGGAAATTGAAGAAGATGCATCCACCTTTTTACTGTATGAAAGCAGCATCCATTCAGCCAGGTTATTGGCAAACGGATCTCTTTTCTTCTTAGGCATTATTTGTGGAAAATCACCTAAAAGGGTATTGGTGTACATGATGCCGTCTTTATCAAATCCTGCCGGGTAGATTCCCACTCTTCTTTCAAACATATCCAATACGGAAATAACCATCGTGGTTACGCGCCAATAATTCCCATATTTATCCTGGAAAGTGGCGCCATGGCCGGCTCCTCCTATAAATCCTCCCGGTTTGTGAGAAAACGGACTGTAAGGCTCGTATTTAAAAGGTCCCAACGGATTTTTTGATGTGTAGACTCCATCAGCATAACTTTTGAACTCGGTTCCCGGAGCAGCATATTGAAGATAGTACGTATCTTTGTGTTTTGTCATCCAGGGACCTTCGATCCAAGCCGAATTGGGAAGTTCATGTTTATCCCCGCGCCTCTCCCAGCCATGTTCTTCTTTGTTCCCTTTAAAAAAATCCTTAACCTTACCCTTAGGCTTCATGCTGGATGTATCTAATTCAACTCCCTGAATCGGAGCGTTATTAGAACATCCCCAGTAATAATACGCTCTGCCGTCATCATCACAAAATAAAGCCGGATCCCAAGTCGGTATGCTTTTTTTGGCCAGTTCCCATTTGCCGGATTTTGGATCGGTACTTTTATAAAACAAACCGGTCCTCCTGGATGAAGGAATGAAATAAACCTCTTCGCCAACTACCGTTACCGCCGGCGCGGTGGGATGATCAGGCAATTCTGATTTTTCCTCAGGTATCAAAATCCAGTTAACCAAATCTGAGGAATACCAGTATTCACTTGACCCGGTAGAAAACAAAAAATATGAATCTTTAAACAAAACAATAACCGGGTCAGCCGCCATTCTCCTGGAAGGCTTTCCTGGTGTAAAGCGATATTCAATATTTAAGGGATTACACAATGTCAGCGGTTGCCGGTTATCCTTTCTACCGGCCTCATCGCTATGAGAAACAGTTGAAATTGTTATTGCGATAATCATAGTCAAGTGAATTATGGTCTTCATTGTGCAATTCTCCAAACAAATCATGTTTTACATTTTAACTGCGCCGCTGAAGTTCTTTTCTAATAGAATATTACATCCATCTAACAATTCAATCTTTCCGGCTGCTCGATATTGCGTGTGCAACTTGTTGCACACGATACGAGATTCCGGCTCAAGTTTGTATCTTTGTAGTACTATGCACCGGCTATATCTTACGTCCGACGTTTGCCCGCCATTTTTCCCACATCTGGCTCATCTGTTTGGCCCTTTCGGGAAATCGAGCGGCAAGGTTGTTTAATTCGGTCCTGTCCTTGGCCATGTCGTATAGCTCCCAGTCCGAATTGCCGTATTTGACAAGTTTGAAGTTGCCAATACGGATGGCTTTTCCCCTTCCGAACTGCCAATAGAGAATATCATGGGGCTTTCTCTTTTTGCCTTTGAAGATGGGCAAGAGGGACTTTCCCACCGGGCGTTTAAGTTTTCTGTCGTTAATTTCGTCTGGATAGCCGGCGCCGGTGATGTCCATGAAAGTCGGCAGGATGTCGATGATATGGCCTACCTGATCGGTGATTTGTCCGGGCTTGATGACGGCAGGCCAGTGGGCAATAAAGGGGGTGCAGTTACCACCTTCGTAATCGGTCGATTTGTATTTGCGATATGGTGTATTGCTTGCATTGGCCCAAGCAGGTCCCAGGGCGCGATAGCCCTCCAGTGGTCCCGGCGGGATGTTGGGGGTTTTGTCGGGAGTTTCTGAGCAACCGCCGTTATCGGAGAGAAAGAGGACTAACGTATTTTGCCATCTTCCAATTTCCTTGAGCTTTGCAAAAATCCGACCTATACCATAATCCATTCGTTCAATCATGGCAGCATATACGGCCATCTTCAGGTCCTCGGCGTCCTGCTTTGGCTTGCTGAGCGAATCCCATTTCTTTACACCCTTGTCTCGCGGTGAATTCCCGAACTTCGGGTCCAACATGCCTATCTCTATCTGGCGTTTGTAGCGCGTTTCGCGGATTTTGTCCCAGCCGACCATGTATTTTCCTCGGTATTTAGCGATGTCATCGGGCCAGGCGTGCAGGGGATAATGAGGTGCGGTAAACGGAAGATATAACAGAATGGGCTTATCTTCTTTGCCATATTCATCGAGTCTTTCAATGGCGTACTGCGTAAAGGCATCGGTAGTGTAGAAATCCTTTTGCTCGGGGACATAGCCCATGATGGTCTTACCCTCGATGGCCCAACGGCGCGGCGAGGGTCTTTTCCTGCCCGGCTTTCCTTCGCCCGGTCTGGCTTTTGTTCCGGGATTCCAGAAATTACAGCACCCATCTGCCAGGCCGAAATAGCGGTCGAATCCGCGAGTTGTCGGAAGTGGATTTTGATGCCATTTGCCCGTTGCAATTGTTCGATAACCGGCTGGACGCAGCAGCTCGGCGAAAGTCGCGCCATTTTCCATGTTCTTTACTCCGACAGCCTGCTCGTACTGGCCTGTCAAGAGAGATGCGCGAGTGGGACTGCACTTGGCGCAGTTGTAAAACTGTGTAAAACGCATCCCGCCTGCGGCAAGAGAGTCGAGGTTTGGTGTATTGATCTCGCCGCCATAACAGCCGATATCGGAATAGCCCATGTCGTCAGCCATGATCAAAAGGATGTTGGGCTGCTTTGCTTTTGCCGCCTGCAATGTTGGAGCCATAGCAGAGATTATTAAAAGGCCGGTAGCTTTCAGAAATTCCCTTCGATTTATCATGTGATTTTTCCTATCGGTCAACCTTAACTCCTTAATTGGGATTTACCATATAACAATTGTATACCATTGCTATTCTCCTGGAATTGATGCGATTCATCGCACCGGACCTAACTGCGATCCCGAAGTAATTGCCTGAAATTTCTGACTTTTGAGAATCTTTATCGCGTTGTCCCTGTATACTTTCCTGAGCACCCGATCATTCAAAGCCAGACCATGCAGGGGCCAATGGTAGCTGAATTGCTCCCACGCGTAGAAGTGCTCATCAGCCGATTCCAGAATGCGGAATGTAAGCCGATACATCCCGGCATTAAATCCCATGTCGGTCCCGTAGACAAGTCGGTCCTGGTACTTCTGGTAAAAGCGGGCAACAAACCTGGGAATGGCGGCAGTCTCAGCGTACCGGGCCGAGATGTCCGCGTACAAGTTAGGATACTTCTCGAATAGTCTCCCGAGCCGGCCCAGATCATCGGAGCAATTGGCAAAGTGACAGGCGATAAACGTCGTGCCGGGGTGCCGTTTGATCCCACGCTCCAGGATTTCCAGCATGCCTGAGTGGTTCACAATGTTGGGCTTATTGTCTAACCTCCATTTGTAGGCGTTCATCAGTCCATCGTTTTTGGCATCCATTGGCTCATACATCCAATACGGGTCGGCCACATGGATATTCACCGGCATCTTCAATTGGGCACATTTGGCCAACAGTTGGTCCATACGAGGATCGTCGAGATGCATTCCTATGGCCTTAGTCGGTTTGCTGTAAAACAGGCCGCTGCCCTTGTCACCGAGTTCGCCGACCCCGCGGGCACCGACCTTGTGACAACGCTCTAACTCGGTGACCGCTGCGGGTCCGAAACCAGGCTTGTCATAACCCGTATAATCCAATCCGCACCACAGTTCAAAGCGATCCGGGTACCTGGCGTATTTGGCATAAATCTCATCAAACGCCTTGCCCGTGGTCCCGGTTAATATGATAGCTTTATCAATTCCCACTTCATCCATTATCCTGACCCATCGGGCAATCTGCTCCGGAGTCTTTGCGTATGCATGGGAGTGCATGTCAACGACGGGATATTTCGCCTTGTCAACTGATGTCCTGGGAATCCTGTAGATGGACCTCGGGCGAAAATCCTTGAGCAGCAATGTCTCGGGTGAAGAACTGTCTTTCGCAAAAGCCGCTTGTGATGAACAGGTTACCAGGAACGATAGAACAGTGAAAAAGACAAAGCGGTTTCTTTGACAAGCTGTCATAGGCCTCATAGCATATTTCCTTTCGTAACGGGTTCGTCGAGCCTTGGTGTTAAGTTCAACGATCACTTATGATTCTCATCCTTTGTCTGCTCCAATAGCATTTCGGTACACGGGTCGGCCGGCACTTTAACTTCCTGGAATTCATAGGGACCAACATCAACGCCAATTCCCTGGGGACGCCGGATGCCGTTGATGTCGATTTTTGGCGCAGAAATAATACTGCCGGCATCGATTGCGGGACTGCCCTGCCTGTGACGCATGTCATATTTTCGAGGATTGCGAAAATACCGGTTTGGATACCTAACCACGATATTATGGTCAACTGTGTTATTGGCTCTGGGGCAATTGATTTGCGAATCGACCAGATTGTTGCGTATCACGGTATTTTCCGTTGTTGTCTTGCCATGCGTGATGCCTGTCAGAATCCCGGCGAAGTAATGGCCGCCGTACGGATTGTATGCCAGGTTGTTAATTATGACGCCGTTTTGGCAACCACTGATTGTGATGCCATGATGATGTTGGACTAAAACCAGATTATTCTCAATACGCCAGTTGACCGCCGGGATATCAAAGTTGCAAATGCCCTGCGGGCTGCCAATCAGCGGATTGCTGACCGCGTCGTCCCAGGCAATCACGGAGTTGCCGCGCACCACGGCATTTACTATCGGCGTAGTCTTGTCCCTGCCGCGATGGAACTGGATTCCGTCGTCGTGGTTGGCGTTGACCTTATAGAAGTACTTCAAGCTGTTGCCCAGAAGGGACGCATTGTCGGCCGAACAAACAATCCCGTCACCAGCAATGTGTTCGATGGAATTACGCTCAACCGTAAACCTGTCACCGCTGATTATAATACCGTGATTGACATATCTAAGCGTGTTGTTTCGAATCTTAATTCTGTCTCCAATGACGGAAATCCCATAGCAGACCAGGCTGTCCCATTGTTTGGCCGACCATGAATTGGCATCTTCTGAAGAGTAGAGAGTGTTATTCTCGATTATAAAGTCGGTACTCGGGCCGTCCCAGTTTACAACATAGATGATGCGGTCGCGTTTATACTCAGGGGCGAAACCGGGGGAGACTGTCAAACCTCGAATGATCCACTTGCCGGCTGCCGAGAAAAATACGCGCCTTACCTTTGGCTTGTGCCCTTTTTGGGCGGCAATTGTAATAAAGTCGTCGTTATAAGCTCTCCGGTAGTAAATCTCTCCGTGGTAGCCCGAACGAAGCAGGATAGAATCGCCGGCCTTTACAGGCGCTTGGGGGTTCTTGAGACGGCCTATAGTGTCACGCGTCTGTATTAGATTCTGCTTAAATACCTGCTCAATAGTGCGCCATGGATGCTCTGCGGAACCGTCGTTATTCATGTCTCCCTTGACAGGATCAACATAGAAAACCGAGGCGTGCAGTACACCGGCTGCCAAACACTCAAGAGCGAATGCTACTAAGAAGCTTGAAGCACGCAATCTCATCCTAACGCCCCCTGGCCATGTTGGCTGATCGGGTAGTATGAATTGACTTTTTCGCGAACGGGCAGGATTTTCAGCAGACTTTACACACCCGGCTATATACGCCAATAGACCCGGATACCGTTACCTACCCTGCAGAACTCTATTCATTTGAATACGCCAGCTTAATTTGCCAAAGACTGATTATACATGATTCGGAGGACGTGTCAACATGTCTGCCACAATAATAAACACAGATTTACACGAATCAGCACAAAGGGCTACCTGGAAAATAGGCAAGGATCTCAAGGAGAAATCAAATATCAAAAATTAAAATGTAAAATTGTGGAATCGCTGCGCGATAGATTTCAAATTTTTTTGCCACATAAGACGCAGGTGGATTGAACTTTTCGGTGAAAAGGTACCGGACACCTTTAATTCCCCGGACACCTTTAATTCCCCAGGGAAATCCAGAGGTCTTGAGAACAGGGCAGTCGAGATGGCATCTTCCTCCAATAAACCTGCTTATTTATTAAAGTACAGATACGGGATATATCTTCCAATAGCGATTTCTGCGTGTCCGGGATTTTATGGTTTTGTTCTTTTTATGCTTGGTGGAGATGCTCTGATCTTTTACTTGTTTTTGATTATCTCGGCATTGGGAGTGTTATATCATCGCCCGAAAAAGGAAGAAATTATTGCGCTGCTCCACAAGGAAAAAGCACATGAGCAAAGCTAAGGGCGTGCGGGCAATGGTGGAAATCAAAAATCAAAATGCAAAGAGAAAAAATTCGTTGTTCATAGTATGGGGGGGGGTTCACATTCAAGATTTAAGATTTCCTATTTAATCCCTTCTTCTCCTGTTAATATAGTTCACGATGGGCAGACCAACCAAAAACAGAATGAGCGTCGCAGGCTCAGGGACAGCGACGGCGTCCAAACTGTACCAATAGCCATCAGCCATCGGCATTCCAAAGTGGCCAATGAGGTGAACCGAATCGTCTATGAAGGTCAGACCGAGGTAGATATCGGCGCCCGGGAAACTTGGGATGTTTCTCTCCAACACAAAGTCGATGGTCGTATCGCTGACATAAGTACTTTCCAGTTCGGTCATGCTAAAGAGGACGGATAGGCTCTGTGTAAACGAAAGATCACCTTGGTCGTAATCATAATAGGGGATCTCCTCGCTGAGGGTTGCATCAACCTGCTCGAACGAGGCGATACCCGCATCGAAATCTACACTTAACCGGAACTGTCCCTCAATAGAAAAGGTTCCAAAGCCTTGGCCGTCAATCCCGCCGCTTGTACGCAGAGCATTCGGGTTCGGGAGAAACTCATACGTGGTCGTCATGGTCGTCGTTCCTCCCGCGCATTCTGATAAGGCTAATATAACTATGCCGACACAAACCAGCTTCTTCAGGATTTTCTTTGTTTCCCCCATCATTTTACTCGGCTCCTTTCATTTCACTTTTAGATATATTTAATTCCTTCTTTTCTTCTTACAAAGTAATAAACTCCCAAAACCCATTCCAAATAAAACTAAGGAACCAGGTTCTGGGATTATAGTAATATCAATAGCAACGCTTGTATCTATTTCATTAGAAATGCCTTCTATCCCTTGAAAAACTCCTGAAACTCTATATACACCTGGTGAAACCTGAGTATCATCTCCAATCTCTGGTGTTCCTTGGTGATCGATTTGAGTCCAAGTATAAGTAAATTCCATAGTTTCATCCATTTCTAATCGAAAAACTACAGGCCCCAGAGGCCCTCCCCCATACCAATGAAATGACCAAATTTCCCTGAAATTTTCTCCTTCGTTTGCTGTAACAAGGATATCCCATATAGGGAAAAAACCAATAACATCGAATACTTCGTCTCTCAAATTAGTAACCCTATATAGAAGCTCCACGCCTTCCCCCAAATCATAAACAGATTTGTCCGTCTGTATGTAATATTCTATGTCGTCTACAACTATGGAATTAGAATTTACGAGAGTCGCTTTGGCAGGTACTGCCGAAGCTAATATCACTATGCCGGCACAAACCAGCTTCTTCAGGATTTTCTTTGTTTCCCCCATCATTTTACTGCCCTCATTTTGGACCAATGCGGTCATTAAGCGTTCGTAATGAAAACGTTATCTCCTGGCCTGTTTCAACAGGTACAAAATCCCGTAGTTGTTATCATTCAATTCTAAAACCTTTAAGCAGTTGTGTCAAATAAAAATTTTTGAAGATTTTTTTACCACTAATTTTAGCCTTCAAAGCGGCTTTTACTGGTTTTCATCTCTAAGCCAGTGGAGAGATAATTTCAGATTTCAAATTGCCAGGAAATGGTGGATACGATCCAGGCTACCTCACTGGCAAAGCGGTGATAATGTTGCGAAATAAGAAGAAAAAAATCTTGATTTACCAATGTTAACCTGGTATTATATTGTATCTGCTGCCCAGCTACACCGGGCAGCCGGGAAAAGATAGAAGTGCAGGCTATATAACCGGGGGAACAAAAAATGTGGGGGAAGGATCCATATATTCTTATTACTTTCGCTGTGATTACAATTTCAGGTCACTTTGCAACCGCGGCCTGTCCGTCGGCTGACGTTACCGGGAACTGCTTTGTCGACTTTGAGGATTTCGCCGTGATGGCGAACCAGTGGCTCAGCGGCGACGCCAATATCCCGGATGATATGGCATATATACCGCACGGCGGATTTGCAATGGGAGACCTTTTTGGAGAAGGCAGTCTTTCCGAAGTGCCCGTCCACGCGGTATTGCTTGGCGGAATCTTTATGAGTAAATACGAGACGACCAATCGGCAGTACTGCGATTATCTTAACGAAGCAAATTCCTCAGGTCAGATAAAAGTCGTAAGCGGTATAGTCTACGCATCATCAGACGCCGGGGACAGCTACCCTTATTGTGATACGAGCATTTATGATACTGATAGTCAGATTGACTATTCAGGCGGGGTTTTCAGCGTAAGAACCAAGGGCGGCCGAGATATGTCGGATGACCCCATGGTCGAGGTAAGCTGGTACGGGGCGGCGGCATACTGCAACCGGCGAAGCAGTCGGGAAGGTAAAGAGCTTTGCTACAACCTTTCAACCTGGGAATGCGATTTTTCCAAACACGGCTACCGCCTACCCACGGAGGCCGAATGGGAATACGCCGCCCGTGGAGGCGAGCAGTATCCGTATTACCGCTTTTCCCGGGGGGATACCATCTCGCACAGTCAGGCGAATTACTACAGTTACTGGGAAGGGGGCAGTCCGTATTACCCCTACGATGTAAATCCGACAGAGGGTTTTCATTCGGCATACAACGATGCTAATTTTCCCTATACGGCCCCTGTCGGCAGTTTCTCAGCCAATGGTTACGGGCTCTATGATATGACGGGCAATGTCTTTGAGTATTGTAATGACTGGTACGATTCAAATTACTACAGCACAAGTCCATACTATAATCCACTGGGTCCTGTCAGCGGTTCTTTTTGTATTGTCCGGGGCGGCAGTTGGGACTCTCTTGCGGAATACTGCCGGGTCGCGTACCGCAACCTCAGCAACCGCAACAGCCGATTCTACGACAGCGGTTTTCGTGTTGTCCTGTCCGATTAGAGGCTTTGACTCTAACGGACGAACGGATTTTTAATCTTTTGCCCTATTAATCGTGGGAACAACGGGATTTCTATATCAAGAGGCAGGGTTTTTCGTTTATTTTTCCTTGCTTTACAAGGACGATAATATATAATTTTATTAGCCTTTTGAAAGGAGGCGAGCAATGAAAAAACATTCCGAAACGAAACGAAGCAGGAGGTTTGTTAGTTTGAAACGAGTCCTCTTTTACGGGATATTATCGTGTTTGGTTCTTGCTGTTATTATGTTCGTGACGGTTTGCTTTAGTATCAGGTCGGCAGTGAAACAGATGAGCGCCGAAGCCACGAAGGAATACCCAGGGGACAGGGTGAAGGCATTGATCGCATACGTGAGCTCTGAAAGTCATAGTCTCAAAAAGAGGAACCGTGCGGCCTGGGCCCTTGGCCAAATCGGAGACAAGAGTGCTTTGGCAGTGCTGGAGAGTTTTTATACAGACGGGGACTGTGACCATGAAAAACATCTGTGCCAGCATGAGCTAAAGAAAGCGATAGATCTCTGTAAAGGCGGATTAAATTTAACGGCCTGGCTTCGGCGGTAAATATCGAATCCAGTGGTCTTTTTTCTGCTCGGCCTGGGTATGATGATGGTGACGGTTGGACGGGGGATTCCTGCCTGAGAATTGCAGAGAAAGGCGGTAACACAAATCATCCCAATCACATGTGGCGGGGCCAACCGATATGGAAAACCGTGGCTTTTTGAACGTAATAGTAGTAAATTGGTAATTAAGAACATAAAGTGCTCAATACAATGAAAGAACAAACTTATTTGGAGGACAGATAATGGACCGCAGAAAGTTTATGAGCGCAGGTTTGGCAGCAGGAGCGGGTGTGGCATTGGGAATGCAAAGCGGCATAGTCAAGGGAAGGAAATCCAGCCGAGCCAGGTTTCGTATGAAATATGCGCCGCATTTCGGGATGTTCAGGAACAGTGCCGGTAATAATCCAATCGACCAGTTGAAGTTTGCCGCCGATGAGGGCTTTACGGCGTGGGAAGATAACGGCATGATGCGAAAATCCGTTGAGCTTCAGAGCGAAATAGCAAAAACGATGAAGCAATTAGATATGACGATGGGGGTGTTTGTTTCATCGGGTGGTTTTGATAAAAATGAATTTACCACAAGCACGTCGAAGGATTTGCATGGACGGCTCAAAGCGCAGATGAAAAAGGCGGTCGAGGTGGCCAAGCGCGTCAATGCCACGTGGTCGACCTTTGTGCCGGGTAATATCAGCCTTAAACTGGAACACGATTACCAGATGGCCAACTGCATTGAAAATCTAAGAGTCTGCGCCGAAGTATGCGAGCCGGCAGGGCTGGTTTTAGTTTTGGAATCCCTGAACTGGTGGGCCAACCATCCGGGACTGTTTCTAACCAAAATCCCACAGGCTTACCTTATCTGCAAAGGTGTTGGCAGCCCGAGCGTGAAGATTCTTGATGATCTATACCATCAACAAATCTCCGAGGGAAATCTTATTCCCAATATGGACAAGGCATGGGATGAAATCGGTTATTTCCAGATTGGGGACAATCCCGGACGCAAGGAACCGACGACCGGTGAGATAAACTACAAAAATATCTTCAAGCATATCCACAACAAAGGTTATAAAGGCGTTCTCGGGATGGAGCACGGGAACAGCAAGAGAGGCAAAGAGGGCGAACAAGCAGTAATCGAAGCCTACCGCTACTGCGACAGTTTTTAGACAGGAGATGTGTCACTATTTTTTTGGCGGCTGAGGCGGAGGGGGAATGTTTATGTCTATTTCACGGACGGGGCCAAAGACCGAGAGAGGCTCATCAAAATCCTGGGGGCGGCCGACAGCAAGGATTTGCATCTTCTCAGGCTTTAAGTGTTTGCGGGCAACGCGGAGGACATCGGCCTTTGTTACCTTTTCGATTTTGGTCTTTGCCTTCTGGAGGAAATCGGGGGGGTATCCGAAATATTCGTAGATCATGAGCCGGGCGACAATTTCGCCCTTCGTATCGAAGTTGAAGACAAATGAGTTAAGGTAGCTTTCCTTGGCCAGGGCCAGCTCCTCGTCGGTGACTTCGGCTTCGGTCATCTTCTTTACTTCTTCTGTCATGGCACGAATGGCATATACGGTGGAGGCTGATTTTGTCATGCAGCCTACGTAAAAGAGGCCTGGAAAATCATAATTGGCCGAGTAGATGCCGAAGACAGAGTAGGCAAGCCCCTCTCTGGAGCGAATATTTTTGAACAGCCGGCCTGTGAAACCGCCACCGAGAATCCTGTTCATAACGACCAGGGCAAAATAGTCCGGGTCATTCATCACTCCCCCGATGTGTCCCATATAGATGTTCGACTGATTGATATCGTCCTTGCTAACAAGATTGGCCGTTGGTTTGAATTCATAACTTACTTCCGGCACATCGGGAAACTGGATATCAGCTTTTTCCCATCCTTCGAAGGCCTTTTCAATTTTCTTAATCATCTCCTTGGTATCGAAATCCCCCGAAACACCGAGCATAACATTGTTGGGCCGATAGAAACTTTTGTGGAAGGCGACCAAGTCATCCCTTTTGATGCCGGCGATGGTAGCGTACTCGGTATGCCGTGCGTAAACGCTGTGGGGTCCGTAAATAAGCTTGCGGTACTCTCGGCCGGCGATGGCGCGGACGTTGTCGTTTCGGCGTGCAATTGAGCTTCTGTGTTGTATCATTGCCAGCATTATTTTCCCTTCACTAAAGGCCGGGTTCATCAGTACATCGGCGAGAATCTCAAGACCGGTGTCGATATCTTCCTTGAGCACTGACATAGAGGCCGAGCCGGAATTAAGGCCGATGGCGGTCTCTACTGAAGCAGCAATCCTCTCGAGCTGCTCGTCGAGTTCGTCGCCTGTTTTGGACGTGGTGCCTCCTGTTCGCATGACGGTTCCGGTAATTGCGGCCAGGCCGATTTTGTCGGCCGGCTCATAAATAGAACCTGTCCTAATCCTGACCGCAACGCTAATCAGCGGAAGTTCGTGGTCTTCTACAAGAAACAGCCGCATACCGTTGGACAGGGTAATCCGCTCCACTTTTGGAATCTCAATGTCACCGAGCCTGGGATATTTTAAGTCTTTGTAGCGGACAAGCTGTTTTTGTGAGCAGCCCGAATGTGCAAGGCAGAAGAGAAAAGTAACAAAGATAAAAATCCTTATTGTGAACAGCCTATTACCAGTCATTTTACAACTCCTGCTAAAATCAATTTTCTGTTTTGGTTGTCTCTATGACCCCAACGGTGCGATTTTTCGTAGTGAAATATTCTTTTGCAACGCGCTGAACGTCCTCGGCCGTGACTTGCTCAATCTTATCGAGCTGTTTAAACAGATTCCGCCAATCGCCGGTTATGACCTCGTAAAAGGTCATCTGTGCGGCGAGCCCTGAGTTGGAGTCAAGCTGTCGTATCAAAGAAGCCCTGGCACGGGTTTTTGCCTTTGCCAAATCCTCTGGTGCTGCCAACTCTGTTCTGAGCTTCTCTATTTCCTGGTAGATGGCCTCGGCGCATTGCTGATTCGTATGGCCTCTGGCGGGCACGGCATAAAATAAAAACAGGCCCGGATATTTGTCTCCCGGGATGCCCTGAAAGGCGGAAGCGGCGACGGCGATTTTCTTTTCCTTTACCAGGCTCTTATGCAACCGTGAGGTGCGTCCTATTCCGACGATGTCGGTGATGGCGTCAAAGACGGCATTGTCGGGGTGATTAATTCCGGGCTTATGGTATCCGATGAGGACAAAAGGCTGTGCCGGGTCCTGGACAGTAACGCGGCGCTCGCCGAGCTGTGGCGGCTCGATGGTCTCGACGGGCTCGGGCTTTGGGGCGGGGGGTATTCGGCCGAAGTATTTCCAGGCCAGGAACTTTACCTTCTGAGGATTGACGTCACCGACAATCGCAATGGTCAAATTGCCCGGTCCGTAATACTTTTTGAAAAAGTCCTCCGCCTCCGCCCTTGTCATAGTCTGCAAATCGCTCATGTGTCCGATGACGTGCTCTCCATACGGATGTGCCTTGTAAGCGACAGCCAAAAACTCCTCAATCAGGCGGCCCTGCGGTTGACTTTCAACACTTAAGCGCCGCTCTTCCATGACCACGTCCTTTTCCTTATAAAACTCCCTTACGACGGGATTGCAGAAACGGTCCGACTCCATCATCATCCACAATTCCAGCTTGTTCGAAGGAAGGCTGACGATATACTGGGTGGCGTCCCAACTGGTGTAGGCGTTGAAACCGGCAGCCCCGGCGAGCTTGTACGCTTCTTCAAACTCGCCGTGGACCAGGTACTGCTGTGCCTGTTGTTGCGCGTCCTTGAATTGCTTTTGCAGCTCTTCGAGCCTTTTCTTATCAGCGCGGGCGCCCTTTCTTTTCTCTGCCTTTATCGCGTTGAACGCTTCATCAATCCTGGCCATGACTTTTACTTCTGCCTCGAAGTTTTTCGTACCTATGGTCATGGTCCCCTTGAATGCCATGTGCTCGAAGAGATGGGCCATGCCAGTGATTCCCTTGACCTCATCGACGGCACCTACGTCGGCGTATATGTGGAATGAGACGACCGGCGCTTCGTGGCGTTCAAGGACGAGGAATTTAAGGCCGTTGTCTAAAGTAAATTCGGTCATCCTCTGCTCGAATTCGGCCAGGTGCTGGGCACGGACCAATGTCGGCGTTACGACGGCCATTGCAAAAAACAAGGCCGCGGCTCCAAGCAATGCCACGCTTAATTTTCGGATTGCATGCTTCATGTTATATACTCCTATGGTTTTATCATTTCTTTGGCATTTTCGCCTGAGAGACAGAAAAATGCAAGGATTGAAGTATATTCCCCGTATTAATTGTACATAAAGTATACGGTGGCCCGGCAGTCGGTGTCTACGGTCACCCGGATCCAGTGTGCCGAGAAGCCATCGGGGAATTCGTGGTGCAGGTATCCCTGGCCTTCGGCGGGCAGTCCAAGGACAGTTCTTTGCGTTCTGATATTTCCAGCTACATTGAAACTCTTGTATGTCCTCCACGAGCCATTGCCAAGGAAGTCGACCTCAATAACGAAGGTGACGCTCTTTTTTTCATCGTGTGCCATGTGTACGACCTTTTTATCGAAGCCGGTCATTAGAAAGGGGTCCGAGGGCACACTTGATTTTACGGGTGTCTGCCACCAGGGCCCGCCCCAGCCGGACGGTTTGCCCATGTTCCAGAGGTCGTCAATGTTGCCGAACCAAAGACCCGATTGGGGCTGGCCCTGGTCGTGGTCAATCTGGTTACCGGCCATGACGAACAGACCCCTCCAGTAACAGAAATCAGGAACGATGCGAAGGTGGCTGCAGATTGGGCGAATGCCCCAGATTTTTCCTTCATAGGCAAAAGGGGGCAGGTCGTAGAACATTCCGTGTATATCCATCAGGAGGCGCTCGGTCTGAGCGTGGCGAATCCGCATCCATTCGGTGTTCCAGGCGTGGTCCCAGGAATGGCTGGCTTTGGGCAACAGATACCGCAGCCATTTTCCTTTGGCCAGGACGCGCAGGACGACGCTGGACTTTGTCCAGCCGGTGGCATAAATCGTGTGTCCACCGTAGGAGCTGCCATGGGGACTACCGTGGACTTCTATAAACGGATTTCGCTCGACAATGGTCCATTTTTTTCCGTCCCATTCGGCCAGACGGCCTGCATCGCGCTGGCCCAGGAATTCCTTTTCATCATAAGAATTATTGGCGACTACAACCCGGCCCTGGGCGGTGTAGGCCGATTTGAAATGCGCCTTGGCATTTTTGATTTCGAGCTCTTTGACGAGATTGAATAAGAGCTTTGCCTTTAATGTATTGACATCTACCTC
The DNA here is from genome assembly GCA_019456145.1 of Planctomycetota bacterium. Taxonomy (GTDB): domain Bacteria; phylum Planctomycetota; class Phycisphaerae; order Sedimentisphaerales; family Anaerobacaceae; genus CS2-K091. The sequence goes on from VRUL01000010.1 coordinate 111,401, forward strand.
CCAGAAGCGGCCTTCCATGCCGAGGACATATACCTTGTTCTTGGGATCGGTCAGGTGTTGTATGGTTGCCGTGAGTCGGAATTTTTTCAGGTCTTCTATCGTGCGGACGTTACCCTCGGCATCGATTGCGTGCGGACCTATGAAGGCCTGACCCGACGGCCAATGCGCCATACGATTTGCAAAGGTGCCCGTTACCGAGGCCTGGTGTTTGCGCATGGTCATATCCTCGCTGATCTCGTAGAGGCCCAGGCCCTTGCCTTTGATGTGCGAGACATACCCGATTGCCCAGAGCTTCTGTGCCCACGGAATCAATGCGCCTATGCCAGCCTCGGAGTCGCTACCGACGCCTTTGGCAATAACGGTAAGATTGGGAAAGACACCCTTGACCTGTATCGGGGGCGATTTGGAACTTACATTGTCGGCCGGCAAATTCTCCTTTGCGTTTAAGCTGCCGGGAACCACGCCAGAGACTACCATTAGAACAACCGCGTACAATAATGCGTGCCGCTTCATTTTATCTCCTTGCCAAAATATTTCGATACATTCACGTACCGGGCTTTACGCTTTGGGCAGCGGCCAATCCTTCGAGGGGGTATGGGCCGTTTTCATATATTTTGCAATCTTCGCCACGATATCCGGGTGTTGGTCGGCGATATTGTGCTTTTCCCCAATGTCTGTCTTGAGGTTATAAAGCTCTATGGGGCCGTTTGGTTTTTTAGCTACGTTTAGCCGAACGCCCTTGAAGTCGCCCATTCGCACAGCCTGTCTCTTGCCCTGCTCGTGAAATTCCCAGTAAAGGAACTTGTGCTTCTTTTGCTTTTTTGATTTACCCAGCAGTGCCGGCACCATCGATATACCGTCGATACCTTCGGGAGGCTTGAAACCGGCAAGTTCAGCACAGGTGGGCAGGACGTCCCAGAAACCGGAGATGTGGTCGGTGATCGAGCCGGCCTTTATTTTGCCGGGCCATCGGGCCATCGTCGGCACGCGAATGCCGCCTTCATAAAGGGCACGTTTGATTCCGCGCAACGGGCCGTTGCTATTATTGAAGTCCGGATTGTTACCGCCCTCGCGGTGCGGGCCGTTATCGCTGGAGAACATCACAAAGGTATTGTCGTCGATACCAAGCTCTTTGAGCTTTGCGAACAATTTGCCGATGTCACCATCCATACGTGTAATCATGGCGGCGTGACCCTTTTGCGGCTCGGGCCAGTCCTTGTCCTTGTAGATACCGAAGTCGGGCACCTCCATGCCTTTTTGGCGGGCCTCGTTGTTGGCGTGTGGAATGGTGAAGGGCAGGTACAGGAAAAACGGCCCGTCTTTGCTTCGCTCAAGAAAAGCCAGGGCTTCTTTGGCAATTAAATCGTGCGAATACTCGACTTTCTTCGTGGCGACACCGCCGGGCGGAGTGACAGACCTGACTTCATTTTTGAGCTGAACTTTTTCTTCATTGCGCCACAAATAGGCAGGGTAGTAATTGTGCGCGTGCCTCTGGTTAAGGTATCCGAACCAGTAGTCGAAGCCCTGTTTGTTCGGGATGCCCGTGCTGCCGGCCTCACCCAGGCCCCACTTGCCAACGATGCCGGTAGCGTAGCCGGCCTTTTTCAACAGCTCGGCCACCGTAACATCCGACGGCCGCAGCGGTACGCGGGCGTTGCCTCGGACGAGGCAGTGGCCGGTGTGCAGGCCGGTCATCAGGACGCAACGTGAGGGCGCACAGACTGTGCTGCCGGCATAGTGCTGTGTGAAGCGTATTCCCTGCTTTGCCATTCTGTCGAGGTTTGGAGTTTTAATTCTTTTCTGCCCGTAGCATCCCAGGTCTCCGTAGCCCAGGTCGTCAGCCAGGATGTAAATGATATTAGGTTTTTTCGCAGATGACCGAGTACCGAGCCGACCGAAAGCGTTCCCGCATCCCGGCAGGGCTAAAGACGAAGTTGCCAAACCGACAGCTTTTAGAAAATCACGTCGCTTCATAATATCATCCTTTCATTGCTGCTTTTTTTCTATCTTCTTTTATTCTATCGAGGTCACGCGGCGATATTGTGCTTTTCCCCAATGTCAGTCTTTAGGTTATAAAGCTCTATGGGGCCATTTGGTTTTCCGGCCATGTTGAGCCGAACGTCCTTCCAGTCGCCCATCCGCACAGCCTGTTGCGACCAGCCTTCATGAAGTTCCCAATAGAAGTAATAGCGCTTCGATCCGGCGACGGTGCCGGGCTTTTTCGAGAAAAGCCGACAGAGTTTTTGGCGATTGATAACTCATTGCTCTGCATCAGCCCGTTCCAGAACCTCAAGTATCTTGCTGAACGTGTTGCGTAGCTGGCTGGGGTTGCGGACGTCGACCGTGAACCGGCCGTCCTCATTGGAGCGCGAAGCGACGTGAGAATCGGAAAAGAGAATGTTCGCGTATCTTTGCCGGTGGTGGGTGTGCGGCTTCACATTCCAACCAGCCAAGTCTGGAGGAGGCAGGAACATGGTATCAATGGCCAAGGCGCGAACCGACCATCCATTGCGGTTCTTGCCCAGGTTGTCCAGCGCGATGTTGTAAGGCGGGTCGGGCGCGTTGCGGTTGTCAAACAGCCGAGTTACCGAGGCATGACGGTAATAGTAGCTGCACTGGGCCTGGGTTGTGCCCACCTTGGCCAGTTCAGCATCGGCGGAAATTTTCTGGTCGGGATCGGGGCAGAATAGGACCTCGGGCTGCCTGGACAGGTGCTCTCGCAGCAGCAGGCCCAAAGCTACCGGATCACCGCTTCTCAGCGAGATCAGGCTGGTCACAGCGCCCGTGGAGGGGTAGAAGCTGGCTGGAGACAGAAAGGGCGGGGCCTTGGGGCCGAAGGGGATATTGCCACTGTTGTCGCCGGCGTACGAGTGTATGGCCAAGCCGATCTGACGTAGATTCGCCAAGCAGACGACCTTACGAGCCGACGCCCGAGCTGACGCCAGTGCCGGAACCAGCAACCCCATGAGAAGGGCTATAATCCCGATGACCACCAGCAACTCGGATAGCGTAAAGGCGCCGTGGCGGCGATTACCGCGGGTCAAAAGAGAGCCCATCATGGGTTGCACCGTGCTTCCAGGGTTCATCATAGTCATACCACCACCGCCTTATAGAAGGTCCGAACTTCTGCGGGATCCTGCTCACGGATATCACGTGGAACGTTCATGGAATATTACTCCCAGGTACTTTCCAGCCAGGGCCCCAATAATATCTTCACGTCTTCCATAGTCACACACCCCTCGCCCGTTAGATCCGTCGTGGTCCCGGTACATAACTGCCACTCCCGGGCCATCAATGTGAAGTCATCGAGATTCATGAACCAGTCCCCGGTCAAGTCCGGCCACGACTTTGCCAGGCGAACATTGTCCAGGTCCCAGTATCCACCGGCCCGTCCTGTAACCGGATCGAGGTCATCCGGGAAGATGAGGGTGGAAATCAATTGCACGCCGATGTTCTTGCCGGCCCAGGGGTCGGTGTCCCTCACTTGCGGAATCTCCAACTGCACGTCATTGAAGTGCATGACGTAGCCGGTATCCAGGTCGTACGTGTAAGTCGTCGCACCTACCGTGACCTTGTTGTCCTCGGCGTCGCGGTAATACAAACGGATTTCAATGGGGACATCATCTTTCATATTGCCGCCGCCGCCGAAGATTCCGACCGTGAGGCGGTAGGATTGTCCAACATCGAAGTTGACCGTCAGTTCCTGGAACAACTCGACCTCCGGGAGCGCGAACAACCACACTGCCTGGTTCGCATCGCAGTTGTCGATGTAGTCGGGGTCTTCAGGAGGGAGGTTCAGGAACACACCGGTTAGCTGGCTCCAGAAGAACCCGCCGCTCTCGTCATACCACCACGGCGTTGGCGACATCTGCCAGAAGTCAATGTTAGGATCGGCGAAAATAGTTTCCGGCAACTCGAATGACGCATTGGGAATGTAGATTGGCGCAGCTTGAAGCTTGCTGGCCACCGCCGCGAGTATCACGATGCAGACCACAACCGCAATAAATGTTTTGCGGATATTCATTCTATCCTCCTTCAGATTCTGCAAAACAAGGGGACGCCGATTACCTGATACGAAGCGAATGCTCGGGGCCCATGACATTTCACTTCACACGGGGCAATTGCCCCAGCAAAGCCTACTCGTAAAAGCTTACTACCGGATCAACTCCAGTTACACAGTTAGAATATATCGTTTTATGAACTCTATGTCAATACAAAACTGAAGAAAAATACTATTTTCCCCATTAGTGAACAGGGTTGTTTGTTGGCGTAATTAGATAGTTAGTTTACGGGGCAAAAGGCACTATCACAGCTATATTCAGCTAATAATTTACCACCACAAAAGAATTATAATTGCCTTATAACTCATATGTCAGGTAGAAGCTTATGCCATTGTGTTGATGTTGGTTTTTTTACTTGTGATAGAAGTGTTTTATCAGGGCCTTTTTCTATCTTCTTTTATTCTATCCAGGTCACGCGGCTGTATAGCGCTTTCGGGTTCTGGGAATTGGCCCTTGTCACCGGTGTCCCTGATCCACTTATCCAAAATCTTCCGCATCTTCTTAATCGTCTTTTGATGTTCCGGTGAGTCGGCAAGGTTGCGTATCTCGTATGGGTCTTTTTGGATATCGTAAAGTTCCTCATCAGGCTTCCGCGGCGCCATGAACAAGGCCTGTACGGGCGTTAGTTTGCCCTGGGCGTGAAGCTCCCTCATCAGAGGCAACATCGGATAAGAGCGCTCTTTATAACGGTTTATCTGCGTGTAGGGTCGTTCGGGCATAAAGTTGCGGATATACTTGTATCGTTTGGTCCGCACACAGCGGATGCGGTCAGTGGTCTCATCACATCGGTCGCGGGCGGCGATGATATATTCGCGTTTCTTTGCATCGGGACCAAGAAAGACGCGGCCCTCCATGTAGTTAGGCGGCTCGATGCCGGCGATTTTCAGCACCGTCGCCGATATGTCAATCGCACTGACCAGGTCGTCGCAGACCTGACCTGCTTTGAGTTTGCCGGGCCAGCGAACAATTAGCGGAATATGGATACCGCCGTCGTAACACCATTGCTTGCCTCGGACGTGGCATCGGCCGTGGTCGCCTATGAAAATGACGACGGTATTTTCCGTAAGGCCCTCATCGTCAAGCCGTTTGAGAATTTTGCCAACGTACCCGTCCATCACCTGGATGGAGTCAAGGTAGGTAGCCCAATCATCCCTGGCGATTGGATGGTCGGGGTAATATGGAGGAAGCTTTACTTTGGCCGGGTCGACCGGGTCCTTTAGCTTTTGGCGCAAATTCTTCCAGTGTCCGCCGCGATGCGTTACGCTGATGGAAAGCTGAGCAAAGAACGGCTGGCCCGTCTTACGCTTGTTCCAGTCGCTGCCATCGAAGGGCTTTTTGAATTTGAAGTTGAAGTCCGTTTTGCCCGAACCGCGCACGCCCGGCGCTGCGGTCTTGACGTTGGCTGTAAAGTACCCGGCTTGACGGAAGTACTCGGTTATCGGCTGAACGGGTGCGGGCAGCGTGTACCCATCGTCGCGGTGGCTGCGGTGATGATGGATACCGACCGAGGTCTGGTACATCCCCGTAATCATAGCGGACCTGCTGGCCGAGCAGACCGGCGAAGTCGTAAACGCATTTGTATAACGAACGCCCTGGCGAGCCAGCTTGTCAAGATTGGGGGTCCGGACCGCCTCGGTGCCGTAGCAGCCCAGGTCGGGGCTGATATCCTCGGACAGTATCCACAGGATATTGGGCCTGTCCTTTGGCTGGAAGAGATTTGAAGCGCTCACAGAGCTTCCCAGCGTCAAAGACGCCGTACCCAGCCCCACGCTTTTTAGAAAATCACGCCGATTCATACTCACTCCTTAAGATACACTTACTACTTTTCTTTTTTCTTCTTCGCCGGTTTGGCATCGGGATTATACTTTGGATTTTTTTCTGTCGGGACCGGGGCGCCAATGCTCTTGCGCCATTCTATGAGCAGCATGTGCAGTTCTTTTGCCTTGGCGGGCTTTGTTTTGGCAAGGTCATTGGTCTCGCTGATGTCGTCGGCGAGGTTATACAGCTCAACGCGGCCGTCCTCGAAAAATTCAATCAACTTCCAATCCCCCTGTCGGACGGCCCCTGCCGGCGTTGTGCGCCATGACCCCTGCTTCTTGTTATACGGCTCAAGATAGGCGGGAAAATGCCAGAAGACAGCATTACGTTTGAAAGTGCCTGCGCCTTTGAGCAGCGGGACAATGCTTCGGCCGTCGAGAATATGGCCTGAAGGTTTCGGTGCGCGTGCTATTTCCAGGAATGTCGGATAGAAGTCGATTCCGATTACAGGTACATCGCAGGTGCTGCCTGCCTTTATCTTCCCGGGCCAGCGGGCAATCATCGGCACGCGTATCCCTCCCTCGTACAGCATGCCTTTGGACCCACGCAGCGGTGCCATCGAGGTCGCGTTAGCATAACCGCCGTTATCGGAGAAAAAGAATACTACAGTATTGTCCCTGAGCCCCAGCTCATCGAGCTTGTCACAGACGGCGCCCACACTCTGGTCCATGCTCTCAATCATCGCGGCGTATGTCGGATTGTTCTGTCCACCGCTGGGCTTTTTATTCTTGTATTTTTCGATAATTTCCTTTTTGGCCTGGATTGGCGTGTGGACCGTATGGTGAGAAAGATACAAGAAGAACGGCCTGTCACGGTTTTGCTCGATGAACTTCAATGACTCATCGGTTAAACGGTCGGTGAGATACTGCCCGTCGGCGGTAAAATGGCTCCGGCGGTTTCTTCTAAATACAACGTCGAAGCCCCGGTCCTGGGGCCTGTACGGTTCTTTATCACCCAGATGCCATTTGCCGATGCAGGCTGTCGTGTACCCGGATGGCTTCAGCGCTTCAGCAATAGTCACAATTTTAGAATCGAGATTTGTCTTGTTCGGTATCGGTATCAGCTTTCGCAAATGCGCTTTGCCTCGCTCGGGACTGCCGACCGTATATACTCCGTGCCGCGGAGTGTACTGGCCCGATATCAAACAGGCGCGCGTCGGAGCGCAATTTGGCGCATTGGAATAAGCGCTTGTGAATACCACCCCATCGGCGGCGAGCTTATCGACGTTCGGCGTCTGGTAGTACGTGCTGCCGTAACAACCCAGGTCTTTGTAGCCAAGGTCGTCAATAAAAACCAACACAATGTTGGGGCTTCTTTTTGCCGTCAGTCTTTTGCCGATACCAGCACAGCCCGATGATATCGACAGCGTCGGCGCAAAAACCGCTGCCAATCCTATTGTTTTGAGAAATTCTCTCCTGGTTTGTTTTTCCATACACCTGCCTTTTATTCAACATCTCGATTTCACGTAGAAACCGAGAGCTAAAAAATAAGGAACACTTTCCGGTTGTTCGTTGAACGAGAAACGATTGTCGCTTAACGAGATATGAGAGTATATAACGCCAGCCTTACTATGTCAAGGCCGTTGGAGACCTTTTCGGCAGGGCGGTTAATTCGCGTCTTTACAGCGTTGAATCTCCAACCGGGTCAACGATTACAAACTTTTGGCGGGACAACAACTAAATGATACTAAATCTCGCGTATCTCGTATCTCATTGCCGATACGCCTGAGGATCCGTGAGAGATGAATTTTATAATTCAGACCCGATTTGAAGCGGTGCTTCCTTAGTCACCCCCCGGCACCTTTTGCAATCGCATGCCCCGACCAGCTTTAGATGTGAGGTCCCTGCGAGCTTTTTGGTCTCAATCAACCTTGCGCCTTTGGCTTCTATCTTACGAAGCGCGAGCCTGGCTTCTTTTCTATTCTGTGAGCCAACGGCATCAACTACGACAGTAACTCTTTTGTCTCGCTGCAGCAATCCCAAAGCCATGGCCATAACAGCCCCTTCGGCACTTGCGCCGACCAAAACAAACTCATTAGCCCGCACTTCACTGAGGAGCCTGTCAATCCTGGGCTCTTTAAACGGATCAGTGCTTCGTTTGTGAAGTATAATCTGCCTGTACCTCCGCAGTATATCTCTGGGTAAATCAGTACTACCGTCAGCCGGGAAACTTATACGATTGCTCAGCAGTGTATATGGTATCTTTTTTTGTCCCTCTGTTCCATCAATACAGTAGCCCGGCCCAAACTCGCTGTTTGTTTCCGGGTAAACCTCAACAGTCGAGATTACCGGGATAGTATTACATCTGGCCCATGCCATCATCCGGCGGATATGCGCCAAAACGCGGCGGTGGTTGCCTATGCACACCTTACCATCAGCGAGCAGAAAGTCCCTTTGCGTATTGATATCTATCAGAACCCGTCTGCGCCGTGGTCTGACAAATTGGAGTATCATTCGTTAAGTTTCCTTCTTAATCAGTTCTTGAATAGAAATCTAATCAGGATTTAATCCTAATAACTAATACCCACGAGATAACAATAAGTTCACACTTTTTATCGGATATTCTCTATATTTAGTTTAGTATGTATGAGGTTCAAAATCAAGTTTAATCTTCATCTAACAGACTGTTTCCTGTTATAATATGTTGCTGAACTCTTGCTATTTTCTCTATTTTATGTATTTTAACCCAGGTTTAACTAATGTCCCGAACTTTACATGACTATCCATCAGTAAGTTTGAAACCCGAAGATTTTGATGGCAAAATCGACTTCAAGCGGATTTTCGGACGTTCAGGCCCCTTTCATATCGAAATCGGCACGGGTAAAGGTGGGTTCCTTCTCAACGAAGCGAAGAACCAGCCGGATGCGAACTTTCTCGGGATCGAATGGGCCAGCAGATACTACCGTTACGCCGTCGACCGCATCGGCCGATGGGATTTAAAAAATGTCAGGATTATTCGCACCGATGCCGTATTTTTTTTGACCGATTTTGTAGCAGATGACTGTGTTGACTGCTTCCATATCTACTTTCCCGACCCCTGGCCGAAAAAACGACATCACAAAAGACGCTTCTTCTGCCCCGCGAATATGGTGCAGCTTATCGGCGCATTAAAAACCGGTGGGCAGTTAAAAATCGCCACCGACCATGCCGAGTATTTTGGGCAGATAAGAAAATTAATAGCTGACGAAAGTGACAGACTCACAGAGATTGAATTTGTCCCCACCGCGGGCGCCGAGGTTGGCGAGTGGGTCGGCACAAATTTCGAACGAAAATACGTCAAGCAAAATATGCCAATCTATACCCTGGCCTTAAAAAAAGTATAGACCAGCGCATTTTCTCAACCACCGCGAGAGGCGAGCTCCGAGTGATGGGTTAGACGCTTCCAAGATTTTTCAGTATTGCTTGTGTCACGCGCTTAACGTATCCATCCGAACCTTTCAGGCAGTCCTTAATCTGCGGCAGTGCGGGGCGTGCCTTTTCACCAATCATCTTTAATGCAATTACTGCGTGCAGACCGGCTTTATTATTCTTGTCCTTCAAAGCATCAACCAATACGGGCAGGCCCTGTTTGCAGCGGCCCCAGTCGCACAAGGCGTGGGCTGCGGCGATCCGGACAACGGGCGACGGGTCTGCCAACAACTTCCTCAGCGCCGCCTTTGCCTGCTCAACGTCGCGGACTCCCCTATAGTTATTGTGCAGGCCGACCACGGCCCAGTAGCGCACAGGGGCGTACTTGTCTTTCAGTGCCTGAATATACTTTGGCACGGCCATGTTGCCTGAGCCATCCAATTGCTTTATCGAGCGCAGCCGTTCAAGCACATCCGTCCTTTTGAGTCGACTGCTCCAATGCGGTGTAGTCAGGGGCGCCCGACCTACTGCTACGGAGTTTCCGAGTTTGAACTTGACCTCGTCGCTATCCTTAAAACCGATGCGGCAGGCCTTGGCGGTCAGGACCTGGCCCGGTCCCAGAGGCACATGTTTTGTATATAGTTTCCAGCCAATTTTTTTTTCGCCCTTTTCACTAATCCTGTATGCGATAGAAGCACCGGGTGTGGCACAGTTGATTGTAACATGCTCGGTCCGGGCGCCTGACCTTTTTGAAGAGCTTATTAAGAACCAGGGCTTTGCGGTCTTCTGATATACTCCTCGCGGCCGTTTCATTTCGTCAAACTCCGGTTCGGGAATCAGCCCGATATCGGCGGTCTCTTTGACCCATTCGGCGTGCACCTTGCGCATTCTCAGGAGTACGTCCCTGTATTTTATATCTCCTGCGAGGTTTTTCACCTCGTGGGGATCAGTGAGGGTATCATAAAGCTCCTCGATGGGCTTTTTCGGCTCGAAGTATTGCTTTTGCGGCCCTTTCAATTTGCCAGCGGCATTGAGAGTTCGCATCTCCTTCATTGTGGGCATCTGGTTCATATACTCGATGTCCTGGCCGCGGGTAAGATGCGGCATATAGTTGCGAATATATTTGAAACGCTTGTCACGCACGGCGCGGATGAGGTCGTAAGCTTCGTCCATCCGGTCGCGTGCGGCGAAAACATACTCGCGAGGACTGGCTTTCTGACCGCCGAGAAACGCCTGACCCTGTATGTGGGAAGGTATTTTGACGCCGGCGAGCGAGAGCATCGTCGGAGCAAAATCAATGAACGCAACCAGGTCTTCATTGACTGCCCTGGGCTTGAGGGCATCGGGATTTCCCGGGGCGGCGAGTTTGCGCCACTTTTCCGGCACGCGGATAGTAAGCGGAACGTGAATGCCGGAGTCGTAAATCCACCGCTTACCCCGCGGCAGGCCCCGCCCGTGGTCACCCCAGAACCACACGATAGTATCATCGGCCAAGCCTGCCTTTTCAAGCTCGGCCAGGGCCTTGCCGACCTCCTGGTCCATCAATGTAATAATATCATAATACTGCGCCCAGTCCCTGCGAACGGTCGGGGTATCAGGATAGTATGGGGGCAGCACGGCGGCGGCCGGGTCGTGCCTCTCGTGGGGCTTTAGACCGGCTATGCGTTTTCGCATCGACCTGCTCCTGTTGCGTATTTGACTTTCATGCGAAGTTGTAAAATTGAAGACGGCAAAGAACGGCTGTCCCTTTGCCCGATTCTTCCAGTGCCCATCCCTGCTGGAATCGTCCCAGGCTGTGACCGGCGGGTCAAACTGGTAATCGGTCTTGACCTTGTTGGTGCAGTAATAGCCTGCGGCGCGGAGGTATTCGGTGAAACACTTTACCTGTGGCGGGAGCACGCCTTTACAGCGCATGTGGTGGGTGCCGATAGTGGTCGGGTACATACCGGTAATGATACCCGAACGTACTGGCGCACAAACCCCGGCGTGGGCATAGACGTTTGTGTAGCGGACACCCTCGGCGGCGAGCTTATCTATGTTTGGCGTTACAGCGTAGCTATCGCCGTAGCAGCCAAGGTCAGGGCTGATGTCCTCGCAACTGACCCATAGGATATTCGGCCGCTGTGTTTCCGCTGTTTCTTCTGCATTAAGTGAGATGCCGGGCAGCAGCATCGCCGCCGCTGAACCTGACGTAATCCGTAGAAATTGGCGCCTGTCTATATTGTTCCTGGAACGTGCCATAAATACCACCTCCAAACATCAAAAGTTACTGTTGACAATAAGCACATAGTAAATCGTCAATAGCAAATAATCAAGCACAAAATCCCCGCCCAGAGAGCCGGAAACCGGATACTATTAATGCAAATCCGCTAAGCAATCCCAATCTACGCATGTTAAGATAGCAAAGACAGGATAGAAGATTTGAGCGAAATTTTTGTTTGACTATTCGGCTTTTTGGGTGGACAATATAATATTATTAACATTTGTTTTTTAGCGAGAGGTTTTTTGAAATGGCAAAAGCAGGCAAAAAGGACGTCAGGGAAATCGAGTACCAGAAATTCGCGACAAGGGAACCTGAGCTTACGGTCCTTACCGACCATGCCCTAAAGCCGGAACAGACATACCGCGACAGCTTTAACATGAGGTATCGGCTGGGACCTGTGTTTGATATTGTTCGATATCCGGGTACCCGGACGCCAATGGCAATTGCGGTTTACGGGGATTGGGGAGCGGGTAAAACTACGGCGATGAAGTGGTTGCATGGACTGATTAACGAGTGGAATAACAATGGACAGGCCAAAACAAAGATAAAAATCCGGCCGGTTTGGTTCTATCCGTGGAAATATTACAATAAGGAAGATGTTTGGCGCGGGCTGATTTCGGAAGTGATTATAAACAGTATCGACGTCAAGGGGGCAACGATACAAACGGTTAAAAACGCAGCCAGGCAGTTTGGTCTCTTTCTTGGAAGAAGTTTTTTGCATGTTTTAGCCGGAGTGAAACTAAAAGTCAAAGATCCGACTGATTCAGCGGAGGCGGAGATTGATTTAGCGAGTATCAAAGAGATATTGGCGGACTACAAAGAGGCTGCGCATCCTGAGCAGGCTTTTCTGAATGAATTTGAGAGTTCGCTGGAAACATGGATAAAGAATACTCTCGGCAAAGATGAACGAATGGTAATCTTTATCGATGACCTCGACCGGTGTATGCCGGAGATTGCGCTGCAGGTGCTCGAGGCGCTCAAATTATACCTCAACATTGAGAAGCTTATCTTCATTATCGGTGTCGACAAGAAAGTTATCCAAGAACTGGTGGATAAGCACTACGAGGAGCTTGGGCTTAGTAAAGAAAAAAGCAAAAACTATCTGGCCAAGATGTTTCAGGTGGAGGTGCAGGTCGAGCCGAGCGAACTGCAGATAAGCGATTTCCTTGATGAGCAGCTAAAAGAGATAACATACTGGAAAGAGCCTCACCTTTCAAAGGATGAAAGAAGACTGTTCCGCGGCCTTATTTTCAAATTAGCTGAGCGAAATCCCAGAGAGGTCAAACGCCTGATAAACAGCGCTCTGATGATGGGCGCAGGCGCCATGATGAGCAGGACTAAAGACGAAGCTAATGATGGTATTCAGTTTAATCAGGGTTTGCAGCTATTTTTCGCCCGAAAGATTCTGGATGATAGATTCACTATGGGCTCAGAAGTGGGCACCAAGCGTGGAATTGCTTTCTTCAGCCAATGGTCGGAGATTGTCTGTGCTGGCAAAGGAAAAGACAAGGACTTTCCGTGCAGCATAAAAGTTCCTAAAGATTTTGGCAAAGAGATTCCAAAAGACATGGATTTAGAAGAAAAAACACAGAAACGTCTGGATAATACGTTTGCTAATTTCGCACCGGAAGAATACCAGCCTATATTGAAAAATCCGAGGTTTTCGGGGCTCCTGCATTTGCTTGGCGATGAGGACCTTGGCGAACTGATGCGGATTCCATATCCGGTTGAGGCCGCCGAGATTACCGCCGTGGTTGGAACAAGCAAGGATAAGGATATAATCCGTGAGGCCGTAGCACGTCAACTGGGTAAAAAGTCTGAGGATGTAACAAACGATGACTATAATAAGATTGATAAGTTAGATCTTAGGGATTCGGAGATTTCAGACCTTGAACCGATAAAGGGACTTACCGGCTTGAAATGGCTTGACGTCAGGAGCACACAAGTCAGCGACCTTGAAACGATTAAGGGACTTACCAGCTTGGAACGACTTTACCTTAACGGCACAGAGGTCAGAGACCTTGAACCGATAAAGGGACTCACCAGCTTGCAAGAGCTTTACATTCACGACACACAGGTAAGCGATCTTGAACCGATAAGACAACTCGCCAGTTTGCAAAAGCTTGGCCTTCGCAACACACAGGTCAGCGACCTTGAACCGATAAAGGGACTTACCAGCTTGTATGCGCTGGACCTTCGCAACACACAGGTCAGCAACCTTGAACCGATAAAGCAACTTACCAGCTTGCTAAGACTTTACCTTAGCGGGACACAGGTCAGTGACCTTGAACCGATAAAGCAACTTTCCAGGTTACAAAGGCTTTACCTTGAAAACACACAGGTCAGCGACCTTGAACCGATAAAGCAACTTTCCAGTCTGGAACAACTTTACCTTGGAGACACGCAGGTCAGCGACCTTGAACCGATAAAGCAACTTACCAGATTGCAATGGCTTGTCCTTAGCGGCACACAGGTCAGCGACCTCGAACCGATAAAGGGACTTGCAAGCTTGGAAGTGCTTGGCCTTAACAGCACGCAGGTCAGCGACCTTGAGCCGATAAAGGAACTTACCAATTTGCAATACCTTGACATTGCCAGCACGCAGGTCAGCGACCTTGAACCGATAAAACAAATTACGAGCTTGGAACGGCTTCACCTTAGAGACACACAGGTCAGCGATGAGCAGGTAAAGGATTTGCAGAATAACCTGCCAAAGCTTGTAATTATGCGATGACAGTCAATAGGTGAAAGATTGATGTCTGTGGGCGAATGGGAAAGTACTGCTAATCGGGCGTGTTCGGTCTTTTTCCGAAGATTGTCAGCGAATCCTTGATGACCGGCAGGGTCTTTATTTCGATCTTTGGATCGTAAGCATTTCCTGTGACCTCCATTCGTACAATCCCGCCGCCGAGGCCTTCGGCCAACGATTGTAAAACCGAAGGCTCAGCATCTGCAAGGCGCTTGCCGCGGGCGGTAAGAGTCAAATCCACATCCCTGGTTTTTAAGTCCATGAAGCCTGAGCCGCTAAATGCAATCGCCTGGCCTGCCAAATCAAACTTCTCAAATAACACCCGGCCGTTTTTGATGTATGAATCAATGAGCATCCGCTCGAAGATAGAATCCTTCGGTTCTGTCAAATTCAATACGTACAATAGCCTGGCCAGTGGTGAGAGTTTGCCCACGTGCATATCGGTAATCGTCAGTCTGCATCTGCCGATACGTGAAGAGCTTCGGCCAACTGCGGTACTAAGGCTCAAAGAGCCGCTCATTTTACCGCTGGTGTTCCGGTCGAATTGTGACTCTTGGCGCATAGCCCCTGATTGGTCCACTTGCCCGGAAAGGAATTGTGCCAGGTCAATATCGACGAAACCCACTTGCAGCAGATATTCAGAGGGCCCCCGGTCCGGTTGTTTGAATTCGAGCTTACCCGTCAATTTTCCACCGTAACAATCGGCAATCAAATTTTCAGTCAGCCAGCTCTTCCGGCTGCGGTCATAATTCATATCTGCTTTTAAGGCCGTTATTTTCTTGCCGCTGACCTTGAGAGACTCGGCTATGACAGTCACCCGACTGTCACTGAAACCGCCGCCGGTTTTGTAAATACCTTTTATCACCAACACCGCGTCTAATTCACCTACTGTAGGCCAGATGTTCAAATTACAGGTCTTCAATTTCGCAGTGCCGGCAAAATCAATATTTCTTTGGCCATCGTCTGCGTTGAAGACTTTTATATCCTCCATGTTCAAATCATACCGGCCCTGAGGCGCCAGCTTAACATACAAATCGCGAAGGTCTTCAGGCAAGGTAAGGCCCAATCGCTCGTCCAACAGAACGTCACTGGCTGAGAGTGCAAACCTGCCGCTGCTGAAAGCATTATCAGTAAGCTTTATTTCGCCGTTTAGTTTTATGATTGGTGTGTTTGCTGTTGCGTGTGTGTCGTTGGCAGCGGCGGCAGTAATGTTTTCCAGCTTGATACTGTCGGCTGTTATTACAAGTCTGCCTGTGAGGTCTTTTAGTGGATAGGGGGCGGGCTTAAAATTGACACCTCCGGCGCCCGGGGTTTCTTTTGCAAAACTCCAGCTCAAGCTGTTGCCGAGACAGTCTATAGTGAGCTTATGATCGTGACAATCTTCCGGGCCTGCCTTATTTAAATCGGCGGTAAGGTTTATCTTTCCCTTTGGCTGTAATTTGGAAACATACTGTCCTAATGACCCCGGCAGCAGCTCAATCAAATCATCGTTTAGCTCCATTTGCTCGGCACGGACTGTCAGGCAGAAACGGGGCTGTTCGTTTTGGTCGGTTGGCCAGATTCGGCCGGCAAGTGAAATCGAAGCCCCGTCGTATCGACCCGTGAAATCTTCAAGGACTATCGAATCAGGGCTGACAACAGCTTTTGCCGATATGTCACCGATAACCAGCGGCAGTTTCTCTAACTGCAGGGAAGCCTCTTTCAAAGATACTTCGGCGGTGAAGCTTGTCGGGCCGAGATTCGGTTCAGGTGTAAAAATTTTCACCTCGGCATCTACCAGCCCGACCATATCGTATTGCTCGTAAATGTTCCTTTGTTTGGCCGGCAATGCCGCTGCCAGCTCGGAATCCAACGGGACATCTTTTGCACTGATTGACAGTTCGTATATCGGACGGTCCGTGCTTCGCTTTGTGACCCTGCCGTTCAACGATATTGTGCGCCCGTTATACTTCGAAACCAAATCCGAGATAGTTATATCATCTTGTTCGAACGACAAATCCCCGGTAAGGTTTTTTAATGGATAGGGAAATTTCTCACAGGTCGCATCGACTTCAAGCAGACCGAGGTGCAGGCTTCTTTTTTTCTCGGCTTGTGGCTGTCGGCTGAGAGTATAATCTATCGCCGCGGCGCCGCTGGGAGAAAAAGCCGACCAAAACTTCTTTTGCTCCGGATTCAGCGCGTCATACAGGTCATTATCCAGGGCCATATTGTCACTTTTAATCCGGATGTTGTACTGCCGATTTTCCCCGAAGCTTTTTGTCCAGCCGTTAAAAGTCAAATCGACGTCATTATGCTCCCCGTTCAGGTTATTAAGTGATACCCCCTTCTCGGTGAAATCCAACTCGCCGGTAATATGCTCCACAAGATAGGGAAAATTGACGTCCTGAATCGAAACATCCTTACAATTTACCTTTCCGCTCAATTTACTCTCTCGGAGCCGGTCTAAATTGCCGGATGCCTGGAGGTCAAAATCAATTTGTCCGGCGGGACGATATCGCTTGAAAAATCTATGCAGAGTATCAAATGCACCCCAGCTTTCTAAAAACGACGGCTCATCGAAAGCAAATGTATCGCCGGCAGAGGTACGGCTGCTGAGAAAATCCTTTATCTTCAGATTGAGCGAGTAAATATCATTCGTATCGTAACTTAACTCAGCAGCCAGGACTTTTATATCCCAGGCCCTCTGGAGCGTTGGTACATGCTCTGACGAAATCCCGCCGGTAATTGTAATCTTTCCGGGCTGCCAGGTGCCATTTAACGTACTTTTCCCGGCTTGTGCCGTTTCGGCTGTTGTTATACTGAAGCTGTAAGCGGCCGGCGTCTCTTCAGCAGGGGCGAATATCGCATCAACAGGTACTTTTGTAACGACTTTAACCTGTCCGTTCGAGACCTTGCTGTATTGAAGTGTTCCCCTTTCGAGGCGAACGACGGGTATATGCCCGTCCCCACCTTTCGGAGCCTTGAACTTAAGGCCGGTTGTATTCCATTGCCCTGCATCCAAATCGTATTGCGCATTTAAAACAAAATCTTTAAGGATTATCTTTCTCAACCGGGGCCTGACCAGCAGTAAGCTGCCTATGTCGAAGCGTGCGTAAACCTTTTCAGCTTTGAGTATCGAATGGTCGTACTCACGGATTTGCTTAGGGGTGATTACAAGTTTTTCGATAGAAACAGAGCCGTCAAAGTTGAAATCAATTGATTTTGCCTTGATTTTCGCATTCGTAAGCTCAGCAATCTGTGCAATGGCAACCTGGCGCAGAGACCGTCCGGCCAGTGTGAAAGCAAGCCATACGACTACAGCCAGAATCAAAAAATCCAGAAGCCTGCGCAGAAAAACTTTTTTGCCGCTCCTTTTCTTCCTTAATGATCTACTTTTAGCCATTGATTTAACAAATCATATCGGTTTTGGTTTATTGTTGACGGTTCATAGCAGAATAATCGATTATCATTTATCGATAGTCAATTTTTTTATGGCCTTATCTGCAATATCTCTGCGGCAATAAGCGCCGTCGAATTTTATTTTATCGACAGCTTGGTACGCTTTTTCTTTCGCCTGGGCTATGGTCTCGGCTAAGGCGGTTACGCCTAAGACTCTGCCTCCGTTAGTTACAATATCGGCGTCTCGGGTGGCGGTTCCGGCATGGAAGACAACCACATCCTCGAGCTGCTGTGCCTGGTCCAGACCGGTTATTATTTTTCCCTTTTCGTAACTGCCCGGATAACCACCTGATGCCATCACAACGCACACCGCCGGCCGCTGGTCCCATTCCAGAGTAACTTCATCGAGCCTGCCGTCACAAACGGCCAGACATACTTCAATCAAATCACTTTTTAGCCTTACAAGAATCGGCTGGGTCTCAGGATCGCCGAATCGAACGTTAAATTCGAGCACTCTCGGGCCGCCGGCTGTCATCATAAGCCCGGCGTACAGCACGCCCTTATACGCCCTGCCGCTGCGGTTCATACCATCCACCGTCGGCACGAGAATTTCGCGGGTAATCTGGTCCATCAATTTCTCGGTGACCACAGGCGCAGGACTGTAGGCGCCCATTCCGCCGGTGTTGGGGCCCGTGTCACCATCACCGATGGGCTTGTGGTCCTGTGACGATTCCATGACGTAAATATTTCGACCGTCCACAAAAGCCAGTATTGACGCCTCTTCACCCAAGAGTTTATCTTCGACGATGAGTTTCTCACCTGCGGCGCCGAATATCTTATCGCACATTATCTTCTCAGCGGCCAAAATCCCGTCGGCAGGGTCGTCACAGACATACACACCTTTACCCTTTGCGAGCCCCGCCGCCTTTACGACTACCGCTTCGTCTCTGCTGGCGATATAGGCCTTGGCATCTTCGAAATGCTCGAAGATTCTGCCCTCAGCGGTGGAGATGGCACTGGAGCGCATCAGTTGTTTTGCAAACGCCTTGTCCGCTTCGAGCTGTGCCGCCTCTGCGCTGGGCCCGAATGCCTTTATGCCGGCCGCTTCAAACGCATCAACCATTCCTTCGGCAAGCGGGTCTTCCGGCCCGACTATCGCAAGGCCAATATCATTTTGTTTTGCAAAGTCCAGAAGCTCTTGTGTATCATTGACCCCGATAGCGATATTTTCCCCGCATTGTGTCGTACCGGCATTACC
The DNA here is from genome assembly GCA_019456145.1 of Planctomycetota bacterium. GTDB lineage: Bacteria > Planctomycetota > Phycisphaerae > Sedimentisphaerales > Anaerobacaceae > CS2-K091. The sequence continues at coordinate 130,275 of VRUL01000010.1, forward strand.
GGGTGCTATATAGAGCTTATCTAATTGTTTCGATTGAGCTAATTTCCACGCGATTGCGTGCTCGCGCCCACCGCTGCCTATTAAAAGTACATTCATCTTGCTAACCTCAAATGACTATTGTTCATTCCTTCGTTTTATGGTTCTGCCAAGCCAACTAAGATATTGAAACTTGCAGCTAAAGGCAAGAAAAAAGGCCGGGAGCCCCAATCAAGTCGGTATTTCGGCCCATTTATTACAATCTTGATTCATAAAAACTATTAACAGGCCCGCCGTTCTCAGCCAAAGCCCACCAATATAAAAAATTAATCAATCATCACTCATCCTTAATCATTTATATGACAGGGACCCAGAAAATAATTCCCTAATTCGCCAATTCTCTAATTCACTAAAAATTTCTTTCCCTTCTCCATTCATTTATGTTATTCTCTGTCCCTAAAGGCGTGACGTACAACTTAGGATTTCTCTTAAAAAATGCTGGCTTTGCCGGCCTTGAACGGCTAAATAATAAAGGATCAATCTCGACCGCTGCATATGCGACATCGGTGAGCCGTAATTTATGGAGAACTAATGCGACAAATCGGATATGCACTGCTATTCGGCTTCGGCGGAATTTTAGCTGCTGTGGTCTACACGTTTGTTATTGGATTCGCAGGCGCACCCGGTGCTTTTTTGTCTTCCGCCGCTGCTAAGCGCTCACGTGATGGAATTACTCCAGTGTGGGGTTTGTTTCTAACGTTGGCCGGTCAGCTCTACGCATCATTGGTCTTCGTTACGCTGGTTATCCACTTTGTCGAAGCTCGCCTCAGCAGTGCGATAGGGATAGGTAAGTGGGTTGCTTGGAGTGTTGCGTTCCTTGTTGCTGTCGCACCTTCGGCAATCGCGCTTAAGGATGCAGCCCGTGCCGAACGGCGAAATGTCCAGCATAGTGCCACGACTCTTACCGCTCCGCTTACAGCGCTTGGGTTCTTTCTATTCAAGTTGTTTCCGGCGATTATGAACGCTGGCTGGGGCTGGGTGCCTATGTTTTGATGGTGCGCGGCTTAGCCGTGCAGGGTGTACAACTTGTTTGCATACGCAGAATCATTTAAATAAAGAGGTTGAACTAATGGTTGATTTCAGCAGGCGACTAGGGAAGCGTATACCAAAGCGTATCACTGATCCAGTTGCATTGTATGACACGCTTGACCGTGCCAGTGATAAGGGACCACTGCGGCCAGCACAAGAAGCGGTTCTTAAGCATTGGTATGTAGAATATGCTGATGTGACGGATGTTATCCTCAAGATGCACACAGGTCAAGGCAAGACACTTGTGGGATTATTGATGCTGCACTCTAAACTGAACGCAGGCCAAGGACCGGCCCTTTACTTGTGCGCCAACCGCTTTCTCGTGAACCAGACTCATGAACAAGCTGAGCAATTCGGTTTGCCTGTTTGTACCACAGATGACGATTTGCCGAATGATTTCATCGACGGAAAGTCTATACTGATCACGACAGTGCACAAGCTATTTAATGGATTGACTCGTTTCGGTCTTGGCAACAAAGCCAAAGAGGTTGGAGCAATTGTTATTGACGATGCTCATGCTTGCGTCGATTCCATTAGAGAGGCCTTTATTATCCGCCTTAAGAATAGCGATTCTGCTTACACAGGAATCCGCGATCTGTTTGCTGACGAACTTGAGAAGCAAGGGGTTGGAACCTTCGCGGATATTCGGAAACGTAAGTATGATGCAATGCTTCCAGTGCCCTATTGGGCTTGGCTAGACCGAGCTGGCGAAGTCGCTGACATTCTCTCTGGTAGATCAGATGCCCGGGCCGTTAAGTTCGCTTGGCCACTCATAAGGGACATGCTTGACAAGTGCCAGTGTGTGGTGTCGGGAGGGGCACTTGAAATTGTTCCCTATCTGCCGCCCTTACATCTGTTCAGGTCTTATGATAATGCGACTTGTCGAGTATTCATGTCTGCGACCGTTGCCGACGACTCATTCCTAGTGAAGGGGCTAGGATTGGCACCTGAAGTAGTAAGCAAGCCACTAACCTATGAGAAAGAGAAGTGGTCTGGTGAAAAAATGGTGCTTATACCTTCACTAATTGACGAATCACTTGATCGTGGTGCAATCGTGGGCTTTTTCGCCAAACCTAAGGAGAATCGCCCTTCTGGGGTGGTTGCACTGGTTCCGAGTTTCAAACATGCGGGAAACTGGGAGTCTCACGACGCAATCATTGCAAAAGCCGAGACTATTGATTCAGAGATTGAAAAGCTTCGCTCGGGAGACAGGGATAATACTGTTGTTATTGTCAATCGCTATGATGGCATTGACCTTCCTGATGCCTCCTGCCGGGTACTTATATTCGACTCCGAGCCGTACTCTGAGAGCCTTGTGGATTTGTATGTGGAATCATGCCGTCCGGGCAGCGAGACAACGGCGATCCGCAAGGCGCGAACCATTGAGCAGGGACTTGGCCGGAGTGTACGCGGAGAGCGGGACTACTGTATTATAATCATCACGGGAGTCGATCTTGTGAAATGTGTTCGATCTAGGCGCACGCGGGGACACTTGTCACGTCAAACTCAATTGCAAATACAGATCGGGTTCGACATTGCTGAGATGGCTAAAGAGGATCTTCATGATGGTTCCATACCTGTTGACGCTTTGAAGGCAGTAATGAATCAGTGTCTTCGGCGGGATGCTGCATGGAAGGCATTCTATGCTGAGCAGATGGAGACTGTGGAGACGGAAGCAGTATCTCAGACAGGATTGGAGATATTCTCCAGAGAATTGAGGGCTGAGCAATTGCACCAGCGTGGCGAATCGAATACCGCAGTCGAGGAGCTTCAGTCCCTGATAGATGATTGTGTTACCAATGAGGAAGAACGTGGCTGGTATCTTCAGGAAATGGCTCGTTACACGTTGTTGTTTGATGCTACTGAATCCAATAACCTACAGCGCCGTGCACACCTGAAAAACCATGGCTTGCTCAGACCATCGTCGGGAATGCAGATAGAGCGGATTGTTGTTGTTAGTCAGAAACGGATGGGCCGAGTAATCGCGTGGATCAAGAAGCAGGAGACTTATGAGGAACTGCGATTAGTTGTTGATGATATACTCGACCGGCTAACATTCGGCATAAAGGCAGAGAGGTTTGAGGATGCTTTTAAGCAATTAGGGGCCTTTCTTGGGTTTGTCAGCCAGCGCCCTGAGAAGGAATGGAAGGAAGGGCCTGACAACCTGTGGGGACTTCGCGAGAGCGAATATCTTCTCGTTGAATGTAAGAGCGAGGTAGCTCAAGATAGAGCCAAAATTACCGAACATGAGGTAGTACAGATGAACAAGTCATGTGCTTGGTTCGATGCTCAGTATAAAGATTCTCAATGTCACCGTTGGATAGTGATCCCGCCCCGAAAGCTCGCGCGAAAGGCATCTTTCACTCATGAAGTTGTGGTCCTGAGAAAGCACGGGTTGACCAAATTTGTGAATAATGTGAAGAGGTTCACGGAACAACTCAAAGGTGTGGATTTCGAAGATTTGTCAGAACGCAAGATCCAGGAACTGATAGACAGACACAAATTGTCGGTGGACGCGATATGTTCGGAGTATACTAAGTCCGTGTTCGTGGGTCGTAGAAGATGATTTTTGGCGTTATCTCACTGGGGTGAAATCTGTGGTTATAAAGCATTTATTTTAAAAAAGTTCGATTCTTATTGAACATTCCGGAAAAGTTTGGTATAATACAAACAGTAAATTAGAATTGAGCATTTAGAATGTAAAATTGAGCAATCAGAAGTCTATAGTCTTGAATCTTGAGTCTATAGTCTGAATCCATGGCAGATTAGCGGAGAACCGCACTGTAGGGAAGCCGCCCAAGTCAAATATCAATAATCAATCAGAAAGGGGTATTACTCATTGCCACAGAAGCAAAAAACCTCCCAAACCTCCATAACACCCCCAAGCCCCACCGCTCACGGAACAAACCGCCTATTTCGCCCAAGTTGTCAACCATTTGTGACCTTATTATGCAAAACGAACCCAATTTGCTGGATAACCAAATGAACGTAAATAAAGTAACAACAATTGATTATGAAGATAAATGCGATTGGACACTTGGCCAAAACGAACCCAATACGAACCCAATCAAAGCCAATTCAAACCCAATCAAAGCCAATATAATGCCAAAACAAACCCAATACGAACCCAAACAAACCCAACTTGTCCTGCGTAGCCTCTGGCGAAGCCGGAACAAACCCAATTCTTGTCCGCCATCAGTGTGGCGGGTCAAAGGAAAAAAATGCTGCTGCCAGGTCAATCCGCACGCCGGCCATCGTGCGGGAACGGCTGCCATGATAAAAATTGTAACACTCTCATTGACCTTGCCCGGCATTGATGGTACTCTATCGCCTTTGAAATGTAAGGAAGCTGATTAGTGGAATTATCCTTGCCAATGAAATTGAGAATCGCCGCCTCGGCTGCCGTCGGTGTTGTGTTGATTGGCATTCTGGCCTGGCCTCTGGGGGCGCCGCCTGAGCCGTTCGGCACTGTGTCCTTACTTACCGGTACTATAAGTCCCGTTGGCGCAATAGTCCTTGCGCTTTTGGCATTTTTAGCTGGCTTTATCGCCTATTTTATTTCCTGGCCTTACGGGCGTGAAATCGGCATCTTAGCTGCTCCAGCCGGTTTAGCTATCTGGGGCATACGCTCGGGCAGGATGGTCAGTCTCATACGGCACACAGCCTCGGCCGACCAGCCGAAAATGTTCGCAGCCCTTAGATGGGAGCCGCTTTTCTGGCTTGCCATCGTCGCCGCCGGATTTGCCGGCGTGCTGTTAGCACAAAAAATCTGCCGCAAGCCCGAATCCGAAAAGACCCAACAAAAATCAAGCTCCGGGCAAAATCGTGTAAATGTAATCATTGCCCTGGCTGCCTCAGTCTTAATAGCCCAACTTTGCATCAGCGCTTTTGCACAGGGTGTCCGACTGCCCGACAGGAAATTAGGTTCGGTTCTCGCTCAGCCGGCTATGGAACAGATCGTTTATGCCGTATTTGTTTCGTTTGGTCTGGCTGCCTTCGTAGTCAAGAAATTTCTCAATGTCAGTTATATCTGGCCAATAATCGCCACCGCTTTTGTAACCGCCTTTGCTATAATTAGTCACGGCCGACAAGATACGTTACTGCATCTTAGCTCTCACTGGCCGGCCGTCTTTTTCTCTCACGCAGCCATTTCCATATTACCTGTTCAGATGGTCTCCCTGGGCACCCTGGGCTCTATTGCCGGATACTGGATGGGGATCCGCTATAATTATTGGCGAAAACACGGATAAAAAAGCAAAATCGGCGGAATTCGGCATATCTAATCAATCTTTTTTTTAAGTCTTCTTTTTGTGTAAGTCTGTATATTACAAGTGCTTACGCACCAAGTGGCTGGTAATTAGTATTAGTTATCCAAACAAAACCAAAAATGATTGTTTTCGGTCTACGAATTAGCCGAAAATATAAATGCGACCAAAAGATTTAATCAGACGTTAGAAGCTATGTTAGGTTAAGTCTTTATGGTATAATAGTATATGAACTTTAGGTTGACGGCCGGACGAACATGTGACCTGATTTCTACGTAAAGAACAACAAGACCAGCCGAAAAAAAGGAGTTAGAAATGTTGGTTCTAAGCAGGCAAAAAGATGAATCGATCATGATTGGTGATGATGTCGAGATTACTATTGTTGATGTCCGAGGCGATAAAGTTCGTCTTGGCATAACAGCCCCTAAAGAGATACCGGTTCACCGCATGGAAGTTTACGAGGCGATTCAACGCGAAAAGAAGGAAAAAGAGGCTCAAGAACTCGAAAAGAGCGGAAAACAGTCTCAAGAACCCGAAAAGAAGGAAAAACAGGCTCAAGAGCACTAAAATTCAAAGCCGGCAAAGCTGGCTTTTATCAGTTTCGAACGCCGTCCTATTAAGACAAAATTCCTGATAGGACGGTTTTTTATGCGCCAGACTTACTCACCCCTTAAACTTCTTTCCTGCCTATCGAGCAGGATGACCAAAAGACTGCTCAATTTCAAAAAATTGCTTCGACAAACGCCAAAATAACACTATATTTACAAATAAGTGTTTAATTGAAACCCTTAAAATCTGGAGGATATACTATGAGCAAGACCGGTCTTTCAACAAATGCACAATCAGGCGTATTCGGTTCACCTATAAAAGCCGGATGGACTGTGCGCCTGGTGATTTTGGCAATGTTTTTAGTAATGATTAGCTGCGCGGTTTCAAATACCGCCCTGGTCGCGGCGCCAGCCCAGAAAATTCCTGTTATCTTCGATACCGACATAGGTGATGATATCGACGATACGTGGGCGCTGGTTTTGCTTCTTCAATCACCCGAATTCGACGTTAAACTCGTCACAACAGCGGTGAACAACACTACAGAGAAGGCAAAAATCGTCGCAAAGATTCTGCAGATCGCCGGTAGGACCGACATACCAGTCGGCATAGGGGTGCAACAAAACAAAAGAAACCACAGACAACGCGCCTGGGTAAAAGACTACAAACTGTCATCATATCCCGGCACCATTTATCGAAATGGCGTCAAAGCCATAGTTGATACCATAATGAAATCATCCAAACCAATAACCGTAATTGCCGTCGGCCCCCTGCCCAATATCGCCGCGGCGCTGCAGCGCGAGCCCGGGATAGCCAACAAAGCGAGTTTTGTCGGAATGCACGGCAGCATCCGCAAAGGCTACGGGGGAAGCTCGAAAATCAGCGCTGAATACAACGTCAGGGCTTATCCAAAAGCTGTACAAAAAGTCTTCACGGCACCGTGGGATGTTACGATTACGCCTCTGGACACGTGCGGGATAATCCATCTTAGAGGAGACAAGTATCAGAAGGTGCTCAAGGCAAACACGACCTTATCCAAAACATTAATAGAAAACTACCGCGCATGGCATAAACAGGGCATAAGGAACGGCAACAAGAACCTGAGTGAAGAAGAATTAAATAAAAGAGTCAATCAAAAGGTCAATTCCAGCAGCACAACACTTTTTGATACCGTGGGTATTTATTTGGCGATGACAACTAAATTAGTTAAGATGGAAAAACTTGGTGTTACAGTCACCGATGATGGGTACACAAGAATCGATAAGAACGCGAAAGTAATAAACTGCGCCACCGAATGGAAAGACTTAAGCGCCTTCGAGGATTATTTAGTCGAAAGACTGACGAAATGAAATCCCTGCACCGAACTTGTTCAAGGGGCAGAACTCACGAGAGCGAGGATATAAAATGAAACAGGACGCACCGACAATCGCCGTAGTCGGCAGCAGCAATATGGATTTGGTAGTAAAATCGAACAGGATACCCGTAACAGGCGAGACCATCTTAGGTGGAGATTTTATAATGGTTCCCGGGGGTAAGGGTGCAAACCAGGCGGTGGCCGCGGCCAAATTAGGCGCCCGGGTATTATTTATTGCCAAATTAGGTGATGATATATTCGGGTCGCAATCGCTTAATAACTTCAAAAAAGAAGGCGTTAATACGAAGTATGTCCTTCAAACAAAAGATGCCCCTTCAGGGGTAGCTTTAATAATGGTAGATGACGACGGCAATAACGTAATTGTAGTGGCTCCCGGAGCCAATAACAAACTGTCACCGGAGGATGTCCAGGAAGCTGAATCGGATATCGCTTTATCGGGTGCTTTGGTTGCACAATTAGAGGTGCCGATAGAGACAATCGAATTTGCTGCCGGATTGGCAAACAAATCCAACGTGCCTTTTATTCTGGACCCGGCACCGGCCCAGGAGCTTAGCAGCCGGCTCCTTAAGATGGTGGACGTGCTGACCCCGAATGAAACAGAAGCCCGGATTCTTACCGGCATAGAAGTAACAGACCGCCAGAGCGCCGGCGCAGCGGCACAGAAGCTGCTCGAATGCGGAGTCAAAAACGTCATACTGACTATGGGAGCAAGCGGATATCTTACGGCGAGCGACGAGGGGACGGAATTTGTTGAAGCCAGGAAAGTGACCGCCGTTGACAGCACAGCGGCAGGGGACGCCTTTACGGGAAGCCTGGCCGTTGGTTTGGCTAAAGGGCAATCACTTTCCGAGGCCGCCTTGTTGGCCAATAACGTCGCTGCTTTCTCGGTTACTAAAATGGGGGCACAATCTTCTATGCCGACGGTCCAGGAAGTTGAAGCTTTTATAAGCACGAAGGAGCAATAAAATATTCACACAACGCTTTTGAAAAAAGGAGGTTTCTAACATGGTCACCATTCAATCTTACCCTTTAGCCGTCCTGATGTGTTTTGTCACTATGCTTTGCTGGGGTTCATGGGCCAACACTCAAAAATTGGCCACCAAGGAATGGAAGTTCCAGCTTTTTTACTGGGACTATTGTATCGGCGTGCTTCTGTTCACGCTGATCCTGGCGGTGACAATGGGCAGTATGGGGGGAGGAGGGCGAGGCTTTTTTGCCGACCTTGGTCAGGCTTCCGGCAAATACCTGGGGTTTGCATTCTTAGGCGGAGTGATATTCAACATAGCCAACATACTTCTTGTTGCGGCTATCGACATTGTGGGCATGGCCGTGGCATTCCCTGTCGGAATCGGGCTGGCACTTGTGATCGGGGTGATTACTACATATCGCGTAGACCCATCGGGCAACGCCACGATTTTGTTTCTGGGCGTTGGCTGCGTGGCGATCGCCATCATACTTGACGCCCTTGCCTACAGGAAGCTGTCCTCACAGGGACAAAAGACGACGCTCAAGGGTATGGTCCTTTCAGTACTATGCGGCGTGCTGATGGGCTTTTTCTATCGATGGGTCGCTGATTCAATGCCCGCCAACCTGGCCGACCTTGCTCTGCCGGCAGAAGCAGGTAAATTGACTCCTTATACGGCCCTGGTGCTTTTCGCTCTCGGGCTTTTTGCTTCCAATTTTATATTTAACACGATTGTGATGGCCAAGCCATTTGTTGGTGAGCCGGTGCCGTTAACGGATTATTTCAAGAAAGGCAATCCCCGCCTGCATATGGTTGGCATACTCGGAGGGATAATCTGGAGCGTGGGAATGTCGTTCAGTATTCTCGCCGGGGACTCGGCCGGTTATGCAATTTCCTATGGCCTCGGTCAGGGAGCAACTATGATAGCTGCCTTCTGGGGCGTATTTATTTGGAAGGAGTTTAAAACAGCGCCGGCAGGTACGAATAAACTGCTCGCCTTGATGTTTATATTTTTCATAGTCGGCCTGACCCTGATCATTACAGCAAGATCCGGATAACTGCAAGAGTTGTGTAACAAGAGCTCTGATTTTGCTGGCCCGGGTAGGTAAAAATATGAAGTGTTACATTTCCGGCTTGAATGAGCGCCGGCTCTCTTGTGCTATTGGCCGGTATACGAAAATGCCCCTTATAGCTTTTTCTGATTCCGTCGTACTTTTACGTTGATATATTTGACGCCCCATTTCCGGGCTTTTTTGTGTGTGGGGAAGAAAACGTCCAGCCGATTTCCGCGTATAGCGCCGCCCCTGTCGAGGACCTTTATGGGCCTGCCTTTGTTGTAGCCGGCCACGATCATTTCTGTGCCGAAGGAGTATTTCCTGTCGGCGGCCACGAAGGTATCGCCACGCCTTATTTTGTGACCAGAGGCTGTTATACCATCCGCGAATTTGCCGCAGCATCTTCTACATGCACAATAACCAGTGACACGCATCCGCACTGTTTGCCATTGGCGGGATGGTTCGTGCCCAACCTCTATGTCAGATTGATTCAAAGCGGACGGATTAACGGTATCTGCCTCAGTAGTAGTAGCGCTGAGTAACATAAGTCGGCCGTCGGCCTGTGCCAAAAGCGCACCGACAACCCGGCTTACTACGGGGGAGATTATCGCAAGCAAAACGACAAAAACGAAAATCTTAGTGCCTGAGAAAACACCCCAATACCCTGTATTTCTGCCCCTGCTCAATTAACACCCTCTTCGAAGTTAAATTTGCCGGATTCGCAGTTATTCCTGCCTAAGCCCCATCCTTTGGTTAACTACCCCCTTCCATGGAGTGTTGAAAGTATTATACCGAAAAAGCGTTCCGAATCCAACAAAATAACCGCAAAATCGCCCTCAATAAGCCAAATTATGGATATTTGGCGAAAAGACGAAATGTTTTATAGGGCCACTTTGGAAGGTTTTTTTCGGCGTCCAGTTCTGATATGCGCAAGAAAAAAAGGCCGTGTGCATAACGCTCACAGCCCCGCTGAATTTACCAATCCGAGCACAGACAGCGCGGCAATCCCAAAATATTCGATAATCATTCGGTCGCCACCGGCTTTTCAAGGAGCAAAGCGATGTGGCAATCTCAAAAAATAATCATTAATCAATAATCAGTAATCAATACTTACAAGCCTGCCAGCCAGTTATCAACAAAGATTCTCAGGTCCTTGATATCTACAGAGCCGAGCAGGTCAAGATCCCTGCCGTCGCAATCATTCGATACGCCGCAGTTACCCTCGTTCCAGCTCCCTGCGAAAAACGAATAATCGAAGAAATCTACACCATCGGGACAGTCGAAATCGCCCAGCACCGGCTGCCAATAGTTCAGTTTCGGATAACTCATTCCTTCGCAGTTCATCTTCCATACAGGGGTGCTAAAATCCCAACCGGCGTCGGTATAAGTGCTTTGCATTTGCATCTCGGCCGTCGTCAGCCCCGTCCCACCTCCACTTGTATCCATCCCACTGCGATCAACATCCCAGAAACATGCTGTGATTATTCCCTCGGTATATCCAATCAGCCCACCGATGTCGGTCCCAGTCCCGGTAACTTTACCAATTGAATAGCAGTAGAATATTGGGCTGAAGAAATCCACTCCCACCAGCCCACCGACAGAATCGTTTCCAAAAACGTTGCCGGACGAATGGCAATTGGTTACTATTGCACTACTACCCATTTTTCCAATTAACCCGCCCACATTCTGAATTCCCGTAACGCTGCCGGTTGAATAGCAGCCGATAACCGTTCCAAATTCCAAACCTGTCAGTCCCCCGACACCATATTCTCCTGTAACGTCCCCCGTGGCATAACAGTCGGATAGCGTCCCGCGATTACGTCCAACGAAGCCCCCTACATCAGAATCTCCTGAAACAGTGCCTTTGGCATAACTGTTAGATATTGTTCCATAACGCTCAGTCTCTCCAACCAGACCCCCGGCGTAGTCATTGTTTACCGAAACATCGCAGGTGGCATAGCAATTAGATATCGTACCATTTTGAACTAGTCCCACTAATCCTCCAACTGTTAAACCTCCTGAAACGCTGCCACCCTCCACGTAGCATCCTGAGATCGAACAACCACCTGATAATCGGCCGACCAGCACGCCAACTTCAGTTCCCGTTACTCCATTGAGGTTTGGATTGACTAAACCTAAGTCTTTGATCTCTGCATTTGCTCCATCGAGATGCTTGAAAATTCCTTTGATATAAATGTCTGGAAAGACGCTGGTAAAGGTAAAGTTATAGATCCTCTTGCCGTTGCCATCGAACACACCTTCGAATTTCCCAAGGTTTCCTCCGATGATATTAAACGAATCTCCTGTATAACTGCCCAGATCAATATCCGCCATTAATTTGAAGTGACTGTCCCAATCAAGGTAGTCGATTCCTATTCTATTCATCTGAGACGCTGTGAAAATCAAATACGGGTCGGCGGCGGTCCCTGTGCCCCCACCGTAAATATTATGTGCGCCGGTAAAGTTTGCATCTGATATGTCCGTGGTCAAGTTGACGTATGCTCTATCTGCAGGCTCGAAAGTCCAGTCTGTTTTACTTGGCGTGATAGTACCGCTCCAGGGACTCGATAGCGTCCACTCATAATAGCCGTCAACATCTGTCGTATCCGTCTCACCTGTACTGGCAGATACCAGCACACCCATAATTCCAGTACCGCCGCTGGTCTTGACATAGCCGGAAATCGTAACAAATAATGGCGAATTGCTAACGTTAATCGTATAATCCTCGACCTCGCCATAGTTTGAAGGGCCGCAGGGAAGGGGGGTATCGTTCCACGTTATACGAACGCGCATACGCGTATTACCCAGGACCGCACCTGCCGGCGGCGTGATAGTGCCTGTGAAAGTACACGGATCAACACCAAGACTCATAGTTATCTGCTCACCCGCGTCATAAAAATCCTGATCCTGGTTCCAGTCCACCCATAATCCGCATTTATCAAAAACGTCGTCCCAGGGATTGCCGCGAGTGACCGTTACCGGGTAACCAATCTCCGGCATCAGCGTCGTAGATAACGATGTGTAATCAGCATAATGATCATTACCGGTTGGTATATTATTAATACTGCCGACCTGAACACCCATGATGTACTGCCACTCAGCAAAATCGCTGCCTGAAGCATCGCAAAAAACAATAATCCCCTCAACTACAAAACGCGCTCGATCGGATGCACTGTTCCACCAATTAAAGCCATCCCAAAGTATAAATGACGCCCCTGGGCGATTAGTTTGGCCTGCATAAGGTAAAGCCCCGACACCACCCATAGAACCGAACCGACCGGAACCAAAAATCAAAGCATAATATCCGGGTGTAAGCGTAACCGCCAACGGAGTTCGAAAATCACTGCTTGGCATACCGGGATCAAAAACCGTAGAGGCAACTACCTCAGAAGTAAAGAAAGGATAACCATCGGGGAGATCGCCGGCACTGTCTAATGATACAATTACACCGAAAAAATCTCCGGCTGTCCATTCAACCATATGGCCTCCGATTGCTGTTACCTGAACATCTTGACCAATATAGAAACGCGAGCCCATAAACCAAACGCTGTCTATTCCCCACCCGCTGAGTTGGCCCGCCGCTCCCATTGTTGCAGATTCATGAATAATGGGATCGGCATCAGCGAGTTGTCCAGGTAGAATGACTACCAAAGCCAGAAAAACGAATCCTCCCGATGTTTTCAGAAAACTGATGAGTTTCATGATTATTCTCCCTTGTTCTTTTAACAGTGTGCTTGAGCCGGCAAGCCAAAAAAGCAGATGGTGAGCAATGCAAGTAGCGGCATTATTAATTTACCGCTTTGTTTGCCATCAAACGTGTGGACGTTCTTTCCCCACGAAAAGCTGAAAGTTTTGCTTAAAATCCGCATTGTTGCCCTCCTTCAAAAAGAATCAACTCAGGAGTCTTAACTTTTAGATACCGTAGTTGTATTATTTATCGGAACTACTGTCAAGATTTTTTTGGGGAAAAAAACAGTCTATGTGTTGTTTTGCGTTAAAATGTTGCTGAATCTGCAATTACCGTCTGAAACCAACAAAAAAGGCCGAAAGCGTCACGCTCTCAGCCCTTTTGTTTGGCAAAATGAATTGTTGTTTATGCCTTGCGGCCTTCTTTCAACACCACAACTCCGAAGCCGGGTTTGAATAGGCTCTTAGTCCACAACTTCGACTTGTGAAAGGCCCTGCTTTAATAAGCTATATACCAGTATCGCATCGACGTTGTAGAGACGAATACATCCGCGTGAGCCGGCGATGCCGATTTCTTCCGGAATCTTCGTGCCGTGAATGGCAAAGCCTCTCCTGCCCTGGGCTTCTCCGCTGATACCTTCTAATGCTATCCATCGCGAGCCTAAAGGATAGTCCCGGTCTTTAGCAGTATAAGTTTTGTGGGTGTCCGGGTCGGTCCACTTGGGCGATATCATTTTGCCGCCCCGCTTGACACGCCATAGACCCGTCGGTGTCTCTCTGCCGGGCCTGCCGATACCCACATTAAAACTGCGAACGAAGGTGTGCTGAAGATACAAATCCATCTTGAAAGTCGAACGATATACCCTGACGTGAAACGGGCCGTGGATGACTTTTATCGTCTCACCGGCCTTGAGCAGCTCGGGTCGGCTGATTTTATTGACCTTCATGAGAATCTCCCAGGGAACTTTATGCTCCTTGCCGATTGATGAAAGCAAATTGCCCGACACAACTTTATAACGGCTGCAAAGCCTGTCCCGTGGAAAAATGCTCCTGCTGAACAGCCATTCATCGGCAAGCCCGGAAAGCTTCTGTTTTATAACGGTGCGCTGCACATTATTCATAGGCATTGACAATGTCTCATTAAGTCCGTCGCGGGCTTCTATAATCCGGGCCGGTTTACCATTGATCAGCTCCGTGGCCTGGTTAATAAAATCAGCCACTTTGGGATTGGGTTTGGATGTGGGCTCAAGTATGATTTTTGACAACTTCGGTTCCGGAACAGGTCTCCGTGTTGGCTTGGGCACCACAACAGCCGGAGCGTTTGTTTGCTCCTTTATATTGTTGTTCGCTGAAGCAGCAGCGGCCTGGTCCTGGTCTCTGCCGAAAAGACGATGGGCGTATCTAATACCTATGAACACAGTAATAATAATTAACGCTGAAATCACACCCATCCGCATTCGTTTTCGGACTTTTCGTCTGCTATACAAACTTTTAAGGTGACGAGCCATATTTTTCTCCTTTGTTGTGTTTATCCGGCATCTGGTGAACTCGGGCCGTAGCTGGTGTTCAAGTAGGTAAGGGACGGATTCATTATAATCACGCTTACACTTTTTAGTTGTTCTATATCACAGACAGGTTTTACCGTTATATCCCACAGTGACGGGTTCTCATCATCCGGTTTGCATTCTTCCACTGTACCTATAATAATCGGGGCATCCAGAAACCCCGGTTTTTTGCGAGCAATGACTTTGTCGCCGAGTCTGACTTTGTATTTCCTCGAGAGCAGCTTAACTTTCGCCGAGTTCCTGCCGCTGCCTTGTATTAGTCTCTCTGTATTTACCTCCCCTATCTTTACCGCTATTTTGGACCCCGGGTCTGTAAACAACTTAACCTGAGCCGTTCTCGGCGAGACATCGGATATAGTGCCGACGATACTATTGTCGCTGAGAACAAACTGGCCTTTAGCCAGCCCATCGTTTAGGCCCCGGTTGATAATAAGCTCGCAGTGTCCTCGGCCGATAGAGATCGTAATAACATCAGCACAAACTAATTTAGCGCCTTCCAATGCAAACCTGTTGCGCAGTCCCGACAGCGCTTCGAGAACCTGATGTTGTTGATAGAGCTGTTCTGTCACATTGGCGAGGTGGTTTTGAAGCCTGTCGTATATTCCCCGGCTGACAACCTCGGCCACTAAAGGCTCGCCGCGCGCCGAAAGCGAAATAGTTCTGCCGAGGCTTAAAGGAAAATGAAAGATACGAACAAAAGCAAACTGGAGCTTATTTGTCAGGTTCTGCGGAGTAAACAGCAGGATGAAACCTGTTAACATAAACCATGTAAACAGAATCTGCCCGGAGAGGCCTCCGAAACGTTTGTTATTACGTTTCAAAAGGTTCCCACTTTGCGGCTTTGTGTAAACCGGCTTCCGACCAGAGTCTCTGTCCCACTTGTTCGTCATTTTTCATCTCCCGTCCCTGGTAAGATACTACGATGTTCATTTTTCAATCAACCGGGTTTTCACACTCACCCATGTTCGCTGTGGTCCATCGTATCCTTCCACAGCTCCAGATTTTCCAGGTATACGCTTGTACCGCGGGCTACACAGCTCATCGGGTCATCGACTTTATAGACCTCCAGGCCGGTCGCATTTGCCAGCACCGTATCCATTCCCCGCAGAAGTGAACCGCCGCCGCAAATATGTACGCCGTTTTCTATCAAATCGGCAGAGAGTTCGGGCTTTGTTTTTTCAAGCGTTGCCGTAACCGTATCTACGATTGCACCGACGGGCTCACGCAGCGCTTCACGGATTTCCTCACTTGTTATCAGGATTTTTCTCGGCAGCCCGGAGATTGTGTCTCTGCCGGCCACCTCCATCGTCAATTCCTCTTCCAGAGTCGCCGCAGAGCCGATTTCTATTTTGACTCTTTCTGCGCTTGTCACGCCGATAAGCAGGTTGTATGCCCTTTTGAGATGGTTGATTACTGCCTCATCCATATCGTTGCCGCCGACACGAATTGATTCACAACTGGCCACGTCCGCCAGACTCATTATGGCCACTTCCGTTGTTCCACCGCCGATATCGACAATCATTGAAGCGGTCGGGTCTGTGATTGGAAGTCCGGCTCCGATGCCTGCCGCCATCGGCTCATCGACAAGGTAAACCTTGCGTGCGCCGGCGCGTTCAGCGCTGTCTACGACGGCCCGGCGCTCAACCGCGGTTATTCCACTTGGCACGGCGATTACCACCCGAGGCCTGACCAGCCCGCCGTTGTGCACTTTGCGGATAAAGCAGCCTAACATCGCCTCAGTGACTTCGAAGTCGCTTATTACTCCGTCTTTAAGAGGTCTTATTGCGCTGATCGAGCCGGGCGTTTTACCTAACATCTCGTGTGCGACCAGACCGACTGCCTGGCCGTTGTCCAGAACGATGTTGGTTCCTTTGCGAACGGCAACTACCGAGGGTTCATTGAGGACAATTCCTTCACCGCGGACACAAACCAAAGTAGTGCATGTACCAAGGTCGATACCCATATCCATACTGAACCAACCTAAGATGGCGTTAAGTAACATTTTCGACTCCTTTTCTTAATATTCACTTGACAGCGCCAAAACTTTTTTAGCGCTTAGTCCATACGCCATCACCAACTACCATCCGTTGTTTGGTATCGGTTTTATCGATTTTGCACTTTATGCAGATTCTGCCTCCTCACGCACAAACGCGGCCCAGACGGCGGTTTGGTAATTTTATAGGACGTACCACGTATAGAAGTCCGATATTGGTTCAATTGTTAAATGGTCCGCGACCGGCCTGTTAATAATCAGGGGTGTTTCGTGATTCGTGTTTCTACCGGGGGTCCTCGGCGGGGTTATTATTGCCAGTCGCCGGGGTAGTGGATTGATTCGGGCTCAATGTCAAACTTGCCGGACAGCTCTTGTGCTAACGCCTCTGCCGTTTTAATCTGCAAGTCCGTCGGGCGGACAGTTTTGCCATCGGCTATTACACAGATAAAGATAGTCTGTGCCCCATTGTCGGGTAGTGGTTCGTGGTTAAGCCGGTCACAATTGGCCGGCTGTTGTTTTTGCCATTTCTCGGTTGGTTGTATTTGGCCGTCGCTGCCGCCGATCCCGTTACAGATAACATAATGGCAGTTGATATCTTCCGGACTGGCCAGCCCGCTCAAAAAGGCCAACTGGTGAATATTGCCCGACATCGTGCCGCTATAGTAAATTTCGATACGGCCCCAGCGGCCGGCAGGCTGGAGGGCACGAGACAATACAGCTTCTTCGACAGAAACTGCCCTGTTATAGCTGGAAAGACAAAATGCCCCGGCCGATGGTGGATTATTACCCAAAGCCTGCAGGATTACTACTCCCACTGCCATTGAGATCGCCAGTGCGACAAAAACTTTTGCCTCTCTTGACTGAACTATCACAGTTCACCCTCTTTTCTTTGTACATTGGCGCCAAGACGTCCGGCAAGAGGCGACCGCCTTTGGCCGATTCTGCGCCTACGGTTACCGTTAGATTCCATATTATCGCTATCGGTTTTATAAAAACCCGGCTTTACGTTGGTTCTCTCCTTAGACACTATAGCTAAAATACTATCCAACAATGGCGTTTTTATAGGAGTAACCGGGCTTCAAGGTCCTATATGAACTGTGAGGCAATTCGGTGAGAATATTGAACATCAAAAAGTGAGTATTACACTCGTGTGCTTTTTACATCCGTTTATATCGTGGTCCGCCGCCGCCTTCGGGGACCGTCCATCTGATATTGTCGAACGGACACTTCCTCTGGCATGTCTTGCAGTGCAGGCAGTTCGACGGGTTGGCCGGCTCTACTTCATCGTGTATCGTCTCGTATACGCCGGCCGGACAGAATGTAATGCAGGGACTATCGAACTTCGGTGTGCACCTGGTCCTGCAAACCTCCGAGTCCAGAATCCTCAAATGTGACGGCTGTTCTTCCCTGTGCTCGGTCGCAGCCATTGCTGTAAAGGTATCTTTGTCAAAGTCCTGATTTGGTTTTAGCCGATATCGAGCGATTGTCGTCGCCTCGTAGTCTTTCTCTACATTGAATTCCGGAAGCAGTCCCCCGAGAACAGAAAGCGGCATCCCCTGCAAAGGCCCGAACTTTGCCACAGTCTGTCGGAAGTTCTTCGCCGACTCCATCTCTTCGCCAGCGGCCGATTGCTCAATCAGCTCTGTATATTTCACCGCCGCCTTCTCAGGAGCATCCAGAGACTCCGCTACTGCCTTTGCCGCCTGCATGCCCGAGTTAATGGCATTGTGCAGCCCCTTAATCTTTAGCATATTCACAAAGCCGGCGCTGTCACCTAATATCATCACGTTGCCCTTACCAATACTGCCGGTAGCAGGGTCCCTCGGAATGGCGTAACAGCCGCCCTCGGGAATCATCTTGGCGCCGGCTTCGACGACCTCGCCGCCCTCGATGAACTGCCTGACAAAGCTGTGATTTTTGAAATTCGTCAGCGCATCCTGTACATTGAAATCGCAGTACTTCCAGTCGGCGCCGACAATCATACCAACGGACAGATGGTCCTGGAGACCGGGATATATTATGCTTCCGCCGAACATACCGGGCCCTATAACCGGCGTCCAGATAGGATACCCCATCGCGTGGACCACTCTGTCGGTGCCAAACTTCTGATATTGCTCAGGGCTGACCTTTATCAACTCTTTGGCTGCCACCGAGAACAGACTGTGGGCTTTCCTTTGCAGACCGGCTTTCTCAACAAAGCTTTCGGTCACAAGCCCGTCGCATCCCTCGGCAAGAAGAACAAAGTCAGAATTTACAATTTCACCTTCGACGTAGTTCGTCTGCTCACGGCCTTCTTTGTCGAGACCCTGGTCAACAAGCTTAACTCCCGCCGCTTCGCCTGATTCATCGATAATAATATCCTTAGCGGCAAAGCCGGTCATTACTTCTGCGCCAAGGTCTTTCGCAATCTGTCCCATCCACTTGGTGAGCTTACTTATCGATACCGAGTAGTCCCCCTTGTGTATCATCTGCCCGAATCCGAGGCCGAAGGCCTTGCCCAACTCGATTGCAAAGAAGATATTGAACGCCAGCTTTTTGCCTAATAAAAACATTATGTCGTCTTTGTCAATCACGTTGGCCAGGACATCTTTTGCCGCGTCACTGTCCCGCCAGTCCGGCACGGCCAAATCCAGAAGTGTATGCAGAGGCTCGGCCTCTAAAACCGCACCGGAGAGACTGTGATTGCCCGGGTCAGGCCCTTTTTCTATAACACAAACATCAATCTCGGGCTTTTCGCATTTGAGCTGTATCGCACATGCCAGCCCGGCCGGCCCGGCACCGACTATCAAAACCGACACCTTGTTGTACTGGCTGTTCTTTGCCACTTCTTATTCTTCCTCTAATGCCTGCAATAATTGCGGGAGGGTATCTTCAATAGTTCCCACAATATAATAATCGCACTGCTTAAATATCGGCGCATTCGGATCGCTGTTAATAGCGACAATAGTCTCGGTATTTGCAACGCCGATCATATGCTGAATCGCACCGGATATACCCAGCGCAAAATAAAGTTTAGGCCCGACGGCAGTACCGGTTTGCCCGACCTGGTGCACGCGCTCGACAAAGCCCTGCTCCACCGCCGCACGCGAAGCGCCTCTTTCAACTTGCGTATCTAATCTTTTGCTCAGGCCCTGGCAAAGCTGGCTTACGAGCCGTTCATAGCTGTCCCTGCTTTGCATACCCTTGCCGCCGCTGACAATCACATCAGCCTCAAAGTTCACCTCGCCTGTGCCCAACTCTGTTTTCAGGATTTCCAGGCTGATATCGTCTTTGGAAAGCTCGACCTTATGTTTTATAACTTTACCTTTTCTTGACTCATCTACCGGTAGTCTCTTCATAACGCCCGGCCTTGCCGTGGCCATCTGGGACTTCGAATTTTTCGTGCAGATAGTGGCCATAACGTTGCCGCCCAGGGCCGGCCTGGTCTGCAGCAGGATGCCTATCTGGCTTTTTCGCGAACTGTCCCTGATATCCAGCCCGGTACAGTCGGCGGTCAACCCGCAGCCAACCCTGTAAGAAATCATAGGCGCCAGCATTCTGCCCTGTGGAGTTGCGGCGTAAAGAACAATTTGCGGCCAGTAACTACTTACCGCGTCAGAGATGACTTTGCGATAGGCAGTCGGGTCAAATACGCTGAGCAGTTTGTCCTCGATAATGTAAATGTTGTCGGCGCCGGCCGCTATCAATTCTTCAGCCATCGGCTCGATCTCATGGCCGGCCACAGCAACGCCTACTTTTGATTCCAGGGAATCCGCAAGCTCACGGGCCTTGCCGATAAGCTCGAATGTCGCCGGATGTACAACGCCCTCGCTGTGTTCGGCCACGACCCAAACCTCGCCGGTATAGCTTGGTTCGGTCGTTTCAAGACCGTTTATCATATCTTCCAGCGCCTTCTTGCGGAAATGCTTGCCCGAAGCGGCAAGAATCTTTTCCCTGCACGCATCGTCAATCCGGCCGACCTCGGTAATGCCGAGTTCCCCGAGCTTCTCGGCTAAGATTTTATAATTTTCATTTTCCTTCTTTGTGCCCTCGAAGCCTCTGTCAAACCTGTCCGTTCGCTTACCGGGCAGAATATAGCTGCTTGTTTGCCCTTGGCCGTTCTGCCCGGCTTCGCCATTGCCGCTCGTGAAGCCCTCGACAATAAGCCTGGCTAATGTTTTTGCATCGCCGACTTGTTCACACTTTCTCGTGCTTTTGCCCGGTGGAAAAACTCGTATTACACTGGTCTTAGAGCCTGCAACACCAATGAGGCTTGCCTTGATATCATCGCCGCTCCAGCGAATAACTTCGGTTTTATTTGCCTCTCGACTTGCCGAGAATGTTGCGAACAGAGGATATTCGTATTTGGCAACCGTTATTACGACCGGCTTTTTCCGGGCAGCAACTACCTGGCTGCCCCCGCTGATAATCCGCGTGAATTCAAAATGCCTGCCCTTGAATTCGGACTTGGTGACATAAGCGATACAAGGAAGGCCCAGCTCCTCAGCGATTTGAGGCGGCACCTGAGCAGTGTCACCATCCACTGATTGCATCCCGCTAACCACATAATAATCATCGCTTCCTTTAAGTATCTCTTTGACTATCTTTCTGATTGCAAACGCTAAGGGATTTGCAGTGGCCACGGTATCTGCCCCGCCCAGGGCCCTGTCGGTGAGAAGCACCACCATATCAGCACACCTGCTCAGGGAATATCGCAGAATCTCCTCCGCCATAGGCGGGCCCATGGTCAACGCAATGATTTTGCCATCCCTGCCGCGGTCGGCTCCCTTCATCTGGTTCGCGAAAGCAAGCGCCTGGGAGTCCAGTTCGTTGATTACGCTGGCCAGCCGAGTGCGAACCAGCGTACCCGTCTCCGGATCAAAGGCGTTGTCGGTGATTTGTGTTACGTCGGGAACCTGTTTGACTAAAACTATATAGTCACTCATATTTCATAATTCGTTTCTTATTATCAATTCCAAAACCGTTTTTCAGGGATTCCAGGTCTGCTTGAGAATATCACTCGGCCGCCTGCAGAACCTTTTTGTGAGATCCACTTGAAAAACAGGCGGCGACACTTCGTCATATTCGAACTGTTGCATCCTAACGAACCGTCACCGCTGAAGACTTTTACCATCTAATTTCCTGCCATCCGGTCAACATTCTCTGCGTTTATCTTGAACTCACCAGATTTTTACTGGCTGAATTTTGTCGCACCATAGAATACAAGAAAAAAGGCGGCGAATATCAAAACCCAGGCGAGGCTGGCCCCAGTGGCCATAGTCACTGCAAATACAAGCGCAGCGGCCCCGGTAAGCACACCCAGCAGGATCAGCTTGTTGCCCAGGTTGGGCACAAGGCAGACTATCACGAAGCCGCAAACCAGGTAAAGTACGACCGAGATTAGAAAGGTGACAAATAAGGTACATTCAGATATGGATTGGATAGCCTCTGCCAAGAGCATGTTTTCCATAGGGATTCTCTCCAAAAAAAAGTTGATTTAAGCTATTTTAACCGGGCTTCCCATTTGACGTCAATTCAGCTACATTTCCCTGTTTTTCCTGACCTATACAAGCAGACTGGTATGAGAAAAGCACTCATCCTGAGCATTTTACTGCCAAATCCTCTTACCAAAGGGCCATATCTCCTGAATTTACGGTTTTCGGCAATCAACGTCAATCATAAATTCCCGCTGACGCCAATTATTTTACTCCCTGCTGAACAACAGCGCCGAGCACTTTGAGTCTGTCTCATTTCTCAGATATATCTTATTTGCCCCAAACAACTGCCGATATCCGGAACCAAAAGGGCGGCTTAATAATCCATTTTTTGATAACAGAAGCCAGATAAAATCGGGTAAAACCCCATTTTGCTGTATTGTTTGTCATGAAAAAACGTTTTACTGTCAAAAAGTTTAATTTAATCCTTGT
This sequence comes from Planctomycetota bacterium, assembly GCA_019456145.1. GTDB lineage: Bacteria > Planctomycetota > Phycisphaerae > Sedimentisphaerales > Anaerobacaceae > CS2-K091. The sequence continues at coordinate 152,696 of VRUL01000010.1, forward strand.
TTTACTCTGTGGAATAATGTTTAATCCTGGCTTCAATTGGAAATAAAGCAAATAGGCCCTGTTTTGCCGATATAACGCAAAATGAAAGCCATACGCAGGTACGTCGACTAATTTTTTGGAACCCGTTAGAGACCCTAACGAGGCTGAGGTGAACAATAGATGGCAGATTTGAAAGCATTAGCTGACGCGATTATTAAAGGTGACCAAAACACCGCCGTAGAAATCACAAAAACAGCCCTTGATGAAGGCACACCGGCAGAAAGTGTACTCAATGACGGGCTGATTTCAGGTATGGACGTTATTGGCGACCGTTTCAAAAAGAACGAGGTATACATACCTGAGGTGCTTATTGCCGCCCGCGCGATGAAAATGTCGATGGAAATCCTTGAGCCGGAGCTTGCCAAGGCCGGGGTCAAACCCCGCGGAAAGCTTATGATAGGGACAGTCCAGGGCGATTTGCATGATATCGGTAAAAATCTGGTGGCTATGATGCTCAAGGGCGCCGGCTTCGAAGTCATTGACGTCGGTGTCGACGTCGGGCCTGAAAAGTTTGTGGAGCAAGCCAAAGCCACCGGTGTCGATGTAGTTGGTATGAGCGCGCTGTTGACCACGACAATGCCGAGTATGGAAAAAACCGTAAAGGCCCTGAAGGATGCCGGCCTTTCTGCGAAAATTATGATAGGCGGGGCACCGGTAACACAGGGTTACGCCGACAAGATTGGCGCCGATGGTTATTCACCCGACGCCGCCTCAGCCGTCGATTTAGCCAAAACCCTCGTCGCATAAATTTAAACGCAATTAAACGCGTAACTCACAACTTCATAAGGCAAAAGCAGGGAGTTTTTTTGCCTCTTACGTCTTGCTTTGAAGTTTGCTGCGCCTGCTTAATCTTGAAGTAAAATCAAAAAACCGCTTTGACAAACAGCAGTTTTTCAGCGTGTGTCAGATTTTCTAATCCTTTCATTGTCCTGCAAAAAGGACAAATCGCCGTAAAATGCCATTTCTTAGTCTAAAAACCACATTCTCAAGCTAAACGCATACAAGTTTAGGAACTGGAGAAAAATCAGTCCAAAAACAACGAGAACAACTGAATTTGGGTGTTTTTTTATTGACCTTCAGGAAGATAGCCGTAGAAAATTAATCGCATCTATGTATTGATTTATTAACGAGTGGGGTTTTAATTTTCGAAACTGTCCGGCACTGCTGCCGTTAGTTTGGTTGGCGCAGTGGACAGTGGGAGAATAGTGGTGACCAGAGGTAGAAAGACACTCCGGGCAATCGCTTGTGTATCGCGTTTCCAATGCAGCTTCAGTTGTACACAAGTGGCCCCGAACACAACTTTTCATGTATGCCCCACCAATTTCAACCCCTCCTGCCAAATCAAGATAAGTAACCGGAAAACTTTATTAAAAATCGGCTAATGGTCGGCAGAATGGAGGAAATGCCTACGGAGAAATGTCGTAGCTAATCATAGGGACTGAACTTTCACCAAGGAATTGTGGAGTACGTATTGTTTGCTGCGGACTCGCCAACAGCGGGCAGCAAAAAATGAGTTAGGAAATAGTCTTTAGTGAATAGTTTGTTGTCTATGAACTATTGAAGGAGAACCAAAAATGAAACGTTTATTAGCAAATTGTGTAGTAACAGCTCTGGTCTTGATCATGAGCGCCACAGCAAACGCTGCAACATGGGATGTCCCCGGCGACTTTTCGACAATTCAGGAAGCTATCGACTCACCCAGTGTTTTGCCGGGCGCTACTATTCTTGTGGGTCCGGGCAACCACTTTGGAGCATTAGTTGACAAAGAAGTGGAAATAAAAGGTGAAGGTGGCGCCGTCATTAACGATGGACCGCCACATGGTCACCCTAACATCGATAACCAGGGATTCCGACTTCTGGCAGGAAGTGATGGTGCCACGATTAGCCACCTGGATTTCACAGTTGACTTGGCAATTATGAACGGTGAGGCCATCAATGATGTAACCGTTGACCATTGCACTTTCACAAACGCTGTTCAGGCCGTTAGCAACTGGCGTGGAAGCGGCTGGCAGATCAGCCACAATGTCATAACCGACCTACGTACAATTTGTGGCGGAGGCATCGGTATTCTTATCGCAGATTTCTCAGGTGGAGTAGTTGAGAACAACGTGGTCTCGCATAACAAGATAACCGGGACCCTCCACGTAGATCCTGACGATTGCGGCGGCTACTCTGGTACGGGTATTGTCTTGTACGCAGACTTCCGCTGGGGCGGTGCCGGTGCGAAGGAAATCAAAAACAATCGCGTGGTTAAGAACAAAGTTAGTTTAGTGAGTGACAACGCAGAACTCGTTGACGTCGTGGCCTTCGAACTCACTGATACAAGAGACACAACGGCAGACGTTGTTTTTGACAACGCGATTGGTTTCAACGACTTCCGTGGTACCACAAACCAGATTTCCCTTACACCAACGATACTAGATGAGGTGAACGCTATCTCGCGGAACTTGGGCAACAATCGCGGCCACGGACTGCATCCGGGTGCGTTTGGCCCTGGCGGAAATTGATTCGGCGGTAAATAACATATTTGCTATCCAACGGTGGGGCTCAATGAGCCCCGCCGTTGTGGGCCTGTTTTGCAGGAAACGGTCCGCATAAAGCTCTTGAATATAAGGGGTTGGCAAAATGGAGGAAATGCCTATGGAGCAAAAAACCAGCGGACAGCGGATAGAAATAGCGGATAGAAAAAGAAAACTATACGCTAACCAAAGGGACTGAACTTTCACCAAGGGATTGATGAGTATGTATTGTTTGCTGCGGACAGTCCGTAGTGAAAATGAAGTGTGAGAAGAGAAAGTTAACCAATTAACAGGAGAGACAACAATGAAACGCTTACTAACAATTTGTACAATAGTGACAATGACAATTGCAATTGTGGCAAACGCAGCCACCCTCAAAGACAAAGAACCGTCAATCTTTTATAGTGCCGCCCATTACCTTACAGGTCAGCCGATAAAGGTCGGCTATGACATCTTTGGTTACAATTACCAGGCCCACATGTTCAACGGTTCGTATTACAATTCCTACGCTGGTGGAGCCGGATTCCCACCCTATGAAGGGGATGATGATTCCTACCTTACAGCTAACCCAACTGCTGCAAACCACTGGGCATGGCCATATCGTAATGTTGATCTGTCGATGAAGTGGAATGATGCGTGGTTAAGCAACCAGGACAATGATGGGGATGGCAAACTGGATCGGCATTATGGCTATCCTACTTACACCAATTCTGGAGCATGGCTGACAAACCACATGTCGGGGTCTGATGAAATTATGGTTAACGACAAGCTTAAGAAAGCTCACTGGACCTATTTCACCAAAATCGTTACTCCTTCAGATTCGGCAAATAAGGTAGCTAACGTCTGGTATGATGCAGACGGAGTAGAAATTGGCCCTGAGATATGGGGAGCTTTTGCGACTGTCCAGACAGTTGAGAACGACCCATTCTACGGGATACATGGCAAGCAATATGGCAGTCCTGCTGGTCCGGGATTTGGAAAGTACTCGCCTACGCAGCTTGATGAGCTGGTTGCGACAGGTCAGCTTGATCCTCAGAAGGCCAACGACATTGAAGATTCAGGCGGGGCAGCTGAATAATCTGCGCGCAAGGCCTGCACCCGGGTGCGTTTGGCCCTGACGGAAATTGATTCGGCTATAAATAGCATATTTGCTATCCAACGGCGGGGCTTATTGTGTCCCGCCGTTCTTTTTTTGCCTGGTTATTCCATCAATTAAGAGATTTGCTGAACATCTTGCCCCTGCCGTAAAATACAAAAATAGTCTCGATAATTCTCTCGATATTGCTTTTTTGCGCCCAATTTGGTAAAATGGACACTTGGTTATATTGGGAAAATGAGGTGCTTGATGCTTGTTACGAGAATCTGGTATCTCCACAGGACGCCTATCGGCGGAAAATCGAGTTTCGACGATGCGACAGATAAAGAATCAAAACTTAGCGCAGTTGCTGGCCCAGCTTCGATTTGCCTCAGAACAGCAGCACGTCCAGCAGCTCGAAGCCGCCGAAAAGCTCCTTACCATTATCGACACCAATATGGAATATCCCTTCGACTTTGTCTATTTCCGCATCACCGGTATTCAACCCAGGGACCTACCGGAACAGCAGCCCATAAAAGGCGACCAGCTCGCCGACGACCTGCATATTTTCATATCCAGGCTAAGCGCCCGACTTGCCCGTCCGGTCTCCGAGCAAAACGGAAAAGTTTACACCATTAAACAGTTAGCTGCCGCTTTCGGCGTCTCTACAAAAACAATTCATCGCTGGCGAAGACGAGGCCTGATGGCCAGAAAGTTCATCTTCAAAGATGGGAAAAAATGCCTTGGATTTACGCAATCAGCCCTCGATAGATTCATTGAGGCAAATCCGGACTTTGTGGCCAGGGCCAAAGACTTTGTCCGGCTGACGGACAGCCAAAAACAACAGATCATAAAACAGGCGACCGCACTTGCAGCAAGCACGAAAATGCCTCGTCACCAGATCATAAACAGGATAGCAGATCAAATCGGCAGGGCGCATGAAACCGTCAGGTACATAATCTTAAACCACGAAAAGGCCCATCCCGACAAACCCATTTTCAAGAAGCCGTCCGGCGTGGTCAACTCTACGCAGGCCGCGGAACTCTATAAGCTCTTCAAACAGGGAACCGATGTCAGGGAATTGATGAAAAGCTTCAATCGAAGTAGAAGCTCCATATACCGCATTATCAACCATCGAAGGGCAAAGGCGCTTCTGGTCAAAAAAATCGAGTTCATTCCCAGCAATGATTTCCTCAAAGAAAACGCCGGAGAAAAAATTCTCGCAGAGCCCATAAAAATCCAAAAGCCCACCTCAGCCGGAAGCTCTGGGCCGTTCGAGTTACTTGGCGAACATCTGTTGCCGGAGTATTTGCAGACGCTGAAAGATACTCCCGTTCTTAACAGGGACCACGAACGCCGGCTTTTTCGAAGATACAATTACTTAAAATATCTGGCTTCCACTACCAGGGCCGGCATAAAACCAACTCTTGTTTCGAGCCAACGGCTAAAAGAGATAGAGGGCTATTTAGCCGAGGCTGAAACAATCAGAAAAACTATAGTCGAAGCCAACCTGCGACTGGTCGTCAGCATTGCAAGCAGGCACGTTAAAAGCGGAGTAAGTTTTCCTGAGCTTGTCAGCAAGGGTAATTTCGCATTGATTAAAACAGTCGAGGAATTCGATTACAAAAAGGGCTTTCGTTTCAGCAAGCGCGCCTCGTTGAATATTGCCAAGGAGTATGCAAGGGTGTCCGGCAAGAGTACACAGCTCAGCAGGAAAAGGGCAGCCTCATTGGCCGACATACAGCGCGATTTGAGGGCCACGGCCACCGCCGACATAGCTACTATCGAGCGGGCACGTCTAAGTCTGACACAGGTTATCAAGAATGAACTCAACGAACGGGAGCAGTACATAATTCTAAATCATTTCGGCCTTACAGGCTCGCCCTTAAAAAAGAAGACAAAAACCTTAAAGCAAATCGGCCAGGAACTGGACCTGACTAAGGAAAGGGTCCGGCAGATCGAGCTGCTGGCCCTGCAAAAGCTCAGGCAGTCCCTCAGCAGCAAGGAATTCGAATTGCTCACCCACTGAGATTCAACGTCCGGCGTAAAGCATCATCAAAATCACTTCAGTCGCCTCATAGACGGCTGCGATAACCAGAACGATAATAACCAGCAAATTGCCCCTTACATTCATCAGCAGTGCTCTGCCGTATCGAATCCCGACATTCGGCCCTTCTGATTTGCGGAAAAGATAAACCAAAACCAGCACGCCGAAGAACGCCGCGATCACATAACCGTGTCCCTCAAACAGCAGCGTCACGCTGTGCGGGACCATCATACTGGATAATTCGCTGAAACTCGGTGCTAATATAAGCCCCCAAAGTGTAGCTCTCAGACCGACAACCAAAACACCCGCACCCGGAATGATTATCGACGGAAGCGTTATGCACAACAAAGACCCAAACGGAAAATTAATCGCAAAGGTTGTCACCGCCGCCCGCAAAATATTCCTGCTCATGTATGCTTCGCCAGCTATGCCCAGAATACCTGAACCTTCCTCAATTTGGGAGGACACCCCTACTAAAAAGCAGCTTTGAAGTTCCGGCACGGCATAGGCCAAAAGCATAAAAAGCAGGACGGTTCCGAAATAAATTAGATTCATCGCGATAAAAAGATGCTTATACTTACGAATCTCAGCCAGCGGAAGGCGAAGCCATTTATTGCGAATCCGGTCGGCCAGAATGCAGTAAAGCTCAAACAATGCAAGACAGCCACCAACAAGAAGCAGGGCCAGACCTCCGATATAGATAGCAAAGGCTGCCGGCGGCGTTCGGATTAGCGGCATATAAGCGGTGAATCGCGGCTTTGGAAAAGCCCCCTTAAGCTGTTCTCCGATTTCTGAATCTTCCAATTGCTCTTTCGGCAATCGAAGGATGTAGGCATCTTGGACAACTTCCTCATCAGGGCCAAACAATTCCCGGGCCGAAGCACTTTCACCAATCAGGTAACTGTTTGCAAAGACACTAACTCCTTTCTTCAACTGACCGGTAACTTTAAGAACGCGACCATCAACCGTAATCTGGTCTCTGCTGCTCGTGCTGAAACCGGCCAATACCTCGTCCATACCACTGGCCGGCAACTGGCCCCAATCAAGCATATCGCTTGTAAAATCAACTGAAATATCAGAATAAAGAATCACTTTTTCCTGGAAAGCAAGACGATAGGACCTCTCAACATGCGCCCCGAAACTTTTGGCAATCTGGGTGAAACTTTGCGCCCTGCCGGGCAGTGGCAGCAGCCGAACAGGTCTCCTGGTATATTCCAATCCTTCAAGCTCACAATTCGGGTCGCCTGCGCCTATGTACATAAAAACATTGTCCCAGGGATTTTCACCAGGCTCGTATTGGTATTTATAATATGAAAAAGCCATCAGCGCTAAACCCATAACTGACACAAACAACCAGCTAATTAATCTTTTCATTGGACATTTTCCCCACAAAATCCTTTTTTATCCAGAGCATGAAAAAGCCGTGAGCCCAGCATAGAAAACCTTGAGCCATCAGGCAACTGATTTTCAGCAGGGATTCGGGCGGGTGGATTGTAAAATTGGCTTTGATTGGCTTTGTATTGGGTTTGTTTTGTCATTTTATTGGCTTTTATTGGCTTTGTATTGGCTTTGATTGGGTTCGTTTTGGGTTCGTTTTCACCAAGTGTCCAATCGCATTTATTTTCTTAATCCTTTGTTATTACTTTATTTACGTTCATTTGGTCATCCGGGAAATTGGGTTCGTTTTGCATAAAAAGGTCATAATTGGTTGGCAATCTGGGCTAAATAGGCGGCTTGCGTAGCTTATAGCAGGTGGTTCGTTTTTCATAATTAACTCATAGCCACAAAGGCACTAAGGCACAAAGGAACAGAGTGATAGAGCGAATCCCAAAAAGCTTGTGGCTGTTTGGGCCGGTTGAATTTGGGGCGTTACGGCAGTTTGGGAGAATTTGTGCTTCGGTGGTCATAAGAAACACCCCTTTCTTACTGATTATTGATATTTGACTGGGCCTTCTGGCCTTAAGACCTTGCTGCGTTGTGGCTTACGACATGCGGTTCTCCGCTAAATATGGCGCCTGCTGGCGGGTTACGTTTGCCTTCTGGCAAACATATCTATATATTAACAGATTACCAAACAATCGTAAACAAAAAAACGGTAAAAAATAAACTTTTTTTAATCGCGGATTAACGCTGATTTACGCAGATTATTATGGTGGACGGGTGGGTGGTGGATTGGTAAATTGGGGGCTTACAGGACGCAGAAATCAGGGAAACGCCTTTTAAATGATTATTGATTAATGATGATTGATTATTTTCAACGAGGCCGGGACGGCCGGCGTTTGTTTGAAATGATTATTTGACCCCTAAGGGGTGAATTAAGGATGATTGATTATTGTAAACGAAGCCGGGGCGTTGGGATTAATAGCTTAGTGGCCATACTTTGAAAGAAAAAAATGTACCGGACACCTTTAATTACCGCGGACACCTTTAATTACCTGAAAGAAAAAAATGTACCGGACACCTTTAATTACCTGGACACCTTTAATTACCTATTGTAAACGAAGCCGGGGCGTTGGGATTAATAGCTTAGTGGCCATACTTTGAAAGAAAAAAATGTACCGGACACC
>VRUL01000074.1 GCA_019456145.1 Planctomycetota bacterium
GCAATTAGAAAGGCTGGAATCAGTAGGACAAGCTTCTGGCGGTACAGAAAAAATCCGTCTTTTGTACTGGCCATAGAGGAAGCTGAGCGTATATATTCAAAAAAAAGTCTAGAAAGGTTTATGGCAGAAATATTAGCAGAAAAAATGAGATTATATGAAAGACCTTTTTTATCTTGGAAACGACGGCGAAGGAGCCGTAAAGGGTTAAGTGCGGAAGAGCGTAAGAGACGGCTTGAGCGTCCTCGAGATGATAGAGGACGATTTTGCCGAGTAAATTGACTATGACCGTTTAGTGATAACGTGCGGAAAATCAAATCGCTTCGGTTTCTCTATTTTCCACCCTTCTCCCAAGTTTTATATAGCAGGATCATCAAGCTTTGCACTCGTTGCAGTATGATTAGTTTAATCGGCATCTTTCAGAAATCAGTTTACAAATTTGAATAAAAAATCCCTCCCCATAAAGGTGAAACTTGCCGGTGATTCCGGGAATAAGTTGCCACTTAAACGCTCATCCAATTCCCTCACTCATTCAATTGGTATCAATGAGAAGTGCTTCTCAGGTAGAGCTACCAATAGAGCAGCCTTGAAAAAATTATACATATAGCGCTGCAGTGGGGAATTTTGGAAAAATAGACGCACGGACTTATTTTTCCATTTTTTTTGGAAAAATTGACGCTCTAAACCTGTTTCAAGCCCGATCTGCGCGGAAATCCGTAAAAAATAGAAGCAAGGCGTCTATTTTTCCAGGTTCTACAGTGTTTTATGATACTTCTTGGAATTTCCCTATGGGCTCAAAACTGGTCTCAGTAATCTAGATCTCATGAATGAAAAGTCCCCTGGAAACAGTCTGATTTTCTAAAACCAGCTTAGGCTATTATCAGCTATCAGTCTAAAAAACACCCCTTTCCAACCTCAGGTAGTCCGAACTCTGTCTAGCCGTAATCAATTCTGATAAAAGTGTTAACTACTTTTGGGCTATTTTGAAAGATGCTGATTCTTCGATCCTTTTAGTGTTGAGAAAAACAAAGAAAGGAAAAAAGAACCCGATGAATGATCTTTGTATTGAACTTACACTCAATGTACAGATACCAGAAAAGGGAGCAAAGATCAATAACATAGTATATCAGTTGCGACAGTTCATGTCCCAGTTGTTCTTCGCGCTACTACGAGCGATTTTTTCTGCGATTGAAGAGAAAGCGATCGAAACGCTGAAAGCATCCTTTCCCGGCCGCTATGTGAAGAATGGCCGGCGAGCAAAGCCACGACAAATACGTACCGCTTATGGATTATTTGGATATCGCTTGGCCAGGGTTCTGGACAAAGAAACGAAAAAGACCGTGAGTCCACTGTCAGAGGCCATAGGTCTACCTGCCTATCGCCGCCATATAGAGGAGAGCGGTGAGGGTGGAATAGGGCTCGTATGCCATTTATCCTACAGGAAGAGCGTGAAGGAGGTAGACAGGATAATAGGCACAGATATGAGTAAAAGCACATTACACAGGGAAGTTCAACGCTTCGGGCAGGAAATGTGCCAGTGGCCGGATATGAAAAACATCCCATATCGCTACCTGATGGTAGATGGCACGAAAGTACGCTTACAAGAAGCCGATGATAAAGGTCATGGCAAAAAGGTAGAGATGCGCTGGGCTTTGGCTTCAAGGGCTGAGAATGAGAAGTTCGAGCTTGTAGGAATATGGATTGACAAATCATGGAAACAGATCCGAGAGGATCTGGGACGTAGGTTGAATTATTCTAAGCTGGAGGTACTTTTTTCTGATGGTGGTCCTGGAATAGTAGAGGGCCTTTTGGATCCAGGGATGCGCCCTCAGCGATGTATGTGGCATGGGAAAAGAGATTTCCCTTACGTGCTTTATAGGGATCATCTGAAGAAACCTCAACAGGAACCCTTTAAGGAGAAACTGAAATCCATTCCGGGTATGAATCTTAAACAGGCCGATTTAGAACGGTTGAGTGCTGAGGATTTCGAGAAGGTGGAGCAACTTGCAGAGAAGACCAAGCAAGGTTTTACTGAACTGATCGAGGCACTTTCCGAAGATAAATATCCAAACGCAAGGACGTATATCAAAAATCTCTCCAAGGAGGTTACTACTTTTTTTGACTTCTGGTTTGAAAACGGAGTTTGGATTCCTTTAACCACGAATGCGATTGAAAGTGCATTCAGCCAAGTAAAGAATCGAATCTGGGCTGTTGGCAAACGATGGAGTGAGTCAGGACTTATGAACTGGCTGAAGGTAGTTGTGCATAAGGTGTTTTATCCCGACTCTTGGGACCGGCTTTGGGCTAAATATCTTGACATAAATTCAGCTCTGAAGATAGATCTCTTGGAGGTTTGTTACCAGTGGGTTTAGTTCATCATACAACTTTGGGACAACGTCCAAAATTAAAATCGCCGGAAGGATAATGAGTTCGATGCCAAACTGTTTAGCCTGGCTGAGATTGGCTGAGACCAGGCTTAAGAATCCGATTACCGGGGTAAAGGCTGCTAAGAGAATCGTTTTATTAAGCGCGAAAATACCTGAGCCACCGGTAATAAGGGCTGTCGCCAGGATGACCCCAAGGAGATATTTTTGAGAAAACTCAACTAAGCGATAAACGATAAATGGTTTCATGAATACCTGCAAAGATGATATATATTCAACCGACTGTCAATCGATTCTGTCTGTAGTGCCTGGTGAAGTCGATACTTTCCTCTCCTGGAGGAGGGGTTCCGCTTTTGCAGTTATTCTATACGGTCGCTCCTCGAAAGAACGATTCACACCGGGTGAATGGCAGCGCGGACACTCCATAGGGTCAACTTCATACACCTGGGTAATCAGTCTGGTCCAGGTGCAGCAGCTTTCCTTCAGCGAGGTCCTGAAGGTTCTTTTTGGTCATACTCAAAAAAAACCAATACGATTAATAGATAAAGGTATAATCGTTGACACCTCAGAACAAAAATTATATCCTATATAGGATGTTCTATAACGCACGGCTTGCCTCGCCGAAGCCGGTGACCTGATAATCCCTATAAATGAGAGCTTTATTACCGAATCTCACACCCACGGCGAGATAGGTGAGATAGCCGCGGGTAAAATACACGGCCGTGAAGCAGAGGATGAAATCACCTTTTTAAATCTGTGGGCCTCACGATGCAGGATGTCGCAGTAGCAGACTTTGTTTTGCGCAGGGCCGAAGACCTCGGCCTTGGAACCGATATCGAGCTTTGAGACAAAGCCCTGGAAAAGTATTTTTATGATAGCAGTAAGATTAATATTCAGTTTTACTTTCCGTTGTTTTTTCCTATTCTTAATAAATATCAGGATAAAGCTTTTTTGTGCACAAAGGGCATATACTATGACTAAATTCAGCTTCCGAATGATCGCGTATATAAACTTCGACCTGATGCCAATATCCATCATCATCGCGTATCTTTTTGCAGCTGGCACAAATGGGGAGCAATCCCCGCAGCGTTTGTATATTGTCCAAAGCAGTTTGAAGTTCCGATATAACTTGCTCACGTTTCGCGATGTCTTTAAAGAGCCACCTGAGAGGAAAAA
>VRUL01000011.1 GCA_019456145.1 Planctomycetota bacterium
ATAGTTTACCCAAACAGGGACTCATAAGATTAGTATACAAGGGCGCTTACAGAGCGCCAGAAAAAAATTTCACACCCCAAGGATTGCCCCCTAAGTCGGCCGCTGGCCTTACGGGGCCTGCCACAAACCCTCAAACCTGATTCTGAAAAAGCCGAAGTCCCTAAAATTCTCTTGCCCCCCCCCGCCCCTTCCTCTCACGCTACCCTTAACCTGTCGCCCACTAACATATCCACAAAACAATAAAGGGCAAATCCAAGCACAAGCGCAAGGATCGTATACAATTGCCACTGACTCCTGATAGTTTCCAATGATATTGTCTGGCCGATTCCGTCAACCACAGCCCCGCCCCGCTCTGTAAAGCCTGCAGCAATGCTTCGAAGAATCCCCACAACCTTACCCGGAAAAACCGTAACTCCAACAGCCGCCAGAACGCCAAATACAATACACCCCGCCAGAGCGAGTCTTTCCTGCCAGATAACCCGGGCCAAAATCTCCTGCTGCTCCGCTTCCTCGATCTGTCTTAACATCCTCTTGGTAAAATCAGCAGGGACCGATTCTGAATGTCTCCGCAAAGACTGTCCTAACATCTCATCAAATTTATCTTCATTTAATTTATCGGCCACCATCAATATCCTCTTGGAAAGCTGCAGTTAATATTTGCTTCAATTTATCACGTCCTCTAAACAAATATGTTTTAACCGTATTTTCCTTTATTTGCATTATTTTTGTAATATCAACAATACTTTTTTCTTCTCGATAGTACAGTACAACAGCCATAGCCCAAAGCCGCGGCAGCCGTTCGACCGCTTCCCAAACGATTTTCTCTGTTTCTCTGTCTTGTATTGCTGCCGCCGGCTCCGGCTCTTTACTTCCACCAACCTGTTCATCCGGTTCAACTTCAAGCTGCCATTGCTTTCGATTCTTCCGCAGGTAATTTATTCCCTGGCGGTACGCTATTGTCCAAAGCCACGTGCTTAATTCAGCCCGGCCGCGATATCGCCCAATACCCTTGAAAGCAGCCATAAACGTCTCACTCGCCACATCCTCAGCCTCGTCCTCTTTCAGCCCCAGTCGCCGGCAGCACAAAAAAACCGTCTCTTTGTATTTTTCAATGAACTCAGCAAACGCCTGGTGGTCACCGCCGCGAAGCAGTTGTAACCACTTTTTCTTCTTTTGCTGCCTTTGCCATATTTTCTCTACCAAAAAAGGCTCCTTCTATGGTTAGTCGAAAAGAAAGCCTGAAAAGTTTCAGTTTTTTCCAGAACTATTATAGAAAATATACCAAAAATTCACAGCAGAGATATTAAACGAAAAAAAAGAAATATTGCTCATTTTTTGAAACCTGACGTCCAAAACCAGCGACTAACCAGCAAAAGACAGCAAAAACTTAAAAGAAAAGCAATTTAATAATTAAGGCAGATAAAACGATGAAAACCAACTGTTATCTAAAGCCGGCCTGGACGCATAATGGCTCTATAAGAACCGACCTGCCCTTAACCGTAATCGGAAGGGCAAAGAAGGCAAAACTTATAGAAATGGTAAGCCCGGGCCAACTCTGCTGCGTCGGCAAAGTCTACCTGAAGACCAACAACGGCTTAATAAGAATAAAATAGTAGATTAAGCTCTTTAACATTAATTTAGAAACGAAAGGAGTAAAAAATGGACAATATTTTGCATGGCTTGATGGTGTTGATAATACTGTTGGGTGTATCCAGCCCCATCATTGTTGTAGGCGTAATTTACTATCTTAGGAAACGCCTCGAACATACACAGATCATGGCGGCCATCGAAAAAGGCACACCACTGTCGGATTTAATACCTCCACCTCCTCCAAAACCCAAGCCAACAGGCCCTGTGTGGATTAAATATGTCAGCACCGGAATTATGCTGATTATCATCGGGATTGGCTTTACCTTTTTTGATCCTATGAGGAATCCGGGAGCTCTTGTATTCGCGGTCCTCTGTGGCGTAGGTGCCGGGCTGCTGATTCGCGGCCTGTTGCATCGAAAGTACTACTTGAAAAACGGGATTTCAGCAGAAAACAACTCCACAGAAAAGAAAAAGTCCGCTTAATCACCAACCCAAATACCATCTCGCAAAATCAACAGGGGCGATTCGTAAGAATCGCCCCTGTCGCTGTTCGCTCTCTGCTCTTTCTCGCACACAATATGATATACTAATATTATTCCACGAGATGCCGTATTGCATCGAACGTAATGCGCAACTCCGGCCACAGATAAGGGTAGTTATCACATCTCTGCGGTCTCAAGCGTTCTCTCTGCATCGGATTCACTTTCGCCGTCGGCCTGTTCGCCGGGCCTGAAGGGCAGCGGTTCGGCAAACTGAATCACAACACGACGCAGGAAGCTGCTTACTTCATCGATCCGTGAAATATGACCTGAGCGGGTAAAATTTGCCATATCGAACGAATCATCCGGGCCGAAGTGAGGGACACTGAAGCGAGCGGTTATATGCTGGCCAATGTATGGACAACTATTGTCGGCGTGGCAGGTAAATGCCGCACCACTGCTGGAAATATCAATCATCTGGCCCTGTGAAAGAACTTCGTTAAAGTCCTCGGCGAACCAGATAGGCCAATAATAACGCAGTCTTTGTTCTGTTCTTCGCTCGGCTGTTTCATTCATTTTTACACCCTCAAAAAACTATTGGCTTCTGTGCCTTGAAATCGACAAATTTAAAAGGCTACTTTACGAGCGATTGTCGAAAAAATCACCGAGGACTGAGTTGATAAGGCAGATTGGCTTATTCTAAGTTCAGTAAGGACCGAATGGGCAGGCTAACTTTTTTGCAGGTTTTCCCATTTCCCGGCTTACGGGCAAATATACTCCTATAATCCACCGCTGTCTTAGAGTAAAAGCTGGCAAAAAATAAGATTTTATTTAGACTAAAACAGGCAGTTCGAGTGTATTACAGTTATCGTCGAAGCCGAAACACACCTCGCCAGGAAATTTATGGTGTATCAAAAGACTACCAAAGGTGAAAGCGTAACACTATTAATGTTAATAGATTACCCCCCACAGGCCCAAAAGACATTTATGAGGCAGGCGCCCCGCACGACGCTGAGGTTAAAGTAATAGACAATCTTGACGAAGGAAAATGAATAAACGTATAATTTAAATATTCTCAAGGCTGGTCTGGTTTAGCTCGGCCTTTTTTATGCGCCTCATAATCAATCTCTGATTTTCTGCACGAGTTTGACAAACTGCCAGCCGCGCTGCTGGAAGTTCTCAAACATATCGTAGCTTGCGCAGGCAGGACTCAGCAGGACAACATCGCCGCTTTCTGAGAGCTGGTTCGCTAATTGGACTGCTTCAGCAAGAGAATTGACAAGCTCAATTCGCGTATTCCGTATTGTGTCTTGTGCCTTGAGGCTTGTGTCTTGGGTCTTGCGTATTGCATCTGCGATTCTTTCGGCGGTCTGTCCGAACAGGATAGCAGCCTTGGCGCTTTCGGCTATTTTTTGGCCGAGTTCATCGAAAGCCACTTTTTTATCATATCCGCCGGCAATAATAATTGTCGGCTGCTCAAAAGCCTCAATCGCGGCTATTGCACTTTCGGGCGTGGTAGCTTTCGAATCGTTGTACCAGGACACGCCGTTTACTTGCGCGGCCAATTCGAGACGATGAGGCAGTGCCTTAAACTGCGGCAAGGAAGTTCTGAGCTGGTCATCGTCAATGCCAAAATGCCTGGCAATGGCCACAGCAGCGGCAAGGTTCGAAAGATTAGCTCTGCCCGGCAAGCCGAAACTCTTACGGATTCTCTCACTTATATCGCCGGCTGAAAATATGATGCAAATCCTGCCGGCATCTTTCTTGTATTTATCAAACCATTCCGCACCGATTTTGTCCTCAGCATTGAAGATAGATACGGCAGGTCTGTTTTCAGTAGGGTGGGGCTTGCCCCACCAAGTTTTGTTCGGTGGGCTAAAGCCCACCCTACGTAACTGAAATTTGAAGATATTCTCCTTGGCGGCACAATAATCTTCAAATGTGCCGTAGCGGTCAAGGTGGTTTGGTGTAAGGTTCGTCAAGAGTGCAACTGTCGGTGCTTGTTGGATTTGCGCTAATTGTTCTATCTGAAAACTTGATAACTCCAGCACAACCAAATCATCGGGAGCAATTTTGTCTAACCTGGTTAATAACGGCTCGTTGCCGATATTGCCGCTGAGCCACACTTTTTCTTCTCCGGCACTCTTGAGCAGATGGGCCGTCAGTGCCGCTGTTGTGCTTTTACCATTGGCTCCAGTTATACCGATTATCTGCGCAGGACAAAGCTGGAAAAATATGTTTATCTGGGATGTGATGAATTTCTTGTGGCTTCGGGCAATTTCGAGAAACTCATTATCGCCGGGCACAGCGGGATTGGCGATTATAATATCGGCTTGCTCAAAATCTACGGGGTCGTGTGAGCCAAGATGAAATTCAATATCAGGAAATTCTTCGAGCTGACTTATCGAATCGCTCAACTGCCGGCGCGAAGTCAAATCTGTTATTATTACTTTCGCACCAGCTTTTGCGGCAAATTTAGCGGCATCAACTCCGCCGCCGAACCGTCCCAGGCCCATAATCAGGACTTTTTTGCCTGCAAAATCGTATTGCGTATTGCGTATTGCGTATGTCGTATGTCGCATCCGTTCTTATTTGCCGCTGAGAACACAGAAACCGCTTAGTAAATTCACATGCCTGCCAGCCAGTTTTCTGTGAAAAACGTCAAATCCAATTCATTGATAATCCTATCGTTAGGATCGGAGATATCGCAAACCGCATTCCAATTGCCATCATTGGGATCACTCTGCCAGGCCGAGCCTAATACAGCAAAATCGAGGAAATTTACGCCATCGGGACAAACGAAATCGCCATAATTGCTAAATTCACAGGCCATTCGTGGATAATCCAAGCCATCCACACACATTCGCCAGATATCTTCGGTCCCGTTGGCACTTTCACCCACAAAATCCCAGCCCGCGTCAGTAAAAGTGCTTTTAGTCTGCATCTCGACCGTTGTCTTACCTGTTCCTCCCCAGCTCCACGACTGTTCGCTGGTCTGCTCGTCCCAAAATGAGTTAATAACGCTTCCTCCGCTGGTATAGCCGACCAGTCCACCTATAAAACCTGAGGCACCATCGACCTGGCAAGTGGAATAGCAACCCGCTATCACGTCACTATTTTGTCCAACCAGCCCTCCCACGTAGCTGTTCTGTCCAAAAACATACCCACCATCAACATAACTGTCTACAAGCTGACCTTCGTATATTTCACCCGCCAGACCGCCAGCGCGAAAACCTCCTGATACCTGTACGCCTCGCGCCCAGCAGTTTCGCACTACACCACCATACAACAAACCTGCCAAGGCCCCTGCGCCATTTCCTAAACTAACGCTCACATTTGGATCCTCCAGCCCCAAATCCCTTACCTCGCTATTGGCGCCAAGGCACCCAAACAATCCCATGCGACTGACAAATCCCTCAATTGTGTAGGTAAAATTCGAGATCACATGTCCGCCACCGTCAAAAACACCCATAAAAGGCTCTTGCCAGTCCGTGCTGATAATATGGAACTGATGGCCCGTATAGCCGGACAAGTCAATGTCTTCTATGAGCCTGAAATGCTTGTCCCAGTCTTCGGGGTTATCGGCTATCTGGATCATCTGCTCGGCCGTATAGACCAGGTACGGGTCCTCTGCCGTACCTCCGCCTCCTCCATATTTGATACCTGCGCACTCCACCTCAAGTACTGGCCAGAAGTCAGGAAATTCTGTATCGCGCGAATAGAAATACGCCCACTTGTCCAAGCACGCATCGCACATCTTCAGAACAACACTGTACACACCGTCACCGTTGTAAGCGACATTCACGTCCTCTCCCACTTCCCAGTACATATAGTCCAGGTGGGCCTGAACAACATCCGATGGCACGCTGCTGAAACTCGTAGGACAGTTGTTCCACGTGATCGTCTCCTCGCTCCAACCGTCATCCGCTAAATAGTGAGCACCCACAAACGCATCTACATTGCTTACAAGGCGGCCGTCTAAACGGACCTTCGCCGAAATGATAGAACTGCCCTCCGGTATCCGGGAAAGATCGAACTTCAGGTACCCCCAATACTCCAGACCGCCGTTGCCTGTACGCACTTCTTCATCAAAACCATAGTTCACTTCAGGGTCCCACTCGCTTACATACGCATCCTCAGAAATGTCCACAACAACCGTAAATGAGGGGCCGTTGGAGTCCGTCAGACTGGCCCCGGCCATGCCGTTCCGCTTTTCTCCACTGTAAACAAAGGTAGACTTATTCGCCTTCCCGTCGTCTCCTCCCCGCTTGGCAAATGCTGCTTCAATCGTACCAAACATGATAAGAACAACAAATGCGATAACAAGCCCCCGTCTCGCAAATACTCCAACTCCAGAAAATCTCATCGTTTCACCTCGCCATATTGAACAAAAAATAGTAACTCCCCAGATCCAAACCATATCCAGTCAAATCCAACTTGACTACTTAATATTTGGCATAGGGAGGTAAAAGTAAAAAGCAGGTGATAATAATGCAACAGACATTTATTGAATTTCTTCTCAAAAATCTCATATCACTCCTCCAGCTAAAAACAAACCAAAAAACACCGCTGCCTCTAAAGAAATCTTTATACCATTCTATCAGACGATAATCAAACCTTTTCTCTCAGGCACAAAACACTATATCAGAGTCTGCATGGCGTTCGCCAATTCGACCTTTGCGTCGATGACGGCCTGCTCGATGCACCTTTTCCAGTCATCTCCGAACTGGTCTTTATATTGCGGCTTTTCATAGGCATAGATTATCGAACGTGAAGCGTTGATTAAAGCTCCGCTGCCGTCGGGTTTGCAGAATCGCACACAGTCGGCTGCAGAAGCACCCTGGGAGCCGTAGCCCGGCACAAGAAACCATATCTTATCATACTTTTGGCGCAGAGCAGTTGTTACCCGCGGCGCAGTGCCGCCTACTACCATTCCGATGTTACTGTAGCCGTTGCTTCCAATTCGTTCGGCTTTATTGGCAATTTCGCCAACGACTTCAGCGAGCTTTTCATACATTTTTAGGCCTTGAGCGTCGGCAAAATCCTGAATTTCTGCCGCGGAAGGGTTGCTGGTGCGGACCAATACGAAAAGCCCTTTGCCCTGCTTGTCGGCCATATCCGCAAAAGGCTCAATACCATCAGTTCCCAGGTAGCCGTTGACGGTTATGGCGTCTGGCGCAAGAGTGTCCTCAAGGCCTGCTAATTCCGGATTCTCCAGATGAGCAGCGGCGTAAAGCTTCGCGGTATGGCCGATATCGCCTCGTTTTACGTCGCCGATTATTTCCAGGCCCAAATCGTCAGCCTCGGAAATCAACGCATAGTAAGTCTCTACGCCTTCCCATAGATACTTTTCAAAAAAAGCGATATTTATCTTCAGAGCCGGTATCATCGGCGCTACGATTCGCATCGTCTGGGTGCAAAAATCGAAGATTGCATCCACGGCAGCATTTGCGTCAAACTCATCGTTCATCTGGCGATGATCTCTTATCGCCAAGGGGAGTCTGCTGTAAACCGGGTCCAAACCGACAACCAAAGAGGTTCTCTTGCTTTTTACGGCATCGAAGAGACGATCGCCAAAATGACTCGCCATAAGCTAATATCCTTCCAATTGATTATTGAAAAAAACGTAAATCCCGATCTTAAACAATTGAGAATAATTAATAATCGATTATAATCATACTGATAGCATCGAGCAAGGTAGAAAATGATTATGAGTAATTATGAGTAATAAAGATACAGATAAAAAATTAAAAGTCGGCAAAAAAAGGAAATTCAAAAAGCGATATTGGCTTTTGCTTGACCTGGTTTTGGCGATTATTATCTTCACTTTACTATTTCACAAGCCCGCTCGTTATAAACCCCAGGATACGGTACCGGCCGGGAACAATCAGGACCAGATCAATCCGTATCTCACAAATGTATTGCTGCCTCAACTTTACAACGGCGCACAGCACCAAGAGCCGTTTGACCTTGTCGTCATCCAGAAAGGGATAAACGAAACAATCTCCCAATATCAGTGGCCGCAAGAGTCCAACGGCGTGGTTTTATCCGCGCCTACGGTGTTTTTCGTGCCTGAGGGCATAGTATTAATGGGAACGGCAAATATAAAAGGCGCTGAACTGGTCGTTACCGTTGTGGCCAGGCCCAGCCTTGATGAACAGGGCCTATTGCATCTGCGGGTAGAGAAAGTAAAAATCGGCGCTATGAATATTACCCCCATTGCCAGGCTGATGGCCAAAAGAATGTACGCGGAAAGACTCGCAACCGTGAATGTAGATACAGAGAATTTGCGGGCGAAGATAGCAGCGTCATTACTGAATGACGAACCTTTTGAGCCTATCATCAATGTCAGGGATATTTTTGACGATGTGGATAAGAAAGTAAGGGTGGAAAAAGTAACTATTACACAAAAGAAACTCATACTGCGCCTGGTCCCAGCTTCATAGCGGACAGTGTTTCTCGTATCCCAGTCCGATTTTTTGGTGTTTGTGCTTAGTAATTCTCTGAACACACAAAGAACAGCTCGCTGCCGGGCAAGCAGATTAAAGAGAATTGTTTTGACGGGGATGGGGAGTTGTGGTGTTTTTGGGGTGGTAGGAGCAGCATAAAGGGACTTCAAAGCGGTTTTTTCTTGACTGAGAGGGGACAATGGCGTATAATTGCGCCGGTTTTAAAGGTTTTGCAATAGGAGGAGTTGTGAAGCAAAACGCGATTCTATTGTTTCAGTTCTGTAAAATTTCACGAGAATGTATCGGTGTGCACGTTGTGCGCCATGAAATATCAACCATTTTTGAAAGGATAAAAAGATGAAAACTACAAAAAAGTCAGCAATTTTGGTTTTGGGCCTGATGGTCTGGTCGGCGCCGATTGTTTACGGCGCTCAATACCTGACGGTGTACGGCGGCGCGTCCGCCGATTGGATTACGGTGGTACTGGGCCAGTCGTTCACTGTCGAAGTCGTATCCACCGACGGTACATCTTACGTAGACTTTGTTGGCTTTGATAATGGTGTAGTCCTTGGCACTTTTTCGCATCTTGAGACCAAGCCGGAAGCCGGTAACTTTGCCGCTGTAACGGAATATAATCAGCCGGCTTTTTACGGCTATTATTTTAACGTGGCTGGTCTTGCTATTCCACCATCTGCCGGGGTTCATTTTGTCTTCAAATACGTGGCGCAAGAGCTTGGCACAACTGATGTGAAACTTTACGATAGTACATTTACATCGTTGATAGATTCGGTACGCATCACGGTCATCCCGCTTCAACCCGTAGCAATAGGCACGGCCTTTACTTATCAGGGCCGCCTGCTGGATGTCAACAGCCCGGCGGATGGGCTCTATGACTTCGAGTTCAAGCTCTACGATAATGCTGACCCAGTGTTTGCCGCCCAGCAAGGAAGCACGATTGATATAAATGATCTTGATGTCATCGACGGCTACTTTACGGTGGAACTGGATTTCGGAAGCGATGTATTTACCGGCGATGCTCGCTGGCTGGAGATTGGCGTCCGGCCGGGTGACAGTAACGAGCCTAACGCCTTTGTCACCCTCAGTCCGCGTACGGAGCTGACGAGCACGCCATACTCGCTTTATGCAAAAACCGCGAGTGAAGTCGAAGGGGGGATAGGAATAGGTGGCAGCGGCACAGCCAACTATATCGCAAAATTCACAGACGCTAATACTCTTGCTGATTCGGCAATTTACGAATCCGCCGGCAATGTCGGCATCGGGACGACGGGGCCAGCTGAAAAGCTCCATGTGGCAGGAGATATTCGCTTAAATGCAGGTGGAGACATTGCTTTCTCCGATGACAATACGAGAATCCACGAGATTTCAGATGACCTATACTTAGAAGCTGATGATGATATCTATATTTCACCGGATGATGATATATGGATGGATGGAACCACCCTTTTTGTAGATGGCTCAGCAAATAGGGTCGGCATTGGGACGACGAGTCCAGCGCATAAATTGGATGTTAGTGGAACCATGAGAGCAAGTGGAAATGTCTTTTTCGAGAATAATCTCAAAGTTGGATCAACAGCATCAAACTTAACCGGAAAGCTGCACGTCGACGGTACAGGTTGGTCTAACGCACTTTATGTGACAGCCAACTCTGCCTCTACTTGGGGAATTTATGTAGTTCAGGGCAAATCATATTTTTCGGGCAACGTCGGCATCGGGGCGACGAGTCCAATCGGAAAACTCGACATCCGAGGTGATGAAGTGAGAATCTGGGATGGGTCTGCAAGTGTGAGCGATGCAACATCTCAAGGCGAACTGTATGTAGAGCACGACTTGGAGGTGGACGGCCGTATCTTTGTCGAGGATGCGTACAATACCGGCGTATCAGGCAGAGATGTATATGTTGCCGGTAGCGGAGAGTTAGGTTATGTTACTTCCTCAAAGAGATATAAGGAGAACATAGCACCACTAAAAGATGATTTTTCGAAAATACTTGATGCCCAGCCAGTAACATTTACTGCAAAGGAATCGAAAGAGCGAGGCCTCGGCTTCATTGCAGAGGATATGCACGAGCTTGGTTTGAGCAATCTTGTACTCTATGACGCTCAAGGGAGGCCGGAAAGCGTGCGGTATGAATGGATTTCCCTTTACCTTCTGGAAGTACTAAAAGACCAAGACGAGTCGATGAAAGACCTCAAGGCGGAAAATGAGTCATTGAGACAAAGACTCGACGCTCTCGAAAGGACAGTGCAGCAGCTTACCCAAGGAAAGGCGTTTGAGCTATGATATTTGATAAGAGAATTTTAACAAATATGGTATTGGCAGTTCTTACTGTTTGTTTACTGCTGCTTTCACCTGCTACTGCCTGACCGACTGGCCGTTGAAATGAAAATAGAAACCGGCCTGCCGATCTAATCCGGACAAGCTTTCTGAGCTATATCCTTCAAGTCTAACTGCCGGCCCCATCCTCAATTGTAATTGCCAGTAAAGTAGGCTCCACAAGATGTAAATTATTCAGCAAAGGCTCGGTATACTTGATGTCTCCGAACTCGGCTCCATCAAAATGATGCTGCTTGCCTACATGATTATTCCAGTCCACACCTTCAGTGAGGAAACCGTGTGCTCCATGATGATGTTTGGCAATCGCCCGCAAGATAGTGAGCGCATCCTGCAAGTACAATTTATTGTTGGTATCAAGATAGGCTTCAAGATATGCCAAAGCGGCCTCAGCGTTTTCCCAGAGGTAGGATGTGTCCCAGCTTTTTTCCATGTATAGCAGGCCCTTTGTCTGTACGCCATTCCGGTCGTTGGTCATTTTGAACTGGTCGAGGCCCGCCAGGCATTTGTCGTAGGCGAACCTGCGGATGTCGTCGTCGTTTAAGAGTTTGGCGGCCTGACGCAGGACCCTAAACGCGACAGAGTATGCAACATTCTCGTGATGGTCGTAGGTGTCGTGATTGATGCTGCCGAAGATTCCGCCTGATTTCATAAAGACTTTTATTTTTGCCTTGATTTGGGAAGTGTAGTCGGTGAGGTCTTTTTTGGTCAGCTCAGTCATAAGCTGGATTATGAATAGCCCGTCGGCACTTTTTTCGAAGAGGATGTCCGAATCGCCATAGGCGTTGTTGGGGAAATGTTCGCCTGATGGTTTGCAGCGTCGGGGGAACCAGCCATTGGGAGTGGGTTTGACGTTTTTTTCGATCCAACGTGCGTTTTTCAGGGCGATTTGCCGCATTTTGTCTCTTCGTGGATTATCCAGCAGGTCGCTGAAGATGAGCAACTGGTATGCGATTTTGGCCATCGAGCCGGGGCAGAACCAGTTGCTTTTGTGCTGGTAATTGAGGCAAAAGGTGTTGTCGGTTGTCAGGCGGTAGCCTGTGATGAATCCAGTTTCGTAGTCGATGAAACCGTCTTCGAGGACATGATCGAGCAGCAGCAGCGCCTTTTCGGCCAGGCGTTTGTTTTTCGTAAACTTAGCGAAAGAGTATAGTTCGTATGCTCCTCCGACGGCGTTCGCGGCCCAGCCCGGGCCTTCGAGATTTCCGAAATCGTGCCAGCCCATAATGTTGCCGTCTTTATCGACAAAACTTGACTTACAGGCCAGCTTACCGTCAAAAGGGACGAGGGTGCCCTCCGCAAAACGCACTGAGTCCCTAACCGAATCAAGTATCGTATACTTTGGATTCTCCGGCAGATAAAAAGCGGAGGTGACCTCCTCCAAAAGCAGATAATCGATACCGAACATATACTTCTTAACGGCCTTTTTGTTTGCACCGATGATTTTGACCTTGAGTACGTGCTGTCCCTTTTTGAGCTTGTGCGTGCCTAAGTCGAGGACACCAGTGGGGATAACACCGTTGTTGTAGAGGTCAATGGGATCGCCGAGCTTTTTGCCGTCGAGGTAGAGCTGGTGGATACCGTAATCAATGGCCTTAGTGAGCTGCGTTTTAAGCCTGTAAGTTCCGGTCTTTTTGACGGGAATTGCTATTTCCAACGTGTCGCCCGGCTTGGCTTCGATCCACCAGAGGTGGGCCTCACCGCTCCAATTCGAGCCGTGGATGCTGAGGTCCTGCTGTTGGGGATTGCCTCCGGTTTTGGAGAGTACTTTCAGTTTTTCGCCCTCAAGTGCACCTTTTACCCTGAAGACCTTAATCGGGCTCCAGTAGCCGAGACGCTGGGCAACAGGGACCGGCTTGTAGGGATCGACCTGACCTACGGCCTGATACCAGTATGAGGTGGCGGCGTAAAGTGTGGGCTTGCCGTTCGGATAGTACTTTTCGATTGCCGCTTCGAAGGATTTTTGGAATGGGATGTTGTCCGTGATGTGCCAGCGGTTCACAGAGACGTGGCCGCGGTTGTTCATACTTATCGTCTGATTGTGGTAGCAGTTTTGGAAAAGAGTCGGATTGCACCAGGCGTAACCGAAGTAGTCTTCGGAGCCGGTGCCGATAGTCGAGGGGAATTTTTCGCCGTCGACGAAGAATTTTTCATCTCCTTCGCCCCACCATCCGCCTTTTGGATTCCAAACATGCAGCATAACGCCGCAGAACCGGCCTGTGCCTGTGGTCTTGAGCATAGTCCAATCGATACAATGCGGGGAGGCGTCGCGCCCGGGCTCTTCGGGCAGGAAAGCGTCACGGTGCCATTTTGCGTGAAACCTTCCGAGCGTTTCAATTGGCTTTGTCACAGGAGCGTGTGTGACCGAGAAGTTTACAGTCTGCGCTTTTTCACCATCGTTGCGTATCTGGACAACGGCCGAGGTGGCGAACGGCATATACCAAAAACTGTAAAAACCGTCGTCGGTCATACCGAGTGGCAGCGACTTGTATTTGTTGACGCCCGGGGCGGTCCCGAAGAAATCACCCAGCGGGACACACACAGACGGTTCCGTCTCGTTGTCCCAGCGAATCTGTAAAACAAGCTGTCGCAGAATATTTCGTTCGTCCGGCGATTCGGGTAAATCCATATTGATCTTCAGCGCGGTTATCGCTCCTGGCCCTTTTAGTTTTGCGACCTCCACGATTGCACCCGGAGGTGCCTTGACCGTCTCACGGATGGTCTTTTGGCCTCTGCGTTTTTGGGCCGGGTCGAATCCACGCTTGGCAAGGGCTTTGCCGGCCTTGTCGAGGGCCTTGGATTCGGCGGCGGAAAGCTGTCGCTTGAAGGTCGGCACAATAGTGTCCTTTGGGTACGTTGTGTATGTGAAATGATAGTACGCCCCCCAGTCGCCCTCGGCGGTAATCTTGCACGATTTCTGGAACGGGATTGGGACATAGCAGTTCTGGCCGCGTGCGGTCATATGGACAAGGGCTTCGTGGGTGAACGGCTCGTTCTTGCGATTGAAATATCCGATAAAGGGCAGGTCAACAACAGGCTCGGCCGCGCCATCGAGATATATCCTCACATGCCCATCCTTTGCCAGCGCCGACCAGATTCGCCAGATAACACCCGGACCTTCCATTTCGGCAAAGACCTTGGTATTACCTTCCTTACGAATAATACCGCCTCCGTCGCCGTTGGCGAACCAGCCAACGTATTTTCCGGAGCCTTGGTCGTATTTACTCGCTCTGTCGTAGCTGGACCACTGTTGGCATTTTTCACCCGGGGCGGGCAATGTCGCCAACTGCTCCAAATCGGTAAGCCGGTTGACAAGGTCAATATAAGTCAGTTTTTCTCCACCCGCAGCATATGCCGGCCGCGTACATAGCGAGGAAATCAGCAATGCACACCAACAAAAACTGCAAGCCACAATCATCCAATTTTTTTTCATGATTCACACCTTCCTTTTCTTAGAGTTAATTGCCTTTAATGTTCCGGGGTTCGCCTTTGGCGGATACAAGGCACTTGAGCACGCTGTGAATATGTTGATTTGGTCTTTCATCTACCCTCATTTTTCTGTCTCATCCAACGATTATATACACTATGAGTGTTATCTATTGGGATTATTGTGAATATAAACGCCGCAAATGTCCAGAAGTTTTTTCGTAACTATATGAAGTTTTTGTGCTAAGACCTTATTGTTATTGAAGTTAGACAAATCCCATCCAAACAGAAAGAAAATGTCCGGGCTAAGCTATGAAATTCAGCAGCTTAGCCCGGAACCATTCGAAGCGGAATCCGTACAAAATAAAGGTAAAAAAAACTTTTTTTTGGAAAGTTCAAAAAGCTCCGGAGCACGAATCTTAGCTGTTTTTGGGCGTTTTGGGCCATTATGACCGTTGAAGATACGTTTCCCGGTCGAATTTGGACTGATAATTATACAAATTCGACAAAAAAGTTATTGCCAATAACAAGTTGGACGATTAGCATAACATGTTTCGTTATAAGAATTAATAGCTACCAAAACTTAGCTTTACATTAAAAAGGCGCTTAAAATGGTTTTGACAGGATTAGCAAACCGTGCAGAGTAAACGAACAATTGATCTGCATGGCTGCACTTTTGCGTATATGGTGGCTTGGAAATCGGTGTTTCTGCTTCAGTGTCGGAAAACGAACGAGGCTTGTTGCCGGCTTTCCATTTTGCGGCATTTTGCAAAATGGGGCCCGTATCGGAGGAGACTGATGTAGTGTAAAGACAGACTACAACCTCGTCTCGTTTTTGGCATTTTTTGAAGTGGAAACTATTTGGGTTTCCACTTTTTTTTGGATTCTGAAAAACAGTGTAAGTTAGGAAAAGAAAAAAGAATGAATCAGGAACTAATCAGAATCGTCGAAAACATCGCACGCGATAAAAATATCGACAAGGAATCCTTACTTATCGATTTGGAAGAAGCCATGGTCTCAGCAGTGCGGAAACATTTTGGTGAGCCCGAGAGCAATATAATCGTGCACATTGACCGGTCTACCGGGCAGGTTACGGCCTCCAAGGACGACGAACAAATCGATATCAGGAAGCTCGGTCGAATCCCGGCCCAGACAGCCAAGCAGGTAATGATCCAGAAGATAAGGGCCGATGAGCGGGACAGCATTTATGCAGAGTTCGTCCAGCGAAAAGGGGAAATCATAAGCGGGTCAGTTGTTCGATACGAAAGCGGAACACTGATTGTTAATTTAAGCCACTGGGCCGAAGGCTTCATGCCCAAAGGCGAACAAATAATGGGCCAGTCACATCGGCCGGGAGAAAGAATTCGATGCTTGATTCTTGATGTCAAAGAGACCTCGAATCAGGTCAAAATCATTCTCTCTCGAACACACCCTGATTTTATCCGCCGATTGTTTGAGTTAGAGGTGCCGGAAATTGCGGAAAACATTATCGAAATACGAGTGCTGGCCAGAGAGGCAGGTTACCGAACCAAAGTTGCAGTAAGTTCACTCGACGAAAAAGTCGACCCTGTCGGCGCCTGCGTTGGCGTGCGAGGCAGCAGAATCAAGAACATAGTCGATGAGCTTGGCGGAGAGAAAATAGATATTGTGCGTTGGAACGAGTCGTCCCAGGTGCTTGTCGCAAACGCGTTGATGCCTGCCAAAGTCAGTGAAATCGCGTTGTGTTTCGAATTGGGAAAAGCGACAGTAGTTGTGGATGAGGACCAACTTAGCCTGGCTATCGGCAAGCACGGGCAAAACGTTCGTCTGGCAGCGAGACTGACCGGCTGGGACATCGATATACTAATGCCGGAGGAGTATAATCAGGGCATCGAACGATTGACAAATTGTGTCAAGAATGTAGAAGCCGCTGAAGATACGATGGTTGACAAGCTGATAGCGCTGGGTGTTATTTCCATTTTGGATTTGGATGATGTAGGAACCGAACCTCTGATTAACGAGCTGAATATTAACCCGGAAATAGCAGAGAAACTGGTCGCGGCAGCAGGCGAAGATGCGAAACGTTTGGCGGCTGAGTCCAAACAACAACAGGCGGAAAAAGAACCAGCCCAGCAGGCAGAAGCAGTGGACAACGAGAAAGAACCAGCCCAGCAAACAGAAGCAGTGGACAACGAGAAAGAACCAGTCCAGCAGACAGAAGCAGTGGACAACGAGAAAGAACCAGCCCAGCAGACAGAAGCAAGGGACACCGAGAAAGAACCAGCCCAGCAGGCAGAAGCAGGGGGCACCGAGAAAGAACCAGTCCAGCAGACAGAAGCAGTGGACAACGAGAAAGAACCAGCCCAGCAGGCAGAAGCAGTGGACAACGAGAAAGACCCAGCCCAGCAGGCAGAAGCAGTGGACAACGAGAAAGAATCAGCGGCTAAGGAATAGGAACAACTAACCGCTGTACGGAAACCGGAGTTTTTTTTTGGCTACTACAAGAGTATACATTTTGGCTAAGGAGCTTGGCGTAAAAAGCACTGCTATTGTGAAAAAGTGTCTGGATGAGGGTTTAGATGTTAAGAACCACATGTCTACGATTTCGGCAGGTTTGGCGGCCACTATTCGTGAGTGGTTCAGCGAGGGAGAGAATATCACAACGATTGAGACAGCCGAGAAGGTTGATTTGAAGAAGGTACGAATTAGAAAGAAAAAGAAGCAACCGCCGGCGAAGAAAGTAGAAAAAGTAGAAAAAAAACTTAACCGGATCAAGCCAGCGACCAAGACCACTGCTGTAATTGAAGAAGAGCCCAAACCCACAGAAGAACAAATAATCGAAGAACCCCAAGAGCCGGAGCCGGAGCCGGAGCGAGAGCCAGAGCCTATAGTGCCTGCCGGACCGATTTTGGAAAAGCCTGAACCTGCCAGACTAAGCGGACCACACGTTGTTCGAGTAGAATCTCTGGAACCGTTACGACAACGACCACCAAAGCCGAAGCCTAAAGCCAGGTATGATATGCCTGTCACTGAACCGTTAATGTACAACGAACAGAAACACGGAACACCGACTTTGGCTCCGAGCAAGGAGAAAAAAGGGCTGTCAAAGCGACCCAAAGAGAGAACACATGGGCGCAGGCAGGAAGAACAACAAGTGGAAGCTGCGAAGAAGCCTAAATTCGTTAGAAAGTGGCGACAAAGAGACATTGAAGAAAGGCAGGCCCGGCTTGAAGCGGCTCGTGGTGAAGGGCAACGATTAAGACCGGTGCGTAAAATCGCTACCAAATCCGACAGGGAAATTGCTGTATCTGTCAAGCCAAAAAAGGTCGTTATCAGCGAGCCAATTACCGTGAAAGTTTTATCCGCAGCTTTGGCGATTAAATCAGCGGATATAATCAGCAAATTGATTCAGCAGGGCGTGATGGCCACAGCCAATCAAGTTATAAGCAGCGACGTTGCGGAAATGGTTGCTCTTGAACTCGGCACTGAGTTGGTCGTAGAACGCAAGAGTAGACTGCAAGAGCAGATAAGGGCTGAATTTGAGCAACGCCAGAAAAAGAAACTAAAGAAGCGGTCGGTTATTGCTACAATGCTCGGTCACGTTGACCACGGCAAGACGAGCCTTCTTGATAAAATCCGGTCAACTCAGACAGCCGCCGGGGAGGCAGGCGGCATCACGCAGCATATCGGCGCATCTGAGGTTACCTGGGACGACAAGAAAGTGACATTTCTTGATACTCCGGGACACGAAGCCTTTACGGCGATGCGTGCCCGAGGCGCCACCATGACCGACGTGGTAGTGCTGGTAGTCGCGGCCGACGATGGTGTGATGCCGCAAACCATCGAGGCCATCCATCACGCCAAGGCCGCGGATGTACCGGTTATTGTGGCGCTGAATAAAATAGATTTGCCAGGGTGCGATATAAATCGTATTTACTCGCAGTTTTCTGAGCAAGAGTTAACCCCAACAGAATGGGGCGGAAAAACCGAAGTTGTTAAAACCAGTGCGATTACCGGTGAAGGCATAGATGATTTGCTTGAACATCTCGATTACATTGCCGAGTTGCTTGAACTCCAGGCTGATGACACGATCCCTGCGGCCGGATGGGTCGTTGAGGCCAAAATATCAGCGCAGCAAGGCCCGGTGGCGACTCTATTAATTCAAGAGGGGCAACTGAAAAAGGGAAATGTGGTACTGGCCGGAACTGCTTTTGGCAGAGTGAAAACACTGAAAAACAGTTACGGTAAAACTATAAAGACTGCAACAAGCTCTATGCCGGTGGAAATCACGGGGCTAAGCGATGTCCCCCAGGCCGGTGACAGATTCTACTGCCTCTCTGACATTAACCAGGCCAAGTCCGCAGCTGAAGAAAACCAAATGCTCTCAAGGGAAAGTACGCTGGCAAAACGAACCCGGATAACTCTGGACAATTTATTCAGCCAAATAGAAGCCGGTAATATAAAAGAATTAAATATTATCATCCGTGCCGATGTGCAGGGTTCGGTGGATGTTTTGACAAAATATTTATCTGAACTCAGCACAGACGAAGTGAAAATCAAAATTTTGCACGCCGCTCCGGGGGGAATTACCGAAGGCGATGTCGTACTTGCCGAAGCTTCAAACGCCATAATTATTGGCTTTAACGTAGTCAGCGAGGAACACGTTGCGAAGATTGCAGAATCTAAAGGAGTTGAGATAAGACTCTACAACATAATCTACCGTATAACTGAAGATTTGCAAAAATCCATGGAGGGCCTGCTTGAGCCCGAAGAGATAGAAAAGTCGCTTGGCAGAGCTGTGGTAAGAGTTGTGTTTAAGGTTTCACGAGTTGGTACGGTGGCCGGCTGCTTTGTCAGTAGCGGCATCGTGAACAAGAACGCCAAAATACGCCTGATACGTGACAATATTGTTATCAGAGACGACTTAAACATAAATACTCTCAAGCATTTCAAAGACGACGTTCGTGAGGTCAAAGCGGGTCTTGAGTGTGGTATTAAAATAGCAGGATTCGACGATCTTAAAATCGACGACGTTTTTGACTTCTATGAAATCGTCAAAGTAGCCAGGACCCTATAATCCTGAATCGTATCTCCTGAAGCCTGAACCAAGATATGGGATACGAACAAATTATGCCAACGAGAAGACAGGAAAAAATAGCCCGCGTAATAAAAGAAGCGGTCAGTGACGCTATTGCCAACCATCTTAACGATCCGCGTATCGAGGGATTTGTCAGCGTTACAAGGATTGAAATGGGCACTGATTTGCGCAATGTTGATGTATATCTTAGCATTTTCGGGAAAGATGAAACCGCACAGAACAAGACTTTTACGGCAATATCGCACGCAAAGAGCCGAATACAATCGCTGGTTGCCGGTAGAGTGCGGAGCAAATTCTGCCCCGTTTTGCATCTTTACCGGGATGAGAAATTCAAAAAAACGCTTGAGATTATGAAACTGATAAACCAGGCTGTCAATAAGCCGAAAAAGGAAGAAGAAAAGGAAGAAGAAAAGGAAGAATTAGATACGTAGGCGGCTGGACGGGGAGATAGTGACCCGTACCTGCCGGGGATGATATGAAAGATAGCAAAGAATATTCGAAAAAAATACGTGGATTGTACCGCTCATTGAAGGCCAAACATCCAAAGGTCAAAAAAGTCATCTACGATGACCCGACGGATGCAGTTATTTATGCCATCCTCGGCGAAAATATGAGCGGTCCGGCGGCTGAATCGGCGATTAAGAGATTTGCTGGTTATTTCATTGATTTGAACGATTTGCGTGTCTCTCAAGCAGAAGAAATTGTAGAAGTTCTGGGAGAGAATACACGAAGCACAAAGAACATAGCTACAACCCTTACGAAGGCTTTAAGGGCTGTCTTCGATGAATATAATAGTGTCAGCTTGGAGGCCTTGAAGAAACTCGGCAAACGTCCAGCCAAACAAGTTCTTGAGAAGATGGACGGTATCAGCCGGTTTGCGGTCAATTATTGCATGCTTACTTCTATGCAAAGCCATGCCGTACCGCTGACAGAAAGGATGATAGGATACTTAAGAGATAACCAACTGGTTCATCCTGACGCTGATGAACATGAAATAGAAGGTTTTTTAGCCAAACAGATTTCCGCAGAAAACGCCTACGAATTTTACGCTCTTTTGCGACGCCAGAGCGAATTACGAAAGCCCAGGAAAAAGAAAAAAACTACTCGCAAAACAAAGACAAAAAAGGCGACCAAAACCACAAAGAAAAGGAAATAAGCCGGCAAGGCAAAAAGCATGAATTGTGAAACTTCAAGCGTACCTCGAACCAGATACAAGATTCGAAATACGAGGAACGAAACATGGCAGAAGATATACTAAAATTAGGTATTCCGACAGGCAGTCTGAAAAAGGCGACGATTGAGCTTTTCAGCAAAGCCGGCTTCCACATTTCGGATTCAGAAAGAAGTTATTCCCCGACTATAGACGACGAGCAAATCCAGCTTACTTATCTGCGGGCCCAGGAGATGAGCAGATATGTCCAGGACGGTGTTCTGGACGTGGGCATTACCGGCTATGACTGGATAATGGAAAACGGCTCGGATGTAGTGGAGGTTTCCGAACTTGCCTACAGCAAAAACACAAGCAGACCAACCCGATGGGTACTGGCAGTGCCCGATGAATCAAAAGTAACCAAGCCCGAGCAACTCCGGGGAGGTATAATCGCCGCTGAGCTACTTAACATGACCAAGAAATATTTTGCGGATAAAAACATTGATGTACAAGTCGAATTCAGCTGGGGTGCTACGGAGGTAAAGGCCCGATTGGTGGACGCGATAGTGGAGCTTACCGAGACCGGCACATCACTGCGGGCAAATAATCTGAGGATAATAGATACCGTGATAGCTTCTACAACAAGACTCATCGCCAACAAAGCCGCCTGGGAGGATAAATTCAAACGGGAAAAGATCGAAAATATCTCTATACTGCTTAACGCCGCCATCGACGCAGGCAGCAGAGTCGGTTTGAAGATGAACGTAAGAAAGGCCAATTTGGAATCAATACTTAATATACTCCCGGCTGAAAAGAGCCCGACTGTTTCGAGTTTGGCCAATTCCGACTTTACCGCAGTAGAAGTTGTCATCGAAGATAAAGTTGAACGATCATTGGTTCCGGCTTTGAAACGAGCAGGTGCCTCGGGTATAATCACTTATCCTCTCAATAAGGTTATCCACTGATAATTGATATTTAGCTAAAAACCCTAAACATCCGAATTAAAGGAGAACAGAGACGATGAAACTATTAGCGAGCAAGTTAGCTCTGTTTTTTCCGGTCCTGTTAATTGCCCTTTGTCTTTGCTGCACGGAAAAGGACCAGGAAGCAGTTAAAACGCCAACGCAGGATGAAACAGAACCCAATGTTGTTGCGACAATAAGTGACTACACTATAACAAAAGAGGAGCTTAAGAAAAGGTTTTTGAAGGAGCTTCACCCCCACCCTCTTGAGTTTAGAAGCGAAACCGAGACGATTGACGCCAAATCAGTACTTATGAAAATGATAGCAGAAAAAGCGATGGTGATAGAAGCCCGCAAGCAAAACTTGCACGAAGAAGAAAACTTCCAGAAAGTGATTAAGGTATTTAAGGAAAAAAAGTTTGTAAACTTATTGTTATCGATCCATTTAAAAGGAAAAATGACGGTCACCGACCAGGAAATAGATGACAAGATAAAATCGGATCCCAAGCTGGACCGGGCACGCGCAAAGGCAATGCTCGCAAGGGAAAAAAGTGGGAAACTCGTAGAACTATTTTACAATGAGCTATATCAAGAATTCCACGTTAAAAAATTGAACGAGAATTTCTACAAAGCAGCCAATATCCACCAAAGACTGTTATATCAACCGAAAAAACCCCGCAGTGCGCCTTTTATACGTATCAGTCAAACAAAAGAGGAGTTAACGCAGAAAGAAAAAGATATCGTTCTGGCAACGTATGATAAAGGAACAATAACGTTGAAAGACTGGTTCTATACATTGTGTGAAATGTCTCCGCCGAGCCGGCCCAAAGATTTGAATACGCCAAAGGGTGTTGAAAAATTGTTAGACAGGGCCTTGAAGATGCCGATTTTTATCGCTCAGGCCAGGTTATTCGGAATTAACAAGGATGAGAATATACTAAAGCAGGCAAGAGAGTACGGCGACAGCATGCTGCTCAACAAAGCCAAGCGAGGAAAGACCAAAGATATTAAGGGCCCAATAAACCAGGAGAAGTTAATTGCCTACTTTAACAAGAACAAGGAAGTATTCGGGACACAGAATACACTCACGATTGACCAAATCTGGTGCCAGGATCTCAAAACAGCCCGGAAGGCAAAGACCGACCTGGATAACGGCAAGGATTTCGAATCGGTTAGACAAACATTCTCTTTGGTAAAAAAAGCCAATCCCTATGATATCTCTTTCGGCGACGAAAGATTGTTCTTCAAGGATTTATGGAATGGCGAGCCAAATGAAGTAGTGGGCCCGCTAAAAGGTTTTTACGGCACCGAGATGAAGTGGCGCATCGCAAAAATACTGGAAAAGAAGCCAGGGGTCTTAAAAGAATACTCGGATGATATGAAAAGAAATATCGAGATGAAAATGATAGAAGAACAAAGATACACGACATTAAGGAAATACAGACAAGAACTCCTGGAAGAATATTCATACCAGATTTATGCTGAGAGAATCAGGGACATAGATCCACTGGATATACCATAAAAGCCAAAAAATCGACCAAAAATTTCTTAGAGAGCAGAATCTTTCCGTATCGCTGAACAGGGATTTGAAAAACCAGCAATGATGCCGAGGCCTTTGTGTTCCGGGCTCTCGACCGTAATGGATTCCCCGCAAAAGTCTTCAATTTCACCGTTGCCCTGATCAATGCGGACCAGAGCGGCAACAATAACCGCACAAACAGCCGAAAGAGAATTTTGTTGCAAAACAACATCGAATCGAATATATCGCATTGAATATTTTCTTTTTTGTGATACGCATCACAGAATACGAGATACCGAATATGGTTTTCACACTGCACAGATATATATTCAGGGAGCTTTTAAAAGTCTTTGTGCCCACCGCGGCAGCCTTGACAATAATCCTGAGCTTAGGGAGTATTCTGCGTCCTGTGCAGGAATACGGTGTAGGCCCCGGGCAAGTAGTTCATCTTATGGGCTACTTTCTGCCGATAGCGCTAACGTTCGTATTACCCATGGCGGCCTTATTCGCGGCAGCTTTAGTCTACGGCCGATTCGCAAGCGACAATGAGCTTGATGCCTGCAGAGCAAGCGGAATATCTCTGCTGACATTAATTTATCCGGGGATAGCTCTGGCGATTATCGTAGCGACAGCAAATTTGATTTTGAGTTTCCACGTGGTGCCGACTTTCGTACACCGCGCCGAAAGATCTCTTAAGGCCAACGCCAAACAGATACTTTTCCGCAACATCCAGCGAAAAGGTTTCTATAAACTGCCTCCGGATGGCCAATATGTGATATATGCCGACCAGGCCAATCCACAAAATGATACGCTTTCAGGAGTGATTGTTGTTGAAGTGAAAAGCAACGAAATCAAAAAAATCGTAACCGCCGAAAAAGCCGAGATAGATTTCAATCCTCAGGAACAATTCAATGAGGTCCAAATAGTTGCATATAACACATATCAATTCGGCACTGAAGCCGAAGGGGGATTCTCCGCGGAAAGGCTTCCGTTGACGATGGAGTTCGGCTCACTGTTGGGCGATGACATAAAGTTCAAAAAGATCGGCGAAATGAAAAAAATCCGGGATGTTGATTTCACGCTGTTTTATCCGATTGCAAAATTAGCTCGCGACACCTACAGCCAAATTACCGTGGAGTCATTAGCAGAAGATATTGCTGAGAAGATTACAGACGAACCCAACAGCTTTTATCAATTACACAGTAGCGAGAAATTTATTGAATTTACCGCGAGTCGTTGCAACATAGGAGAAGAGAAAGAAGTCGAGTTGTCCGGCGATGTCGTGATGGTTGAATACGATGCGTTCAGCAGGCAGCATTTACGCACTTTGGAGTGCGAAAAGGCTTCGCTGCATCTCGAAGGCGATGAGCTGGCGCCGACGTTGACAATGGAGCTTGACAATCCTAAATGGCGCCAGGTGGAGGGCCCGGAAGGTATGGCAATGGGATGGCTTCGTATTCGCGGCCTGATTATACCTCAAGCCGTGAAAAACGTAGCAAATAAATTCGCAACCGAAGATGGTCTGGATGCCAGGAAACTGGCTTTTGATTCATCAGCGCTTCAAAAAGGGCCGAGTTCGAAACTTAGGGCTCTGCAAGATGAGCTTCAAACAGAAATACGGGATACATT
Organism: Planctomycetota bacterium; assembly: GCA_019456145.1. GTDB lineage: Bacteria > Planctomycetota > Phycisphaerae > Sedimentisphaerales > Anaerobacaceae > CS2-K091. Next base: position 24,634 of record VRUL01000011.1, read on the forward strand.
AGCTGAAATAAAGGCCGAGATACATTCCCGGCTGGTGTTCGGAATAGGATGCGTGTCGCTGATAATGATTGGCATCGGTTTGGGTATCATTTTAAGGGGCGGACATTTGCTCAGCGCTTTTGGAGCAAGTTCGGTACCGGCCGCGGTGCTGGTAGTGTGCATAATGATGGGCAAAAACATTACTAAAAACTCCGACGCACGGGCAGGTTCGGGCATAGTATTGATGTGGGGGGGGCTGGTGTTTTTGTCTTTGTTAGCCATAGTGATGTATCGCAGACTGCTTAAAAATTGATTATTGATACCTCTGTAGGAAACAAGAGAAAATAATCAACAATCAACTAACATAGTAAAACAACGAGCCTGATATGAAGATATTGGATAAATATGTCGCAAAGAGTTTTATGACCGGCTATTGCATAGCTTTTTGCGTATTGATGGGCCTGCGAATAATCATTGATTTGTTCGTGAATCTCGATGAGTTTGCAGAGCATTCCAGCCTTGGCGGCATGGCGGTCATTAAAAACATATTTAGCTTTTACGGTCTGCACAGCACGCTTTACTTTCGCGATTTTGCGGGAATGATAACCGTAGTTGCCGCGGCCTTTTCACTGGGCAAAATGGTGCGTTCCAATGAATTAGTGGCAGTGATGGCATCGGGAGTCAGTTTGAAACGGGTGATTGCGCCGATAGTGCTTCTGGCATTGCTTCTGACGGGTCTTATGGTAGTTAACCAGGAGCTTTTGATACCGCCGCTTAGTGATAAGCTTGTACGCGGCCAGGACGCTATCCCGGGCCAGGAGTCTTATGACGTATGGTTTATAATGGACGGCAACGGCTCACTAATATGCTCCAAAAGATTTGACGTAGAAACATCAACGCTGCATTACCCGACTATTATCATACGCCGTAAAAAAGCCAATGCTCTGACCTGGGAGGTAATCGGCCGAATTTCTGCCGAAAAGGCGGTTTACGATCCGAATACCAAAGAGTGGATTTTAACTAACGGACGATTTACTGAAAGAGACCCAAGAAAGACTACTCAGCCCATCGCTTCTTACACAAGTGACATCACTCCAAAGGACATACCCGTCAGGCGCAAATCCAGACATTTAACCTTGCTGAGTTCACGGCAGTTGTCCGCTCTTGCAGCCCAAAGAACAAAAATCAAAGACATAGCTCAACTTTACAGCCAGAAGCATTTTCGCATTACCGAGCCGATTATCAATCTGGCCATGCTGATGGTATGTCTGCCGATTTTGGTTTGCCGCGACCCAAAATCGATGAAGTCTGCCGTTATGATTAGCTTCGGCACGACGATGGCTTGTTTTATCACAACTTTTGTGTGCAAAATGCTTGCCACCGAGGTTGTCTTTGACAGAATAATGCCGGAGTTGTGGGCATGGCTTCCGGTCGTTATCTTCCTGCCGATAGCCTTCATTGAGCTCGATTCAATGAAAACGTGAGAAAGGCAAATTTTTTTACTTTCCCCCCCCCACTTTCCTGCTTATTACCTCACGAATCTCTTTATTTATCCTGACACTACACCACTGCTGACCGCACATAGTACAGTAATCGGCAGAGGGTAATTCGTCTGTATCAATCTCTTTACAAGCCTCGCGGTGCATTGCTTCGGCTGTGTGTGGGTCAAGCGATTCATCGAAGTGCGCCCTCCAGTCCAGATTGGCCCGCGCTATGCTCAGTCTTTTATCCTGCTCGGCAGCGCCTTTTAAGCCGCGGGCAACATCCGCGGCGTGTGCCGCGATTTTCGCTGCAATTACTCCTGCCCGGACATCATCGGCGTTCGGCAGGCCCAGATGCTCTCTCGGCGTAACATAGCACAAAAACGATGCGCCGTAAAAAGCGGCGGCAGTTCCGCCTATCGCTGATGTGATATGGTCGTAGCCGGGTGCAATATCAGTAACAAGCGGGCCAAGAACATAGAACGGAGCGCCTCGGCAAATTTGCTCCTGGATTTCCATATTGTGTTGTATCTGGTCAAACGGAACATGACCGGGACCTTCGACCATTACCTGACAGTCCCTCTCCTGCGCCCTCTGCGTAAGCTCTCCCAATGTTTTCAACTCTGCTATTTGGGCCTGGTCGGTGGCATCGGCGATGCAGCCGGGACGAAGGCCGTCACCAAGAGAAAAACAGACATCATATTCGACCATTATGTCACACAAATCTTCGAACATTTCATACAGGGGATTCTGCTTATTGTGATATACCATCCACTTGGCTAATAACGCCCCGCCTCGGCTGACCAAACCTGCTACGCGCTTTTCAAGCAAGCCCAGATGTTCTTTTAGTACGCCGGCGTGAATGGTGAAAAAATCAACGCCTTGTTTGGCCTGTTTTTCGACAATTTCGAGGATTATTTTGCTATCAATATCCTCTACATTTCTGCCTTCTATGATCTGATAGATTGGCACCGTTCCGAACGGTACTGGGCACAGGGCTAACAATTTTTCGCGGGTAGCATCAAGGTCCCCACCGGTGCTCAGGTCCATAATCGCGTCGGCACCGGCGGCCAGTGCAGCCTGCATCTTTTCAATTTCAGCCTCTACGCAAGGGCGGACACTACTTGTGCCGATATTCGCATTTACCTTTGTGCCAAGTAGTCGGCCTATACCGCATGGCGCCAGATTAGTTTTAAGGTGCAGCCTGTTCGCAGGTATTACCAGCCGACCGGCAGCAATCTCATCACGAACAAGCGTAGCATCGAGGTTTTCAGTCTCGGCGACAAATTTGACCTGGTCGCTAATTGTCCCTGCTCTGGCCGCCTGTAATTGTGTTGCCATTCTTTTTCTTTTTTATTTTTGCCGCAGTTTAGCCCCGCCACCTGTGGGCGGGGGTCCTCTCCCCGTTTAGCCCCGAAGCCTGCTTCAGGGGTCCTTTCCTAATCTTCATCTCTTTCATATTCGAACTATTTATGAAATACTGTAATACGTCTTACTTCTAACGGCGTCATCGCCTTCTCCGGCAATTGTCCTGGTCAGGTTCAAAGGGTTTTTTCTCAGGCCCACTGTCAGCAAGCCACCCCTAACAAACTGTTTCTTATTATAACCCATTGCCTCTGGCAATCAAGGGAATGTCGATATTAACTATATCCCGGATTTCCCATCTAAACAGTTGCAGAGAAAGTGAAATTTGATAGTATAGATATCATAGAGGGCATTTTATCAGGTATTTCATATCAGAAAAGTGGCTTGGCGACGTAGCTAAGCAAAAATATGCAATGCCATGCCATATGGGAAATTTCAGTTACAATGAAAGTTCAGCAATTATTTTATGCTTTGTCTGCTATAATCTTATCGGCAGGGCTATTCGGGATAGACCAAACGTACTTAGCGGATGCAGCATCGGGCAATTCGGTCTCTCCACTGAAAAACGCGACGGCAGTTTGGGATTTTGCACGAACCAAAGATCCGACCTTGAAGGTTCATGGAGATGTCCAGACCGGCATCAAGCTCAATGGCCCGGATCGAGCCGCGTCACTTGAACGTGGAGGTGACGGATATGTTGCCCGATTCCGTGGTGGATATTTGACCACGATTTCGGAAAAACCGATTCAACTTACCGGTAAAAATGCTTCGATTTGCTTGCGTTTACGCGATACGTCCGAACAGTGGAACACAGGTTTGCTGGCAACAGCCAACCCTCAAGACAGGCTTGCTAATTTGATTTACGCCAACCAAACCGACCTGTTTTACCGATGGCGTACAACGCCGGCCTGGGAGCGAGTAAGAGGAATTCGAGCACCGAGTGTGAGTTACACGGCCCGCGGAACTTACGGTACTTACGGTTTCAACGGGGAAAGAAACGACGCCCATGACCTGCTCGAGTATAAGGCCGGGCAGTGGACCTGTTCGGTCATTCGTCTGTATGAGGATGGCAAAGTCATCGTTTCAGATCAGGGTGGTCGGGCCCAGAAGATGATCGACATCAAACTTCAGAACATCTGTGCCGACGCTTTCTATATTGGCTCAAAATCGGGGGCGTCCGAATTCCTCAATGGTCAAGTCGCTGAAATCCTGGTTTACAACAGGCCTCTGACAGAAGACGAGACGAAGAAAATCATTAGCGGTCTTCTGTCCAGGTGGAACCTGGCAGCGTTGACAGCGCCTGCGAAGCTCGCCATCCCGGCCAATGGACTGGTTCTCCATCTGGACGCAACACAGGTACAAGCAGCCGGCAATGGAAGGGTTTCGCTCTGGAAGGATCTCTCCGGCCGGGGCAACGACATGAAGCAGGCCCTTTCCGAACGAATGCCGAAACGAGTGGACAACACCCTCGGGAATCTGCCGGCGATACGTTTTCATAATAGCCAATTCCTGCGGGGCCCGGCGGTGCTCGCCGAAGGCGACGATAGTATTTCGATCGTCGCTCTTTGGCGTCGCGACCACCTGACCGGCTCGGAGATCATTTGTGAGCAGAATACCCCCAACATCCGGGCAGGACGTCGCGCCTCACTGTTGGCACAAGGGATCAGCATGTACAACAGCAACAACTTTATGGACGGTGTGCTGCCCATCAGCGCGCCTGTCGACTGCTTTGGTCGGAATGGCTGGCACGATGTGGTTGTCCGATTCGCCGACACCGTCGTGGAACTCTATGTCGATGGCGTCCTGATCGACGAAGAATGGCCACACGGAACGCTGCACCGGTTCGCCGGCCCGTTCATCATCGGTGCCGGCTTTTCTGCCGACGGGAAAGTGGATGCGGGCTTTACGGGCCAAATCGATCATATGGCGTTTTGGAATCGCGCGCTCAGTGCCCGGGAGATAACCGCGCTGAGCGGCGGCGAAAAGGTTGTCGAAAAACGGGACCTCGAAATACTGGGGCCGAAGGATATTCGCATCCAGTACTTCAAACCCCGGGGCAAGGCCTTTGCAGGGGACGCCCTGCCTTTCTACAGCGACGGTACGTTTCACATGGTCTACCTCTTCGACCGTCGTCACCATGCCAGCAAGTGGGGCAGGGGAGCGCATCAGTTTGCTCACCTCAGCAGTCGCGACCTGAGCCACTGGCGCCAACACCCGTTGGCGGTGCCCATTGCAAAACAGTGGGAGAACTCCATGGGAACCTGCTGCATCATCAAGAGCCCCAGGGACAACAAATTCTACGCGTTCTACACCGACTGCGGAGGACGTGCCGAGTATCTCGACAAACCACATGTTGGCAATGCGATATTCTCTTCGGTCAGCGAAGACGGCATCCACTTCAGGAAGGATTTCAAAGTCTTGATTGAAGGGCATGACTGCGAAGTGTTCTTTGATAAGAAAACAGACCACTTTTACATGGTGCGACACGGCACTCATCTGACCCGGTCGAAAGAGCTGAAGGATTTTCATAAATGGGAGCCCGTTGAGAACTTTGTTGTGCGCAAACCCGGCACTTCAAATGAATGCCCGGACTTTTTCCAGTGGAACGGCTGGTACTATTTTCTACTGGGCCGAAATGCTATCTGGAAGTCCCGCAGCATGCTTGGCCCCTGGGAAGAGACAACGCCTGTAGTTTACGAAGGCCTGATGGTTCCCAAAGTGGCCGCCTTCAAAGCCAACCGAAGAATCATGGCCGGATTTGTCAGTTGGCCCGGCTGGGGAGGCAACCTGGCCGTACGGGAACTCGTGTGGTACAAGGACGGTACCCTGGGTGTCAAGTGGCCTCGGGAAGTAGTACCACAAAGCGGTCCGGCACTTGACCTTGCTTTTGAGGCGGTAACCGGCGGCTCATCCCGTGAGGGCATGGCGATAAGTGTCAAAGCAAAAGAGACTCTGGAAATAGGTATGCTAAAAAAGGTGCCGACAGATGTATATATCTCGATGATTGTAAAGCCGCAGCCGGGCGTGAAATGCTTTGGACTCGCCTTTCACGGTGCAGGCAGGTATCAAAAAGGACGTGAACTTCGTTTTGAGCCGGCTAAGGAACGTGTGCAGTTCGGCAATCTATGGAACGGCAAGCTGGCAAAGGTCTCGAAGGGCCAAACGCACAGCGCCGCCGACTTCGCTATAGCAGATGTGAAAGGCCTGGACAAGCCGTTCAAACTGGAGATTATTGTCAAAAAAAACCGGATAATCGATATCTGCATTGATGATCGCCGGACGATAATCAACCGTGTCAGCAGGATAGAAGGAGACCGTCTCTTCTTCTTCGCACAGAACGGCGATGTGACGTTTGAGAATATCGAGGTGCGGCCTCTGTTGCACAAAGATCATCCATTCGGTTATTAGAACACCACCCTCAAACAGGCCCAACACTTCCTAAACTCAACAAGTTCCTGGATAAAAAAACTATATAAGAAGGAAGCTATCCCTCGTACCAGGTCCACTATCAAGGAATCTGCAAAAAGACATAAACGCCCTTCTTGTTTGAGGTAACAATGTCCCATTTGCCATCGTTATTCATGTGGGTCACTTCAAATTGCGTTCCCACACCGGAGTTGTCGTCTATTTTATGCGGAATATACTCAACCACGCTTTTCGCTGGCCGACTCAGTTCAAACCAGTAGAGAACCGCAGGATCCTTGCCGCCGGGGTCTTTACCCTGGTGAGCAAAATATCGCTTGCCGGTGACCAGGTCCTTAAGGCCGTCCCCGTTGATATCAACTAATCGAATCGCGTGGGGCTGAGAAAATTTGTCGTATATCACATGCTGCTTGAATTTTGGGTCGTCATCCCCGGGAAGTTGTTCAAACCACCAAATGCCATAGTTGTGGGCAGAACTGGAGATTATATCGCTGTCGCCGTCACCATCGATGTCATAGACGAGCATGTCCGCGCAGCCCGGGCCTAATTTGGCCGCGTGCCACTTCCAGTCCTTCTGTGTGCGGTCTTTGGGAGCTTCCCACCAGCCTGAGGTAAAGATCACATCGTTTCGGCCGTCGCCATTGACGTCGCCACAGCCCAGGCCATGGCTGTAACGTTCCGTGCCCGGTGCTTTCGGGCCGGCGACTACGTGCATGTCCCACAGGCCTTCAATATCTTTCGGCACGCTGAACCAGGCCATTAGCCCTTCAGGGCGAACAGCAAAGAGCAGGACGGGTTGGGCGTTGCCTAACAAATCGACATACAACGGCGTCTCGTTACATGCGCTCTTGACAACTATTCGCTCTTTCCAGTGGCCGGTTTTGCCCTTCGGATTCTCATACCATCGGCAAGGCTCGCCGGGCATCCCGATGACAATCGAATCGATCCAGCCGTCACCGTTGATATCCTGAGCGAAGTTGGCAAAGCACTGGCTGTACCCTTTTGTGCCGTCATATTGGCCCACAGTCCGAATCTCGTGCACCTTCCAATCAGGGGCCGAATACCATACATCGCCGGCCAGTACATCAATCTTACCATCACGATTGATGTCTCCAACCGCAACACCCTCGGCGCGAAAGGTTTTGTCCACGACGATTTTTTCGAAGCGCACCTCCCCTGCCGATGCCGGCACATCGGCCAACAGTCCCAATAAAACCAATAGAAGCATTCTTTTTGTCTTCATCCTGACCTCCTATTTCAAACATGGATAGTAAACAGGTTTTTTCTGATTATTGCGTATATCGTATTGTGTAATGAGTGAAATGTAAAGTAAAAAATTGGCGAATTCCGTGGTTTCAGTTCTTAGCTTTTATCTTATGTGAGCCAGCATAGGCGAATGTGGACAATTACGGGTCAATATCCTGCAGCCGGTTTCGGTCACAAGAATATCATCTTCTATTCGCACGCCTAATTTACCGGGGATATATACCCCCGGCTCAATCGTGATAACCTCACCTGCTCTGAGCCTGCCCTTTCCGTCAGCCTTGAGGAAAGGTGATTCGTGGATTTCCAAACCGAAGCCGTGTCCTGTCCCGTGGCCGTAAACAGGTAAATCGTATTTGCTAATCACTCTCCTGGCAGCAGCATCAACTTGTACTATTTCGACGCCGGCCTTTACTGTTTTTATTGCCGCGGCCTGGGCCTGCTGCACTGCGTCATAAACCTTTTCAAAGAAGCGGGTTGGTTTACCCACCGCAAACGACCTGGTAATATCACTGCAATAGCCTTTGTACCTTGCCCCGAAATCTATCAATACCGTATCTCTTTTCCTGAGCTTTCTCTTGCTCGGCTGATGATGTGGACGCGATGCGTTTGGACCAAAGGCAACGATTGTCTCGAAGCTGTTTGTCGCCCCTAACCTGCGAATTTGAAAATCGAGCACCCCGGCCAATTCACATTCGGTTACGCCCGGCTTTATACACCCCAGGATTTGCTCAAGGGCTTTTGCAGATATTGAAGCCGCTGCCTTGATAGCGGCAATTTCGCTGTTGTCCTTTATCCTGCGAACCGATTCGATGATATCGGCAGTTGTTTTGAGCCGAAGCTTTACGCGTTTTTTCAACGCCTCGAAAGCGGCGACCGAGGTGGCCTTCTCGACAGCAACCGTTCGCATCGATTTCAGCTTCTTGCATAGTTTAGCTACAGCTTCAGCCAGGGAATCTTTTCTCTGGATTATCCTGCAGCCAATACATTCTGTCTGCGCCTGTTCGATATATCTGCTGTCGGTCAAAAGATAAACCGCCCTTTTAGTAATTACGGCCCAGCTATCGTCACCCATAAAACCGGTTGTATAAGTCACATTGGCCGGCTTTGTTACTAAGAGACAATCTATCTTTTTTTTATTCAACTCTCGGCGAACCGCTTTTATACGTTTTCCTATCTGTTCTCTGTTCATCGAGACTTTTGCCTGTCGCATTCTGTTTTCCAATTCTCAGTTTTCAAGTACGTTTTTATTCGGGGCCCACTTTTTCTGCCATGCCGGGTAGTCTTTAGCCAGCAACCCTGCCGGTCCGCGGCCGTACCAGGAATAACCGGTCCGCCGTTCATGTTCAATCTCAGCCAGGCTGTACTTTATCTTACCATCGCGGCCGCAGAAGAGTGGTCGGTTGGTCCCTATCTGGTAGAAGCGCGCCCATATTGGAGGGGCCGTTGTGTCCTTGATGATGACCTTATCATAACCTCTCTCCGACTTGTCGGGTTTATTAATCTGGCGAATACCGGTAAGCTTGACGTGGTCGAGCCAGGCGACGGCACTGTGTATGGCCTCGACGATTTCCTCAGCAGGATTGTCAATGCTCATAAGGAACCTGACGATGCCAATGCTCTCGCCGCCACAAATTGATATCTTCTCATAAGTGCGAGCTGGCCTGGGTTCAAAAGTTTTTTCATCGTGCTGTTGACACCAGGCGGTGCGCCTGCTGTTAACGACGATTTGACACTTCAGGATACACTCGATGCCTTTTTGGACAGCTTTTTTAGCCTTTCTTCTCCGGCCCTCATCCACAAACATATATCCGGGCTTTTTTTCTGCTATATCCCGCAGAACACTCATTGCGCCAATCATGGCCCCATCATTAAATGTTATGTACCTGGAATAGCCGCTGGGATTTGGGTATCGCTGCGGCCAGCCGCCGTTGTCGTACTGGGCCTCAAACAAGTAGTCCACACCCATGAGTAAGCCCTTTTTGAAACGTTCGCGCCTGGTGGCATCATAAACTTTGGCCAGGTATCTTATCTGCGTGTGGGTAGCGCCGTTGTCAAGGATGGAATCCTGCCTGTTCTTACTGCTGCGAAGGAGGGCCTTATCACCATCGCTCAAGACACGTGCCATGTCAATACCTTTGGCCCAACCGCCCGTGCTGCGCTGATACAGCAATACATTCTCGGCGATACGAATCGCCTCGTCGCCGGCGTAAAATTCGCCCCTTTGAGAGAGGCAGCGGCTCCAGGAGATAGTTATGGCAGGCTTTTTCCCACCCTGCGCACCAAATACTATTGCCGCCGTAAACAAACACAGCAAACACATCATCATCCGGCTTAAGGTTATTTTCATACTTATTCCTTTCCAGGACTTGCGTTTTCCTTTTGTATCTGTCCCTGAAAACTTAGAGTCTCTATACAATTGATAACAACATCTTATCAAAAAATAAAGCTTTTTTGCTGGGCCTTCATTTCCCACTCACCAATTGGGCTGCCCTCGGCCGCTATCGGTTTTTATCTTGTCGAAACCGTTCTTTGCCATTACAATAGCGTAGTCCTTTCGCTTTATCTTGAAATTAGTGGTTAATCTATGCTATTGATATTACCTTTTCGAACGAATATCCGGACGTGGCGGACCCCATACGCAAATTACGCCCTGATCGCCATTAACTTAATTATTTTCTTTTTGACCTGGGGTCCCCATCGCGACATTATAGCCGGTCAACTTGTGAAAGTGCCGATTCACCACTCGGTCGAGCGATTCATGCTCGTCCCCAACAATTGGCATCTCCAGCAGTTTCTCAGTTACGCCTTTTTGCACGGCGGTATTTGGCACGTAATCGGCAATATGTTCTTTTTGTATGTCTTTGGCAATAATGTCAACGACAAGCTCGGCCACCCTGGTTATCTGGCTTTATATATGGCTGGTGCGGTGTTCAGCGGCATAGGTCATACGGTTTTTCATTCATCTTCACCTATACCTACCCTGGGAGCCAGCGGGGCCGTAGCGGCGGTAACCGGTGCTTATCTGGCTCTGTATCCCCAGACTTTGCTTACAGTTCTTTACTGGCTGTTCTTTTTTATTGGCACGATGGAAATTCCCGCCTTGTATTTTATCGGTTTTAAGCTGATTTTTTGGGACAATATGTACTTAAGACAAATTCCCAATGTTGCTTATGATGCGCACCTTTCAGGCTATGCTTTCGGCGTCTTGGCCATATTAGTTATGCTCGCCACCGGTGTGATTACCGGCAGCAGTCTCGACCTGTGGGCAATGATAAAACAATGGAATCGGCGCCGTCAGCATCGCGATTCTGTTTCGAGCGGTTACGACCCGTTTAGCGGCCAGACAATGACTAAGAAAATAAAAGTCAAGGAAGTTAAGAAGACAGCCGCTCAACAGCAGCAGGAGGATAAAATTGCGCATCTTCGTAATGAAATTTCCAGCAGGATTGCTCAGCGCAACATGCCGGCCGCGGCAAAAGTTTATTTGGATATTATGGATCTCGATAGTAAGCAGATTCTGCCTCGCCAGTATCTACTGGATATCGCCAATCAGCTTGCCAGTGACAATAATCCGGACCAGGCGGCCCAAGCGTACGAACAGTTTTTAACGCACTACAGCAAATACGAATATGTCGAGCAGGTCGAGTTGATGCTGGGAATATTATATTCGAGATATCTCCAAAAGCCCGAACTGGCGGCAAAGCATCTTCAAGCCGCGGTCAAAAAGCTCTCAGACCCCGGCCAACTCAAAATGTGTCAGGAAGAACTGGAAAAATTAAAAAAGTAAACACACCCAGCCAAAGCCAAAAATTAAATCTTGCACTTCTCCGCATCCGAATCCACTTTGTTGTCATTCTGAGCAAATACTTACGTGCCTATAAGGCACCGAAGAATCTCAATTTTCCGTCTTTATTTTTAGCCCCCCACCCCTGTGCCGGGGGGTTTTTTCTACGCAATCTCACCCCCTGTCATCCCGAGCGCAGCCCCCGTTCTTGCAATGGCAAGAACGGGGGCGCAGTCGAGGGATCTATTAAAAAATGTCATTGCGAGGAGGCCGAAGATCAACGCGGCAATCTCACCTGTCGTCATTCTAAGCGCAACGAAGTGAAGCGAAGAATCTCCAACAATTATCAATCATCAATAATCATTAATCATGAATCATTTATATGGCAGGGACCCGGACGTCTTTTTAAACCAATTCCCTAATTCCCCAATCCTCTAATTCACTAAAAAAATCTTTCCCTTCTCCACCCTTTTATGCTATTCTCTGTCCCTAAATGCGTGATGTGGACATCGTGAAGAGTGCAGCGAAATATGAGATAGGAAAAATGACCGACGAGCATCGAGAATCCAGAATCGAGCATCGAAAATACTATCAACATTTAACAAGCCATGAACGGCTATAGGGTGAGCAGAAAAGGGTATAATTATGAAAAAACTAATAGTTTTATTAGTTGTTGTGGTTGCAATTTTGGCCGTGATCAAAATGATCGGTGTAGATGTCTCGCTTTCCCCAGAATCATCTCAAGGTGACAAAGATAAGGGGATATACAACCCATACCAAGTGACGCAAGAAGGAAACAGGCCTAAGGACATCATTGGTATGCCACTGCCCAAGACAGCAGTTAATGGACGTGGACCCGCTGGCTATCTTTTTGGCCCCAATACTGACGAACCGACCACATACAAACTTAATTGGCTTGTCGTAAAAATCCCCAGAGAAGATTTCTACACGATGGTTGAACGCCTTGGCCTAATCAAGAAGCCTGATTTATTAGAGATTTGGCCGGAAGCCTTTGAATGCGAGTTTGACAAGTTTGACAAGTTCTGGGATTTGAAAAAGTCCATTACTGAAGATACTTATTTTATCGAAGACCTTGACGAAGAGACTTACCGGGTATTTAAGTATGAAAATGGAAATTTATATGTAAAAAAATCAACCACGTATCTCGCATTCAGAAGTGAAACAAATGAGCTTCTTTATAAGAAAGCTAAAAAATAAGAGTTGCAAATACTCGATATAACAACCGAACTTATGTCGTAAGTGGATATGTAGAATCACAACATTTTTTCGAAATAAAGAAAACAAAGGAAGATCTTCAGAACTTCCTTTGTTTTCTTTATCTTATGTACAGATTTAATTCGACAAAACTAGGGACAGTCACCTATTTTTCAAGACCCAAAACCACAATTCCCGTCAACATAAGAAATTCCAGCATATTTCACAACCAGGCGGGGATCAAGATAAAATTTTCATTAAAATTGTTCGATTTTCATTGAACATTCCAGAGAAGTTTGGTATAATACAAACAGCCATAGAAATGGCAGGTATTTAGCGGAGAACCGCAAGTCGTAAGCCACAGCGTGGCAAGGTCTTAGGGCCAGCAGATCCAAGTCAAATTTAATCGTTCGTGAATGGTCGATAGTTAAACGGCAATCGTCCATCATCAATCGTCCATCGTCAATCGTAAATTCGGAGATTTTCTCATGGCTACAAAAGACCAAATCATTGCAAACCGCCTGAACGCCCAAAAATCCACCGGCCCTAAGACCTCTGAGGGAAAGGCCGTCGCCTCACAGAACTCCGTCAAACACGGCCTTCTGGCACGTCAGGCCGTAATCAGCTCGGAAAGTCAGGCCGATTTCGACCTCTACCGCGACCTGTTACTAAGCGAGCTGGCCCCTGCCAGCCCTATGGAATCCATGCTTTCAGAACGAGTTGTCACTCTTTCCTGGAGGCTAAAACGGGCCGGCCTAATCCAGGCCCAAACTATAGACGCCCTGAACGAAAAAAATACATCCTCCCCACTAAACAAACTCACCCAATCTCTGTTTTTCAAAGGGCGCGGCCAATCCCAAACCGCCCAGTCCGCCCCGCCTCCCGATCTGGCTCTGGGCCGTTTGGCAATAAAGGATTTCTCACATGCAAGGGTGCTCGACCGTCTACTGATGTATGAACGTCGAATTGAGCACAGCCTGTACAAAACGACATTCGAGCTTTATAGACTGCGTCTCATGTCAAAGCTGGAAAATCCCAACGGCGCCGATGAAAAAACCACCTATCCAGCCCAATTTGCCAACCAATTATGACCTTTTATGCAAAACAAAGCCAATTTGCTAAATGTTCAAATGAACGTAAATAAAGTATTATCAAAGGATTATGAAAATATATCCAATTGGAAAGTCCGAAAAAACAAAGCCAATTCAAAGCCAAACAAAGCCAATTTACTAAATGCTCAAAGGAATGTATGTTCTATTTTAACAGGAGAATATGAAAACCAACGACTTTTCAGATGCGCCGAAAACAAATCCAATCAAACCCAATGCTTGCCCGCCATCTGTGTGGCGGGTCAAATGCAAAAAAATATGTTTGGGGGCCTCAAAATATTTGACAATTACTAATATGGTTGCTAACTTGAAAAGCTGTCTAACGTTTCGGCTGTTTATAGAAAGGACTCTTTTTGGGAGGTAATAAAATGCAAGCTCAAATAAAATCTTTTATTGTCATTATTCTAATAGGATTCGTATCTGTCGGCTTTGCCCGTGGTGCTGCTAAGCCGCCTGGTAAAGATTCCGCCATCAAGCTAGATCAGGCTACGGTTCCATCTTTTCCTTATGCTTCCCAGATAACCGACAATGATGTTCCGGTTCGTTCCGGCCCGGGAACCAATTATTATATCTGCGGTAAGCTCAAAAAGAGCGACAAAGCAAAAGTCGTCGGCAGCCAGTTTAGCTGGTCTCGTATCGTTCCGCCGCCCGGCAGCTTTTCCTGGATATCAATGCGCTATGTCAGCATTGACCCGGATAATCCGACCACCGGGATTGTAACTTCCGACGGTATTCGTGTCTACGCAGGCTCCGATTATAAGGAGCCGATACATTCAGAGACGCTGCAGTTAAAGCTCAACAGGGGTGATGAAGTAAAGTTTATAGGCAAACAGAAGGGGGATTATTATAAAATTACTCCGCCGGCCGGCGCCTACCTTTGGGTAAGTACTAAATATATCAAGCCCCTTGCCGTCCCGGTTAAAAAAACGACGCCAACTGTTATTGCCCCCCCTACTGTCGATAAAAAGACCGTTACTAAAACCATTACTAAGCCCGATCCTAATACCATCACCAAAACCGTTCCTAAGACTATTACTAAGATCGATACTAAATTGCTCATCCCCGCAAAGATTACCGGCGAGAGCGAAAACCTCAAAGCATATTATACGTTGGAGAAGCTAATCCGTGCTGAGCGGGCCAAACCGGCAAACCAGCAGAATTACACAAATATAAAGAATGCGCTTACTGTAATCACCGGCAACAAAGATGCCGGTAAAGCAGCCCGCTATTCTAAGTATGCGCTGAGGCAGTTAAAAGGCTTTGAACTGGCCCTGGTTATATCCAAAGAGGTTCAGCTTCAGAATGAAGAGTTACAGAAAACTCAAAAGGGAATAGATCAGGCCCATACCACAAGGGCAGCCCAAATTAAAGCTCTTGCTCTTGGCAGATTCGCAGTCATCGGGAAGTTTGAAACTTCGAGTATTTTCAGCTCCGAGTCAGGAAAACGCTATCGGATAGTTGATAATAAGAAAAAAACCGTGTGTTACGCTTCACCAACCGGTGCGATCGCAAAAAGGGATTTGAGCAAACTTGCAGGCTCGAAGGTCGGCCTAATCGGCAAAATTGTGGCATCACCGCAAACGTCCGGAGCCCTGGTGCGATTCACGGAAATAGTCGAGCTAAACTAAAACCCATCCCAAAACCTGTTTTGTAACGAGATCGAGCGAAAAGTTCGTGTCCAAGACCGGAGGTTCAAAAGGCTCGGAGGCGTGTTAAGGCACGTCGAGAACCTTTTTCGCCGACAACACAGAGCCACGGACTTCCCAGCCGATCGTAGTCGAAAGAGGTTTTGGGACCGGTTCTAATAACCCGGAGGGCAGAGTTCCACGGGCTTGCCCGTGGGTGAATGGGAACTCGCCCGAAGGGCGTCGAGCGAAGCTCGTAAAGTGGAAAGGTGCTACGGGCTCTGCCCGTAGGGTTTCCACTGAGCTTACAAACTAAAGGGACCCTGTTTTGTCCGGCGTAACCGGAACACAAAACAGGATCCCTAAAAGAAGTTTCATATTGTCCAGGACGGCTATCGTCCATTTCAGTCGGAGCAATTCTCTATCAAGCTTTCCCGGGGATCGCTGGAACATCGTCCTCCGGAGCAGTCACCGGGCCTGTCTCGAAGTCTCCCGCGCTTGGCTTGCAAGTGTAGTTATACCAGGGCGATTCTTTATTCTCCATCATATCGGACCACTTAATCAGTTTGCCGCTGTATGCTGACATTCTGCCAATAATCGCGGTGAGAGTGGCTTCGGCAACATTGCGGGCTTCATTGAGCGGCTTGCCTTTAAGGATACTGTTTAGCAAATCGACGTGCTCCTGAACGTATGGTCCGCCGTGCTCGGGGAAGTCAGGTATGTCGATTTTTTTCTCTGACTTCAGCCCGCCGCCGCCCCAGCTTTCGCCTTCGGAACCTCTGAAGAACTCCCTTACTCCGCCATCAGTACGATTGATCTGGCGGCACATGCTGTGAATGCGGCAGCCGTCGCCGTAATCTAAGTCGATGCTGAAGAAGTCGAACTGATTGCCTGTCTTTCGGCGGGCGCGTCCACCGAAACCCAGGGCCGTTTTCGGCGGATGACCAATAAACCAGTTGGCGACGTCAAGGTTGTGGACGTGCTGTTCGACGATGTGGTCGCCCGACATCTCTGTAAAGCTCACCCAATTGCGCACCATGTAGTCGGCATCACTTTCGTTCTCGTTTTGCCTTCTGTACCAGAGGGCGCCACCACACCAATACACGCAGCCACCCAGGATTTTGCCAATCGCGCCGCGCTCGATAGCATAGGCATTGCGGCGATAGCCTCTCTGGTGTCGGCGCTGTGTTCCGGCGACGACGGCAAGGCCCTTCTTCTTAGCCAACTCACCAGCCTCGATGATCCTGCGGCCGCCCGGCGGATCAACAGCGACGGGCTTTTCCATGAAGACGTTCTTGCCGGCCTTGACAGCCGCTTCGAAATGTACCGGTCGGAAGTTCGGCGACGTGGCTATACAAACGACGTCGACGTTTGTCTTCAGGAGCTTTTTATAAGCATCTGCGCCGGCAAAGCACCGTTCCTCCGGAACACCATGCTTTTTGCCTGCCCCCACCGCCTTGCTTTTGAACCAGTCGGCCGTGGCGACGACTTCCATCTCGCGATTAATGTGTTTGCCCGCAGACAAGCAGTTACTCAAGGCCCCATTGCCACGGCCCCCGCACCCGATTAGAGCCACGCGAATTTTATCAGAGCCGGCAGCAAAGATGCGGTTGGTACCGACTCCCATGGCTGCCAGCGATGCCACCGCCGATGTCTTGATGAAGTCTCTACGTGAAACTCCACCGGTTTTTTCGTTTGCTTTCTTGTTCATAAATAACTCCTTTCGATTAAAACCACTTTGAATTAACTCATATACCTTAAAATTAAAGCTATTTTACAGAAACACATGGTTTAGAAGGCTGGCGTGAATTGTCTTTCCGGTCTTTCATCTGTGCAAACCTCCTGCAAGATACATAAGCCCTTAAAAAATAACAGCTTACGACTATTATCTTGTCGTATTATTCACCCTCACAAGTCCTTTTTTCTACAGGTACTTGTAGACGGGTAATTATAACTAATTCAACCGTAAATGCAAGCCCTAACTCATCAAGCTTTTTTGAACGCCGTCCACTTCTGCCTGCTCCTGGTGCTGGCCAAAACGGTCTCTATAAAGCTCATACCACGAACGCCATCATTCACGTTCGGAAAGTCCAGTGCCAGTGGGTCAGGTTTTGTCCTGGTAATTTTTGCACGCACTGTATCGGCGAAGTTGCAGTAATTGTTAGCGAAGGCTTCAAAGAAAGCTTCCGGATGACCAGAAGGCAGGCGTGTAGCGCGGCCTGCCGCAGGGCTTTTGGCACCTACATAATCGTTTCCGCGGCTCCAAACCTGCATTGGCCCATCAGGTACCTTTACGTACAGGTGATTGGGATGCTCCTGATGCCATTCCAAACCTTTTTCCTCACCATAGACCCAGATGGCCAGGTTGTTCTCCTCGCCTATGGATACCTGGCTGGCATGGAGGACACCCCTTGCTCCGTTATTGAAACGCAGCAGGCAGTTCCCGTCGTCGTCGAGCTTTCGGCCCTTGACAAAAGCTGTCAGGTCAGCACATATATAGGTAATCTTCAGCCCTGTTATATATTCGGAGAGGTTCTCTGCGTGCGTGCCGATGTCACCCATACAGCCGGCGCCACCACTTTGCTTCGGGTCGGTTCGCCATTCGGCCTGCTTCTGGCCTGTTTTCTCCAGCGCTGTGGCCAGCCAGCCCTGTGGATACTGCACAACAACCTTGCGAATCTTACCCAAATCGCCCCCGCGCACCAAATCCCGAGCCAGCTTGACCATTGGGTAACCAGTGTAGTTATGCATCAGGCCAAACACTTTGCGGGACTTCTTAACAAGTTTTCTCAATTCCTTTGCCTCTTTGACGCTAATGGTCATTGGTTTCTCGCACATTATGTGGAAGCCGGCATTGAGAAACTCTTTGGCAATAGGAAAATGCCAGTTGTTCGGCGTAGTAATCGAAACAAAATCGATCCTTTCGCCAACCGGCAACTTAAGCTCTCGTTCTATCATTTCCTGATACGTGCGGTATACACGTCTGGAATTGAGGCCGAGTTCCCGCCCCATCTGCTTTGATTTGCGCGGATTAATATCGAAGGCCCCGGCCACCAGCTCGATACCGCCGTCCAGCCGAGACGCCTTGCGGTGTACATCACCTATGAACGCTCCCGGTCCTCCGCCAATCATTCCCATATTCAATTTCCTATTGAGTTTCATACTTACTCCTTTCAACAATATTCATTCGCACATAAGATTACTGTTTTAAAACGTTCACAAATCCATTCCACTGAAAAAAGTTCGGCCTCCAGTAAGAGACATCATTGCAAAATTATAGAACTTAAGCCCGACAAAGCAACCCAAAATAACAAAGTTTGGGTTGACAACAACTCAATATAAGTTATAAACCTGCTATTGTCAATCACCGCGAATTCTGAACATAATTGTATAAAATTCTATGAAAAAACCGCCGCATGCCAATAAGAAAAAAATGGATATTGACAGATGCGCCTCTGAAAAACACACTGATATTAAACCGCTATCCGTCGATTTGTACTTTATCCCGGTCCAAACAAGAGTTCCGCTGAAGTTTGGGCCTGAAACATTGACTTCTGTTATATGCGCACGTACCTGCATGACCGTGGCGAACAAGCAGGGACAAACCGCACAGGGCTGGGGCGAAACTCCGCTGAGCGTCCAATGGGCTTGGCCGAGCAGGCTGGGATATCAAGAGCGATGCGAAACGATGCAGCTTTTCTGCCGTATGCTTGCCGAGGCCTGGGCCCGGTTCGATCGGCAAGGTCACCCGATTGAATTGGGAAGTGATTTCATTGAATCGCAACTGCGCGGACTATTGGACAAGCTCAACGGCCAAGGGGGCGAGCAAACAGAGCCTATGCCGCACCTGGCAGCATTAGTTTGCTGCTCGGCGTTTGATATTGCTTTGCACGATGCGTATGGTCAGCTTCTGGAGCGGGACGTGTACTCTACCTACAACGCGGAATTCATGAATGCTGATTTGTCACACTTTCTCGAATCCGCCGATGATATTGACTTTTCATTCGCGGGTAAATACCCTGCCGACTTTCTGAAATCTCCTCCAGCCAGAACTTTACCCGCCTGGCACCTCGTAGGCGGCAAGGATTTACTCGACGCATCCGAACTTACCGGCACCGAGCCGGATGACGGCTACCCTGTACTATTGCCGGACTGGATTAAACGAGATGGCCTTAAGTGTCTGAAAGTGAAGCTGCGCGGCAACGACTCTGAGTGGGATTACGACCGTCTGGTCAAGGTCGGCCATATTGCGCTCGAAAATAATGTTCTGTGGCTGACCAGCGATTTTAACTGTACGGTTACAGAGCCGGCTTACGTGAATGAGATTCTGGATCGGCTGATAATAGAGCATCATCGCATTTACCAAATGATTCTCTATGTAGAACAGCCATTCCCGTACGACCTGGAAGAAAATCAGATTGACGTCCACAGCGTCTCGGCCCGTAAGCCCCTCTTTATGGACGAAAGCGCTCACGACTGGAAATTAATCAGGCTCGGGCGCAGCTTAGGCTGGACCGGCGTCGCTTTAAAAACCTGCAAAACTCAAACCGGCGCGTTATTGAGCCTCTGCTGGGCCAAGGCACACGGAATGACCCTGATGGTGCAGGATTTGACTAATCCAATGCTGGCACAGATTCCCCATGTTCTTTTGGCAGCGCATGCGGGAACAATAATGGGGGTCGAGACCAATGCGATGCAGTTTTACCCGGCAGCTTCGATACCGGAAGAGGCAGTACACCCGGGACTTTACAAACGGCGTAACGGCCAGGTTGACCTATCGACATTGAATGGGCCGGGTTTTGGTTACAGGTTAAACGAAATTAAAAGGGATTTGCCCGAGTTAGCGGCGCGTTTTGAAAAATAGGTATATTTGTTTCTATCAAGGGAGTAACTTGAAATGGCGAAATTAAGTGCATTTGCAGATGAAGTAACCGATGACTTTTTAGAGCAGGTTAAATACCTTGCCGGCGAACAGGTGGATTACATTGAGATTCGTTTTGTCAATCAGAAGAACGTTATGGATCTTACCCGGGATGAACTGGATGAAGCGAAAAAAATGATTGCAGACCACGGTCTTAAGGTATGCGCTATCGGCTCACCCATAGGAAAGGTAAAGATTGACGAGCCTTTCGGGCCACATCTGGACAAGTTCAAACACGCCGTTGATCTGGCCCTGTTTTTTGAAACGCCTTACATCCGTATGTTTAGTTACTATCCTCCGGAGGGTAAGAGAATTGGCGACTACCGCAATGAGGTTATGGATAGGATGTCGGCCAAAGTGGAAATAGTAAAGGATGTTGACGTTACTATGGTCCATGAAAACGAATCAGATATATATGGGCATAGCGCCGAAAATTGCGTCGACCTTGTAAAGACTGTCAATTCACCAAAGTTTCGGCTGGTATATGACCCGGCAAATTTCGTATGGGGACAGAAGATAACGGATAATGTCGAAAAATGTTGGCCATTAATGAAACCCTACATCGCCCATATCCATATCAAAGACTGGAAAATCGGCGAAGACCTGGGCAGCATACCGGGGCGGGGCGACGGCCAGATAAAAGAGCTGCTGGCCGAGCTTGCAGCAATAAACTACAATGGCTGCCTTACGATGGAGCCGCACCTAAAAGCAGGCGGTCAGTTCGGCGGCGATACGGGACCTGAATTATTCTCCAAAGCGATCGCCGCAGTCAGAGGCCTGGCAGCCGAGGTCGGCTTGAAGTGTGAATAACTTTATCTAAAAAGGAAGACAATTATGAAGACCTGGAATTTCGGAATCGTTGGTGCCGGATTAATCGCAGACTTTCACGCAAAAGCCATAGCAGATATTCCCAACGCAAAGCTGACTTGTTGTTGCGACAAGATCCCGGACAGAGCCAACAAATTAGCGGCCAAATATGACGTGCGCGCTTTTGAGAGCTACGAAGAGATTCTAAAAAGCGACGATGTGGATATTGTCACCATCGCCACGCCAAGCGGATTTCACATGGAGCCGACTATCGCCGCAGCCGAGGCGGGAAAACATGTATTATGTGAAAAACCGCTGGATATAACATTAGAGCGAATCGACGCCATGACCCAGGCCCACAACAAAACCGGTACTCGCCTGGGCGGGATATTCCCATACCGGTTTAACGATTCACAGACAGTCCTTAGAGAGGCAATAACTTCCGGCCGTTTCGGTGTAATTACGTATGCCGGGATATACGTTCCCTGGTGGCGGACCGATGAGTATTACAAGGACTCGTGGCATGGCACATGGAAATTAGACGGCGGCGGTGCGTTGATGAATCAGTCTATCCATATGGTGGATATGCTTTGCGACGTAATGCCGCCGATTGAATCTTTGCAGGCCTACACGGGGACCTTAGGGCACAAAATAGAAGCTGAAGATACCGCTGTCGCCGTGCTTCGCTATACCAACGGGGCTTTGGGAGTCATCTACGGCACTACCGCTTCTTATCCCGGGCAGTTCAGGCGGTTTGAGATTACCGGTACAAAAGGGACTGTGATACAGGTTGAAAATAGTTTCACAGTGTGGCAGTTTGCCGATGAGAAACCGCAAGACCAGGACATCCGAGAGAAATACGGCCAAATCGAAGGCGGTGGAGGCGTGTCTGACCCGGCAGCTATCACACACGACAATCATACCCGCAATTTCAAGGCCTTCCTCGATGCCCTGGAAACCGGCGAAGATTTCTGGATTAGCGGTACCGAAGCCCGCAAGGCCGTTGAAGTGATACTGGCAATATATAAGAGCGCTAAAGAGCAAACAACTGTTAAACTTAATTAAGCTGTTGGCTCGTCGCTTGCGCAGCGGTTCAGGAAATAGCTGCCAGCACTCCTTTGACATAACCGACCGACTCGGCCAGACCCGCGAGGGGATCGTCGGCATCCTTTTCATATTCAAATGATACGATGCCGGCGTAATTTATCTTTATCAGGGTCCTGAGGAATCTGGGGATGTCAATTACGCCTCGTCCGACTTCGACTCCGTGTCCCTTGGCCGTCGCTTCGGAAACATCCTTTATGTGGACATCCAGCAGCCGGTCCGCATGCTTCTCGACTGAAACCGATGGGTCCACCCCCGCTCGCTGCGTGTGTCCAATATCGTTGCAAAGCCCGATTCTCTTGTCCAGATTCTTGATTTTTTCGTAAGCACTCGCCGGCGTTGGATAAGTCTTATCGCCCGGCCCGTGATTGTGAATAGCAACCTTAATATCGTATTGGCGAACCTTCTTATCTACCAATTTTAACAGCTCGGGCCTGGGCACACCGATTATGACTTTCATCCCGGCAGCTTTTGCATAATCAAAAGCGCGATGTACCTCAGCCTCATTTTTCATATAGATTACACCGCCTCCGTAGAGAATCAGGCCGGCTTTTTTAACCTTGGCCACGACTTTACTGATTTGTGCGGGTGTGCTATCCAACGCAAGATGAAAACTCTTGAAAGCAATGTATTTCAATCCGACCCTTTTGGTCATCGCCAGAGTCTCATCCAGTTTTAATTTTCGTAATGTATAGGAAGCCAAACCCAGCTCGAACTGTCTCTTTCTTCTAATTCCAAATCTTTGATTTCGTATTTCAAAGCGAGGTTGATTCTTGCCTGCCGATGTTTGATCCTGTCCGCACGAGGCGCTTACACCCATCAGCGAAGCGGCCATGCCGGTACCTGCTGCACGAAGAAACCGCCTTCTTGTTTGCTCTGACTTTATCATCTCCATTCTCTCCTTTCTTATCACGGAGCTTTGTTTTGGGCCCGTGAAACCAAGCCTGTTATTACAATTAACCGCCACTTTTAGTTAAGAATAAGGCAAATGTCTCTCAAATGCAAACAAATTTGCCTTGCGAACATCGAGTACATTTGATAGGATTATGCCGCACAGACTAAAAACGAAAGTTTTCGGTCTTATTTCAAGAAAGGAAGGTAAAGCCTCTGAGGAGTGAAAGAACTAAAAAAAACCACCCCTTAACCCGTCGACAGTTTTTGAAAAGTTCGGCAGCCTTGGCAGCGGGTATTGCTTTAGCCGGGCCTGTAATTGTCCCGGCCCGGGTACTTGGCGCCAATGCCCCCGGTAATCGGATAACAATTGGCATGATTGGGATGGGGCGGCAGGCGTTTCACTCCAATCTGAAATCTTTTTTGAACTCATCCGATACTCAGGTAGTAGCAGTCTGTGATGTAGACGCATGGAGACTCGACAACGCACACAAGGCTGTAGAAAAACATTACGCAAAGGACCGACGTTCCGGTACGTTCAAAGGCTGCTCGGTATATACAGACTTCCGAGAACTTCTGGCCCGGACCGATATCGACGCAGTGATGATATCCACGCCGGACCACTGGCATGTACCGATAGCTATTGCCGCGGCCAGGGCCGGCAAGGACATCTGCTGTGAGAAACCACTGACCCTGAGCATAGCCGAAGGCCGGGTTCTCAGTGACACAGTGCGGCAGTACAAGCGCGTGTTCCGCACCGACAGCGAGTTCCGTTCGCACTCGTGCTTCCAACGCCAGTGCGAGCTGGTACTCAATGGGCGTATCGGCAAGGTGCATACGATTCATACCGGTGTGCCGGCCGGTGACCAGGGCTGCTCCCCGCAGCCAATTATGACGGTACCGGAGGAACTGGACTATGACCTGTGGTTAGGGCCGGCCCCGCTGGCGCCATATACTCTGAATCGCGTGCATCCACGGAAAAGCTATGGGCGTCCCGGCTGGATGCGCGTCCGTGATTACTGCGAGGGAATGGTCACTAACTGGGGTGCACACCTGAACGATATTGCTCAGTGGGGCAATGGTACCGAACGCACCGGCCCGGTGGAGGTCGAAGGCAGCGGCAAGTATCCTTCCAACGGCCTGTGGAACGTACTTTTGGACTTCGAAATCCGGTACAAGTACGCTAACGGCGTCCAGTTAATCTACAAGATAAGTCGGCCGTATGTGCGCTTCGAAGGCACCAATGGATGGGTCGAGGCCGATTACGGCAGCCGCAGTCTAAAGGCCCACCCCGAGTCAATCCTGAAAGAACCCATTAAGCCGGATGAAATCCATCTGCCTCTAAAAAGCGAAAAGAGGGACTTTATCGATGCCGTTAAAACGCGCGGGCGCACACTGGCGGATGCGGAGGTCGGCCATCGGACAACGTCGCTGTGTCAGCTTGGACATATTGCCATCCAGACCGGCCGAAAGCTAAGATGGGACCCGGACGCCGAACGGTTCATCAATGACGATTCGGCAAACCGTCTGCTCAGCAGGCCGATGCGAAGTCCGTGGCGTTTGTAACGTAATTGACCTTTTAAGAAGGATTGAGATTATGAAAAGCAAAAGAAGCAAAAAGTCAAATGTATTAACCCGACGACAGTTTCTGAAAAGCTCGGCAGTTGCCGCAGCCGCTGCTGCATGGCCAACAATTATTCCGGCCTCAGTTTTTGGCGCTAACCCACCGAGTAATCGTATAACTGTAGGCTGCATCGGCGTTGGCCGGATGGGGCTCGGAGATCTGCGAGAGATTCTGGGCTTCAAACAGGCCCGGATTGTCGCCGTATGCGACGTTGACTCCAAAAGGGTAAAGCATGCCCAACAGCTCGTCGAAACACATTATGGTAAGCAGAGCCAAAGTGGAACATCTAAAGGCTGTGCGGCTTATGGAGATTTCAGAGATTTGGTCGCACGAGCGGATATCGACGCGGTTTCAGTTGTAACGCCCGATCACTGGCATACGCTGCCGGTACTTGCCGCTGCCAGGGCAGGCAAGGACATCTTTCTGCAGAAGCCGCTGACGCTGACAATTGCGGAGGGCCGTCTGTTGAGCGATACGGTTCGCCGTTATGGACGCGTCTTTCAGGTCGGAAGCCAGCAGCGCTCTGATTCCAGGTTTCGCCTGGCGTGCGAGTTGGTTCGTAACGGCCGGATCGGCAAACTGCTCACGGTAAAAGTTGGCTTTGGAACGGACCCCGGCACCGGGCCGCAACCACCAATGCCCGTTCCGGATTGGCTCGATTACGAGATGTGGCTGGGCCCTGCGCCCTGGGCTGACTACACGGAGAAACGAGTCCATCCCAAGAGCGGTTACGGCCGGCCGGGATGGCTGCGAATTGCAGACTACGGCGCGGGTATGATTACAGGCTGGGGCGCCCACCATAACGACATTGCACAGTGGGGGATGGGGACCGAATACACCGGACCGGTGGAAATCAAAGGTCAGGCCGAATACCCGAAAGACGGACTTTGGGACGTACACGGCACGTTTAGCATCGAATACACCTACGCCAGTGGAGTCAAAGTCACCTGTACTGACAATCGAAAAAACAAACAAGGCGTCCTTTTCGAGGGGACGGAAGGCTGGGTGTACGTGAGGCGCGGGCATCTCGACGCAAATCCGAAATCACTGTTGACCTCGGCCATCGGTCCGGATGAATTAAATCTCTACAAAAGTAATAACCACAAAGGGAATTTCCTCGAGTGTATCAAGTCGCGTGCAGAAACAATCGCCCCGGTTGAGGTGGCCCACCGTTCCTGCTCATTATGCCTGCTTGGTGAGATTGCCATGCGGCTTGGCAGAAAGTTAAAATGGGACCCCGAACAGGAACGATTCACAAACGACCGTGAGGCGAATCAGATGCTCTCTCGGCCGATGCGCAGTCCATGGCGCGTATAGAATTGATTATTGATTATTGAGAATTTAAGGATTACGAGATGAAGTACTGGTGGAGACTTGTTGGCGCTGCGTTGATAGTCACATTGTGGAGCATTCCGAACGCGGTAGAATTGGGTGCCGCCGAGCAAAACGCTCGGCAGCAAATAGTGGCGAAGATCGAGAAAGATAAGGTCATAGTCACTGTCGGCGGTAAGCTCTTTACATGCTACAAGTTCTCGGCGTCGCAGAAGTATCCCTATTTCTGGCCGGTGAACGGCCCGGCGTCGGGTAAATCCATCACGACCGAAACATCACAGCCGTATCCGCACCATCATTCGCTGTTTTTCGGGTGCGACCGTGTCAACGGCGGCAACTACTGGCAGGAAGGCAACGAACGCGGGCAAATTGTTTCACAGGGGCCGAAGCTCATCGAGGCTTCAGGCGACCGCGTCGTCTTCATCGATAAATGTCTCTGGCGGCAACCGGGAAAGGAACCGATTATCCACGACCTCCGCCGTATCGTCATAACCGCACCAAGCGAAAGCCTTCGTATTATTGATTTTGAAATCCGCCTGAAGCCGTTGACGGACATCCGTATCCTGAAGTCAAATCATGCTCTTTTTTCGGCGCGTCTGGTGCCCGAATTGAGCGTCAAGTCCGGCGGCACGCTGGTCAACGCCGAGGGCAAGACCGGCGAGAAAGAGACATGGGGCGTCCCTTCGCCGTGGTGCGACTATAGCGGCAGACGTGACGGTATCATCGAAGGGGTCGCCATTTTGCAGCATCCGAAGAACCGCTGGTTCCCGGCCAAATGGTTCACACGCGACTACGGTTTCTTCTCACCGACACCGATGAACTGGCTAAAAGACGGCCGTCTGGAAATGGCCAAGGGCGAAATACTCACATTGCGCTATCGCGTGGTCGTTCACAACGGCGATACAAAAGCAGCGGGAATAAAAGGATTATTCGAGCAGTATAAGAAGACCGAGAAGGCATTGAATCCTTCTTCGCCTTCGCCGAAGGCCACGGATCGGCGCGCAGGAGTTGACCTGCGGCCGATATTCAAGAAATGGGGGCTTGAACCCAAAAAACAGGGCATGCGTAATACGTGTTCGGTTTTTGCGACGACGTGGGCGCTGGAATTCGCACTATCGAAGCAACTCAACAAAAGTACACCGTTGAGCGTTGAATACCTTAACTGGGCGTGTAATAATGTCATCAACAATCGCACCGCGAATCGCGGCCAATTCTTCCACCACCTACTCAAGGGCTTCGAACAATACGGCATCTGCCCCGAGCAGGATATGCCCTATGCCCAGCAGTTCGATCCTCAATACTCGCCGTCTACGAAGGCCAGAGCACAAGCGAAAAATATCCAGGCAAGCGGTTTGACAATCCATTGGATCAATCCCTGGAAGAAACAAGCAGGTTTAACCGATTCCCATATAAGCCAGATCAAGGCAATCCTCGATAAAGGCTGGCCGGTAGCGGTCGGCTCAAGCCACAGCCGACTGTTGGTCGGCTACCGTAACGATACCAGGCAACCGGGGGGCGGGGCGTTCATAGCTAAAGACTCAAGGCCCGGGACCTACACCGAAATTACATACGAATTCGTAAAAAAGAAAGTCGGCGACGTCTTCTGGGTCGAGTCCTGACCAAAGCCAGTACGCAAGAAGCGTCAGATGCATCATCAGCCACGCCGGCGATTCGAAAACAACGGGGATAAAGAGGATATTCAAACGGTATAAATCCGCTTGTGGCGAGCTGGTTCGTGATTCATGGTTCGATTCACTATTCACGCTTCCCCAAGTTTTCGCCACTTTCGACCGTCAGATTCAATAAGACTATCGGCCTGAGGGAAGCTGGAACTGCCAGCAGAATATTCGTAAGGGGAAGCCTCATTATTTTGCCAAGCTTGGAGCACGGGCATCAATAACCGCCAGGCCACTTCGACGCCATCCTGTCTGTTAAAAAGCGTTTGGTCACCAATCATACAATCCAGGAGTAACCTCTGATATGCTTCGGGCATGTCGACGCCGAAAACGCTGCGGTAATTGAAATTCATATTCAATGTACCCATGCAGATTTTTGAGCCGGGCCGTTTCGCCTGAAATTGCAGGGAAATGCCTTCCTCCGGCTGTATCTGTAATACAAGGATGTTTGAGGGTATTTCGTCAAGGCCGGCCGAGATAAACATGGAATGCGGAACTTGCTTGAAAGTTATAGCAATTTCCGTATCCTTTCTCGCAAGTCTCTTACCGGTTCGCAGATAGAAAGGAACGCCCTTCCACCGCCAATTATCAATAAACAACCTGGCAGCGACAAAAGTTTCCGTCCCGGAGCCGGGATTTACGCCGGGTTCATCCAGATAGCCGGCAATTTGGCCACCGTCTATCGAGCCTGGGCCGTATTGACCACGGACAATAAAATCGTCCAACTCATCCGGCTTAAACGGGCGAATAGACCGCAAGAGCTTGACTTTTTCATCCCGTATGTGGTCTGCCTCGAAAGATATCGGCGGCTCCATAGCCACCAGAGCAAGCATTTGGAGCATATGATTTTGAAACATATCGCGAAGAGCACCGGCCTTGTCATAATAGCTCGCCCGATGTTCAACTCCAATCATCTCGGCTATCGTGATCTGTACATTGTCGATATAATTGCGGTTCCAGAGTGGTTCGTAAATGGTGTTGGCAAAACGAAACATCAAAATGTTTTGAACCGTCTCTTTACCCAGATAATGGTCAATACGATAAATCTGCGACTCATCAAAACATTTGTGGATTTTTTTATCCAATTCGACAGCGCTTTGCAAATCCCTCCCAAAGGGCTTTTCCACAACTAACCTGATACACTGCTTCGAATCAGTCTCAACCGGGCATGAAAGCCCCGCCGAGCCGAGATGCTCTATTATCGTACCGTACAGGAACGGAGGCACAGCCAGGTAAAAAATGCGGCAACCATCGACTTTGTGCTTTTTGTCTAACTCATCCAGCTTGATTCTGATGTCTTTATGGAACGCAGTATCATTGTAATCACCACTTATATAGCAGAGCTTTTTGATAAAAGGCTCTATCGCTTTGGCGGAGGTATCACCGGACTCTTCCTGAATCGCCTGTTGCGCGATTTGCCTGAACTTTTCATCTGAAAGCTCTTTTCTGCCGCAGCCTAACAGATAGAACCGCTCGTTAAGTAAGCCGCGTTTGAAAAGCTCGAAGAGACTGACAAGCAATTTCCTTCGTGTCAGGTCTCCTGATGCCCCAAAGACCACCATCGCGGTTGGCGGGGCAGCTATTTCGGCACAGATAATATCCCGTTGGGTTATGGTTGGTTGAATTTCCTGCATAGTGGCTGTTCCCTTCCTTGTCTCGCTCGGAATTATACAAAATTAAATGCCTGCCGTGGAGGAACTAAACCTCAATCGGCTCGAATTCATCCTTGCCTGCCCCGCACTCCGGACAAAGCCAATCGTCCGGCACATCTCCAAAAGCTGTGCCGGCTTCCACGCCATTATCAGGATCGCCAACAGTCGGATCATAAATGTATCCACACATAAGACATTTATATTTTCCCATTCTCATAACTCCTTACTTTAACCTGGCCACCGGTTTTCTCTGATATATGTCGACGCGGCTTTAGGGGTCCTGCCGTGCTTTATATCAGGATAGTAAACATACGTCAACGAGCCAGAATCTTAATAAATCGTTTCACTTTGCTGCTATTGAGACAATAAACAAGACGTTCGTCTCAACATCAATATTCCCCGGCGCAGAACCACTACCGACAACAAAACAAGGTAGGAATCTACTTTCCTATTTCAAAGCCGACAGTTTTTCGCTCAAGATAGAAATATGGCTAAATTCCTCTCTGATAATCGCCTGGACTTTGTCTCTGCCGGCCCTGGGCGGGACACACTCTTTCAGGGCCGCATAGAAGGCGATAGACTCTTTTTCCATGCCGATAGCTATCTCCAAAACGCCTTCTGCTGTCACCTGACCCTTTAACTGCTCGGTAGGCTCAGCTTTGACATGAAAGACCTGCCCATCGGCTATCACACGCAGATACATATGCACTTCCCCTTCCGGGTCAAAAACATTCGGTTCCTGCTCCGGAGCCGAAAGCTGCGCACGCATATCTGCAAAAGTTTTTTCGTGCTCGTCTTCCATAACAGCAAGGTCAAGCAGCATCTGCCGTACTTCCGGGAGCTTCTCTGCCGCAGCACGGTAAAACTTCGCGCCGTTTCTTTCGATCTGCTCTGCCATTTCGAAGACTTCATCCGCATTAAAAGTAGTACTCATCATTTTTCTCCTTCAACTGCCGGCGGCGTAAACACCCTCTGAGCCATCTCGCTATCAAGCATATACCTTCCTCCCGGAGCATCCGCAATCAGCTTAAGCTTTTGTACAACCGTCTCAGCACTGTTTTCTTCTTCAACCTGTTCATTAACGAACCATTGCAAAAACATATTCGCCGCATGGTCTTTTTCTTCGATAGCCAGATTTATCAGCCCATTAACCAATCCTGTCACCTTCTGCTCATGCTGGTAAGCGGCTTCGAAGGCAGCCAATGGTGATTCCCATTCACTCGGCGGCTCGGCTATCGATTTCAACGTGACCCTGCCGTTCCGCTCGTTGACATAATCGTAAATCTTCATGGTGTGTATATGCTCTTCCTGGGTTTGCACTCTCATCCAGTTTGCAAAGCCGGGTAAATTTATAGATTCAAAGTATGCTACCATCGAAAGATACAAATAAGCAGAGTAGAACTCTGAGTTAATCTGTCCGTTCAGAGCCTCCTGCATTTTCTTACTGATCATTATTATTCTCCCTTCCACATTCCGTGCTTATTGCAGTGCTCACGCGCGGAGATTTTGCCTGCCTCGACAGCAAATTCCGCTTCAGGTGCATCGCCGGGATTGAGGAACTGTCGATATGCCTTACCGTCAGCAAGGATTTCGATCCATTCGATATGGTGATCAGCCTCCATAGGGTGCGCAACACTGCCGACCTTAACTTTGACACCGCCATCAATATTTTCAATCACTGGTACGTGCTTTTCCTTTCCCTCATCGGCGGTTTTGGCAACGAGCTTCTCCATTGGCTGATCACAGCAAACCAGCTCACCAGCGCCACCGTGAAGCACTTCCACGATATTACCGCACATGGTACATTTGTAAACTTCCAGTTTCTCAGCCATAATTGTCTCCTTATACAGTTTTGCGGCTTTGTTTATTGTATTTAATTTATCACAAGAGAAATACCATTCTAATCGGCGATTTTAAGCTCCTTATATTTGGCCAGGATTTGGTCGGCTAATTTATCCAGAGCCACAAAATCATCGTCCTTCGGACAGCCCTTTACTATCACCGGTTCAATGATCTCAACTTTGAGATTTGGAAGCAACCCCGTGAGCTGCTCGACCATCCTGCCCCCCCACCCATAGGACCCGATAATTGAAGCGAATTTTGTCTTCGGTCTAAGTGTGTTGGCCAAAATCGCAGCGTATGCAGCCAACGGGTGCGCACCGGACAACACCGTCGGAGAGCCAACCACAATTGTAGCTGCGTCTACAAGTGATATCGCCAGCTTACCGACGTCAGTTGCCGAAAGGTTGAATTGCCTGACGGTTATACCTCTTTTAATCAAAGCACCCACAAAATGCTCAACCATTTTTCGTGTACTACCATGCATTGAAACATATGGCAGAACAACCTCGTTCCTGACCCGATCGCTGACCCAATCTTTATAAGCATTGATAATAAACTCGGGCTTATCATAGACAGGGCCATGGCTTGGAGCAATCATTTCAATTTCCAGAGCCTTAATTTTTTCGAGATTCTTTTTTATCGCCGCTCTAAAGGACATCATTATCTCAGCATAATATCTCTTGGCAGCTTCATAAACAACCGCCTGATCATCCACAAACAGACTGCTGGTCGCGAGGTGCGAGCCGAAAAAATCGCACGAGAAGAATATTTTATCTTCCTGCAGGAAGGTGCCCAGCGTCTCGGGCCAGTGGACCCATGGGACATAGACGAACTGCAGCGTTTTATCACCTAAGGAAAGCGTCTGGCCATCATCAATAGTGATAAAATTATCGTCGTCAACGTCCAATAAATCAATAAGCATCCCTTTGCACTTAGGATTTGTCACAACCTTTGCATCAGGATAGAGCATCAATATATCCGGGATGGCGCCGGAGTGGTCCTGCTCACCGTGGTGGGCAATAACATAATCTATTCTATCGACCCCAACTTCGACAAGGTTTTCTATCAGCACGTCAGTCTTGGTTGGGTCCACTGTGTCCAGAAGGGCCGTTTTCTCACTGCCCTTTATCAAATAAGCATTGTAGCTGGTGCCGTCAGGCAGAGGAATCATCTCGTCGAATAATCTCCTGTCCCAATCAACGGCCCCAACTTCGTAAACGTTCGGTTTCAACTGCTTCATCCAAATCCTCTCTTTGCAGGTGGTATATATCTTTTCAACATTAAGGAAAGAGTTACTATCGTAACAGAACTCATGGCCATTGCAAGCCCTGCAAGTTCAGGCTTGAAAGTGATTCCAAAAAACGGATACAGTATTCCTGCCGCAACAGGAATCAATGCAGTATTATACGCAAAAGCCCAGAACAGGTTTTGCTTTATCCTCGACATTACTTTGTTACTCAACTGAACCGCTGCAACCGCGTCCATAAGGTCGTCTTTTATAAGTACTATTTCACCGCTCTCTATTGCCACATCTGTACCGCTGCCTAAAGCAATACCTACATCTGCCTGGGCCAGTGCCGGTGCATCGTTAATCCCATCGCCCACGAAAGCAACTACTTCTGCTTTTTCCTGAAGTTTCTTTACCTGGTCAGCTTTGTCCCGGGGTAAAACCTCCGCTAACACATTTTCTATTCCAATTTGCTTTGCAATTGCATTTGCAGTCCTTGCATTGTCACCGGTTATCATAATAACATTGAGGTTCATGTCTTTTAACTGTTTAATTGCATTTTTTGTTGTTTTCTTTAGTGTGTCCGCAACGGCAATTATACCACATATTTCGCAGTCCCGGGCGATGAGCATAACCGTCTTGCCTTCGTTTTCGAGTTGAAGTATATCCGCCCCGACCTTTTTAGAATATGAAATGTTTCTTTCTTTGAAAAGTGTTCTATTTCCTACAAGCACCTCGGATCCTTCTACTGTTGCGATAACACCTTTGCCCCCAAAAGTGTCAAAGCCTTTACACTCAGCCATCTCAACGCCATTTTCCTGTGCTCGTTTCACTACCGCTTCTGCGAGAGGATGTTGTGAATTCTTCTCAACACTTGCCACTAACTTCAGGAGCGTTCTCTCGTCAATTCCAATACCGTTTATATCTGTAACTTCTGGTTTTCCTATGGTCAGGGTTCCGGTCTTATCAAATACCATCGTAGTCAGCTTTTGAGAGATTTCAAGGGCTTCGCCATTCTTGATGAGAATGCCCAGTTCAGCCCCGCGACCGATCCCCACAGTCACAGCGGTGGGAGTAGCAAGCCCAAGAGCACAAGGGCATGCGATAACAAGCACGGAAATCATACAAGTCAGGGCAAAAAGCAGTGAATTACCGAGGATTAAATACCACACAACAAAAGAAAGAATTGCAATCGTCAACACCGCTGGAATGAAATAACTCACTGCTTTATCAGCAATCCTTTGAATAGGCGGCTTTGAGCCCTGAGCTGTTTTCACAAGTTCTATGATCTGGGACAGCACGGTATCTTTGCCTATTTTTGTCGCTGTGAATTTGATTACGCTATTTTTGTTAATCGTCCCACCGACAACACTATCACCTTTCTTTTTCAAAGCCGGGATAGGCTCTCCTGTAATCATTGACTCATCTACGAAGCTCTCACCATCAATAACGTCACCATCTACGGGGATTTTTTCTCCTGGCTTTACAACCACCGTATCATTTATTTGAACGTCCTCTATAGGTACCTCGATTTCGTTGTTACCACGAATAACAGCAGCAGTTTTGGGTTGTAAACCCATCAGTTTTTTTATCGCTTCTGAGGTCCTTCCTTTTGCCCTTGCCTCCAGGTACCGTCCCATTGTCAGAAATGCGGCAAGAAGAACCGCTGTCTCATAAAACAAAAAATCCCCTGAAAGTATAAGCTCGAAAGTACCTAAAACACTTGATACAAATGCAACGCCAATCCCCATAGAATACATTACATCCATGTTCAGATTCCTGTTTTTAAGAGAACGGTAAGCAGCACTGAATATAGGATGACTTACATAAATAAAGGCAGGAGTTGAAACCACCAGCATTAGATATGCCATTGGAAAAGGAAGACGGACCGGGACATACATAAGAACCATTAGAGGAATGCCTACGGCCAAGCCGACAATGACTCTGTTGCGTTTTTTTCTCAAATCTTTCTCTTTTGCCGCTTTTTCTAAATCTTCTGTATCTTCCGCCTCTATCCCAAAGTATTGATAACCGGCGCCTTCAATGGCTTTTTTCATGTCAGCTACGGTTGTCATTCCCGGGATGTACGTGATATATACTCTTTCGGCTCCCAGATTAACATTAACACTGCTGATTCCATCCAGTTTTTTGAGCGCGTTTCCAATTGTTTTAGCGCATGTAGCACAGGTCATGCCCCCAATTTTCAGGGTGATTTTTTCATTTATCACCCTGTAGCCTGCATGTGTAATCGCTCTTTCCAGGTCAGCAAGGTTTAATTTCGCAGACTCGTACTCAACCGTAGCGGCCTCATTTCCAAGGTTCACCTGCGCATTACTAACGCCGATGAGACGCAACAGGGATTTTTTAATTGTTGAAGCGCATTTTACGCAGCTCATTCCCGAAATCTTGAGTTCCGCCCTTTTTATAAGATATTCTGTCATACCAATTCTTTTACTACCTTGAGGACGGCTTCGTAATCCGGCTCATTAGTCAATTCGTTCACAACCTGTACATCTCTGACAATGCCTGTTTTGTCCACTACGAACACCGCTCTGGCAAGAAGCCGCAACTCCTTGATTAACACGCCGAACACAGTGCCGAACGATGCATCACGATGGTCTGAAAGGGTTTGAACATTCTTTACGCCTGCAGCACCACACCACCGCTTTTGAGCAAATGGAAGGTCCATACTGATAGTCAATACAACTATATCATCGCCAAGGCTGCCTGCCTCCTCGTTAAATCGGCGCGTCATCGTATCGCACACTGATGTATCCAGAGACGGCACAGTTGATATGATACAAACCTTACCTCGAAATGATGAGAACTTAACCGGCGACAAATCATTGGCAAGTACTTCGAAATCAGGGGCCGGCCCACCAACCTTTAGCCCGCTTCCCAGCAATGTCAACGGCTGACCCTTCATCGTAATTATACCTTTTCGCTCTTTCATAATCGCCCCCTTTTAAATTTATTAGTAATTAACCGCTTCCAGTTCGTAATGGCTTGCTGGATGTGCGCAGGCCGGGCATACCTCCGGTGCTTGAGGCCCTTCGTGTACGTAGCCACAATTCCTGCAAACCCACCTTACAGATTTATCTCGCTTGAATACCTGGCCGTCAGTTATATTCTTTGCCAAAGCATTGTATCGCTCTTCGTGTCGTTTTTCAGCAATTGCTATACTCCTGAAAACCCCGGCGATTTCAGCAAGACCTTCTTTTTCTGCGGTCTCAGCAAAGCCCGGATACATCTGTGTTTGTTCGTAATGTTCACCGGCTGCCGCCGCCTTCAAATTCTCAACTGTTTTGCCGATAACCCCAGCCGGAAATGCTGCGGTAATCTCAGCTTCGCCGCCTTCGAGGAATTTGAACTCGCGTTTGGCATGTTCTTTTTCCTGGTTGGCGGTTTCCTCGAAGATTGCAGCTATTTGTTCGTAGCCTTCTTTTCGGGCCTGACCGGCAAAATATGTGTAACGGTTTCTCGCCTGAGATTCACCTGCGAACGCAGTTGCCAGGTTCTTTTCCGTTTGTGTACCTTTAAGACTCATACAAAACCTCCTTTTTACGCAAATAATTAATATTTCCCCGAAACATTATCCTATTTATCAACACGTTTTCTACATAAATCACAAATACCCTCTAAATATACTGTTGTTTTCAATACGGTAAATTTCCTGCCGATGTTCTTCGGAACCGTAATCTTATCAAACGGCTTGTAATGAAAGTCAACAATCCTCCTGCACTTTAGACACTTGAAATGCTGATGAGTTTCCAGCACACCGTCAAATCTTTTCACATCTCCTGAACCCTCAACGATAAAAGCTGTCCTAATTTCTGCTAAAGTCAAAAGGGTTCTATTAACCGTATCCAGTGATATATTTGGAATCACCTCCCTTGTCTTGTGAAAAACCATCTCGGCCGAAGGATGCTGGTTTGATTCAATCAGCGCTTTATAAACGGCCATTCGCTGCGGTGTAACTTTCAGGCCCGCCCGGCGACACTTCGCCGGGAAGGCATCCATTTTCTCCTTCAACTTATCCCTGTTAGCTCTACCGCTACCGCTCGACATTGTCGTGCCCTACCAGAAACCGATATCAATCATTCAAACCAGTCGTTCCAGAATCGCAGCGATTATATATCATTCTTTGCACGCTGGATAGAAAATTCCACTCTATTTAGCCGCATGCTTTACATAGATTTTTCTTCGCTAACAACAATGAGTTACAAGAGACTCAACAATGCTTCATTTAACAATCAAAATGGAGCCACCCTCCTACGGGTGGCTCCGTCAGGAGAAAAACAAAACCGGTATTGCATGAAGGTACAGTAAAAACAGCCGATTTTGATTTACAAAAAACAGGATAGACAAATCCTCATTTCTCTAACTCTTCATCTTGTCAGTTAGGATACTCCACACGTATCAATTTGCCAAATTTCATCAGCAAGCAGCACGGCAACAGCCTTGCAGCCCTTTTTGACATTGTTCGTAATCATTACTATATAGTAGCTACTACTACTTGTCAATGCTTTTTCTCACAGTTTTCCAGGATATTTTTACCTGTGATCCATAAGTGTTTAACATGAAACAGGGTGCGCAATCCGGTAAAATTCAATCCCCCAAAAAAAAATAACGATTTTTTTGCTTTTTTCTCAATAATAAGAGATTTCATCTTGTTTTTTTTCCTCAATGATTGGATAGGCTATGTGTTTCCAGTGGATTTGGCCGACTTGCTTTTCTAAATAGAGCATCAACCGTTATGTGGAACTGGTATTAGCAGAAATTGCAAATGCCAGGAGGCATCCCTTTCGGGAGTGAATATGCCCGATAGCCTACCAAAGCTTGTGTTGGCAGGATGAAAATATGTGAGAATGGAGCCAATGGGATTCGAACCCACGACCTCTTGCATGCCATGCAAGCGCTCTCCCAACTGAGCTATGGCCCCGAAGTAAAACAATATTATCACAGAAGTCCGGCTTTGGCAAATAAATTTTCCATGCCCCCGGTCGGTCTCTACTTCTGACCGCACAGCAGCAGATTGTATTTTTCAAGCCGTTAAAGTATAATGGCTCTTCAGGTTTTGATTCGGTCAATAGTACATATCGACAGCACAAATGGATAAAGATAAGAATTTTGATGAAAAGGCAGAGAATATTTGTAACGGGACGCGTACAGGACGTTGGCTTTCGGCAGGCTGTGTATCGGCTGGTCCGCCAGTTGGAACTCTCCGGTGTGGTGCAGAACGACACAAAAGGTGTAACAATCGAATTCCCATTTATAAACTGCACTAACTACGGGCCAAGATATTCAATAGTAAAGACCATTCCTTTCAGTTGCAGAAAGTGATGACAAGCCGGCAAAATAACCAGCCATTTATGCAAAGTCAAAGGTGTTGCTCATAAACAAAATTGATTTGCTGAGGGCAGGAATGCAGGTGGACTTCGATATCGAGCGAGTGAAAGTTGATGCCCGCAAACTGAATGAAGGCATTAAAATTTTCCCAATATCCGCTAAAACCGGTGACGGATTCGCCAACTGGTGTGATTGGCTTACAGAATCGGTTAAAAGCTTGCGAGAAGCGAAATATTTCACACACTGTAAAGGGAGAGCCAGTGGAGAGATTTGAAAAAGCCTTAAAAAAGTACTGGGGTTATGAAAGTTTTTTGCCCCATCAGGCGGAGGCTATGATTTGTGCCGGCAGAGGCCGGGATTCAGTCGTCGTATTGCCCACCGGTGGCGGCAAGTCAGTTTGTTTTCAGGTGCCTGCGGTTACGCTTACTGGGATGGCGGTTGTGGTTTCGCCCTTGATTTCACTTATGAAAGATCAGGTTGATACTCTGGTCGAATGTGGGATTTCAGCAGCAAGGCTCGATAGCACCCAAACACCAGGTGAGCAAAGCGGCATTCTTAAGGCCATCGCTGAAAAAAAGCTTAAGTTGCTGTATCTTGCGCCTGAACGGCTTGTCTCCAGCAGTTTCATTGAGTTTCTTAAGAAAGCAGAACTTTCTATGATTGCTGTTGATGAAGCTCACTGCGTTAGTATGTGGGGACACGACTTCCGGCCTGAATATCTACAACTTGGGATATTAAAGGACGCATTTCCCAGCCTTGCAATTCACGCTTATACCGCAACCGCAACCGAACAGGTCCGCAATGACATAATCGAGCAGCTTCGTCTCAAAGACCCAAAAGTTCTGGTTGGCTCGTTTGACAGACCTAACCTGGTTTATAAAGTTCAGCGGCGATCGAATCTAATAAAGCAGATTTGCTCGGTTCTTGACAGGCACGAAGGGGAATCAGGTGTCATTTACTGCATTCGGCGTAAAGATGTCGACCAGTTATATACCAAACTAAGAAGCAAAGGCTACAGCGTCGCACCGTATCATGCCGGCATGGGTGGTGAAGAACGCAAGAGAAATCAGGATGACTTCATCAATGAAAAAGTCGACACCATTGTGGCTACCATCGCATTTGGAATGGGCATTGACAAATCGAACGTTCGCTATGTGATTCACACCGGGATGCCCAAATCGCTCGAACACTATCAGCAGCAAAGCGGCAGAGCCGGACGTGACGGCCTTGAAGCCGAATGCTGTTTATTCTACTCGGGGCGCGACTACGGAATCTGGAAGAGTATTCTCGAAGATACCGAGCCGAAAGTTCACCAGATTGCTGCGGAGAAGTTGAACGCAATGTATAACTATTGTACCAGCGTATCCTGCAGACACGACACGATTCTGGAATATTTCGGACAGCAGCTCGGCAGCGATAATTGTTCGGCCTGCGATGTTTGCCTCGGTGAATTAGATTGCATGGAAGAGCCTTTGGAAACCGCTCAGAAAATTATTTCCTGTGTTCTACGTCTCGGCGAGCGATTCGGTGCCGATTATACTGCCTCGGTATTGACCGGTTCGCGTGAGCAGCGAATCGTAGAAAACGGTCACGACTCGCTGAGCACCTACGGACTCTTATCCGACTTTACAAAACGCATCGTGCGTGACTGGATCGAGCAGCTTGCAGAGCAGCGATACCTGCAGAAGGCGGGCGAGTTTAACGTTTTGAATGTAACGGAAAAAGGGTGGAGCGTTTTGAAAGCCGAGAGAACACCACGTTTGCTCAAGCCCTTAAAGAAACGCGAGGAAAAACACAGAAAGATTTCGAGGGCGGCAAAAGAATCCTGGGAAGGAGTTGACAGGGAATTGTTCGAAGTTCTGCGAAAATCAAGGCGTACTATTGCTGACAGAAAGGGAGTTCCAGCTTATGTAGTTTTCGGCGATGCGGCACTTCGCGACATGGCCCGGTTAAAACCATCTTCGATTGAAGGTTTTCTTAAGGTCAGCGGAGTTGGAGAGACAAAGAGCCGACAGTACGGCGAAGTTTTCCTCTCTGCTATCGGGGAGTATTGCTCTGCAAGTTCATCTAAACCTGGCGATTAAGATTTATTCTTTTGACTGGTAGAGATTGTGTTTGCGAATATAATCGGCAACATCCGGGTGCAGCATATCGGTTACATTATCTCCGGCAGCTAACCTGTTTCGTATCTCCGTGCTGCTGATCTCAATAAGAGAGGTTTGGATAATGTTTCGCTGGAGCTTTTCAACGCGCTCAGAATCCCAAATATCCTTATATTTAGCAAAACCTGGGGGCTCACACCCGGCCCGATACATCGTTGACAGGTTACACGCATCAATCAGTTCAGTGATTCGGTACCAAAGTTGAAGTTCGTCAATACTGTCAGCACCTATGAGCCAATATATTGATGTTTCGGCTTCGTAGTCTTCCTGAAACTGGCGTACCGTCTCCAAAGTGTAGCTCGGCTCCGGTTTTTTCAATTCGCAATCACTTAGCTGGAAGTTCTTATTGCCGGCAATCGCAAGAGCCATCATAGCAAATCGATCACTATCACTGGCTTTGGGTAAGAAGCCCTTGAGTGGAGAGCGCTTCGCCGGGACAAAAATTGTTTTCTCTGCGCCAATATGTCTGGCTGCCTCGGCGGCAACTGTAGTATGACCGAGATGAATCGGATCAAATGTGCCGCCGAACAAAGCTATTTTTCTCTTATCCATAAAACATTTAACAAGCAAACTGTGTGTTATTGAAAAAAATAATGCAAAAGAACATAAAAAACCTGTCCGGCATAAAATGCTGACAAACAATGAAAACTTTGAAAGCGCAAATCAATTTTCATTGACTTCTAATATACAGCAATAACCTAATGATGTACACAATGACAAAAGAAGGATTTTTTTCTTTAACAATTAAAAACAGTAATTGCTGTTCATAAGTTAAATAAACTGCCTTTAACACAGCTAATTCTAACAAAGTCGTTTCTAAGTTTGAATAAAAACTTCAATTACAATAAAAACAAATTGCATCGTTTCATTAAAGAGCATGATAAACAATATAAGATGTTATGTAAAACTCCTGATAGTAAAAATTTTATGAAGTATTTTGAAACATTTGGACGATAAAAAAATATGAATATATTTTTAACTTTTTCCATAATTTGTTTGACAAGATTTTTAGTATTAAATTAGTATTACAATGTTAACTTGTTGAATACAAAAAAATTTCATCAATCGAAAGGATTAAATGATGGCAAAGAAAAGGAAAAAAGCAAAAAAGAAAGCAACAAAGAAGAAAGCAACAAAGAAGAAAGCCAAAAAGAAAGTAACAAAGAAGAAGGCTAAGAAGAAAGCCAAGAAGAA
The DNA here is from genome assembly GCA_019456145.1 of Planctomycetota bacterium. GTDB lineage: Bacteria > Planctomycetota > Phycisphaerae > Sedimentisphaerales > Anaerobacaceae > CS2-K091. The sequence goes on from VRUL01000011.1 coordinate 65,663, forward strand.
AAAAGCCAAGAAGAAAGCTAAAAAGAAGAAAAAGAGATAGTACAACAATTTGACACTAAGGGTCCCATTTTGTGGTCCACCCAAGAGTGGATAAAATGGGAATCCTGTCGCAACACAAAATTCCAATATTGCGGCATGCTATGCGAAATGGAAAGTTCGCTTGTTTGAGTGGGACTTTCCATTTCGCTTTATATACAGAACCTCGAACTTAGTCCTTTCAGGATGCTCCCACCAACAAGGTTACATATCACCAACTACTCTCTTCTTGCAATTAATCGCCGATCCCTTATACTATTTCTCAATCAATATTATTGAGGTATATTTCTGTAAGTCGTTTAGAGAAAAAGACTAACGGCAACATGGACTATTTTAACTATAAAAACGGAATACTATTTGCCGAAAACGTTGACGTGGACAGAATCGTCGCCGAGGTCGGCACTCCCCTTTACATCTACAGCAAAGCGACTTTCAAGGACCATCTGCAACGGATTCAGCAGGCTTACAGCGAACTCGATACCATGATTTGTTATTCGGTTAAGGCCTGCGGCAATATCAATATCCTAAAATTTATGGCCGAGGCAGGAAGTGGATTCGACATTGTCAGTGGCGGAGAGTTGTATCGCACCCTGCAAGCCGGGGCAAACACATCGAACATCGTTTATGCCGGCGTTGGCAAAACCGACACCGAAATCATAGAAGCATTAAATGCCGACATCGGTTACTTCAATATCGAATCAGAAGCTGAGCTCAAGAACTTGATTCGCCTGGTAAAAGAAAACAGCTCGGCGCCAAACAAGAAGGCTAAAGCCGCCCTGCGTGTCAATCCTGACGTTGACCCAAAGACACACACATATACCACTACGGGCAAAAAAGAAACTAAATTTGGTGTGGATATTGAACGAGCAAGAAAAATTTTTGCCGATTATGGAAAAAATAAATCCGTAGCTCTTTGCGCAATTCATATACATTTAGGGTCGGCCGGGCATACAATCGATCCCTATGTTGAGGCGATAGAAAAAATATTGGCTCTGATTGAGCAATTGCGCAGCGATGGATTCACTATCGAAGCAGTAGACATTGGCGGCGGATACGGCGCTGATTACATAACAGGCACAGCGCCAACGGCTGCTGATTACGCTGCCGCAATTGTGCCGTTACTAAAGGACAAGAACCTAAAACTTATTCTCGAACCGGGTGCAAGTATCGCCGCCAACACAGCGATTTTAGTAACGCAGGTTTTATTTTTGAAAACCAGCGGCCGGAAAAAATTTGTTATCGTCGATGCCGGCATGAACGATTTGATTCGTCCGCCGTTATATGATGCATTCCATTTCATCTGGCCTGTGAAAGTGGATAAGGAATTTGTGCCTGACCGTCGGGATAAAGAATTAAAACCAACCGGTACTGAAGTCGTCGATGTGGTTGGCCCAATCTGCGAAGGTGCGGATTTTTTCGCAAAGGACAGAACCCTGCCTCCTGTCAAACGGGGCGACCTGCTCTCTATCTTTACTGCCGGGGCATACTGCTTTAGTATGAGCAGCAATTACAACGCTCGAGGCCGAGCCGCCGAAGTCCTTGTAGACGGCGATAAGTTTAGCGTCATAAGAAGACGCGAAACCTACGAAGACCTAACAGCACTGGAAAGATAAGGTATTATTCAGAACATGCCAGCGAGCCCATCGGATCCCAGGGCGGCAGGACGATCGACTTAAGTTCGAGCGCCTTCCGCAGGTCCTCTGGTAAATAGCTCTTGTGGGCTGCGATCTCGAACATAAACTCGTCGAACCATGAGTCGTCCATAATAAAGAAGCCCTTCTTGCCGCTCTCATCGCTCCAACTGTTTTCTACGCGCCAGCGTCGCGGCCGGCCATCGACGACATCCACACCTGTAAACAGCATAGCGTGGTTCATACTGCTTTGGTGATAGATGAGCCGCTCGGCCTTATTCAAGGTGAACTTTGTGTCGTAGACACCCTCGTAATCGAACAGGTGGGCGTCCCAGAGTCCGATGTCCCGGGCCATTTGTGGACTGCAATCGCATCCGAACCACACAGGTTCGCCATCGAGCAGCGTGCGCATCGCAATTTTTTTCATCGTATCAATTTCAACGTTCAAATACTTAACCGGCTCACCGCCGACCACATTTCCCAGGTAAGCCACGGTGAAAGTACGACCAATCGGACTGTCTGGCCGGGGATCATGCACCAGGCAAACGTATTCGTCCAGATCCAGGCTTATATATTTTTTGGCAAACTCCTGCGGAGTCAGCTCACCATCGCGGTGAAACTTATTATCCTTGTCGCGCCACTGCCAATCAAAACGCCTGGGTGGCGCCCCCATATGGATGCTCAAAATTCGGTAAATAACCGTAAGGATTTCGTGCTTGGCTTTCCGTAATTTTTTAACACCGGCGCCTTTGGCATGCATATCGCGAAGATGCCTGGCACCCTCACGGAGTTTGGCCTTAAGGGCCTTGTTCATCATACGGCTATTCGAGGAACTTTCGCTCTCCGGCATAGCCGCTTTGGGCACCAAACCATGCTTCCTGACCAGGCTGACGAACATGTTCCACTGCCCGCCGTCGTTGGCCACATTATCCAGTAAAAAGTCTACCGTTCGGTCGCCGTCAGGGCGATTTACCGTGTCGATAATTGACTCCAGAAAGTAGTTGGCACGCTCTATCTTGTCCCAAAAGAAGATGTAGCTCTGGCTGAACTCAAATTCTTTGAGGTTCATTTTTTTCATTGCGCCAACACGCAGCAGGTTCGCCCCGGCAAATATCCAACAGCGGCCCGTTTTTTTCTGATTGGTTACGGCCCAGTCGTCGAGCTTACAGGAAAAGGACTCATCCATACCAGCAACAACCGCCCGGTTAAGCGCGACCTTGTCCACGGTAGTTACAGTCACAGCATTCTGCATTTGCCGGTAGTGAGGCTTGCTGTCGAATTCCTCCTGCATAAGCTCAATATGTTTCAACTGGAGGTTTTCGGCTGTTCCACCCGGCGCAAACTTCTCAATGACCAAAGCATTGCTTTTATCATGGGAAGTGTCCGCTTTGCAAACAAACAAGAATAAAATTACGACAATTAACACTCCTGCAATTGACCGTAAATGACTCATCGGTTCCTCCTTTCCATTGGCATCATTCGAGGAATATTCCAAAATCCACTGTTTAGTAACAGATTTTTGCTAACATTGTAACAACCGGATTTAGAAGTTTCTTTCGACAAAACCCGTATCAATCATACTTTTAATAAAAAGGTTATGGGACAGGATATCCAGGCAGGCGGGTATTGTGGTTTTGATCGGCTCAATAACAAATTCCTGCAGCGCCCTCTTCATCGTTGCAATCGCTTCAGTTCTTGTTCTTTGATGAACGATAAGCTTGCCAATCATTGAATCATAACTTGGCGAAACCGTCCATCCCTGATGAACGTGCGTATCGACTCTGACGCCGGGACCACCAGGCAGAATTAATTTTGTAATCCTGCCCGGAGAAGGAGCGAAATTATTCTCGGGGTCTTCGGCGTTGATTCGACACTCAATAGCCACGCCGGTATGCTTAATATTTTTCTGGCGAAATTTGATAGTATGGCCGGCAGCGATTTTTAGCTGCCACTTAATCAAATCATGGCCTGTGACCATTTCAGTAACCGGGTGCTCGACCTGAATTCGTGCATTGGCCTCAATAAAGTAAAACTTTTTGTCCTTGTCCAAAAGAAATTCGATCGTCACGGCATTGACATATTTGGCCTCTTTTACAATTCTCAACGCAGCCTTGCAAAGCTCTTCTCTGTCACGTTCATCCAACACCGGACAAGGTGATTCCTCAATCATTTTTTGGTGCCTTCTCTGGATGGAGCAGTCCCTTTCATAAAAGTGCAATACGTTGCCCGCTTTATCAGCCATCACCTGCACCTCCACGTGGCGGGGTTCAACTATACATTTTTCCAGATAGACACTTGTATTTCCGAAAGCAGCTTTCGCTTCGGCGCGCGCTGCGCCGAAAGCAGCGCGAAAGCTGATATCATTATGCGCAACTCTCATACCCCTTCCGCCGCCACCGGCAGCAGCTTTTATCATTATTGGATAGCCCATTTTGTTGGCGAATTTCAATGCCTCAGACTCTTTTTCAATGGCACCGTCAGAGCCTGGAACAATCGGCACCCGCGCTTCGTGCGCCAGTTTCCGGGCCTGGATCTTGTCACCGAGCAGCCGCATTGCCTCGACAGGTGGGCCGATAAACGCTATCCCGCAATCCTGGCATATCTGCGCGAAGTTGATATTCTCGGCCAGAAAACCGTAACCCGGATGAATTGCCTCGACATCTGCAATCTCGGCGGCACTTATGATACGCGGGATATTAAGATAACTTTTAGCCGAATCCGCAGGGCCAATACAAATCGCCTCATCTGCAAGCTGCAAGTATGGAGCATCTTTATCAGCCTCAGAATAAACCACGACTGCCTCAATGCCAAGCTCACGACAGGCTCGGATAATACGCAGCGCTATTTCACCACGGTTTGCTATAAGGATTCTTGAAAACATAACTTCGTCCCTTGTCTGTCGGGATCCGGGTCAGGGATCACGAATCAGTCTGGTCTGATCCTGAACAGCACCTGACCATATTCGACGGCCTGGCCGTTGGCCACCAGTATCTCAACAATCGTTCCGGCGGTTTCGGCCTTTATTTCATTCATCACTTTCATTGCCTCGATTATACAAACAATCGCTGGCGCATCAACATACGAACCAACTTCAACATAAGGATCAGAGTCAGGACTTGGAGTCAGATAGAAAGTCCCGACAAGAGGCGATTTTATCTCCACCAAATCCTCTTCCAACTGCGGCTCCGAAACCGGGGGAGGCACTGGTTGTGCTAAGGCATGCGCCGCATTTGGGCCCGCAGGCACGGTTGAAATGTTTGGGTAACCTGTCGGTACGGCAGTTCCGGTCCCGCCTACAGCCGTTTGAGCTTGCGAGCGCTTTAGAACAATTTTGTCATCACCATGGCTTATTTCAATCTCGACCAGCTCATTTCGCTTCATTATTTCAATGAGTTCTTTTATTTTCTGTACATCGCTGTCTTTATTCTCCGCCATTGCCGCGTCCTTTCTTAATTAATTCGTATCTCGTTGTTCGAACAAGATACGCTGCAAGTATACCTGCAAAAGGCGACTTTGCAACTAATTTCCGGGGACCCCATTTTGTCCCGCACCAATTGAGTTTAGGCTCACCCCGTAAGTTAGCCGTTGGTCTTACGGGGCTCACGCCTAATTGGTGCGGGATTACAAAATTGGGAATCCTCCGGGGCGGTTGTGGGATTAAGGATTTGCCCAAAAAAGAACCGAACTGCAAAATTTTGCACGAATTCTGCTATAAAATCTTAACCTGCCACAATTTGATGATACTGTTTGAAAGCGACGTTTTTCAATAGGCGACGCTATTATGGCAACAGATAATAATCTTATTCAACTACCATCGCAAAGTCAGTATTCAGCAAAAGTACCAGGAGGGCAATATTCTACTGGTGCGGGGTACTTTAAAGAGCCGTACTTGACCAGTTCAATAGAGGTATCCAAAAGCTGGGCAAAAATCCGGGGAAGGTTATGTGAAGCCGGAAGGACAGTTAGCGATTAGGCACATACACTCAAAGACTAAAGTATTTCAAAGCCAACTGTCGTAATATCGTCGAACTCCGCGGGGTCGATTTCCTGAGTTTGCGTAAGCTCTCTAAATTTGTCCCTCATCTCGACAATCGGCAACTCCATAAGGCTGGAAAACTCTTCGCTGAAATGAAAGCCGGTTTCGTCGTCGACACTACCGATAAAGGGTTCTGCTCCGTCCGAATACAGCATGAATTTATCACCGGTTTGAAGCTGTATTGTCTGCTGGACATATTCAGATTGACTAAAAACTCCAAGCAGCGAGCCTTTTATTTCCAATTGTTCTGGTGCCTCTCCGGGCCTAATCAGAATCGGATACGGATGTCCTGCACGGGCAAAGGTTAGCTGTAGTGTCTTTGTATCCAGCAGGCAATAGCAACAGGTAGCAAACTGGTAACCGGAGAGTTTCTGTGCAGCCATTCTCACATTGAGATTTTTCATAACCTCCGCGGGTGAAAATATACGGTAATTATTCTCGACAGTCTCACGCAGGACCAGGGCCTGCTTTAGAAAGATCGTCAAAAGTGCAGCGGGCATTCCGTGACCGATTACATCAGCCACATAAAAAGCGATGTGCTGTTCGTCAATACGCACGACATCATAAATATCACCTGAGACCCACTCGGCCGGCAAAAAAGTCGTGGCCCATCGTACCTTGTCAGTATTAGGCATTTGAGTCTGCAGAAAATCCTGTTGAACAAGACCGGCTAAACGCAGCTGCTCTGTCAGGTTGTCCACCATCGCTCCAGTCATGCTAAGCTGCTGCGCCAGTTTATTCTTGTAAATTGTCTGCACTTGCCGGGGTGGAAGCGCAGGTTTTACGGCCATTCCCGTACTTTTTTTACGGTATGCAAGATTGACACTGATTCTCACCCACAGATCATCTATAGAAACCGCCTCCGTTGTGCCACCCATTGAGAAACTGGTCTTTGAGGGTGTTAGGGAAAAACTTCTTATTGGCGTTTCCATCCGCTCGGTGAGCAAAATCACACCAATATTTTCCATTTCGAGAGATTCGATTATCCGGGCCAATCTCTGCTGCTGCAAAGCATCAGATTCTTCAGCATCGATAACCACAGTTCCAATCATGCCGAGTTGACTGCGTACCTCGGGAAACTTGTCTACCCCGAGGATGCGGGAAGAAAGCTTTCTCTGCCTCAAAAGCTTCTTTATTTCATATGGCATCTGTCCCTTATTCGTCAGGTACAGAACATCTGTAAAGCTTTTGGGCACTTCAATAGCACTTAGTAGATCTGCTTTTTCCATTTTATTTACCCTTTGCAGTCGTGTTATAGGACTCAATCAATACGCATTATCGTACAAACCGGCATAGGATAGTTTCGACCAGTTAGAAGGGGTACTTTGCTTTTTTCCAGTTTTTTTCTGCTTCTGTAAGATTCGGCTTCTTCGCACTGTCTGCCAAGACACATTGGTGCGAATTATGGCCTTGTCACAATACAAGTTCCACATTTGTGGAATTATACTTTTTTAAATATTCTTTGCGCCCCCGGTGCTTATTTGGCTCAAAACCGTGCTTAGCTGGTGAAGATTGCCGAGCCGATGCGAAGGATGGTTGCGCCCTCTTCAACCGCTACTTCATAGTCTGAACTCATACCCATACTTAGCTCAGTAAACTCAGGGCCGACAATTTTTTCTCCGCGCAGCTCAACAAATAACTCTCTTGCACGAACAAAACAAGCCCGAATTACATCTTTATTATGCATCAACGGTGCCATTGTCATCAACCCAACCAGCTTTAGATTCGGCAAGGTCACTATCTGTTCAGCCAGATGCGTTGCTGCTCCTACGGGAACACCATATTTTTGCGGCTCGTTTGAGATGTTAACCTGCAGAAGTATTTTAGGAAACAAGTTCAGCTTTGCCGCTGAAGCGTTTATCTCTTCGGCCAGCCGAAGTGTATCAACAGAATGTACCAGAGAAGCTATCGGTAAGACCTGGCTGACCTTATTACGCTGCAGATGGCCGATCATATGCCAATTGACTTTTTCCGGCAGAGCCGAATCATCATTTCCACTCTCCAGAAATTCAGCGACCTGAGTGGAAACTTTCTTTAATTGCTGAACACGGTTCTCACCGAGATTGAAAAAGCCCAGACGAATAACTTCTTGTATGGCCTCGATAGTTGCGGACTTAGTAACAATGACGAGTTTTATCTCATCAATGTCCCTGCCGACACGCGCACAAGCAGAACTGATTTTTCCTTTTACACATTCTATTCTTTCAGAAATTTTGGTCATATTGGCCATAAAAGGTCAGACGGGAATTCGAAATTTAAGAACTTCGATCCACCCAAAAAAGAACACGTCTAAGATACCTGTTCGTAGCTGTTTTTGCCATCAAAAAATTCTCAAAAATGATAACTTTTAGGCCTACATGATGATAATCTACACAAATCAGGGTAAATATTCAAGCCGCTTGGCATTATGATTTCCACAAAGATTATAAGATGATGCAAAAAAACAAGAAAATAGTCATTTTTGACTTGCATTTTATCGTCTTATCTTGTATATTAATTGAAGTAGGAAGAAGTAGGGGTATCTGCTCCTCTAAGAAAATCTTATTTTTTTCCATTTTTTTATTTGACAGCCTTACTTAAAGGCGTTAGTTGTTTTCCTTTACCACCTTTGAATTAATGAAATAAGGTTGCTTCGGGCAACTTCTGAACCTCGGCGAGGCAGTGTGGCACGCCGGTTTCCCCCCCAGCCGGTTCCACCACCTCGCCTTTTTTCTGCGCACACCCTTAAACCGGCTATCTGCTTATCTATGCCGAAAACGACAGGCCAGGCGGGCCCAAGAGTCTCTGCAGCCCTCGGTCCCGGCACTGGCTCAGTAGTATTCAACTAAGCGAGTGGTTGTCCCAAGCCTGCTTTTCGCAGCGTGTCCTCATCCGGACCACGGCCTGAGCAACATTCGGCGAGCTTGCCGTCGATTACTACGGCAGGAAGAGATTGAATGCCAAATCCCTTTGCGCGTTCGGCCACATTCGGGTCGTTGATATCCAATACACTCACTTCGCAGGAATCACATGCGATACCTTTGATAGACTCGATCGTCTCGTCGCAAACGGGACAACCTGCGCTGAATACCTCAATTTTTCGTTTGACGTTCATAGCTAACCTCCTTTGGAGTTTGTCTATGTTCCAGTTTTGTTCGCGGCGCTGCTGCCGGAACACAGTCAGAGCAGCAGACGCCGTCGGCCATTTTTCGCGGCCACAAGTTCCAGATAGAAGCTGCAACCAGAAGGACAACACCTCCATACGTTACAGCCCTCCAGGCAAAAATAAATTTGCCGGCGAGGATGATAAGTGCTGAGGCCGAACCTAAAACGAGCGGGCCGAAACCCCTGCGTCCTCGAGCATGGAAGCCGAGTGAGAGTAGCGACACAACCAGACACAGGAGCATCAACGGAAAAAGGTAAGGTGTATAGTTGATAAATCCAAGCCCCATCGAGCTCAAAAATGCCGCATACGCAGGCCAGCAGGCCGGACAACTAATACCCGGAATCAGCACGCTGCCAATTACAGGAAAAATACCTAAGCCGCCACGCCATTTGCTCCTGTGCGCAAAGCCCACACCCGCAGAAGCCAAGCCCCTTCCTTTAGCTTTCAACAGTGCCGAAATAATCACTTCCAGCAAGGGAACTCCGCTGATTTTCCCGTCCCCATCTGAATATACCCTGCAGCACTTGGCACCGCTTTCCGGGAAAGCACCAGCCACGTCCTTACCACCAACCAGAACCGTCGGGGAACCATACCTGCGCACATAGTCAGGACTTTTATCATCGCTTCGCTCCCACTCCTGCCACTGGGCTTCCAATCCAACCCTGGCCAAAGCTAACTTCAGTCGTACCCTCATCTCCTCGACATTCGGACAATCACTATCATATATCAGTTCTACATCGACCATTACTTTATCTCCTTCTCTTCGAGCATCTGCAATATCGGGCATTCAGAAACAGGCCCACCTTCACTACAGGCAGCAGTCAAATCCGTTAGTGCCTGTTTCATCTTTTGGAGGCCTTGAATTTTTTGTTCAATGTCGAGCATCTTTGCCTCTGCCCGGCTCTTGACATCCTCACAGGTTGCAGTCGCATCAAGACGGAGCCAGAGCAGTTCTTTAATTTCCTTGAGGGAGAATCCGACTTCTTTGGCCTTTTTGATAAAACGAAGGCGTAAAATGGCCTCTGGAGGATATTGTCGGTAGCCGGATTCTTTCCGGGGCGGCTTCTCAAGAAGTCCCCGCCGCTCATAAAATCGCACGGTCTCAACCCCAACCCCTGTCTGGAGGGCAACTTGTCCAATACTGAGAGCTTCCATTGTTTCGGCTCCTTTTCTTATAAGTTACTGGTTTTGGGGCTAAACATCGTTCTCAAAAGCCCAACCAGCCCTTTCGTTACTGCCTACTACCCGTACCTTACTACAGGGTTCAGTGTTTTTTTGAAATTTCTCGGCCAATCTGACCAATTTTATGGTATGCGGGAGAAACCCGGAAAGAATTGCTTTGCAACCCCACTTTTGGTTTGTAAGTCTACTCTCCGCGAATTTGGACTATCGCCCTTCTACTGCGAGGGCCATCGAATTCACAGAAAAAAATACCCTGCCAGGTACCGAGTTCCAGGGACTTGTCCTTTATCAGGATTTGCTCGCTGCAGCCGATTATGGAGCTTTTGCAGTGAGCATCGGAATTGCCCTCAGAATGGCGATAACCCGGACGATGATGAGGCAACAATTCCTCAAGGGTCAAAAGTATATCGTGCATAACAGAAGGGTCAGCGTTTTCATTTATGGTAATTGCCGCCGTTGTATGAGGACAATAGACTATTACATCACCATTAGTAATACCCGATTGTGCGACAAGAGAGCTGACTTGGCTGGTAATATCAATCATCTGGTTGCGGTGTTTACTGCTTATGTGAAAATCTTTTTTAACAATTTTCATTATTATTACCTCTTACATTTGCTCGACCACTTCGATGCCTAAAAGCTCACTCAAACCATGTTTGATAGTCTTTGCGGTTAAATCACAAAGCAGCAATCTGGTCGGTCTTTTATCCGATGGGGCATCCAAAACCGGACAATTTGTATAAAACACACTGAACTTCTGTGCCAATTCGTACAAATAAGTGGTTAGATAATTCGGCCTGTAGTCAGAAACAGCGGCTTCTATCGCTTCACCATAGCGAATCAGATATTTCGCCAAATCAAACTCTGCCGGCTCAGTTAAATTTAACTTGCCCACATCTTTCAACTCAGTCCCAACATCCACATCTTTTGTCTGTGCTTTTCTCTCAATCGATTTTATCCGGGCGTAGGCGTATTGCATATATGGAGCGGTATTGCCATCCATCGCTAACATCTTATCGAAGCTAAAGACATAATCACTTGTCCGGTTGTTGGAGTAGTCCGCGTACTTGACAGCCCCGATTCCGACCGCCTTTGCGATTTCAGTCTTCTTGGCTTCGTCAAGCTCCGGGTTTTTTTCTTCGACAACAGCCCTTGCCCGCTCCACAGCTTCATCGAGCAGCACTTTTAGTTTCACATTTTCACCTGAACGTGTCTTTAACGGGGTCCCATCTTCACCTAAAACGCTGCCGAACATCACGTGTGAAAGCTCAATATCATCACCGATCCATTTGGCCATCCTCGCAACTGCAAACAGCATCTCAAAATGCAGCTTCTGACGGGAGTCGGTTACATAGATTATTGTATCTGCCTTTCGTTCATTAATCCGATATCGAATGGCCGCCAAATCCGTCGTCGCATAGAGATAAGCCCCGTCGGATTTCCGGATTATAAAAGGCAACGGCTGCCCTTCCTTATTCTTGAACCCTGCCGGAAAAACACAAACAGCACCATCAGATTCTACCGCAAAGCCATCACGCTTCAAATCTCCCACAACACTTGGCAAATCATCATTATAAGCACTCTCGCCACGAACATCAGCCGGCGTCAGAGTAACGCCAAGTTTCTCATAAATCCCATTGCAGTACTCCAACGTAAGATCCCTGACATACTCCCATGCCTTGCGCTCCTGCTCATTCTTCTTCTTATCCTTTTTCTGCAACATAGCGGTTACATGGCGTGAGAGCGATTCATAGGGTATCTGCCCACTCCGGGTTGGGATCGTCAGGCCCATATCGATTGCTGAGTCTTCCAGAGTATTTACATACTGGTAAACCACCAGGAACTTTTGCCATATGTCGTTTGGATCATATTTGTCGAGTTCTTTCAAAAAGGGATGGAAGTATTTCTCGCCGTCGCCAAGCTCGTCCTCATAATCTTCCTGCCAATCTTTCTCGTGACGATCACGTATACGGCGACAGACGGCCTCTAAGGTCTTTTTGTCTTCTGGACAACTCTTGAGTTCTTCAAGTTCACTAAGATAGTAGTGTGGTTCTCCGTGCTTATCGGCCATGCAAAGATGCCACAAACCAAGTATGACCCTTCCAAACTGTGTGCCCCAGTCGCCGATGTGGTTCTGTGGGATGACATCATGGCCAAGAAACTTGAGCATTCGGCAAATGCAATCACCTATGATCGTACTTCGCAAGTGCCCCACATGCATTGGCTTGGCAATATTAGGACAGGAAAAATCGACGACGATGGTTTTTGTCTGAGCTGTTTTCTCTATGCCTAAGCGGTTCTCAATATCAGTGTTTATTTCAAGCAATCTGTCTGCAACAAAAACAGATTTCAACCGCAGATTGATAAAGCCCGGCCCAGCAATTTCCGGCGGCTCGCAAATATCTTCAACGTCTAAATTCTTTATTACCTCTTCAGCAAGTTTTCGTGGATTTGTTTTTATCTTTTTGGCCAGCGCCATTACACCGTTGGCCTGGTAGTCGCCGAATTTGGGGGCGGTTGAGGATTTTACAATAGCTGCGCAATCGCTTCGACTCGTAGCAGCAGCCATCGCTGCACTAATCCTGTCTTCAAGTATGTCAACAGCAAGCTTCATCTAATAATCATTAATCAATAATTCACCCCTTAGGGGTCAATTTCTCAGCGTCGCCCCAGAGCAACTCCAAATCGTAGTACTCTCGATACTCGCTATCAAAGATATGAATTACAACATCGACAAAATCGAGCAAAATCCACCGTGCCTGCTCATAGCCGGCCCGGCCGAAACGCTGCTGCCCCTGTTCTTTCGCCTGTTCACAGATTTCGTCGGCGACAGCACGCATTTGTCTATCACTTGTGCCGGTAGCGATTACAAAAAAATCGGTAGCAGGCGATTTGCCCCTCAAGTCCAGAACCACAATGTCGCTGCAATGTCGTTCGGCGGCAACTCTGGCTACGGCCAGAGCAAAGGTCTTTGCTTTTTCGTTTACCCTCTTTGCCAAATTATATATCCCAGTATTCAAAAAAAGAGGTGGTCAGTTTGACCACCCAGATAGATTACTTATATTGAGTGTTGGCGTCAACAGATTAAGGGAAACGTCGAAAGAAATCAGAAAGTATCAGCCATTTTGCACTCTACGGCGGACACCTGTTGTGTGAAAGCAAAACCCAACCGCCCAAAAAGGCGACCTGTTTAATAATTGGTAAGAATACGACTTAGAGCAGTGTTACGAATGAAATCAGATATACCCTTGAATCCAAGATTTGTGGCTGCATTAGCCAATAATAGTTTTTCTTCAGAAGTTAACCTGACATTTACCTGAACGGTCCGCTTTTTGGCCGATGCCGGCTGTGGGGGTCTTTGACCGCATTCAATCATGGTCGCAACGGCAACCAGTAGAGCTTCTTTTGCAGCCTTGTAGCACTTGTCAGGTGTCTTGGCATCCGCAAAAACTGTAGGAAGTTCAACAGAACTGCCAATGAAACCTAACCTCTTATTTCTCTCAAGTATTATGCGGTAATCAGCTACAATCTTCTTAGCTTTGAGCAAAACGGACTCCTTAAAAGGCCGGTCAAGCCTCTTGGATTTCGCCACGCTCTTTGAGGAATTCTTTGAATTTCTTGACATATTCAACATCCACCTTTTTGTCGTGCACAGGGATGAGCCACGGAAGCTCCGCTTCCTTAACAAATACCCGATACGGCTGATAAATCTTTTTCAACTTCCATCCGTGTGACTCAAACAACTCCAAAACTTCCTGAAAACCCACATAATCATCCATCGTTAACACTTCCTTTTGATGTTAAACCAATAAAGCTCATGGCCTCATAACCATATTTACAAAGCCATTGCCACTTTCGGCATAACATCAGGAAGCGGCCTCCACATCGATGACTCCCACATCGACCGTGCCCGACTCCCTGATAAACGATTATCGGGTCCTTTGATCTTACTGATTAAAGTATAGCCTACGATATACAGAATGTCAAGAGTTATTTTTGTTTTTTTGAATTTATTTTGTAGAAATTAGCCTGCTATTTTCCGATACCAATCCAGCCGCTGATAACAGGAGCGAATTTGACCACGACACCCGAAAAGACCACGCTGACCATCGTCATTAGTTTAATAAGAATATTCAAGCTTGGCCCGGAAGTGTCCTTGAACGGGTCGCCAACGGTATCACAAACTACAGCAGCCTTGTGTTGCTCCGAGCCTTTGCCGCCATGAGCACCCTTTTCGATATATTTTTTCGCGTTGTCCCAGGCCCCGCCGGCGTTATTGAGCGTAATCGCCAGAACAAAACCGCAGGTCAATCCCGCTGCCAGAAGCCCCATCACACCTGCCACGCCCAGCAGCAATCCCGTCAGAACCGGCACAATAATCGCCAGCAGCGATGGCAGAATCATCTCTTTCTGCGCACCCCGCGTGGAAATCGAAACGCATTCAGCATAATCCGGCTCGCCGGTCCCTTCCATAATGCCGGCGATTTCCCTGAACTGCCGCCGCACCTCATTGACCATGGCCCCTGCCGCCCTGCCGACCGCCTTCATCGTCATAGCACAGAATACAAAGGTCATCATAGCCCCAATAAATAGGCCGCATATCAATTTCGGATTCATAATATGCAGTTCGTAAGCGTTGACGAAGTCCATAATGCCGGCAGCCTTGACATTGATAGCCCCGCTTATATCCTTGGCAGCAAACGCCGTATCACCAACGTGAAAGATTCCTTCGGCGCTTTCCGATGCCAATCTTGCAATCCAAATCTTGATTTCCTCAATATAGGCAGCCAGTAATGCCATCGCCGTCAGAGCTGCCGAGCCTATCGCAAATCCCTTTCCGGTTGCCGCCGTAGTATTGCCAAGGGCATCGAGCGCATCGGTTCTCTTTCTCACCTCTTCGCCTAATCCGCTCATCTCAGCGTTGCCGCCGGCGTTGTCAGCTATTGGCCCGTAAGCGTCGGTCGCCAGAGTAATGCCTAATGTGGAAAGCATCCCGACGGCGGCAAAACCGATGCCGTAAAGACCCATTGACATATCTGAAAAACCACCGGCAAAGCCAAACGCACATAGGATGCCAAGGACTATTGTTAATACCGGCAGGCCGGCTGAATACATACCCGTCGCGAAGCCCTCGATGATTGCCGTCGCCGCTCCCATCTCTGTCTGCTGGGCAATACCCAGTGTCGGACCATAACTGTCGGATGTGTAATACTCGGTAAATTGGCCTATCAGCACGCCGGCAACCAGGCCTGAAACAACCGAGCCGAAAACACCCCATGAAATCCATTCGAACCAGGCCAGGCCCGCAACAGCAAAAATAATCAGGACCGAACTCCCTAAGGTGCCGAACAGCAATGCCCGGAGCAAATTCTTCTGACTGGCATTCTCTTTACAGCGAACCATAAAGATTCCTATAATCGAAAGTATAATGCCCATACCGGCAACAAGCATCGGCGCAAGAACAGCCTTAAGCACATTTTCGCCTGACATTGTCAAAGCCGCCCCGAGTGCAGCCGTCGCCAGGATTGAGCCGCAATAGCTCTCATATAAGTCAGCTCCCATGCCCGCAACGTCCCCGACATTATCGCCAACATTATCAGCAATTGTAGCGGGGTTTCTTGGATCATCTTCAGGGATACCGGCCTCGACTTTGCCGACCAGGTCTGCCCCGACATCCGCCGCTTTGGTAAAGATTCCGCCGCCAACACGGGCAAACAACGCCTGCGTTGAAGCGCCCATCCCGAAAGTAATCATTGTCGTGGTGATTTCAACGAGTTTGTCTTCATGGCCCATTCCCGCCTTAACCAGGTCAAGACCCAGAAAACTAAGGCCATCTCTCATATTTGCAACGGTATACACCAGCTTATCCAGGACCAGATACCAAATCGAAATATCCAGCAGCCCGAAGCCCACTACCACAAGGCCCATAACCGCACCGCTGCGAAAGGCGACCTGCAGGCCGCGATTAAGGCTCTCGCTGGCACCCTGGGCCGTCCGGGCCGAGGCGTTCGTCGCGGTCTTCATACCCAAAAAACCGCACAGACCGCTGAAGAACCCGCCGGTCAGAAACGCCACCGGAACGAATGGATTCTGAATGCCTAAGTAAGCACAAGCCCCTAAGATAATCAACAGAACCAGAAATACTAACGAGACAACACTGTATTGTCTAAATAGATACGCATAGGCACCCTCGCGAACGTAGCGAGCGATTTCTATCATTCTTTCAGTGCCTTCAGGCTCAGCCATTACCTTCTTGTAGAAATACCATGCAAAGGCCAGAGCTAACAGTGCAGCAGCCATCGGAGTCATCACCCAACTTAGCGGAGTGCTGACAATCTCCGCCGGTTCAGAGCCTTCAGCCGCCATCGCCGCCGCACTAAACGCAAATACAGGCACTACAAACACTCCGATGTTCTTCAGAATCTTCACTTTTTCATCCTTTCAAAAGTTAACTATAGATTCCTACTGACAAAACACATACGAGATAGGCTGAAGTTTAACCAAATAGAGTTGCTTTTCAAATATTTTATCACTGCAAACCAAATAAAAAACAAGAGCATAAGAGCACGTACGCACTATTATGTATGGTACTCTGCGTTGATTGTTACATATTCCTTGCTCAAATCGCAGCCGTAGCAAAAATCGCTTTTGTTCCCTACGCCCAAATCAACTGTTATTGTATGCTCGGCTTGTGAAATAACCTTGCTTGCCTTTTTTGTATCAAATTTTCTCGCCCTGCCATTCTTAAAAACGGTTATATCGCCTAATTTACAGGAGAGTTTATCTGGATTTAACCTTACGCCTGCCGAACCAACCGCACATATAATCCTGCCCCAGTTTGGATCGCCGCCGTGTACGGCGCATTTGACCAGCGGATAATCAGCTACCGCCCTGGCGGCCTTGGCTGCCTCGGCTTTTGTAGCCGCACCTTTGACAACAACCTTAAACATCCGCGTTGCCCCTTCGGCATCGAGTGCCATCTGCCTGGCCAAATCGTCACAAACCTCCTCCAGGACTTTAGCGAATCTCTTGTATCGTGGACACTGACTGGTAATAGGCCGGTTTCCTGACAAACCGGAGGCAAGAATTATTGCTGTATCATTGGTACTCTGATGACCGTCAACAGTCAGCTTGTTAAATGAGTCACCGACGGCATCTTTCAATGCCCTCTTAAGCAGAGGTTTCGTTATAGCAACATCCGTAGTTATAAAGCAAAGCATTGTAGCCATGTTCGGCCCGATCATGCCGGCGCCCTTAACCGCTGCCGCTATCGTAATCTTTTTACCGGAAATCTCGAGCCGGCGCACTGCCTGTTTCGGTATGGTGTCGGTTGTCATTATCGCCTTTGCGAAATCCAGACCCGGCAAAGCAGAAGCTGAAATTTTCGCTGCTGCTTTCGATATGCCGGTTATGATTTTGCCTATCGGCAACTGCTCTCCGATAATACCCGTGGATGCAACGAGGACCTTCCAGGGATCAGTTCCAATCTGTTCAGCCGTTCGACTACACATTTTAAGCGCATTTAATAAACCGCGATAACCGGTACAAGCGTTAGCGTTGCCGGAATTGACAACTACCGCCGAAATGCTGTGACTCTTTATATTCTCTCTGCTGACTGTTACCGCTTCCCCAAATACTTTGTTGGTAGTAAAAACCGCCGCAGCCTTTGCACCGGTTGGACAGACAATCAACCCTAAATCGAGATTGCCCGATTTCTTAATCCCGCAACGTACCCCCGCCGCCAAAAAGCCCCGCGGTGCAGTAATTGTATTATTTTGCATTTGTCAAAATCCTTAATTGAGCTTATGAAAAGCTCACAATTTATCTTGTTATTACTACCCGAAAGAACATATCGCCAAGAACACGGCAAAGCGAGTGGCCGCTTTCCGATCTCGCCTTCATTTTGACAGTTTATTATTTCAGCAAACTGTCAAACTTTTCTAATATCCCCTTGTGTTCAGGTAACCCGCTAAACTCTGAAAGCCATCTCTTGATATATTCAAGGTCAAGCGATCTTTCGTTCTTAGTTAATATATTTCTTACATCTTCGACATCGACTGCCCTTGCTGCAATCATCTTATGAATTATAACATCTTCGCAGGATGCAAATCTCACCGGATAATCATTCATAAAGACTTTTTTTGTTCTCTTGATAGCCTGAGCTTCATATTCTGTAAAAGAAAAAATAAAATCCACTCGTATTCTCGATTCCGGTTCTTCTGCAGGAAGCACTTTAGTTTCTCTTGCAAAATCTTCTGGATTTTCGGGAAGGATTTTTAGACCTGATTTTCTACAAACACCTTCAATAAGCTGAAATTTATCCGTATCTACCCCCAGTGTAATATCGATATCTCGTGTCAGACGCGGGCTTCCGTATAACAGAACAGCCTGGCCACCGATAATCATATAAGGAATCTCATCTCGGTCTAAACATTGAGCTATCTTGGTTATTAATTCTTCTATCACGAAGTTAGTCCATTAATTGCTTTAGCAATCCTCAAATCAACTTCCAGCCCTTCCAGAATATTCTCGGAACTGATAGCTCCTAAAGCCACGGCTTCCTTGTGCAATGCTTCATATATACGCAGGGCCTGTTTGTGAGAAATATTTTCTTCCTTGATTAATTTTCGATAGAACTCATCTAGTTTGCGTTTGTTTCTTATCATTCACACTATTATAACCGAAAACTGCTATTTTAGCCACATGATTTCAGTCTTAGAGAATGACCGTTTTCTAAAGAATTTTCGTATTTCTTGACCGCGGGTCTTTGATAGTTTTCCTTGCATTGCTGAGTTTTCCTGCAATCGCCATATCCCTGAAATTTGCCATCGGGTCGTAGAATCTTCTCTTTAAATCTATAATGTTTACCATCACACCGGCCCGGTTCGCCCGAAGCTGACGGGCAATTTTGCCATCCGGCTGGATAAAACACGATGGGTACGGCGCATAGTACCCACTCGAATTTGTCATGCTAATCCAGAAATGGTTCGTCGCCGCCCTACACTGCATCGTCTGCCGCATAATGTGAGTATGCACGCTTGGACCTCTCTGCCGGGCATTGTAGAACGACTGGAAAATGCAATTGACCTTTTGTTTATACAATTCCCGGTAAATCTCAGGAAATCGCAAATCGAAACATATTAGCAGCGAGCATTTTACCCCATTGATTGTAAAATTCGCAAACCTGTTACCCGGCGTAAGACGACGCAAATCGCCCTTCGTGCAAAATCTTTTATCGTAGCGGTCGACAATCCTGCCTTTGGGATTGATTACATATAGACTATTGTGCGGCTTGTTCGGCTCGGTCAATCGGTGCGTACTGCCCAGAACGACCCAAAGGCCGAGTTTGGCCGAAAGAGCCATAATCTTTTCAGTCTCTTCTCTAAGCAGCTCCCAGTCGTAACCGTGGAAGTTAGGAAAGTCGGTGCCTACATAGCCGCTGAGCGCGCACTCGGAGAAATGAACGATATCAGCTTTCGACTTTTTCGCTTTTCGCAAAAGCTCACAAATTGTCCGGCAGTTTCGCTTAATAGAACTACTGACAGTAAACTGACACGTCGCAATTTTTAACATTTCTGCAGATTAATCCCCAAACAATATCACGTCAACCAAAAACGGGGGGTTGTCCTATCACCTCACGTGCAAAGGAGAATTGTAAGGCCTACGAACAACAACAACCCTGCGACCACGCACACACATCCAAGCAAGAGCTTGCGGGACCTCCGGTACCAGAGGTAGATTCCGGAAAGGACCCACAGCCACATAGATATTGCCACAGCGTCAACGAGCACGGCCCAGGTGATATGGGCGAAATACGGCTGAGCGTATCCGCCACGAAAATGCAGGAAATGCACAAGCCGATAGAACGAGAAAGGCTGCTGCCTCTCGATGATAACCAGCGAACGATGGCGGCGCCAGGTGACGCGATAATGACCGCTACCGCAAATGCGAAGAATAATCATCGGGCTGGCATTAGGCCGGCTTTGAATACGGTGCGCCCCATCCAGGTCCAATAGTTGCAGGATCGCGCGGGCCTGTTCCGCAGGTGCTCGGGGAAATGTGTCATCAGGAACGAATTCAACCTCTCGGACAGCCTCCCACTTCGGTGGGGTTATCTTCAACCGCTCGATGAACCACTTGTTGTGATTCAGGCAAAAGGCGCTTGTGGCATACACTGCCATCCACGGCAGCAGGAACAAACCCGTGTACAAATGTATGTAATGCACGACGCGATCCACGCGTACCCATCCACTACTTCCCATATAGAAGCCTCCTTTTCAATGTAGGCGCTCTCCACTTCACTGGAATAACCGGGGATAGCCCACAACCATGCTCAGAAAGCACACTCAACGCAGACGACCTCTCCACAGAAGCTCTCAGCCCCACTTCGGTGCCACTACTCGGCTCGCCCGCCCTCGCCAACACTACCAGCATCAAAACAACGATTCTCTCAAGACTTCTGGCCATCTGCAACCTCATATACAAATACACGAACCATCAAATCTTATACGAAACTGTAAGACCAACTTGACTTTCTCTATCACACTGGAGGCAAAGGCACTTTCCGAGTTTGTCTTTTCTCCGGAATGTGAAGTTGATGCCATTGGCATCAAACCGATGGCACTAACTGATTGAAAAAGAAATGCTCTGCGCTTCATTTTTTGATACTCAACACCTTTCTGTTTTTTAGTCCCCATGGCAAAAACATCACCACTGATTTCGCTTTTAATCCAGCAGATGGGGACTTGTAAAACCCAGTTTTTTCAATCCCTGCTGCACTTCCGGGCAAGTCATAAATAAATTCCACAATAATCCAGTACGGTAATTTTCAATCATGATAATAATCGGCCCCTGGTCAATGGCCAGATAGCCTTGCGAGTACCAGTTCTTGTGCTCACTGAACGCATCAAAAAACCCGTATGGACCCCAAAGTCTTTCTCCAAGGTCATAATAGAAATGCTCCAGTGCCTGCATGGCATATTCCGGGACATAGGGAAAGGACGATAAGGCGGCGGTCGGCGAGATAACACCAAGATCCCTATCCGGACTGTGAGCGGCATAAGACCTTATCGAGTAACTGGCGGTCAAACCCCAACAAGTTTCGCCGTACCCTTTGAAGCCCAAAGGATTGTCAACGCAATGTTTTCTATTGAGCAACGTGTGATTTTTATTGTGCTCCCAATAGTCGGCATATCTATCCTTCAAACCTCGAGGATCCAAACCAAGGTAGGAGTAATGGGCCCAAAATAATGGCCCGCCATTTTCACCGGAGCCATTGTGTTTCAAGGATAAGCAAAGGCCTCCGCTCTTTGTTTTCCTGGCGATACCTCCCTTTCTGGCCCATCCTTCATGGTAGACCTCAGCCGGAATGGAATGTGTGGGGGAGGATGCTGCCAACACGTAGCTGATCAGGCATTCATTATAACCCCGCACTTGATGATTCATCTTCCAGCCAAAATTGGGAGACCAGTGCCAGTAGAGAACGTTTTGGTTATCTTTTCTAAACCAATCCCACTCAATCTCCCGCCACAGTCTGTCTATTCGGCCTGCCAATCTTTTTTCTGCTTCACTCCCGTCGGCAAAATACTGTCTGACGGCTAACAGCCCCTGGGCCAGGTACGAGGTCTCAACCAGATCCGCACCATTATCTTTAGAACTAAACGGAACCACTTTACCGGTCTCCCCGTTTAGCCAATGCGGCCATACACCGTGGAACCTGTCTGCCCTCTCCAGGAAACCTACGATCCTGTAGAGTCTTTCAACCGCGGCTTCCCGGCTTACAAAACCTCTTTCTATCCCAACCAACAGGGCCATCAAGCCAAAACCAGAGCCGCCAGTGGCCACCACCCGACTGCGGCCCCTTGAGGACTCGCTCTTCACGTGATATCGCTCGAGAGCCATGCCCGAGTTGGATTCCGCCCCTTCCCAGAAATACTTAAATGTTTGTTTTTGAACTAACCTCAGTAAGGCCTCCTCTGATAACTTGTTCGTGGCCCGCCCACATCCATGCTCGGAAAGCACCCTCAACGAAGGCGCTCCTATCACAAAAGCACTCCGCCCCACCCCGGCCAACACTACCAGCATCAAAACAACAATTCTCTCAAGAATTCTCATCATCAGCTACCTTATATACTAGGATATGCACCATCACACACGTTATTGGCTTAGTAAGTCTAATGAAACATAGTTCCCGAAATGCTATCTGCCCGAACGCTCACTTGCCACCAAGCTAAAAATCAACGCAAACTGGCACGTCGCAATTTTTAAACATCTACCAGCCACAGAGTTTTCCCTTCTGTCTTAAGCCACAGAGGACACAGAGAAATCAAATTCCTCAAGTACGTTAAAGTACCTTTAGCTGTAATATACCAGTAATCTCACCGTAAATCCAAATCCCGGAAATAATCCCTTATTGCTTTGATTGCTTTGTCTGAATTTTTCGTTTTATCTGACGTTATTGGATCGGAATACAATTCTAAAAGATTGGAATCAAGCAGGATACGGTGCAAACTTTGTCGTGCGAAGAAAAAACCGTCTTTCAAGATATCGGTGTCCACAGTTTCGATCGACTTTCTCCCATGAACAATATTGCTTCGTTCCCTGTACACTTTTCTGGCTCTTTGAAATACGTCTTTTCGCTGTTCAAAAGTCTTACCGGTGATGTTTGCCAATCTTGTCGCAAACTGATAGGTAATTTCAGCTCCCTCAACTGTAAATATTGTTTCCAGAACAAGGCACATTGATAAAAAAGAATGTTGAAGCGGCAGGTGGAGACCTTTAGAAAAGAGATTGAGTGCCCTTCCTATTCGTGTTCGATTAGAAAACATCTCATCTTGTTTTTCTGAAAAAATCTTTTGAAAACTTTCTTTGTAATATTCCTGCCACCATTCCCCTTTGTCTTCTACCTCTTTAATTGAAGATGTCCATTTTTCTTTACGCTGCTTACGTTCTTTTTCTGAAATTTCTAAATAAGCAGGATGTGACATTAGAAAGTCAACCATCCTTTTTGTCGCATCTTCGCCTGCTGCCTTGTCGCATTCTGCGAAGAATTCTTCCTTGTTAAATAATTTTATCAGAAGATCTAATTTGCGAAGGTTAATAAGAAACGACCACAAATCCGTTATGAGTTGGAGGTCACCTATTTCGAAAGTTTCCGGAAGATAAACATCTGGCTTGTCGGAATTTATTCCGTAAAAATCATCACTTGTATCGACTTCAACGATGGAGTCTTCACGGATTTCTGCGAGAAATTTAAAAGGACAAATTGCTGTTGTTGAATGTACAAGTTGTAAGGTCATAAGGAACGACTCGACAATAGCCCCCTGGAAGCTATCAACAAATGACATACCAACTTCATTTACAGAGACATGTTCAATTACTTCCGGATGGTGCATCGCCAAGAACCATTGTGTATTTTGGTGAATATCATCAAATCCGCTAATATTCGTCGTATAAGCAGGACTATCTATTCCAGCTATTTTTTCTAATGTTGTTTTATCTGCCTTAAGAAGCTGAACACCCAAATCAAACTTGTAACTTTTCGATGGCCAATCCGCTTCAAAATAAAGAATTGGCCAGATTGTTGATGAATTTTCTTTTCCCATTTTTTTATTCTCTGTGTTCTCTTTGGCCAATAATTACCTATAACCTCTGTGGCAATTATTTTAATCCCAGTGTCTCTTCGAGGCCGAAAATGATATTCATATTCTGAATTGCCTGGCCTGATGCACCTTTGATCAGATTATCAATCGCTGAAAAAACGATTATCCTGCCTTTAACACAGGTCGGGAAGATATGGCAATAATTCGTCCCGGCCACGTCTTTTACAGCCGGCGCATCGCTGCATATTTGCACGAATTGTTCGCAGCAATAAAAATCATCATAAAGCTCGGCCAATTTTCCACAGTCGACCTCACCCTTCGGCTGACAATAAACCGTCGAGGCAATTCCCCTGTCAAAAGGCCCTGCGTGGGGCTGAAACAATATCCGGACATCAGAGCCAGCAATTTCGCCGGCGATTTGTTCCATCTCCGGCATATGGCGGTGTGAGCCGACGCCATAAGCAAAGAGGTTTTCATTCATATTCGGAAAATGAAATTTGCTCGACGGATTTCTGCCCGCCCCCGATACGCCGGTTACCGCATTGACAATAATCGAATCTGTTTCAATAAGGCCTTCCTTAAGTAGCGGGGCTATGGCAAGCGAGGCACCGGTTGGATAACAGCCTGGGTTGGCAACCAGGTCCGCACCCTTTATCTGCTCGCGGAACAATTCCGGCAACCCGAATACAGCCCGCTCCAGATTGGCAGTATCAGTATGCTTGACATTGTAGAATTTCTCGTAAACGTCGGGATCTTTGAGCCTATAGTCCGCACTGAAATCAATGACTTTCAGCCCGGCCTCTAAAAATTTCGGCACAAACCCCATAGAAACCTTATGAGGCAGGCAGCAAAGGGCAACGTCGGCCAGGCCCGACAGTTTGTCAAAATCCAACGGCTCAATCTCCATATCGCATCTGCCTTTCAACTGCCCGAATACATCCTCGGCGTGACCACACTCGGATTCCAGCGCCGTAAGATAAGTAAGCTCAGCCTCGGGATGGCGCAAAATGATTTCGATGGATTCGACGCCCGTATATCCGCTTGCTCCAATGATGGCAACCCGTATCATTGTACGTTCCTTTCTTTTGTTTCTGCTTACTTTATTGTACCGATTTGCAACGTTTGTGGCGTTTTTTCATATATTACATTCGCAAAAGCATAAATGCCACCACAATTACGCATCAAACAGACAGGTCCGATTTGATCGGCCGGTCCTTTTTCTTTCTGCCCGCCAAAACCACCGCACAAGAACCAATAACCAACACCGAACCAAACACTCTAAAGATGGTCACACTTTCACTGAATATTGTCACACCGGCTATATAGCACAATACAGGCTCGATCATAAGCAACAATGAGCCGGTCTTGACCGGTACGTATTTAAAACCCTCGGTCATCAACAACTGGCCGGCAGTTACAGCGGCACCGATGCCAAGCAGGATAAAGACACCATTTAGGCCGACGGAACCTTCGCTGCTTAAAGCCGGCCCCAGGACCAGCCACATCCCCACCACACACTGAGAAAAGTAAATGGCCGATGAGCTGTCGGTATCGTGGAGCTTGCGTATCAACGTGATAGTTATTCCGGCAATCAACGCTCCGAAGACCGCCAAAAGCTCATATTTGCCGAAGATCAGCAATGAAAAACCCTGCTGCTTTTCGTAAACGATAAGATAAATACCCGCAATCGCCGTCAGAATGGCCCCAATATCGAACAGCCGAAGCCGTTCCTTCAGAAACACCGCGCTGATAACACTTGCGAAGATTGGGTATGAGCATATCAGAACCATGCCTTTACCCAGTCCCAGCCTGGTGATAGAGACAAGCCCAATCAAGATGGCTATTCCTCCGGTAAGACCCCGCAAAAACAGCAGCTTTTTGTTGTTAAAGACAAGCGTAACCCGCCCTGACATAACAGCGATTGAAATCAGGCCCAATCCTATGACGAATCGAAAAAAAGCCATCTTGTAGATCCCGATATGTGAGCCATACTTGACCAGACAACCCGTCATACAGAAAAAGGTGCTTGCCAGAGCCATGAAAGCAGCTCCCTTGGTTGTATTTTCTAACCTTGACATTGCAATTTTCAGCTAACAAAAAAAGCCACCGGAAATTCCAGTGGCTCTTGAGACAATCCAAAAATATTTTTGAAACTAACGTTTCGAGAACTGGAATTTTCTCCTTGCGCCTCTCTGGCCGGGCTTTTTTCTTTCTACCATCCTGCTGTCACGGGTAAGATGTCCGGCATCCCGCAGGGCCTGGATAAAGCTGTCATCATACTTCTTCAATGCTCTGGCGATTCCCAGCACGCACGCTCCAGACTGCCCTGTAGTTCCGCCGCCTTTGGCATTGATAAAGACATCAAATGACTTTTCGGCCTCAACGGTTTTGAAAGGGGCCATAATCGCCTTTCTGTCCTGTTCTCGAGGAAAGTAATCTGAAAGCTCTTTTTTGTTGACCAGCATTTTACCGTCACCGGGCTTTATTCTCACCCTGGCGACAGAGCTTTTTCTTCTGCCTGTGCCCCACCAGAAGCCGCCTTTATCAGGCCCTTTCTTAACTGGTTGGGCCGAGGGCTGCGGCTCCTCCTGTACTGGAGCATTTACCCCTATGTTAATGGTCGGATTTTCGGGTTCAGTATCTGCCATAATTTCTGGTCTTTCTTAAACCTAAGAGCCTATAACAAAATGACTCTGTATTCAAGCGGCTTGTTTTTCGTCCTGACGGCGTCAGGCTGCATCGACAATGCTTTGGCATTGCCTGTTTCGCCTTCCTTGCAGGACAAAAAAACGCTCGCTTTCGGTACAACGATTCATTTTGTTAGAGACTCTAAAATAGTTCTATCTTTTCTGGTTTCTGGGCCTGGTGATTGTGTTCGGCTCCGCGATACACCTTCAATTTTTTCAGCATTACTCTGCCGAGCTTATTTTTCGGCAGCATGCGCCTTACGGCTAATTCAATGACCTTTTCAGGTTTTTTTGCCATCATATCGGCAAAGCTGACGATTTTACGCCCGCTGGGGTAATGCGTGTAATAATCGTACTCCTTCATTTGTGCTTTTTTGCCGGTAACTCTCACTTTTTCAGCGTTTAATACAATGACATAATCGCCTGTATCAACGTGAGGAGTATATGTGGGCTTGGTTTTGCCCATGAGCATCGGCGCAATTTTTGAAGCCATTCGGCCCAAAATGGCCCCTTCTGCATCCACAAGCAGCCATTTCTGCTCTACCTGATTTTTCTTTGCCATGAAGCTTTTCATAAAAAATCTCTTTCACAATACAAAACCAATTATTTTACCGAATTACTCAGACCTGTCAAACTATTTTTGGTGTGAAAATTCAATAATTTGGGATTTGTCCTATCCATAGAGTAAATGGGCCGTCTGACCCGCCACACTGATGGCGGGCAAGCATTGGCTTTGATCCGTCTTCGCCAGAGGCTACGCCGCGATAAATTGGGTTCGTTTTGGGTTCGTTTTCACCAAGTGTCCAATCGCATTTATTTTTATAATCTCTTGTTAATACTTTGGTTACGTTCATTTGGTCATCCGGGAAATTGGGTTCGTTTTGCATAATAAAGGTCATAATTGGCTGGCAACTTGGGCTGGATAGACGGTTTGCGTAGTTTAATAGTTGGTAGTTGGTGGTTCATAGTTCGTAGTTTCCTTTGACTTTGAACTTTTTAGGCGTGTATCTGCTGATACTAAGACTTGCGGTTCTCCGCTTTAAATCCAGCCACAGAGTTCACAGATTTCACAGAGAAGTCTTATGGCTAAAGACAAAGAACCAACAACTACAGACTAAACGTCTCTACATGTTTGTATTATACCAAACTCCACGGAATGTTCAATAAAAAAATAACTTTTTTATAGACAATTCCCAAGGGATAGGGGAATAAAGGCGCCTGGGTCCCTGCCTAATGCATGCAGGGATTCGTATTATGCAGGAACTCTTTATATTGACGGGAATTATAGTTTTGTGTATTGTATGGTGGGAACGAAGTTGAGTTTTTAAGGAAATGATATGGCAGAGGATGCGTTTGATAAGTATCTGAGCGAGATAAATAAGGTTTTCGGAATTTTAACCACAGATGACACAGATTAAAAAGATTTTTTTTGACGGGAATTGCGGTTGGGCTTGAGTCTGCACGGGGACTCAAACTCATAAATGCCTGCTTTTTACGTTAAAGATGGTAGAAGTAGAAAAATGGATTTTTTGATAAAATATGAGTGAATATATGGACATTGAGGAACTGCGACAGCAAATCAATAGCGGCGAGTTAAAAATTAATGAATCAGATAACTGCATTAAATCAGGAAATTTGATCGATAATGAGGGCAAATTCGTTGAATATGAAATCAATCACGGATGGGATATCATTTCAGCTAACAGTTGTGATCGCCAGTGGACATTGTTTAATATGAAACTTTCTGAGTACATTGAAGAACAAGGTTATTCCGAGGAAGAGTTAGGTGCGGTACTGTCGGGCATACAAGTAGAACACGCACATTGGGATTGGTTTAAAAAATCTATTACTTATTGTAGTGACGGATATGAATGGTTTTATATGTTTGCTAACGAAAAGCCACAAGGTGCTTGTTTAATATATCATCCCAAAGATAGCATCATTGATTCAGAAAACATATTTTATATTGAATTTGTGGCTGTTGCACCTTGGAATAGAGATAATCCAATGGCAAAACGAGAATTCAAGGGGATTGGTTCTGCTATAATAATGTGCGTACTTGATTTTGCTATAAGCACATTAGGACTTAAGCCTGGGTTTTCATTGCATTCCTTACCACAGGCTATAGGTTACTACAAAAAGATTGGAATGGAGAATTATCCTGAAAGAGATAAACCAAATTTAGCATATTTTGAGATGCCGCGTGCTAAAGCAGCAGAAATGTTAGGAGCAGCATAAAAATGAATCCATTACACCTAAATGATTGGGAGGATTTTGAAGTTGCAATTTCAAAAGCAGGTCTTTCTGATGCAAAATCATTCTATGAAAGCTATTTAATTTTTAATGATATCCTAAATAAACTACCAAAGCAAGAACTAGTAAAAAGAGGATGGATATCTTCCAAGGATGACTTGTCTTCAATGGTTCCATTGCTTCAAGAAATTCATTCTCACAGAGAAAATGCTTTATTTAGAAAATCAGACACTTCACACATAGCGTTATGTGTAGCATGGAAGTCATGGGTATCTACAACAGCTAAAATGGGAGTCGTCAGCCAGGACATTGCAGAATTTCAGGGAATTGATACAAATTATTTGAAAGAAATCGCTAAGTTAAGTATTGATGTATCTTCCATTTCTTCCCTTCCGGCTATATTGGCAAAAATTGGAATTGTTCTTGTCTATGAAAGGACTTTGCCCCGGATGAAACTTGACGGGGTAGTTTTTAAGTTAGAATCGGGGCATCCTGTGATAGGAATTAGCTTTCGATTTTCAAGGTTGGATAATTTCTGGTTTACTTTGATGCATGAATTAGCACATATTAACCTTCATATGGAGTCTTTAGGTGATCCGATTTTTGATGATTTGGAAACTGACAGTGAAGAAATGGTCGAGATACAGGCGAACAGGTTGGCAAAAGATTCCTTTGTCGAAAGGCACTTATGGAGAAATTGTGAGCCAAAGTATGATAAAAGCGATGCGGCAGTCATTAAATTTTCCAAGGAAATTGGTATTCATCCTGCAATAGTAGCTGGAATGCTTCAAAAAGAGCTAAACGAGTTCCATATGTTTAGAAAAATTGTAGATGAAGTTGATGTTAGGGGGAAGATATTTGACGATGAGTAAATATGTCCCATTTTTGAAATTAAAATCTAATGAGATTATGGCTGTTAAGGAATTAGACACCGACTTAAGACGAGCACTAACTCCTTTTTTTGATTTTCCATACAAGAAAGAGCGTAGTGAAGAGGATTTTAAAAGAAATGCCGGAAGAATGTTTCGCAGTATTAACAGACACTTGAAAGATATTCCATATTTCTACTTAGACAATTTTGATGTTGATTCTAACTTGGTAGTAGATGGTGGTAATAATTATGCGTATTTGCTAAGTGTCTTTAAGGATTTACCTGTTGTACCAGTAATATCTATTGACCGTAGTGATGATCATATGCTTGCGGTCTGTGAAGCAAAGAATTCTGGAGATTTAAAATCAGACCTTGTTGCTTTGAGATTTGTTGCAGAAGACTTCGAGAGTTTTGATGTTGTTGCTGACAGTATAAAAGAACGTTTAGGTGATACATTTGGGAAATTTGCTAATATTGACCTCATACTTGATTGCAGGGTTTGTTCGAATCAGGTTTTGGATTCGTTGGTATCCAATGCGAATAATTTTATTCAAAAATTTACAAACGATTATACTGTTAACAAAATAATAGTGACGGGGCCGTCTATACCTGCATCAATTGGGAAAATTCTAAGCGTTGGTTACGAGGTAGAGTTGCCTAGATTAGAACTTGACATCTTTGATGGTGTGTGTAATGCGATAGGGGATGATTTTGATGTAGTTCTTGGAGACTATGGAATAGTTAGCCCAAATTATTCAGACTTAAATATAGCGCCCGAACTCTTTCAAAATGTAATGACAGCGAAAATATTATATACATTTGATCGACATCATTTCATAATTCGCGGAGGTGCGATTAAAACGCATGAAAGAGGCAACGAACAATTCTATGACCAAGCTGCAATAATTGTAGATAATATATTTTATAGAGGGGCGGGCTATTCTTGGGGAGATAATTTTATTGATGAAGAAAGTCGCTCAGAGGGGAGTTTGGTTACGAACAGTACAATACTTAAGCCTACGATAAATACACATATAACTTATATGTTAAAGGATTATGTTTAAGGCATGGCTTGATAATGCCTAGCTATAAGTGCAGTGCTAATATTATTACTTAGCTCTACTTTCTTCTTAGTACGAGATATCAATTGTGCTAATAATCTTCTGCTGTTGTTTTTTGTACTTTTATCATGCTGTTCAACAAGGGGGAGCATTTCACTTTTCCATAAGATTAACAATGCTAGACTTTTATCAAAACAAGGGTTATTCCTTGCTCGTCTTATGTATTTCAGTGTTACTTCGTTGCCTTTTCTTTCGGCAATCATTATGCCCCAGAATTTCGGCAAAAGTTCTTTTGCTTTATTTAAATGCTTGGTTGTGGTCACGAGAGTTATTCTACGGAATGATAAATTAAAATAATCCCCTTGCTTTACGGCTCGCTCTATCTTATCGCTGTCACCTTTTATCTCAAAACAATGTGCATCCTTGTATAAAGCAACTACATCGGCAATGGCATTTCCATTGTGAACACGAAGCTCTTCAATAACTGCTTTGGGTTTTATAGCTTGATTTTTTAACTTACTAATTAGGATTGGCCTGATTAGCTTATCATGTATGGGTGCCATTGTTATATTCTTTCAATCTAAGCATCTGCCTCTTAAAGCATAAGAGATTTACACTTAATCACAAACTATTCTGATATAATACCATTGTTTGTGAATAAGACAATACCAAAAGCTTTAACGGCAACTCTCTCGCACTAATCCCCATAGGAAAGGACTGTGGGCTAAATACAACGACGGAAAGCAAGCAGGAGACTATTGCAAGAGGCTTCGAAATTAGTAGATGAATTGGGGAGATTACATATATATACGTATCGAGATATCTACGGTAAGTTGGTTGAAAAGACAAAAAGAATGAAGTGAGGGAAGACTGCGCAGCGGAAGTTTAGAAAGGATTTGGTAAAAATAATGTAGGGGGCCCCTTTTGTCCCCTCCATGTAAGGGCTAATTTGGCCCAGTTAGAAAGTGCACAAGGTTTATTCGCCTCACCGAAGCCCACGAATCATCACTGACAAGATGGTTTTTACACATCCGGGAGTATTGACGGCTGCTGATATATCATGCGTGGTTATTCCTGACGGGTGTGTTGGGCTGCCAACGTTAGCGGCGCTGGAACAAGGGATACCGGTAATCGCCGTGAAAGAGAACCGAAATCGAATGAAAAATAAGCTGGAAGAATTGCCATTTGCGGCAGGCAAGCTCTTTATCGTTGAAAACTATCTTGAGGCTGTCGGTATGATGACAGCCCTTAAGAGCGGCGTTGCTCCATCGAGCGTCCGACGTCCACTTGAAGAGACCAGAGTTTCTTCCGGAGAAAATTCACAAGTTGACACACCTTCGGTGGCGACTGAGGAAAGTGGTCGTTGATGATAATATACGGCCGGAGTGGCGGGTAAAACGATAAAAAAAAACCCCAGCACGGGACTGGGGGCTAAACATAAAGACAACCCCGCCAACAAGTGGCGGGGCTTCCGGCGATACAATGTGAACGTTGTTGTATTGTTCCCTTCGGCTGCGCTCAGTGTAAACTCACAGGGCAAGCTATATAAATGATTAATGATGAGTGATTATTGATTATTGTTGGAGATTGAAAAATCTTGATTTTTCAAGGTAATTTTTGTAAGATTATTGATGTCGGAAGGAATGAATTATGTTTTAAGCGTTTAAATGGGAAGTATCGGTTAATTATTTGGAGTGCGAATCATGTTATCTAAACGTGATAACGTTTTCATGTACAAGATTTCGCTCGTTCTTATCCTGGCTTTATCATTTACCTTCTCTGATGTTTATTGCAGCGACTGGCCTCAGTTCAGGGGGCCGGGAGGATTGGGTGTAGCTAAGGCAAATAGCCTGCCGACCAGTTGGAGTGACGGGGAAAATATTATATGGAAGGCAACAATTCCAGGGGCAGGTGCATCGAGTCCGGTTATTTATGGAAATCGTGTGTTTTTGACGTGTTTTACCGGTTATGGAGTTGATGGGAGGAGTTCAGGAAATATTAATGATTTAAAGCGTCATCTCTTATGCCTGGATGGGGGATCTGGAGGGATTCTATGGCAAAAAGAGGTTAAGACGGTATTGCCGGAATCGAAGAGTTCACGTTTTCCGGGTTATGCTTCGAGTACACCGGCCGTGGATGTGGATAGAGTATACTGCTTTTTCGGTAAGTCCGGAGTAATCGCATTTGATCATTCGGGTAATCAGCTATGGCATAGAAGTGTAGGAAACAATACTCACGGCTGGGGTTCAGCAGCTTCGCCGGTATTATATAAAAACCTCGTCATTATTAATGCATTTGTCGAGTGCGGACAGCTCATTGCACTGGATAAAACTTCTGGCAGGGAAGTTTGGCGTGCGGGAGGTTTAAAGGAATCCTGGAATACACCTCTTTTAGTAGAACTGCCTAACGGAAAGACGGAGCTGGTCGTTGCTATTTCCGGTAAGATTCTGGGATTCGAACCTGCTACTGGTAAACAGTTGTGGGAATGCAAGGGGCATCGGTGGTACATCGTACCGAGTTTGACTGCAAACAATGGAGTAGTGTACTGTCTTTCTGGAAAGGGTGTTGAGGCAATAAAGGCCGTGCGTGCGGGCGGTCGGGGAGATGTAAGCGATACGCATTTGCTTTGGACAGTCAAGAAGGGAACTAACGTACCATCAGCAATCTATCATGAGGGCCATATATATTTTGTACATGAAAGCAAAGAAATTGCGTACTGCCTTAATGCAAAGACAGGAGATGTTGTCTATGAAGAGCGTTTGCCCAGGATTGGGGGAATATATGCCTCTGCAATAATGGGGGCGGGGAAAATATACTACGTATCACGCGGGGGTGGAACGTTTGTGCTGGCTGCAAAGCCGAAGTATGAACTGCTGGCTCACAACAGGCTTGAAGGTGATCGAAACGCCAATGCCAGTCCGGCTGTAACCGGTCAGCGGTTGGTCCTGCGGCTGGATCGTTTTCTGTATTGTATTGGAAAGACGTGATGTGGAGCTTAACGATGCGCTTTCGCGCTGCCGGAGGATTCGATTAGTTGAATACGAGGCGGAGATACTGTTGGAGATGGCGAAGGAACGGGCGTTTTGCGATGGGCCGCCCTACTGCTATAAGAAGGCGCTTGATGAAGCGGAAGAGAATATAAAGAAGATAAATTCTAAATCCTAATATCTAAATCCTAAACAAATTCAAAACTTTAAATTTTAATGTTCAAAACGAGATTGCTTCGCTGCGCTGTCAATGACAGAAAAATGGTGTGCAGTGCACCCCCTACCAAAGAATAAAGATGGTGGGGCAAGCCCCACCCTACCAAAATATTGCCACTACTAAAGTATTGCCACAGATTTCTCAGATTGACGCTGACCTACCTGAAAAGAAGTTAAATTGTCTTTGGAATATCGGTATTAACCAGGATTGACAAAAAAGCGGGATTTTGGTATACTGTGCTATCAGCAACTTTGAGAGGGATTCTCTATTGTTTGTGCGATTGTGTGGCTCAAGTAGGGAAGAATGGGGAGCTGGAGGATAGTATTAATGAATTGGACGAGGATTTGGGGTCTGTGGGGGAGGATTATTTTAATAGTTTTTGCAGGGGGTTGTTATTTATCCGCGACTGAACCTGCATCGGCCGATGGGCCGCCAGTTGGCGCGGCGGATGTCATCTTCACTGAGAGCTTCGAGACGGATGGCCAGGGTACGCGCTACACGGCCAGTACGCCGTTCAACAAGCAAGGCAACTACTGGGACCGGGGCGAGAATTCCGATTTCGACACATTAGTGGCATACACGAACCCGGACGGTTCGTTCTTCTGGGCGGCGGAGGATGTGGATTCGACCGGGCCCGGAGGCAACGGCAACCCGATCCAGACGCTGGATTTTACGGGTATCAACATCGCGGGCTTCACGAACCTTGTTTTCAGCGGCCTGTTCGCCTCCAGCGGAAACTCACTTGGGGCCGGGTTTCCGTTCGCAGAAGCCGACGATGGAATCAAAGTCCTATACCGCATCGACGGCGGCTCCTGGCGAAAAGGGCTGTGCTTCGCACCGGTCAACGCACCATTTCTGAACAACCTGGCCCACGATACAGATTGTGATGGCAGTGGGGATGGCGCGGTGCTCACCGAGGACTTTGCCAGCGCGTCGAATCCGTTCACGTTCGATATTCCTGACGGGGCCCTGCTTGACCTTCACATTGAGGTCAAGGCCGACGAAAGTTCCGAAGAACTCGCCTTCGATCTTTTCCAGGTAAACGGCGATCCGATCCCTGACAATCAAGCCCCGACTGCGGCCTTGTTCGATGCCCCGGACGTCGGCGAACCGGAGATCGGAAACACTGCGTACAACTTCACCATCACCTACACCGACAATTCTGCGGTTGACGTTTCAACGATCGACATCGACGACGTATCTGTCTCAGGGCCCGGTGAACCGCTGATTGTAACGGGTGCTGTCGAACCCACTGGAATCAACGGCGCGCCCAAGACGGCCACGTACACCGCCACGCCGCCGGGAGGCTCGTGGAACGCGACTGACAACGGCACCTACACCATCAGCTTGATCGGCAAAGAGGTGGGTGACGACGGGTCGCCTCTGCTCTTCGTGGCCTCGGACCGCACCCTCACGACGTTCAATGTCAACGCGACCAATATACCGCCGGTTGTAAGCGGAGTGTTGGCCGAGGACGTCATCTTTCCGAACTTCTGTGAGACGACCTACACGTTTACGATCGAGTACAGCGACATCGCCGGTATCGATGTTTCGTCCATTGATACCAATGATGTTACAGTAACCGGGCCGAGTGGACCGCTGATCGTGACCGGTGCCGGTGTGGACAATGCCACGAACGGCTCACCTCGTACCGCTACTTACACGGTCACCCCGTCCGGCGGCAGTTGGGGCATCGACGACGTCGGCACCTATATGATCGGGGTGACGGACAGCGAAGTGCTGGATGTCCTCGGCGCAGCCGTCGCGCCTAATCCTGCTTTTACTATCTTTGATGTGCTGGGGGGCAAGCTGCTAAACGAGAGCTTCGAGACCGACGGGCAGGGTGTGCGCTACACGGCCTCGCCGCCGTTCAATGCTGGTGCGGATGGCCACTGGGACCGCGGCACGAACGCCGACTTCGACACCCTGATCCCATATTTATCCGGCGACGGCGCGTTTTTCTGGGCGGTGGAGGATACCGATGAGGCCCCGGGCAACGGCAACCCGATCCAGATGCTGGAATTTACGGGGATCAATATTGCAGGTCACACGGAGCTGGAGTTCAACGGTCTGTTTGCGGCCACGCAACAATTCTTAGGCAACGGCTTTCCTTACAATGCCGGCCAAGGCGAACATGTCAAGGTGCTCTATCAAGTCAATGGAGGGGGCTTTCAAAACGGCCTATGGTTCACGGCCAACGTCAATTCACACCTGGCCCTGGACACCAACTTCGACGGCGCAGGGGACGGAGCAGAATTAGTCGACGTCTTTTTGCCGTACTCCTTCAGCATACCGGACGGCAACACCCTGGACCTGCGCATTGAAGTCAAAGCGGATAGTGCCAGTGAAGAGGTCGCATTCGATAGTCTCATGGTGATCGGGAACTACGTCGGCGGCTTCCAGGGCTTCGATGGTGGCAACGGTGTAAGCTTCACGACCAACGGATCGGCCGTGGTGGACGGCGGCTCGGTCCGTCTGACCGAGAATGTGGGCGGCCAGATCGGGTCGGTCATCTTCGGTCCTCTTTCGCCCGCCCCCGTAGAGAGCTTCAATGTCTCC
Source organism: Planctomycetota bacterium (assembly GCA_019456145.1). Taxonomy (GTDB): domain Bacteria; phylum Planctomycetota; class Phycisphaerae; order Sedimentisphaerales; family Anaerobacaceae; genus CS2-K091. The sequence goes on from VRUL01000011.1 coordinate 101,929, forward strand.
TTCGATTTCAGGATCGGGCCTTCGAGTTTGGGCGGGGCCGACGGTCTGAGCTTTGCTCTGATGGATTCAGCCATATATAACAAGTTTGCCGTCTTCGACGAGGACGGTCCGGGTACCGGCTCGCTGGCCGTGAGCTTCGATACTCATTCCAATGCCGGCGAGCCAAGCGGGAACTTTGTCGAGATTCTATTGGACGGCAACTCGGTCGCCACGGCTGATCCGACCTTCAATCTCGACACCACGCAGTGGCATCATGCGGACATCTCGTTCGACGGCAGGAGACTGACCCTAACACTCACGCCGAATGGCGGCTCTCCCGTCACTGTGTTCAGCGCTATGCCAGTGCCCGGATTCACACCGTTCGTGAGCCTGTACGGCTTTGGCGCACGCACCGGCGAGGTGAGCAGCGAGCACCGCGTGGACAACGTGCTCTTTGTCAACACATCCGGCGGCAACGACTGCGACGGCGACCTCGTGCCCGATGTATGGGACAACTGCCCGGACGATTGGAATCCGTCCCAGACGGATACGGACGGCGATGGAGTGGGCGACGATTGCGACGTACTGCAAGGCTGTGACGATAATGCGAATCTGTATCTGGATAACATCATCAATTTGTTTGACCTTGCTGTTCTTGGCGCAGACTACGATTGCAACAGTGGTTGTACAGCCGATATTGACGGCGACGGCGATTCGGACATATTGGATGTGTCAATCATAGCCTTAAACTGGCTCTGCAGCGCTGATTGACTGTTGATGGATTTATAGAAGTCTATCTCACCCCGATGAGATAACGCTTGGCTATCCCACAGGGTAAACTCACGGGGCAAGCAAAATTGGGTATGACGGGGGAGGCGGTTTGTGGTATATTCTGGGTTGGTTTTTTAGCGGGTGTGCGGTTTACGGGTGAGGTTCCAGTTTCGGAGTAACAGGCTTTCGGGCGGGACCCGGCAGAATGAGGTTAAAGATGGTATTAGTGGAGAGACAGCATGGGAAGCGATGCGAAGGATAAGGGGCCGAGGGTATTTATAAGCTACAGCCATGATTCACCGGAGCATACGGATAGGGTGTTGGGGTTGGCGGACAAGCTGCGGGCAGAGGGTGGAAGACTGAGAACAGAGAGGAAGTAGTGGAGAAAATATGAGCATGATCGTTTCGGCTATAGTCGGCTGGGTTTGCGGAAAGCTTGGGGACAGTGTGCTCAAGAGTGTTTTCGAGAACAGCGAGTTGAACAGGAAGATCGAAGGAGTAGTGAGCAGATGGGCGAAGTCGCAAGCAGCGTTCGTTGAGCCGGAGGCGCTTTTTGAAGCGGTTGATCTGGTGAGAGAAGGAGACCAGAGGAGGGAGTACATTGCGTTGCAGGGGAAGCTGTTGAGGTGCGAGTGGCCTGATGAGAATCAATGGCACCGGGCATTAATGGAGCAGTGGCGGTACGTTCTAAAGACGAACGAAGAAGCACAGGCGTTCTTTCAACTCGACGAGGCGGAGGCAAGCGAAGAGCTGAGGAAGCTGGCGAGAGCGGTCCAGGGCTTGTGCAAGGAATACGAAAAGGTGTTCAAGTGGTTCGTTGTTGATAACCTGAGCTGGATAAGGGAATACCTGCGAGATCATCTGCCTGGGATGACGGTAAAGGACATTCGTGCGTGCACGATTTCTCTGTCTAAGCTTCCGGTGACGGGGCATGAGTTGTTTGGTAGAGAGGAGGACTTGGCGGTGCTGGATGAGGCGTGGGGGGATGAGCATACGCATATTCTTTCTTTGGTTGCGTGGGGCGGGATTGGTAAGACGGCGTTGGTTAATGAGTGGTTGAATCGGATGGAGAGGGATAATTATCGGGGGGCGGAGCGGGTTTATGGGTGGTCGTTTTACAGTCAGGGGACACGGGAGGAGAGGCAGGTTTCGGGCGATGAGTTTTTTGCGTACGCATTGAAGTGGTTCGGGGATGCGGATCCGGCGGCGGGATCGCCCTGGGATAAGGGGGTGCGGTTGGCCGAATTAGTGCGGGGTCAGCGGACGCTTTTGATACTTGACGGGTTGGAACCTTTGCAGTATCCGCCGGGGGCGATGGAGGGCAGACTTAAAGATCAGGGATTGCAGGGGCTGCTCAAGGAATTGGCGAGTTCGAACGACGGGCTGTGCGTTATTACTACGCGCGAGGCGGTGAAGGATGTCGAGCGGTCTGTGGGGGCGGCGGTTAAGCGGGTGCAGTTGGAAGACCTTTCGGTCGAGGCGGGGTTGGAACTGCTCAAGAGCCTGGGGATTAAGGGGACGGACAAAGAATTGGGGGAGGCCGTGAAGGACTTTGGGGGACATGCGCTGGCTTTGAATTTGTTGGGGACGTATCTGGATGCGGTGCATGAGGGGGAGATACGGAAGCGGGACTTGGTGCCGCATTTGGCAGACGAAGAAGAGCAGGGAGGACATGCCAAGCGGGTAATGGAGTCGTACGAGAATTGGCTGAAGGGGACGGCGGAGTTGGATATACTTTATATGATGGGGCTGTTCGATCGACCTGCGCCGGGGGGGGCGATTGTGGTGCTTCGGGAGGAGCCGGGGATAGAGGGATTGACGGACAAATTGGTTGGGCTGACGGACGCAAAGTGGAAATATGCGGTGAAACATCTAAGAGTGCTGCGGCTGTTGGGGGAGGCTGATGAGGGCAATGCGGGGAACCTGGATTGTCATCCGATGATTCGTGAGCATTTTGGGGAGAAGTTGAAAGGGGCCAATCCTGATGGTTGGCGTGAGGCGCATGGGCGGCTTTATGAGTATTATAAGGGGATTCCTGAGAAGCATTTGCCTGATACGTTGGCTGAGATGGAGCCTTTGTTTGCTGCGGTCGGGCATGGCTGCCGGGCGGGGCGGTATCAGGAGGCATACGATGAAGTGTATTGTGAGCGGATCAAGAGGTGGAACGAGCATTACAGCACGAAGAAACTGGGTGCCTTTGGTGCCGACTTGGCCGCGGTATCGTGTTTTTTCGAAGAGGCGTGGGGCAAACCTACAGAAGAGTTGACAGGTGGAGACAAAACGGTGGTTTTGAGTTGGGCGGGTTTTCGGCTGCGTGCGTTGGGGCGGTTGAGAGAGGCTGTGGAGCCGATGCGATCTGCGGTATCGAAGGCAATCGAACAGAAGAATTGGCAAGAGGCGGCAATTGACGCCGAGAATTTGAGCGGGTTGTATCTGACGTTGGGTGATTTGAAAGCGGCCGTGGATTATGGGCGGCGGGACGTGGAGTATGCGGATCGCAGTAAAGCTGAGTATAGCTGGCAGAGGAAGGTAACCAGCAGGACCACGTTGGCCGATGCGCTACATCAGGCGGGGGCGGTTGGGGAGGCGAAGGGGCTGTTCGAAGAGGCTGAGGGGATTCAGAAGGAGCGTCAGCCGGGGCATCCTATGCTGTCTTCGATTCAAGGGTTTTATTTCTGCGATCTGATTTTGAGCGAGGGGGGGTACGAGGAGGTGGAGGAAAGGGCGAGGCAGGCTTTGGAATTAGCAAAGGAATTCTTGGGGCGGGGCCTAAGTCTTTGGGATATAGGTCTGGATAAGGTTTCTTTGGGTCGGGCGTATTTGTTGGGGGCGATTTCTCACGATGGAGGAGGGAGGAGGGACGATGGACGACACAGGGAAGTGTTGTCTAAGGCGGGGGATTATCTTGGCCAGGCGGTCGATGGGCTGCGGGAAGCCGGGACGCAGGATCAACTACCTCGCGGGCTGTTGGGTCGGGCGGAGTATTATCGGTATGCGGGGGAGTATGAAGAGGCATGGGGGGATTTGGGGGAGGCGCGGGAGATTGCCGAGCGGGGTGAGATGGGGCTTTGGTTGGCGGATTGTTGTTTGGAAGGGGCACGCCTGTGCCTGTGGGAGACAGAGGAATATCGAATATCGAACAAGGAAGGCCGAATTTCGAAGTTGGGGGAAGGGAAGCAGAGAATCGTGCCGTTTGGGGGGAATGAGCGAGTCGAGATGTGTGGGGAGGAGATTATAGGCGAGGGGCGGAAGTATTTTGAGAAGGCGCGGAGCGAGATCGAGGAGATGGGTTATCAACGCCGGCGGCCGGAGGTGCTTTTGATTGAGGCGGAGGTCCTTACTCTTGAGGGGAAGAAAGAGGAGGGGAAGAAGAGGCTTGAGAAGGCCAAGGCCCGGATTGATGAGATGGGATGCCACAGGTGGGGTAGTGAAGTTGAGAGAATCAAAACAGTTTTGAGGTTTTAGTTTTTAGGTTTGAGTTGTTCGCCTGTGGGACAGGCTATATAAATGATTAATGATGAGTGATGATTGATTAATATTTTGAGATTCTTCACTTCGCTTTGTTTCGTTCAGAATGACGTAGAGAAATCAAAGATTAAAATGTAAAATGCAAAAAAGTGGAATCCCGACTACATCGGGATATTTTTTTGAAAGATCCCATCCACTCCGCGCCGCTCCGGTCGGGATGACAGCAGTTTTATACTGGCAAAGATTTTATCTTTGAATTTATGAGCAGCCCATTGAGTTTCCGCAGTTGAAGCATTTGTAGCAGGTGCCGTTGCGGACCGTAATCGAGCCGCAAACATCACATGCCGGGGCGTCGCTACTGAAATGCGCGAATTGGGCGTTGAATTGCTCCAAAACCTTCACTTCAGAGAGCAATGGCCCAGACGCATCAGCAACGGTCGACCCAACAAGGGCCCCGATCAGATTGGCCGGGCTGGTAAGTCTGTCTGCCAAGGCCGGCGAGGATTGCCTGGTTACCTGTTCTGAGGCTGAAATATCCAGTTTTTGGCTAACAGCGGTTCCTGCTTTAATTTTGACGCTTGCCTTTGTCTCGGCAATCTTCTGTGCCAGGTCTTTGGTCTTTTCAACCAACTCTCTGGCGGTTGTTGTATTTTTGCTTACTTTCGGAGCCGGGCTTGCTGCCCTATTAGGGGTGTTCTGATCGGCGTAGCCAGGTATAAACTGACAGCCAAGCCAGCAGAAGATGTAATCAATCAGGCTTTTTGCAAACGGTATCTCCTTGTTCGATGTCATTCCTGAGGGCTCAAATCGAGCGTGACGGAACTTATCAACCAAGGTGATTAAAGGCACACCATACTGCAATGCCATTGAAGTACAGGTGCCTATAATATCCATAAGGCCACCGACGGTGCTGCCCTCCTTGGCCATAGTGATAAACAACTCACCAGGCTGACCATCCACGTACAGCCCCACCGTCAGGTAACCTTCATGCCCTGCGACAGAGAATTTATGCGTTATACTTTGGCGTGTGTCCGGCAGGCGGCGCCTGAAGGGCCTTGCCTGGCTGGACACTTCTGAAGAAGCTGCGGCCTTTGTTTCCTTATGCTTTTTTGTAGAAACAGGCTGCAGTTGTTTGGACCCATCGCGATAGATTGCCACCGCCTTTAAACCGAGCTTCCATCCTTCGGTATAAGCTAAGTCAATTTCCTCAGTTGTAGTTTCCTTTGGCATATTGACCGTCTTGCTTATAGCACCGGAAATAAACGGCTGCACGGCAGCCATCATTTTCAGATGTGCCATATAATGAATGTGCCTCTTGCCGTTCCGTGGCTTAAAAGCACAATCAAAGATTGGCAAATGGTCGGGATTGAGCTTTTCGGCTCCCTCGATGGTTTCTTTTTCATCTATATAGTCGCAGATTGATTTGATATCGTCGGCGCTATAGCCAAGCCGATCCAAAGCCATTGGCACGGTCTTGTTCACAAGTTTGAGCATACCACCGCCAGCTAATAATTTGTATTTGACTAATGCAATGTCGGGCTCAATGCCTGTAGTATCACAATCCATCATAAAACCGATGGTTCCGGTTGGGGCAAGGACAGTTGTCTGAGCGTTACGGAAGCCAAGCCTGGAACCGACGTCAAAAGCCTCATCCCATGCGTCCTTGGCAGCATTGCGCAGATAGTCCTGACAATGAGATTCCGGAATATCATAAGCACGTTGGCGGTGCATATTTATAACCTTAAGCATCGCATCTTTGTTCTTTTCAAATTCCTCAAAAGGCCCCATTAGCTGCGCCATTTCGGCACTTACGGCGTAAGCGGTTCCTGTCATTATAGCGGAGACTGCGGCAGCGAGCGCCCTTGCCTGGTCGGAATCATAAGGCAGTGCCTGGCCCATAACAGCAGAGCCGAGATTGGCGTAACCAAGGCCAAGCGGACGGAACAAATGGCTGTTTTTGGTAATTGATTTGTCCGGATAGCTTCCGTTATCAACAAGAATCTCCTGAGCGATAATGAAAAGCCGAATCGCCTTCTTAAAGCCGACAACATCAAAAGAGCCGTCGTCTTTTTGAAACTTCATAAGATTCAGCGAAGCTAAATTGCAGGCTGAATCATCGATGAACATATATTCACTGCAGGGATTCGAGGCGTTGATCGGGCCGGAGTTCGGGCAGGTGTGCCAGCGGTTGATTGTGCTGTCATATTGCAGTCCCGGATCGCCGCAGAGCCTGGTACCTTCGGCAATCAACTGCATTAACTCGCGTGCCGAATGCTCCTGCATTTTCTCGCCCGTTGTTACAGCATAGGTAGCCCACATGTCATCTTTTTCCACGGCCTGCATAAACTCATCGTTTACACGCACAGAAAAATTGGAATTTTGAAACATCACGCTGTTGTACGCTTCATTGTTGTAATCACCAGTGTATCCGGCCTCGATAAGCACCCTTGCCTTTTTTTCCTCCTCACTCTTGCAGGTAATGAATTCTTTAATATCAGGATGCCTGACCTTGAGTGACTGCATTTTTGCCGCCCTGCGGGTTTTCCCGCCTGATTTAATCACTGCCGCTATCTGGTCATAGACCCTCATAAAGCTCAAAGGACCCGACGGTTTGCCCCCGCCGGAGAGTTTCTCTTTACTGCTTCGCAGGGTTGAAAGGTCTGTGCCGGTTCCCGAACCGTGCTTGAAGAGCATTGCCTCGCTTACCGCCAGCCTCATTATATCCTGCATCGAGTCCTTAACCGACTGGATAAAGCAGGCTGACGCCTGTGGATACTCATAGCTGCTTTCACATGCAACGGCTTCTTTGCGCTGCTGGTCCCAATGGAAATTGTGTTTGCTGCCTGTAATACCATAGACATCGAAAAGGCCCGCATTGAACCACACAGGTGAATTAAACGCCCCGTACTGATTCACACACAACCAGGTTAGCTCGTTGTAGAAAACCTCAGCGTCCTGGTCAGTGGCGAAGTAACCATCTTTTTTGCCATGGTCAGCGATCATTTTACAAACACGGTGGACAAGCTGCTTTACCGAATGCTCCCGCAGGTCCGTTCCGACATCACCGTAGAAGTATTTGCTTCCTACTACCTTTATCGCCAATTGGCTCCATGAGACCGGGACTTCAATGTTGTCTTGCTCAAAGATAGCTTGCCCGCTATCGTCGTTGATCTTGACCGAACGGGTCTCCCATTCGAGCTGCTCAAAGGGATGCACGCCCGGGGTAGAAAAGAAACTCTCTATCCCCAAACCCTTTGATTCGGCCGTGTCCGGAACGGTTTTGGGCACAGTTTGCTCACTCTTAAATGGGTTTTCAGGCTCGAAATTATAGGACATTTAGACGCCTCCCTGCGACTCACAAAACCACAATATATAGTAAAATTGCCCAAGGTACATCAATATATAGTCGGAAAGAACAAGCTCTAAACTTAATTGCGAATTGAGTACGTGTAAAGATAAAATTCAGAATTTTTTGGGCAAAATTGTTCGCTCTGTTGTTAGTCCTTGTAATAGTTGAACCTACGAGAGAAAATTTTTTTTATAGAGCAGCAAACTGTTTTTGATAATTTCACATTGATGTTAACATAGTAATATGCCGGCTAAAAAAGGTGACAAATTCAAGGCGATTCGAGAGAAGATAAAGAGCTTTCCTACGGGCCCGGGGCTTTACTTTATGAAAGGCCGAGCCGATAAGGTCCTTTATATCGGTAAGGCCAAAAATCTCCGCGCCAGAGCCGGGAGCTATTTTCAGCAAGGCAGCGACCTGGCCGTGGCACGCGGGCCGAAAATCACCGAAATGATAAGCAAAGTCAAAACCGTCGACTTTCTCACAACCGAAACAGAAGTTAACGCAATGCTTGCCGAGGCCCGTCTTATTAAAGATATTCGCCCGCCTTACAATACAGACCTCTTCGATGACAAAACCTTTCCTTATCTGGAAATTACCACAGGAGAGGATTTTCCTGGCGTCTATATCACTCGAAAACCCAGGCCAACCGGCAGCAGACTATTCGGGCCCTTCGCAGGTGCAAAGGACCTGCGGGCCGTTATGGTAATATTGCAAAAAATATTCAAGTTCCGAACCTGCACGCTAAATATCAAGGAAGCAGACCCAAAGCGTAAATTCTTTCGTCCCTGCCTTTTATACAGCATAAAGCAGTGCACCGCCCCCTGTGGAGCAAAAATCGGCAAAAGCGAATACAAAAAAATCATTACAGACCTCATAAAATTCCTGCGCTCCAAGCGTTCAACCATCCTGCGTCAATTGAAAAAGCAAATGGCCGAGGCCGCCAAGAGTTTCGAATACGAGAAAGCTGCGATGTTTCGCGACCGTATCCGACTGATTGACCGGCTTGACCGTCGAGGCACGCCGGACGAAGATGTCCAGCCGGAAGTCTTCGCCGCCGACCCGGCCGAAGCCCTCGTACAACTACGAAAATTACTGCAAACACCCGATCCGGTCCGGATTATTGAGGGCATCGATGTTGCCAATATCGGCGGGGCCGAAGCTGTCGGTTCGCTGGTCAAGTTCATTGACGGCAAACCATTTAAAAGCGGCTATCGGCGATTCAAAATCAAAACGGTTAGAGGTATCGATGACTATGCAATGATTGCCGAAGTGGTCAAACGCAGGTACAAATATGCACTGAAAGGCGAAGAGCTGTGGCCGGACCTTGTTTTAATCGACGGTGGTCTGGGCCATCTGCACGCTGCTGAAGAGGCTTTGAGGCAAATGAACGCCCCGACTGTGAAAATCGCCTCAATTGCCAAGAAACAAGAGCAGATTTTCCTGCAAGGAAGCTCTAAACCGTTGAAATTGCCCGCCAATTCGCCCGTCCGAAAACTGCTGCAATATGTCAGGGATGAAGCCCACCGCTTCGCCCAGCACTACTACCACATCCTGCGAACCAAGAAACTGCTGAACAAGAAATCCTGAAAATATATTCACAGCACCTTGACATCAAGATGCTCTAATGCTATAATGTTATAATGTTATAATGAGGTTGTAAGATGAAGACTAATACAAAGAGAACCACAGTTTACCTGGATTCTGAGCTGCATCGTGCTTTGCGCATAAAGGCAGCAGAAACAGAACATTCGATGTCAGAATTGGTCGAAGAGGCGATTAAACTCTCTTTGGCGGAGGATTCCATTGATTTGGCGGCTTTCAAGCAGCGCAAAGATGAACCGAGTCTGGCGTTTGAGGATGTTTTGAAGAAGCTCAGAAAGAATGGCAAAATATAAAATAACTATAAAAAACTCTGCTGCAAAAGAGCTGGCAGAGATCCCAAAGAAAGACCTGCCGAAAATCGTCAAACACATTCAATCACTCGCCCAAAATCCAAGACCTCACGGCTCGCAGAAGCTTTCGCGTAAAGAAGAATATCGTGTTAGACAGGGAAATTACAGAATAGTCTATTCTGTCGACGATAAAGTTTTGACAGTAGATGTAGTCCAAATCGGCCACAGGCGAGAAGTCTATCGCCCCTAACTGACCGACCCCTGTCCGAAAACTGCTGCAATATGTCAGGGACGAAGCCCACCGCTTCGCCCAGCACTACCACCACATCCTGAGAAGCAAAAAAATGATAGGCAAAAATCATTAGCTGATTTTTACCTATCATCCTGAGTCAATGCCGAGGTATCTCGATAGCATTTTTTTTAACACCGCACCCAAACCGCATAATATAAGTCAACCGTTGTTTTTGCGGGGCTGACAGCGCTGGGGCACAGGTGCCAGTACAATTGCCGCTCACACAGCATAGGCAGATATAGCACGGGTCAAGACGACTTTGCGATCGACTTTACTTTAGCCGGGTCTACAACCATCTCTAAATGCCCGCAGTCATAACACATGATATTCTCAACAGGAACTCCCGTCGTGAGTAGGGTTACCAATTTAGCATGCTTGGGACGAGAATAGATCTTACCGGTGGATTGAAATTCACCATCTTCAAGATTTGTGCCACCACACCTTAAACACGTCTTTTTTTCACTCATAATAGAACCTTTCTCTTGAAATTTTCGATAAAAATTCTACACCGTTATGCTGGTATACTCCGCTGTTTCCCGTTGATTGCACATCTGAACTTAGCTTCGGTCTTTTTCGAATGTCGTTTTATTACATCTGCCTTATGTTGCCATACAAGGCCTGAAAGGGCAAAATCAAAGCTGTAAAAAATTGTTTTCGGACCAAGCTGGTGTCTTTCGGTGCTATACAAAAGGGGGAAGGAAAAGAGATCTGTCGCCCATATACAATTATCGTCCTTTGTACCGGCCCTGGGTATGGAGCACTTCTATAAAAGCCAGCATATTTCACGGTGTTTTCAAGACCGTTTAGAATGTGTATGATAGGGCTGTGCCCAATCCCATTCGGCATGAAAACCGCGGGCAAGTAACGGACCTATGACCAAAAGCCCTTGTAACATAATTTTACCTGCTATTTCATCGCATCAGCGATGACTTGTTTTATCTCCTCTCGCATCTCAGCATTTCTCCTGATAGTTTCGTCTTTATAAAAGCAAACCGCAATCACTCCTCTGTATGGGTTATCAAATTCAGGAGAGCCCAGTTTTTCTTTCCAATAATTGTATTGGACCCAGATACTTCCTCTTCGATAGTTGCCATAGGCAGCGATCTGGGGAATTACCTGGTGTTTATGAGGATACTTTGAGATAAATCTATCCCAACCAACCCGTTTCATAATTTGTTGCATTTCCTCGTCTGACTTATCTAAGGGCGGATAGCAGTCGAAAAGCAAGAGGTCGTGAGTTTTATCCGAAAAGGCATTCGCCCAACCAGGATACCGATTATTCGGGAAATCGTTCGCTTCGGTCATATCGAACATTTCCATTACGGGATGATTCTGTTTATCCGCGTCATACTTTCTTACTGTTGTGTAAAATCGTATTCTTTCGTGCATTGGTGGATTAGTTATGTCCGGCTCGTGCCCTAATTGGTCGCACCAATAACCTCCGCAAACAGGTCTATCTTTCCACTCCTGCACCTTTCGTTTTATCTGGTGCTCTGTCGGATAACCGCGTTCTCCTCTAATCATGACAAAAACCTTCATTCCAAGGCTTTCAACCTTATCGTAATCAGGCCAGCCAAAACGATTTCCATAGAAGTGAGTTCCGCCCAGTTGTTTCCACATCTGCTCACAACCCGGAAGACAGGTGCCTAATATCGCCATCTTTCTTATTTTCGCAGGCGATTTAGCCACCTCCTCTTTCCCCAACAAAAACCGCACGAGTCCAACTATTGCTACAATACCAATCACAAAGCCGATAATCCTTTTCCTGTTCATTTCTTTCACTTTCCAAAAATGTTAGTCTTCAGCCATTGATATACAACAGAGACTACAACAGCAAAATTTATTTTTGTCAAATTTTTTAGATTTAGGTTAAGCGGGAATCGTGCTGCTTCAGGGTTCGTAAATGTACAGCACAAGCTTGTCACCGGCTGTGGTTCCACCAGGGGGTGAGAAGGCCCCGTTTGCCGGTGCGTCAAATTCGGCGCCGACGAACTCGCCAGTGGAGCCGGCCTCCGGTTTGAACCACCTCGCCTTGAATGGCCCTGCCTGCAGGTTCATGACCGTCCCGGAGCCCACGCCTGTGGAAAAATACACAATGTAATGGTGGCCTGGATTGGCCAAAACCCAGTTGTTGCTTCCTGAGGCCAGGGAGTCATTCACAGACATGGTCCAAAAAGGCGGGGCAACTGTCTTTAGAAATTTCACAAGAGATTCGGCAGCCCTGACCAAAGGAGTGTAGAAATTGATAGGAGGGCCTTTTTCCTCGGGAATTGTCCAGTCATACCAAAGGTAGTGAACACCTGTTACGAACGAGAACCACAGGCGGTGCCTCAGGTCATCCGCGGTCGGCTTATTATGTGTCTGCCCGTAGTTGAAATCCTCAGTGAAAATTACCGGCTTTCCGTACTGCCGGCTTTGAAGAACGCCGCCCTGATGGCAGCCACCTTCAGGGGCGTCGCGCTTGTGTTGCCTGTGGTGACCTATGATCGTGTATTCCGGGGATTTAAGGTCGATGCACGGCCTCGTATCCTGATTCACAACTATCAGATTCTTCGGTCGGCCTACTGCGACAAGCTTGCCTTTTACATAATTTGCCCAGTACTCAAGCCATTCTCCATTGCCTGCCTCCCAGTTGATCTCGTAAAGCACATTGCCAAGGTCTATTGTTTCTTTGAGAAGCGCATTAATATATCTTTTGCACTTCTCATTCTCTGGGTCATAAGGAAGGTAGTCTGCGTTGGAGAGTTGCAGGTTTAGAATCACGTATATCTTACGCGCCTTTGCCTCTTTGCAGAACCTGCGAACACGCCACTTAAAGTAATTGGCGTCAGGATGCATCAAGTCCGGATCAGCCTTTGAGTGCAAGTAGTTGAAGTTGACCTGGCTTTCCGTCTCCAGTTTGCCGGGTTCGTAGCGCCTATTGGCATCGGTGCGTTTCCAGGGAAAGGGATAGGGATTGTAATGCTTATACGGGGAACCCTTAGGGGCATCCAGGCTGAAAGGAATCGCTGCTGCGCGCAAGGCGGTCATGCCGTGGGTAGCCATGGCATCAAGGTAATTGGACCACAAAAACCCGTTGGCGCAAGGATGGGTTACGGGATTGCTTGCGCGAGAGCCGTTAGGATCGAATTCCTTGCCGGGATCTCCCCAGAAGTTTGAGAAAGGAGATGAGTCATAGACACCCACCAAGTACGGATATTTCCCGTTGTCCTCAAACCACTTGTCGCTGCCGGGTTTTATTCGAATGTCTTTGGGGGTAACAGGCCAGTTGCCGGCGTGCACGTGGGGCCGGGCTGCGAAGAGCAGAATCCCAGCCAAAAGAAAGCAAACTAAACTTTGGCCCATATTCTCACGGGTATTCATAATCTGACATTTCCCATTTAACTTCAAGGGTGCTCCTGCACGCTTTGACACTCTTTTTGAAGCACTCCTGTACAATTCAAGCCCTACAACACCAGACTATCAAAATCCTGTTCATTTGTCACGAACTACTTGGGAAGTCCGAGACCAATACACAATCATCGTCCTTCGTACCGGCTCTGGGTATGGAGCACTTCTATAAAGGCCAGCATATTTTCAAGCGGGACATCACCTTCGACTGCGTGAGACGGGGCAAAGATATATCCACCCCCCCTGCCTGCCTCCAACAGTTCATCAGTTTTTTTCTTAACATCCTCAACCGAGCCATAGGGCAGTGTTTGCTGAGTGGACAGTCCGCCATGAAACGCAAGCCGACCTCTATATCTTTCCATAATGTCAAAGACATCCATAACCTCCGGCTGGAATGGATTGAAGCAATTGAGGCCGATTTCAATCAAATCATCGAAAAGCTCATCAACTTTGCCGCACGAATGAATCATTACATATTTGCCAGCCTCTCGAACCACCGCGTACATTCGCTTTAACTCCGGGTAAATGAACTGGCGCCAGAGGCCCGGCCCCATCTGCAAACTCGTCTGCTGGCCCCAGTCATCGCCAAAATAAACCGCGTCTATATCATATTTCAAAGCCTGCCTGACCTGGGCGATATTGTAGTCGGCTATCGTTCGCAAGAACTCACGCACAAAGCCCGGATGGTCCAAAAAATCCGCCAGCAGGTTTTCCATCCCACGAAGCGTCCAGGCCCGCTCATAAAGCGAAAAACCAACCTTAAAAACCCGTAAACAATCCCTATACCTGAATATCATCTCAGGAATGTCCTTGAAAAAACGTTCGTCGAGCGGATTGGGAAACTCATATCGTTCAAGCGTTGGCTCCGGCAAAAGACATCCCTCGACAATGCCTATGTCCTTATCCACACTGCGGTCCCATACGACGCCGAAGACATCCTGGAACCTATCATTATCAAGAACCGTGAAAAAACCGATTTCACTGCCGAGCTTAACAAAATGATTATCTAAAACCTGGTCCAAATCGTCCTTACCATAGTGCTTTGACAACTTATCAGCCGCTTCAACGGTAAAGCCGCAGTGCCACGGTACGTACGGGACCTCTTTGCCCTCAATCGCCAGCTTAACTACTTCTCTTTTTTCCATTTGCCGTATTCCCAAATTAAGAGCCTATAACAAAATGACTCTGTATTCAAGCGGCTTGTTTTTCAGGGGCATATTGAAATTTCGTCAAATGCTTTTTTCGATAAACCGGTCAGGCGAACATCATCGCCGAAACGCTCAATTTCTACATGATGCAAGCCTACAGCTTCGGTCAATCCCGCCATTGCCTCGGTTATTGCGGCGGATCCGGAGCCACCGAGTATCTTCGGCGCGATATAAACGACAATCTGGTCAGCGATATCCTCTTTAAAAAATGAGGTTATTACCGTTGGCCCGCCTTCGACAAGCAACTGAGCAACGCCACGTTTAGCCAATTGACAAGTGAGAAAATGGAGATTTGACCGGCCTTCTTCTTCAGGGTAAGCAAGCACTTCAGCTCCCTTTTGGTTTATTTTCTCGGCAATTTGGGGATTTTCCAAGAGCGTTTGTTGACTCGTTAAGATTAGCACTGGGACTTTTTTTGCAGTAGCCAGCAGTTCGCAATCCAAAGGAATCCTTAAATTGCCGTCAAGAACAATTCTGGTTGCTTGTTTGCCTTTGCTGGGCCGGGCTGTCAATTGTGGGTCGTCAGCAATTACCGTATTGACACCTACCAATATGGCTCCAGCCCGACGCCGTAGTTTGTGTACGTCTTTTCTGCTTTGCTCTCCTGAAATCCACCGGGCCCCGGTACCTGACTGTGCCCAAGCCATCTTCCCATCGATGCTTTGTGCCCATTTCAATATCACCCAGCACTGCCCAGTGGTTGCAAATTTGATAAAAGGCGCATTTAGCAGTCGCGCTTGAGTTTCGCAAACGCCTGTCTCTACCTTGATTCGGGCATTGCGCAGTTGCTCGATGCCTTTGCCGTCGGCGTGCTCTGAGGGATCAATCGTCGCCACGACAACCTTTGCAATCCCAGCGGCAATTATCGCTTCTGTGCAAGGCCCGGTCTTTGCCTGATGACAGCACGGCTCCAAGCTCACATACATGGTAGCCCCCCTGGGACTGACGCCCAGTTTTTTGCAATCTTCAAGAGCGTTTATCTCTGCGTGGGGACCGCCAAATTTCCTGTGCCAGCCCTTGCCGATAATCTGACTGCCTTTTACTAAAACGGCCCCGACAGCGGGGTTCGGCTCAACCGAGCCGATGCCTCGCTGCGCAAGCTTTAACGCCATACACATATATTTCTTGTCCTGGTCAGCCATTTACGACGGTCCCTTACCAAGCATGTCGAGAAACTGTTTTTCGTTTATCACTTTCACGCCCAGCTTCTGCGCTTTGTCAAGCTTGCTTCCTGCTTCTCTGCCGGCTAATACGAAATCGGTTTTCTTACTCACATTAGAGGAAGCCTTTCCGCCTGCCTGCCTGATTGCCTGCTGGGCCTGTTGGCGGCTTAAATTCTCTAAAGTGCCCGTGACGACAATTGTTTTTCCCATCAGCTTGTTTGACCGCTTTAGCTTTGGTTGCTGTGGGTTTAAATATACCAGTAATTCTTCTATACGCTTTTTTTCATTGGTAACATATTCACAGATACTTTTCGCCATAATTGGGCCAATCTGGTCTATCGCTGCTAATGTTTGCTCATCGGCACCCATAAGTTCACCAAACGAACCGAAATGTTCAGCTAAAATTTGAGCTGATTGCCCCCCAACGTGACGGATACCCAAACCGGCAATGACCCTCGCAAAAAGCTGGTTGTAGCTCTTTTCTATTGCTTTTATCACATTATCTGCGCTTTTTTCTCCCATGCGATCCAGGCCAATTAAGTCTTCTTTGCGTAGTTTATAAAGATCAGGTAAATCTTTAACCAAGCCGGCCTCCACTAATTGCTCAATCAGGGCGACTCCGAGATTTTCAATGTCCATCTGGCCCCGGCCTGCAAAATATTTCAAACGCTCTTTCAACTGGCCGAGACAATCCGGATTTTGGCATCGAATATAAACGCCGTCTTCGTCTTTGGCCACAGCAGAGCCACAACTGGGACATATCGTTGGTATTTCAAAGGGGACGCTGACGGCAGCTTTTGCTTTGACCTCGATTACCTGTGGTATTATCTCGCCGGCCTTTTCAATGACAACCGTGTCGCCTACGCCGACATTGAGCCGATTCAGTTCGTCGAAGTTGTGCAGGCTTGCCCTTTTGACGGTTGTACCCGACAGTTGAACGGCAGTCAAATTGGCCACCGGTGTCAAAATCCCACTCTTGCCCACCTGTACATCGATCGACTCGACGGTTGTCTCAGCACGTTCGGCGGGAAATTTGTAAGAAATGCACCATCGAGGGGCCCTGCCGGTGGCGCCGAGTATGTCCTGCTGGTCAAACCTGTTAACCTTTATTACCATTCCATCGATATGGTAGCTTAGCTTTGGCTGCTTTTGGCCCCAGCTAAGACAGATGTTTATTACCTCGTCGATTGTCCCGGCTTGTTTTATTTCATGATTAACGGGAAGCCCGAGTTTTTTGAATTTTTGCAGAGTTTGGTAATGATTTGCAGCTAATGGCTTGGAAAGCTCGCCGGTCGCATAGGCAAAAAATGAGAGATTCCTTCCAGCGGTGATTTTTGCATCGAGCAGCTTCAAAGAACCCGCCGCGGCATTTCGTGGATTGGCAAAAGCTGGTTCGCCGGCTTCGGCACGAAGTTTGTTTAGCTCGACAAATGAAGGGATCGGCATATATACTTCGCCGCGAACCTCAAGCACATCGGGAATTTTACTATCGCTAAACAGCACAAGCGGGACAGCTTTTATTGTGCGGACATTGGCGGTAACATCGTCGCCCACAATACCATCGCCTCGCGTAGCAGCCGTGACAAGCTCGCCATTTTCATAGCGAAGGCTTATCGCAAGACCATCGATTTTCCATTCGACTACATAATCGTAATCTTCGCTGCCAAGCTGCTTGCGCACCCTTTCATCGAACGCCCTTAGCTCCTCGGCATTATAGGTGTTGTCCATACTGAGCATCGGCACCGCGTGTCTGACGGTCGCAAAACCTTCGAGAGGCCGTTCAGAAACCCGCTGTGTGGGCGAATCCGGCGTTATGAAAGATGGATTTGACCGCTCTAATTCTCTGAGTTCGGTAAAGAGTTTATCGTATTGTTGGTCGCTGATTTTCGGCTGATTGAGTACATAATAGAGGTAATCGTGCTCTCGTATCTCGTTGCGCAACTGCTGGATCCGCTTTTTTACGTTTTCAGCCATAACAGCTAATTTATACGCCTGTTGAGCACTTTTTGCAAGCCCCGTTAGATGCAAAATGCTTCCGAGGAAAAACCATCTAATTTGAGAAAGCATCTATCGGGGTAAGTCTTTGATTATCATTACGCCCGGCGGCAGAAGAGATATTTTCACAAGTAAAGATGGACATCGGCAGCGAATCCGGTTATTATTAAATACAAATGGCCTGTGCGTTTGCGATTTGTGAAAACAGGACGTTTTTATTTTTTTCCAAACCGATATGTCGAGTAGTGCATAACCAAACGAAGTATTGGAGACAAGGGCGAATGTGTAAAAGTGATAATTTGATTAAAGCTGTTCTTGAACGGGCACAAGACTCGGATGGCAAAAAGAAGCTGACCTGTGCCGTGGCTTTTGAACTATCACAAAAATTCGATGTGGGGCCGGCTGAGATTGGGCGTATCTGCAATCACCAGAACATAAAAATCTGTAAATGCCAGCTCGGCTGTTTTGCATAATACAGTCAGCAGGACAGGAATATGAAGGAATTCAGGACAAGGTTTAAACTCTGGCTGAGCACCAAGGATGCTGAAGGTGTCTTTGGCGACGGTAAATGGCGGCTGCTCAAAAGCATAGATGCCGAAGGCTCATTAAAGGCAGCCAGTCAGTCACTGCATATAAGCTACCGAAAGGCGTGGGGCGACTTGAAGAAAATGCAGCAATGTCTGAATGTCCCTCTGGTCAAGAAGCAGCGGGGAGGTGCATTGGGAGGCCAAACCGCCCTAACCGAGCAAGGGAAAAAATGGGTAAAAGCTTATACCGGATTTCGCACTGACATCGAAAAGGCAGTAGAAAAAGCCTATAAAAAACATATCGAGGAACTTGTAAAATGAGCAAAACCGCGAAGACGATTTTAGTTCTTTCGGCCGTAGGCTTTTTGTTTCTGGCCGGGTTTGTTATTCGCGGCTCGTGGCTTGGGCATTACTCCGGCCGGGATTCACAACAGTTGATTATTTTTCACGCAGGCAGTCTTGCCGTTCCTTTCAAACAGATATGCGAAGAATTCAATAAAAGCCATCCCAACGTGAAAATTATCCGCGAAGCCGCAGGCAGCCGGATATGTGCCCGCAAAATCGCAGACCTGCACAGGCCCTGTGATATCCTTGCCTCGGCTGACTACACCGTTATAAACACTCTTCTAATCCCCAAACATACTGACTGGAATATTAAGTTTGCAGCAAATGAAATGGTTATTGCCTTTCGAAAGGACTCTCGCAAAGCCGGCCAAATCAACAAAGACAATTGGTGCGATATTTTGTTGGATAAAGATGTCGCTTTCGGCAGGTCTGACCCAAATGCAGACCCATGCGGGTATCGGACCGTCCTTACAATAAAGTTGGCCGAAAAATTCTATAATAATCCCGGACTCGTGGACAAAATACTGACAAAAGACCGAAGATATATTCGACCCAAAGAAGTTGATTTACTGGCGCTTTTGGAAGTGGGCGAGCTTGATTACATGTTTATATACCGCAGCGTTGCTGAGCAGCACAAGCTCGCATACGTAGTGCTGCCCGATGAGATCAATCTCAAGAAGACCGGGCTTTGGGATTTGTACAAGACCGCTTCGGTCCGTTTAACCGGTAATACGCCCGGTACTTTTATCACTAAACTCGGTGAGCCGATAGTATACGGCGTTACCATACCGAAGAATGCTCCGAATCGTAAGCTTGCGTTAGCATTTTTAACTTTTTTGCTCGATGCAAACAAGGGTGGAGCAATTCTTGAAAAGAACGGTCAAACCTCCGTGGTTCCGTCACCAACGGATACTTTTGGTAATCTACCGGAGTCTTTGAAAAACTTCGCGCTTCCAATATAGTAGAATCCGATGCAAGATACGAAATACCAAATACGAAACACCAGATATGAGCCGCTTTCGCTGGCCTTTGCAGCACTTGGCGGGCTTGTGCTGCTTTTCATTGTTGCCCCGCTGGCGAGTTTGTTTGTGAACTGTTCGGTGCCGGAACTTGCCGAGACGGCAAAAGATGTCGGAGTTCGAAGCAGCATCTGGCTTACATTGTGGACCTCGATGGCGGCAACTATGCTCTTCGCTTTGGCCGCTATTCCTTTTGCGTATTTGCTTGCGCGAAAGGATTTTCCACTGAAAGGCCTTGTCATGGCCATTATTGATCTTCCCATTGTGATACCACACTCGGCGGCGGGAATAGCACTGCTTGGTATCGTTTCAAAGAACGGGGCTTTGGGAAAGACCGCGGCAAAAATGGGATTTAGTTTTATCGGCACCCCTGCCGGCATAATGACGGCAATGGCATTTGTCAGCATTCCATACCTCTTAAATTCTGCGCGAGACGGTTTTCTTGCTGTCCCTGTTCGCCTTGAAAAGGCAGCGCTCAGTCTCGGGGCAAGTCCTTTGAGAGTGTTCTTAACGGTCTCTGTACCGCTGGCATGGCGGTCGATTTTGTCCGGTTCGATTTTGATGTGGGCACGGGGAATGAGCGAGTTCGGAGCGGTACTAATCATCGCTTATCATCCAATGATTACGCCGGTGCTGATATATGAGCGTCTTGGCGCTTTCGGCCTGAAGTACACCCGGCCGACGGCGGTCCTTTTCATCGTGGTGTGCCTGGTGTTTCTTGTGGTGTTGAGGCTTTTGGCGGGAGGTAAAAATAATGCTCAGCGTTAGAAATATCTCCAAGGACCTGACACCATTCGCCATAAAGGATGTGTCGTTCGAGGTCTCCAACAGCCAGTATTTTGTTCTGTTGGGAAGAACCGGGGTGGGCAAAAGCGTATTGCTCGAAACCATCGCCGGCCTTGCCCGTCCGGATGCCGGCCGGATATTTCTCGATGGAAAGGACATTACAAACGAAAAGATGCAGAAGCGAAAAATCGCACTGGTCTTTCAAAACAGTACACTTTTCCCGCATATGACGGTTTATGATAATATCGCATATCCACTTAGGTGCAGAGAGAACAATGGCCAGCTTTCGCAACGTCAAATCCGTCAGCGAGTAAACGAGCTTGCGGAGGATTTTGCAGTTGGCCATCTTCTTGCAGCCAAACCTCAAACACTCTCCGGGGGAGAATCTCAGCGAGTCTCCCTGGCGCGGGCGGTAGCCAGTGAGCCGAGATGCCTGCTTCTGGATGAGCCTTTATCGTCCCTGGATACAAAGTCTCGATCCCAGATGCGCGCTCTTCTGCGCAAGATTAACGCCCAGAACCGGATGCAAATAGTACATGTAACGCACGATTACACCGAAGCAGTCTCTTTGGCCACACATGTTGCGGTTATGGAGGCCGGAACCATCGCACAGGTAGGGAATGTTGAGCAGATTTTTCAGCATCCCAAATCTGAATTTGTCGCACGGTTTGTCGGTATCAGGAACTTTTTCAAAGGCCGGCTGCAAGAGCCGCGCGACCACGGAACAGACACGAGATGGTTCAGTTCCGGCAGCCTTAGCCTTTCTGTTCTTACTGACAGCCCCGGCGGTCCGGGCTTTGTTTGCGTTCGAAGTGAGGATGTCACGATTTCCAATACAGCAGGCAAAACAAGCGCCCGTAATAACTTTGAAGGGACAATTGCAGAGATTATACCGGCTGGGTTTGGAGTGGAGGTCATAGTTGATATCGGTGTCGAAATTGCAGCGATGGTAAGCCCTGAATCAGCGAAGATGCTGGAACTGAGCTGCGGAAAAAAAGCATGGGTAAGTTTTAAGGCCTCGGCTGTTAAATACATTGAAGAATAAAATGATAAAACTCGATGGAATGCTGATGATAGGTTCGGCCGGCGCAAACGTCGGCAAGACCACATTGGCCTGTGCGCTAATTAAAAAATTTGGTAAAACTACGGATATCACAGGAATAAAGGTTACCACGATAAAAACCAAAGACGGACAATGTCCGCGCGGGGGTCAAGGCTGCGGTGGCTGCTCATCGCTGGATGGAGATTTCCACATTACGGAAGAGACCGACAGCGATTCCGAAAAAGACACGGCAAGACTACTTGCAGCCGGGGCAAAACGAGTTTTCTGGCTGCGTGTTATAAAAAAACGCCTGGAAGTAGGATTAACCACCCTGCTGGATATGATCGGGCCTGACACGGTTTCAATTTGCGAATCAAACTCACTGCGTCAGGTAGCTGAACCGGGATTGTTTCTTATGGTCGAGAGCCGCAGCTTGAAAACTTGGAAAAGCTCAGCTCGGAATGTCAAAGAATATGCCGATAGAATCATAGTCGCCGGGACAAGTGGTTTTGATTTCGACCTGGACCGGATAAAGCTTACGGACAGAAAATGGACGTTGCAGGAAAAGGCAACAGCGATAATCATGGCAGGCGGGGGCAGCCGTCGAATGGGCATTGACAAGAGTATGCTGCTGATTAAGGACAAGCCAATCATAAAACATATTTGTGACCAGCTTAGCGGCACATTCAGCCAGATACTTATAAGCACCGATGACGTGGAAAAATATGCCTTTCTGGGCCTTGACTGCATCCCGGACAAAATACCGGGCCAGGGACCTCTGATGGGTATAGCTTCCGCTCTGGAGGCATCAGCCAACGAACTTAATTTTGTGGTCGCCTGTGATATCCCGCACATAGACCTAAGACTTGTCAGGAAAATGCTCGCCGAAGCTCAGGCAGCAGACATGGTCATCCCAACCTCTGGTAACAAAAAATATGAACCACTCTTTGCGGTATACTGCAAAAGCTCGCTCGAAGCCATAAACGAAGCGCTGTCATCAGGGGCACGTAAAATAATTGATGCGTTCGCTGAATGCAGGGTCAAGTATATTAAGCTGAAAACAAAACAGTTAACGAACTTAAATACAATGGAAGAGTATGAAGAATTTCGCCAAAAGTACGATGCTCAAGTTTGATGATGCCTTAGAAATCGTGATGAACTCGATTTCGAGCAGACGGCCCGGCACTGAGCGTGTCGAGATTAACCGTGCTTTTAATAGAGTACTGGCTGAGGACGTCGCCTCGGACATGGACATTCCTCCATTCAACAAGTCGGCTATGGATGGCTTCGCCTGTCGCCGAGCTGACCTTGCAAATGAGCTTACAATAATTGAGACGATCCCTGCCGGGCATGTACCTAAAAATGAGATTACAATCAACCAGTGTGCCAAGATTATGACGGGCGCCGTTGTGCCTGAAGGCGCTGATTGCGTCATTATGGTCGAATACACCGAACCAACATCGGACAATAAAATTCGCTTTACGGGCGAACAAACATCCGACAATATCTGTTTAAAAGGCGAGGACATCAAAGAGGGAGAAACAGTTGTTCGAGTTGGCGCAAAACTTTCCGCCCAGCATATCGCAGTGTTGGCAAGTCTCGGCTGTGTCAAGCCATTGGTGGCAGTGCAGCCAAGGGTAGGCATTATAGCCACAGGCGACGAATTAGTCGAACCCGAACAGAAACCAGGGGCTTGTCAAATCAGAAACAGCAACGCACCCCAGTTGGCCGCCCAGGTAGCAAACGCCGCGGCGATAGCAACAAACTATGGTATAGCCGCCGATACAGAAGAAGCTTTAGATGGTATGCTCAAAAAGGCGATAGCGGAAAATGATGTTGTGATTATGTCCGGTGGAGTATCAGTAGGCGATTACGACCTTGTTCGGGGGATTTTAAAGAAAAACAACTTCAGGCTGCTATTTGAGAAGATTGCTGTAAAGCCAGGCAGGCCTACGGTTTTCGGCGTTTCGAATGAAGCTTTTTGTTTCGGATTGCCAGGTAATCCGGTATCGACCTTTGTCACATTTGAACTGTTGGTGAAACCTTTTCTCCTAAAGATGATGGGGTACAATTTCAAGCCCATCGTTTCACACAACAAACTCGAAAAGACAATAACAAGAAAAAAGACAGAACGGGATTTGTGGCTGCCGGTTGTATTTACCGGAGACGATAAAGTTGCAAGCATCGACTATCATGGCTCTGCGCATATTAACGCCTTATGTGAAGCTGACGGTTTAATCTGCATACCCGCAGGCGTAGCTGAAATCAAAGAGGGTACCGACGTTGCTGTTAGACAGATTTAATCGAAGAATAGATTACCTCCGAGTATCGGTAACCGACCGTTGCAATTACCGCTGTGTATATTGCATGCCGGAGGCGCCTTTTATGCATAAGAACCACAGTGATATCCTTTCCTATGAGCAGATTGAGTCGGTTGCAAAAGCGGCTGCAGGGGTGGGCATAACAAAAATCAGATTAACCGGCGGTGAACCGCTGGTGCGAAAAGATATTGAGCAACTGGTGGCCAAACTTGCAGCTATAGACGGAATCGACAAGGTCTGCATGACCACTAACGGCTCACTGCTTGTGGATATGGCAACCATACTTAAGCGAAGCGGTCTGGGCCGTGTCAACATCTCGATAGATTCGCTCAATACCGAGAAGTTCAGGAGGATTACTCGCGGCGGGGATTTGCGTCAGGCCCTGGCAGGCGTCGAAGCGGCTAAAAAGGCAGAGCTTACACCGATAAAGATTAACATGGTAATTTTCAATGACACGACCCAGGAGGACATTGAAACGATGAAGACCTTCTGTGAGCAGAGAGGTCTGGAGCTTCAACAAATTATGCGGTTTTCGCTTTATAACAGGACCGATTTCAGCCGCCGATTCGAAACTCAGCGCCCGCCGAAATGCAGCCAGTGCAACAGACTCAGACTTACGGCCGACGGTTACCTGAAGCCCTGTCTTTTTTCCGATAACGAGGTAAGAATAGACTTTGACAACATCACCGGGTCTATACTCGAAGCTGTAACAAAAAAACCTGAAAATGGAAGCCACTGCAGAAACAGGCTTATGAACCAGATTGGAGGCTGAAACAAAATGCAAGATTCAAAAGGGATGGTTGATATAAGCGGCAAAGATATTACGGTAAGAACAGCTACAGCAAGCGGCTGTATTATCCTGGGACAAGAGGGCTTCAACATCGTAAAAGAAGGCACATGCACAAAGGGTGATGTACTTGAGACAGCAAAAATAGCGGCGATAAATGCGGTAAAGGCGACGCCTTCAATAATTCCGATGTGTCATCCCATTTCAATCGACGCGGTCAAAGTTGAATTTGCAACGGACGAAACAGATAAATCGGTTTGTGTGAGTGTGACGGTTAAATCCTCGGGCAAAACCGGCGTGGAAATGGAAGCTTTAACCGGAGCAAGCACAGCCTGTCTTACCATTTATGATATGCTAAAATACAAAGGCAAAGATATGGTTATAAGCCAGATAAAACTACTTGAGAAATCCGGAGGCAAAAGTGGAGACTACAAAAGGCAGGACTAACAAAAATATCAATCTCCGTCAACCGGGGCACGCGGAAGTACAATGTAACCGCTGCCAAGTTGAAAACCGGGCACAGTCAACACCGGCGATACCATAGAGGTACTAAAATCAAATGATTAAAGCAGCAATATTGACAATTAGCGACAGTTGCTCACAGCAAAAAAGGGAAGACGTAAGTGGGCAGACTATCAAGAACCTGTTCCCGGTTGATAAATTTGAGATTTGCGAGTACAAAATCGTGGCCGATGAACACCGAAGCATCAAAGAAGCACTTACACACTTTGCTGATGAGGTAAAAGCCGATATTGTCCTTACCACCGGCGGAACCGGCCTTGGACCTCGAGACGTCACCCCCGAGGCCACCGCAGAGGTATGTCAAAAAATGGTTCCCGGCCTAACAGAATTAATGCGGTCGGAGGGACTGAAAAAAACAAAAAACGCTATTCTTTCCCGAGGCGTTGCCGGTATCCGTGGAAATACGCTTATCATCAACCTACCGGGCAGCCCAAAAGCGGTCAAGGAATCGTTGGAGGCAATTCTGGACGTCCTGGAGCACGCTGTGAAGATGATGCGCGGCGGCGGTCACTGAGGCCGGGAAAATGAAGATCTTGCAAGTATCATCATGAACGAAGCGAACGAACCCAAGCCGTATTGTAAAATGATAAATTGAAATCACCCTCAATCCAAAGCGGCTTCATGGATAAGAGATACGAATAGAAAGTACAAAACGAAATGGCTCATGAAGGTCTTTGGCAGCAACTTGACAGGCTTGATCCCCAAGAGACCGCCCAAAGGGCAAAGTGTCAATACCTGACCGACCCGCCGCGTTATGTTATCACCCTGCTGAAAACCGAATATGCAGTTAACCTTTCCGACAAACAAATCTTCTCCACTCAAACATCTGGACAACCGAAACCCGCAGCGTTTCTCGAACAGCTTTGCCTTCTTGCTTATCTTATCAACGCTCAGGACTTACCGCTGGCCGACAAATTTGTCGGGCCGGAAAAACTGCCGAGCGGTCAATTTTTCTTCCGGGGCCTGCACAGCCTTCCGACAGAGCGATTGGAAGAAACATTTGGAAACTCACCCGAACGGTTATATGATGTTTCGGAGCGGTTTGACGCTAAACGGTGCGAATTCGGCGATGCTTCCATTGAATTGTATGTATTGCCTCGGATCCCACTAAAGATAGTAATCTGGCGGAGCGACGACGAATTCGACGCCAGGGCATCCATACTATTCGACCAAACCGCTGGTACTCACCTGCCTTTGGACGCCCTGGGAACGCTGGTGAATCTGGCCGTTGAGGCTTTAGTAAGCGCATCGGAATGAAAAAGTCGGATTCCTTGCTGCGCTGGGGCAATTAAACATCGCATGTATTTGATATATCAGAAGTTAGGGCATACAGTGAAGTTGCCGGAGTTTACTTTACAGTGAACGATTCCTGTTATCATGCGTATAAACTTTTGAATTGCGCGTATTAGCAGTTTTAGAGAAAAAAATGATAAGATAGTTGTTGAAAAAACAAGAGAAAACTGCAAAGATGTGGTTTTTATGTTTCCTCGATTCTTTATTACTCAAAAATTGGAGTTGATAAGGCCTAAATTCACGGCCATCATAATATGTCTTGATGCAGAGTGCGAAAATAGCAATCGGCGGCAAAGGGGGCGTAGGCAAAACTACAGTCTGCGCGGTCTGGGCACAATTATTTGCCCAGGATGGATTTGACGTACTTGCGATTGACGCCGACCCAACCACCAACCTTTATTCAGCTTTTGGCATACCTTCGGAGCAAAATCCTGAGCCACTTATCAAAATGAAGCAGTTAATTGCCGAACGTACCGGCACCGGTAAGGACGCAGCAGGAGTATACTTTAAGCTGAATCCTAAAGTCAGCGATTTGCCGCAAAAACACTGGATTGAAGTTAATGGCGTAAAACTGCTTGTGTTAGGAGCTATTACCCAGGCAGGGGGAGGTTGTGCATGTCCTGAAGGGACCTTTTTAAAGGCACTACTGACCCATACCATACTCCAGCGGCAGGAGATGGTCTTAGTTGATATGGCGGCCGGTGTCGAGTTTATGGGCAGAGCCAGCGTGCAAGGTGTTGATGCATTTGTAGTGATTGTAGAGCCGGGCGGCAGAAGCATTGAAACGGCCAATAACGTTGCGAAAATGGCCAGGGAATTAGGGATAAAAAACGTAGCAGCTATTGCAAACAAAATTACAGATACAGCTCAAACAGATGTGATAAAATCTAAATTGAAAGACGTAGCTCTGCTGGGAAGCCTTCGTTACAATCCAGCAGTGCAGCAAGCAGACCTTGAATCCAAACCGGTTTTTCAAGCCTGCCCGGAACTGGTCGGCGCATTAACCGATGCCAAAGATAAGCTGGTCAACCTGGTGAACAAAGGCCGGCAGCAACTCGAAATGCAAACAAAACCTCTGCCTTAAGTGGAGAAGGGGACTTAACAGCAGTTAAGAGCTGAAATTGCTTATAATAAGGAATTATTATGGAACCAAAAGAACGCAGCAGTAACAAAGCGTCACAGGAAATGATAGGTCGGATGGCTGAGGCCGGCCAGCAAAACGCCTGGGACAGACTGGAGGCCCAATCACCGCAGTGCGGCTTTGGCAAACAAGGAATATGTTGCCGAATTTGCTCCATGGGACCTTGTCGAACCACAAAGAAGGCGCCCCTTGGTGTTTGTGGCGCAGACGTAGATACCATTGTGGCACGCAATTTTCTCAGGGCGATTGCCGCCGGTGTCAGTGCCCATAGTGACCACGGCCGAACCGTAGCAGAGGTGTTTCTTGCCACAGCCAAAGGTGAGGCCCCGGATTACAAGTTCAAAGATACCACCAAGCTCTATAAGCTGGCCGAGGAGTTAGGCGTAAAAACCAAGGACAGGCAGATAAACGAAATTGCCGAAGATATCGGCAAGATCGCGCTGGCCGAATTCGGCAAGCCTGAAGGAACTCAGCTTATGGCACGCCGCGCTCCCAAGTCCCGCCAGGAAATCTGGAAAAAACTCGGTATTACTCCTCGGGCTGTTGACCGCGAGGTGACAGAATCTCTGCACCGCAGCACTATGGGTGTTGACCAGGATTATAAGAACATCATCAAGCACGCCAGCCGAGTGGCCCTGGCGGATGGCTGGGGCGGCGCGATGCTGGCCACTGAGCTGCAGGACGTTCTGTTTGGTACGCCTTATCCCGGGCGAGGCGAGGTGAATATGGGCGTCATCAAATCAGACCAGGTGAATATTATCGTTCATGGGCACGAACCTATTCTTTCGGAGATGATAGCTGCGGCATCTCAGGACAGCGAAATGCTGGCCTATGCAGAGAAAGCCGGATCAAAGGGAATAAACGTGGCCGGAACCTGCTGCACCGCCAACGAACTATTGATGCGACACGGTATACCTATCGCCGGCAACTTCCTCGACCAGGAACTGGTCATTGCCACCGGCGCGAT
Organism: Planctomycetota bacterium; assembly: GCA_019456145.1. Classification (GTDB taxonomy): domain Bacteria; phylum Planctomycetota; class Phycisphaerae; order Sedimentisphaerales; family Anaerobacaceae; genus CS2-K091. The sequence goes on from VRUL01000011.1 coordinate 130,186, forward strand.
AGAGTTGATGGCTGTGGATGTCCAGTGCATAATGCAGGGACTGACAACAGTGGCCCAATGTTACCATACCAAGTTGATAACCACTACTGACAAAGCAAAGATACATGGCGTGGAACACATTCCGATGGACGAGGCAACGGCGCTTACCACCGCCAAGAAACTGGTAAAAATGGCCATTGATAACTATAAGAATCGCGGCGATGTTTATATTCCGAACGAGAAAAAGCCCGCCGTCGGGGGTTTCAGCTTTGAATCGATCAACTATATGTTAGGCGGCCGTTTCCGCGCCAGCTTCCGCCCGTTAAACGACAATATTATCAATGGTCGAATTCGCGGCATTGCCGGCATTGTCGGCTGTACTAATCCCAAAGTCCAACAGGACTTCACCCACACTACTTTGGTCAGGGAACTGATTAAGAGGGATGTGTTGGTGTTGACTACCGGCTGTGCCACTATCGCCTGCGGTAAACAGGGCCTTACGAATCCTAAAGAGGCACTGGAACTGGCCGGGCCAGGCCTGAGAGAAGTCTGCGAAACAGTTGGAATGCCACCTGTGCTGGCTTGCGGCAGTTGTGTCGATAACAGCCGCTTGCTTGTATCCTGCGCCGAAATCGTGCGAGAGGGCGGCCTTGGCGATGACTTATCCGCACTACCGGTGGCCGGTGCGTGTTTGGAGTCTGTCAGTGAAAAAGCCATTGCTATCGGCCAATATTTCGTAGCCAGTGGTTTACTGGTTATCTTCGCCAAGGAAATATTGCCGGTGCTCGGCAGTGAGAATGTCTGCAATTACCTCTTTAATGATATCGAAAAAGATCTGGGCGGCCGATGGGCAGTGGAATCCGACCCGGTCAAAGCCGCTGAAATGATGCTCCAACATATCGAAGCCAAACGCGATGCTCTTGGAATAAACGTTAAGAAAGAGCGAAAGCTCTACGATATGGAAGAGCGTCGGGCATTGACCGTTTAAGAGCTGAAAACCAGAGGGAAAATCAAGAATAAGGAGACCTGTTAATGTCAAGAATCATTGCGACAAGCGCGATAAACGGGGCTTATAAGATAGTCGGCCAAGCCAAAGAGATACTGGCCAAAGCCATCGAGCAAAAAGGAAAAGACTGCAAGGTCGAGTTTCCAAACACGGGTTACTACATACCGATTATTTATTCGATGACCGGGCGTGCAGTTGAAACCCTTGCCGATTTAGAGCAGGTGATGGATGAGGAAATCAAACCACTTATGCCTGAACCTGTTGCCGATGACGTTTGGCTGCCATATCTTGGCCCCCTACTTGATGCGGGTATGGCCACGCTTTTTGCAGAGGAGATTATCGAAGCGTGCAAGTATCTAATCGGGCCTAATCCGGTGGACGACATCTGGCTGGGAGCGGCAGACGATGTGATTCTGCGCGAGCGTGGTATCCAGTTTGTGGACGGCTCTGCGCCGGGATTTGCAGCGATCGTAGGTGCAGCCCCGGATGTGGAAACGGCCGTAACAATCGCAAGAAAGTGCCAGGAGCGTAGTCTTTATGTATTTATGGCGGCCCATCATAACGGAACAACATTTGCGGAGCAGCTTGTCGAAGGCGGCGTGCAATTAGGCTGGGACACACGACTGGTTCCTTTCGGGTCGGAGATTAGTGCCGCAATATACGCACTTGGCTTTGCCAGCCGGGCGGCGCTAAGCTTCGGCGGCGTTCAACCCGGCGATTTCCGACGGAACTTGCTCTACAACAAAAACCGCGTCTTTGCATTCGTGATGGCGCTGGGTGAAGTTACCGACGAATGGTACGCCACGGCGGCCGGGGCAATCAATTTCGGCTTCCCTACAATCGCCGACTCCGACATTCCGGAAATCCTTCCTACCGGCGTATGCACTTACGAGCATGTCGTCTCAAATATCGGCCACGACCAAATTGTGGAAAAGGCCATCGAAGTTCGTGGTTTGAAGATAAAGGTAGCACATATCGATATTCCCGTGGCACACAGTCCGGCGTTCGAAGGTGAACGTATACGAAAAGACGATATGTACTGCGAGTTTGGCGGCCAGAGGACGCCGGCGTTCGAGTGGCTTCGGACGCAGGACATCTCGGCCGTTGAAGATGGAAAGATAGAAGTGAATGGGCCGGACGTCGATTCGCTTGAAGAAGGAGGCAAAATGCCGCTGGGGATTATGGTTGAAGTGGCGGGAAGAAAAATGCAGCCTGACTTTGAACCTGTACTAGAACGCCAGATACATACATTTATGAATGAGGCGCAGGGTCTGTGGCATATGGGCCAGCGGGACGTCAACTGGGTGCGAATCAGCAAGGGCGCCTTCAAGGCGGGCTTCAGACTCCAGCATATCGGAAAACTCCTGCACGCAATGCTTCACGAGCAGTTCTCGAGCATTATAGACAAGGTGCAAATTAAGATTTACAGCGAAGAAGAACAGGTCTTGAAACTGCGGGAGCAAGCTCAGGTGGTATACGCCAAGCGCGACGCGAGATTGGCAGGCATGACGGATGAAGACATAGACACGTTTTATTCGTGCACTCTGTGTCAGAGTTTTGCTCCGAATCATATATGCGTAGTATCTCCGGAACGGCCTGGCTTGTGCGGGGCTTATAGCTGGCTGGACTGCCGGGCGGCGTATGAAATAACTCCCTCGGGGCCAAACCAGCCAATATCGAAAGGTAACAGCATCGATCCTACCATCGGTCAGTGGGACAAGGTCAATGAGTTTGTTGTAAAGAGCAGTGGCGGCGGTGTCGAGCGAATGAGCCAGTACAGCATGATCATCGACCCAATGACCTCGTGCGGATGCTTCGAATGTATCGCTGCCGTGCTGCCTTCCACAGGCGGGATAATGATTGTCAACCGTGAGTATCCTGAGATGACTCCGTGCGGAATGAAATTCTCAACCCTGGCCGGCACCGTGGGCGGAGGAAACCAGACGCCGGGATTCATAGGGCATTCAAAGCACTACATCAACTCGAAAAAGTTCATCGCCGCAGAAGGCGGAATTACGCGAATCGTCTGGATGCCTAAAATGCTGAAAGAAGACATCAAAGAGACCCTCATCAAAAGGGCCGATGAACTCGGACTCGGCGGTGAGGAATTCCTGGCCAAGATTGCTGATGAAACATCAGCCACAACAGAAGAAGAGGTCCTGGAGTTTATTACCAAAGCCGGCCACCCTGCGACGGCTTTGGAACCTATGTTCTGATATTATAAAGACCTTATTAAAGTAAAGGGTAAATATTATGGCGCTAACAGGATTAGAAATCTTCAAACTCCTACCAAAAACCAATTGTAAAAAGTGCGGCATGCCTACTTGCCTGGCCTTTGCCATGCAGCTTGCTCAAAAACGGGCCCAACTGAAAGACTGTCCTGATGTTTCAGAAGAAGCCAAGCAACAGCTTGCCGCCGCGGCCGCTCCGCCAATACGCCTTGTACAGTTTGGCAGCGGAGACAATCGAGTTCAGACGGGACAGGAAACTGTGATGTTCCGACACGAAGAGAAATTTTACAATCAGACGGTTTTAGCTGTAACTGTATCGGACAAACTTACCGGCCAGGATTTAAAAGACCGTATCGAGTCTATAAATTCACTGCAGTTCGAGCGTATCGGGTTACATATTTCAGTGAACGCTATAGCGGTCATAAACGACAGCGGTTCAGCCGACGCTTTCGCCAGTGCCGCAGCAGCGGTAAAAGATACCAGTTCGCTGGCCATAATTCTCGTTTCAGATTCACCTGACGCGGTCGCCGCTGCTGTCGCCAAAACAGGTGACAGCTCTCCGTTAATCGGGCAGGCCAAGCCGGATACTGCAGAGGCAATGGCGAAAATCGCCAAAGAAAACAACTGCCCGCTGACCGCTTCTGCCGAGTCAGTCGAGGCCCTTGCCAACCTTACTGAAAAAATTAAGGCCCAAGGAATCGAGGACATCGTGTTGAACCTGGATGGATTAAACCTGCGGGACCAATTGTACAATCTCTCAAAGATAAGGGCCCTGGCACTGAAAAAAACCTTCAGGCTGTTAGGTTATCCGACTATGGCCTTTGTTCCTGATGGCGACGCAGACCAACAGGCCGCCTACGCCACAAGTCTGATTTGCAAGCATTCCAGTATCGTCGTGGTTAATATGGTTGAGCCATACGCGTTCTTACCTATACTGACGGCCAGGATGAATATCTTCAGCGACCCACAAAAGCCCATCCAGGTCGAGCCTAAAGTGTATCCTATCGGGGAACCCGACGATAATGCTCCCCTGATGTTCACAACAAACTTTTCACTGACGTATTACACCGTGGAATCGGATGTCGAGGCCAGCAGGGTGCCAAGCTATATCCTCGTGGTTGATACTGAAGGAACAAGTGTGTTGACGTCCTATTCGGGAGACAAACTCAACGAAAAGACCGTAGCGGACGCCATGGTAAAATTTGATGCCGAGAACCTGGTTAAACACCGTAAACTTATAATTCCCGGTTATGTGGCGGTGATGAGCGGCAAACTCGAAGAAGCTACAGGTTGGGAAATCCTGGTGGGCCCAAGAGAATCATCGATGATACCAAAGTATCTACAGGAAATCTGGAAATAGAGATGTTGATTGTGGCGCACTGCTTCTCGAATCGCGGGGCACGAACCAAGAGATACGAGAATGGATGAAAAACCGAAAAAATGTACAACGAGTTTTGAACCGAGCGGCCTTAAAACCGAAGTCCCGACCGGGACGATTCTGCTTGAGGCGGCCCGCAAAGCCGGTATTTATTTAAGCAGCATCTGCGGCGGAGACGGGTATTGCGGCAAATGTAAAGTCGTAATCGACAAAGGACAATTTCAAAGCAAACCCACCACTTTACTTACCCCGGATGAGACACGCGAAAATATCGTGCTTGCCTGCGGGACTAAGGTCCTTTCGGATATGACAATTACTGTTCCTAAGTTCCACTCCCTGGAAACAAGTCAAATACTTATGGACTCCGACGCCCGGAGGTTTAGCGAGCTTGCCGGCAATGTGCAGGAGGGCGTCTTTGAGTTTGACCCTTTGGTACGAAAGCTCGCCGTTGAAATGTCGGAACCCACGGTACACGATCATACAGCCGACCACGAACGCCTGTATGTCGCGATACGCGAGCAGATTGACGCTCCTGTAATGCAGACCGGATTTCGCATTCTGCAGGGACTTTCGAAGGTGCTTCGTTCGACGAATTACCAGGTTGCCGTCACTATTGGCCGGCGAAGTGGAACCACCGAAGTGATAGAGGTTGAGCCGAGCAAACGCGGTAAGACAAATTTTGCCGTCGCCGTTGACCTGGGTACTACCACGGTCGTGGCCCATCTTCTTGACCTGATCAATGCAAAAACCGTAGATACCGAGGCCATATACAACAGCCAGATAAACTTTGGCGAAGACTATATTCGCCGAATCATCTACGCAGAAGAAAATGACGCCTTTGATGAGATGCAAAATCGAATCGTGCATGACGTAAACAGCCTCATCGTAACATTGGCTGCAAGACAGAAAATCGACTTACGTGAGATAGTCGCTGTAATATGTTCCGGCAATACCGCAATGATCCATTTCTTACTGAATTTAGACTCTACACGAATACGCAGAGAGCCATATGTCGCCTCAGCCAGTTTTGTGCCTGCAATACGCGCCGCAGAAGTGGGCATCCAGATTAACAAGCGGGGTTTATTATACTGCCTGCCCAGTGTGGCAGCTTATGTGGGCAGCGATATAGTGGCAGGTGTCTTGACTACACGAATTTATACCAAAAAAGAGGTCTCGCTTTTTGTTGATATCGGAACAAACGGCGAGGTTGTTCTCGGGAACCGAGAGTGGCTGGTTTGTGCTTCGAGTTCGGCAGGTCCGGCATTCGAAGGAAGCGGCGTCAAGCACGGTATGAGGGCGGCAGCCGGGGCCATAGAAAAACTAAACATTGCCCCGGACGGCTCCATTGAGTTTAAGACAATCGGCGATACCCATCCTGCCGGCATTTGCGGGTCAGGCCTTTTGGACACAATTGCTGAATTGTTTATAAACGGTATCATAGACCGAACAGGCCGATTCAAAACCAACGGAGACACAAGATTGACTGAAAACGACGAGGGTTTGCAATTCCAGTTAGTCCCGGCAGATAACGACCACCAGGAAATAGTAATCACCCAGGCCGACATCGACAACCTGGTTCGTTCCAAGGCAGGAGTTTTTGCCGCGATTAGAGTTCTTATGAACTCGACGCAAACTAAAACAGAAGATCTCGATGCCGTTTACATCGCCGGCGGCTTCGGAAACTTCATGAACGTTCAACAGGCCGTTACCGTAGGAATGCTGCCCGATGTTCCCGTGGAGAAGATTCAATTTGTCGGAAACACATCAATCGCAGGAGCAAAGACGGTCTTGCTGAGTCAAAAAGCCCTTGAAACAGCCGAGAAAATCGCCAACAGTATGACATATTTTGATTTAATGAGCCATTCAGGCTATATGGATGAATTCATTAGAGCAAGTTTTCTGCCCCATACTGATTTATCCCTGTTCCCATCGGTGGCCAGTGTAAAAAGTGTCTAAAGTGAGCTAAAAGATATGGCAACAACAATTGCAATAAGTGGAAAAGGCGGAGCCGGCAAAACAACGCTGGCCGCTATGATTATCAGGCTGCTGTGCAGCCAATCGCACGGCGCGGTACTTGCGGTAGATGCCGATCCCAATTCCTGTCTGGCGACCATGTTGGGAGTCGAACCAGAGGAGACAATTGCGGAAATCCGGGAACAAACCCGTCAAAAACAGCCTGATGGCGAAGGTACGGATCGCTTGCGCTCTCTTGAATACGGCATCCAGCAGGCAATCACAGAGGCCGTCGGCTTCGATTTGCTCACCATGGGTAGGCCCGAAGGACCAAGCTGCTACTGTGCCGTAAATAATATATTGCGAACATTCCTGGACAAACTAAGCTCGCAATACCAATACGTAATTATTGATAATGAAGCGGGAATGGAGCACCTGTCACGCCGAACCACTAATAATGTTGACCTGCTGTGCATCGTAGCAGAACCAACGGCGATCGGTAACCTTACCGCCCGGAGGATTTTTGAACTTGCTAAAAAACTCCCGATATCCGTAAAAGAAATCGGCGTTATATGGAACAGGGCCGAGAGCGGCAAAAATGTGGACGAAATAGAAACATTCGGGTATATACCTAACGACAAAACCATATTTGATGCATCAATCCAGGGCAAAACAATCTTCGACCTCGAAGAAAACAGTGCCGCACTTTCAGCGGTCTGCAAAATATTCGAATCTAAACTAAAGCGTAGTTTTCCGTTAAGTAAAAACAAACAATAAAAATTCAAAGTTATTCTTGGAGGATTTCAAATGCCAGTTCCTGAAGTTAAGGAGAGCTTCGCCGGTCAGGTTTCTCGGGTTACACTGGGGTCGACTAAAGACAGCGGCGGGACTCGAACCTCAACGGTAACCGTTGGAGGAGCACGTAACGTCGTCTATGGCGGTTCTATAGAGCAGGCCGGCGAGAAACCGGTTATCGCCATGGATGTCCTGGACAGCAGGCCGGATGATTGGCCTGAGACCCTCGCCGAACATTATCAAGATGTAATGGACAGCCCCGGCGACTGGGCCAAAAAGTGCGTAGAGGAATTTGGTGCAGACCTGGTCTGTGTAAAATTCGACGGCATCCACCCCGACAAGGCAGATAAAGATGCCGCTCATGCCGTCAAGGTCACCGAGGAAGTTTTGAAGGCGGTTGGCGTCCCTCTTATTCTGTGGGATTCCGGAAACGACGAAAAGGACAATCAGGTTATGCCGAAGGTAAGCGAGGCAGCCAAGGGAGAAAACGTTCTGATAGGTACGGTTAAAGAGGACAATTACAAGGCCCTGACCGCCCTTGCCCTGGCTGACGGACATCACCTTATCACCCACGCTCCTTTGGATATCAACATCGCCAAACAGGTCAATATTTTAGTTTCTGATATGGGCTTTCCGCTGGAAAAGATAGTAACATTTCAGGCCACAGGAGCATTAGGTTACGGAATTGAGTATGCATATTCCATTCAGGAACGCCAGCGTTTGGCTGCACTCGGCGGCGATAAAATGATGGCGATGCCAGCTATCTGTGACGTGGGTTATGAATCCTGGCGGGTCAAAGAGGCCAAGCTTGAGGACGCCCCGGGCTGGGGTGCTGTTGAAGACCGCGGACCAATGTGGGAAGCTACTACTGCAATCTGCCTGTTGCAGGCCGGCGTCGATATAATCCGGATGCGGCATCCGCGGGCCGTGGCTACCGTTAAGAACTTCATCAATCAAATCTGGCAATAGGAACTAAAATCTTCATATCGCAAGGAGACTGTTATGATACTAATCGGAGAACGCATTAATGGGATGTTTACAGATGTTAAGGATGCAATCGCGTCCAAAAATAAGCAGCCCATCCAGGAACTGGCCAAAAAGCAAACCGAAGCAGGCGCCACATATCTTGATGTAAATGTTGGCACGGCCGCAGCAGACCAGGAAGGGACTATGCAGTGGCTGGTTGAAACCATCCAGGAAACCTGTTCTACGCCTTTAAGCCTTGATTCCCAAAAACCCAGCGTTATCACAGCGGGATTAAAGGTCGTTAATGCCGAGGCCGGCGTTATCCTGAACTCAACTCCTTTGAATAAGAAAAATGATGGAGAAATACTCGACAAGCACATAGAAATGGCAGAACAGGCCGGGCCAAAGGCATGTATTATTGCCCTGACCATGGACAAAAACGGCGTGCCCCAGGATATTAATGCACGCGTGGCCATAGCTGCTGAAATTGTTCAAAAAGCGATGGACAAAAGCTTTGACACGCGGCGCTTATTTATCGACCCTATTGTTCTGCCGGTTAAAGTGCCAAATGCCCAGGTTCAAGTCGGCAACATCCTTACCGCAATGGAACAGATAAAATACCTCGCTGACCCTGCACCGCATATGACTATAGGTTTGTCAAATGTCTCTCAAGGTACAAGCAAAAGAAGCCTGATAAATCGTATATTCCTGGCCATGGCTATCTCAAGTGGTTTGGATTCGGCAATTGTCGATGTGCTCGACGAAGACCTTGTTAATGTAGTGGCTACTGCAGAGATGCTGATGAACAAACAGATATATTCGGACAGTTTCTTAAAGGCCTACACAACCGCCAATAAAGCGTAAACTCTGTAAGAAATCCACAAGGTATATACGAATGTTGATCCTGTCCTGCGCCATGCGGTAGACCAAATACCGGCTGGCGACTGGTTGTAGAGTCAACTTTGTGAGTTGGTCCCGTCTTCTTTGCAATATCCTAATCGGATCACACCGACATTTTCGAGGCTTAAGAAAAAGGTTGAAATCTGTACACCTAAAGGAACGGGCTTCTATGCTCTTCGGAGAGCGTTGCATCCCGCTGTGGTAGCTCGGAAGGTTTTGTGTGGTGACAAAACTGAACGTGGACGGGACTACTGGCAGATTTTGTCGAGCATATACGCTACTTACCGCCGGCAATTCGTAGATTTTGTGAGTACAATACTAATAGGCAACTATTTTACGTCTTGTTTCTACAGATTTGAGAACAGTAGTCTGCCCCTCTGTGATAATAGCATCGGGCTTGTCTCGCAAGCGTCGTATCCAGCCTTTATCATTGGGCAGTTGCCATTTCAGCTTATAGGCGCCTACAGGAAGTCTGTCAAAATGGTATTTGCCACTCTCATCTGTCACTGTTGTAAACTCTCCTCCTTCTCTGATTGTATTGAACATCTCAAGTACACTCTGTGGCTTTAGAATTCTCACGAGTTTGACTTGACATCCCTGCAACCCTTCACCACCGCGAAGAATAATCCCTTCGACATTTCCCACAGGCACCCGCTGCCATTGAATTGAACGGTCGTTGGCATCCGGAAATTGGCTGGTAATTGTCTGAACCTGGCTTTGAACCTTTGCCAGAACCTCGCGCTCTATCTCTTCCTTCATTTGTTCGCGATCCTGCTGGGGCGAAGCCAGCACCGGAGTTTGCTTCTGCTGGCGCAGTTCAGCCAGTATTTCCCTTTTAAGTTCTTCCTTAAGTTTTGCCCTATCCTGAGCAGGCGTTGAACACCCACCGAGCGTGAAAAAGCCGAGAGCGGTTAAAGTAATAAGCAAGCAATGTTTCATTGTATAGACCCCTACGATTTCAACGGAACTATATTACCATTTCCATACATACTACAAAAAAATAATAGCGTACGTCAGTTCGCATCACGTTCCGGCGATGGAAATGGCGGAAATTCTTCCCGGCGTCCAAAGCAGTAACGCGCCAGGTAACATTTACACATCCCGCACTCACCGGAACAGCCTGGGCAGGTTACTTCCCAATAACCAGTATCGTTACGAATGCACGGAATATGCTTTTCACAGACAGGACAGTACAAATAGTCCACATTCTCTTGCAGGTTCTCTAAAGGAGAAGTGCTTTCTTTTCTTTCGTTCATTCTTGGTCTTCCTCCCACTCTTCTTCTTCCTCCCACTCATAAAGCGTGATAATATAGGCTATTATAGCATCGATGTCATAGTCCGTCAAGCGAACTTCCCACGAAGGCATCTGGAGCGGAGGCTCGGGTCCGTTAGGATCTGCTTTTGCGCAGTTCTTCCCTTCGTGGATTATCGCTATTGCATCCTCACATTTTCTCAACACAATGAAGAACCGTGGAATATCAGGCGGTGGAATATTAGGTTCTTCTTGTTTGTCTATGAGCCACTCGACAAATGTCTCGGCATCTTCTTTTTCTTCCAGAAAGAAACTCTCAGCTATGGTATTATGAGCCGGGACACTTCCCTTAACATAACTTGGGTCCTCAATGTCTCCTTCCTTAGCGTAATTTGGGTTCTCAATGCCCCCTTTACCATCTTCTCCGTGGCAGGTAATACAGCCATTTTTCTGGTAGAGATAACGTCCCCAAGCGACCATATCATTTTCAGGCGGCGGCTCAAACTCGTGTACACATCCCAGCGGTGGAGGCTCCTGGGGGGATTGGCCCTTGGCGGTAATCACGATCCACCCCTGCATATAGAAATGGCAGTCGCCGCATATCGAAGTACAATAGTATCGATAAGTCCCTGGTGTCTCCGCCTCGAACTGTGCCTCTTCAACGAGACCTGGCTCGACCTCAATAGGGCCAATATTAAGCTGTGGTGCGTAAAACCGGTGGTGCACATCGGTGCTCTGAAGACGCAGCACTACTTTGTCACCCTCTTGAAGATAAATGGTCGCAGGTTTGAAATCCTTCCACCAATAGTTGGTGCCGTCAACTTTGTCCAGTGTCCATGCGCCGCTTTCGGCCACAGCATAGAGTGTGATGACTTTAGTTCCTGCAGGATGCCGGCCAAGCACATAACCATTATGATACCATCCGACCAGTACAGGTATGGCAATCAAACTCACCAGCACAGATAAAGTTGCGAGCATTTCCTTAAGTCTCATTGCCATGTTCCTTCACAATTCTCATAGTGATTGCTTAGCCTGTGAATAATCTCAAAAAGGCAAAAATAATTACGGCGCAAACTACACCAGTTGGAATAATACTGCGGACAGCCTGGGACTTGTCTTGATAGAGCGTTAGAGAAATATCATAACCTCGTTTCAGGGCGAAGAACAAACCAAACAGAAGCAGTAGAATCTGTAGGTATACAGTGTACTCCGGCAGGATGGGCCTCCACGCAACATCTGCTGTCCCAAGCAGGTCCCAGCCCCATCCCAGGGGGTCCGAGATTACCGAAATTATATATGAACCATTAACCATTATTAACGGAAAACTGAAGGCAATCCAGGCCAGGAGTCCCAATGGTACCAACATATAAGAGTATTTAACGAAGATTTCTTTAGTCGAGATGCTGCGAACCCCGGCCAGGAGCTTACCCAGCCAGGATGCCAAGGCCCACACAGCGGGGATAGCTATCAACGCCGTAAACCAAATGATGCCCGCGTAGATACCCAAGCCCTTCCAGTTTCGCACTTCAGCTATGTTGGCCCAGTCTCTAATTGTGCCCCATGGACCGAGCAGAGTCACGGCATAGACCATGGCCAAGGCCAACATAATAAAGGCCTTCCATGACTCATCGTATCCTTTGACCTGAGTATCTCCACAGAACGGCCTGGCAAAGACGCTGATATTGTCGTTAGGGCAACTCTTGACGCATTCCATGCACAGACCGCAGTAATTGTTTCGCTCCATTTTCCCAACGTATTGATACCAGGGACAGCCCCAGCCCTTTTCACTGCCTGTAAGACAGTTTTTGGTTTTGCATTCTTTGCGGCATACCTGTGGGTCAACAGCTCGCAGTTCGATCATCGAGGTCATTGCATAAAGGCCCTGGAAACCGCTTACCGGGCAGACATACATACAGAATGCCCTTTGCCGATAAAAGAACGCCAGGACGGTTGCAACCAGAAACAGGCCCCCGAGAACTACAACACTAATAATCGGGCGGGTCAAAAACAGAGCACTGAACGTGCACAAGGCCAAAAACCCAATGTCCTGAAGCCATATATTGCTCAGCGCCTTCGGCCATTTTTTATTGAGGCCGAACATCTTGTTTCTCAGGCCGCCCGTTTTTCCGGACCGGACCTTGATTAAAGCCCTACGCTGAAACCACTCGCCAAAAAACGGGAAAGGGCACAGTACGCACCAGATGCGAGAGGCGAACGGTACCATAAACGTAATCAACAGGAACCACCAGAATATCCAGACAAAAATTATGATAATGTTTCTGTTGCCGACTCGAGAGCCGAAAAGCCCGGCATAAAGAAAGAATAAAAATATAACCAGATTTGGAAAGACCGCCAGAAACTGGAAGCTGCGCCATTTACAAAACTTTTTTAAGAAGGGTATTTTCTCAAAGAGGTCGATTCTGAAGCGTTTAACTTGCCCGGAATCTTTGGGAGCGTCTTTAGCTTTATCTACAGAATTTGCCGGTTGATTACCCATACTTACTGTGCGTCCCCTCCCGGCATCGCGTCTTTATGTTTTTTCCCTGCAAGGAATATTACGAGCAATGTGGATATTAAAACCCCGACTGTCCCTCCGGAGGCCGCAAGGAAAGGATAATTTGGGCAGACAATCAACTCTCCCTGCATGAATGGGTGGAGAGTCCCGCAGGTATGCGAGCAGCGGTAACGAAATTTGCCCGTATGCTCCACCGTGAAAACTACTTCGTTGACATCAGTAAACTCCTTCCCTTCAGAAGGATGCCGCAATTTGAATTGACGAACGCCCGGCTCAATCTGCGCATCAATATCGTGTCCTTCGAGAAAAAAGCCGTGAACGACATCCAGCGAAGCCAATCGGATGTGTAATTCGTCACCTTTGTTCACAGTGATTCTGGGCGGATCATACGCATACTGTCGTGCCTTGATAAAGAATTCCTTTTTTTCTCCACCTCCTGATGATGACGATGCCACTAACGGCGGGATAAGTGCGCATACAAGAACTATCACAATGCCGAGAATTACAAGCCTTGCTTTCATAATTTAGCCTTTTTTTAACAGCATGATAAGTGCACAGGCTAAAATTACTACAACACCGAAGAAGGCAAGGAGAGCTTTCATAATTTAACCTTTCTTTTTGGCATACTTCGATTTGGTTATTTCGAAATCGACCGTGGTTGTCTTGCCCGGTTCCACGACTATTTCCTTGCTGCCGCCTCTAAGCTTGAGTTTTTTGTGCCAGATGTTGAGCTGGTATTTGCCCGGCGGGACGTTTTTCATCGTGTACTGGGCCTTCTGAGGCTTGCCGCCGATTGAAGCCATCGTGAAAAACGGATTGTCGAAAACAGCAATATAGGCCGCCATCTCAAGGTGGAGTTTGCAAAGTGCAATTAGAGTTTTAGGCTCGCCGACTTTCTCAAGTTTATTTTTGTTAGGTTTGTCGAGCCTTTGAAACAAGGATTTCTTAGGTGGCGCGGTGCCAAGGTCGACATCCTCTTTACCTGTAATGTCGTTAAAAAGGTACACATTATGTTTGTCGTTATCGTTATTGAGGAATTCGACATTTGTCCCTTTTTGAATGGCCAAAACGTGTGGAATAAACACCAGCCCTTTTTGGTCCATTCTGATACGCTTGGGGGGAGGTGGAAAATCATTGTTACCAACTTTTTCAAGGTAAACCACGACATCTTTGCCGCTCTTCGAGCCTGTGGTCTTGACTTTTGTTCTATAGACACTCACAGTCCCCTTTATAGTGCCGGCAGAGACCCGAGCCGCCGTTATACAAGCGCAGTTTTTATCTGCGCTGCAAGGACTACAGGGACAGTTCTGGCATTTTTTCCCGGGTGCACATTCGCACTTATCACTTTGGTATCCCAACCCCGGGCAAAGTTTTGGCTCTGCTGCGAAAACTGCATCTAAGCCGAAAAATCCTAACATCAAAACAGTAGCCACACTCGCAAAACAAACTAACTTTTTCATTTTAATCTCCGAAAAAAAGACCAGTACAGGAGGCGGAGATGAGATATTCTTCTGTACTGGTCAGTTACTCACATGTCTGCATTTACGCCACCTCTGCTCACTACTTAGAATCCAATTTTCAGAGAAGCAATAAACTGGCTTTTGTCGTCGTGAGTAGTCTCTCTATCGTCCTCTAAGTAGAATATTCCTTCCAAGCCCAGAGACACATTTGCGCGAAGCAGCATTTTTGTTCCGACAACGATACGGCTGCGGTCAGCCCCATCGGGGAAGGATGCCTCATCATCTGTGGTTACTTCAGCCGGAAGATTAGAGAACTCAATCTTTTCATATCTTACGTATGGAATTAACCAGGGTTTGGCAAAATAATTAGCCTCAACAAACCAGCTTTCCGAATCCACAGAACTACCACTACTGCTGACGGCTCCAAATGGATTCTCATTTTTGCCAAAGATGTATCCACCACCCAACTGTAAATCTCCCGTTCTCCATAGTATGCCAGGCCCAATACGCCAGAACCTATCATCCTCTTCAGAAGAAAAATCATCACTACTTGCCATTAACGCATTGTCAGCGTCAATATCAATTGTTGCGGTGCCGTAGTAACCAAACAGGGAAAGGGTTACCGAATCATCTCGCCAGGGGTCGGAAATTTTGGCAAGATCGTCATCTTCAGCTTCCATTCCACTTCCATCAAAGCCCAGACCACCTATCTTATATGCCAACTGCAGGTATCCATCTTTTTCTGTGTTGTTGTCATTAAATTTGTTACCATTACCATTGGTTAAACCAAGTGCGTATCGCCATTGTTTATTGAAACCGTTGAGTTCAATACCCGGCTGAGCATGCAAATTAAATGGATTACCCTTCATAGTAATGCCGTCATGCGCATTGATACCGGCAAGAGCTTCTTCAATATTGTGGGCGGTAAGGGTTGGCGTTATACTGCCGTAAAAATAATCGGTAATTGAGAATCTGTTGTGGCTTCTGTGAGTAAACAGGCCTATTTCATGCATGCCGATGCTGCCTACTCGAAGATTATAAAGATTTTCTTTCCCGAAGAGATCTTCAAACTGGATCCAACCTGCGACATCTGTTTCTGTACCTTCAG
Source organism: Planctomycetota bacterium (assembly GCA_019456145.1). Taxonomy (GTDB): domain Bacteria; phylum Planctomycetota; class Phycisphaerae; order Sedimentisphaerales; family Anaerobacaceae; genus CS2-K091. Next base: position 145,729 of record VRUL01000011.1, read on the forward strand.
TTGTTGAGGTGCCGCCGTGGTGGCCAGCGCTGCCTGCACCCTGACGCTCAAAAGATAATTCAACGAAGGCTGACATATTCTCGCCAAATGCGCCTGCTCCGAGCATTTTTGCTATGCGCGGTACCTTAAACTCCGAACTCGCTTTTTCGGTTCCACCAATGTCATAAGTAAAATCGTTTTCGAGAGTTATGCTGAGAGGCGGCAGGCCTGGCATGTCGGTTGGCCAGATAGCTTCGGGCCAGAGCCGCTTGTAAGCCTCGTCGCCTAATTCAACAGGCTCGTCCTTTATATAAAGCTCATCATCGGCAAACTTGTAACCATTGAGCCTGAAAGCTTCACCTACACCGTTGAGTCTTGGGAAAGCCTCGTGGCAAGTAGCACAACTCGTCTGGTACTTGCGGGCAAACGTCGGTATTGCCTGTGCCTCCTGTGTCAAACCTGCTAATATTAAACAAAACAATAACCCCCCTACCAAGTAACTCTTTCGCTTCATAACAACTCCTTTCCTTAAAATTAAATTTTAAAAGACAACAAAAAGCAGGCCTCCTTATTACTGCCACAAAACGAACATTCAGCACCAAAATGCTGTTTATTGCACATTAAGTTTAAGCAAAGAACGTGCCACTGTGAACAAACCAATGTTCTGTCGTGCAGAAATAGCCCTTTACGGGTTAAAAAAAGGGCAAAAAACGATTTCCATAATGTTTTGTATAGGCGCGGCAAGGGGGAAAGTCTTGCAAAATTGCAAGACTCCAGAGCCCTTCAGTCTTGCAAAACTGCAAGAGTAGTCGTCTTGCCGAAGGCTGACGACGAGCAGTTAACAGATGGCTCTAAGCTGCTGATATACGGGCAAAATAATGCGAATCGGGCGAGCGGTGCAGAACTGGGACATTTTATGTCTCTCAGACAAAGAATGCGAAAAATTCTTTTAAGGTACTACAGGAAAAGACAGCTGCTTACGAAGGAGAAATGAAAGTTTAATATTATCCTTACGATGTGATTGAAGAATTAAGGTATCGGCTGGAGTGCCCTTCAGCCAGTCTGTTAATTGTGCCAAAAGGTAAAGTCAAGCTTATAGGTCCGCTGACTTTTATCTGCGGTGATATTTCGTAGATTTTCAGGTTGCGTAACTGTGCATGCCGGCGAACAATCTGGACAGGTTCACCCACAACAGCGTAATTACAATAACTATCATTCCGAGGATTACCAACAAGCTGTTAATGCGGGGATATTTTTTGCCATACATGTAACGAAAGTGAAAGTAAGTTATATATACCAGCCACGAGGCCAATGACCACATTTCCTTTGGGTCCCATCCCCAGTAATCGCCCCAGGCCAACTTCCCCCACCAGCTTCCCAAAATCAATCCGATTGTGAGCAAAGGAAAGCCTAAGCAAACCATCCGATACGTTCCCAGTTCGAAGGAAATCTGCTGTTTATCTACAGGGCCGGAGGTGCAGTAAAGTTGGCAAACGGCTTGAACTGTTGCCTTTGCCATAATCACATAGGAGAACACATACGCCGCTACGTGTGGAGCAAAGAGCCAACTCTGGAGGGCAGGCGGCAGTTTCTGCGGCTCAGCGCTAAATACGAAGCCCAGCGGAATCAGAAGAACCACCCCAATGAGCATATCGACAGCTTCGCCTCCGACTTGAAGCAATCGGCGAGAAAACAAAGACAATGGATAAACCAGCATACCCAGAGCCAGAAACACCTCAAATAGGTTCTGCAACGGGATGTGCTGTACATCATACCAGCGATATCCGAAAGCGATGATCATGAATGCGAAGCCGATGAGGTATAGAACTCGGCCAAGCTTTGCAAAGCGCAAAACCATCATCACAAATGCGACAGCGTATACGGCAAGTGCTGCGTAGATCAATAAGCCCTGGATAGTGTATTTAATTGCCACTTACACGCCTCTTTAAATACGCACCAATATATCGAAACCAAAATTGCCATAAAACTCCTAATGACAGCATCAGATAACCGGCATAGACCAGATTCAATCCGTTATCGGAGTAAACAGTCAGAATCGTGTACAGGCTGTACCGGCCTTTCTCTATGTCGTATAAGTGCTGGTAAAAGTGATAACCCCCATAATGCAGTGGGTGATTAACTTCGATTGTTTTTCTCGCGATTTGTTTTTCCCCTTCAAGCAATATCAGGTCGCTGAAATAATCTCGGATACCAGCCCGCTTTTCAACCTGCAAGTATGACTCATCACTATAGTACTCAATGCGAAAATCTTTCAGATAGATACTAAAGGGTAACTCCGCCAGAACGGTGTCATCTTCTGCTATGATGTGATTTTCTGCCGTGCCTTCGTAAATCATCATATACCCGAAGGGGACCTTATCAATCCCGAAGAGTTTCTTTTGCAGGTGATGTCCTGACGCCGAACCCCACATGGCTCCAACCAGGATAAGCACACATCCGAAATGTATCAGCAGAAGTCCCGGCAGACGAATCAGTCGCCGAAAAGTTACCAAACCTGCCAGTAAAAACCCTGTAAGCATCAACCAGTATATCGCCAGCGGAAGCGAATTGAAAAATATGGCAGTTTTTTGAGCCCCATAAAATGCGGTGACAACCGACAGCGCTGCCAACCAGACTATCAGCAAAAGAGTTGACCATATCTCGAAACGGTGGAGTTTGTTCATAACTTTTCCTTCAAAGTACAGAGGGTGCTAAAAAAACTCACCAAGCCTATGCTCGTACACATTATATATCAAGAACATAAAAAACGCACGTACTTTACCTCTGTACTTTCCAAAGGGCGGCTTCTTTCATTTCCTGAGAATCTTTCAACCAAGTAAATCCAGGTTATCGGCCGGATGAGAAATTGGTAACAATAGTAACGTGGACTCGGGGCAAACAAGCAACCTGTGCTCCGCATCTGCAATGAGAAGGAGCTGTTGGTTGAGAAACTTGTAAAAACGCGTGAATTCAGGACGATGGCTCTGGCATCAGGCCAAGCTCTATCATCTTTCTGTAAAGCGTGGATGGATTAATTCCAAGCCGCCGGGCTGTCTCCTCCTTGTTACCGCCGCTGGATAACAAAACTCTTCTGATATGCTCTCTCTCATAAGTTGCCATAGCAACACGCAGGTCATCTGAATACTCCGAAAATTGAAGTCCACTGGTGATTTGAGGCGGAAGCTCAGCCAGCGTAATGTAATCCCCATGGCTTAAAATCATCGCACGTTCGATAACATTTCGTAGTTCCCTCACGTTGCCCGGCCAGGAATAAGCCATTAGCCTGCGAATTACCTCGTTGTCTACTCCCAGACAATTTCGTTTTAACTCCTTATTGAAGTTTTTAATGAAATGTTCGCAGAGCAGAGGGATGTCGTCTCGGTGTTTCTTCAACTCAGGAAGGTGAATTTCAAAAATCATAAGACGAAAATAAAGATCCTGGCGAAATTGACCTGCCTCCACGAGTTCTTCGAGCCTCTTATTTGTAGAAGCAATTATTCGGGCTTTAAGTGGTACAACGACTTTGCCCCCGATTGGAATGAATTCCCGTTCTTCCAGGACGCGGAGCAGTTTGCCTTGAAGTACCCGTGCCATTTCTCCAATCTCATCAAGTAGGACAGTGCCGTTGCCGGCAAACTCGAAAAATCCCTCCCTGTCGCTGACTGCTCCGGTAAAGGCACCTCTGGTATGACCGAAAAGCTCGCTTTCCAGAAGATACTCCGGAATACCCGCACAATTTATGGCAACAAATGGCTCGTCTGGCGAATCGCTGCTGTCGTGAATCGCTCGTGCAATGAGCTCCTTGCCGGTTCCAGAGGCACCGCTGATAAAAACCGTGCTTCTTGTTGGGGCTACTTTCTTTGCCAGTTCCAGTACCTCTTTCATCTTTTCGCTTTGACCTACCAAGGACAGAGATTCGACATCCTCCGACAGCTTTCTTCTTAGAAAGCTAATTTCTCTTAGCAAGCGTTTATGTTCCATAAGCCGCTCGATCTTCTGTAAGACATCTTCGACTATTAGTGGTTTCATTATGTAGTCTGATGCCCCTTTCCGGAATGCTTCTATAGATGTTTCAACTGTTCCATAAGCGGTAATCATAATCACAAAACTTTTGGGATTGATACGCAGAATCTGTTCCAGCACTTCGATACCGCTGATACCCGGCAATGAGATATCGCAAAGAGCAACATCTGGAAGGAATTCTTCGGCTATCGCCTGTCCCTTTTCTCCATCTGGCGCTGTTCTACACTCGTATCCTCGTCGGCGGAGCATAGTGGCAAGGTCTTCGCAGAAAAGACCTTCATCATCAATTATCAGTATCTTAACGGCCATTATTTAGCTCCTGTTTTGTCTTTGGTTCGGATTGGTAAGGCTACCCTTATCACTGTGCCTGCGCCCAGCTCACTCTTAACCGAGATTCGCCCTCCATGTGCACTGATAATATTGTGGACAATGCTAAGACCAAGCCCCAATCCACTCTTTTTGGTTGTGAAAAAAGGTGTAAAAATTTTAGAGCGGACTTCCTTCCTCATACCACCACCGGTATCTTCAAAAGAAACTATAATCTCTTCGCTGTCGCGAGAGGTGCCGATAGTTAAGCAGCCACCATTTGGCATTGCTTCCAACGCATTTAGCCCCAGATTTAGGAACACCTGAGCCAACTGGTCTTTGACACCTGTTGTCGGTGGCAGGTCTTTGGCCAATTCAGTACGTATTTGACAGCTCTTTGCCAAATGGTGCAGTCTTAACATGTTAAGGCTTTCATCAAGAGTGGAATTGAGTTGGCAGGTAGTCCAGTTGGCTTTTGAAGGTCGGGCAAGTTGACGCAGCCCTTGGACAATTCGGTTGATACGAGCAATTTCCCCTTCGAGCAAGTCCAGACGATCCACTAAAAATTCCTCACTTTTTAGCTCTCTCAACAGCCGAAGCCGCGTAATAATCGAATTGAGTGGATTTCCGATCTCGTGGGCAATTGCTGCCGCCATTCTCCCAAGAACCGCCATCTTCGCCGAATGGAGCATTTCCGCTTCGAGCATCTTTCGCCTTGTAATGTTCTGGGTAAGTTCGACAACCTGGTAAATATCGCCCTTGCTGTCCATTAGCGGCGCCACCGTTACCTGAAAAAAACGCTTATTTCCATTGGAATCAATTCGCTGGCGTTCTACAATCCGAATCTGTCCATCTTTGAAAGTTTTCGCTGCCGGTCCTTCTTCTCCACCGATCCATTCATCCAAAATGTTCGATGTTTTTTTAATAACGTTTGCTGAGAAATCCAACCATTTTTTTATTTGGTAGTTGAGCCACACAGGCTGCATTCGCCTGTCCAGAATTACAAACCCTAACCCACTGGCCTGGACGACACGTTCCAACCGTTGCCTGATAGCACGGGAGTATCTTTCCTCTGAACGAAGTCTGTCTGTAATACTTGTGGTAAAATATGCTGTCAACAACATTATAATAAATTGCAGACCTACTATACTACAAACATAAAGCGGCTTATGTGCAGCATGAACTATTTCTTCGCCTTCATCCCCGTGTGGGAAGATAAGCAATGTGTAATGCTCTACGGTATCTGACATTTCCAGAAAAGCCATAGCACTAAACAAAAGTAATGCAATTATCACAATTGCATAACATTTTCGCCTATTCAAAAGTACGCCGCCAATGATGACATGGAATAGATATGTCAAAAACAGCGGATTCTCGATACCACCGGAGTAGTGCAGCATGATAGTCAAAATAACAAGATCAGAAACTATCTGCATTTCGCGCAGGTACAGAGTAAGCAGTCGACGGCGAAGTAAAGCACTGTATATGATATTGGTCACAACAAGAAACGCAACTGAAGTTAGTAGCGGCCAAAGCAGTTCTCCTGGAAGATATTTGAGAACCTTAACTGTAGCGATAATCAGGGTGGTTGCAACAACGCATGCCAGCCATCGCATTTTGACAAACCACATATTGAAGTGAATCATTTGCTCTTCCGGCAGGCGTTCTTCTAATTGCAACTCGTGCTGCTCAACCTTCGCCGAAGGAAACATCGAGGTCCCTGTTCTCAAAATGTACCAGCTAACAAAAAATCCTACTATCACCGAAGCACTGACACCACGAATTAGATGAAGGACATGGCGCAGTTCCATACCAATTTCGTTAAGCCATAAATGTTCCACAACCTGGTAGGCTGAAAAGATAAACGCAATAATCCCCAGTGCCAATAAGAACGCCCGCGTAGGAACGCTCGACCGCTTATAAGAGAAGTATGAACTCTTTAGCTGTTTGTCTTTCTGCTTTTCCAATAGCCCTTAGCTCCGGTTTATTAGCGTTGAATACATTTCTTCCGGTCTGCTCGCCTTAGGCAAGAAATCCTAATTTCACTTCTCGACCTGCTGTTTCTCTTTGCGCACAAAGATACTACATAAAACAGGTCTCACTAACTTGCCACAGTCGAGTTTAATCCATTGCTTCCACTGCTTATGCTTCCACAATTTTACACAAAACTTGGGCATCCCGCAACCGTATTAACTCACGATGACCCATTTTTAAGGGGACTTTGGCTGTAAGGTGAGTATCTGGAATAAGTTGTGGTGCTTTCGCATACCATTTACAAAACGAGGGAATTTTTTACTGCTTGAGTGTGTAATAGTGATGGTTGAGTACCCTCGGGCGGCCCTCTGGCAAACTCTGCGCGTAGTTCTCTTATTGCGCTGACCATGTTTATATGCTGTGGCCAGCGACAGGCTTATGATAAGCATTACTACTTTCTTAGTGCAAATCGTGGTATTCTGGCCCAAATCATTATTGATGAGGATAAACATGTTATTGACGGTGCTCATCGACTCCGGGCCGCCCATAAACTTGGCCTAAAGACCATTCCTACATTAGTTGTGCCGGGCCTCTCCGAAGATGAAAAATATGAATTAGCTCTAGCGCTTAACCTTCATCGCAGGCATTTAACTCCATTAGAACTGGCTCAAATTGCCAAGAAAAACAAGAAACTCTTGCCCAAATTGGCAATTAGATTAAGGCAGAAGGGCCAGAGTTATCGTCAGATTGCTGATGCATTGGGGGTATCACACCAGCATGTACGGAACATGATCGTGAAGGCTACTGTAAACAAGAATACAGTAGATTTGCCTGATATCATAGAAGGCAGGGACGGCAAGAAACGGTCGGCAAAAGTCAAACCTAAAGCAATTCCTGCTGTATATGTTAATACTTCCAGAGAGATACAACGGGCTGCAGAAGCCTGTCATACTGCTGGAGCAGACAGATTCCCCAACAAGATTATACCCCTGAAGCAGGCAGAACGGATTGCAAAAAAGAAGGCCAATGATGACCTTAGACAGAAAGACTACCAGGACTTCAAGCAGGGCCAAGCTACTTTATTATTAGGAGATTTTAGATTTAGGTGTTCAGAAATTGTTGATTCGTCATTTGATCTCCGCAACAATCAGCGTTCTGTCATCGGTGGTCGGTCCGTACTTGGCGACTGGGTCGAGGATTTGGTCGGCCATGTCGAAAAGTTCGACACACATCGCTACGGTCGCAAGGCCATCGATGCCGAGTTGCTTGCCTGTGGAGTCCGTAGTTTCCGTCAAGCCGTCTGTATGAAAGACCAGGCGGTCCCCCGGGTTGAGGCTAAGGGTGTGCTCTGGTTCGTCGGCAAGACACTCTTCCTGGACGCCAATGAGAAGGTTTTGGCTAGGCAGCCGTTCCACGGTTGTACCGTCGGAGCGGATCAAAAGGGGACTGGGATGTCCTGCGCCGCTCCACGTTATCTGGCGGCGTTCGAGGTCAATCCGGGAAGCTATGAAAGTTAGAAACATGCCGGTCTCGGCGAAGTTATCATAAATGAACGAATTGAGCAATTGGACAATGTTCCGTGGTGGCTGACCCTTAAGAATCCAGTGCCGCACCTCGCTGCTGACGCGGGTAGCGAGCAAAGCCCCTTGGACGCCGTGCCCGACGACGTCGCACATAGTGATGTAACACGTGTCCTTGTCACAGAACCGGACTTGACAATAGTCGCCACCGACCTTTTCAATAGGTATATACCGCACATCGATCTCGATCCGGTCGTTGCGGATGGGCTGGGGCAGCAAAGTGAAGTGGATTTTCGCTGCGAGATTAAAGTCGATATCCAGCGACTTCGCACGGTTAATGTGTGACCGCAGTTGAGTACGGGTCGCGTCCAACGTGCGCTCTAAGGCGGAAATGCGCTCGCGTAATCGCTCCGCGTCGTTGGTGTTTTCTTCGCTATCTGGGGACACCATACCTATTTCTCCTTATTAAACGCCTGGCTACGCAACCAAGCCTTTCGATTCCATAGTAATATCAAAATCCTCTCGTATTACAGCACAACCATTTCGGTGTTACCTGGTTCACCTTTACCTGCATAAAAATCAGACTCTTTCGGGTTAAAGAGACTTCTCGGGAGACAGCCCGTACGAAATCAAACGTATTTTCTGTGGTCTGATTAACCGGAATATCAAGATAAAGCAAATCGACCACCTCTGTAACAGTACCAAGAGGTGCACAGATTACAACTCTGGGAGTGTGTTTGCTGGGCCAGGGATGGCTCTATTGATAAAGAGAAAGGGCCAATACTTATTGATTCGCAGGGCAAAACAGCATACGCTTCTACGCGCTTGTCATTTACGAATGTACCGTTATGGCTGCCAAGGTCTTCAACAACCCGGCAGCCAAACGGGTCCTGGAAGATTCTGGCGTGTTTCCGTGAGACCTCTTTGCTTTCGAAAGTTACATCACATTGGTCGCTACGGCCAAGGATTGTGACTTTGGCATCCAGCTCGACCTGCTGGATCTCCCCATGTCCGGATATTTTCAATATTGCTGCTGCCATATTGTATTAATCTCATTAAACAGCCGTGTAATCATCACAGAGATTGGCAAGGTCAGTATAGCTCATCATCGAGTTTTACTCTAACTCTTCCCAGAATTTCTGCTCGGCTTTTCGGAACTGTTCGAAGCTGGTCTCCAACTCTGAAATCATCGATTTGATATGGTCTTTGTCAATCAGTTTGTCGTCTGTTACGGTCATCAGTTTCTGCAAACGCAGGGCAGCGCTGTCCAGGCGCTCGGCACCGGCAGCAAAAGCGCCCGCCGAGTCAAGCACGGTTTGTATTTTGAACTCCTTCTCTTTAGGTTTATAAAGCAGCTTCCACGGTGCCCTGCGGACCTCCCGGCTGGTCAGTTTGAGATTTACACTGACTTCGGAGATGTTGCTGATAATTCGGTCGATTCGTTCGTCGCCGGTAACTTCTTTCATGCTCTTTAGCGCTGATTCGGCTGTTTCAAGAGCGGAAGCAGCTTTTGTAAGTGTTTGTTCTATCTGGCTGGTTATGGCTGGTATAGCCTTTTCCAGTTCCGCCGCGACGTTCCTAAGAGATGAGATGACTGAATCGGCATTATCACGGTTGACCTCATACTTGACCAATGCCAGGATACTGTCGGGATTGTCAGAGTCGAATTCGTATTTGAGGGCATCCATTACACTGTCGGCAAGGGTCAGATCCACGGTTTGGCCGTCCTTGATAATTTCACCTTCACTGCCTAAATCCTCAATGGATAATAAAGCATCGCCTCCCAAGACATTGCTTTGGGGAACGAGTACGCAATCACGGCGCAATTGATACTGTTGAGGTATCTTCATGGTGAAAAATACATAGATATCGTCAGTGTCCGGCTTGGTTGGGTCAAGCTTTCTGATTCGTGTATGTGTAATTTGGCCAATCTTGATTCCACCCAAATGTATGGGGCTGCCATGACTGAGGCCTTTCAGGCCGACTCTATAGGGAAGTCTGACTGTGATTTCCTGTTGAGCGGTGAACAGATTAGACCAGTCTGCCAGCACTACCACGATATAAATTGTCAGCAACAACACCACTAATGTGGTTATGCCAACCGCAATCTCATTACTGATTTTTCTTGCCATATCTTTTTTCTTTAACTGTTTTCAATAAACACGGAAATACCTTAGGTATAAATTTTTTTCTATGTCTGGTGCTTAAGACTGACCATAAGCAGGTCATCTTCATAATCACGAGTCAACTTGCGATCTGTAATTGGGCCGTGAGCATCACCTCGTAGAAACTGCCGTACCAGCTTGTCCTGTTGGCTTTGTAATTTGTCGGGCTCACTGTCCCGCAAGGCTTCAAACTCCTGCCGTGACCCTATTTTTAGGATTCTGCCTCTGTCCAGCATACACATGCGGTCAGCTATTGTAAAGGCCGAGTCCATCTCGTGAGTTACCACCACACTGGTTACTCGAAGCTTTCTGGTCAAATCGATAATCAATTGGTCGACTTGGGCACTGGTTACGGGATCCAGTCCGGCGCTGGGCTCGTCGTAAAATAAAATCTGTGGATCAAGCGCGATAGCCCGGGCCAGGCCGGCGCGTTTCTTCATTCCTCCGCTCAGTTGCGCCGGCATTTTGTCGGAATGCCTTCGCAGTCCTACCAGTTCCAGTTTTATCTTGACCATGATATCGATAGTTGGCTCGTCAAGGTTTGTATGCTCCTGCAACAGCAAAGCCACGTTTTCACCCACTGTCAGCGAGTTAAATAAGGCACCCGACTGGAATAGAATGCCAAGGCGCTTGCGAACTTCGTTGAGTTCGTTCTCCGACATCGTGGTTATATCCTGTCCGAACAACTTGACGCTGCCCTCGTCGGGAATAAGTGAGCCGATAAGGTGCCGCAGCAGTGTGCTCTTTCCACATCCGCTGCCGCCGATAATCACCATTATCTCTCCGGGATATACCTGAAGGTTGATACCGTCCAACACCCGCTGTGAGCCAAAACTCTTTACCATTTGGCGAATTTCGATAACAGGTTTTTTCTTCGTCTCTGCTGCCATAGCCCTTTAATCTTTGTCCGAAACATTAAATCCGTAAACTAATTTGCCGGTCATGTTAATCAAATAGTCCGTAAGAATAGAAAACCAGAGTGAAGACCGCATCAGCGGTAATAATCGCTACGATACAGTAAACTACAGTTTTGGTGGTGGCCTGGCCTACTCCTGCACTGCCTTGCCAGGGTTTGACCGACAGGCCGAGGAAGCACGCAATCAACCCAATCAGAAGGCCGAATACAGCCGCCTTAACCAGGCCTGTAGCGAAACCGGATAAATCAAGCGCCTCGGTGGTCAATTGAAAATATATGTCTGGGTCAATTCCCAGTTTGACAGCCGTAAACATACCGCTGGCAACCATAACGATGTCAGCTATAACTGTCAGCATTATCGTCATTATTATCGTTGCTAACAAACGCGGTACGACTAAAAAGCGAACCGGGTTCAGACCTGAGACCTGCAGGGCCTCAATCTCCTCAGCGGTGGCCATAGTACCCAATTCAGCAGCGATGCTGGCTCCGGCAAAACCACAGAGCACCACGGCGGTCATTAATGGGCCAAGTTCTCTGAAGCCGGCGATTGCATTAATAGTTGCAATTTGCTCCGATTGCCCAAATTCATCGAGCTTGGGAAACATCTGCAACGGTAGAATCATACCGATAGCCAATTGTATTAGAATCACAATAGGAACAGCTCTTACCCCCACCCGCACCATCTGCGCAATAAGGGCGTTACGGCCTATCCGCTGCCCCGGGACAAGCAGGCCTTTGGTGGTATAGGAGGTGGCTTTACCTAAGAGCAAAGACATCCCTCCTAACATTGAGAAAATGCTGCGCCCTGCACTTAAGGTGAACTGCCCCAGTGTTCCTACCGCCCGGGCAAGAACCCCTGGTTCTGTTGGCTTTTCGGATACAGTCCGTAAGGACTCCATAGGAGAATCCGAGTCTTTCATTGCGACAACGCTTCAGCTTCGCTGTCATAAATTTGAAATATAGATTCTAATCGACAAATTTCGAAAACACTTCGGACGCGCTGCACGAGGCCCACGAGTTTTAGTTTGCTGCCATTTTGACGGCACCACTTCAAAGCTCCCACTAAAGTAGCCAATCCGCTCGAATCCATGAACTGAACTTGTGTCATATTAACGACAAGTATCTGAGGCTTTTTCTGGTAAAGCTCCTTAAATTTGTTCTTTAGCTCGATAAAACATTTCATATCTATTTCCCCACCCAGTTCAAGCACAATAGCCTGGCCTTCGTGCCTGACGCCTCTAATTATATCTTTAGGATAACTACTAGCATCTGTCATGATTCAAAGCTCTTTATTTTATTAGATGTTCTAATTTATGTATTTTACCATCCGTAACTGCATACCACAATCGTCGGCACGTGAGAAATCGATTTCATCCATGACCGAATTGATAACGTGCACACCAACTCCACCAGGCCTGATGTCAGCCAGGTCCCTGCCCTTTATGCTTTCGGGGTCAACCTGTTTGCCGAAATCTCGAATCACTATCTCCAACGCCGGCTTGTTTTCATTTCCATAATTGATTTTGTTAAGCTTTACAATGATAGGTTTGTCACATGGTCCGTCATAGCTGTGACGAATCACATTGGTCAGGGCCTCCACCACTGCTAATGTTATCGATTCGCCTTTGTCCTCACTGAATCCGAAAGCCTGAGCCACCTGACGTACCGCTGTACGCGCCACGCACAGGTAGTCCGGATTAGCGCAGATGCGCAGCTCAATCTGAGTGTTTGTTGAGCTCTCTTTTTCTTTTGTGTCAATATTCATCTTTTTGCAATTCGTTCGGGTCGAAGGGCTCCTGCCATTGTTTGACCGCGGCAGCCCGAAGGTGTGGAGCGGACTTGTAGTCGTAACCGTGGTCGGTCCCGGTAATTCGGCGCAAAGCCTCAATAGAATAAAAACGGACTGATTTATCCTCGTTCTGCAGGGAACCTATCAGATAGGGCACGGCTGAGGATATCTTATTATCTCCTGCCCATTTGATAGCCATAATCCTGACCGTTGGATGGGGACTCTCCAAATCCGAAAGTTCCATTTTTGTGTCGAAAGAGTCTCCACATCCAGCCAGCATCAGGAGCGTCACCGCCCAAAACCACGAACAAACAGACTGGTTGCCAGTTTTGAAATCAGCCATAGTATTATATTACCATTATTCTGCTTCATGGGCCATAATGCTATCAAGCGAATAATGTCCGACCAGCAAACAAGTTAGCAAATGATATTTTGTTCATAGAACTATTATTTGTCAATCTTTATCAATCCCCCAGACAAAAATTGTTTTACTGCCGAAAAATAAATGTTAAATATGAGCAAGTCGAAAAAACCTAAGTTGACAGCCCGACAGCTTAAAGCGATACCGCATATAGTGAGCAATCCTACATATACCGAAGGCTGTAAAAAGGCCAAGACACGTTAATAACCGCAATCTTGGCCGCCAAACAAACTCCCCGAGTAGGACTCGAACCTACAAGCGGAAATTGCCAACCTGTTGAAAATAAAGAGCTTGCGGAAAATCAAAATCCTGTCTTGTCCACTGGCTTGGACATTTTGCTGCAAAAGTGGCCGGAATTAAAGCAAATAATTGCTGTTTGGCCGAAACTGCCCGAGCATATAAAAGCGGCAATCAAAGCAATGATTCAGTCACACGAGGGGAAAGCATGAAAAGTGTAGGGCCGATTAGATTTTTGAAGGGTACAACAGACGTCAAAGCAGGGATGCCGGGCTGTGCGAATTATGACCGCCTTAGCGGTGACTGTCTGCTTGGCAAAAAGTGTAAGGTCGAACAGGGCAAGCGATGTTCGTATTTTGAGCGGGCCGTACTACCGACCGGAGATGAAAATGTACGTCAACAGTACGTGGACTTGACCAGCGTATACGTCAAAGGCATAGCTGCGAACCTTTGCGGCGACTGTAGAGCGAGGATACCGCCCGGACGTAGATATTGCGACAATTGCAGACGGAAACGCCGACAGGCGACTTATCGCAGAAACAGGGGTAACCGAAATGTATCATGCGCAACAGTTAAGTAAAACTGCTATCAAAATTCGGCATTCTAAGGTAGGTTTCGAGGCATTCTGTGAAGCGAAAATGAAAATACGTGGTTTTGCCCTCATATTGACTTTTGGGTGCTTAACTGTGGCGCGGGGCGGTATTAGTTTTCTGGTTTGGCCGGAACTGCCGGAGCATATCAAAGCCGCTGTCAGGGCACTAATCCAAACATGTACTTGGGAGAAGAAGTAGATGCACGATATTCGAAGACGACTCAACAAAGCCGAAAATA
>VRUL01000075.1 GCA_019456145.1 Planctomycetota bacterium
AGAAGCATTTAGCCGTTAGCGCTTAGCGATCTGACGTCAAAGGTTCGCCCGAAGTGTTTTAATTAAAGATGTAAGCATTTTCCTGATTTCCACAAGGTGCGCTGAAAGAGCGGCGTAATTGTTATCGTCTATATACTGGAGATCGTGGCATAAGAGTAGGAGATAATCAGTTTCGCTGGCTGATCCGGCTGCAATCTGGGCAAATTGTGCCAGCTCCCCGTCTGTTCTCCGCCCGCAGCCTTCGGCAAGGTTCGTTGGAATTGATGCAGCCGCACGACGTAGCTGGCTTGTCACTCCGTACAATTCAACTTTGGGGAAATTCTGCGTCGCCTTATAAATATCAAGGGCCAACCGATGCGATTTTTCCCAGACCTGTAATTCCCGATAATCTTTCATCTTTTCGCCTTGAAAAACTAACCGCTAATCGCTAACCGCTAATCGCTAACCGCTAATTGCTATAAAAACTCCGTCTTCACCTCCAGCAGCACCCACTCGTGGTTCCGCTCCAGCCGCTGGGCGATATCAGACAGCCGCTTCTCAACCACCTTCTTCTCCGCCGCCACGGTGACGAAGGCCAGCTCCGCCCGGTTCCACACCTCCTGCTGGCCGACTTCGGCCACGGACACGTTCATGTGGTTCACGGTCCGGTCCTTCAGGGACTTGACCACCCGGCGCTTGTCTTTCAGCGAGTGGGCCTCAGGGATGGAGATAGTTGCGCGTAGGAGGGCGATGTGCACTTTCATTTACGAGTTACTAGTTCCGAGTTTCGAGTTCAAAGTTAGGAAGAGGATGGGAGGGGAGAGGAAGGATTTTGGCAGATTAACCCTACCCGCTCACTCCCGTCTTCGCTTCGCTACGCCGGGCAAGCCGTGAGGCCCCTCCCTTTAGAAGCCTGTCCCGCTGAAAGCGGGGGGAGGGGAAAGTCCCGACACTGGCGTCGGGACTGGGGTGGGTTCTCTTCTGACCACCCGGCGCTTGTCCTTGAGCGAGTAGGCCTCAGAGATTGAGATGGTTGCGCGGAGGAGGGCGATGTGCATGGGAGAGTTACCCGGTTGAGGATTCAGGAAGCGGCATTTGTGTTAGGGACTACCTAAGGGATGCAAGAAAATGGGGAACTTCTTGTGGAGGATATTATTGTGCTATTATTGGAACTGATTCGATTTGTAGGGATATATTAGTACGTCGAGCAATTTCGTCAGATAGTTTCTTAAAGTCCAGCTCTGCCTGCTTAACAGCTTGAATGTGCGCACCGATTGCTCCATCGGCATATTTCAGATGAAACATTGGCTTCCGTGCTTCCTGAGCCAGTGGCATAAGACTTTGATAATGTTTGAGAAGAATTAAACAGTTAGGGTCTTCCATGACAGAGATATTATCACCCGTAGGTTGATTGAGTACCGATTTTCTATAGGTTCCCGGTATCCTATCAATCCATCGCTCATAAGCTTTTACAGGACGGTCTAATCTTACAGAGTGCTGCATTATTACGTACCCAATAGCCTCCATTCTACCAGCGGGAAGAGATAAATCGTCGACGACGGGTTTTTTTTGTAAACGTTCTTCCCATTCATGGTTCCATCGACGCAAGGTAGGACCCAGGTTCCGCAACCCTTGTAAGGAGTATAGATCGGGGGAGAGAGGTATTACAACATAGTCAGCAGCTATTAATGCCGCGCGGTTGATTGATCCAAGATTGGGGCCAAGATCCATTAGAATGATACTTGCACGATGCTCACGAGCCGCCGATTGTAAAACACGCCAAAAAGATGATAGTACACGAAAAGAACGTTCCTTTCCATCCATACATCCAGGCCATTGAGCCGAGAGCTCATCCTCGAAAGCTGAAAGATCAAGATCACCAACTAGTAATATTAACGCATCCTCAATGGCCTCAAGGTGAGGCGTGCTGATATCTCCTGTACCCTTTAGAAGGGGTTGTATGCACCCAAAAATAGTATCTGGATGGCTATTCTCAGGCCAGAGTTTCTCCAGACGATCATCACCAATAAAGGCTGTAGTGAGGTTAGCTTGTGGATCTAAATCAGCCGCAACTACACGAATCCCCATATCCGCATACATCCATGCAAGTTGATATACTAAGGAGGTTTTTCCAACCCCACCCTTGTTATTGAAAAATGCAATTACGTCGGTTTTCATATGATTTTCTTAACGACAACGAGAATATTAGTGTCTTCAACGATAAAATCAGGCATAGGATTTCCGTTATTTTGAAGCTTGCCGATTGCAAGAGGAATTCCTGAGCCGAATCGTTGAACGTAACCTAGATTCTTCATCGCTTCAGCAATATTAGGATTTCGGTAGTCGACAATACCCGGCTGTGCAAAATTGCCTCTATTAACACTTCCAAAAGGCCCCCCCGGACTGTGGATCTCAATTCGGTCAGAAAACCAAAAAACTCTTACAGGACTGTATGTACTTTCATATGTTCGGTGCATAACCGCGTTACGAATCAATTGCTGAAGCGCCACGATAGGATAATCAGGGCGTCGTTCCTCTAGATCCCCTACTCGTACATTCGAACTAACAGAAACATTGATCTTCAATACTTCTTCCAGCTCTCTAAGCAAGTGAGCTATAGGGCCATGTAATTCCTTTTGATCTTTAATCGGATCTGTGATCACTGTTCCTTCAATTCGCAGAAATTGGACATAGGCACCTGGCATAAACTCCCGGGGATGTTTGCCGAGTACTAAGATTCCAGATACAGTAGCCAGCCCCTCTGAAGTTAAGAACCGAAGAGAGATGAGCTGTTCAGGAATGGATCTAGTGTTCTGTTCAATAATGTCAGAGGGTATTGCAGAGGGTAAGTATTCCTTTTCAAATAGCTCAAGATCAAGGTCTTCAATCGAGCTACCGTCTACAGGATGCATGTCGTAAGGAATGGATACACCGTATCGACGCTTTTCAATTAGACGTTGTTCCTCCTCAATCGTAGCAATAGCCCTGCGCGGACCGATGCGAATGCAAGTAAGACCCTTGTATCTTACCGGAGGCAGATCGGATGGATAGACGATGATAACAGCTATATCACAATCATTCAATGTCTTCTTTTGTACAACCATTGAGGGAAAGGGATGAATATTGCCATTTGAACGGAGATCAGCGAGCCTTACAAGTAGTGGGTCAGTAATAGGTAAGTCTGCACAGCTACCGTCATCAGTTGCTCCAACAAAAATTACTCCTGGCTTTCTATGATCAGGAAGGTCATTAGCAAATGCACAAATGGCCTCGCAGATTCTATCGATTTGTGCTATGGATGCTTTGCGCTCAACGCGATCAGATTCTAAATCTACTAGCAGTTTTCCAAGCTCTGTGTCTTCCATTCGCATTTGTCCATCATTAAGTTGCTAACGGCGTTAGCATCAAGAGGGCACGCTCGAGTAGTTGCCGTTTCTCTACGTTGTAGACCGTGATGCTAAAAAATGTTCCTATA
>VRUL01000076.1 GCA_019456145.1 Planctomycetota bacterium
AACTTAACCAGTTATTGCTAAGCTTTTTTATTTGCCGGACATCTTTATAAACTTTGGACTGAACTATCGGACAGAAAGGGCATGTTTTGTCAAAGTATATTGAATACTATTTCATGCAAAAAAAATTTAAAATATTCATTTTTTGGCTGACAATAGACATCGAATGATGCTCAAATTGGTGGAAAACTGCATGTGTAGTGTCAAAATGGAGACAGGGTTTTGTCAAAGAAAACTGATATTTTCTTATTGAATTCCTTCGTGCCAATGGTTAACAAAAATAGCGTAATCAACAAAATTCACAACACCATCACGATTAATGTCTTCAAATATTAATATTTCTTCTTCAAGTCACTTAGTGTCCAGTCTTCGAAATCTTCATACATATCAATATATCTTCTTTAAGTGTACCGGCTACGTACCATCTTGTCACCTAAGCCTGTTTTATGAGATCACGGCTTTCACAATTTCGAGACCGGTCGTTCCATATTTTTTATTGAAACTGGAGTGCTTGTCTCGTGCTTTCTCATAATCTGTGAAGATTGCAGCTTTTAAGGAGTGTTTCGATTGAAGGAAAACTCGACTTTTACCTTTGTCGGGTTCCCATTGATCTCCAACACTGGATAGGCAAGAAAATTAATAGGACCTGATGCAGGAGCAGGATCAACTATGAGATCACGACCGCGGCTTAGTTCGATTCGGTTTGCCGGATGGTGACCGAAGAAATAGGTAGACAGACTGGAACACTTATCGCCTTCAGTAATATCAATGGGCCACCACCTGCCATCAGTATAGAACTCCGCCCAGCAATGATAACCGTCTATCCCACCTTCATTCCTCTCCGAAGGGATTGCTGCACCAATGCCAAAGCGTGCTGGAATACCGACAGATCTAGACAAGGCGATGAAGTAGGAATGAAAGTCTGAACAATTACCGGTGCGTGCATCACACGCATAGACGGCATCTCCTTTTCCCCATCCTGAGCCAAACTTCATGTACCGCATGCGTTCTATGACGTGGTCGTAAAGTGCCCGTGCACGCACAAGGTCCCCTTTCTTGCCCACAACGACCTTCTCGGCAATGCTGCGGAATTTGGCATTGGCTGGTACAAGTCGCTCAGGATTAAGGTATTGTTCAGGGGTCAGCGTTTGCGCTGCATAAACGCCTTTATCAATGCGCTGTATCTGAAAGCGGAGTTCGACAGTTTTTCCGCTATCTTCCGGGCCAAGCGTCAGAAAAAGTATACTGTTTCCGTGTTCATGCTCCTGTAATACTTTTTGCTGCCCAGGAGCTTTGATGGACTTGACTTTGACCGTTTGGAATGAATCAGTGGTTGGCATGGGAATCCACATACGGGCGTTGTCGGTCAGTTTCGGCAGTGTCGCACGATATATAAACTCGAACTCGTCCCGGCCGGTGATTACACCAAGCAGACTTGGCGGTGCTTTCTTTACGGATACACGGTGCCAGGTTTTGTCACGCTTTTGCTCCCACACATAACGGGGTTGGCCGTTGACCTTATGGATCGTGGTTTCCGTTACGTTCATCGCACCAGGGTCGCCGGCAAGGAAAAAATCCACGTCATAAACATCTCCGTCAATATTCGCCAAATCCACGCATGCAAAATGACGGCGTGGCCCCAGGTTTGCCAAGTACTCAGTGTGGACACGCACCAGCTTAAGTCGTAGCTCCCCTTCATCAAAGGGAAGTTTGAAATATCCTTCACCTAAGCGGCTCTGCTCTTCGATATGTTTTTCGATACCTTTCTGTATGTCCTTTGTTACCACATTAGGTACAGACTCGGACGAGCCTTGCTTCTCTCCTCGCGACGTATCGGAGCCAGCAAGTAGAGTACAAACCGCCACTGCCACTGGTATGATCTTTTGCCAGTTCATAGCACAAACTCCTTTCATCTCCCAACTGAATGCTGCAGTCAAAAGCTTAAACGTTATTCAGGATGCTCCGTGGTCGGATGCTCCTTGGTCGCACTTTCCTTGGTCGGATGCTCCTCAGATGGATGTTTGCTCTCGTTACTGCAACCCGTCAGGCCAAGCGAAACAAATGCGGTAATCAGCATCAGCACAATAACCTTTCTTAATTTCTTCATCTTTAAAAATCTCCTTTCGTTTCAATTCACTACTTCTGCAACATAGAACCTACTATCTAATTTTCTATGTTCTTGCTTAGTTACGTCACTAAGCATCATTTTCATCTATTAACTACATTTATCTTCCGGCTCCTCACTAAATTGAGATATTATCAAAAGACGTATCCACGTTAATTTAGACAGGACATAACCAGGGAGCATTAGACATACGCTGCAGAGACAAAAGTAGTACTAAAACACACAAACTGGCAAAAACAGCTTCAGTGAGAATTACAAATCCAGACCATAGCTGAGTAACAATTTTCCTTTTTAAACGAAACAGAAAAAAACAAATCACAGCGTCAATGGTTACTGCAAAGCCAAGAATTAATATACACAGATACCAATACTGGCAGATAAAAGATGACAGATTAAAAACAAGTACTGTTGATTTAGAGACTCCAACACCCAATTCCCTTGCTTTTGCTGCAAATGACGGCACCACAAAAAAAGCAAATGGAAAGAATGTCAGAGGAAGTAATAAATGAGTTATTACTGTGGGAATAGTTGATTTTATAATTCTATTGACATCAGCTTTCGACAAACTATCTTGCATTACTTATGCCCCTTAAGTACCCTAATGTACATCACAGCTATTTTGCGACTTACCACTGAACTGAAATATTAACCAATAAAATAAGTATATACATTCTAATCCAATTTGCTTAAAAGTATCATTTGATTTTTGGCTCAATCTGGATAGGAATAGAGAGCACATGGGTTTCCGGTGCAAGGCAAAATGTTTCTGTGCACGCTTGTGTTCGAACCTCAATCTCCAGATTGCTTTTTCCCTCTTTTGCATCTTTAGCGATAGTAACCGCAAATTTAATGTTTACACTTTCCTCATATACCGAAAGCGGCTCAGGGCTGAATTTCAATTTCATTTCTTTACCTTTTGGATAACTGACCGTTTCGATCGCAGCTTGCGGGAGTTTCTTTAATGATACCGAGGTTGCTATAAGTTTTTTGGTCAAAGGCTGTGACGAATTAATATGATAGCCTTCATCGATATCGATTTTTATTGACATCTTGATTGTCTGCCCCGGTTTAACAGTTACATCCGATGCAAAGACCTGCAGGGTTACCGGCCGCTTGCGCAGCTGGGCCTTGGGTTTTTCACCTG
>VRUL01000012.1 GCA_019456145.1 Planctomycetota bacterium
TGAATTATCAAGATTGCGACTTATGTCCACAACAAAACAAAGGCGTATAGCAACTATTGCGACACAGCCTGTGCGCTTGAGGCTGCCACTCGTCTGTGCCAAATGCGCGAAGCGCAATAATTTAACGCAATTGGTATAATTTGTCAATTACGAATATGACACTTTCAGCCGGTGCCTCGGCTTAGTTGCCCACCATAGCCCATTCACCACACATCTTCTCAAGGCCTCGCAGGAAGTTATTGCCGGCAATGAGCTGTTCAAGAAACAGAACGAAACTCCTTTTGCCCCCTGTTTGCCACATTGCGTTATTCCACTTGGGGACGCCTTTCGGTGGGCAATTCAAACATCCGCCAAGAGGCGTCCGGACTGGGAGATAATCATTCTTCAGTACTCGGTTTTAGGGGTGGGTCCGGCAGAGTAAGCGGTGCGGTACGCGTGGAGCCATTCGGGTTTGTGCCGTAGTTAAAGTTCAGCTTCTCGGGCAATCGGCCGGGGGTTGCCTGGTCTCCGAGCAAGCTGCTATGCTCCAGCAAAAGACGTGTATAATCAACCCGCTCAATAGACCTCTTTATTACTGTTTGCGGCTTGGCTAAGAGTCTACTGATACACGATTTTTCAATTTCAACCAATACCGAAGCCAGTTGATGTTTCTGAGTAGGATTTAGAAAGAACCGGCCTTTAACATATCTTTGAATCACATAGGAATACAATTGTCCAAAACGGCGGGAAACAGCGGCCTTGTTCACCGCGCCGGTAGATATCTTTTTGTAGAGCAGTTTCAGGACGGTGCCATCCAGAAATTCATAATCCACTGTCCAGTCAGCATACTTTTTGATTCGCAAATCAGCTATTTGGCCCAATAAAACTTCGCCTTGTGGAACGCCCACCTCAGCGGCAAATTCAGCCACCAACGCTAATATCTCGTGCCCCTGCCCCCCGGGAGTCCCAACCAGAGTTTTAAGTTGTTCTACGATACGGCGTGCTAACTGCAAATTGGCTGCTTTCGCAGGATCTAACTGCTTTGTAAAGCCGGGAGAAGTTAAGGAATGAACCGCCCAATAGCGAATAACTGTATTCTCATCTTTTAGAAACCTTATAGCCGGCTCTGCCAACCGTAAGTCCTCGAGCCCATCTATCAGAATCAAAAGATTAAGAGTCGCCATGAAACTGCGGTTTTTCGGTTTCAACAGCTCAGCCTCCTTAAAGCCTTCAGAGATGTATTTATGAGCCGACTGGGAAAACTGCTCTGTGTATTGGGTCTGAGCACTGCTCTTCCTGCTGGTTCTGCGTGCCAGAATTGTGTTGCGGAGCTGCGCTATATACGAGAAATCCCTGGTGTTGACCAATTCCCGCACGGCCTCATCCACGAAATCGTTAATAATGGGCAAATCTGTGCTTTCAAGCACCGGCTTGTTGCGTACAATGTCAATATCCCTGGTATTGGCGGCTTGGGAACCTGAATGTGCCACTAAAACAAAAAATGCCGCTAAAACAGTGAAAATCACCCATTTTGTCTTCATTAAATCGACACCCTCAAAAACAATTTAGTCTCCTATTTATATGTCCGCTCAGTATTATGTAGCATACCTTTATTTTTGCCTCAGGTCAAGCTAATTCGGGGCCTGCTTTCTTCGATCGGCCATAGACTCTCCTTCTTCACTCGTCCAATAATCAGCTTTTCTTAATCTTTTTCCCAAAAGTCTCTATCCATAGATTGTAAAAACGGTATAGTTGTATATACAGAACCGATAAGCGATTATTAAGGATTTTTTTTGTGAACGAATCCACTCCAAAACCTGTTCGTGTAAATCCTTTTTGCCTTCATATAGGACGCTGCGGAGCAATGGTTACCGATGCGACCATTTTCGCCTCCGAAGCTATCAAACTCGAGCCCGACGCCGTCCGTCAACTTTGTGATGCCGCTTCTTTGCCCCCTGCAAAGAAAGTCCTTGCCACCGCTGATATCCATGTTGGCTTCGGCATACCCATCGGGGCCGTTTTAGGACTGGACCATGCCATTATGCCGGCTGCCGTCGGGTACGATATTAATTGCGGTATGCGCCTCTTACGCACACCCTTTACGAAAGGTGATATCGACACAGATCAAATCGCAGCCTCTATCGCTCGTGATATCCCGCTCGGAGAGGGCAAGGCCAATCTGCCGTTGGATAAAGCCGGCATTGAAGCTGTGATAAATAAAGGAGCCGCTTCGGTACCCACCCTGGCAGAACGAACCAAACACCGGGTCTGGGAAGCCTTTGATCCGGTTGAGTTTGCCGAGGACATTAAAAGAATCGAGGAGAATGGCCAGATGCCTGCCGAGGTCGCGGCGGTACCAAGAGCCGCAATACAAAAAGGCTCCGGACAGCTCGGTACACTCGGTGGAGGAAATCACTTTATTGAAATTCAATGCGTTGAGAAAATCTTTGACCGCGATTCGGCAAAAACCTTCGGCCTTTTTGAAAATCAAATCGTTGTAATGATACACTCGGGCTCACGCCGATTTGGCTATGAGGTAGCCGATGAGTATATGAATATCGCTGCCGGTAGGCCCGATATGGCCGACAGAAAAAAAATGCTTTCATATTTGTCGACTGAAAGTGACGCCGGCAGGAATTATATCAACGCGATGGGCGCTGCCGCTAACTTCGCATTCACAAATCGCCACATTATGGCCCTGCTTGTAAGGCGCTGCTTTAACAGAATGTTTGGGCCAACTCCACTAAAAATGGTGTACGATGTCACACACAATATGGCGAAGTTCGAGGAACACAACGGCAAACGACTTTGGGTCCACCGCAAAGGTGCCACACGCGCCTTCGGCCCCAGGCGTATGACAGGTACTATTTTCGCAGGCACCGGCCAGCCTATAATTACTCCCGGTTCAATGGGTACCGCGAGCTTTCTGATGGTTGGAACCGGTAATTCTGAGGAATCTTTGTGTTCGGTCAACCATGGAGCAGGCAGAGTGATGAGCCGCACCGCCGCCCTGGGAAAAATACGCAGAGGCAGAATTATCACCCCGGCCAAAATTAGTGATGACCAGTTCAAACGCAGTATGAAAGGTATAAAGCTCATCACCGGCAACAAGCAGAAAATAAAGGAAGAAGCCCCCGGTGCCTACAAGGATATTGATGAGGTTGTTCGAATTGTTGTCGAATGCGGCTGGGCTAAAGCCGTTGCTCGAATGGTCCCATTAGCAGTATTAAAGGGCTAAAATATAGCATCTCGCCTAATTTCTTGTAAAGCTATCCTGGCAAAATTAAGTTTGCCCTGCAAAAATACGAAAAAACCCTTTAACAAATCGTTGCATTTATTAGCTAACGCCTTATTCTAATACACGAATGATTAATCTTATGGCTGAAAGGGCCGTGTATTTAGTTATCGGAAGTTGAAAATGGCTAAAAGCCGTGTTGTTTTCATAACAGTGCTAACATTATTAGTCTTTATTGCCGGTTGTCCACCTGCAGAACGCGAACCTACCGGTT
The DNA here is from genome assembly GCA_019456145.1 of Planctomycetota bacterium. Lineage (GTDB taxonomy): Bacteria > Planctomycetota > Phycisphaerae > Sedimentisphaerales > Anaerobacaceae > CS2-K091. The sequence goes on from VRUL01000012.1 coordinate 3,489, forward strand.
CTCCAGAGGTTGAAAGCCCTAAGTTCGAACCTGCCAAGGCTGAACCTAACCTGTTTGGACCTAATGAAGTCGAATCAGCTAAGGCTGAACCTAACTTGTTCGAACCTAATGAGGCCGAACCTGTAAAGACCGAGCCTGATGAGCTTGCGCCTACAGAAATTGAATCTAACCAGGTAGAGTCTCCAAAAGTCCAAGCCAATGAAGCCGACCCCACTCAGGCTGAACCTAACGAACCTGGGCCTACCAGGACTGAACCTAACGAGATCGAACCCATTAAGGCCGAGCCTAATGATGTCAAGCCGCCTCCCAAAGTGACTTTTCACGGCAAGTGTGCCGCTATCCTAAGCAACTTCGTTGACGATAAGGGAATGGTTAACTATAGAAAGCTAAAGCTAAAGAGGTCGCAGTTGAAACAACTTCTGAGTGAATTTGCCGGGCTCAACCGAAGCGAATATAATTCCTGGCCGAAAGAGGACAAGATTGCTTTCTGGATTAACGCATACAACTTGCAAATGCTTAAAATAATTATCGATAATTATCCTATTGATTCGTATCGGCTGCTACATCTCCTTCGAGGCTGGGAACCTGACAGTATCAGGCACATCGACAAACGAATAGGTGGCATCAAAAGCCAAAAATTTCATGTAATGGATGAGGTATTTACTCTTCCACAAGTTGAAGAGCTGTTCTCCGGCAAAGAGTTGAACGAGCCGCGAGCATTTTTTGCCCTGTCTTATGCCACCCTCTCCAGTCCACCATTGCGCAATGAGCCCTATTACGGCCACAAACTCAATAAGCAGTTGGAGGAACAGAACAAAAAATTCATATTCAACAGCCCCGCATTCAGGATAGACAGAAAAAAGCGAAAGGTTTATCTTTCTACCATACTTCAACCAACCTGGTTCGGCAGTGGGTTTGTCCCTAAGTATGGTACAAATAAGAAGTTTAAAGACCAGGAACCTGCCGTCCGGGCAGTTTTGAGTTTTCTTACCAATTATATCTCCGAGCAGGACACACATTTCCTTGAAGTAGAAAACTATTCCATTGAATATATAACACCTAATTGGAGACTCAATGACAACTCAAGAAAGTAATAATCCATAAATCCCAAAAGCATCCGCCTCGTGTCAATTATTTTTAGTTTGACTTTGTATAAACAATCACTATCATACACTGCTTTGGTCTCGAGTAAAAATTCAACCAGTTGCTGAAAGGGTAAACCACCAATGGCAAAAAAATCGATTTACAACAATACCCATTGTGATACCGACAAATACCTCTTCACCAGTGAGTCTGTAACAATGGGCCATCCTGATAAGGTCGCAGACCACATATCCGATGCGATCCTTGATGCAATGCTCGCACAGGACAAAAAAAGCAGAGTGGCCTGTGAAACTTTGGTGACTACGGGCCTGGTCGTAGTCGCCGGCGAAATCACGACAAAAGCATATGTTGACATCCCTGGAATCATCAGAAAGACAATCAAAAAAATCGGCTACGACGATCCTACCATAGGTTTCGATGGAGACGATTGTGCCGTTGTAGTTTCAATTGACAACCAAAGCCCTGACATCTCACAGGGAGTAAGTGAAGGAAAAGGCCTGCATAAAGAACAAGGGGCCGGCGACCAGGGCCTGATGTTCGGATTTGCCTGCAGGGAAACGCCTGCTTTGATGCCAATGCCAATTCAACTTGCACATGCTATAACAACTCAACTGGAAAAAATACGTCAGAAAAAGATTTTGCCCTGGCTGCGACCGGATGGAAAAAGTCAGGTCACGGTCGAATACGAAAACAGCAAGCCAAAACGCGTTCATACGGTCGTAGTATCCACACAGCACGCACCGTCTATTGGCTATAAGCAATTGCGAAAACAAATTATTGAAAAAGTTGTCCTTCCCGTCTTACCGAAGCGTCTTGTTGACAAGAACATCATTTACCATATCAATCCGACCGGTCGCTTCGTAACAGGCGGCCCAAAAGGAGATTGTGGACTTACAGGGCGAAAAATTATCGTTGACACCTATGGCGGAAGAGGCAGCCACGGAGGTGGTGCCTTCAGCGGAAAAGATCCCACGAAAGTCGACAGGACGGCAAGTTATATGGCCCGATACATCGCAAAAAACATCGTCGCTGCGGGCCTCGCCGACGCCTGTGAAATCCAGTTATCGTACGCCATTGGAGTAGCCGAGCCGATTTCCGTCCTCGTAGATACCGAGGGAACCTCAAAAATCAGCGAGCAAAAGATAAGTCAGATTGTACGGAAGCTCTTTCCCTTAACTCCAAAGAAAATGATCGCGCATTTGAAACTTGACCGCCCAATCTATGCCGAAACCTCTTATGGCGGACACTTCGGCCGAAAGGGAGTCAACTTTACCTGGGAAAAGACGGATATGGTGGCCAAGCTCCGCAGAGCCGCAGGCTTAAAACCAAAAAAGAAATGAGTTTTTTATAAGGCCCAAGCGTAACAAAAAGCCCGACAATCAGCCGGGCTTTTTGATTTTTGTCGCTGCAACACAGCATTTGCCCAATTTCCCCAAATTTTTTGTAAGTTTCCTCCCGCTCCGTTGTCTAATATAGTGGTCATGACCGAAACCCTTGATGATGAACTCCTGGTTAGGCAATTCAACCAGGGCGACGACTCTGTTTTTGACAGGATTGTCGAAGGAAACTCGGCTGCTATTGCGGTGCTGGCCAACCGACTACTCGGCTGGCCCGGTGAGGTCGAAGATATTGTTCAGGACGTTTTCCTGGCCGCGTTTCTTGGCCTGAAAAAATTTCGCTGTGAATGCAGCCTCAAAACCTGGCTCTTTACCATAACAATAAACAAATGCCGCAGCTACCGATATAAGCGTATGCTCTACATTAGAGTCTTTTCACAAGCTGACGCTAAAACATCCCTTGCTCGGGCCCAAGCTGCAAATGAGACGTCAATGGACAGCGAAGTTTTCGAGCGGGTCCGCCGTGCCGTAAAAGCTCTGCCTGCCAAATATCGCGAGCCGGTTGTACTAAGGTATCTGCAGGATCTTTCTACAAACGAAATAGCGCCAATGCTCGGCATATCAAAAAACGCCCTGAACGTCAGATTAAGCAGGGCCAGAGAACGCCTGAGACAAGACCTGGCTGAACTAATTGAGTAATAAACTATGACGGAAAACAAAATAAAAAACCTGCTTCAAAAAGCCGACCAAACGGCAGGGGCCCCTGCGCCCATATCAGCAAATCTGGCCGTGGCCGTCCGCCGCCGCGCCAATCGGAGGCACACCGCAAATTTAGCTGTCCGCATCGCAGCGGCCGCTATCGTTCTGTTCGCTCTTGGTATTTGGAGCTTCAGCGCCAAAAAAACCCGGGACCAGCAGAACATAGTAGCGCTCCAAGCCCAGATAGAACAGCTCCGGGTACAGACCGATGCCACTTTGAACCTTATCCGGGAGGTCCTCGACGCCGAGCGAAAGCAACGCCGACTTAACGAACTCCGGGCGGAGCTTGCCAGTATCCCCGACCCCATGGAAGAAATCCGGAAACAGGTCGACAAGACCGCCTTTATCCTCGTTTACCAGGCCAACCGTATGTACCGCGAGCTTGACCAAAAAGACTCTGCCATCCAGGCTTACAACCGCGTTATTGAACTTTTCCCGCAAAGCCGATGGGCCGAAGAAGCCCGACAAACATTATCAGAAATCAAAAACAATCAACTTAATAATTCGAAAGGAGACTTGATATGAAAACCATAAAACCTGCTGTCATCCTGTTGGCGTTGGTCCTTCTAATCGCAGCCGGAGCCCAGTCAGCCGAAAAGTCAACGGCACCTAAGATTTCAAACACACGTTACGCAAGCTGTCTGGTCAAGGTAACATCCGACCCCTCTGTCATGCCGCTCAATGATATTATTATCGAGTATTTGATGCACAGTTCCGGCGTTGTTAGAAAGGCCGTCCGTGAAGTACTGGATATCTCACCAGAGATCCCTATCCCTTCTAGGTTAGTCCAAATCGAGGAAGTTTTTGCCGGGGATTCAGCTCTCGGCGGTATAGGCATACCGCTGGGAACTACAGTTCCTGGCAGAAGGTCTCCAACCACCGCGAGAACCCCAACCCCATCTCGGACTCCTACTGCACGAACGGCCCGTCCTGGAAGCACCGGAACCCCCACCACAACGCGCCGCCCCACAACCCCAAGCCGCACAACCCGCCGCACCCCGACAGTTACACAGCCACTACCCTCTGCTGGCGAGCAAACCATCCTCTTCCGCCTGCGCGTTGACCTCTCCATTAGTACCGACGAGCCCATCAAACCGGCAGCCGAGGAGTTCATGTTTGCCCTTATCGAAAACCTGCGTAGTGCCCTGCGTGGAGCCTTTGACCAGTATAGTGCCAAACTCAATAAGCAACTCAAACTTGCTGACGAGGAAGCCGACCGCGCAGAGCACGAACTCGTTCAGATGCAGAGGATTCTCAGAGATATCTCCGGTTCCCGGGACCTCTCGCGGTATGCGATTCTCAAAAATATTAGCAGCCTGCGTCAAATACTCCAGTCCGCCAAAATGAAGCGGGCCTCAGATGAAATGCTCTATGAAGCAACAGCCAAGCGAATAGCAGAAACAAAAGACAAGCGGAAACAACGAGTCGATAACGACTCCATTACCAGTGAACTTCGGTCAATGCTTTATGTGCATGAAAAAGGCTTGCAAGAAGCTCAGAAACTCTACGATGCCGGCGATGCTTCCCTTGCCAACATACAAGACATCAAGGAGAAAATCGTAAGAGCAAAAATAGAGCTTGCACAACGGCGTGAACAGATTATCAATCCGGCGGGCGGTGTCGAGATAAGCTCCCTCAATGATGAGCTGGCCACCCTTTCGATACAAACAGATCTGGCCCATCAGGAAATTCACAGTTTTGAAAAACAACTCAAAGAGGCCGAAAATCTGCTAAAAAATGCTGACACTTATGAATTGCTTTCGCTAAAAGCGGACATCGCAAAGCAAAACCTTGAGGAGGCTCTTTTATGGCGCGCTCGATTAGGTCGCAATAATCGCTCGATCCAGCCTCCGGATGTAACAGTTATTGGCGCAGAATAAGCCAGTTTATGCAAAAAGCTATCACCGGCGCCCGTTATTATAGTCTACCGGCGGGCGCCGGATGAAAAGCCGATATGAGCGAAATGAAACCCCCATTCCGTATCACGCAATACGATATACACACTACGCAATACGAAATCAGTGCTTGAAATGCCTCTTGCCGGTAAACACCATTGCGATCCCGTGCTCATCGGCAGCGGCGATGACTATATCGTCTTTGTTTGAGCCGCCCGGCTGGACTATGCAAGTTACCCCAGCCTTGGCAGCATTTTCAACGTTATCAGGGAATGGGAAGAACGCATCCGAAGCCATCGCACAACCCTTTGTCTCGTCACCTGCTCGCTTAAACGCGATCAGTCCGGACTCAACGCGATTCATCTGTCCGGCGCCGACTCCCAATACTTTTTTGTTTTTGACCAGGACGATGGTATTGCTCTTTGTGTGCTTGGAAACAATCCAGGCGATCCTCAAATCCTCAAGCTGCTCGGCGCTCGGTTTGGCCTGGGTCGGATACTTCAACTCAGCCGGCTCCCAGCCGACCAGATCTCTTCTCTGCAGAAGCATCCCACCGACAACGCAGCGAGCGTCGTACTCGACGGCGTCAATTTTGGCCCGGTCGATTGGCCCGGTTTCCATCAGCCGGACCCTACTGCCCCAGGCCTTCAACGTCCTGATTATCTCAAGCGCCTCAGCGTCAAATTCCGGTGCGATAATTACTTCAGCAAAGAATCCGCTGGCCCCTCTTGCCTTGCCAAACCGGCTGTACGATTCCATTATCGTCCTGGCAAGTTCAACGTCGACTTTCCTGTTCACAGCGACAATGCTACCGAACGCGCTGACAACATCACCCTCGTAGGCTTTCCGGTATGCATCGAGAATTTCCTCATCGACCGCACACCCGCAGGGATTGAGGTGCTTTACAACAACGGCTGCCGGCTCCTCGAACTCTTTAACCAGCTCAAACGCTGCATTTACATCCAAGATGTTATTGAAGCTGATAGCCGTGCCTCCTTCTAAGAAAGCGGCACTACTAACCGACACCTCCGGGCTTGACGCCAGTTTATAGAAAGCTGCGCTTTGATGGGGATTTTCGCCGTAACGCAGCGAAGTTTCTTTCTTAACCGCGATTGAAATCCTCTCCGGATACTCTACCGCCTGCTTACCATTAAGATACTTCGATATAGCAGCATCATACGAAGCCGTCAGCCCAAATGCAATCCGCGCAAAATCGCTGCGCAGTTTCTTGCTCACGGCACAATCGTTTTTCTGCATCTGCTCGATGACTTTGTTATATTGTCCCGGTTCTGTAACAACCGTAACGAACTTATTATTCTTTGCAGCCGAGCGAATCATACTCGGCCCTCCAATATCGATATTTTCAATCGCATCTTCCAATTTGCAATCCGGCTTGGCGATTGTCGCTTCAAATGGGTAAAGATTCACACACACCAAATCAATCGGCTCAATTTTATGCTCCTTCATCGCCGCTGTATGTTCCTTTTTGTCCCGAAGCCCCAGCAGTCCGCCGTGTATTTTCGGATGAAGCGTCTTTACTCTGCCGTCCATCATCTCTGGAAAGCCGGTGACCGACTCAATGCCGACCACCTTCACCCCTGCATCGCTCAAGGCTTTAGCTGTGCCGCCTGTGCTAATTATCTTGACACCCATTTTGCCAAGCGCCTTGGCAAAGTCGACGACTCCGTTCTTATCCGAAACACTTATCAGCGCTGTTTTGATTTTCACATCCATTTAAACTTTCTCACTTTCAAAACTTCAATATCTTGCTTTACCCCGGCCTGGCACATTAGCTCTGGCATCCGGCTCGCGATAACGTATCGACACCACACTCTCAACTGTAGACTATTCAACCGGCTTTAAGCAGGCAATTCGCCCGGCCTCATTGGCAATATAGATTTTCGAATCCGACATACTGGCCGTATATTTCGAAACACCCGCAAAGTTGACCGAATACAACTGCCTGGACCTCTTATTGTCCATCACCACGAGCCGGCCCTTTGCAATCACATAAGCCTTTTCCGCCGCTTCCGTTAATAAATCAACACCTCCCTGCACTCTCCACATAAGTTTGCCGCTTTCCCTGTCTATCGCTGTCAAACCTTTATAGCGTACATGTTGATACACGAGCCTTTCCCCGACTCGTGGAGCCCTGTCGAGCATCGCTTCAGTCTGATATTTCCAGATAAAATCTCCCGTTTGCATGTCAATCCTGTAAACGTTCGTATCCTTACTGGCAAAAAACAGGGATTCGCCATCTCTGACAATCGCCCCTGCAATACCCCCGGCAGCATCGAACTGCCACAACTGTCTCGGCGCATCATCCGTGATACTTACCACATTGCCCGACTCAGTACCGAAAATGACAAAATTCTCGTCAGCAATAATCGAAGTAATCATCGAACCGTTATCAGCAGCTACTTCAAAGATTTGAACCTTGTCCTCGGCACGTAATGTATGCATACGTCCGTCAGTCCCGCTCAAATAAAAGTAAGATTTGTTACGAGCAGGAGGACAAACTACAGCAAACTCCAGACGCCTGGTTTTGCTCTCTGTGCCGAATTCCGGATTAACCTCAACAAGCTCACTGCCAAATGCAGAAAAAAGCTCATCATTATAAAGTTCCAGTCCCACAATACGAATGCCAACCGGAGCAAAAGACCTCTCAAATATCACATTCCCTTTTTTCCTGTCCAGGGAAACAATATAATTTCGATTCGACAGCGCATAGATACGATTACCAAGAATATGCAAATCCTTTAGGCTTTCACCCTGTTCCAGAAGCAGATCCGTCTGCCATACTGTTTCCAGCTTAGCGTGTTTCAGCAACTCTGGCGAAACAAGCCACCTCGAATTACCCTCGGCAGCTATGGCACCGGCCGCATTAAACCAAACAAAAAGACTCACCAATAAAAGAAATCTGTATCGCCGTGTTTTCAACATCATCGCACCTTCCGTTCCTGCATAAGTTAAAAAGTGAAAAAAGCGAAACTATGGATTTTCTATTCCTTACTTTTTACTTACCTTTACACTTTTACATAGTCAGCCAAATTAACGTCATTTTCAGACTCGAATTCCTGCATCTGTTCAATGCGTCGAATGTCTTCTTGTATTCGGTTGGCCAGCTTAAATATATAGGGTTTACCTGATAGACGGTTTCGCAGGTCATCGAGCATCGGCTCCCACATGTCGTCGTATAACTGCGATTTTAGAACAACAAGCATACGGTGCTCGTCACTCAAGCCATTAACAAAATCGCTGACGACTTTACTGACAGCCGCCTCACTGCCCTTATCAGTATTTCCGACCTGTTCAGCCATTTATTAAAACCTCGGGCGCATCCTAACACCCAGGCCCGGAAATTGCAACAATTTTTCCACAATACCCCCTCTGCCGCCTGTAAATGTCTAACGCCCTTGACATGGCCGTTTTCGCATAATATATTACACTTTCTCGTTTTTCTTTTGAATTTGTTATTTCCCTTGTATATAGACTTGTGTCGATTAAGGATAAAAATATGGATCGGCGTAGTTTTCTAAAAACAGTAGGCGCCGGAACGGCCTCCCTCCTTGTGCACGGATGCGAAGCCCCATCCCCCCGGCTTCCGGACTCAGCGCTTCCGGAAAAGATAGTTGCCACTGGCCCCAACATCGTCTTTATCATTGTCGATGATATGGGTTGGGCCGACCTGGGTTGTTACGGCAGCAGGCATATCCAAACCCCGAACATCAACCGGATGGCAACAGAAGGGATGCGCTTCATGCAGGCCTACTCAGGCTGCACGGTCTGCGCCCCGGCCCGAAGTGTCCTTATGACAGGCCTCCACATGGGCCATACTCCCGTCCGCGGCAACACCGGCGGAATTCCACTGCTCGATGAAGATGTGACGGTTGCCGAGGTTCTAAAAAAAGCCGGCTACGTTACAGGTGGTTTCGGCAAGTGGGGTCTGGGCGAAGTCGGCACGACCGGCGTGCCGGAAAAGCAGGGTTTCGACGAGTTCTTTGGCTACTACCACCAGGTACACGCACACGACTACTGGACGCCGTACCTCTGGCACAACAGTAAAAAGGTGCCGATGACAGGCGAAAAGGGAACCGCCGAGCGATATTCACACAACCGCATCTTCGATAAAACCCTGGACTTCATCCGCCGTAACAAGGACCGCACATTCTTCTGCTATGCACCCTGGACACCGCCTCACGGCAAATACCAGATTCCCGAATCCGATCCTGCCTGGCAGATGTACAAGGATAAATCCTGGCCCAAAAACGCCAAAGTAGCTGCTGCGATGGATACGATGATTGACCGGCAGGTTGGCCAGTTGCTCACCTTGCTCAAGGAGTTGGAAATAGACGAACGTACAATTGTATTTTTCGTCTCGGACAATGGGGCTGCCCAGCGCTTCGATGGCGTGCTTGATTCGAGCGGGCCTCTCCGCGGATTTAAAAGGTCGTTGTACGAAGGCGGTATTCGTGTGCCGATGATTGTCCGTTGGCCCGGAAAGATAGCCCCGGCAAAGATCAGCAATCTCCTGTGCTACTTTGCGGATGTTATGCCCACGCTGGCTGAGTTGGCCGGAGCATCGAACCTTATGCCCTCGAACGTCGATGGCCTCTCGATTATACCCACGCTGACAGGCCGCGATACCGAGCAGACCATGCACGAGTTCTTATACTGGGAGTGGCATAGGTACAACTGGGGCAAGCGAAGGAATATTTCCGATGGCCTGATGCAGGCAGTGAGAATGGGCAAGTGGAAGGCCGTTCGGCACAGTTCCAACGTCCCCTTTGAGTTGTACAACCTGAGTTCCGATATCGGCGAAAAGAGCAATACAGCCGCTAAGCATCCCGATATTATAGCGAAAATTGAAAGTTTCGCAGCCACTGCCCGTACCGATCCCCGCCCACAAATCGAGCCCGAAAAACTCGAGGGCAGGCAGTACAGATAGTGCTGTTTCACAAATCAACGCATCCACTCTCGTTTTCAATTTTTGCTTTCCCGTCCCTGATCCCTGACAACCGATCCCTGGCCCCTGACAACTGTTCCTTTGGTCCCCGCCATCCTCCACAAACACAATAGGAAAAAGAGAAAATCCCAGAAAACTGCGTGTGCAACAAGCCGCACATACTAAGAGGCTACAAAATCAGTGAAATCTGTGGTTTAAAAACAAACCGGCCGCCCGCTGAAAAAAATGGGCGGCCAATCGTTATGGAAAAAACATTATCTTCCCTAATAGTAACTCAAATCACTGTTGCCGGTTTCTGCTTCCATTGTAACAGCATAATAACCATCGATGACAGTTACGTTATTTAGGGAACAGTTATCGAGTCACTTGTCTCAACATTGGCTGCCGAATCGTAGGTCCAACCGGCTTTAGTGATATTGTCCACTGTGAAAGTAAATGTTCCACTGGGATTTTTCAACTTGTTGGAACTAAGTGAAACAGTTCCATCTGCCACAGTTATACCGGAATCACTATCACTGGTTAGTCCACTCCAGTGCCCGGAGACGGTCGCGCCTTCAACAGGAACGCCGCCGGCATCTACGACCGTTACTGTAGCTATGCCATTAACATTTGGACCTCTTGTTTTTGTTGACATGGCAATATCAGCCACATGCAAAGCAGTCGCAGGTGCGCCTTGTGGTGTAGCACTTGCTTCACTGGAGTAACCACTCTCGTTGTTGGAAGTATCGACCGCCGTGACCACATAATAGTAGGTCGTGCCATTCGAGACGCTGTTGTCTATGTAATCGCTCGACGTTAAGTCGAAATCGATCACACTATATGGGCCCCCTGTGGTGGTTGAGCGATAGACATCGTAAACAGCTAAATCCGGTTCGCTGTTGTCATCCCAGTCGAGCGAAACAGTCGCGTCGCCCGCCGTTGCCGATAAACCCGTCGGTGCAGCAGGGGGCGTGATGTCAGGTGGTTCTCCGCCGGTAGGACTCTCGGCTGGGCCGGCTTCCGTCGAGCCGTCTGCCGGCAGCTTGCTCCAGCTATCGGCAATCATCACACGGTCAACACAGAATCCGTCTTCACGACGGCGAATCTGAATTGTGTGAGTACCTGCAGAGAGGTTACCCAGGTCGAAGTCTGTTCCGCGAGACCACTGCCATGAGGTTGCTATGCCATTGAACGTATTGTCATCTCTTTCGGCGCCGTTAACACCGACTCTTGCCGAGTCGTCGCCGTTATCCAACGCAATGCGTCGCACGGCCATGTAGTATGTGCCCGCCGTCGAGATGTCAACATCCCATGCCAGTTCACAACCGGTGCTCCAGACTACGCTCGATCCTGTATTATCCGGCGGAGTCATATAGCCGCTGCCGATATAACCGGTTTGTCCGGTCGCGGCTACCCAGGTGATATCGTCCGATCGCTGGTCAACTGTGGCATTTTCCGCCTCCATCGTACACACGCCGCCGGATTCCTGATAGACACCGGTACCAGTGTCTTTTACGATGGTCATCGAACTGAGCATGTCGTTGAAAGCATAACTGCCCAGGTTGGGAGTGTCCGCCGTCAAAACCAGTGACGAGCCGCTAAAGTTATCATCCTCGTACAGGGTTACCGTGTAGCCTGGTGAGATGAGCAACGAGGATGCATCGTCGTTGACGCCGCCGGCCGCTATGATGTCAGCCATTGTATAAGAGCCGGAGCCGAAACCGGCCGACCATCCGCCATAGTCGTAGTTCTGGTAAAGCAAGACAGGGGGACTTCCGTAAACCTCGAACTCCCAGAGCGAATACCCGTATGATGTTGCGCGCTGGGTGCCATACATCCGGACATATCTTGTAACTACACCGCCGAGGTCAATATCCTCAATGCCGCCATTGCCCGATGACGTCGAGTACACATCCGTCCAGGCGCTGGCATCGTCGGAAACCTGAATTTGATACGATGTTCCGTAAGCCGCTTCCCAGTTCAACCGGACACTATCTACAGCCTTCTGCGCTCCCAAATCCACGTAAATCCACTGGGGATCGCTGAACTGGCTGGACCAGCGTGTCGATCCGCTTCCATCAACCGCGTTGGCAGACTCGTAACTCGAATTTTCAACAGACGAACGTGCGGTCGGTTGATTGAGGGCGATATTGACTCCCTCGGGCGGCGGCGGCGCTGTGCCATCCCAGTTTAGACATATGTCTTTTAGTATTTGCCCGCGGGTACTTAAATCATTGGCGTCCCAGCCTCCGGTTTCCATCCCAATCCATGGGTCTAATATAGACCACGGCTCATCTTTGTCGTTTACCGCCCAGGCGGTGTGGCTGACATAGTTCAATTCACACCAGTCCATCCATGCCACTGTCTCGGAGTGTCCCGGTGTTCCCTTGGGGCCCCATTCAGTAGCCATCAGGGCAATCCCGGCATTCATTGCAGCCGTACCCCTGTCACGTAACCACTGCGTATGCCCCATATCCGGGTAGAAATGAATCGTGTATGCAATGTTAATGTAACCTGTTATAGGGTCGCCCGCCGGCAGATCTACTCTTTGAGACCATTCGGGAGAGCCGACTATAATCAAGTTGTCAGGATCAATCGCTCGTATGGCGGCAATGACCGCTTCGGCATAAGGCTTAATGGTGTTAGGCCAGGAAACACCCGATAATGGTTCATTGTAAATCTCATAAATTACATTGTCGTAGCCGCCATAGGTCGTTGCCATCTCTTCGAAGAACGCAATGGCCTCGGTCTGGTAATCTTCCGCATGGTGAGAGTGCCAGTCGATGAGGACGTAAATCCCTGCGGCAATAGAAGCATCAACAATGGTTTTCAGTCTATCCTTGTTATTGGTGGGGCTACCTATATACCCGCCACCGTCTTCAACTCCCATTGCAGCTCTTACGATCGTTACGTTCCAATCGCTTACGAGCCAGTTAAGACAATCTGCATTGTAGTATTTGCTCCCGCCCCAGCCGTCATTAGTCCAAAAATAGCTCATTCCTGCAAAACTAACCGGCTGGTCGTTTTGATCCACAATTTTGTTTCCGTTTACCGATAACGGCCCGGCTGGTGTGACGCTATAAGAGGCACTCGACATTAACACCATCAAAATCATGGCTGTGATTAAACACGTCTTTTTCATTTTTCTTCTCCTTTTTGTGATTTACGTTAACTTTATTTACCCGTTAACTACCTTTGTTCATCCTCATTACACCTCCTTTTGTTTCTTGCGTTCTTGCATAAGAAAAATGTCTGTTTCCATCTAAAACTTTACGTGTTCATTGACTACAGGATTGTGTCTCTTAGCCCATAGCTACATCACCCCCTTTCATATATATCCGGCAACAATAAAAATTCGGTTCTGTATATCATACTGACTCTCAGACTCATAACGAGTGTAAATTATCCCTAAGGGACTTGTTTGCACGCCCGGCAAACTGTTTCATCCACTAACTACACTATTGCCGTCAGCCTCCCCACAAATGTTGATAATAAAATCAATTTCAATCAGTTCAAGGAATTTTTTATCCCGCAGGATAATTCTTCACTATCTCACTGGTAAAAAAGGGCATCACACTCCCCTAAAAGTCAAAGCTTTATAATTTTTGATTCTTGCTTTACCTTCCGATCCCCGGCCTCTAATCCTTGATATCCTGATCCTCTGGTATCCACAACCTGATTCCCTGATCCCTTATCCCCGAAGCAACCAATACTAAATTCTTCGTTCTTAATTCTATCTTCTTACTCCTCCCTTCTCAATTCTCACTTCTAAATGCCCCCTCAAAGACGGCTTGGCAACGACAAATCCTAAAATAAGATATTACAGAGAAGTAGCTTGATATATTTATGAAAAGATGCTAATATTCGCGGCTCGTATTTCATATATTAGGGATTTAGAGTATCAGTTGAAAGGAGTTTTTGAGAATGGCACAAAAGCGAGTTTATTTCTTTGGTGGTGGAAAAGCCCAGGGCAATACAAAAATGAAGGAGCTTTTAGGCGGTAAGGGCGCCAACCTTGCCGAGATGACGAATCTCGGCGTGCCGGTACCGCCGGGCTTCACTATCGCAACGAAAGTGTGCAGCGAATATTACAGGACCGGCGGCAAATGGCCAAGGGGCCTGGCCGACGAAGTAGATAAGAATCTGGCCAAGCTGGAAAAGGTCATGGACACAAGGCTGGGCAACCCCGCCAAGCCATTATTGGTCAGCGTAAGGAGTGGTGCCGCCGTTTCGATGCCCGGTATGATGGACACGGTTCTTAATCTGGGGCTCAACGACCAGGTGATTGAGGGGATTATCAAAAGAACAGGCAATGCACGGTTTGCATACGATATATATCGTCGCTTTATCGATATGTTCGGTAATGTGGTGATGGGCTGCGACCATGACCATTTCGAAGAAGTAATAGCGGCGGCCAAGAAAAAGGCCAAAGTCAAAGTCGATAACCAGCTCAGTGCCGAGCAGCTCAAAGAGGTTGTTGCCGGATATAAGCGTGTTTACAAAAAACATGTCGGTGAGCTGTTTCCGCAGGATGGGCGGGACCAGTTGACACATGCCATCAACGCGGTGCTTGGTTCGTGGAACACGCCCAGGGCCGTTACGTATCGCAGGCTCAATAATATTACCGGCCTGTTGGGAACGGCCGTGAATGTTCAGGCGATGGTTTTCGGCAATATGGGCGATGACTGCGGTACAGGCGTTTGCTTTACACGTAATCCAAGTACAGGGAAAAAGGAGTTCTACGGCGAGTTTTTGATGAACGCCCAGGGTGAAGATGTTGTGGCCGGTATCAGAACACCGATTGAATTGAAAAAACTGGGCAAGGTCATGCCCAAGGCTTATAAGCAGCTCACTGCTCTTATGACAAGGCTGGAGAAGCACTACAAGGATATGCAGGATATGGAGTTTACGATTCAGAGCAAGGTCCTTTATATTCTGCAGACGCGAACGGGAAAGCGGACGGCTGAATCTGCCGTCAAAAACGCGGTGGATATGGTCAATGAAGGATTGATTTCCCGCAAAGAAGCCGTCATGCGGGTCACGCCAGAACAGATGGAACGTCTGCTGCATCCGCACTTTGACCCGAAGGCCAGGCGAAATGTAGTTGCTAGGGGTCTTCCGGCATCGCCGGGCGCTGCGGTCGGGCAGGTTGTGTTCAACGCCGATACCGCCGAGGTGTGGAAGAAGAAAGGCAAAAAAGTCATCCTCGTACGAATCGAAACAAGTCCCGAAGATATCGGCGGGATGGATGCGGCCGAAGGTATTTTGACGGCCCGCGGGGGTATGACAAGTCATGCAGCGGTCGTTGCAAGAGGGATGGGTAAATCGTGCGTGGCCGGTGTGGGCGCACTGCATATTCATTACAAAACCAAAAAGATTAATGTGGGCAGATTAACTATCAAGGAAGGCGACTGGATTAGTCTGGACGGTTCGACCGGTGAGGTCATGACCGGGAAACTGGGCACGGTGGAGCCGACGATGAGCGGTGACTTTGATAAGTTTATGAAGATTTGCGACGAGATTCGCAGGCTTGGTGTTCGCACAAACGCCGATACGCCGGAAGATGCAAAGCGAGCCAGGAAATTCGGTGCCGAAGGTATCGGGCTTTGCAGGACCGAGCATATGTTCTTTGAGGGCGAGCGGATCTGGCCTGTGCGTCAGATGATTTTAGCCGCCGATGATTATGCCGTGATGCTCGCCCAGCTTGAAGCGGCCGAGACGGCCAAAGAGAAAAAGGCAATTGAAAAGGAACATGCCGCCGCCAGGAGGCAGTTCGAAGGTGCGTTGAAGAAGCTGCTGCCGCTGCAGCGAAGTGATTTTGAGGGAATATTTAAGGCGATGGCCGGCCTGCCTGTTACGATTCGTTTGCTTGACCCGCCACTGCATGAGTTTTTGCCGCAGGACCCAGCGAGTCAGGCCGAGATGGCCAGGCGGCTCGGGGTCAAGCCGGCGGTGGTCAAGGCGAAGGTTGAGCAGTTGCATGAGTTTAATCCGATGTTAGGGCATCGAGGGTGCAGGCTGGCCGTGACGTATCCTGCGATTGGCAGAATGCAGGCAAGGGCGATTATCGAGGCTGCGCTGAATGTTAAGAAGGCCGGCAAGGTCGTGCTGCCTGAAATTATGATACCATTGGTCGGTGCGGTTTCGGAATTGAAGCTGGTCAAGGATGAAATCATCGATGAGATCAAAAAAGTCTTCAAGGAGAAGAAGAGCAGGATTAAATATCTGATTGGGACGATGATTGAGGTGCCCAGGGCGGCGCTGACGGCGGATGAGATTGCGACCGAGGCGGACTTCTTCAGCTTCGGGACCAATGACTTGACGCAGATGACGATGGGCTTTTCGCGCGATGATGCCGGTAAGTTCCTGGGTGAATACGTTAATAAGGGTATTTATTGTGCCGACCCGTTCCAGATACTCGACCAGGTGGGTGTGGGCAAATTGGTTGAGATGGGTACGAAGCTCGGCAGGAAGACCAGGAAGAAACTAAAGGTCGGTATCTGCGGTGAGCACGGCGGTGAGCCGAACAGTATCGACTTCTGCCATCGGGTCGGGATGGATTACGTTTCATGTTCGCCTTTCAGGGTGCCGATAGCAAGATTGGCGACGGCACAGGCGGCGGTCAAAGAAAATTAAAAATTAAAATGCAAAATGTAAAATTGTTGAATCGCTTCGCGATAGATTTTTTAAAGAGGGTGAGTAGTTGATTGGTTAATTATTCCTGGGGAGAGCCTTCGAATGCTTTTGGCGTTCGGCGGACAGCGGTTCACCGGGAAATGGGCTTCAGTCCTTCGGGTTCTCAAGCCCAAACTTTTTTGGTATCTCGATACTTGATACTCGATGCTGACGAAAAGCCCAGTCTAAAAGCCCAGCCTATAATACCACGCCAACTTGTTCCTGTCCTGAGCGAGTTCGTTTGGCAGGCCGAAGTTTAGGCTCTGCTGGTTGCCGGGCGACTTCTTCAGAGTCCCATGAAACCCATTTGCTTTTGGCTTTTTCTACTATATCTATTACTCGGCTGATAACAATTTCCGGCGTATCATCGAATGGGTCAACAACAAAATTCTTGAGCCTGCTATAAAGCTCATCAGAAATTTCAATAGTCTTCATGAATTTTCCTCCGGATTACAAGCTTTCACTTACAGAAAATTAATCTCGGTAAACTAATTAGCGCTGTCAGCGGCATTTAGTCTGAATACACCCATATTTCGGCACCTACATCCGAGAACTAACGCACAAAACTCACCACCTAAAATATACAAAACATCCGCTACGGGGCCAAAATATCAGAGAAAAAAAACGCCCCTATAGTTTTAGGAAAATGCCGTACTAAAACGTGGTCAAAAAGTGTGATAAAAACCACAGGAAACAGCGAAAAACCAACACGGCCCTGATTAATACAACTGCATACAGCAAACCACATCATACATCGGCCGATCGGAGTCAGGGACAAGTTTGGCGCAGATGAGAATACTATAACGTTATTTTAGCTCGACTGACCAATAGGCGTGGTCGAGGAACTGCTTCCAGCTTCGATATCGCTGATTGCCCAGGAAAATATGGACAAGGGGATTGTGCCTGGGCTTTACGGGCTTTCGAAAAAGGGTCATACCGGCCTGGCGGGGAGTTCGGCCTGCTTTTTTCACGTTGCATTTCGTACAAGCACAAACGATATTCTCCCAACTTGCTTTTCCACCACTACTCCTGGGTATAACATGATCCAGTGACAATTCACTGGTAGGCTGACGTTTGCCGCAATACTGGCATTTGTTTTTGTCTCTTGCGAAGATGTTTCGACGATTAAATTTCACTTCGCTGCGAGGAAGACGGTCATAAAAAAACAGTCGAATAATGCGCGGCACCGCAATATAAAAACTAACCGTTGACACCCAGTCGTGGCCATCGCGCTCGAAATGACGCCTGAGCCGGCTTACCTGGCACCAGCTCTCGAAATCATAGTTGGAATATCTTCCCTCCTCGAGTGAGACGACCTCTGCAAGCTCTTTAAACAACAAACAAAATGCGCGTCTGGCGCCGATAATGCGTATAGGCATATAATGCTTGTTCAGCACAAGGACATTACACGTCAGGCCCGAATGATACTTATCAAAAATCATATATCGTATCCCATACCATGACACCTCGGCTTCAGACACATTCCGGATGCCGCTGCTGCCTCCGTTGTATCCTTACATATTAAATTAAGCCGTCAGAGAATGAGGAAAATAAGAGTTGTTGTTCACCTGTCCTCAAGCCCAGCATAAAACAGCTTTACACATCCTCTTCATTGCTTTCCGGAGCGGCTTCTTCGCTTTCCGGTGTGGCTTCTTCGCTTTCCGGTGTGGCTTCTTCGCTTTCCGGTGTGGCTTCTTCGCTTTCCGGTGCGGCTTCTTTGCTTTCCGGGGCGTCTTTGTGGACTACATTCTCAGCCCGTAGCCCCTTTTCTCCCTCGACCACGTCGAAAGTCACTAAGTCACCTTCAACGAGAGTTCTGTATCCGTCACCTGAAATGTCTGCGTAATGTACGAAAACATCCTTGTCGTCCTCGGCAGTGATAAATCCATATCCCTTCCGTGGATTGAACCACTTAACTGTTCCCTCTGACATAAAACGCTCCTTATTTACGAACTTTGTCAAGAAAACTATTTTTTGCACAGCCCCGTATCTATTACAACTGCATTTTCACAACTTAAAGCCCCTCGGCAGAAAATTGAGTGTGGGCTGCGCGGTTTTTTAACCAAGACAACTACGTAGCTTCGGCTGACTCTGCTGTGTGTACAGCACAAAGATTCTCTCTCATCAGTCGTCCCATTTTAAACTTAACTGTTCGCTTGGCAGGCACCTGAACGCGTTCAAGTGTTTTGGGATTCTGGGCGATTCTTGCGACCCTTGTCCTTGTCTCGAAGACACCAAAATCACGGAATTCCAAACGATTATTCTTGCACAATTCCGCCGTCACCTCTTCAAGAAACGCCTGTACTATACTTTTGACTATCACTCGCTTTGCCTGCGTTCGTTCTGCAATCCGGTCGATAAGTTCTTTCTTTGTAACTGTCGCCATAAGCCACCTCATTTTAAGAAGATAAGGATTGTAAACTCAATTCTGCCTACATATAGGAAAGCCGCCGTCCTGAACTCTCTGACATATCATCCCGCAGGATTGTCCAACAGCCCACCACACACCTCTGCAAAGCCACAAGATAATGAGTATAAACTCTCAAAGCTGATTCTGCTATATCAATCGGGGCGTATTTTTCTAAATCTTTCACAAAATCAGCCTGCAAAATGAAACCTCTCAATAACTGCAAGTTACTATACTGCCGAGACTTCTATCCTGCAAGCGATTTTCATATAAAAACTTTCAACTTATAAAAAAAATTTAGCTTTTTTCTAAGTGCATACGAAATAAAAAGAGCTGCTTACACAGTCTCAATAATAAGAACTGCCGCCAGGGGCGCAAATTCAGGAACAGGGGTGGGAAAACGCAAAGAGTCCCAATAGATGTTTTCCGTAAAGAGACGGCGTTAAAGCCTTTAACGGCAATGGGTTACGCAAATACGCCCCAAATCTTTGCTCTCGGCGGTACTCCAACAAAAAAAGACAGAGGAAACGTATTTAATTCTGCTGCTTCAAAGGGGAGTAAGAGCGATTTTTGTGTTTTTTGGTATCCCACAACCCCTGGTTTCTGTTTGCAAAATAAATTCGATACAAAATAGTTTATTGACCAGACAGAGACTTGACGGCATAATCAAGGCCAAAGGTAATAGTAATAAAGATACAAGTAACAAGTAAAAAGGGTTAATTTTCAGAAACTATCTCAAAATTGACGTCCTTGTTCAGGATAAACTCGGCGATTGGACCGGAGAGGGGAAATAAGAATTTGTTACCTTATCTGTTTCGTTCAGGACTAAGGGATCTTTGGGCTCGGAATGATATTGTTTTGAGGTAGTTTTAATCATTTATGACACCAGGTACGACCGATAAAAGCAAGTTGGAAAATGCCGCCCAAAAAAGAAAAGACCGGGCGGCTGAAGTTGCCAATACCTTCGAATGGCTGATAACGGCCTTTATGCTGGCATTTGTGTTCCGTGCCTTTGTAATGGAGGCATTCCGGATACCTACCGGCAGTATGGCCGATACGCTCAAAGGTGCGCATTTTCAGTTAGCTTGCCCGCAATGCGGCTACGAATATGCGTATAATTTCGGGAGCGAACTGGTCCCGAATAACGAAGTCCTTATCGAATCCGGCTCACCTCACTGTCCGAGCTGCGGATTTTTTCTTCCCCGCGGCACAAAGAGGCATGCGTCTAATGGTGACAGAATCCTGGTTTTGAAATGTATTTATCAGTTTTTCAAGCCGAAACGCTGGGACGTTGTCGTCTTTAAGAATCCCGGTGAGCCCGAGATAAATTTTATCAAACGTTTGGTTGCCAGGCCCGGAGAAACGATTGAGATAATCGACGGCGACGTCTATATCAATGACCAAATAGCCCGCAAGCCGCCCAAAATCCAGCGGGAGCTTTGGATGCCGGTTTATGACAACGACTATCAACCGGCTCGGCCTGAACTTGGGCGCTTCAACGGTAACCGTTGGCGGCAGCCGTTCAGAAATACGGCCGACTCGAAATGGGACTTCAACGGTACCGATCCGACTATATTCGGGCTCCAAAGCGATACCAATGATATCCATGTTATGTATTATGACACCGATCGGGGCAATGACTTCGGCGCTAAGAGATGCGCGTATAACCCCAGCAGGACTTATAATGGACCGCCGTACTGCAGCGACTTAATGGTGAGGTTCTATGCAGATTTCAGCGAATCACAAGGAGTTGCAGGTATAGGTCTGAGTAAATGCCGAAGACGCTACAAAGCACAGGTGGACGCTGCCGGTGCTATGACGATAGCCCAGAGCGATAACGGGACAGAATGGATTGAACTGGCCCAGAGGAAGATTGAGCCTGTTGTGTTAAATAAGCCGGCGCTTCTGAAATTTGTCAACGTCGACCATCAACTGATATTTCAATTCGGCAACGAAACAGTGACCTACGATTTAGGCCGGAACAGCGACGACGCGGGATCGGTCAATAGCAATGTTGAGCCCCAGGTGAGGATTTTCGGGTCAGGTAAGCTGTCCGTTTCACACATAGCCATTTTCCGCGATACTTATTATACGAATCCACAACAGCAGACTGGCCAGCCCTGCTTTGCGTCTGCCGGGAATCCGTTTAAGCTTGGGCCGGGCGAGTTTTTCGTTCTCGGTGACAACAGTCCGGCAAGCCATGACAGCCGCTTGTGGTCCAACAGAGGCATTGGTGTAGACGGTAAATCGGTCTATAGGCCCGGGATTGTGCCGCATGACTACCTCGTGGGCAAAGCTGTTTTCGTCTACTGGCCGAGCGGCTATGAACTGCCATGGCCAAGAAGCCTCAAAACTTTTCTGCTAAAGAAGAGCTTTAAGAATCGACTCTCGGCGATAATGTACTGGACCGTTACCTTGAGGTGGGTTCCGAATATGGGTCAGATGCGTTTTATCTACGGTGGCTCAAGTAAAAACAGTTGACCATCTACTTTTTTTCTATTGCCAATCATGGAGGTATACACAAAAAGACCAATGGTCAAGTTGCGGGCGTGAGTCTAAGCTCAACAGGAGTAGGATGTGTTTTGATTAACAAATAAGGCTTGGTTGGGAGATCACAATGGCTTATAAGAAGATACTATTCCGTACAGAAAAGCAACGGATACCAACGCATGGTTTTTTGGCGCTGCCGGTTTTATTGATCGCTTTGTTTTTCTATGTCGGAACCGGGGCGGCCGGTGAAAAAGCGATGAAGCCAAACGTGGATTCTGCGCTGGGTATCAATCTTGGCGGGGTTACATACTGGTCAACTGAAATTGTTTTTGTCGACCTTTTCAAACACTCCCAAACATGGAAGAGCCAGGCGCCAGGCAAAAAATACGGCCAGGGCGGGCCGCTCGATTTGACCAAAGACGGTTGGGTCGAAACGCTTGCCGATAACGGTCAGTTTGCCGATTCTATTATACTTAGCAGCATCAACGGGCGATATCCCGGCGGAATCTATACGTGCCTTTATGACGGCCGGGGAAAGCTAAAGTTTGCCTACGGGACATCGGTAACCGAGGAAAAGCTCGGCCGAATAAGAGTTCACGTCAAGCCAGAACAGAATCTGCTCACCTTAGGCATTACAAAAACCGACCCCAAAGATCCGGTGCGAAACATCCGGTCCATTTTGCCCGGCTTCGAAGATACCTACAGCAAACAGCCCTTCCATCCCGACTTTCTCAAGCGATGGGAAAAATTCAAGGTCATCCGCTTCATGGACTTTCAGAAAACCAACAATTCCAGGCAGACCAATTTCTCCGACCGCCCCACTCCCGCGTTGCAGACACAGGGAGGCCGTGGCGGAGTCGCGCTGGAGTACATGATTCAATTAGCCAATACTTTAGAAGCTGATCCGTGGTTCTGTATGCCGCATCTTGCCACGGACGACTACATCCGCGAATTTGCCAGGATGGTCAAGCAGCAGCTCAAACCCAACCTCAAAGTCTACATCGAATATTCCAATGAATGCTGGAACAGTATGTTCGGACAGGCCCGCTATTGTAAGGACAAGGGCAAAGAGCTGGGACTAAGTGACAATGACTATCAGGCGCAACTGCGCTACTACTCAAAACGCTCGGTGCAGATATTCAAGCTCTGGGAAGAGGTGTTCGGCGGCCCCAAGCGACTGGTGCGTGTGCTGTCTGCCCAGAGTGCCAATCCATGGACCAGCGAGCAAGTGATGGATTTCGAAGCCGCTTTTAAGCACGCCGACGTTCTGGGAATTGCTCCCTACTTCGGGCACGCTTTGGGCAATCCCAAAAATCAGGACAACACCGTTAAAATGAGCGTGGATGAGGTCATAGAGGCATGTGAAGGATACATAGAGAAAAACAATAAGACCATCGCCAAACAGGCCGAGCTGGCAGCCGAGCGGGGCCTTGGCCTAATCGCCTACGAAGGAGGACAGCACCTTGTCGGGCACGGCGGTGCCGAGAACAATAAGAAGATGGAGGAGTTGTTCCACGCAGCCAACCGCCATCCGCGGATGAAGCAGCTTTACTTAACGTACCTGGCTGGCTGGAAGAAGTCCGGCGGCAAAATGATGGCCATCTTCTCATCGACGGGCAAGTACTCAAAGTGGGGAAGCTGGGGCATTATGGAGTACCACGGCCAGCCGCTGAGTTCGGCGCCGAAGTACCAGGCCGTCATCGAATTCCTCGAAAATAATCCCAGATGGTGGTAATTGGCAGCAGCATAATGTTGCTTCTCATCCTTCGCATGACTCGGCCTTCTCGTCAGCTTGCTTTTGGCCCTTTGGGCGTTTTAGTGAGAGTATCAGGCCGTACAGCGATATGACAAGTAATGGAATGTGCAGGACGCCGTTCCACCAGCGTCCGGCGGGATTGATACCAAAATTGGTGCACATGTTGTACAAGCCGATAATGAGTCCGACAAGACTTGTCACTCGCATAGCTGGAATATTGACTCTCGGCCAGTACAGGCTCAGCAGTGCCAGATAAACCGGCGTCATCAGGCAAAAGCCTAATCCTGAACCATTTGTGACCAGCAAAATGGGATTGAAATCCGGCCTGCCTCTGCTTGATGGGGCCCAGAAAGCCAGAATGGCCAGCGGCACGACCCAGTATCGCCATATAGGCAGCTTTCTGAGGGTATAGTCGTTTTGCAGCACGACCGCCTCCCAAGCCCAGAAACCCGCAACAATAAGGAACATCACTAAATTGATAGGGCACATCGACACTCCGTATTTGTCCGTGAAAGCTATGCTTTGACCAATGGCAAAGAGCACATACGAGATGGCGACGTAGATGCCGAATACGCGGGCGAATTTATTGCCAAGAACCAAAATGCCGATGATCGCCAGAATAGCGATTACCTGGAAAATCGGATAGATCTCGGGATGCTTGTAAACGATGGCATTGCCGAGGGCGTGTTGTATTACCTTCCCCCAATCCTCTATTTTGTAACCCTTCGAGGCATAAGGCGGAATAAATTGAATCAAAAAAAACAGCCCAAAGAACCACCATTTTCGGGTTATTCTATCCAACTTTCTTTGCTGGTGAATAAGATTAGTCATTTCCTGTTTACTCCTTGGACTTTGTTCGTCTTTTTCCTGCTGAGGACTATCGCTTTCAATGCAGCCGCAAGCCCTTCAAGCCAACCGAAAACGGCTCAGGTAAAACAAGTTTTAATCTTTTGTGAATTTGCTGACTGGGACCATAATCTCGGATTTCATCTGTGCGTAATTTCCAGCCATGGCGTTGGAAAGAAAGCTTTCCCTTGGGTCCTCGATGTGTACGTAGCCGGCTTTGTAAATCCAGGTAAAGAGCCGTTCATAAATGGGGCCGGGGTCTGCCTGCCCTTGGGGTTTTACAGCAACTGCCACGTCGAAAGCCGGCAGGGCCTTGACGTCTGTCATTTCACCCAGAGTGCCGCTGAGCTTCAACGCCTCTTTGCCCACCGGTATACGAATCTCCGTGAGCCAATGCTGACTTGAGACAAGCTTGGGGCTGTTTAAATAAACGTATGAAACCGGGCCGCGGGGTGTTATTCTTTTACGACCGGCCAGGGCAAATAACTTCCCTACAGCCGGACCTGTCTTGTCATAACTGCCGCGATAAATCGTGTACAAAACCACCTGCTCTTCTACTTTGCGAATTGCAAAGGCGGGTTTGCCGCCGACTGATTTTGCAGAAATCGCAGCGGTGCCCGCAACCATCAGGACAATGACCAACAATAACAGCAATGACATTCTTGACTTACTCATCTGAATCTCCTTTCATTAAATTGATTTCTTTTGGCATTTTTTATTTTCATATTTTTTTGCAAAAACACTTCGGTATGCCTTTCATTTTTTTGGGCCTCCGATTATCTTTTTAAGTGCGGCTGTGTGTTCGTCGAAGGCGTCACGACCTTTTCCCGTGGCTTTGATGAAAGTGCGAGGCTTGCGGGCGATAAAGGTTTTCTCAGTCTTGACGTAACCAGCGTTTTCAAGTTTAGCCAAATGCGCTCCGAGGTTACCGTCTGTGAGGTTGAGAATTTTGCGCAGATACACGAAATCTACCTGCTCACCGGGATCAAGGGCGAGAAGCGATGCCATTATTTGCAGCCGGGCCGGCTGGTGTATAATGTTATCGAGTTTAGCCATAGCTATTTCCAAAACAATCGAATATATAATCCGGTCCCAAGAATTGAACCGCCCCCGGTCGGAGCCATCCACAGGCAATAATAACTCGGTGGTATCAGGTAAAAACCCACAAGCGTCGTGCAGGTTACACCCAGTCCCAACCAGACCATATAATAGCACTTAAACCAAAGACCGGTGACTATATAAGCGAACATGATAGTGGTGCATATAAATGCGTTTATCTGTATTCCATGAAGAGGCTTTAGAATGGAAAGCCAGAGAAAAATATAAACAAATAGCAAACTCCAGAACCAAAATATCCGCCATCCAATCTTCTCAGCAGCAGGGATTTTGACTGGATTGGCCGAACGAGATTGACTCCAACTAAAAACAAGGGTAGCAATACAACCTATCCCGCTAAGACCCATCCATATCGGCCAGACCCATCCGAGAAAAAAATGAGTTCCTAAAAAGGCAACAAACCAAATCAGCCCCCACATCATCAGCATGGCACTGTCATAGCTGGCGGCGATTGTCTTTCGCGTGCGGATCGAAACAGCTTGAATTTGCTCTAACGAATCCTGAGCTTCTTTTTCCGATATATCCATAATAAAAACTCCTTAATAACGTTCTACTATGCAGAGTACTCTATACTATAGAGTAAAATAACAAACCACACTCTTTGCCACAACAAAAAAACGCATTTTTTTGATATTTTTTTTAGAAACCTGCCGAGTCTGCCCGGCTTAAATTACACAACCTCCGTGTCTCAAAGAGGTTATATCGAGCCGGTGTCTGTAGACTTTTATGTAAGATTCGGCAAATCTGAGCTTGAATATTCCAGACTGCCGCGATTCAACTACATTCACAGGTCGTACATAAAATGGTTTGAAAATTCATCGGTTCGGAGTAGACTTTCCGATTGTACAGAAGGACAAGTTATTTTATTTGCAGGATGAGATTATGTCTGATTTTAATAAGGATAGCCGCAACAGGCGTATTACCGACAAGCAGATTGAGCCGGCACAGAGAATAAAGCGTTTGCCACCCTATCTTTTCGGGCGGTTAAATGCATTAAAGCTGGCCAAGCGGCAGTCGGGCGCCGACATTATAGACCTGGGGATGGGCAATCCGTCTGACAGGGCGCCGCAGGTTGTTATTGACAAGCTGTGCGAAGCGGCACAGGACCGGCGGAACCACCGTTACAGCGCATCAAGAGGTATCAAGGGGCTGCGAAAAGAAATCGCAAACAAATACGAACGGAAATGGGGCGTGCAACTGGACCCGGAAACCGAGGTCCTGGCGTGCATCGGCTCGAAGGAAGGTTTTAGCCATTTGTGTTTGGCGATGCTTGGGCCGGGGGACACCACGATTGTGCCCGAACCTACTTTCCCGATTCATAATTACGGGGTCGTTTTAGCCGGCGCAAATGTGATATCGGTTCCGCTGGGCTGCGATCAAAAATTTATAGATAACATCGCGATGGTCTGCGAAAATCTTTACCCAAAGCCAAAGCTGCTGATTCTCAATTACCCGCACAATCCCACAGCGATGACGGTAGAGCCTGGATTTTTTGAGCCGGTTGTTGATTTGGCAAAACGGCTCGGCATAGCGGTGATTCATGATTTTGCTTACGGTGAGACGTGTTTTGACGGGTATAAAGCGCCGAGCTTTCTTTCGGTAAAAGGCGCAAAAGATATCGGCGTCGAATTTACTACCATGAGCAAGCCGTACAATATGGCGGGCTTTAGAATCGGATTTGCCGCCGGCAACAGGGACATGCTCGAATACCTTGCGACAATAAAGGGCTATTACGATTACGGAATATTTCAGGCCGTACAGATAGCGGGGATTATAGCCGTGCGGGACTGCGAAGCCGATATTGACACCCAGAACCAAAAGTATCAGTCCCGGCGGGACGTTGTCTGCGAGGGGCTTGTCAGGATCGGCTGGGAGGTAGAAAAGCCAAGGGCAACAATGTTCGTATGGGCAAAGGTTCCGGAAGAACACCTCGGGGGTAAAGGAACTATCGATTACGCTGTGGATCTGATGGAGCATGCCGAAGTTTCAGTCGCGCCGGGAAGGGCATTCGGGGAAAACGGCGAAGGGTATATGCGAATAGCACTTGTTGAAAATGAGCAGCGGCTGCGGCAGGCGATTCGCAATATCAGCCGGTTCGTCCAGCAAAAGCCCATACGAAGAAAACCAATAAAGAAAAGCTAAGGGCCGTTACTCTGCAACCGGCAAGCCAGGGCGCAATTAAGAGATTCAAAAATCCCGTGAAATACTCAGGTTCAAGACGTACCAATAAAAAAGGCCGCAAGGAGAATCTTCACGGCCATTTAACCTAACATCAGATTGTAACAAACTAATTAAAATGGCGGCGGTCCAAAAATCGTGAAGCTCCAGACCATACCCGTGGTTGTGTCAGAGGTGCCGACCTCATCGATACGCCAGTAGTACGTAGTGCTCATAGTCATTGTGCCGGGGTCGAATGTTGTAGCACTCTGGTTTTGTATGAATGGCGGTGCACTGCTCGTGCCGAAGTACACATCGTGCGATATGGCATCAGACCCAGCCGTCCAGCTCAAATCAGCGTCCACATTGCTGATGCCAGCGCCATCAGAAGGATTCGGATTACTTGCCTGAAGATAGTTAGGTATAGTCACGAAGCCCCAAACTGTACCTGTGGCTATGCCCCAGCCATTGACCGCATCGATACGCCAGTAGTACGTACTATTATTGACCATTGTGCCGGGATCGAATGTTGCAGCAGTCTGGTTGCCTATGAACGGCGGCGGACTGCTCGTGCCGAAGAAAACATCGTGAGATGTCGCATTAAAGGCCGCCCAGCTCAAATCAGCGTTTGGATCGACGTCCATTGCGCCATTGGCTGGATTTGGATTGCTTGCCTGACTCGGTGGGTTACCTGTAAGCCATTCATCGAAAAATACGTCGGCGTCACTAAAATTGATAATGTTATCACTCGGATCTGAGATGTCATATTTTGGATTCCATTGGGCATCCCCGGGTTGAGTCGACCAGGCCAATGCAAACATAGCAAAGTCCGTTATGCCTACGCCGCAGTCCCCTTCGAAATCACCGCTCGGCGCCGGGTAGCATACGATCTTGAACACCTCACCAACGAGATCCACGATGTACAGGTTGCCAAAAGCGTCCTCGCCGAACGACGAAATCGACTCGATGGAACCGACATCGGGGGAGAGTTCGGCGGTGCGGTTGATGAATTCGGTTTTGTTGGCGCCGTCAAAGCGAAACGACCAGATCTGATCGGTGACATAATCCGCGAAGAAATAGGTACCTTGCAACTCTGCGATCGGGCCCCGGTAGACGTAGCCGCCAGTGATGGAGTAGCCGCCATCGGGAGCGCCGACGTGCGTATATTCGTGAATCGGAGCTGTGAAGCTCGAGTCATTGCAGGGGAGTGGATCGTTCGAGAAGTTACATCGTGTACCTTCCATCACCCGCCATCCGTAATTTTCCCCGCCGGTGCTCGATGCGGGTTGGAAATTGATCTCCTCACGCTGGCTCTGTCCGACATCGGCGATGTATAAATCACCAGTGAGCCGGTCGAAGCTCGGGCGCCATGGGTTGCGCAAGCCGTACGCCCAGATCTCGTCATCGCCCGTGACGCCCACAAACGGATTGTCGTTTGGGATCGCATAGTTGCGGTTGGTATCTCCGGGAAAGTCGTCGCCGTTGACGTTTATGCGCAGTATCTTGCCCAGTTTTTGGTTGGTGATGTCTTGCGCGCGGTTGCCTGGGTCGTTGCCGCTGCCGCCGTCGCCACTGGAGATATAGAGAAAATTATCCGGTCCGAATCCGAGCCAGCCGCCGTTGTGATTACTATACGGTTGACTGTAGGTCATGACCGTAGTGCCACTGCCCGGATTGGCGATGTCCGGGTCGCCTGCCGATACCTGGTATCTGCGGATATTGGTCGTCCCACCTGATCCGTTGAAGTTGACGTAGAAGAATCCGTTGGTAGCATAGTCTGGATGAAACGCCAGGCCAAGCAGTCCCTGTTCATTGCCGGTTGCAAGACCGTCTATGTCTAAAAACGGGGTGCTGTTAACCAGACCCGTGTTGAGATTCAAGATTTTGATTTGTCCGGTGTGCTGTTCGGCAATAAACAAACGGTCGGTGTCGCCACGCGGGGCAGTAACATAGATCGGCCGAAACAACTCCGAGGCGACACGCTTCGTGGCGATAGAGGCCTGAGCCGATCCGGCGCCACTGAGCAGCGCTATTAGAACACAAGCCAGTACACGATGTGATAAAATGCTAAACATCCTTCCTCCTTTCACCACAATTTATTCTCATCCCCCATTTCCACTTAAAACCCTTACTCACACTTGTATTTTCCACAATTTATATATAATACCAATTCCGTCCTGAAATCACAACCATTTTTTTTACTCAATTGCCATTGCCGCCCTCCCTGGGTCCTCTGCGGCCCCGGTGCAAACAAGCACTTTTCACAGAGAATACAGGAAATCCAAATATCAAATGTTCGAAACCAGCAGCGGCTGCGGCAGGCGATTCGCAATATCAGCCGATTCGTCCAGCAAAAGCCGATACGAAGAAAACCAATAAAGAAAAGCTAAGGTTGCTTACTCTGCAACCGGCAAGCCAGGGCGCAATTAAAAGATTCAAAAATCCCGTGAAATACTCAGGTTAAAGCCGTACAAATAAAAAGGCCGCAAGTCCCGATTGTATCGGTACTCACGGCCCTCAAATCAACCGTCGGCTCACAACTGACTTACCGGCCGCCGTTTACCAATAAAATGGGGGAGGAGGCAGGCAACCTCCTCCATCCGTTCATTCGCCTTGCGGGTCGAGGATGATCCCGTCATAATGTCTGACCCCCGACCCAAAGGTGCCGCTCAACGTTAATATCATCTTCATTCCCTCAAAGCCTCCGCCACCATGAACGGTGGTGTGGCCCAAGACCGACCAGCCTGTAATTGTGTTGCTGAATCGCCCTTGGAAGGTGCCGCTGATCTCGCCCCAAGTCTTATTGGATGCGAGGGTGCCGAATTCGTCCCCGTCTCCGGTCGCCGGGTTTAAGTTCCAATTAATGACACCGGTTCCGGATCCTACGGTGTCGCCGGTAACGTCGTGAGAAAAGGACTGACCTCGAACGTGCTGGATTCCGTCCTCATCTGTCCATTCCATGACAGGAGACCCGATGAAACCTGTGATAGTCACGTCGCCTTCTACCGGTGACTCTGTGGCCTTGGCCCAAACGATGGACGTGATCAGGACAACGCCGACAAGCAGTGTGAGGCAGGCGATAGTTTTAATCTTTCTCTTTGACATTTTGTTTTCCTTTCACTCTCCCTACTTGTACTCTTTCTCGGCTTGCAGTATTATTGAATGGGCATCGGCTTGGGCGCGCAAACCAACCGCCCTTGCTGGGCCGGGCCGGTAAGTGCTTTCTTAGTGGTTAGGGCTTACCGGCCACTTTTCTTAATATTTCAATCTCTGCGTGGCAACAACCCCGCAGAATCCTACAATACTGGTTCTTGCTGTTGCTTCACACGTTCGCAGCTTTGGCTAATGTTCTTTAACCGTTCGTCCCGACCTCAGCGTTGCAGTGTCAGCAACCCAGATTTCAAAGAATGGCGTCAATCCGAAAGCCAGCCGACGCTCATCTGGCGACCAGCGAGACCTTTTGACTGGGCCACTTAATACCTTTAAAGCCTTTTTCGCTTCCAGGTCATATATCCACGCCCCCGCAGTGTAATTATTGCAGGCTCCCACGCTCAACTGGCGACCATTTGGCGACCAATTTACATAGAACATCCCTGATGGCCCGGCCCAGCTCGCAACGACCGACTTGGTGGCTAATTCAACGATTTGGATCTCGCTGCCCCTACAATAGGCAACGTATCTATCATCCGGCGACACTACAGGGAACCAATGGTGACATGGCAAAATCGCTGTCGGCTGGGCACCGTCTTTAATGGAAATCGAGCAGAGTTCATTATCCACCCGCGATTGATAAAAAACTCGCTTTGAGTCACTGCTCCAGCAAGGACCGCCTCCTCTGGCCAGATACCTCGGCT
The DNA here is from genome assembly GCA_019456145.1 of Planctomycetota bacterium. Lineage (GTDB taxonomy): Bacteria > Planctomycetota > Phycisphaerae > Sedimentisphaerales > Anaerobacaceae > CS2-K091. The sequence goes on from VRUL01000012.1 coordinate 34,830, forward strand.
CCTCTGTGCCATCGGCCTTGATCATCCAGACCTCTTCTTTCGCAACGACTGCGTATTCTAACTCGCGCTGAGCAGTTAGTTGACCAAGAGGAAGCATCTGTCGCTGACGGGCAAAGGCAATATACTTACCATCCGGAGACCACGCCGGGTCTTTACCGGGGACCGTCAACAGCCGGATTTCTCTCGATTCCAGATTAAGGATTTCGATGCCACTCGACCCGACAATTCCACGACTGTAGGCCAGTTCGGTTCCATCGGGGGACCACGTAGGACAAAAGCCTTCGGCCACTACCCGCTCGGCTTTCTTGCGCAAAGTGCGATAGTAGTCATCTGTTTCAGTCATCGCCAAAAAAGCGGCACCTTCGGGTCTGCGTTCGGCTGGATGCCATAGCTGGCCGGCACCAAGGATGTCAAACACATATTTCCTCGACCAACGTTGGAACTGTGTTTTGTTTGCCGAATCTGCCTTGAAGACTTTCTCGTATTCAACCTTCGCTTCATCATAGCGGCCCAAAGCAACAAGGGCACAAATAGCATGGAAATGATAGATGTTTTCTTCGGATTCAAGCTGCCCACATTTGCGCGCATCCAAAAGGGCCTGTTCGTAATTGCTCCTTCGCATGTAGGTCTGCCGTCGCTGGTCGTACAGTTCGGGCTCGGCAGGCGAAAATTTGATTGTCTTATTGTGATCCCTAATGGCCTCGTCAAATTGTTTCAACTCCCGCTGTGCTACTGCACTTAGAGAGTAGCCTAAAGGATTGTCAGGCTCGATCCCAATCATTCTCGCCGCATCCTTTGCCATCTTATAATAGTGTTTGCCGGCATAAGATAAGTAAGCCCGCTCTCTTAGGGAATCGTAGTGTCCTTCATCAAGTTCAAGGGCTTTGTCCAGTAAATCGAGAGTTTTTGGCACAGCGGCTGCGCTCATAGCCCGAAGTAAATAAGCATCCGCGGTCTGTGGAAGTAACTTTTCGGCCTCTTGCCGATGGTATTCCCACTTTGAACGATATTCTTCTCTCTTGCCCGGAACATCGGGATGACTTTCATAATAGATTCTGGCCAGAAGAAAATGGGCCTGGCCGGCAATCTCATCTCGTTCGTTCAGCAGCTTCTGAAGTTCTTTCACAGCAGCGGCAGGCCCTTGCAACTCCAGAACGAGTCGGGCGTGCAGAAGTTGCGCTTTAGGGCCAACGTGTTTGCTATCGACAATGGTTTCAACTTTGGCCACGGCCTCTTGGAACTGTCTGCTGGAACGCAATTCCATAGCCTTTGAAAGAACGTCTTTATGTTTGAGAAATTCGGCCTCTTCTCCGCGATTAAGGGCTCGAATATACATCGCAGAAATAACTGCCATACCAGCAAGCAGCACAGTCACCATCGTCGCACCAATAGCATGTGTTCGATGCCTGCGTAGAAATTTCCTCAAACGGTATATTTGGCTTGGCGCTGCTGCCACTACCGGCTCATCACCAAGATGCCGCTGGATATCGGCCACCAACTCGTTAGCTGTATCGTACCGGCGGGTACGGTCCTTCTCCAGCGACTTCATTACAATCCAGTCCAAATCACCACGTACCAGCTTTTGCAGCAAATCCGGGCTGGCTTTGCGGTGTTCGGCAATGTCGGTCAATTCCTCCCCCAGCGTGCTCAACTTAGTGGACGGCCTGGTGGGTTCTTCCTCGCAGATAATCCGCTGCATTTCGCTGTACCCCGCTTCACGAAGCTGCTCCTCACTAAAAGGCGTGGCCCCCGTCAGTAGTTCATATAGCAAGACACCCAGCGAATAGATGTCCGTCCGGGTGTCCACATCCAGGCCGCTCATCTCAGCCTGCTCAGGGCTCATGTAAGCGGGCGTGCCTATCATCTGCGCATATCGCGTAAACACCGTCTTCTCAGTAAGTCTTTGCCTTGTTGCTTTAGCGATGCCAAAATCGATGACCTTTGGCACCGGTTTGCCATCATGCAGGGTCACCATAACATTGGAAGGTTTTATATCGCGATGGATAATACCCTTCTGGTGTGCGTGCTGAACAGCGTTACATACTTGAATAAACAAGTCCAGCCGTTCCTTAGTATCCAGCTTGTTCTTGTCGCAGTATTTGGAGATGGACACGCCTCGGACCAGTTCCATAACGAAGTAAGGCCGGCCTGTTTCAGTTGTGCCGGCATCAAATACTTTGGCAATATTGGGGTGATCCATCACGGCCAGTGCCTGACGCTCTGCCTCGAAGCGGGCAATAACAGACTTTGTGTCCATACCCAATTTGATGATTTTAAGGGCCACCCTGCGGCGAAGCGGTTTTTCCTGTTCAGCCATATAGACAACGGCCATAACACCTTCGCCTATCTTTTCTAAAAGCTTGTAGTTGCCAATGGTCGTACCGGGAGCTTCAGAAAGGGGAGAATCGTCCAAAGTGACTTCTGAATTCAAAACGGGACTCTCAAGAAAACCATCTTGCAGATCATTTGCTTTTAGAAGGGCTTCAACCCTGTTGTATAGCTCCTGGTCGTTACCACAGGCTTCCTTAAGAAAGGCCTCTCGCTGTTCAGGGGATTTATCCCGAGCCTGGTAAAAAATCTTTTCCTCTTTCTTGGGGGGCTTTTTGGCCATATTCAAATTCCCGATTTTTTCATCTTACTCTTACAATGCGATAAAATCAGGCGGAGGCCCTCACAGAAAGTGAAAAAAATCTAAAATATTTGCCTAATCGGGCTTTTTTTCCTCCCCCGCGACCTCAATTCTGAGCCATGAACGGGCATACGCCCAGTATCGCTCGGCTGTAGCTTGAGATATTCCCAGGGCTTTGGCTGCCTGTTCTCCAGTTAAACCGGCAAAGAACCGTAGTTTTACCAATTCAGCCTTGGTCTTATCTTCACTCTCAAGCTTCTCCAGGGCTTCGTTCAAAGTCAACAGGTCATCTGGTGAAATCGTCTTGTCCTTACTCACTAAAGATTCGTTGAGTGTGACTCGATTGTAGCCTCCACCATGACGTTGATTCTTTTTTCGACGGGCATCTTCAACAAGAATTCTCCGCATTGCCTCAGCCGCGGCAGCAAAGAAGTGCCCTCTGTTATCCCAGCCCTGTCCCTCCGACCCAACCAGGCGAATATATGCCTCATGCACCAATGCAGTAGCCTGAAGTGTTTGCCCTGGTCGTTCCTGCGTCATCTTCTGAGCAGCTAAGAGGCGTAGTTCCTCATAAACCAACGGCAGCAATTTCTCCGAAGCCTGAGCGTCTCCTTGCTCAATCGCGTTCAAAATACGTGTGACATTACTCATCTCAGTCCCCAAAATCAGATTTTTGTGCTCTGGAGCCTCGCTCGCTTTATGGCAATTCAGGGGGAGTGCTAAAAGGAACGCATTTTAGCTATCCTCCTCCCAGAAAGCCGGAAAACGCATAAAAAGTAGTTTAACCGATTTTTGCTGTATTTCAAGAGGAAAAGATTTTTTTCAAGCCTGCTCATTATGCACCTTCTGCACTAAATACGCAATGAAAGACACACTAAAAAAGGCGTAAGCTAAAGGCCGGGCAGAACCTACCAAAATCCCGCCAAATATCCGGGCTAACGGGGCGAGCACAAGGATTTTTTACAGTGTAAAGTGGTTCTTATGGGAAATTTTTTTGCATACCCCTTAGCCTGTAAAAATCGCCTGTTACAGTCATTTTAAGTGGTATCGCCGGATAATTGGCTCTGGATTGCTCAGCAGCGAAGCCAGGAATACAAGAAAAACCTTGACTTTTGTATGCAAATTTGGTTTAATTACTATTAACACTGAGTTTATCCATCTTGTGATGAGCTATATATTGTGCCTGTGTAGTTCAGGCACAAGCCAAACAACGAAATTGGGGAGGAAAGGATTCCATAGGATCAGAATTGAATTTCAAAGTTCTGGGAATGCTTAATCTCCGCAAAGCAGCTTTTTGAGTGTTCTCGAACAGGGAGGAGAGTTGAATATGGAAAAGATAAAAATCAGGTTCTTTTGTTTATTTGTCACTGCAACGCTATTTGCCCAGTCTGCAGGTGCTGCCACGATGACGATACTGCCGGGCAGTTCCCACTATCAGGGCAGATCATATTTCCGCACTCTCACAGCAGACGGCATCCTCAGTGGGCGGATAGAGTACGCAGTGTACGACACGGAGGGGGGAAACGAGTTGGAGAACGCCGGCTTTACGACCTCGGGGAGCGGTCAATACACATACGTCTACCAGATATTCAACGATGGAGACGATACGGCAACAGCATTGGAATACTTTTCCATACTCGGGATTGGTGAAGGCGCCTTTTATGATTTGGTAACCGATATAGAGTCAGTAGACGATGACAGCGGGGGGATAGATTCGACGGCGTACTATTTTGGTCCTCACGACTCTGCCATCGGCCCGGACACAGCAATCTGGGAGTTTGATGGAGATATATTAGAAGAAACTGAGCAATCATTCTTTTTGATAATCAGCAGCGACTATGATTTCACAATAGGCAGCTATCGAATAATAAAAACCTCTTCGCCGGATGCTCCGATTCCTAATCCTGAGCCGAGCACGATAGCATTGCTCGGCATCGGTGGTGTTATGACGCTTTTGAGGCGAAGGAGGCGCGTTTAGTATAGTGTATAGTGTAAGTTTGGACGGTAAAACTTTACAACAGGAGTGGGGGATGGTACGGAACAATTCAATATCAGTTGGCTGGCAGAAGCTAATATTAGTGTTGGTCCTTGCGGTTTTTTTCTGTAGTCTTCTTGAGCCGGCATGGTCCCAAACGCCCGGGCCTGTGCTCTTGCTCCAACAAATACCTGCAAATGGTGGGACAATAACTCCGGGTGCAGGAGTTCATTACCTTCAACAGAACACAAGCGTTACTTTGACAGCGATTCCACGACCCGGCTATCAGTTCGTTTGTTGGCTCGGCGATGTGGGTAACCCGACATTAAACCGAACTAATACGTATCTTGATACTCCGAAAATCGTTGTTGCGATATTTGAGCGAGCCGAATATGAGCTTGAGGGTGGGGCAGGGGTGGCACAGAGCATACCCGGCAGTACTTTTGGCGGCCTCAGAGGCAGTGCCGCGGATTATTCCCGGCAGGGCTACAGCGGCGGCGGTGGACGCCGAGCCGAGCAAAGGGTATTTACACTGCCGCCGATACCTCCTGAACAAGAGCCGCTGCCGCCACCGGAGGTTCCGGTCCCGACACCTGAGCCGACAACGATAGTATTGTTAGGCCTTGGCGGTCTTTTTACGTTTTCAAGACGGCGGTCAAGGAAATTAATCTGTAAAAAAACCCCCTGATAAAACCCTGAAATAAAACAGCTAACCTCAGGACGATAATAGCTGTTTGCAGAAAAGTAAAGAAACGCCCCCCCTCACCCCCTATAAAAAAGATTATGTCATCAAAAAGACTGTGGTCACCCGAATGTATGACCACAGGTATCGGCCGTAATAAACTCAGATTCTTTTCTCGGGTATTTTCTGCAGTTTAACGGACGAATCGTATAGATAGAACAGGAAGATTTCTCATCCTCTCCGGATTTGAGAAATGGACAGACATTAGGCAGCCTGCAACAGGCGCCGCAATGAACACATTCGCCCTGGCGTCTTTTAGAAACAGGCAGCACTGATGTACAGGTCCTTTTTATTCTGGCAGTCCAGTCATTTCTTTTATTGTCAGCCATAAGCTAATAGTTCCGCTAACAACGCCTGCAAATTAATTTGTGACAAATATAATCGATTCCTTGTAACAGGCCAAGCGTGAAAGTCAGCCAACGTAGAAAATTACGTATGCCCAGTTGGCCGCAAACAGAATCCCGGCAAGCAGCCAGGCGATACCGCGTTCCCTGCGGGCCAGACGGATTGTTATAGCGCGGGCAAAAAAGATTCGTATACCGGTTGCCGCAACAAATAAACCCAATACCGAAAACAGAAGAGGGTTGTACAGCCAGGCCCGACCGGGCAGCCCGCTCAGCAGAGACAATACACCGCGCGTGAAGCCGCACGTGGGGCAAGGCAGGCCGGTGAAACGCTTTAACAGGCAAAGCGAGACAAACCGGCCAAGATGTGAGCTGACCAAAAGGGCGGTACCGCCAAGCACCAGCCATCCCAACACTATTAACATAGCCCAGAGTGGCCATTGAGGATAACGACAAACCTGGACCAGCTCGATTTTCATCACATCGGAACTGAGCCGGCGCGCAATGTAAACATACCGACTCCCAGGAATATAAAAATCAACTGGATGACAATACCCACGATGGCAAGTATGACACTGACTATCCCACATATCTTGCCGGCCTTGGTCAAACCCTCGCCCGACCGGTCCATGGTTCCTGCAGCCATTTGCTTCAGATCTTTGTTACCCATTACCCAGGCAATGATGCCGCAGATGAAGCAGCAGCAGGCGATGCTCACTATCCCAAGCACCAGGATGAGAGTGCCGCGATGAGGCGCAAGCGGCTGCTGGGCGGCAGGCTGAACTTCTACTGTCTCGGCTGGAGGTTGAGTCCCTTCTACCATAACAGTTTCTCCTAAACAAATACGGGTTTACGTTATTAAGAGTCTCTAACAAAATGAATCGTTGTACCGAAAGCGAGCGTTTTTTCGTCCTGCAAGGAAGGCGAAACAGGCAATGCCAAAGCATTGTCGATGCAGCCTGACGCCGTCAGGACGAAAAACAAGCCGCTTGAATACAGAGTCATTTTGTTATAGGCTCTAAGCATCTATAGAATCAAGTCACTAAACAGTCAAATATAAAATAGCCCAATTTTACAAAAACGACAAGGACCTTCTCTGAATTTTTTCTGCTCCCTGGGTTCCGATTAGCTGGCAGCTATCTTGGATTTGTATCGGTGGGATTATCTTATGATTTTCTAAACACGGCAACAACGCTCTCGACTTCGACAACGAAGAGGCGGTTATCGCCCTCGAAATCGACTGGTATCGCATCTTTCGGATTGAAGAGGACCTTGTCGTATTGGGACAGCGGTATATCTGATGAGTTCTGGACCTCGGCGGAGATGGCTACGATTCGGCCGGTTATTGTCGGGATCTCTATATTGTCCGGCAGTCGGATACCGCCCTTGGTTTCTTTCTTGTCCTCATCCTTGCGAATCAGGACCCGCTTTCCTATCGGCTCGACTATTTCAAGCGATGTTCTCTCGGTTTGGTCTTTTTTCTTGCCCATTTTTGACTGATCCACATAAAAAAATCTGTTTTGAATAACATAATTATTATACCCATTGAAAAACAATTTTGCAACCTGTTGATTTTGCCCAGCTTATCAAAGTTTGTCGGTTAAGCGCTTTAATAACCAACCTAATTTTTATACGTTTGGCAGAAGGACGTGTTTCGCAGCCAAATCCGGTAAAACCCCATATTTCTTCATTTTTTTAGAAAAAAACTTTTAGCCGACCAGCCGAAGGATTATAATAATTCCCTCATTTTCTTTCCTCCTAAAAGCAGTGGTGTGTACCACAGTAGACGCTACTGCTTTATTTTATTGCCCGCTGGATTGTTCCTTCCGCTCGGTTTCGACTATATCGGGATAATTCTTTTTTAATCGCGCAAAATGGATGACCAGAAAAAGAATCATTGCAGCAACACCCAAACCGAACGTAATAAATGGATTCAACATGGGCGCCAGAATAATCAGCATCACAGTCAGACCGGTTATGATACCAACTTCTTCTGTTTTTTTTATCATAGCGACCTCCCTCTGGAAAAAGCCCCGGTTGCGTCAACCGCGATTCCCATTTTGACACTCAAACAAGGCATTTTTAACGATATTGCCCCAAATAACGCTCTGTGAACCTGTTATACATGATTTCATGGCCAGTATATAATAATTCTAATTGCCCCATATTAATTTCGACACAAAAACAAACCTTTTGTGCCATAATCCCATAACTTTTGAACGCACTCCGGCAGAGGCCGGGAAATTCAGCCATGCAAATTCCCCGAAAAACTCCCTTGCCTTGTCATCATAAGCCATCGCCGCCTCCTTCTCTGTATCAAAACGGCCAAGATGTACCACCCTGCCTTTGAAGGTTATCCTTGCCCGCCACTCTTTCCTTTTCTTTTCCCAGCTCACACCCTTATATTTCGAGCTGCTATTACCCCTTTGCTTACGCTGATTCCAGCTGTTCTGCTGGCTCGTAGCAAAACGAACGTTCGCTTTACGATTATCAAGCCCGTTACTGTTGATATGGTCGATAACTTTCCCTTCCTCGGTGCCCATTATTACCTGGTGCATCTTCACGTTTTTAATTTTCGTCGAGCGCACCGCATAAAATCGTCCGTCGCATCTCTTCGCAAACCATTTATGTTTGGCAAGCTCTTCGTAGCGCTCCGGGTCCACAATCGCGTATTGTCCCTGCGTAAGCGGTATCCTGCGAAAGGCGTAGCCGTAGCACTGTTTTCGGTAACGAAGCACTATCCACACCCGCAGCCGGAACAAAAACTCCGGCAGATAAATCCTTATCTTGATATCAACCGCTCGCAAAAGCCCACTCGCCTCACGAAAAAGTATTATCAGTTGTCATTCTGAGCGCAGCGAAGAATCTCACTTTTCTAATTATGCTGCGTTTTTGGCGTGTCCCGCACCAAATAGGCTGCTGCCGTATTTTGGTGCTGGACGAAAACTTGGGCTATCTTGCCTCAATTCGTGGAACTTCTGTCCCCTTGTCCCGCATCTACTTTTAACAAGTAGGTGCGGGGCTTTTCGTGCGGTGCTCCGCTGCTGCCCCCCTAATCACTTATCAATCATCCTTAATCATTTATACAGTGCCCTTCTGGGCTTTTCGTGCGGCTCTCCGCTAAATATCTGCCATTTCTATGGCAGTTTGTATTATACCATATTTATAAGATAGTTCAATAAAAATCAAACTTTTTTCTGAAAAAAACTCGTCCTGAACTGGGGGATCTGTAAACCGTAGCTTATCTAACTATGTCATTGCGTATGCAATACTTAGAACGCGACTTGGTGTGTGTGTCCCGCCCGAATCCCTTCACACCGTAGGCAGGGTCTCTGAAAATTCGGCTCAAAAATTATGTTCAGAGGTTAAGCATTAGTGTTTAATCAAAATAACTTCGAAGAAAAGGGAGAATCGTTTTCGTAGATATCATTTTGTCGTGAAACTTGCCTATTTTACAATAAAAAGGCTTTGGGAGTGTCTTTGGAATAACTTCCTCCACAACTCTGATTGAAAGTAATCTTTGTTGTCTGATAATGGTAGTTGTACAGGCTCTCTATCAGAAACCCGAAGTTGTTCCTCGATTGCTTTGATGCAGGAATAAAGTTCGTTAAAGGAGAAATGGATAGATCTGTAACGAACCTGATAAAGTTCCAACAATTTTTCCATCCCTATTTGATTTGCATAGTGTTTTATATACTTAGCAAGATTTGGCCCGATCGCAAACTTGAACTTCTTTGCCACGCCTAAAGATTTGACAACACACATAGATGGATTTGGGTTCTCTTCTAGATTTATTTCTATGGTTCTGTTCAGAATCGCTTCAAAAAATCCGCTTGAATAGATCTCTCTCTTCTTCCCTTTTTGTCCAAAAAGTTGTATAGCAATCGCCTCTATGTTAAGAAATGTAGTTTTTGGAAAGTCGCTAAAACCTTTTCCTTCTACGTACTTTTTTTCAAAGGCCCATGTTTTATCCAAGGGCCACATGTCAATAGACCAATCTTTTACCTGAATTGATACACCTCCATAGCAGTTCCATCTCTTGGTGCAATCTGAAAAGGAATCTGCTACTTTCTTTACCTCAGCATAACCAAGAATAATATCAAGATCGCGAGGAATAATTTTATTTCGGCTATCGGACAGAAGGATATCTCTAACCGCTCCGCCACATAAAAATGCTTTCCCTTTGAACTCACGAATTTTACGCAACGCCTCATATCGGTAAGAACACCATTTTGAGTTGTCTGCAACAAACCTGCTTACGCGAATCCTAAGCTCATTTTCTAACTTCTTTATTCTTGAATCAACCATTAGTCAACTGTCTATGAAGTGTACATGCAAACGTATCTGTCATTCCGCAAATATAATCAGTTACAAGCTGCATGCAACAATAATTCTCCGGTAATTTCTCATTTCCTCGACTTTTATTGTAAACGTCACTGTATTTGGGCAAAGGGGCTGGCAGGTCCGTGATTCTTTCAAAAACCGTACGATAATTTTCCGACATTAGGTTATATATTCCTTTTTCAAATCTTGTTCGTTCATCCTGCTTTTTCGATGCTCCTTTCCAGAAAATATCCATTAAATCATGTATCACCCGTCTCGCCATGACTTCTTTCTTTACGACTTGTTCCACACAATATACATGATTGACTCCAACCTCTTTACAAGCTTTGATTAGTGAACGGGCCTTGCTATCTTCAAATAGCTCATTATGATAATCGCCGTTCATAATATCTTCATATTTTTCTTTAAATGTTTCGATTGCCGCATAAACGGACTCGCCTATTGCCCATACTCGAAAAGCCTGCGCCATTGCTTCATCACGAGATTTACCTTTTAATTTAACAAGAGGGTCCTTAGCGACCAACTTCTCAGCTCTTTCAAAACATGCTTCTAATATTTCATTATTGCCTTCAGAATAATCTCTTAAAAGCTTTTCAAGCATTTTCCAGTCAACCACACCTTTTTTTACTCCATCCTCAAGGTCAACTACAGAAAAGACTATATCATCTACAGCTTCAACAATAAATGTTATTGGATTCTTCGATTCGCCGGTTCCTGTCTCATTTCGCACTAAATCAATAATGAGTTCCTCTGAAGCAAAATACCCGACTTTCTTTTTCTCATGGTAGTTTTTATCAATTGTATCGGATGAAGCCATATATTTGCAGGCTGCCGACATGGTCGCACAGGTAAAGTTTAGACCATAGAGATCTGACAATATCTGCAACTTCGAAACAAGGCGAAGCGTCTGCGCATTTCCTTCAAACTTCAGGAAATCATTCCTGAGTTGCTTTTTTCTATTTCCTGCATTGCTAAAAACCAAAAAGTCTCCTTGTTTATTCTTTTCCTTGAACCATTCTGCAATGGCTTCTTCACCAGCATGTCCAAAAGGGGGGTTGCCCAAATCGTGGATCAGACCACAAGTTGCAGCTATGGATTCAATAGCTTTAGCTTGTTTTTCATCTATTTCTTTCTTATCTTTATCAAGCCAACTACCAATAACGCGTGCCATATCTCGTGCAACTGTAGAAACCTCCAATGAATGAGTCAGGCGTGTTCGTACCGAATCATTTGGTTCAAGGGGAAATACTTGGGCTTTGTCGTGCATGCGCCTGACTGGTGTGCTAAATATCGCTCTATCGTAATCCCTCTCGAATTCTGTTCGATTGTTCTTCTCTCTTGGTTCCGGCTCAACAAAAAACGCGCTTACTCTTTTGTCAGATAATAATTTTTCCCATTCCATCTTGACCTCATCGACTTCTTGAACCCAAAATAAATCTGAATACCCACGACTATCCAAAATCTTCTAATACATCAACACACAATTCCCGCCAAAAAATTGCTTATCTCGTGTTGATTCTGTCATCTGATGCGTCACGCCATTGGAGACAGAAAATAACACAAAAGAAGGGAAAAGGCAAAAATAAAATCCGTGTAATCGGGGAAACTTGTGCCTGTCCGTTTTAGGGGGGGGTATCCGTGGTTACTTTTGAGCCTTAACGGCTTTCTTTTTGGCCTTTTTTCTGCCGAGGAGCAGGTCGGCTTCTTCGAGGGTTTGGGGGGGCCATTGGCCTTCGGCCTGTAATTTCTTGAGATGGTCCAACTGCTTGATGCTGATAATCGTCCTGCACTTGGGGAATCGGCCGCAGCCCATGAAAGGTCCTTTTTTGCCCTGCCTGATAACAAGGAGGCCTTCCTTGCATTTATGGCAGTGAATTTCGGTCGGCTCAGGCGGCGGCTTGGGCGGCAGGATGTTGCCCTCTTTATCTATATTGCGGATGGTCTTGCAATCCGGATACCCGCTGCACCCCAGGAACGGGCCGAATCGGCCGTGTTTATGTATCATCGGCTTGCCGCAAACGTGACATTTATGATCGCTTACTTTTTCTTCTAACATTTTGCCTTCTTTATCACAGGGAGCCCTGAATTTACAGTCCGGATAGGCCGAGCAGCTCAGGAACTTCCCGTTTTTACCGAACCTGTAAACGATCGGCTGCTTGCAATCGGGGCATGTATATTCACTGGGCGTGACCTCGGCTTTTGCGTGTTTCATCTCCTCGGTGGCGATGTCGAGGCTTTTTTTGAACGGGCCGTAAAAATCCTTTAAGACGCCGAGCCAGTCGAGGTTATGCTCTTCGATTTTGTCAAGCTGTTCCTCCATATGCCGGGTAAAGGCGATATCCATTATCTTCGGGAAGTACTCGTTTAGCTTGTCGGTAACAACCTCGGCAAGGTCGGTGGCGAAGAACTTTTTCTCGTTCTTCTCAACGTACTTTCGATCCTGGATAGTGCTGATGATAGAGGCGTATGTGCTCGGCCGGCCGATGCCTTCCTTTTCGAGCGCCTTTACCAGCGACCCTTCGGTATACCGGGCGGGCGGCTTGGTGAAATGCTGCTCCGCCTTGATATCCACGACCGCAAGGCTCTGCCCGACTTTCGTTGCGGGAAGCTGCTGGCCGTTCGAATTATTGAGCCAGATTTTTGTAAAGCCATCGAAGACCAATACCCTGCCGGTTGCTTTATAGTGACAGGGGCCGATAGAGGTCTCGGCCACGATATCAAGGGTCGTTATATTCGATTTGGACGGCTTCATCTGGCATGCAACGAAGCGCCGCCAGATAATGTCGTATAGCTTGGACTGCTCATCGGTAAGAAACGGCTTGATATCGGCCGGCGTAAAGTCAACGTCGGTGGGGCGGACGGCTTCGTGTGCCTGCTGGGCATTTTTCTTTGGGGCATAACTCATTGCTTTTTCCGGCAGGTACTCGGGGCCGATATGCCTGTTGATAAAACCGCGTGCCTCTTTGACAGCTTCGGCCGAAAGATGTGTGCTGTCTGTTCTCATATACGTAATAAGGCCCAGATGTCCCATCGAGCCCAAATCAATACCTTCGTATAGCTGCTGGGCCACGCGCATAGTTCTTTTTGCCGTAAAGCCCATGCGATTCGCCGCGGCCTGCTGCAGTGTGGAAGTAATAAAAGGCGCCGAAGGCCTGGAAATGGTTTCTTTGGTTTGTATATCGGCCAGCTTGAACTGAGCGTCTTTTAGCGCGTCGAATACCTTGTGGGCCTGCTCCGTTGTAGAGGCTTCAAATTTCTTATCGCCTACCTTGCTGAGCTCTGCCTTAAAGGCATTATGTTCGGCGAGCCATTCGTTTTGTTCGACGATGGTAGGCGGTTTATCATCTTCGGTTTTGGGAGTAACAAAATCGAGCCACTGTTTATGGTATTCGGCGCTCAGGTCGGTCGAGAAAACGCCGGGGATAAACCAATATTCAACCGGCTTGAAAGCACGAATCTCCCTTTCCCTTTCGACGATCATTTTCACAGCTACCGATTGCACTCGGCCTGCGGAGAGTCCACGGGCGACTTTTTTCCAGAGCAGTGGAGAAATCTTGTAGCCGACTATGCGGTCGAGGATTCGGCGGGCCTGCTGTGCGTTGACTTTATCCATATTGATTCTGCCGGGTTCGACAAATGCCCTTGTTACGGCGGTTTTGGTTACGGCGTTGAAAATCACGCGGTATGTTTTTTCCTTCGGCACGCCGAGCACTTCTGCTAAGTGCCAGGCAATCGCCTCGCCTTCCCGGTCAAGGTCTGTTGCTAAATAGAGATCGCTGCAATCCTTGGCCGCGGCTTTTAAGGATGTGACAGTTCGTTGCTTGCCGGGGCTTATGCCGTATGTCGGCTCGAAATTGTTTTCTATATCAACATTGAGACCCTTCGCGGGCAAATCCCGAACGTGCCCCATCGAGGCCTTGACTATAAAGTCTGGGCCGAGATATTTGTTAATCGTCTTGGCCTTTGCGGGCGATTCGACAATTACCAATGATTTTTTAGAATTCGATTTAGCCATAAATAAGACTCATATCCCGTTAAGCCCTTCAAAAACGCTCAAAATAAACGCCGAAGCGTATTTCGTATCGGGCTTCACGATTTTATCGTTGACCATTATAGGTCTACTACCTAATCGGCGATTTTCACAAGAAAATTTAGAAAAGGACAAATAACGGCCGTTTAAAGAATTGTCAAGAAAAAATAATTTTACGTAAATCCTGCTTTTAGCTTGAATTACGGGTACGCGCCTGCGGCTAACCAATAATCGATATTCGCTAATATTTAGCCATTTTCGGCCGGGACGGCCGCCAATTAGTCGTTAATCGCTGGTCGTTAGTATTTAGTTGACGGATTTGAGGAAGAGGTGGGAAATGTAAAAATCAAAGATAAAAGAGCAAAAATACAAAGTAAAATGAAAAAAATGATCAAAAAGATACAAAAAAAAATTCAAAACAAATCGCTGATTTCATGATGAAGAGTTCTTGGGACGCCTAAATATTTTTCGTAGACTCGCTGCTGATAGATCCTGCCGTTCTATTTCGTAGGCCAAGAACGGCGCCCGTTTCACTAATCCCTTAAAGGTCAAGTCCTTATCACAGTAGAGTTTAAGCCAATCCATTCTAGCCTCAACGCATACGTTATTGTCAAGTTTGAGCCGTCGTATTGTTGCCCTGACCTTTCCTGCAAGTGATTTAGAGACCTTTGGACCCGGTTCGGGAATGAGCGTTGTAAAATCCAAGACGAAGGTTTCTTTGGCGATTCTAAAGGGATCCAAAACGTCTTGATGATCCTTCTTTAGAGAGTTCATTCGCAAAATCGCAAGTCGGAAATTGTCCCATTCATAGGCATTGCTCGGATCCTTACTTTTGGGAATGAAGTGGTCGACAGTGGCGATACCTTCACACCGAGAGAACCAGTGCGTAGAATAGGCACAGATCCGACCGTACGATTCGTACAAATCCCACAAACAATTCCTCCAACATTCTTTCCAAGTGGTTGGATTGGGGTTTCTCTTAAGAAAGGCTTTACCCGGAGTTCTGACCTTCGCATCAAAATCCGGAGGTTCAGGTTGAACTGCGACAGGAATCACAATTCCACCCCATACTTCTCTGCAAAACAGATCCACCTTGGCCAAAAACTATCTTCGGCTGCAAGATATTGCATAAGCTGGTCTGAAACACTTCTCACTTCTTTGGTACTTGGCTTTGGCTTCTTCTGTAACCTCAGCGCATCTTCAATTGCATTTTCGGCTTCGATTGAGCGCGCCTCACTTAGCTCAAAAACCTCTGAAGTTAGCCATCTATCTAACCGACCGTGGCGAATAAACGGCAATTCGCTCAGAGTAATCACCTCACTGAATATATCGTCTGGATCCTTTTCAAGTGAGAGATGAAAGAGCTTGTCTGTTTTCTCATCGTACAAAGGCTCCATAGAAGCAGTCACCAGTGGGGAATGAGTCGCGATTATGAACTGTGTCTTGAGTTCGGCATCCAGTTCATCACAAACATCCGTTAGTGCTGGGAGAATCAACCTTTGCCACTGTGGGTGCAGATGCGCTTCCAGTTCATCTATCAAAACGACCATTCTTCGCTCGACAGGTTTGTGCAACAATCGAGACTGTGTCTTGTGTTCCTGCCATGCCCAGACTAAAAGGTAGGCGATAGCTATGATCCTTTTTACGCCTGCAGAAGCGTGTATTATTGGTATGGTACCATACGAGTGCCTTACCGTAGGTATGTCTCTCGCATCATGGAGAAGTCGGGTCGGCCTCCCAGGCTCAAGAGCACCCAAATCTTTGGGAGATAATCTCTTGAGAACTTTGCAGAATGTATCAAATACTTGGGGGTCTTCGCTATGTTGCCAAGTAATCCAGTCTCGAAGAATTCCATTGCATAACACCCTGCCTTTTGGTGGTGTTTTAGATTCGAGACCATTCCAAATCTCATCCGGCGAGAAAAGAAATGCTTCGTTCCCTTTAAGTCTATTCTTCCCCTTCATATTGGCCCGCGCAGGATCCCAAACAGAAAAAGACCCATCCACGCGAGCGTAGACAATCAGCCCCGGAATCGTTGGCCTTCGCTTTCTGCTCGGTAATGGCCAAGAATCAGTCTCCCAGTCGTATTTGACGCTGGTCACGGCCTCCCCCTTGTACTCCGAACATATCTGAAAGACTATTCTTGGTTCTGTTTTTTTGGCCTCTTCCCTCGGGTACGCCGGCAAACCTGCCCAAATACCGCTCAGCGCCCACCAAGCACATTCCAGCAGAAACGTCTTCCCCAGCGCATTGTCCCCTGTGATCAGATTAATCCTGTCCCCAGGCTTCAAATCTAACTTCTTCGCAGGGCCAATACCATAGAGTTCCAGAAGTGACAATGAGCCCCCTTCCTCAGGCTCAGCGTCGGGCGCCATAGTGGTAATCTTCTGCAACTCTCGCCATGAGATAGATTTATCTTGAAACATGCTCCTAATAGACAAATCCTCAGGAACTTCGGTTTCAAAGAGGCGGTCTTTTTCCTTCTTGGTGATATCGAAGTCTTGGAAGAATCTCCTTTGAATGTGTCCTGCCGTAGATCGAACAGACCATTTTTCATTACGATAAAGCCAAACTGCAAGATGAAATGCTGGAATACGGCGTTTTTTATATAGTTTTTTCTCCAAGATACCAACATAGCTCTTGTCCCACCCCCATAAATCAGTCCCTGTTTTGTGGATGAAAGCGTCTTTAAAAGTTGTCGTTCGCGTTTTCTGAGAGCCAGAACTTGCATAGTCTTCATTAAGCCATCTATGGCCTTTAGGACCTACCTTGGAAAGACGGTAATAGTATCTCGATGAAGGATTCGGTTTGAAGTACACCTCCAAATGCTGTTTTTCATTCTTGTCCATAGGAAAATGCACAGAGCGCCCGATTGGTAATCGTTTAGCTTTGCAGGCAAGAAAAGTGACGAAGTAAAAAGGATGCACGTCTCCAAGAGCATCGTGGGATTTCTTTATTTGCTCAAATGATAAGTACATAGCCCTATTCTATTTTCTCGAGTTCTTCAACTATGTGGTCACAGAACGTTCTATTGAGGTCGATGCCTTTAGCACATCTTCCTGATTTCACAGCTACCCGCAATGTGGTTCCGCTTCCTGCAAAGGGGTCCAGCACCATTCCTTTTGCCGGACAACCTATTGCCAGACATCTCTGAACAAGCTCATCGGGAAACGGTGCTGTACCAAGACCATTCGGTGACCGATGTCTCGCTACGATAGACCACATGTCCTCCTCATCCACATCAACTAACGGTTTCCGATCAAAAAAGTACTTTCTATTTTTTGCGAACATGAAAACGTATTCGTAACTTCTCCGTGGTCTGTCTTGAACAGACTCAGGAAGACAGTGCTTGCGGTGCCATACGATGGGACTCCGCAAGACCCATCCATTTTCACTCATGCGCATAGCCACTCGCCACGGAATGCCAAGTGCACTCTTTGGCTTAGCGTTCACATCAAGGCCACCGCTTTTGTCTACTGCTCTCAGCCCAAATCGGCGGCGGCTACTCTTAGGATCCGTGCCGTGAGACTTGCCTTTCCCTGAGTAGTACGTATCACCGAGATTTAAAAAAAGGAGACCGTTTTCTCGGAGAACTCGAAACACTTCCTCCATGACACCGTTAACAGCAGATACATACCCTTCTACTGTCTCTTCCAATCCGATTTGCTCCTCAACGTCGTAATCTCTCAACCAGTAATATGGCGGAGATGTAACGACACAATCAAATGTCGCACTCGGTATCTTCTGCAAGACCTTTCGTGCATCCCCACAATAAACAATCCATGTAGACCCGTTTTTTAGTTGTCCGCCCCACTGCAAGTCTTCAGTAGCTTTTGAATCTGGTTGGATTCGCGCCATTAAAAGTACCCTGTTCAAAGTCAAAAGTCATTAATACTCATATTACGAGACTCAGCTTTCACCGACCACAAATGCCAGTATTGTGCAATACCAACACTAGCTTCGGCCGATTATGCATGCATGGGCCAAATAATTCAAGTATAAGATTCTAAATGATAATTCCATGAACGCAAGGAGTGAAAAAGATGAATAAACAACAGCATCATTTTTGTGGGTAAGACCAGACTTACCAAAAGAGAAAGAGTCGATATATTTAAGTTATTGCGAAAAATCGCACCTTACATGGCTGGAACCCCGGTTGTGTGGGGATTCGGGCATTTCAATTGATTCCGCCGTAGGCGTATTTTCGATATTGATTAATTATAATTGCTCATTGGGCAGGAGGTTTTCCCCTAAACTCAGTATGAACCAGCACTTACGTTTGTGGCTTTTTGAGAAAAAACTTTATTAAAATAGTTCGATTTTCATTGAACATCCCGGGGATGTTTGGTATAATACAAACCAGCCATAGAAATGGCAGATTAGCGGAGAACCGCACGTCTTGTTATCAGCAGATACACCCCAAAACCATCATTTAGCAAAGGTGAATGCTCAATGAACAATAATCATTTATCAATAATCAGTAATCCTTTGCCAATGGCACCCGTTAAACCGTGCCTTTCCTTTACACTTGTCGAGGATTCTTTACAAATCTGCTCCTTAATTATGCAAAACGAACCCAATTTCCAAAAAAGTCAAATGAACGTAAATAAGGTATTAACAAAGAATTATGAAAATAAATGCGATTGGACACTTGGTGAAAACGAACCCAAACGAACCCAATTTATCGCGGCGTAGCCTCTGGCGAAGCCGGAACAAAGCCAATTTCAAATGCTAAAAATGAAAATATTCAAAGTTGGCCTCCGCTTGACAAATGCGGGGATTCGGATAAACGGTGAATATATTGAAGATACTATCGGATTTTTTCGTCGGGCAATTCCGCTTTTATCCCTAAATAAAGCGGCATTTTATCGGGCAATGCGCCGGTTTCGGCCATCAGTCGGCGAAGCTCGGCTTTGAGTTCGGTGATTTTGCCGGCATATTTCGGGTCGTCGATCAAATTATTTCTTTCGAGCGGGTCGTTGGCCAAATCGTAAAGCTCGGCTTTATACTGGTCTGGTTTGTTATCGCCGTTGGGATAGTGGACATATTTGAAGCGGTCGGTCCGAACGCCACGGACGTTGGGCGTGTATGGAAATTGCTTTTCATAGTCATAGGAGTAATACCACGACTTGCGCCACCCGGAGGCTCGGCCGGTGAGCAGTTTCTTCCAGGACTTTCCGTGTATGTTTTTGAGCGGTTCGGCACCGCAGATATCCAGGATGCTCGGAGCCATATCGACGTTGAGGACCATCTGGTTTATGACTGTACCGGGGCGAATAAGCTTTGGATAGCGGACCAGGAGCGGGACGCGAATACTGGCCTCGTGCATCGTTCGCTTGTCGGTCATGCCGTGCTCGCCCAGGAAAAAGCCGTTATCGCCGGCCAGAACGATGACGGTATTGTCCAGTTGGCCAAGGTCTTTGAGCGTTTTATAGACCCTGCCGAGACTATCATCCACGGATTTTATCGAAGCTGTATAAGCACGGGCAAAGTCGGCGAATTCGAGCACACTTTCCGCGGAGGTATCGGGGAAGTCTTTACGAAAACCGAATATCGGGCCGTAGATGCCGTGCCAGGTATTGAGCCGTTCCCGGATCCATTTGGGCTTGCCTTCGAGGTTAAAGGCGGTCCAGGGATAACGGATTTCTATATCATCGTAGATATGTTCGTATTTCTTCTCCGGCGTAAAGGGCGTGTGCGGCGCTTTATGCCCTATCATCAAGAGGAAGGGCTTATTGTGTTCGGCCCTGAGCCAGTCGACGACCATATCTGTTACGCGGTGAGTGTAGTAGCCTTTTTTGACGGTCCGTTTTCCGTTGATGTTAAAGGTTGTATCGTAGTATTTGCCCTGGCCTTTATGAGTGATCCAATAGTCGAAGCCCGGGCGGCGTTCGTCGCTCTGTTCGCCCATGTGCCACTTGCCTATGTAGGCTGTTTCGTAACCGCTTTTTTGTAGGCGCAGGGGGTAGCTGGGCAGGTCCGCGGGATAATCGGTAAAGTTATTGGTTACCTTGTGGGCATGAGCATAAAGGCCCGACAGAAACGACGCCCGGCTGGGAGAGCAGAGCGACGTTGTCACAAACATGTTGGCGAACCGTGCGCCTTCTTGGGCAATGCGGTCCATGTTCGGGGTCTTCAGGAACGGATGCCCTTCGCAGCTCATGCAGTCCCATCGCTGGTCGTCTGTGAGAATGACCACGACATTTGGACGGTTTCGGCGGCCGGCCCGGGCAGAGCTTTGAGCAAAAGCCAGGGACGCGGCGGCAACAACGGAATTTTTCATGAAACTTCTTCGATTTATACCACTCATAATATCTCCTCTTTAATTACACTCGATTCTCGATATTCGTCGAGCATCGAAACAAGCCATCCCCAGGCTGCGTTTTCCGCTTGGGGACGCCTTTCGCCTGAGGCTGCCACAATTCATGCATCGTATATCAATATTTATCCCGGCGTTCGGCGCCGGATTTCACTGTTTTCCAGGAGGTTTTCGAGCAAGGGTTTTAATTTTCTAATTGCGTTTCCGCGGTGCGAGATTTCGTTTTTCTCTTCGGGTGTCAACTGGGCGACGGTTTTGTCCAGGTGGGGGACGAAAAAAATCGGGTCGTATCCAAAGCCGTTTTCTCCGATTTCTTTTTCAGTTATAAGCCCTTCCAGTGCCCCCTGCGTTTCGATTAAAATTTCCTCAGGATTGGCCAGACACAGTGAGCAGACAAATCTTGCAGTTCGTTTTTCTGTGGGTACACTTTTTAACAGCTTTAAGACCTTTGCGATGTTTTTATGGTCTATCAATTGTCTGTCTGCGTTTTTTTCACCGGAGAACCTCGCAGATTCTATTCCCGGGCCGCCCTGCAGGGCGTCGATTACGAGGCCGGAATCGTCGGCGATTGTCCAGAGGCCTGTCGCTTTGGCGTAGCCGATAGCCTTTTTACAGGCATTTTCGATGAAAGTTGCGCCGTCCTCTTCGACTTCGGTGATGTTACTGAAATCAGCCAGGCTGAGCCAATTAACATCGGCGTCGAGCATTGCCTGTAATTCAGCAGCTTTACCGGGATTAGTAGTAGCAACAAGAATTTCGCGTTTGGTCACCTGTGCATCCCCGTTAGCTCAATAGTTTCTTTAACAATGCCCTCTGGAAGTGGAGGCGGTTTTCGGCCTGGTCGAACATAATCGAATTAGGCGACTCTACAACATCGTCGGTGATTTCGAAGCCGCGTTTGGCGGGCAAACAGTGCATAATTTTCGCGTCAGGGGGTGCGGCTTTGAGCAGCTCGGCGTTTACCTGAAAGCCGGCGAAGTCGGCGCAGCGTTTTTGCTTTTCCTGCTCCTGGCCCATACTGACCCAGGTGTCGGTATAAACGATGTTGGCACCAGCTACAGCCTGGGCGGGGTTGTTTGTCTGGGTGACGGTGTCGGGTGAAATTTGATTTGCCTTTTGGATCGATTCGGCATCGAGCTGGTAGCCGGGTGGCGAGGCGATGACTATTTTCATCTTCAATCTGGCAGATGCAAAGGCCAAAGAGCGAGCGACGTTATTTCCGTCACCGATGAATGCGATCTTGATACCCGGTAAGTCTTCACAGTGCTCCTGAATGGTGAGTACGTCGGCCATTGCCTGGCAGGGATGGAGCCAGTCGGTCAGTGCATTTATTACCGGGACGTCTGCGAACTTAGCTAATTCGGTTATGGTAGAGTGCTCGAATGTACGCGCCATTATGCCGTCGACATATCGGCTCAGGACCCTTGCCATATCCTTGACCGGCTCTCGTTTTCCGATGCCGCCGATGTCTTCGGGCTTGACGTAGATTGCACTTCCGCCGAGGTCGGTGATAGCGACGTGGAAGCTGATTCTTGTTCTTAAGCTCGGCTTTTCGAAAAGCATCGCGAGTACTTTGCCGGCAAGACACAAGTCGTTTCCGCCGAGACTGTATAGACTCTTGAGTCTGGCGCTTGTCCGCAACAAGTCTTTTAACATATCAGTGGTATAATCAGTTATAGAGAGAAAATCTTTCACTTTGCTTCCTCCATCAAAACATTATCAAGTATATCAATAGCCTGGTCTATCTGGCTTTTAGTAACAATCATCGGTGGCATGAAGCGCAGGACCGAACCCTGTGTGCAGTTAATCCGCAGGCCGTTCTCCAGGCATTTATCGACTATTTTTGAGCCAGGGCCGGTTAATTGAACGCCAATCATCAGGCCAACATTGCGTACATGGTCAATAATGAAATGCTTTTGCTTTAGCAGGTCGAGCTTGTCTTTAGTATAACTGCCAAGCTGGATGGCGTTTTCCAGCAGATTCTCCTTTTCAATTACCTCAATGACCGCAACAGCCGCAGCGCAGACCAAAGCGCTGCCGCCAAATGTGGTGGCGTGTTTGCCGGGGACCAGCGAGGCGGCAACTTCTTGTTTTGCCATCATCGCACCTATTGCGACGCCGCCTCCAAGCGCCTTTGCCATTGTCATAATATCGGGGGTGACATCAAAATGCTGATACGCAAACCATTTGCCGGTCCTTCCTATTCCAGTTGTAACCTCATCGAAAATCAGAAGGGCTTGGTTTTCGTCGCACAGTCTGCGGACCGCTTGCAGATATTCTTTATCGGCGATGTTTATTCCGCCCTCACCCTGGATGGGCTCGACCATAACAGCGGCAACCTCATCGGAGAATGCTTCTTTGAGTGCAGCAATATCATTAAATGGGACATACACAAAGCCCGGGAGCAGCGGAAGCAGACCCTCGTGGTGTTTGGGCTGGGCGGTCGCTGAAAGTGTGGCGAATGTTCGGCCATGAAAGCTGCCCTCGGCGGTTATGAATTTATATTTTTTCTGCGGGGTGTGGAGGCGTGCGAGCTTCATCGCGGCCTCATTAGCTTCTGCACCGCTGTTACAGAAAAAGCATTTGCCACCAAAGGCCCGCTTGCTCAAGAGCTTCGCTAATTTTCCCTGCGGCTCGGAGTAGAAAGTATTGTCGATATGCAGAAGCTCACCAGCCTGGCTGCGGATGGCCTCGACGACCCTGGGATGGCAGTGTCCTATGCCGCTGACGGCCCAGCCGGGGAACATATCGAGTATCTTGTTGCCGTCGGCGTCAAACATGTAGCAGCCCTGTCCTTTGGTGATAACTTTCGGGAGACGGGTATAGTTTGCGATAACGTATTTATCAAATAAATCAATCGTTTCCTGTGTATTCATTTTTCGTATCTCTTTGTTCGTATCTCGCGGCCCACAGGGACAGTCTCCAGGCCACGATGCATCCGATATATTTTTGCTATTATTTGATTATCTGTGTTCCTATTCCTTTATCCGTATAGATTTCGAGCAGCAGTGAATGCTGTATTCTGCCGTCGATAATATGCGCTTTTTTTACTCCCGCGTCCAGTGCCGTGATACATGCATCGACCTTCGGAAACATGGCGCCTGTGATTATGCCGGAATTAATCATGTCCTTAATTTGCGTTTCGTTGGCGCTGGAGACTCTGCTGTTCGGTTCTTCGAGGTCGGTCAATATTCCATGGGTGTCGCTTACGACGACGAGCTTTTCAGCTTTGACCTCAGCAGCCACCTTGCCGGCAGCGCTGTCTGCGTTTACATTCAACTTTCCGCCGGCCTTGTCTTTAGCTACGGATGCGATGACCGGTATCGTTGCATCGGCACAGAGCGTCTTTAACAATTGCGCATTTATTTCGACAACTTTGCCTACCATGCCGAGGTCAAGTTTTCTTCCGTCCGGGCCATCGAGTCTCAGTGTTTCGGCAAATAATACACAACTGCTCAGCGAGTGCAGCGCCATCGGGCTGCACCCCAGCTCAGTGAGGGTATCACAAATGGGCGTATTGATTTTGTGCACGAGCGTATGCTCTGCAATCGTTAGTGTGCGCTGGTCGGTGTATCTCCTGCCCTGCACCCAAACGGGCTCAAGGCCTGCATCGTTCATGGCCTTTGTTATTGCCTTTCCGCCGCCGTGGACAATAATCGGCTGCATGCCGACGGTAGCCATGAAGGCGATATCGGTCAGGAGCTTTTTTCGCAGGGCAGTATCTTCGATGACGCTTCCGCCGAGCTTTACGACGACGATTCGGCCTCGAAAACGACGGATATACTCCATCGCCTCGATAAGCGCACCAGCTTTTGCAATAGCTTCTTCCATAACAATAACTCTTGAAAAACAGCAATGAAACGAATTAGTGAGTGTATGAATTCGGCGGCTATTCGTCAAGCCAAATTTGCCGCTGATAAGGATTAAAACAGACATAATCTATGTCACCTTTTTTTGTTTTCGGAGTCTATTATTGTGAGGTTATAATATTGACTAATTGAAGGAATTTTAGAGATGCAGAAGATGACAAATGAGTCGGAATTATTAGAGGCGAGCGTGGCCGGCAACACTGAGGCTTTCGGATCGATTGTCGAACGGTATCAATCCCTGATTTGCGGTATTACCTATAGCGCTACAGGGAATTTGAGCAAAAGCGAAGAACTGGCCCAGGAGACATTTATCAGGGCGTGGAAGGGGTTGTCAGGATTAAAGGAGCTGGGTAAATTTCGGGGCTGGTTGTGCACGATTGCGCGGAATGCTGTCAAGACATCTATCAGGCAGAGGATGCGGGACGCAACAGTGGCTTCTGTGCCAATTGAGGATGCAGGACAGATTGAATCAGTTGAGCCGGGGCCGGTTGAGAGGGTGATAAGTAAAGAACAGCAAGCCATTGTCTGGGGGGCTCTGCAGAGAATACCCGAGAAGTATCGTGAACCGATAGTGCTTTTTTATCGCCAGAAGCAATCGGTCAATCAGGCGGCAGGGGGGCTTGGTTTGTCTGAGGATGTGGTGAGGCAACGACTTTCGCGCGGGCGCAAGCTGCTCAAGGCTGAGATTGCGACGGTTGTGGAAGAAGTGCTTGGTCGGACAGGGCCGAGCAAGGTGTTTACCGTGGCGGTTGTCGCTGCTCTGCCGGCCCTGACTGCGCAGACCGCTACGGCAGCAGTAGCGGGGGCGGCAGTGAAAGGAGCACCGGCAGTGAAAGCTGTATTTCTAAGCGGGCTTTCCGGAGCCGTGCTGGGGCCGTTGCTTGGCTTGCTTGGCGGGATTTTCGGAACATGGATGAGCATTAAGAACACACAATCAGCCCGCGAGAGGAGATTTATGGTCATAATGGGGATCGCCTGCTGGATTGCACTTATTCTGTTCATAGCTGTTCCCTTGGTATTATCACTGACCGGCGTGATTCCAAAATTGGCCTACTGGCCATCTTTCGGTCTATTTTTTGTTTTACTGGCGCCTTCTATAGTCTGGAGCAATGCCCGACAGCGACGAATCCAGAAAGAAGAGGGCACGTATGTTGAGGTAGAATTCCGGCCCGCGAAATTAACAAAGTCGAATATTTACGGTGCTTTTGGAGGGAGTATTTTCGGCTCGGTATGCTGGATATTTGTTTTAGCTTTTCTAACCAAAGACTGGTTAATCGCATTATCTGTATTGATATTCTCGGTTATCCTCTTTTTTATCAGTACTAAAAAATGTTTAGGCGAAACAAGTAAATTTTTTGGTATTCTTCTGATCGATATGGCGGCCATCGCATTGATTACATTTGTAATAGTTAACCTGCGATGGGAAAGGTGGATGGAGTTTTATCGTGATAGCTATTCCGGCTCTTTTGATATGCCACTGTGGGGTATGAACTTAATATTGTTAGCGGTCTTCAGCGTTCTACTGGGATTGTTTGTTTTGGTGATCAGAAAAGAAAGGCAGTATAGAGAAATAAAATCGGAGGGAAATGAGAAAAGACAGAAAAAAACAGCACGTCCGGTCTGATTAACAGGCTTAATAAGTCCCATAATATCCAGCCTGGCAAGATTAGAAGAGCCTGGAGCTGTCGAGGAGGAATGTTACGGGGCCGTCGTTAGTGCTGGTTACGTGCATATATTCGCCAAATATGCCTTTCTCGACGTTTACGCCGTGCCCGGCAATTAGATCAGCTACTTTTTCATAGAGCTGCTGTGCGAGGTGCGGCTGGGCGGCGGCGTCAAAGCCTGGGCGGCGGCCCTTTCGGCAATCACCGTGAAGTGTAAAATTGCTAATCAACAAAATCGCGCCGGCGACGTCAAGCAGGCTTCGATTCATCTTGCCGGCGTCATCCGGGAAGATACGCAGGTTAACAAGCTTTTCAGCTATAAACTCAGCATCCTTAATAGTGTCCTCTTTGCCGACACCGAGGTAAACGAGTAAGCCTTTATCGATGCGGCCAATTGTTGAGCCGTCAACTTCCACCTGTGCCTGCAAAACCCGCTGACAAACAATCCGCATAGGTGTCCTTTCCGGTTATGCATCGAGCATATATAGTATTGGTTTATCTGCTAAAACCACGGTGTTGAGGCCGCCCTTCTGATGTGCAGCTCATCGATTACCGCGTTTCCCTTGTGGGTGAGAAGGTACAAGATTAACTCAGCTATTTCATCAGGCTGCAAGAGGTCCTGCTTTTTTATATCGGGTCGTACTTTTTGGACCTGTTCTGTATCGACACCGCCGGGACAAACTATATGTACGCGAATATTCGAGCCTCGCAGCTCCTCAGCCAATGCCATAGTCATGCCGCGCAGTGCATGCTTGGATGCTGAATAGGCGCTTTGAAGCGGATAAGCTTTGACGCCGACGACAGAGGCTATGTTGATTATGTACGCGGCCTCTGCTTTTCTTAATAGCGGCAGAGCTTCTCTGCAAAGTATGAACGGAGCGCGGGCATTGATTTTAAGGCAGTTGTCCAAATCTTCGGTCAATGTCTCTTCAAGCTTTGCCGAGTGAGTGATACCAGCATTATTAATCAGTATGTCGAGCCGTCCGAACGTTTGGTTAGTTTCCTTGACAAGGTTTTTGATCGAGTGCTCGTGGGCCAGTTCTGTTGGGATGATGTGCGCTTTGCCGCCGGCTTCGGTAACGAGCTTGGCGGTTTCGGTCATTTTATCTACGGCACGTGCGGCAATGACAACAGTCGCGGCCTCTTTGGCTATTGCGATGCTGATAGCTCTGCCGATTCCCCGGCTTGCTCCTGTTACTATCGCGACTTTTCCTTCTAACATATTTTCCATTTCGCAGACCTTCCCGGGATTTTTGAGGGATTATAAGGTAAAAATTTGAAAAGTTAAAGAGCCTGTTTGGCGGATACCGGCAGAGGGTGTCTTTGATTGGCAGGTATTGGGCCGGTTTTAATCGTCTATCGCCGGGTCCTTGTTCTACTTGTACGGCGCAGCTTTCGCTTTTCCTCCAGCATTGTTTTGGCGAGTTTTTCGTAGCGCTCGTATCTGCTTACTATCAGGCCGTCAATTGTTACCGTCGTCTTTGCAGCATTTTCTTCGATAGCGAGCTTTCGTACGAAATCAAGCTCTGCTTTTACTTGCTGATATACTGCTTTTGCCAGCATTGGTGAACTTGAACTTTGTTTGGTTGTCCACCCTCGCATCTCCCTTATTCCCGTTCTGTCTATGGCTTTTAATTCTTTTTCCATGCCTTCAAAGGTTTTAATCCTTGCTTTTACCTTGTTCGGGTCTGTAAATGGGAGCGTTATGGTTACTTTTGGGGGCGAAGGCTTTGTTGCCATATCCAGACGGGACCTTCTTGTTCTGTTGCTTCTGCTGCGACTGTAATTATCCTGATACCCTCCTCCTGTATTATATCCACTGTCCCTGGCACCGGTATTATATCCATTGTCCCTGGCACCTGTGCGTCCCCGAGGGCTCCTTCGGGACCGGCTACCTCTCAGTGACTCCAGCAACTCTCGGCGCGTCTTTTCTTCTTGTATTTTCTCGGCAATTTTTTCGAACCGAAGACTTCTATTTAATATCACACCATCTATTGCTGCTGTCGTTTTATTTGTGTTTTCCTCAGCAGCCTGCTTTCTCACGAATTCATACTCTGCTCCGATCTGCTCATAAACCGCTTTTACGATATTAGTAGTAACGCCCTCTAATCCGTTAATCCACTCGGTTGTCACCTTCTGGCTTTGTGTTTCAACGTTTTTTAAAGCATCCTCAAGGCCCTGAAACTTCCTTAGTCTTTGCTTAACGGCGTTCGGTTCAGTAAGCGGGTCTATATCGGCTATGGAGCTCAGGTCAATATCCGGTTTGGTTTGTTGCTCGGCTTCTGTTTTTTTCTGTTCTTGTGTATTAAGAAGAACATTACCTTGCTGTATCTGAGCAGGGTAATTTGTTTTTGCACCGTTTCTTCTCAACAATTCAACAATTTGTTTATGCCCTTTTACGTTCGCCCACCAAATTGGTGTTTTTGCATTCTCGTCTAGCGCATTTACATTTGAACCTTTTGCAATAAGCAGAGCTACTACTTCTTGTTTGCCTGATGTCGCAGCAAGGTGCAATGGTGTCCAGCCTGCATTTCCCTTAGCGTTTGGGTTTGCGCCATTTGTAAGGAGGATTTGCACTACTTCCTTATGGCCACGCTCAGCCGCAGGGTGAAGGGGTGTAACACCGTCGACTATTTTGTTTGGATTCGCTCCATTTGAAATAAGTAATTTGACATTGGCAATGTCACCCTCACGAGCAGCCTGGTGCAGCGTTTTATTTGTGATAATCCCACTTTGTACGGCATAAGAGGTATTTATGCTGAAAAACACACTTATCAGTATTGAAATAAGCAAAGTCTTCACGTTATCCTCCAAAATTGCTTTAGGTTCAAAAAATACTAATCGTGTTATTTACCGGCCATTTAGTATGTCAAAATCAATTATACACCAAAAAGCCTGTCAATATGCATTTAAACCGGCGAATAACGATTTTTTTTTGCTAATTTTAAACCCTTTCCAGTGATTCGAGACCAATCTTTTCCGCTATTCTATCAAATTCATCGAGTGAATAAAACTCAATAATTATCTTTCCTCTATGGCCTTTTTTTCGTGTCTCAATGCTTACCTTTGTACCGAGCTGTGTGCAGAGTTTGTTTTCCAAGTCGAGAATATGAGGAGGTTTTGTGTGATCGTTCTTTCTTGGCTGGCTGGTGCCTGTAAGGTACCTACGGACCAGTCTTTCGACTTCACGGACGCTAAGCCTACCTGCCATTGCCCGATTTGCGAGTTTTCTACGAAGCTCCTCGGTAGGCAGAGCAAGTATCGCACGGGCGTGGCCCATAGTGAGCTGTCGATGAGCTAACATTTTCTTGATTACGTCAGGTAAGTCCATTAGTCGCAGATAGTTAGCAATTACGGAGCGGTCTTCGCCGAGCCTCTCTGCAGCCTGGGCCTGTGTTAGAGAGAATGTGCTTAGATAGCTTTGGTAGCACTTTGCCCGTTCGATAGGATTTATGTCGGCCCTGTGAATGTTCTCAATCAATGACAATTCCAGCAATTGCTGATCGGTAGCCTGACGTACTAATGCTGGTATGGTCTTTAGTGATGCTAATTTAGCTGCCCGGAATCTTCTTTCACCGGCAATTAGCTCGAAACCGTCAGCGGCTGGACGAACGATAATCGGCTGAATTACACCATTGGCCTTAATAGACTCTGCCAAATTATCCAGCTCCTGCTGGTCCCAGACCGTTCGTGCCTGATAGGGATTCGGCGATATGGCTTCAAGGCTGATTTCCTGCAGCGAATTCTTTAACTCTTTATCCGCTGGGAAGTTAGCTTCTTTTTCATTTTCAGGCAATCGCCGATTAGCGTATGCGTCCCGAACAGTAGTTATCGGACTTAACAGCGATTCTAAGCCCCTACCGAGATGTTTTTGCTTTTCCTTCTTTTTGATAGCCATATAGATACTCCTTTACAATACGGCGGCTGTTTTGCCCCGTATCCGTTACTAACGAGGTCCGTAAGCCAAGGGCCACAATGCAGGGTGATACTTTAGTTGTTACGGATTCTCAAAATGTTGCATCCTGATATTTATAAAGTTTTCTTCAGCCTGCTTCAACCCTGCATTTAAAGACCGTCCTAATTAATCTTTCGGAATTTTGCGAAAATTTCTGCAATATTGATAGATAAAAATTGCCTTTTATAAAAAAAAGTTTCACGTGAAACAATGATAAGCTCAAAACAAGATAGTTCAACGATCGTTATTGGTGGCAGAATTTTGTGTTGATAAGAAATGGTTGAAGGTCATTCTAAGGAATCGTTATTTTAAATATATGATACGAATCGGCAATTTCCAGAAGTTGACTTTCATGGAATGAACGATGATTCCAGTAGACATTACTAATAACATTAGTTTGTGAGTTAAGGCATAAATTGACAAATCAATGATTGTGATTATCGTTAATCTCTTTCTTGATTACAAGTTTCGCAAGAAAGAAATCGATTATGAAAGTATATACATAAGAACGTTTTTGAAGACCAGCGTGGCTATTCATATTTGTAACAAGATAGCTTCGCAAAGATAAAAAGGAAAACAATAACTGATGAAATTCTAATGTATCGATTTTTATTGCAGGATCTCATTTTGAAAAATGAAGAAAAGTACTCATACTTGGTATGGCGATTTGTTATCTATTTTCAATATGTTTCACGTGGAACAATTAAGAAAAAAAAGAAGTAAGGAGTAAGGAGTAAGAAGTAAGAAGTAAGAAGTAAGAAGTAAGAAGATAGTATACTGTATTAGAACACACTTTTATTTACAAAAGGCAGCACGTCTTGCATTCAGGAGTTAGTTATATATATACCATACTTCTAAAGTAAAAACATGCCTCTGATAACCATAATGTTATCATGCTGTCCTTTGATTTTCCTTTATATGTATTGTTTAAGCGGTGGATATGAAAAGTCCGGTGCGAGATGAAAACACTCACGCACTATTATAATACGACAGGAGTAATAACAAGTGTGGCCTCTTTTTCGGCCGAGCAGAATACTATTGCAAATATCGAGTCGGGCCTGCTGAGAAGGTTGCCTGGGCAATGGAAGAAGCAAATGAGGTTTAGTCTATTTTGAAACCGCAGCTTTGCTTCTCGAATCGAGGGGCTTTTGAATTTGCAATTTTTCTTCGTGCCGATTAGATTAATGCGTCTATCGATACAGTGCTGCTTGTAATAATAGTTTATTTATTGCATTTTTTGCTTAATATGCTATAAATGGTCTTTAATTTGAATGGGTGGAACGAAAATATGGAAACAGCGGAATTAAAATCAGCGATCCAAATGCTGGCGGCCCGGGTTGAAAAAATCCGGGACTGGCTTTGACTTGCCTAATAAGAAAAACTCCTTTGGAAAACTTGAAGAGAAGATGTCTCGTTCGGGTTTCTGGGACAATCCCGAAACAGCTCAATCCGTAGTCTCTCAACTAAGCGCCCTTAAGTCAGTGATCGAGCCTTTCGAAGAAATCCATCGCGAAGTCGAAGACCTGCGCGAGCTTTATGATCTTGCGGCGGCTGAATCAGACGAGGAGGAGCTGGCTCAATTAGAAGATGACCTTGCAAACCTGGTCAAGAAATGCGAGCAAATCGAGTTATCAGGTCTGTTATCCAAGCCGGAGGACATGAAGAACTGTTTCTTTAGTATTCACGCCGGTGCAGGGGGGACCGAGAGCTGTGATTGGGCCAATATGCTGCTTAGAATGTACTGCCGACATTTTGAAAAGAATAAATACAAGTTCCGGGAGCTTGCTATTACACCAGGAGAAGAGGTGGGAATTCGGTCAATAACCTTGCAAGTCAGAGGCCCTTTTGCATTTGGGAAACTATCGTGCGAGACCGGAGTGCATCGGCTTGTTAGAATAAGCCCGTTCGATTCACAGAAACGACGACATACGAGTTTTGCGGCCGTTGATTGTATTCCTGAATTTGATGACGATATAGATATCGAAATCGGCGAAGATGATATACGGATAGATTTTTACCGTGCCAGCGGGGCCGGGGGGCAGCATGTGAACAAGACCAGCTCGGCGGTACGGATTACACACGAGCCGACCGGCATCGTGGTTCAATGCCAGAACGAGCGCAGCCAGCACAAAAACAAGGCCCAGGCAATGAAGATGCTCACGGCAAAATTATATATGCTCGAAAAACAAAAACGCGATGCTGAATTAGCGAAACTTTATAGCAAGAAGGGTGAAATAGCCTGGGGCAACCAGATACGAAGCTATGTTTTGCAGCCTTACAGGATGGTTAAAGACCATCGCACCAACTTTCAGACTGGCAATGTTGACGCAGTGCTGGACGGTGAACTCGACGGATTTATCGAGAGCTATCTGCGGCACCGGGCGAAAAAGATAAGTAAGGAGTAAGGAGTAAGGAGTAAGGAGTAAGGAGTAAGGAGTAAGCAAGACGTGAAGAGAATACCCGCAAAGAGCTTTTTGGATTTAACCGTATGGCAAAAAGCGCATCAGCTTGTGTTGACAATTTATAAACTAAGCGAGGGTTTTCCCAAAGATGAGATTTACGGCCTGACATCCCAGTTGAGGCGAGCAGCAGTGTCGATACCAGCGAATATAGCAGAGGGTTTTAGTAAAAGAACAGCCCGCGATAAGGTCAGGTTTATGAATCATTCACAAGGTTCCTTAGAAGAGTGCCGGTATTATCTAATTCTTACCGATGATCTAAGATATGGAGAAGGACGTAAGCTGCTGGCTCAGGTTGAAGAGGTTAGCAAGCTGCTGAATGCTTATGCGAAAGCGATTGAGTCTTAGTTAGTAACGGGGCAGGTGCAAGAACAAGAACAAAAGAAAAAAGGATAAACAGAATGAAAGAGATTATTGATGTCAAGCTAAGGATACGGACAGTTGATTTCAGTAAATGCAAGACAGATCTGCTTGCTGTAGGTCATTTCAGCGACGCCAAAGGATTAGACAAAGTGAACGCAGAACTCAACAGGAAACTTGACGGTGCAATTGAGCGATTGATAGAGTTAGGCGATTTCGATGGAAAGGATGGTACCAGCGCAATTGTTTATGGCAACGCTAATATAGGTGCCAAGCGTGTTTTGCTTTTGGGATTAGGCGAAAAGAAAAAAGCAACGCTGGATACGATTCGTAAAGCAACGGCTAACGCAGCTAATAAGGCGGTATCAATGAAGGCGGAAATCCTCAGTCTGGCTTTGCACAGGGCCTTCGGTGGGCGGTTTGACCCCGGGGCGATGGGACAGGCCTGCGCTGAAGGAACATATTTCGGGAGCTTTCGCTATGATGAGTTTGTTACCGAAAGTGATGACGGGCGATTGGGGCAGCTAAGCGTTGAGGTGATAGACCCCGATTCGGCGAAGACAAGAAAGCTCAATAAAGGTATTGTTATCGGCATCGTTATCGGACGAGCACAAAGTTATGCAAGGACTTTGATGAATCGGCCTGCCAACGTGGTCAATCCTGTTGAAATAGCGGCGGCTGCGAAAAAGATAGCCCGCGGGTGCAAGAGTTTAAGCTGTACGGTTTTTGACGAAAAGCAATTAGCCGCCAAAGGGATGGGGGGGATATTAGCGGTTGGTTCCGGTTCTCAAAATAAGCCACGACTAATTGTGCTGAAGTATACGCCGGCCAGTCAAGTCAGTCCAAAAGTGCCCACGGTCGGTTTGGTCGGTAAGGCGATAACCTTCGATTCCGGCGGTATAAGCATCAAGCCGGCACACAATATGGACCAGATGAAATTAGATAAAACCGGCGGTATTGCGGTTTTATGCACGATGAAAGCGGTGGCGGAATTGGGATTGGGCGTTCGAGTTCTGGGTTTAATTCCTTCTGCGGAGAATTTACCGAGCGGAACAAGCTATCGGCCCGGTGATATTATTACGACTTTCAGCAAAAAAACGGTCGAGGTCCAGAATACCGATGCCGAGGGGAGAATGGTCATGTGCGATGCGCTGCACTATGCCGATAAGGAAAAGTGCGATATTATTATTGATATAGCGACTTTGACGGGCGCCTGCAAGGTTGCGCTGGGCAGCTATATGGCGGGGCTGATGGGTAACGATGATAATCTGATCAAACAACTACAAAAAGCGGCAGAAACCAGTGGCGAGAAGGTCTGGCCTATGCCGAGCGGTGAAGAGTACGCAAAAGAGATGAAGAGCAAGATCGCCGACTTGAAAAACATCGGCAGCAAATGGGGAGGGGCGTGCACGGCAGCGGCGTTTTTGAGGCAGTTTGTAGGCGAGAGAAAATGGGCGCATCTTGACATCGCCGGTGTAGAGATGTTTGAGAAGGCCACAGAAATCTGCACAGAAGGCTCAAGCGGATTCGGAGTTCGTCTATTGACGAGTTATCTTATGAGTCTGGCAGGAAAGTGAGCCAAGGTTTCCCCTTTTACGACGTAATCTAAAATGTGGTTCCGATGAATTAACACGAATTTGCAGAAATTGAGGAAACAGACAGGAATATGAAGGACAAAGGCAAAACGATTGTAGATACCGAAAGGATCGAGAAAGCTGTCAGGGAAATACTTCTTGCGGTTGGAGAAGATATTGAGCGTGAGGGTCTTAAGGAGACGCCTGAACGGGTGGCAAGGATGTATACCGAACTGCTGGCCGGTATGCAGAAAGACCCTAAAGAGCATCTTCGCAGTGTCTTTAAGGAAAACTATGAGGAAATCGTTCTTCTTCGCGGGGTGCCTTTTTACAGTATTTGCGAGCACCATCTGATGCCTTTTATCGGCCAGGCCAATGTTGCGTACCTTCCTTCGGGAGCGATCCTTGGTATCAGCAAATTGGCACGGATTGTGGATTGTTTTGCGCGGCGACTTCAGGCCCAGGAAAGGCTTACGTACCAGATAGCTGACTTCATAATGAATAACCTGAAGCCTCAAGGTGTCGCAGTCGTGCTGGAAGCTTCCCATAGCTGTATGACCATCCGCGGGGTAAAGAAGCCCGGCTCGGTGATGGTGACCTCGGCACTTCGCGGGATATTTAAGAGAGATTCGAAAAGCCGAAGCGAGATTATGAGCCTGATGCATAAATAGAAACTAACCGGGTATGGGGAAGAGAAGAAAATAAATAAAATTCGAATTTCAACTTTAGCAAATTGGCAGATGGTTTTGAATTATGCATAAAGCCGGCAGGCAGGTACGTTTTTCGATTAATCCTTTTTTGGCGAAGGACAGTTCCGGCTTTAATTCATTTGCCTCTCAGCCTGCGGGCGAAGGATTATCAATATTTTTCGAATTGTGTGTAGAGGTTACCGGTGAGGTTGAGCCTGCCACGGGGTTTGTTGTTAATGTAATCGATATCGACAAGAGGGTTCGTGAATTTGTGGTACCGGTTTTTGCCGAGCGAATAAGAGACAACTATCGGCAGGGCAAACATATCGGGCTGTTCGAAACAGCCGAACTTTTACGGTCTGCTCGGGGACAATTGGCTGATAAGTTTGGAGCAGCGAGGACAAGCAAATTGAGCTTGAAGCTGAATCCATTCAGGAAGTTAGAAATAGAGTCAGAGGACAACAAAATGATTTATTTCAGCGAGAAGTTCGAATTTGCGGCTACACACAAGCTGTGGAACGATAAATTTTCCGACGAGCACAACTTCGAAGTTTTCGGCAAATGTGCAAATCCTACAGGTCACGGGCATAACTACATTGTTGAGGTCAAGATCAAGGCACCGGAAGGCCGGGACAATTTCCGCATAGGAGATTTTGAAAGAATAGTGGATGACGAGCTTGTAGAAGTTCTGGACCACAAGAACTTGAATGTAGACGTTGCAGAGTTTAGCAAGACCAATCCCACGGTTGAAAATATTGCGGTTTTTGCGTGGAATAAACTGGCGGGTAAATTCGGAGAGGCGGTGCTGCACTGCGTTACCATCTGGGAAACGGACAAGACGTACTGCTCATATTACGGATAATTGATGGCAGGTAGAAGATGGCTGAGAGAAGCCGGGTAGGAAAAAATACATTGTCCGGGGGGACGCTTTTATTCACAGCGTCATTTCTCTTATACAGCCTGGTAAGCCCCGGTAATCTGCCGGGC
The DNA here is from genome assembly GCA_019456145.1 of Planctomycetota bacterium. Classification (GTDB taxonomy): domain Bacteria; phylum Planctomycetota; class Phycisphaerae; order Sedimentisphaerales; family Anaerobacaceae; genus CS2-K091. Next base: position 70,770 of record VRUL01000012.1, read on the forward strand.
GATACAGAAATTCGCTGGTCAATCGCGAGACAGATAATCCGCGGTAGGGGTATATCCATTGAAGAGACGTGCGAAACGCGCAACTATGCTTTGGGCACTGACGGTAAACGTTATTCTTTCTATGGGATTGGGCAATCTATTTGTATGCTTCCGTTTGCAGCAGGGGGCTTATTGATTGAAAAGGTCGGGGGGGTAAATGCAAGAACGGCAGATTTGATGGCGCAGTTTCTTGCGAGTATGATTTTTTTCGCAGCAATAGGAGCAACGCTTGTGTGGCTGTTTTACAGGCTGGTGCTTTCGTTAGGCTATAGTGAGAAAGCTGCGATTTTCACATCTTGTGTACTTGGTTTTGCAACGATGAATTTTCATTATTCTGTGAGTACTCAGGAACAGACGCAGGTTGCACTGCTATTGGTGTTGGCAGTATTGTTGATGGTCAAGTTTCATCGAGAGCAGCGTTTTGTCTACGCGTGGCTTTGTTGCGTTGCGCTCGGGATGTGCCTGATATTGAGGGCGGCTTCTGCGGTGATGGTTTTCCCTGTATATGTGGCTGCGGCGGTGAGCGGTGCTTTCGGTTCAGATAAAAAGGATTCGCCCAGGGTGATTGCAAAATGGTTTTTGGCAGGAGTTTTGGGCACGGCAGGATTTATAGTTGCCTGCGGCTGGTATAATTATGCGCGGTTTGGCAGTGTTTTTGAGAGCGGTTATCCTCTTGGGATGGCGACGGGTCTGGGCGGCCATAAGATGTTTGAAAGTGAACTGCTTCCAACTCTTGCCGCGATGCTGTTTAGTCCAGGGAAGAGCATTTTTTTGTATAATCCTGTTCTTCTTCTGCTTCCATTCTGCTGCTACAGTTTTTTTCGTAAGCACAAGGCAGTAACAGTAGCTGTCAGTTTCGCTGTGATTGCTAACTTTATACTTTCCGGTTTTTATACACCCTGGGCGGGCGATTACGCCTGGTCAATCAGATACCAAGCGGCGGTGCTGCCCTTTTTGATTTTACCGCTGGTGGAATTGTTTAACAGGCCATTCAAGGCCTTGGTAAAGACGGTAATCATTTCAATTATAGCTGTGAGCTGTGTGATACAGGCGGCGTCAGTGGTATACAATTTTAATCTCGAGTTTGTGCAAAATCCCAATCATCACCTGATTCCCGATGATTATGTCTGGGAGTGGTCCCAGTCACATCTGCGAAAGCGATTTGAAAATATTTTCAGTCATATAGCAGGTAATCGCGACTTTAGCTCCGCGAAAGTAATGGATGAAGAACCGCTGCTGCTGAAATATAATCACAGTGAGGAGGCTGTACGAAATGCGTATCATGTAAATTTCTTTCCCTTTAAAGCTAAATACAGACAGCCTGCAGGGAAACGATTTTATCCATTATTGTGCATTTGGTTTGTTTTGCTGACAGGTTTTTTAGTGTCGATGTTCAAATTGGCTCGATTTTATATAAGGCAAAAATAAGAAATTAAACACTGAAAGAAGATAAAGATGTGGAAACGGAAAAGAATTGATAATTTATTAATAGTTGTTATTCTTTTCAAATACGGATTTTTTAGACAGGTTTTATTATGAGAACATTGGTTACTGGCGGGGCGGGATTTATAGGTTTGCATTTGCCAGTGTATGGTTTTTAAATTTGAATTATCTTTTTTCACTTTTCACTTTGATTTTTTAGTTGCTTAAACAGAAGGTTGGACATTATGAAGAAGGCGTTAGTTACAGGTATTACAGGACAGGACGGCTCATATCTCGCGGAACTGCTGCTGAAAAAAGGCTATGAGGTCTGGGGTATCCTGCGTCGAAGCTCATCTTTTCATACAGGTAGGATCGACCATTTATATAAGGACCCGCACGAACAGCCTCGACTTCGACTGGTCTATGGTGATTTGACGGACGGCGGCAACCTATCAACGATTGTGAACGATGTTAAGCCGGATGAGGTTTATAACTTAGGCGCCCAAAGTCACGTCAGGGTGAGTTTTGATACGCCTATATATACGGTCAATGCGGACGGGCTCGGGACGCTTCGACTGCTTGAAGCGATTCGAAGGATGGAAAAACCGGCCAAGTTTTATCAGGCCTCCAGCAGCGAAATGTACGGCAAAGCGGTCGAGACTCCCCAAACAGAGAAGACACCTTTTTATCCGCGAAGTCCGTACGGCTGTGCGAAGGTTTACAGTTTCTGGCAGACAGTGAACTATCGAGAAGCATACGGGCTGTTTGCTTGTAATGGAATTCTGTTTAATCACGAATCACCGAGGCGAGGCGAGACGTTTGTTACCAGGAAAATTACACGAGCGGTGACGCGAATCAAATTAGGCCTACAGGACAAGCTGTTTCTGGGTAATCTGGATGCCAAGCGCGACTGGGGATTTGCAGGTGATTACGTGGAGACGATGTGGCTGATGCTTCAGCACGAAAAGAGCGATGACTATGTGATAGCAACGGGCGAGACCCATTCGGTGCGTGAATTTCTGGAAGAGGTATTCGGTTATCTTGATTTGGACTGGCAGAAGTATGTCGAGATTGACCCGCGGTACTTTCGGCCTACGGAAGTTGACTGTTTGCTTGGTGATGCGAGCAAGGCAAGAAAGATCCTTAAATGGGAGCCTAAGGTGACGTTCAAAGAGCTTGCGCAAATGATGACGGACGCCGATATGGAAATCGCTAAGCGTGAAAAGATAATTAAAGAACATGAAGAGCGAGAATTATGAGCGGTTTTTTTGAGGACAAACGGATTGTAGTTACCGGCGGCGCGGGCTTTTTAGGCAGTTACGTTATTGAAGGACTGGAAGAACGCGGCTGTAAGAATATTCTCGTGCCGAAGATCGAAGACTACGACCTGGTACAGATGGACAATATTGTCCGGATGTATTCGGACATGAAGCCTGAGATTGTCATTCACCTTGCGGCGGTTGTCGGGGGCATCGGCGCCAATCGTGAGCATCCGGGCGAGTTCTTCTACAAGAACTTGATGATGGGTGTACAGCTTATCGAGCAGGGTCGGCTGGATGATATCGAAAAATTTGTTGCAATTGGCACGATTTGTGCGTATCCGAAATTTACGCCGGTGCCGTTTATGGAAGAAGACCTTTGGAAGGGATATCCGGAGGAAACCAACGCACCTTACGGCCTGGCTAAAAAGATGCTGCTGGTCCAATCACAATCATACAGGGCGGAATATGGTTTTAATTCGATATTCCTGCTGCCGGTAAATCTTTACGGTCCCGGTGACAATTTCGACCCATCGAGCAGTCACGTGATCCCCGCGTTGATTAAGAAATGCGTCGATGCAATTGAAAGCGACGCCGACCATATCGAATGCTGGGGGACAGGTAATGTGTCACGCGAGTTTATCTACGCGTCTGATGCCGCTGAGGGTATCCTGTTGGCAACAGAACATTACAATGGTGCAGAGCCAGTCAATATCGGGGCGGGTTTTGAAATAACAATTAAGGAGCTTGCCGAAAAGATTGTCAAACTAACAGGTTTTGGCGGCGAGATTCGGTGGGACAGTTCCCAGCCTGACGGTCAGCCGAGGCGGCGTCTGGATACGTCCAGAGCCAAAAAACTTTTTGATTTTGAGGCAAAGATGAAGTTTGAAGAGGGGCTCAAAGCTACAATTGAGTGGTATAAGGAACATCGATTAAGATAACTTATATCGGGAAGTGTCTGGCCAAATCTTTACTATCGGGTTCTCAGGATATTGTTATTTTCTCTCCAACTTTTACGTGTAATTTGTCGTTGGCATTTCCGTTTTTTAAGCTAATCTCCAGTGTATTGCCTGAGCCCTCAATCAGGAACAATTCGTCGTTTTTTGCCGAGTCATAATCGGGACAGTAATTCATCAGGTATTTTTTGTCTGCTATCTGTACAGAATATTTATCCTTATCCTGCTTCGTGAGATTAGTAATTACATTTCCGAATCTATCGATTCTGACGACTATTCCTTGTCTTTGATTTCGATACAGTTCCAACTTCTGCATCTCTCTTATTTTTTCACCTACGCGGTCGAAATTACCCAAGTCAATATTTGCGGCAGCTTTTGCGAATACATCTCTTCCATGGAACGTACGGCTTGCATCGGCAGGGACGGGGATTTGCCGTATTTCAATTATTGTCTGTTGTTCGAGCGTTTCCCAAAGCAAGCCATTGTCCGGGGCGATAAAATAAAAGTCTTCTGTTTTCACAGCCAGTGCATTTCTTTCGGTCCCGACGCCGGGGTCAACGACGCAACAAAACGCCGTACCTTCCGGGAAATATTTATAATTATTTTTCAGGATCCACGAAGCTTCGATGATGTTTTGGGGAGAGATATCGTGACATAAATCGACTATATTCGCATCGCAGGCAATAGTGTATATGACTCCTTTCATCACGCCTACATATTCGCTTTGGCCAAAATCCGTCAATAAAACGATCATATCACGCTCGATAAAGATTAGTTATCGTAACTGAGGCTGCCTCCCTTGATGCGTCGCAGGCCATTGAATCGCTTCGGACGTTTGAATTTGGGCAGTTGAGCGAGGGTCTTATCGTACAGGACTTTGAGGCGTTTGACAACATCGGGGTGCTGCTTGCTGAGGTCGTGCTGCTCAGCGGGGTCTGCCTGAATGTCGAACAGCATCATATTCTTTGGGTCGTCGCCGCCGATAGCGCCCGGGTAGGCACTGGGTTGGGCCTGTTCGTATGGAGCGATAATCGTAACACCATCGGGGCCGCGAGGGTCGACCCAGTCATCACTGCGTTTTGGTCGGCCTCCCGGTGAGCGGACGTGCAGTCTCCATTTGCCACTGCGGACGGTCATCAGATTCGTTCCCTGCATTGCAAAGAGAGCTTCGTGGGGACTGGCGGCAGTGTCAGAGGTCAAAATCGGCCAAATGTCTTTACCATCTATGATTCGGTCGCCGGGCACTTTGACTCCTGCTATTTTGAGGATTGTTGGGAAGACGTCGATTGTTCCGGCTATTGAGTCATTGACGAGCCCTGCGGGGATTTTTCCGGGCCAACGGGCAATCATCGGTACGCGGAGTCCTCCTTCCCAGGTTTTTCCCTTCATACCGCGAAGGCCGCCGGTACTGCCGCCGAACCATGGTCCGTTATCTGAGGTGAATATAACAAGCGTATTATCGTCGAGTCGGAGCTGCTTGAGCTTTTCCATGATTTGCCCAACCGAGAAATCCAGCTCGCGGATGACATCGGAATAGAGGTCGTCCGGTGTTTCCGGGGTGTAGAAGTCTTCGGAGGCGGCCAGCGGTTTATGGGGCATCGCGTGTGGCAGGTAGAGGAAGAAGGGACGATTGCGTTTAGAGCTGCGCTCGATGAAGTCAAGTGCCCGCTGTGTGTAGCGTTTGGTCAGGGTAGCCTGTATGACGGGGTAGTCGACGACCTTCTCGTTTTCGATGAGCTGCACCGGTCGCATGTCGTTTGAGTAGAGGATTCCATAGTATTCATCGAAGCCGTGCCGGCGAGGCAGGTATTGAAGTGTGTGGCCGAGGTGCCACTTGCCGATGCAGATGCTGGAGTAGCCAGCGTCCTTGAGTGCTTCGGCAATAGTAATCTCGGAGTGGGGCAGAGCTACTTCGTTGATGCCGGCATCTGGTGCGGGATTAAATACAACTCCTGTTCGGAAGGGGTATCTGCCGGTCAGAATCGTCGCCCGCGACGGCGCACAATAAGGCGTGGGGACATAGAAGTTAGTCAGCTTAGCGCCCTGGGCGGCCATTCGATCGAGATTTTGTGTTTTGACTGGTGAATCTTTCAAGCCGAAACCGGAGATGTCTCCGTAGCCCAAGTCGTCTGCGAAGATTAGAATAAAGTTGGGTTTTTTGTTTGTGCGAGAGGACGCTGCGGAGTTTGGCAGCATTACAGACGCAATACCTGCACCTATTAATCCCAGAAAATCACGACGGCCAAGTTTTTTTTCCATAACTGCCTCCATTGCTTTAGCTGTGCAAAATAAATAACCACCAAATCATATTTTCCCGGGTAAAGACGCCCACAAATGCCCCAGGATACCCAGTTAATATAATACTATCTGACTCAATTCAAAAGGCAAAAGGATGTTGACAAACTTGCGTGGTTATGGTAATTGTACAAAACTAAGTATATATTGAGTTAACTTGTTTGTAGAAAAGAAGATATAGCTATTGGCTGTTACGGTGTGCAGGGTCGAAAGGAGAGTATATTATGCAAAAAAGTAAACGAGTAACACGTCGTCAGTTCCTGAAAGGCTCGGTTGGTGCTGCAGCGGTTTTCACGATAGTGCCGAGACATGTCTTGGGCGGTTCGGGCCAAACACCGCCCAGCGAAAAGTTTGGCGGTGCTCTGATAGGCTGCGGCGGTCGCGGCAATGGGACGTTCGGCGGCCTCGGACCAAACGTCGAAAAGCTTGCTATATGTGATGTGAAGTTTGTCAAACATGCCGACAACAAGAAGGTCTACAGGGACTTTCGTCGTGTACTGGAGCGCAAGGATATCGATGTGGTTGCTATTGCGACGCCGCCACACTGGCACGCGCTGATTTCAATCGCAGCGATGGAGGCCGGTAAAGACGTTCTGTGCGAAAAACCGATGACGAGGTTCATCGCGGAAGGCCGTGCGGTTGCCGAGGCGGAGAAACGGTACAACCGTATCTTCCAGATCGGCACATTCGGCCGATTCGGAAGGAGCAAGAACCAGGGAGATATCCTGACCCACAAGATTATGAAGAGCGGTCTGCTCAAACCCTGCAAGGCGGTCCATATCAAGCGAGGCGGACTGAAGGTCCGAGAGTGGAGCGGGATGGTGAATGCGCAGCCCAAACCCATACCGGACTCTCTTGACTGGGACATGTACTGCGGACCATCGCCGCTGAGACCGTTTCACCCACACCGTTTCGGCGGAACCCACCGCGGATACTGGGACTACGAAGGGGGTGGTTTGACCGACATGGGCCAGCACCACTTCGATCCCGTCCAGTGGACTTTCGCCAAGGACGATACGAGCCCGGTGGAAATCGAGGCCTTTGCTCCGCCGGCCCATCCGGAAGCCTGTGGTATGTGGGGCTATGTCGAACTGAAATATGCCGACGGATTTACGATTGTTATGGACAGCACCGAGTGGCCGGAAAATAAAAAGCCTTCTTACAACCGAAAAGAGTCCAGAGGCGTCAGCTTGAGCGATTTGAGCGAGGAGGACCAAAAGAAGATTAAAGAAATGCCCGATCCCGAACCTTTAGTGGGATTTCCCGAAGCGATTCGAACCCGTAAACAGGCCGGCGGCCACGCTGCTGCATCGACTCGGTGCGTGACCCTGATGCACCTTGCGAATATCGCCATCCGCACGGGACGAAAGATTCATTACGACCCGGTCAAGGAAGAAATCATCGGCGATGAAGAGGCCAACCGGTTAGTCAACCAGCCCATGCGGGCACCGTGGCATTTATAAGAATTTCAATCAGACTTTTGTAACAGAAAGGACTGTAATCATGAACGAACAAACATCGGCCCTTGTCGCACTTGTCAATAAAATGCCCGATCCTGATCAGCGTGGTATGTACTGCGCCGATATTGACAAAGAGAAGATCGAAGGCGCTATCGCGAAGATCCTTAAAGGCGGCCGTGACAATATAATCGGCGTTATCGACATGCTCGTCGAACCGGGTAAAGGTGACGACGTGAAAGCCCACTATGCACTACACTGCATGGCACTGCACGTTTGCAAACTCAAGAATGACAGACCTCGGCGGAGATTTTCCAGGACTTTAGCTTCTCAACTCGGGGGCGACCGGCCTAAAGAGGTGCAAAAGTACCTTGTCCGCGAGTTGCAGATAGCCGGCGGTAAAGAGGTCGTCAAGGCACTCGGCGCACTATTAGTGGACGAGGAATTGTGCGAGCCTGCCGCCCAGGCACTGGCCGCCATTGGTGACGGCGCCGCTGAGCAGTTTCACAGTGCATTGTCCAAAGCCAGTGGCAAGTGCCGGCTGACCATCATGCAGAATCTCGGTGTTGTCCGCGACGTGAAGTCAGCGGACGCATTGAAGAAGGCGGTCAGCGACGAAGACGGGGCAGTGCGCATCGCCGCGGTTTGGGCGCTGGCCAATATCGGTGACGCCGACTCAGCAAACGTGCTGGTGAGGGCTGCGGACCAAGCTGAGGGCTGGGAAAGAACCCAGACCACAAAGGCATGTCTGCTGCTTGCTGAGAAGCTTCGTGCAGCCGGGAGAAAGAGCGAGGCAGTGAGGATATACAGACATCTGCGCGATACCCGGTCTGACCCGGCTGAACGCTACGTACGCGATGCGGCCAAGATTGGTTTAGCTGCTTCCGATTGAAGATAAAGGCTTTGTACGAAGCAGTTTGTGTGCAGCTCGAGAAAAGCAGTCAGAAAGCAGCCCCGAAGCTTTTGTGGGAAGGCCGGCATTTTTCAACGACTGCTGAATCAGGTCAGGCACACGCCTGAATAGACTTCCAAATCGGGACGATCGGCGCGTTTGAAAGCGTTCCCGGCCCCGAGTTTTGGATGACGTTTCTGCCCCTTACGCAAGGCCATCATCAAGAAAAAATTGCATTTCCAAGGATTCCAGCGTTATCTACCTGCTATGAACTTACAGGAAGCTATGAGCGTATAGTTTTTGACTTAGAGCCTATCCAAAAACCGGTTCTATCCCTAAGGGAAGCCCGATGCCTGCGTTGTCGGTCAAAAACGTTCTCAACGTGGAGAAAACCACGCCTCCGAGCATTTTTGGCCTGCCGCCCTGGCCTCGAACTTTTCGCTCGCCCTCATAACGATCCGGTTATTCGGATAAGCTCTTAAATTGGCTGATTTTTGATATTTTTACACCGATTGTGCTGTAAAGCCGAAGAAACCAGCCTTAGCAACGAATAATCCATAGCGGCGGTTTAGGATTTTACGCCTTAAGCGTATTCTGCCAATATTTGGGTGTGGTGACCCGGGTGAGCCGAGGAACGCAAACTGTCTTATGTTACTGTTGATAAAATACTTATGGTTTCGGTCGAAGACAAAAACAGTCAGTTTGTGTTTTTTAACTTAAAATCGGATGTCAGAGCCTTTGGAGACGTGTCTTTATTAAAGCTATGTCCTTTATTTGCCGATACTTATGGCAGGGAAGGAGATAGTAGGGAAATTAGCTGCAGAGAACTGAGAGTAAAGGTAAAAAACAATCCGGCAAAGGTCCGGCATGAGTGAAATCAAAAGGTAAAATTTTCCAGCCCCTGTTAAATCAAGGGCCGGAGGAACAAGACAAAATTTTGCCTTTTATATTTGAACTTCTCAACAGCCCCTGCGGCAAAGCATAATGAGAAAAAAACGCGGTCTCTGCTTGCCGAGACTGCTAAAAGAAGCTTCCGGCAGGAAGTCAAATACCGACAGATACGCTTCTTCGGGGCGTATAGTAGTCGTGTTGCGTCTGTTTTTACGCAACCGACGGGGACGGAGTCCAAACAGATTTACAATTTTCAACAAATCCGTGGAGTAAAGCTTAGCAAAAATGGATGAGCCGGCACGGCATCCGTTTGCCCGAGCCTGATTCAGAGGGTATTATGAAATGTGCCGAGAGCGGCTATCGTTATAAAGAATTCGAGCCGGGTGTGATGAGGTGCCTTGATTTAGATGAGGAGGCTCCCTTGCCGCCGGATGAAGCTATTGGCAGAGTTTCGTACGATGAACTTAAGAGGAAATAAAGAACTATCATGACGGTGATTAGGAGAATTGACATGGAGGTACCTTTACTGGACCTGAAAGCACAGTACGCAACTATAAAAGATGAGGTTTTGGCAGCGGTATCGGAAGTGCTGGAATCACAGCGGTGTGTCGGTGGTCCGAAAGTGAACGAGCTGGAAGAAAAGATAGCAGCGATAAGCGATTGCAAATTCGCGGTCGGAGTTTCCAGCGGAACAGATGCGATTTTGAACTGCCTGATGAGTCTGGATATAGGCGCCGGAGATGAGATTATCACGACGCCGTTTACCTTTTTCGCCACGGTGGGGTGTATTTCCCGAACAGGTGCCAATCCGGTGTTCGTGGATATCGACGCGAGGACTTTCAATATCAATCCGGAGCTTATTGAGTCTGCTGTTACCGGAAAGACCAAGGCGATTATGCCGGTCCATTTGTATGGACAAATGGCCGATATGGACCCGATTATGGAAATTGCGAACAAGCACGACCTTGCCGTGATTGAAGATGCAGCCCAGTCAATAACAAGTACTTATAAGGGCCGGAAAGCGGGCAGTATTGGAAGGGCTGGCTGCTTTAGTTTCTTCCCGAGCAAAAATCTTGGAGGTATCGGCGACGGAGGCATGATTGTTACTAACGATGAGCAGCTTTATCAGCGTCTTTTCATCATGCGCAACCACGGCAGCAAACCAAAATACTACCACAGGCATATCGGAGGTAATTTCAGGCTTGACCCTATCCAGGCTGCTGCGTTGTTAGTCAAGCTGCCGCATTTGGACCAATGGTCGGAGGCGCGAAGACGTAACGCTGCATACTATGACAAGAAATTTTCCGGAACGGTTGTGCAAACGCCGTACATCAGCCCCGATTGTATAAGTATCTTCAATCAATATGTAATTCGCGTCCCTCGGCGAGATGAGTTGATGGCGCATCTTCGTGACAATAACGTCGGCTGTGAGGTATATTATCCGATTCCTGCGCACCTGCAGGAGTGTTTCAGTTATCTCGGATACAAAGAAGGGGACTTGCCGGAGGCGGAACAGGCAGCAAAGGAAGTTCTTGCAATTCCCATCTATTCAGAACTGACCGATGAGATGAAAGATTATGTGGCGGATACGATTCTGGCGTTTTTTGGATAGAGCAGAGATTCAATTTTGATTGGGAAATTGAGATAGTGATAAAGATTATATTTGTATGCGGAACCAGGCCTAACTTTATAAAGATTGCGCCTCTGATGAAGGCCTTCAAAGCAGAGGAGTACTACAACACTCTTCTTGTCCACACAGGCCAGCACTACGATGAAAATATGAGCAAGTCTTTTTTTGATGACCTTAATATTCCGAGGCCTGACGTGAACCTGGAGGTTGGATCGGCCAGCCATGCTGTTCAGACGGCTGAAATTATGAGACGGTTCGAGCCCGCAGTCCTCGACTTTAAGCCCGATTATGTGATCGTTGTAGGCGATGTCAACAGTACTATTGCCTGCGGTCTTGTAGCTGTGAAATTAGGCATCAAGCTGGTTCACGTCGAAGCAGGTCTAAGAAGCTTTGACTGGACTATGCCAGAAGAAATCAATCGGATACTCACGGACAGGATAAGTGACTTACTGTTCGTGACGGAACAGTCCGCAATTGATAATCTAAACAACGAGGGAATTGACTCCGACAAGGTCCACTTCGTTGGGAACACCATGATAGATACTCTTCTGGCTAATCGCAAAAAGGCAAGAAAGTCCAATATTCTCAAGCAGTTAGGGCTCTGCAAAAGAGAATACGGCGTGATTACCCTGCATCGCCCGAGCAATGTCGATGATACAGAGAAGTTTCAGACGATTTTGCTGGCCCTTAACGAGATTCAAAAAGAGCTGAAATTGGTCTTTCCGATTCATCCTCGGACTCGAAAAAACATTACCAGCATGAATATGGAAAAGCTCATGGATGGAATGGAAAACCTGCTCCTGATACCACCGGCCGGCTATTTAGATTTTTTGTGCCTCTTGAGCGATGCCGCTTTAGTGATAACCGATTCCGGCGGTATACAGGAGGAAACAACTATTTTAGGCGTACCATGCATGACTCTTCGGGAAAATACGGAGCGGCCAGTGACAATTACTGAGGGTACAAACCATCTGGTACACGTAACATCAGAAGATATTTTGAAAAATTATCACGAAATAAGGGACGGGGACAAACATAACAACGGTATTATTCCGAAGCTATGGGACGGCAAGGCAGCTCAGAGAATTGCACAAATTATCGCTCAGAGAAAACCTACCTGAACAACTTGCCGAGATAACTTTTCCCGGGCCATGGTGGTTTTTCCCACGCTATCCATAATCCTAAACAAGAGAAGTTGTTTGCTCGCATCTGCAAACTCACCGCAAAGTATACAAGAATGATAAGAAAACGTATATTTATAGTCTGCTTTATATCCCTGTTTTACTGCTGTCAAGCTCCCGCTGAAGTGAACCTGGCATTGCGTAAAAGCTATACAGTTTCACCAAAGCCAAATTACAAACATTGTACTGACGCATTGGACAGAATACAGCTTACGGATGGGAAGGCATTGGGCAGCTATTGGGGCGACAAGAGCACCTTAGGCTGGCAGCTCAAGGACTCAATCCCTGAGGTGGTTATCGATCTGGAAAGAACTGCGGCCATCGAGCAAGTAAGAGTTTACACAAGAGGAGGTGGTGTGGCCCAAGTATATTGGCCCGATTTTGTCATTGTCTTAGTCAGTAAGGACGGTCGATCTTTTAAATGCGCAGGCATAGCCAGAGGCAGAGATCCAGGCGGAAAAGCCAGATACCACAGACGCGGGGTGCCACACACTATGGCAGCCCAAAATTTAGCTGCCCAGGGCCGCTTCGTCAAGCTGATATTTCAGCCGGGTAGTACATATGTTTTTCTGGATGAAGTTGAGATTACAGGATCGTTTTCGTCTTCAATCAGCCCTCTTGCTTTGCGGACGAATTTACCCTCGTTTAAGGACCCAATGGAATTGTTCGACCTTGCTGAACGTCAAGTTCAATTGAGAGACAATCTCGACAAAACAATCACATTCATGTCCGCACAACAAAAAAGACTGACTTCCATCCGGGTTGAGCTTGATACAAAGTTGGAGGATTTGGCCAACCGGCTTTCAAGAACTACGGACAGACTATTTCTTGAGAAAGAACAAGCAGAGTTCAATAAAGAACTCGGGCTGCTCAGGGCGAAAATATACCAAGAAGTTTACAAAAAACCTTATGTCTGTATACCTGCCAATCCAATGGAGCCTCTGGCAGAGAGTCCGATGATTTTTGAGCCTGAGCCGGTCCGCGAAATCAATGTCTCGCTTTGGAAAGGCGAGTTTGAATCCGTCGCCTTCAATATCATCAACTGTAGTGAACAACCGATGACGATATTTGCAGATGTCTCACCCTTGAAGGTAACAGTTACGCCCTCTCCTGACTCGGTAGAAGTCTTTACAATCAGGCGCAGCATATTCGTCAAAGCTCGGAGAATCGGTTCAATCGCTGATGCACTGGTTCTTCAAAACAGTAGACCTTTTGTCCTAATGCCTGGTGAGGTTACGCAAATATGGCTCACTATCAACAGCAGAGGATTGGTAGCCGGAGATCACAAGGCTGGATTGGCAGTATTTGCATCATTGGCAGATGGCAACGATCCGGCCGGCCGGGTGATACCCATTAATATCCGGGTTGAACCGATTAATTTTCCTAAAGACATTCCGTTCAACACCTACACTTGGGCATATCCTAAACTCTCAGGAATAACAAATAAATTTCTGGGCGAAACCGCCATGGATCTGTCCTCACATCATACTAATGTATTTGTCGTTGATAACCAGAACATACCTTTTCCGACGCGTTTATCCCCAAAAGGTAATATCATGGCACAGGTGCCTTATGAAAAGACAGACGAACTACTAAGAATCAACAGCTATGCAAGAACATACCTGTTCTACTGGGCGTTCTGGGCCCAACGAAGGGATTCAGGTAAATTCGGGAAGTGGATGAGCGATGAATGGAAAAAGACATTTTCCTCCTGGCTTGTTGATTGGGTTGAGCATCTGAAAAGTACCGGTATCGGGTATGACAGGTTCGCTATGTATCCTTTCGATGAAAGTTTATGTGACGAATTCTACGAACTGGCCAAGTTAATAAAAAAAATAGATCCGAAGATAAGGATCTTTGCCAATCACTTCCGCAACGGTCCGCGTGATTTCATGCGTTTCAAGGAACTCATCGATATCTGGTGTCCGCGAGAAATGTACTGCGCCGCCCATCCTGACTGGGTTGCAAAGCTCAAAGATTTCGGTAAGCCAGTTTGGACATATGATTGCATGGGACCCGGCAAGGCCAACGATCCTTACGGTTATTATAGATTGATGCCGTGGAAAGCGTTCAAACATGGATTTACAGGTGCCGGCTTCTGGGTTTATTCGGATCCTATTGAAACCGTACCCTGGGACGATACAATTAAGTCGAAGGGGTATTACGGAGTAGTTTACGGAGCAGCTGACAGCCCAGTTCCTACAGGTGGTGAAAATATTGTACCCTCAAGACGCTGGGAGGCCTGGCGCGAAGGTATTGAGGACTATGTCTATCTGAGGCAGTTGCAAGCGGCCGTTGATGAAATCAAGAAAACAGAACCTGCCAAGGCCAATCAAATCCAAAAATTAATCAGGAATATAACAGAAAAGGTTTTGCAGAATCCTGACGACTACGATGGGGCATATGAGGCCCGGAAAAATATCAGCCGTGCCTTAATTCAACTGAAAGACGGAAACTTTGATTAGAGTTGGTACGATTTTTTTTAGCTTTCACATAGCAGTTACACATGTGAAGTTCCTAACAGATGATTGCCCTGCTCTCGGGCCGGATACTTGTTTTTCGGGACCGTAGGCTTATTGTCTGCCATGCCCCAACGGATAGAAAGGTATTGAAGACGACATGAACAAGGTGTCAGCAAAGACAATAGGTAGCGCAGGTTTAGGAAAGTTGATAGCCAAATATTTGCCCGGTCAGATAACGCCTAGTATCATTGCTTTTTTTGCACTACCGTTTCTCACTCGGTTATTTACCAAAGACCAATACGGCTACTACATCCTGATACTTGCAACTGTCACTACTGTATCGAGTCTGGGATTTTCCTGGGTCCAGAATTGTGCACTTCGATTCTACCGCTCACTCGAAGAAGATTTGGCCAAATATTTTTTCCACCTTTTCTGCTCCACAGTATTGACTGTCATAGTCATCGCTGCTATTGGAACTGTAGCCTGGCTTTGGTTGCCAGGGAAATATCGTGGAATACTTTTAATATCTGCGCCATTGACAGTTTTTTTGGGGACAGCCACGGTGCTTTCAAGCGTACTGCTTGCTCAAAGCAAAGCTGTGGCATTCAGTGTATTTAAAGGCCTAACAGCCTTTGTGCGATTTTTGCCAGGAATTGTCGTATTGGTGTGGATTAGCTCAGAAGTAAAATCATTTGTAATTGCCTGGACTATTGGTGCTTTTGCTGTTGTTGTTTTCTTAGTAATTCTTACCAGAGCAGGACAGGGCTTGCTGGTACAAAAGCCGGACAAGAACCTTCTTGGCGAGTTTTTTCACTACGGGATTCCAATAACTGTAGTAAGTTTGATGGGAATAATCATGACTACAATAGACCGCTACCTCATCGACGTGTTTCGGTCACCCAGCGAGTTAGCTGTTTACGGCGTAAGTTATCAGTTAGGAAGCATGTCGATCTTACTTATCGGTCATGCCATTATGATGGCCGTTTTACCGCGTGCGATTGATACTTACGAGGGAGGACATCAATATGCGGACGTTGCGAGTCGGGGCTTGCGATATTTCTTATTGGTCTCCTTTTCTGTGCTTTCGATCGTAGGTGTGGCAGCCCCGGAGATTCTCGAAGTCTATGCGGGTCCCGGATACAATGTTGGAGGTAATGTATTGAGGCTTGTTATGGTAGCTGTTTTTGTTATGTCTCTGACACACTATTTCCGAATGCCATTTTTGGTCAATCGCCGCACGAGTACATTGCTTTTGATAGGAGCGGGCCCAGCCATCTTAAGTATAGTGTTGAATCTGATTCTGATCCCTCTTTACGGCAGCTTAGGTGGTGCTTTAACCCTCCTGCTTTCATACAGTTTGATGTTAATAATGTCGATATACTACAGTAGGCGAATAGTGCGAATTAAGTGGCCAGTCGTTACCATCGCTCGCTGTTTGATGGCGACTGTTGTTGTGTTAGTGGTGGCCTGGGTAACTCGGCAGTTTCTGGTGCTGAACAGCTTGGTGGTTTTGGGGTTAGTGATGACCGGATGGATGTTGGTGTATCTATTGGTATTATATGTTTCGGGAGAGATAAAAGGTGAAGTGGATTATCTCCGGAAATTTTTTCGGGACAGAATACAAAAACATCTGATTTAGGAGTATAGTAAGATGATCCTGAAAATATCGTTATTTCTGATTATATCGCTAATTGGTTCAGCATATTTGATTACGTTCAGGGATTATACGATCAGGGATCTTCTGGTATTAATATTGTTTTTTTATCCGGTTTATTTCTTAGACCGTTTCGGTATTGCATTGACTTTCAGATTTTGGGGTCAGTGGTACCTGGGATTCGAGCTGTTCGCAGCGGGGCTTCTCGTATTTTTCCTGCTCGTTAAATTTCTGAGTCCTACAAGCGGAAAGATGCGAATGTTTTACCCTGTTTTACTATTGACATCTTTGGTTTTAGTCGGTCTTGTCTCTGGAATTATCAATGGGACTTCCTTGAGCAAGTATGGAGCAGCAGTACAGGCAGGCTTTCGGTGGTTCGTGCCCTTTTTAGTAATATGTGTAGCTATCAGCACATTACCGAAAACCCCCCATTCCCATGCTCTTTGGGCTATAGCTCTGCTAACCACTACTTCGATATTGCTCTACAAGGGCTACGATGCGTTGGGCTTGGCTTGTGCAACACTCATCGCTTATTTCCTACATACAGTTTGGCAGAGCGTTTATCTCCGTGGGATTCTAAGCAGGACAGGTAACCCGCCGATTTTGCGGGAAGCGCAACTCTGAAAGACGATTCGAGCTGGAATCTGGTATAGAAGGAAAACATTCAGATGATATTGTTAGAACCTCTTGATGCCCGTATCCCCCAATGGGATATTCTTAACCTGACAACACGTCTTTGCCCATTCTGCGGCGTGGAGAATGAGCCAGTCCTCATGAGGCCCGACCAGTTGCCTGTAGCATTTTGTAATACATGTGGCTCTTGGTACGTTGCCAGGCTTCCATTCGCCTCAGAAATCAAGAAAGTATACGATAGCTACTATCATAATCACAGACCAACAGACTTGTCAGGGAAAAGAGTTTCTCATATGCTTAAAAATGCGCGCAAAGCAAGTCGAACTGATTGGCGGCTTCACACGCTATCGCAATTGCTCGGTGGAATTAATGGTAAACGTATCTTGGATGTTGGCTGTGGCTTGGGAGATTTTCTCTTGATGGCCAGGTCAGCAGGCGCCAATGTAGTGGGTTGTGATCTGTCGCCGGAAGCTTGTGAGTTTGCTGAAAATAGACTCGGCATTACCGTTCACAAGTCAGAGCTCCATTCGTGCTCATCCTCCATTGGCAATGTTGATGCTGTTGTTATGAAAGACCTGATAGAGCATCCGGTCAATCCATTGATTAATATTCAGGTAGCCTATAGTATCTTGAAACCAGGAGGACTACTTCTTTTACATACGCCTAACGGAGGTGAAGCTGGAACAAATGTTGAAACTGCAAAGAAATGGGTTGGCTTTCGGGTTGATCTTGAGCATCTTCAGTATCTTTCACCACATACTATAAATTGGCTGTCACGAAAAACTGGCCTCGGTATTGAACGATTAGAAGTTTTTGGATTTCCCGACCTAAAAGGGAAAGATAAATTGCCCAATAAAAGGTTTGGGATTACGTATTCAGCAAGAGAAATAGCAAAAAACATACCTTGTATGTGCAAAATGGTTAGAACCTTGCGAGTGCTAAAGGCCGAGATAAGCGGAGAATATTGTGATCCTCGTTTAGGCTCTTATCATCTTTTCGCTGTTTTTCGCAAGATATAACTTACGGTTATAGATTGGTTATCCTTCCCGTAGGGAATGAGATATTTTCAGTTGAGAATGATGTATTCGCACAAAGGAATGAGGCGTTCTCCCTTGAGAACGAGATGTTCGAAGCATGAAATAAGGCGTTTTGAGTGAGGGATGAGGCATTCCTAAGAGGAAAAGAGATAATCCCAGTTGAAACAGAGACAAGGGAATCCGGGAGGTTCGATCCGCTGCCGTATTTCACTGATCCAGCGATGGTTGTCAGGAATGGAATATTCAAGATAGAATTATGAAAGCCGCTATTTTCTATATAGGCAATATCTGGACCTCGATGAGAAGGAACAGTATATTGGAGGTATTGAAACGTATCTCTATAATTTAGCCAGTTAGTGCAGAAACATGGACATCAAGACTATCATTTCTTAGATTGCGTACAACGGTTTTGAGCGGACTGTTGATAATATACGGGTGATTGGACTTCCTATTTTGAAAAAGAAAAGCTGGCTGTCCCATCATCTGTATCTGCACATTTTCTGAGAATTAAGGCGTTCAAGTTAGCCTCGTAAGAGTTTGATATTAATAAGGATATTGTCATATTCGGGCCGGATGGGCATTTAGTGCGTTATGGTAGTAACCGTTGTATCTAATTTAACTTTTGTTCCGGTATTTGGCAGTGTAGGCGGCGCAATTGCATTGCTGGTTTCGTACAGTTTAATGCTTTTAATGTCGATATATTACAGCAGACGGATAGTCCAAATTCGATGGCCAATGGTTACCCTCGTTCGCTGTGCAATAGCGGTGTGTGTTGTGTTTGCGGTGGTCTGGGCAACTCAGCAATTTCTGGTGTTGAGCAGTTTGATACTTTTGGCATTAGCAATGACTGGATGGATGTTAGTGTACCTATTAGTATTATACGCTTCAGGAGAAATAAAAAATGAAGTGCACTATCTCTGGAAACGCCTTTTTAGACAAGGACGCGCAAACATTTGATTATTAAGGGTACTGTAAGATGATCCTGATAATATCATTATTTCTGGTTATATCGCTAATTGGTTCAGCATATTTGGTTACGTTCAGGGGTTATACGATCAGTGACCTTCTGGTATTGGCCCTGTTTCTTTTCCCGCTTCTTTTCCTTGGGCGTTTTAGTGTTGCATTTAAGATCAAGTTTTTAGGGCATTGGTACCTGGGATTCGAGCTGTGCGCAGCGGTGCTTCTCGTGTTTTTCCTGCTCGTTAAACTTCTGAGTTCTGCCAGCGGAAAGATGCGAATGTTTTACTTGGTTTTTCTATTGACATCTTTGCTTTTAGTCGGTCTTGCCTCCGGATTAATCAATGGGACTTCCTTAATTGATTTTGGGGCTGCAATACAGGCAAGCTTTCGTTGGTTTATCCCTTTTCTACTTGCGTGCGTAGCTATCAGCACATTGCCCAAGACCCCGGAGTCTAATGCCCGGCTGGTTGATAGTTATATTTTAGTTTATGGGATCATAACACCTCTTTTAATTCTGGTATCGGCACTGTTCACGAGACAATTAGCAGGCCTGATGGGCTGGGATCCTTATGCTGTTTCTGAGGCGGCCGGGGCTGGTTTCACTCGCGGCTGGACACCGACAGGAAGTGGCATGACCAGCGGTATCCTGGTACTGTTTGCTTACAGCATGGCTCTGGCACGGCTAATTCGTAAGCATCGAACGGTTTTCAATGCCTTTGTAACGGCGTTGTGCGTGGTATCTATACTCTTTACACTGGCTCGTAGCGTAATGATTTCACTTGTGTTTTTTCATATCCTGGCGTTTAGAGTTACATTGTGGAGGAATTTATCGCGTGTTTTAATTTCGTTTTTATTGATCTTAATTCTGGTAGCTCCCGCCATGATTTTCCTGAGCAGCCGATACGGTTTCGAACGGTTCTTTCTGTTGGGAGGTGAGAGTGTGCAAATTCGGTGGTACAGCGCACTTGCAGGTTTAAAGCTAGGATCAGAAAAGCCACTGTTGGGACAGGGCCCGGCGCAGTTGTATTGGGATGTGCGTCAACCCAGGATGATGTCAGGTACAATCAAGGAGAAAGTCATAACCATACGGAACCTCCCCAGTGCCAAGGAACCCCATAATCTCTATATTTTGACTTTTGCTGAAACTGGTTTAATAGGCCTGACATTGTTGGTGGCAGCCTTGCTGTTTTGGCTTCATCGGCTTAATACAGTGAGAAAGTACGCTCTGTATGTACCTGAGTACCTGTTAGAGACCAATGCCCATTGGAGTATGCTGATAGCTTTTGCGTTCTACCATCTCACCGATTCTGGGATATTTCTTTATCCCAAGGTTGCGTTGACCATGTGGCTTTCCCTGCTAGTCGGCTTGCATAGTGCAGCTACAGTTGAAAACCAAGTGTGGGCTTCTGCGCAGTACGACGATTTAGCCCGCGACAATGATTATGAAATCGACCAAGTTGGCTATAGTGAAATCCCAGACAGTCAGTACGTTGAAGGTGCCTATTATTCTTAAGAACGCGTAAACTTCAAAGTAATCCCCATTTCATGAAACTTTCTCGGGTGTTTATGTCGGATAGTGCTGTTTATAGAGAATATAATCCCTATTATGGCCACTTTATTATTGGGCGTAATAAGATTGGTCAAAAGCGATACACTTCCCATGCATTGATTAAAGAAGGAATCTGGCTAACTTTTGGAGATGGTTTAACTGTTAAGCACATTATAAATCATGAAAGAAAGAAATGGTATTTGCTTGGAGATGCATTTCAGAGTAACCCCAATGGTAAAGGTCCTCTCGATGAATTACGAAATGCTACGTTGCTGAATATTGATGCAATATCATCTTCTTGGGCCGGGCGCTGGCTACTTATAGGTTATGATAGGATTTTTACAGATGCCAGTTCACTTCTGAAATGTTTCTACAAAAAGACTGCATCTCACCTTTCAGAAACTCGCGAATACTGGTTTGCCTCAAACCCTGTTATTTTGCAAGAAGCCACACAGCAACAGGATATTTCAACCACTGTTGAAGACAAAATTGCTATAGAGTCTGGGTGGGTTGTGCCTCCAAGGTCAGGATATAAAAATACTCGTGTCTTATTACCGACTCAGAGTATTAGCATCTGCAATGGTACAATAGAAGCACGGCAAGTATTATCTGTATCTAAGCAAGCGTGCTCATATAAAGAAACTTTAGACGAGCTTATACAACGATACTCGTGTATTTTAAAAAATATTGCATGTGTTAACGATAACATCTGGACAGCTCTAACGGGAGGAATAGATTCAAGATTGGTAACTGCAATAGCTCATTACAGCGGTGTAAAAGTTAAGACTTTTACTTTCAGAGGCCCTTATTTTTATATGCCGTCCGCTGATAAAAAGCTGCCCACTATTATAGCAAAATTGGCTGGATTTCAACACCATTGGATCAATAAAAAGTCGATATCAAGTGGAAGAAAAAGAATATTTGATGAATTTGCGCATCTGTATCAGAAGAACCCCGGAACTTCTTATTACTCTTTTGTAAACGGCTATTTGGATTACTTCCAGGAAAATACGGTAACACTAAGCGGCACATGTGGTGAACTTGGACGCTGCTATTTTTACAAACTTCTTCCTACAAGTCCTGGAGAAGAAGATCTATTTCGAGTTGTGCCTATGACGCAGTTTAATAAGACAGCGATCAGGGAGCTTCTTCACTGGTGGTCAGACAATCCCGTAGCAAATGTTGATTGCAGGGAAAGGTTTTACTGGGAGGCCAGGCTTGCAGGATGGGCGAGTAATGCTATGTTACAAAATTCATTCATTTTTCAGTTCTATAAAATAAGACAAATACCTATTTTGAATTGCATGAAGGCTTTTGAGCTTATTTTGGATATGGATGAGAACGATCGAGTTGGAGGAAAACATTACAAAGATGCTATAGACCTAATAATGCCGCAAGTAAAAAATATTCCATACAATCCACCTGATCCGTTTCATAAGAGGATACTCATGCGATTGAGTAAACTTATCAACAATCCTCGACAAGCCAGAAACATGTATTATAGATTTCTGAAAAAGATATGCTAAATTGCTGTGTGCAAATTCGGGGCAAATTGATAGCGGGCGTCTCCTATTGACCGGTGGGCCTTTATAATTAACGTTTAGAACGCACGTCATTTCAAGGCGTGTTAACAATTCAGTTAGAGAGGAACAAATTGGGACAACTTCTAAAAAAAGACCCCAATAATATTACCTTTTCCCATAGTGAAGATATGCTCTACAATTGTGCCGCTCAAATTCTCCGGACAGAGGTGCCTTCCAAAAATCAGGAAGATTCAAGCATTTCCTGGCTCCAGGCGGGATTTGCGTATCCTGGATGTGGGCGTGGGATACGGAGCGTTTCTGAAAGTCCTGAGGAATTCGGCAGATGGAACAGTCTTTCTGCATGATATTGCGTTAGCAAAGAGAAATTGGTACTCATATTCCAGAAATTAAGCCAATCCAGGAAGAGGTTTAATATATGACCCAATGTTCAGATCAAAAGCCTAAAGTCTGTATGTTGGTATTAAACGAGGTTTTTTCCGACGGTCGAATTATGCGAGCAGCGGCAGCGCTGGCACAAAATTATGATGTAGAAGTTCTGGGCTGGTTGCGTCCGGAGCGCAAAGACAAGCTTTCGCGTGAGACTCTTGAAACTCTTTCATTCAAAATACATCTGGTGGAAATCTGGACGGCAAAACATTTACCTAAAAACATGTTAGGATACGCTGGCAGATATGTCGAACTCCTTGTGCGTATGGTAAAACTCGGCAGTTCCATCAAGCCTGATATAATTCATGCCAGCGGGATAGATGGATTGCTGATAGGATATTTGCTAAAAAAAATTACCGGGGGCAAATTAATTTATGATGCTTACGAATTATATAGAGAGAGCTTGCGGCAAAGCAAGTTAATCATTCGGATAATGGGTTGGCTGGAAACGCGATTAATGAAGGGTTGTGACGAAATTATCGCATGTAATCGTCAACGTGCTGATATTATGTACAAGGAGTATGGTTCGCCATTTTTGCCGAAGGTGGTTCGAAATTTACCTCCATTTTCCGAACCAGCAAAGAACGATAGGCGGTTGCGAGATTTTGTCAGGGAGCGAAATCCAAACATTGACCGGATCATTGTTCACCCCGGTGGTATCCTTTTTCGAGGTATAAATGTGGTATTGTCAGCATTGGCAAGAGTACCAGAAAATGTTGCGATCGTGTTGATTGGATACGCAAGTCACAATATTTCTGACGAAGTATTAAGATTAATTGAGGAACTTGATGTTGCAAACAGAGTATTTTGGCATCCTCAAGTTCCTTATTCTGAAATGTTGGATTACCTCATCTCAGCAGACTTAGGACTTGTTATTTACCCCAATACGAACAGGAACAACTATTATTGTGCATCTAACAAGATACACGATTTTGCGATGTGCGGTTTGCCGGTCGTGTCCGTGGATTTTCCACCGTGCAGAGACATACTTGAGAAATACCGTTACGGAGTTTACTTTCAGTGGAATAACTCGGAAGACCTCAGGCGAGCGATTGATGAATGTCTGAACGATGAAACCCAATATCGCCAAATGCAAGCTGAAGCTTTTCGAGCGGCGAAAATAGAAAACTGGGACAGAGAGAAGATGGTTCTTATACAGATATATTCTAAACTAAATGAAAAATAAAAAAACAAACAGCACCAGCGCTTCTCTAAAAGTGGCAATTATTGTAGGCACGCGGCCTGAGGCTATCAAGATGGCGCCGGTATATCTGGCCTTGAGGGATAATCCTCGAGTGCAGGTTAAACTAATTGCGACCGCTCAGCACCGTGAAATGCTGGACCAGGCGCTGGGTGTGTTCGGTATCACGTCCGATATCGACCTTAACATTATGCAGCCAAATCAAAGTCTGCAGCAAGTTTCCAGCAAAGTGATTTTAGGGGTTCAGAAATCGCTATCTGAACTTAAACCGGATGCGGTGCTGGTTCATGGTGATACGACTACTTGTTTGTGTTCAGCACTATCGGCATTTTATGAACGTATTCCAATCGGTCACGTAGAGGCAGGTCTCAGGACGTATAACTTCGCCGCGCCATGGCCTGAGGAGATGAACCGTAGGTTGGTCGATCCAATCTGCCGCTGGTGCTGGACACCTACTGACAGAGGAGCTGACAATCTGCTATCTGAGCGAATCCCTGAAGAAAATATCTTTATTACGGGCAATACCGTGATAGACGCCCTTTTTATAGCAAGGGACATTGTTCATCGGTGCAAACCTGAAATAAGTGAACTTCCTGTTGAAGTTTTAGACGGGCGACGGTTGATCCTTGTAACCGGTCACCGACGGGAGAGCTTTGGCGAACCGTTTGAGGAGTTTTGCTTAGCCTTGCGACAATTAGCTGAAGAGCATCGCGATACGGTGTTTGTTTATCCAGTTCACCTGAACCCAAATGTGCAAAAACCGGTAAGGAAAATCTTGAGCAAGAAGGATACTATCTACTTGATTCCACCCATTGGATATTTGCCATTTGTCTATCTGATGGATCGTAGTTACTTTATAATCACAGATTCCGGAGGAATTCAGGAGGAAGCGCCATCCCTCCATAAGCCTGTACTGGTGACACGCACGATGACCGAGCGTCCTGAAGCTGTGGAGGCAGGGCTTGCTAAGTTGGTTGGGACTTCCAGAGAGAAAATTTTAGGTGAGGCGTCACGTTTGCTGTCTGATCCGGAGGCCTACGCGAAGATGTCACAGGGTCATAATCCATATGGTGATGGCAATGCCTCCAAGAGGATCGTTAACATACTGATGTCTACCTTACAAACGGAATGACTGGGCATTCGATTATATATAGGCTCGTTTTTGCCAAACGGATGAATGCAAAGATGGTCTGTGTGACTTCTGGTTATATACCTTAGTATTACTTGTTGTGCCATTTGTTATGAGAATACTGATAATTTGGGCTGAAAGCATCAACAGATATAGTGGTGGCACCATGCATCTGATGGGCTGGTGTTATGGGCTGGGGGCTTTGGGGCATGAGGTAAAAGTAGTTGCGCCCTGTTATGGTCGAGGTAAAAAATCTCTGATCGAAAATGCTTCTTATATTCGTTTACCCCGCCGATGCCTAATGAGTTTCGTTCTGCTACAAATTGCTATAGTATTTTGTCTACCCTACTGGATTCTCAGATACCGCCCCGAAGCTATTTGCGTTCGTGCGTGTTTTCTGGCTTTCCTGATGGCCTGTATCTGCAAGTTGGCAGGTATTCCCATAATAGTGGAAGCGGGCACAATAGTGGATGAAGAGATGAGTATGCGCGGTGAGAGCCGGCTTTTGGCAATATTGGTAAGGTTTTTCGAAAGACTGAATTACCGTTGGATCAACGGACTGGTATGTGTTACAGACGGCGCACGGGAGGAATATATACGCAGGGGCGCTAATCCCGATACGACAGTTGTCATTCACAATGCGGCCCAAACAGATATTATGCGTCCAATGGACCAAAAGTGTGCCCGACGACAGTTAGGTTTGGCTGAAGAGGATTACATTGTTGGATTTGCAGGAACATTGGCTCCGTGGCAGGGGCTGGACCTGCTGGTTCGAGCTGCCAAGGAAGTCGTGGACAACTCTGGACGGTCTGTGAAGTTCTTGTTGGTGGGGGAAGGACAGTGCCAAGAGCAATTGGAGGAAATGGTTGATCAATTAGATCTTGGCCAGTCCTTCTCTTTCTTGGCGCCTATGCCGTATGAGCAGGTTGCTGTTTTTAACAATGCCTGCGATGTGGTTGTCATTCCAATTTATGATCCTCGTAAGCTTCGATATGGCATAGATCCGTTGAAATTCTGGGAAGCTCTCGCAGTTGGTGTTCCTGTACTTTTACCGGAGGGTTGTCAGTTGGATGATATCCTTGAGCAACTGGGCCTTCCCGGGACTTTTCGTCCCGGTGACAATAAACACCTTGCTGAAACAATACTTGAAGTGTTGGCTCAAACGGAACATCACCAGGCCAGACGAGAAGATGTTCACCGAATCGTATCTGAGCAATACAGTTGGACACATGTTGCAGAAAAATTAGCAGAACACTGCCGACGTCTGAGAAGGAAAACACAATAATAATGAAAACGTCCGTGCGGATTCTACAGGTTGCCAATCAGGCAGGGCCTTTACATCTGTTTATGCCGCCACTTTGTCGGGCCTTAAGAAAAGCTGGAGCCCAGATAGAGTTTGCATGCATGCCGGTTGGAGCATTATGGAAGCCTTTGAAGCAGTCGGAATCTGAGGTTCATGCACTACCGGCCGGTAGCTGGAGCAACCCACTTACATGGTGGAAGCTTTATTGGAAACTACGGGAATTATTTAGAGCAAGACGTTTTGACTTAATGATTGTTCATACACCGGTGATGAGCTGGATAGCTCGAACGGCGGCAAGGGGTTTAGTTCCGGCAAGTATTTATTTTGCCCACGGCTTGCCATTTGCGGCGCCGAAACAATCAAAGCTTGCTTATGTGGTTTTCAGAACCATCGAGAGATTTGTGGGCCGGTATACAGATGCAGTGTTTCTTGTGAACAGCGATGATGCAGCCGTTTGCCAAAGGACTAAACTGACACATGGTGACGGGCGTAGCTACCACGTGCCCGGTCCCGGGGTTGATGTAGAATCATTTTCCAGGCAACCTGCCGAGGACCAGGTAAGAAAGCTAGAGCAGGATTTGGGCCTAAGAGCCGGGAAATCGTTGGTTCTGTATTTAGGCCGGTTTATCAAGGCGAAGAGGCCGGGCGATGTTTTGGAACTTGCCCGTAGGTTGGGCTCTGACGTGGACTTTGTAATGGCTGGTGAAGGGCCCTTATGGAGGCAAATCAAGGAGGCGGGTGCCAGGATAGGACCGCACGTAAAGGTGGTTGAATTTACCGACCAGGTTCCGTTGCTTCTTGCCCGGTGCAGTTTGCTGGTATTGCCAAGCGTTTTTATGGAGGGTCTGCCACAGATTCTTCTTGAAACTCACGCTGCCGGTAAGCCTGCGGTGGCTTATGATATCCGGGGTGTTCGTGATATCATTGAGCACGGCACGACAGGGTATCTGGTTCGGCCTTGTGATGTGGACGCTTTATATGAATCGGTAAGGAAGATTCTTGAGAACGAAGACCTCAGGAGCGGGATGGGCCAGGCAGGGCAAAAACGTATACGTGAGAAGTTTTCAAATGAGGTGGCATTATCAGTTATCTTGCCTGCTATTCGTGAAGTGCTTTTGAAGAAAAACATTTGTGATCTGCCAAAATGCCGGAATGAGAAGTGATTCCGATGAAAGTGATATAACAGAGGGTTGTCGTAAGCCAACACCAGAAGTCTGAGCTGAAGTTAGATTGCACGGTTTATGTTAAATGCACTAACAATTGATCTTGAAGACTATTGGGACGTTTATTCGCGTGACTGGCTGGGCATAGAGATCGAGCCGACGGAAGCAGTGCTTCAAAACACTCAGTGGTATCTGGAAACACTTAAGAGGTTTGATGTCAAGGCCACTTTTTTCGTTCTTGGCGGTGTCGCAAAGGTTTTTCCCAATCTGATCAAGCAGATTGCAGAGGACGGTCATGAAATAGCCAGCCATGGTATGGGTCATACACAGATTTTCAAAGTGGATAAAGAGGAGTTTCGTCGTGATATTGTTGAAAGTAAGAAGCTTCTCGAAGATCTTGTTTCGTGTCCGGTGACTGGATATCGGGCCCCCACTTTTTCAATAATGCCGGAGACAAAGTGGGCTCTGGAGGTTCTGGCAGAAGTGGGTTTTGAGTATGATTCGAGCGTTTTTCCAATATCGGGGAAACGTTACGGCTGGCCCGGTTTTCATAAAGGAATATGTAAAGTTGAACTGACTTCGGAAAGGAATATTATTGAGGTTCCGATGTCGACAATAAGCGTTGTAGGAAGAAGCGTTCCGGTTGGTGGAGGGGGTTATGTAAGGATTTTTCCGTATTGGTTCACCAGATGGGCGCTGCGCTGTATCGAGAGACAGAGGCCGGGGATAGTTTATCTGCACCCATATGAAATCGATGCTCGGTCAAAGCGGATTGATATCAAACACCTTTCTCTTGAAGATCAAAGGAAAGCTATGAGGCACCATAAGATGCAATTGAGGAATAGGAAGACAATGAGGGAGAAAATAATTAAGCTTTTGTCAGAATTTGAATTTGCACCGATAAGGCAGGTGATAGCGAGATGTGGCAATATGGGGTCTTGGGCGATTAAGGGCGCAGGCTGATTGATTTTTCTTCTTTGAAGAGGTTTGAAAGGGCGAGAGCTGTGGACAGAGGTGTGCAGAAATATTTTGACCGCGTACCCAAACAATGGGACGCTTTTTACTCTCACGAGAACCGTTTTAAGTATCTGGTGAACAATCTGTTGCGGAAGGGACTTTACGAGCGTTATCGGCTTACCTTCGAGCATTGCGGAGATCTTTCCGGGGCAAGAGTGCTTGATATAGGATGTGGTACAGGTAGGTACAGCATCGAATGCGCGAAGAGAGGCGCGGCCCACGTGGTTGGCATGGATTTTGCGCCATCGATGGTTGAGTTCTCGCAGAGAATAGCCCAAGAAATGGGTGTTGCTGATAAGTTTACATTCATTTGTGATGATTTTTTGGCACATCAGTTTGAAGAGCGTTTTGATATCGTTTTGGCTTTGGGTTTTTTCGATTACACAGAAGATCCGGTGCCGGTATTTAAGAAGATTGCCCAATTTTGTCCTCGGAAATTTGTTGCTTCTTTTCCCAAGTTTACGCCCATCTGGGGCATACAGCGAATGATTCGGTATAAGTGGATCAAGAGGTGCCCCATCTACAACTACACTTCAGAACGGTTGGAATATTTGTACAGTCAAGCCGAATTTAAGCGACATCAAGTT
This sequence comes from Planctomycetota bacterium, assembly GCA_019456145.1. Taxonomy (GTDB): domain Bacteria; phylum Planctomycetota; class Phycisphaerae; order Sedimentisphaerales; family Anaerobacaceae; genus CS2-K091. The sequence continues at coordinate 99,457 of VRUL01000012.1, forward strand.
ATTCCGTGTCACAAGGGTTTCTTTGGTGTTGCAGGAACCGAATAGCGGACATGTGTTATTGAGGGTCAGGAGATGATGTTTTTGGACAAGAAGACTGTTTTTTCGGCGGTGCTAAGGACTACAGAAAACTATTTTGAATATAGGAGAAAAGCAGATTATGGAACTGAGTGACTCAAGAATTTTGGTAACCGGTAGTTCCGGCACTATAGGCAACTGTTTATGCGAAGCCTTATTAGAAAGGAACGTTGATGTGGTCGGTGTTGATATTAGACCAAATCGATGGAATGAAGAAGTAAATCGCAGAACTATTAACATAGACCTAAGAAATCCTGAGGATGTGAAGAAGTTACCTAAAGAATTTGACCTGGTTGTTCATTTTGCTGCAAATGCAAGGGTCTTCAAACTGGTTGAGAATCCGGATTTGGCAAAGGACAACTTCCTGATCTTATATAATATTTTGGAATTTGCCAGGCAGAACAACATTAAAAGAATTCTCTTTGCCAGTTCCAGGGAAGTATACGGCAACTCAGGTTATATCATTCATTCTGAAGAAGAGGCATTCGTTAAAAATTGTGAAAGTAGTTATACCGCCACCAAGATTGCCGGAGAAGCATTGGTACACGCATACGAGCAATGCTATGGTATTGAGTATGTAATTGTAAGGTTTTCAAATGTATATGGAAGATATGATTATACCGACAGAGTTGTTCCTTTATTTATATCAAAAGCTTTAAAAAACGAAGATATCCATGTATACGGAAGAGACAAAATTCTTGACTTTACTTATATAGAGGATTGTGCAGATGGTGTGGTTAAATCTTTAGAACTTTTCGAAACATCGAAAAATGAAGTCTATAATATCGCAACCCAGAAAGGGTATTCAATTGAGAAAGTTGCCCAGCTGATTATTGAATTAACCGGCTCCAAAAGCAAAATATTTTATGAAACAAACCGTACGGGTGAGGTATGTCGGTTTATTGCGGATATATCAAAAGCAAAAGCAGTCTTAAATTATTCTCCGCAGAATGATCTGATGACTGGAATTAATAAGACAATAGAATGGTATTCACCAAGAATAGAAGAATACGAAAAAGAGTTAAGTAAAGCTGACATCATCAGTTCGTAGTGGTGAAAGTGTGATTTTAGCTGTTATTGAGAGGAATTGATGGGCAGTTAGATAAAGATCGAGTTGTGGTGTGTATCCTCATTTCCGTTCATCCCTCTTTGAATGGGCGGCTTTTCCATAAGGAGGCAAAAACTCTGGTAAAGCGGGATACAATGTTGTTCTTATTGCCCATCATACCAGAGAAGAGACCGTAGATGACGTAAGAATGGTTCCTTTGCCTGAACCAAGAAATAGATTTGAAAGAATGACAATGCTCCGAAGTAAACGAACCACAGATATAGGGAAGTTTGCAAAGCTGTGTAAACCGACCGGCCAGCCCGTTTCCAAGAAGTTGAAGGTAGCATTTGTTCAGCCTATAATTCCCAAATACCGCAGCGATTTCCTGAGACGATTTTCGGAATTTACGAAACTGGATATTTTGTCGCTGTACGGGAAACTTAGATCCAAAAAATACAAAAAGATATGCAACTATGATAAGATTCATGGTTTTCCCCACAAGGCATTATGGGCACCGCTGGTTGTTCCTCGTATCCAGGGGCAGATATATCATGTCTATTTTTTCCCCACCCTGTTGTGGCACTTAATAAAATTCAGGCCGCAAGTTGTGATAACTGAGGGCGAATATATGATGTTAAACAACCTTCTCGTATTTATGTACGCCCGAATTTTTGGCGCAAAGGTCGTATGGTGGTCTCTGGGGAAAATGGTAACAAGACAGAAAACCATTGTTAACTACTTATTCGACTGGCTGATAAGGTGGGAGATATTTAACTGTCATTTTATCGTAGGCAAAAACACCCAAGCCTGTCGGTACTATCACGAGAAGTATGGTATACCTGTCGACAGAACTCTTGTGGCTCCTAATAGCATAGACGACATTAATGAAAAGGATATCGAGCAAAGCAAAGATGACATTGCCGCTCTACGAAAACGCCTGGGATTCGGACCGGTGGTGCTTTACGTAGGTGCAATGACAGAAGCAAAGCGACTTGAGGACCTCATACGAGCCATGGAGGATGTCTGGAATAAGTGTCCATCTGCCAAGTTGGTTCTTGTAGGTGATGGAGAAGTTAAATCAGATTTGGAGAAAATGGTTAGTGAGCTGAAATGGGAGGATAAGGTAATCTTTATCGGCAAAGTGTTGGAAGGTGTATCAAAGTATTTTTTGCTGGCTGAGGTTTTTGTTTTGCCTGGATTAGGCGGTTTGGCTATTCCTCATGCAATGATCCATGGAGTGCCGGTAATCGCCGGGATTGCTGATGGGACGGAAAAGGACCTTATTATTGATGGGGTGACTGGATATTTGTTAAAGAGTGACAATAACAAGGAACTTGCGGAGAAAATCATTGCAATTATCACCAAGCCAGAATTGCGAAAAGAGATGAGTGTGAATTGCAAAGATTTTATAGAAACGCAATGGAATATACGCCTCCAAGTTGAGAGGATGCACATGGCTGCAGCCAAGGCCCGAGAAGTTCGGACCACTTTGGGTAGATGCGTTAAAAGGGAAGCGGCCAACTGATAAAACAAGTCATCCAGGACATCAAAACGGGCAAGTTGTCGGGTGAGGAGGAGTTGAAAGAACGGATTGAAAGATAAGAAAGCTAATGCCATTGTCGTTATAGAAAGCAGATCATGAGAACAATCTGCCATTATGCAAAACATATAGAAAGGCTTTTGTGTGAAACAGGTTTTACAAAGTATCAAAACAGGGAATCTCGAAGTTGTTGAGTTGCCGTGCGTGCAGTCGTTACCAAATATGTCCCTCCTTATGGCATTGTGGGAGGTAATCCAGCAAAAATCATTCGCTATCGATTTACAGAAGAGCAGCACCTGCATAGTGAATCCCTTGATAAGCTTATCAGATCACTAAGTGCGGAGTATTAATAACATTGTCTGATGAAAGCTGCCCTGCGCATACGAAAAGTTGTAGAAGGTTGGTTTCTACAAGAGAATTGGCTAACTTTAAATGTAGATTGACAGCCCTGGGTCGAATGCTTACGATATAACATGAAACATGTATCAGTTAAACAAAAAAGTGTTACGGCTATTACAAAAATGTTATGGTAGAATCAATCGGATTTAGAATCTATAAAAGGCTGCCTGTATTTTGCCAGAATGTTGTCTTTTCACTCAAGGGACTTCAAAACCACCATGAAAGGTACAACCGCTATTTTCACAACTATTTAAGCTGGCTACGAGAAAGTGAATGGTGGTCGGGCGAGGAGATTTATAAGTATCAAAACGAAAAACTTCGCCATATAGTTGCCTACGCCTATGAAAATATTCCTTTTTATAAACGCTGGTTTGATGAGCACGGGATTCGTCCCAATCAAATAAAGACTCAGGAAGACCTAAACAAACTACCGATTCTCACAAAACAAACTGTTCGTGATAATCAAGACGAGCTCATCTCCCACCAATACAAAAAACGTCAGCTTTTGCGAAGATTAACCAGCGGCACAACGGGTACTGCATTGACCATTTATGCTATACGTGAAGCTACAGCATTCCAATGGGCAATATGGTGGCGACATCGAGCCCGTTTTGGATTCAATATAGGTGACAGCCATTTGTCATTTGGAGCCCGGATCGCCGTTCCGGTTACACAGAAGCGTCCACCATTTTGGCGACAGAACTTGATGGCACGACAAACTTATATTTCAACCTATCACATGACACATAAAAATCTTCCAGTTATAGTTGACTGGATAAACAAGCACGATTTTGACTTCTATGCTGGTTATCCTAGCGCTATCTATGTTTTAGCTAATTTTTTAAGTGAGAACAATATGCATTTGCTGCACCGACCCAAATGTATCATCTGTGGCTCTGAAGCACTTTTACCTACCTTTGAGAGGTGTATTAGAGAAGTATTGGGAGTACCTGTAACTGAACAGTACGGGATGGCCGAGTTTGCTGGCAATATGGCAAAATGCGAGTGTGGCAAGTTTCATCTCGACTTTGAGTGTTGCTGTGTTGAAGCAATACCAATGAGTTCTGCATCAGATGGCTATGCAAAACTAATATTCACTGGATGGGGTAACCCTGCAATGCCTTTTATTCGATATGATGTCGGTGATTACGCGGTGCAGAGCAAGCAAGTGTGTAGATGTGGTCGCGAGAGTATTTGTTTCGATAGTGTTGATGGACGTATTGAAGATTATATACGTACACCAGACGGTCGGATGGCGATTGGAATGAACCAGGTGTTCGAATATGCTCCTGGTGCAAAGGAAATACAAATCTATCAAGGACGATTGGAAGAAATTGAAGTTCGTGTGGTGCCAGGCCGGAACTACACGATGCAGGATGAACAGGCGTTGCTGCTGGAACTACGGCAGCGAGTTGGAAACGAAATTAATATCAAATTTGTATTAGTAGACCACATCCCAAGGACTTCTTCAGGAAAGTTTCGGGCAGTCGTTTCTGGATTGACGGGTCAATCTGAGGGTGAGGAGGAGTTGAAAGAACGGATTGAAAGATGAGAAAGCTAATGCCATTGTCGTTATAGAAAGCAGATCATGAGAACAATCTGCCATTATGCAAAACATATAGAAAGGCTTTTGTGTGAAACAGGTTTTGCAAAATCTTAAAACGGGTGAACTTGAAGTTGCTGAGTTGCCGTCTCCACAGGTCCGCAAAGGAGCTTTGTTGATTCAGACACGGGCTTCGCTAATATCAGCGGGCACTGAACGAATGATTGTCGAATTCAGCAAGGCGAATCTGATATCAAAAGCTCGTCAGCAGCCAGAAAAGGTAAAACAGGTTTTGGATAAGATTAAAACCGACGGTCTGCTGCCGACTCTCGAGGCGGTATTCAGTAAGCTGGACGAGCCGATGCCGCTGGGTTATTGCAACGCTGGCGTTGTTCTGGATGTTGGATCGGACGTTAGCGATTTTGTGCCAGGTGACCGCGTAATCAGTAACGGGCCACATGCCGAAATTGTTTGCGTCCCCAAGAACCTTTGCGCTAAGATTCCCGAAGGCATCTCAGATGAGAGTGCGGCCTTTACGGTGCTCTCAAGTGTTGGCCTGCAGGGAATTCGATTGTTAAGTCCCTCCCTGGGCGAAAAGTTTGTGGTCTATGGGTTGGGGTTGGTAGGGCTGTTAAGTGTGCAACTTCTTCGCGCACACGGCTGTGAGGTTATTGGCATTGATCTTAATCCAGCGCGTCTCAAACTCGCTCAAGGCTATGGCGCACGAATAGTCACCGCCGGTTCCGGCGGTGACTTGGTATCGGCGGCAAATGCCTGGACCGAAGGTAAAGGCGTCGATGGAGTACTTATTACCGCAGCTGCCAAGACCGACGAGATTATACAACAGTCAGCACAAATGTGTCGCAAGCGAGGCCGAATTGTGTTGGTTGGTGTAGTCGGTCTGAATCTTAGACGAAGTGACTTCTATGAAAAAGAAATAACGTTCCAGGTTTCATGTTCCTATGGTCCCGGCCGCTATGACAATAAATACGAACAAAGCGGACAGGATTACCCCCGGGGGTTTGTTCGCTGGACTGCACAGCGCAACTTTCAGGCAGTACTTGACATAATGCAGGCGGAAAAACTGAATGTGGACGACCTGATTACCAACAGGTTCGCTCTTGAAGATGCCTCGCAGGCTTACGATGTTGTCATTAAGTCCCCACATGCTCTGGGTGTGATTCTTAAATATGTCGACGAGGTTGAACAGAGCCCTAAGCTTGCGATTACATCGGCCTCTGTTCCCGCAGCACATGCAGCGACCGTCAGTGTTATAGGTGCCGGAAACTTCTCAAAAATGATTCTGGTTCCATCTATCAGTAAAGCTGGAGGTCGGATCGCATATATAGCGGATTTGAATGCAGCGGCTGCACAGCATCTGGCCAAAAAGTATGTGGCCGAAAATGCTGTTACCGATTACAGACTACTATTGCAAGACCCAGAGGTCAATGCCGTGTTGATTGCAGTTCCTCATAACCTACACGCACGGCTTGTATGTGAAGCTATTGAGGCGGGAAAACACGTTTTCGTGGAGAAACCTTTGGCCATGAATGAAAATGAGTTGTCGAACATAATCGAAGTTGTTACAAAAGCAAAGGACAGGTTCGTAATGGTGGGGTTTAACCGTCGGTTCAGTCCGCACACAGTCAAGCTCGAAGCACTTCTTGCCGGACGAAGCGAACCGCTGTGCATGAATATGATTGTAAATGCCGGTTACATCTCTCCAGAACACTGGGTACACGATCCGGTCGTTGGAGGGGGCAGAATTATTGGTGAGGGATGCCACTTCTTTGATTTGATGGTTCACTTGACCAGAAGCCGTATTAAGACAGTTGCCTCGATGATGGTCGGCCAGGGCGTGGCTGTTTGCGAGGATAAGATGTCAATAATTCTCGGCTTTGAAGATGGTTCTATAGGGACGGTAAATTATTTCGCCAACGGCTCAAAGAAGTATCCCAAAGAGACGTTGGAAGTCTTCAGTGAAGGCCGGGTGGCCAGACTTGAGAACTTCCGTATAGTTTTAGGCTATGGCTTTAAGAATTTCCGCAAATTCAAGACGGCACGCCAGGACAAGGGCCACAGGGCCGAGTTCGCAGCATTTGTCGATCTTGTTGCTAATGGTGGTGACCCGTTGATTCCGTTGGACCAGTTGGTGAATGTTACACGGGCCAGCTTCGCGGCCGTCGAGTCAGCCAAGACGGGCAAGACCATCGAAATAGAATGTTAATTGAATATGAGAAAATATTGAAGAGGGAATCGCGAGGATTGCGGCCGAGTATAGTTATGACCGCTACTTTTGATATAGTTTTTTGCGAGATGCCGTCTCGTTCGCAATGGTTGGGTTTGCTGAGAGTGTGCACAGGAGCAAAGCTTTAAAGTAGATACATGACAAAACTTAAAGATGCCTTTCAAGTTGTTAATTATTATGGTGTGGGATTCTGCTTTTTTCGCGTAAAGTATGCACTTCAGAAAAAAGTGGGGTATCTGAAGCATAAATGCCGTTCAGGAAGCTGGGAGCAGATAAGAATTGAGGACATTTTAAGGCCTGGGGCAGCCGAAAGTGGTATGGATATGCCACAGATACATGAATCTAATAAGAGACGGTTTTTCTTTGACAGTGACAGCTTACCAAAGTTTGCCGGCCAAGAAAGTCAAACAGTAGTTTCTCAGGCTGACAATATTTTGGACAATAGGTTCTGCTACTTTTTTGACAAATGGCATTTGCTTGGACCGGAGCCCGACTGGTTCTTTAATCCATTGACTGGCAGAAGGGCAAAGTCTGATTTACACTGGTCTGAGGTTAATCTTTCCAATCCTGATTTCGGTGACATCAAGTTTGTTTGGGAGCCTTCACGATTTGCCTGGGTCTATACTTTGGTTCGTGCTTTTGCAGCAACGGGTGAGATGAAATATCCCGAAAAATTCTGGTCGCTTTTTGAATCATGGTTAGAAGCCAATCAACCTAACACGGGACCAAACTATGCGTGCGGTCAGGAATGTGCTATACGTTTGATGGCAATGTGTTTTGCTCTGTACGCCTTTGCACGTTTGCAAGCAAGCAGCACAGACAGAAAAAACAAGCTTATCACAGCTATATGGGTGCACGCAGATAGGATCGAGAAGAATATAGATTTTGCGATTTCCACTCGCACGAATCATTCGTTAACTGAAGCGGCCGGGCTGTACACGGCAGGTTTGTTGTTCCCCGAATTTGACCGCTCCAAACGATGGCGGCGACTTGGTAAAAGGGTTCTTACTAACGAAGCCCTCAAGCAGATATATCGAGATGGTTCTTATATCCAGCATTCGATGAATTACCATCGTCTGATGCTGCAGGATTTGCTTTGGGTCTTACGGTTGGCTGAGCTAAATGATGCCTCCTTTTCTGCTGAATTAATGTCGCGCTGTAAGAAAGCGACATGTTTCCTTTATCAGATGCAAGACGAGGTAACGGGCCATGTGCCGAACTACGGCTCCAACGATGGCGCTTTGATAGTACCACTGAACAGTTGTGGCTACCTTGATTTCCGCCCCGTAGTGCAAGCCATGTACTATATGTTTACTAAGAAAAAGCTTTATGAAAAAGGACCGTGGGATGAAGACCTATTTTGGTTCTTTGGGCCTGAGGCAGCGGATGCACCAATAGAGCTATGTGAGCGCGAGGACGCTGCATATCCGGTGGGCGGTTATTATAGCCTTCGCAATAAGAATAGCTGGTCTAAAATGCGCTGCCATACTTATTCTGACCGTCCTGGCCAGGCGGATATGCTTCATTTGGACTTATGGTGGAGGGGCATTAATGTGCTGCGCGATTCGGGTACGTATACATATGATTGCCGAGAACTTTTGTACAGTTATTTTGTTTCAACTGCCGCACACAATACGATAACCGTAAATGGTATTGATCAAATGACCAAGGGACCGAGATTTACGTGGTTTGATTGGACTAAATCGAAGCTTTTCCTGCACTGTAGCTTTGAGGAAGGTTCGGCAAAAATTATGCAGGGTGAACACTACGGCTACGGCCACGGCCACGGAAAAGATGACATAGTGCACCGCAGGAGCGTGTTGTCACTGGCAGATAATAGCTGGGTGATAGTGGATGATGTGCTGGGAACAGACAAACATAATATCCGACTACATTGGCAGCTCTGTAACGCAGGATATGACCTTGAGGATAATTCGTTAGCTTTGCAAACCAAAGCAGGGCCTGTAAATATCACGGTTTTAGGTTTGGCTGAAGGCCTGAAGTGTGAAGTCTTAAAGGCCGACAAAAACAGGCCTGCGGGATGGCAGTCTCTGTATTATGGAAGGTATGAGCCGTCGCCTGTGCTGATTTGTTCTCAAATGGCGAACTTGCCAACGAGGCTTGTAACACTTATCATTTTAGGTGATGTTCAAGAGCATGTGTCTTGGGGTGAAAATCGTAGCTTGTCATGGACTTTGCGTAATTCTGGCCGCAAGTATGTTGTTGGTCTGAATTCAATTGATGTGTCCCAGAGCAATAGTTTCATTTTCGTGCAAGTAGGTCCCAAAAAGATAATCCTCAATAAGTAGCTTGTTTTGAAGTCTGAAAAATGCACATTCTGATAGTTCACCAATATTTTCTTAGCAAAAAAGATGGCGGCGGGTCTCGATGGAATCAGTTTGCAAAGTACTGGGCCAGGGCAGGCCATAAGATAACTGTCCTGGCCGGTACAGTGCATTATACCACAGGTAAAAAACAGCCCGAATACAAGGGCAAATTTGTTGTGCATGAACAGGAAACAGAAAACGTTGAAGTTCTTCGATGCTATGTCAGTGAAAGCTATAATAAAAACTTCATCGGAAGATTTTGGGCTTACGTATCATTTGTGTTCAGCAGCGCGTGGGCGGGATTATTCCATGTCGGTAAGTGTGATGTGATAATTTGCACATCGCCGCCTCTAACGGTCGGCCTTACCGGCTGGGTTCTGAGACGGCTAAAAAGAATCCCATTGGTTTTTGAAGTGCGCGATTTATGGCCCGAGACAGCGATTGATACGGGTGTGTTGACGAACAAATGGCTTATCAAAATGGCTTACTGGCTGGAAAAGTTGAGCTATAGTTCATCTAACTGGATCAATGTTTTAACACCTGCATTTAAGAAAGCTCTTGTCAAGAAAAAAAACGTCAGACCTGACAGAATAAGCATCATACCAAACGGAGCCGACCTTGATATAGTTAAGCCTGGCAACCGCAATAACTGGGTTAGGCAGAAACACCAGTTGGATGATAAGCTTGTGATTACTTATGTCGGTGCGCATGGTGTATGTAATCATCTTATCCAGATACTCGAAGCTGCTAAACTTCTAAGAAGCCAACCTGATATTTTATTTATGCTTGTTGGTGACGGGATGCAAAAACCGATGCTTAAACAAAAGGCAGCGGAGTGGGGGCTGGATAACGTTCTCTTTGTTGACTCAGTGCCGAAAGATGTAATAGGGGACTATATCATAGCGAGTGATGTCTGCACTGCTGTATTGAAAAAGATTGATACTTTCAAGACAGTGTACCCAAACAAAGTGTTCGACTATATGGCTGCGGAAAAGCCAATCATTATTGGAATTGATGGTGCTGCGAGGAAACTAGTGGAAGATGCCAAGGCTGGTATGTATGTCGAGCCGGAGGACGCAAAAGAGTTTGCCGAGGCAGTACTGAAACTACGAGAAAACAGACAACTTTGTAAAGAATATGGGGAAAATGGCTTGAATTTTGTAAGGCAAAATTTCGACAGAGGTGTTCTTGCAGGTAGGTATGTGGACATACTAACCAATAAAGTTGTTACTGCGAAGAAACAGCGGGTGGTGAAGTAGTTATGCAACTCAAACAGATGAGAATATATCAGGAATTAATAAGGTAACATTAGTATGATTGATACTATAAAGAACGTTGCTATTTTAGGTTCGAGTGGGACGATGGGAAATTTAATTGGCGGCATAATTGCCCAGCAAGGTATAAAGGTTTATTTTTTGAGCCGAACATTAGAAGGAGCAAGGTTTGGATTGCAACGAGCTATAGCTCAGGCTCGCTCAGAAGTGATAAGTCGGAATGTTGTGTGTGGGGATTACGATCACTTGCTTGAAAGTGCGTTGGAAGAGGCTGACTGGATTGTCGAGTGTGTAACTGAAAAACTCGGAATAAAGCAAAGCATCTATGAGAAAATAGAGCGATACAAGAGGCCAGACGCAATAGTGAGTTCTACGACGTCGAGCTTGCCGTTAACAAAGCTGACAGAAAGAAGATCTGAGGATTTCAAAAGGAACTTTCTATCCACGCACTTCTATAATCCTCCCGGGAAGATGCTGGCGTGCGAGATTGCGTCTCAACGCGACACTGATCCTGAGGTTCTTAGGTTTATAGGAGATTTTTTGGCAAATGAACTTGGCCGGGTAGTCATACCTGTTAGAGATATAGCTGGATTCGCAGGTAATCGGATTGCTTTTTTGCTTTTTAGTCGGATTACAGCGTTAGCCCAGGAATACGGGGTAGAGATGATGGATTATCTAATTGGGCCATATACCGGTAGAGTAATGCCGCCGCTGACGACGCTTGATTTAGTCGGGCTGGACATTCACAAAGCCATTATCGGGAGTTTATATGAAAATACGAATGACGAAAAGCATGAATGTTTTATTCTGCCGGATTACATTAACAAAATGATAAATAATGGTTGTTTAGGCAATAAAACGCCCAGAAAAGGTGGTTTCTACAAGAAAGCTGAAAGTGGGGAATTTGTTTTTCTTGACCCGGCAACTTGTGATTATACAGCGGCAATAGAACCTCATGTTGCTTTTGTTGAGAAATCAAAGCATCTAATCCATATGGGGATGTATCAAGAAGCATTTGATGCCATCAAGACAGCGTGTTGCAGAGAAGCTGACATTGTTATGGATACTCTTTGCACGTATGTGGCATACTCTTATGGCCGCGTTGGGGAGGTTACAGACTACGAATTTGGTATAGATGGAATTTGCAAAGTTATGTCCTTTGGATTTAACTGGGCGCCACCAAGTCTGATTGTAAGTATGCTGGGCGGCAAAGAATATGTCATAGAGTTGTTGGATAAGAAGGGCTTCGAGGTGCCGGAAGCACTTAAAAGTGAAAGTGAAAGGGCGGGCCGAATTGCTAACTCGGGAAAATACTTCGTGGCCCGATGAATGTAATAGAGGAATAGTAAATGAAAGATGATAAGATATATATCTTAGGCGGATATCAAACAGATTTCGCCAGGAACTGGAGCAGGGAAAACAAGCATATTTCCGCCATAATGCGTGAGGCATATCAGGGTAGTCTGGAAGCTACCGAGATTGACGCTGGAGACATTAAGGCTGCTTTTATTGGCAATTTTGCGGGGGAATTATACTGCATGCAGGGACACCTTGGAGCGTTTTTTGTAGATTTCGATCCGCGTTTTGTAGGGTTGCCCACCATTCGTTTTGAAACTGCGTGCGCTTCGAGCGCTGCAGCTGTCCTTTCCGCAACGGCTTATATCCAAGCGGGTATATATGATTTGGTGTGTTTAATCGGGGTTGAACAAATGAAGACTGTGGATTCAGTTCGTGGAGGAGAGATTTTAGGGACGGCTGCGTGGTATGAAAGAGAAGCGGCGGGGATAGAATTTTCTTTTCCCAAGCTGTTTGGCAAGCTTGGAGATGAGTATGACAAGAGATATGGACTCAATGATAAATACTTAGCTCAGATTAGTACGATTAACTATTGTAATGCCAAGAAAAACCCGAATGCTCAAACCCGCAATTGGTTTATGAACTTTGAACACGCAAACACTGTAGGTAAATATAATACTGTAATTGGCGGGCGAACAAAGGTTGCCGACTGTTCTCAGGTAACAGATGGAGCGGTATGTTTATATCTTGCCTCACAAACATATGCTGCGAAGTATGCGAAACAAAGAGGGTGCGAGTTGAACAATATTCCGCGCATATTGGGCTGGGGACACACAACCGCTGCGATTGAATTTGCCAAGAAGGTTTCTGATTCAGCGAATAGTGAATATGTTTTGCCTGTAACGCGCCAGGCGATATTAGACGCATACTGTCGTGCCGGTATAGCGAATTGTTGGGAGTTGGATGTGATTGAGACCCATGATTGCTTTACGACGTCAGAGTACATGGCAATTGATCATTTCGGGCTTACCGAACCCGGTGAATCATGGAGAGCGATAGAACAAGGAGTTATAGAAATGGGGGGCAAGCTTCCTATTAATCCTTCAGGCGGGCTTATTGGTTGTGGACACCCTGTGGGAGCTACAGGGGCACGACAGTTACTTGACGCTTATAAACAGATTACGGAGACAGCCGGTGATTATCAAATCCCCGGCGCAAAAAGAGTAGGTACACTAAATATTGGTGGCACTGCAACAACAAACATCTGTTTCATTACAGGCAAATGAAAGTTGAGTCGGTTGGAGATAAAGTATGATGGATGACCTGAAAATTACAAAACTCTTACCAGAACATTCACGTAAGGTGGCAGAATTGCACATATCCGGCATACATAAAGGATTTATCAGTTCACTGGGTATTGATTTTGTTGCAGCGTTATATGAGGCGATTGCGGAAAGCAAATTTGGTTTCGGGTTCGTAACTCAGAAGGATGGCAAAATTATGTGTTTTGCGGCTTTTACAACAAACCTGAATGCCCTTTATAAATCTGTGATTCTCAAAAACGGATTGAGGCTTGCCTTTAAGCTGGCAGGGAAGATGTTTTCCTTCGGCAGAATAAAAAAGGTTTTCGAAACAATGTTTTATCCGTCTCGAATAAAGAAAATGAACCTGCCTTCAGCAGAGTTCCTTTCGATGGTGGTGGTTGAAGAAGCGCGTGGCAAAGGTTTAGCCACGGCGATGATGTGGAAAGGTTTTGCCGAGTGTGCACGGAGAGGAGAAAAAAAAGTAAAAATACTTGCGAGAGCTGATTTGAAGGCAATAAATAAAATGTACGAGAAGTATGGTTTTGAGCTTGTCGGACAAATTGAGAATCATGGGGTAGTTAGTAATGTTTATGTAACGGAGACAGATAGAAAACAGGTGGATAAAAAAACTCTGTAAACAAACTTGTGGTATAGTTGTTTCACTGCCGGCAACAGTCTCACGGCCGTCAAACTGAACCGGTAGAAGAGCCCCGTCTTAAAACAGCAGCAAGTAGGAAAGTTCCCTACGCTCTTACCACAATGAGTTGTATCACAAGATGGGATTTGAGTTTGTTACCCACATAATATATGATAGCGAAAAGATGGATGCTAATGTGTATGTGAAGGATTTAATGCGGGATGCCAGAGACCACTAATATCATTACCGTCGATGTCGAGGATTGGTATCATTCTTCGCTGGATCTTTTTAAGGACAGTCCCGTCCAGCATGGCGCAAAGCCCGAGCCGAGCGTTGTGGATAACACCATCCAAACTCTGGATTTGCTTTCAGAAACCGACAACAGAGCGACTTTTTTTGTTTTAGCAACTGTAGCAGAACATTATCCCGATATTGTAAAAGAAATACTCAACAAGGGACATGAAGTTGCTACCCATGGGTATTGCCACAAATTAATTTATAATATGAGGCCGGAGGAATTCGAAGATGACCTCAAAATTTCACTGGAACATTTGAATAGAGCCGGATGTGACCACATTCTGGGCTACAGGGCGCCTTACTGGTCGATTACCAAACGTTCTTTATGGGCGCTGGGGATTTTAAGAAAACTCGGGTTTAAGTATGATTCGAGTATTTTCCCCATAAGACGTGGTTTGTATGGCATTCCAAATGCGCCGACTCATCCCCACAAAGTTTCAGAAGGCCTGTGGGAATTTCCTCCCGCAACCATCAGATTTCTAGGAATAAATTTGCCGATTGCCGGTGGTGGATACTTGCGCCTTATGCCGTACAAACTTATATCCCGGGCCATCAGCAAGTCAATCTCAAAGTACGTTCGGGTTTTCTATTTTCATCCTTATGAATTGGATCCGACGGACGTTCATCTGAAACATAAAGTCAAGTCCGTTGGCACCGTCGCCTACTGGCTCCAGCAAAAGCTCGGACGCGGGTCCAATCCTGACAAGCTCAAAAGACTCTTGTCCGAGTTTAAATTCACATCCATTAAAGAAACACTCTCAAGTTTAGAGACACATTAACCAGGCCAGTTTGAATGCGGATTCTAATCATAACCGAAGAAGACGAGTTTTACCTGCCCTTCTCCATAGACCATCTCCTTAAGAACTCCGGCGACGAAATACTGGAGGTAGTTTGCACAAGGAATCCGCTTTTGCCTGGTAAGCTTAAGGCGGCCCGCAAATTTTATACTGCTTTTGGACTTGGCCCAATATTATCTCAGGGATTTAGAGTGGCCGGCGCAAAAATCCTGGACGCCTTGCCCTGGCTTAATTTCACCTGCCGATATTACTCTGTAAAACGTGTCTGCGAAGCATATAACATACCAAATTCCTACGCCGAGAATATCAACGCAGCCGATTTTATCCAACACTGCCAGGAGTTGGACATTGATCTGATCGCTTCCGTTTCGCCTACTCAAATATTCAAGGAGAACCTAATAAGTCTGCCTAAGCATGGGTGTATTAATGTACATACTGCTAAGCTGCCGAAATACCGTGGTCTATATCCTGCCTATTGGGCAATGGCAAGCGGAGAGAAAACTGTTGGCATTAGTATACACTACATCGAAAAGGGGATTGACACCGGCAAAATTATCTTACAGGACGAAGTTGAAATACCGCCACATACTACATTGGACTATGTGTTAAAGACAACTAAATTAAAAGGCGCTGAGCTTCTAATCAAGGCGATTAAACAAATAGCAAAAGGTACCACACAAGCTTTCTACGCAGAGGGTGAGGGCACTTACTTTTCATTTCCAACGCTGGAATCCTACAAAAAGTTTAAAAAGCACGGTTATAAATTATGGTGATTTTATCTTCCCAAGCTGTTCTTACTTCGCAAGGTAAATTGGTTCATCATTTATGAAAGAATTCTGGAAACGCATGTTTGATATTTGTATTTCGATATTAGCAATAATGGTGCTTTTGCCGGTTTTTGCTGTAATTATTATTGCGATAAGGGTCAGCAGTAAAGGCCCGTCTGTTTTCAAACAGGAGCGGGCGGGCAAGGACGGTAAGCCATTTACTTTTTATAAATTCCGCACAATGAGAGCCGACGTTGACCCATATGGAGCAAGTCCAAAGTCCGGTGATGACCTGCGACTAACCAGGACAGGAAAGTTTCTGAGGGAATATTCACTCGATGAGCTGCCGCAATTGTTTAACATATTGAAAGGGAATATGAGTACTGTCGGCCCGAGACCGTTGTATGTTTCGCAGATTGCGGAGTGGAACGACCGGCAAAAGAAGCGGCTGCTTGTTAAGCCGGGGCTAACAGGATTGGCGCAAATATCAGGGCGGGGAGAATTGACACGTGAGGAAAAACTTGAGTTCGATGTCAAATATGTGGAAACGGCAAGCTTCTGGACGGATATAAAAATAATTCTGGCGACCTTTATCCATGTGTTTCGTCGAAAAAGTATCTATGAAAAAAGATACTCGCAAACCGAATATACCCGTGGGGAAAACTCTGATAGTGAATAAATATCTCATTACATCGTTACTGTCGTTACTCGCGCTGCTCCTGTTGGATTCAGCAGTTTTGGCTTTAGAGCCGGATGAAATACTAATCATAGCCAACGGAAACCGCAGCGAGTCTCTTGCAATTGCTCAATACTATTGCGCCAAACGAGGCGTTCCTGCAGAAAATATTCTGACTCTACGATTAGGGACCAAGCTTAACTATACAATCTCAAGGGCCAACTATGAAAAACAGATGGCCGAGCCGATTCGCGAGAGATTATTAAGTCTTGGATCCAGCGGGCACATCAAGTGCCTTTTGACAACATATGGTGTACCCGTAAAGGTCGGAGGGCGAGGGCCCTTGGAAGGCCAGGTGGACAAACTAAAACAATTAAGAGGATTAGTTGAGCAAGAAAAACATGAGCTTGAACAGTTAAAGAAGAACGGCTCGGCCAAGCAGAAAGGAAATGCGAATCGAAAACTTGCGCTGTTACAATCCAAAATTAATAGCATCCTCGGCAAAGAGACAGGAGCCTCGGTAGATAGTGAATTATCGATGGTGTTATTCGGCAATTATGAGCTATACCGGTGGCGGCCGAATATACTGAAGAACAACCTTGTGGATTTTAGTTTTAATTCACTTATGGTTTGCCGCCTTGACGGGCCCCAGATACTGATAGCCAAAGGGCTTGTCAATAAGGCGATAATAGCAGAGAAAACGGGCTTAACGGGTATTGCCTACATCGATTCGCGTGGTATCGCAGAAGACAGAAAGCGTTATTCATTTGGTTATTATGATCAATCGCTGCGAGACCTCGCGGCGTTTACAAGATTGCGAACCAAATTGACCGTTAGAGAGGAACGAACAGAAAAACTCTTCGCAGCCGGCGCCTGTCCCCGGACGGCGATCTATTGCGGCTGGTACAGTTTGAAAAAATATATCGACGCCTTCGATTTTGTCGACGGTGCGATAGGTTATCATATATCCAGTTGGGAGGCGGTTAACCTTCGCGACCCGAACAGCAGCCAATGGTGTCCGGCCATGCTCAAGGATGGGATAACGGCAACGTTAGGGGCGGTGGCTGAGCCGTATCTTCATTCATTTCCGGAACCAAAAGCATTTTTTATGGAGCTATACAACGGCCGATGTCTGGTTGAGGCATATTACCGCACAAAGCCATTTAATTCTTGGCAACTGGTTTTGATAGGTGATCCGTTGTATCGACCTTTCAAAAAGCCTTAACTGCTGCGGGGTGACAATTTTCCAGTTATGCGTCGGCGGAAACCCGGGTTCGTCGGAAGCGAAATAAACCGACGATGTAAACTGTAATAATGACCGCTGCGATTCCTACAGCAGCAATGATTACATCCTGCAATCTGAAATCTCTGCCGGATATTATAGAAAATAATTTTACTGCTACCAGGAAACCTGTTGGCAGGGCTGATACCGCTATCAGCCATTTGATTTTCTGGGTTTTTAGGGGTAGAGAAAGACGGACATTTTGAATCCACAGAACAGCAAAAAAACCATAAGCAAATAGAAAAAATGTCACGTTAATCGCCGGCGGCAGCAGGTCCGCCAGACTTGTCCGCGTCAAATTTGTCAGAGCAAAGATAGTAATACCCGTTACCACAAGGAATGCGGGCCAAAATGTAAGAAATGAGAACAGAATTAAACCTGTCGTCACACCTGCCAGGTCTGCGAAAAAATCCATAATATCACAACTGCGTCCGACCACAACGCCCTGAAGCAACTCGTCAATACCCCCATAACAAACCGTCACTAAAAGCACCCACCAGGCGGCGGCCCTGCGCCAGTTTACTTTCCTGTCCGGACCGACTGCAAACCACAGCAGAAAAACCAATATCAGATAGGCAATAAAGTGGAGGTTCTTATCGGAGACACCGGCTTTGCGAACCATTTGCGGAATGGGTATGTGCGTAAGGACAAAAAGTGTGAGCCAATAAAACAGCAATGAGACTATAATTAGCTTTTGTCGGCTTGATTTAACCATTGAGAACGCCTAAACATATAAAACTAATAGAAATTGCCCAAAGAATAATATCCCAATTCCTTTAAGGCTGTGCTTTGATTTTACCAGAGATTTGTTTATGATGTAACAGGTAGTTTGCCAAATGAATGAAAAACTGGAGAAAAACTATGTTCGATTCAATAATTGAGTTTTTCAAAAGCGCGATAACGGAACAGATAGTGGAAGATCCCATCTGGGCGACGACAGCCTTTGTCGGTCAGATGGTATTCGGCGGGCGGTTTATCCTTCAATGGATAGTCAGCGAATATAAAAAAAGGTCCCATGTGCCGACGGCTTTTTGGTATATGTCACTGGTAGGAAGTCTGATTCTACTGAGCTATTCTATTCATATGAAAAATCCCGTTTTTATGCTTGGTTTTTCGCTGAACACGCTAATATATTTACGGAATCTTCATTTGATTTATAAGCACGCCAGGAAAAGCGTGGTAACAGTTATCGAAAAAGGTGAGGACTGAAGCAGTAATTGATTCCGACAGGTTGCACGGAATGAGTATTTAGTTTAATTTTTTTGAGAAAGGTTTTCTGTTGTTTATTCTGACTGTATTAAGATGGGCTATTTGCCGCTTGGTACCTCAAACATTTATCCGGAGGACTTAACAATGAAGCGTTTTATGATTCTTACAATAATTTTATGTGGTTTTACGGTTTTTTGCCCGGGTCAGCGTAGGTCCCGTGTTTCGCAGCTCAAAGTAATTCAACTTTCTGCGCCGAGCTTAAAGGGACGAGTCAGTTTCGAGGAGGCGCTGGCCAAGCGCCGAAGCGTTCGTCAGTTTTCCGGCCAACAGCTTAAGCTGGCCCAGATTGGTCAACTGGCCTGGGCAGGCCAGGGTATAACAGAGCCTGTAAGAGGCCTCCGAACGGCACCATCAGCAGGGGCGACTTATCCGATAAAGCTATATTTTGCCACGCAAAACGGGCTGTTTGTTTACAATCCAGAGGAACACAGCCTGGAACAGACCTCAAACCTTGATTTGCGCGGCAGACTGGCTGCGACTAACGCATCGTGCAATATTCTTATCGCAGGGTCTGAAAGGGGTCTTGCGGTCAAATATCGCGGCGAAGCAAATACATATATGCTATTGGAAGCCGGGCACATCGCTCAGAGTATCCAACTGCAGGCTGTCTGCTTAGGGCTGGCGTCCGTACCAATCGCTGGTTTCGATGCGAGGGGGGTCAGAAGGACTTGCAAACTATCGAGGGGAACCGAACCACTTCTGATAATTTCCGTTGGTTATCCGGCTGTTCCGACAACAACAGAAGAAGACAAAGAAGAAACCGATAAGACGGAGGCCCCCAAGACAAAAAAAGCTGTGTTGATTGTCGGCAGGGAGAATTTTCGCGATGAGGAACTTTTTGAAACAAGGCGTGTCCTTACCGAGGCGGGAGTGAAGACGGTTGTAGCCAGTACAAAGATCGGCGCTGTAAGGGGTATGCTCGGACGCGTAGCCGAGGCAACAATTCTTGTGAACGATATTGCCGTGGATGATTACGATGCGGTAATCTTTGTAGGCGGTGCAGGTGCAACGGAATATTTCCACAGCCGGGTTGCGTGGAATATTGCCCGCGATGCAGTACAAAAGAAAAAAGTTCTTGGTGCAATATGTATCGCACCAGCGGTCCTGGCCAATGCGGGTTTGCTCAAGGGCATTCGAGCCACGAGTTTCCTTTCCGAACGAAATAGACTCCAAAGGGCCGGTGCTCTATATACGGGCATTCCTGTCGAACGAGACGGGCTTATTATAACCGGCAGCGGCCCAATGGCTTCGGTCCAATTTGGCAAAGCTATTGCGGATGCTCTGGCGGGCAAATAATAACGGCAAGCAATAAATACTACCGACAGTGTATCCGGGGACCTTGTTTTGCAGATTCCAAACGGCTTTTTTTGCGTTGGCAGTCCCGGCCAAAAGCCCACGAAATCCGAGCATCATATAGCTATCCGAAGATAATCTTATGCCGGGAACAGATTCGTATGGAAAATTCCACTTGACAATACTTCCATTGTCCGGATAATAGCTGAAGCGTATATCAGGACTTCATATATTAGTCCTGCCGAGATGAAGGATGAAGAAAAGAGCCAACCTATGCAAAGATTTGGAGGTCAATAATACCATGATTAGAAAAACGAACTCACCTAATGTATTTAATAATCCTAACAAAAGTGGACAGGCGATGGATCGCCGCGATATGCTCCGGGCGACCGGTGCCGCAGTACTGGCAGCATCGGCCTTTCCGCTGCACTGGGTATCCGCGGCCGAAAAGAAAAAACAGAAGGTCCTCTACTTTTCCCGCTCAGCCGGCTATGAACACGACGTGGTCAAACTTAAGGATGGCAAGCCCAGCATCTCCGACAGAATCCTGACCGAACTTGGCAAACGCCACGGCTTCGAAGTGGTCTGCACCAAAGACGGCCGCGTCTTCGACGGTGACCTCGATCAGTACGATGCCATCGCCTTCTATACCAGCGGTGTCCTCACCAAGCCCAACAAAGCGAAAACCCCGCCAATGTCGGCCGAAGGTAAGAAGAAGCTTCTGAGCGCCATTGCCGCAGGGAAAGGTTTCGTCGGCTTTCACGCAGCCACCGACTCATTCCATTCAAAGGGCCCCAGAAACCAGAACCAGACCGAAGTCGATCCCTACATCGCCATGCTTGGCGGTGAGTTTATCGTGCACGGCGCCCAGCAGGAAGCCATAATACGCGCCGCCTCGCCTAAGTTTCCCGGTGTAAAGCAATTCGGAAAGGTTCAAAAGATAAAAGAAGAATGGTACGCCTTTAAGAACTTCGCCAAGGACCTGCACGTGATTCTCATTGAAGATAATGAAGGGATGAAAGGTGACTGCTACCAGCGTCCGCCATTCCCCGCCACCTGGGCCCGCACGCACGGTAAAGGGAGGGTATTCTATACCTCATTCGGCCACCGCGACGACATCTGGACCAATCCCAGCGTCCAGAGCATCATCGCCGGGGGTCTGGCATGGGCCATGGGCAACGTCAAAGTCGACGTAACACCCAATATCAATAAAGCCACTCCCAGGGCCAGCCAGTTGAAATACTGACACAGCCTCGGGATGAAAAATGAAATATTCGGACAGTACGGGTTTGGCAACGCTCCTCCCGCTGTTTTGTTCTGCGCCGGGCTAATCCCAAAAGTTCTTGTAAGGACCTTTACTTTAAGATAAATTTGGCGCATCAAGCGAATGACCTTTTTCGATAATGAAAAGGAGTAAATCAATGCTTAGCCGGAGACACCTTTTTAGCTTAGTATTGCCTCTGCCCACAGTCGTAATCTCACTAATCCTTACCGGATGCATTCATCTTCAAAGTCGTGCTGCCAAGGCGGACCTTAGGACACCTGATTGGGAAAATCCCGAGGTTATAGGGATAAACAAAGAGCCAGGCCATTGTACTGTCATCCCATACCCCGATACCCGATTGGCCCTTAAGGCCGACCGCACAGCCTCGCCGTTCTACAAATCACTCAACGGCAACTGGAAGTTCCACTGGGTGCGCAAACCTGCCGACAGACCCATCAATTTTTACAAGCCCAAATACAAAGTCAGCAACTGGAAGGAAATACCCGTTCCCTCCAACTGGCAGATGCACGGTTATGGGATTCCTATTTACCTGAATATTCAATATCCCTTCCCGCCGAATCCGCCCTACATCCCTCATACCTATAATCCAGTCGGTTCCTATCGAAGAGGATTCACTATCGGCGACGAGTGGAAAGACCGCCAGATTTTCCTCCACTTCGACGGCGTTAAAAGTGCGTTCTACGTCTGGGTCAACGGCCGAAAAGTCGGCTACAGCCAGGACAGCATGACACCAGCCGAATTCAATATCACCAAATACCTAAAGGCAGGCGAAAATACGCTGGCCGTCGAAGTCTACCGCTGGTCCGACGGTAGCTATCTCGAGGACCAGGACATGTGGCGGCTCAGCGGCATCTACCGAAACGTCTACCTCTTCGCTACCCCGCAGGTCCACATCCGTGATTTCTTCGTTCGAACCGACCTTGACGACCGGTACACCGATGCCACTTTGATGGTCCGCCCAAGGATCGCCAACTACAGCGGCGGGAATCTCAATGGATGGATCATCGAAGCCCAGCTCTACGACCAGGAAAAAGGAGCTGTCCTGCCTAAGGCTCTGGTCAGAGATGTCCCGTCCATTATTGGCGAAGGATATCCACAAAGAGGTAACGTCAAGTTCGCCCTGCTGGAAGGAAAAATTAAGAACCCCCACAAATGGACCGCCGAAACGCCCTACTTCTACACTTTCGTACTTACTCTCAAAAACAATAACGGGCGGGTCATCGAGAGCGAGAGCTGCCGGATTGGTTTCCGCGAAGTTGAAATCAAAGACGGCCAGCTCTTAGTCAATGGAAAGTCCGTTAAGCTTTTCGGGGTCAACCGGCATGAGCACGATCCGGACCACGGCCGGGCCGTTCCTGTCAGCCGAATGATCCAGGACATCAAAATACTCAAACAGCATAATATCAACGCCGTCCGCACATCTCACTATCCCGACGACCCCACATGGTACGATCTTTGTGACAAGTACGGTATCTATCTTATCGATGAAGCCAACCTCGAATCTCACGGCCTGAAAGGATACCTGTCCAACGTCGCGGCCTGGCATAATGCCTTTGTTGAACGTGCTATCAGGATGGTCGAGCGGGATAAAAACCATCCAAGCATTATCTCGTGGTCGCTTGGCAACGAAACCGGCTGTGGGCCGAACCACGCTGCCATGGCCGCATGGATCAAGGATTACGACCCCACCCGGCCTATCCACTATGAAGGCGCGTTCGGCCAGCCCAAAGATCCCTACTACGTCGATGTTATCAGCCGTATGTATGCGCGCATTCCGGAAATCATTCGTATCGCCACAGATCCGGTTGACGTTAGACCGATGGTCCTCTGCGAGTATGCCCACGCCATGGGCAACTCGGTGGGCAATCTTAAGGAATACTGGGACGCTATCCGCTCTCACAAACGCCTTATCGGAGGATTTATCTGGGACTGGGCGGACCAGGGTCTCCGAAAAAAAAGCCCCGATGGAAAGGAATTCTGGGCCTACGGCGGCGATTTCGGCGACAAGCCCAACGATGGAAACTTTTGCTGCAATGGCCTGGTCCAACCCGACCGAAAACCCAATCCCTCACTCTATGAGGTCAAGAAGGTTTATCAGCGGATTCATGTTGTACCTGTTGATATCATGGCGAGAAAGTTCCGCGTCCAAAACGAATACGATTTCTTAAACCTTGATTTCACTGATATCAGTTGGGAACTTTCCGCCGACGGACACATCATTCAAAATGGGACTTTGCCGAAACTGTCTCTGGCCCCTGAAGCTGAAGGGGACATGCAAATCCAATTCAAAAAGCCCAGGCTTCAACCGGGCTGCGAATATTGGCTCAAGATAACCTTCACTCTTTCAGCGGATACTTCCTGGGCCAAGCGCGGACACATCGTCGCCTGGGACCAGTTCCAGATTCCCCTTGACGTCCCGCCGGCACCAATTGTTGAACTTAATACCATGCCAAAGCTCACGCTCAAACAAACGTCGCAGAAAATCACCGTCACGGGACGCGGTTTTGAATTGACATTCGGAAAGGATTCTGGAGCACTTGAAACATTTCTCTTCAGGAAAAAACAGCTCGTCTCCTTGCCGCTGGTCCCAAATTTCTGGCGTGTACCCATCGACAATGACAACGGAAACGGCATGCCTCGACGCCTCGGTGCATGGCGTAAGGCCGGACCCAACCGAACCGTCAAAGCCGTCAATGCCGAACAGCTCAAACCCCAGGTAGTACGTATCACCGCCGAAGCGACCATCCCGGTCGGAGCAAACTCCACCTACAAGACTGTCTACATCGTTTACGGTAACGGCGATATAGTCGTTGATGCGATCCTAACACCGGTCGGTAACAACCTGCCCGACCTGCCCCGGTTCGGCATGCAGATGGCCATACCCGCACAGTTTAATACTCTCACCTGGTTCGGCCGCGGACCCCACGAAACCTACTGGGACAGAAAAACCGGCGCGGCCATTGGCCTGTATTCCGGTCCTGTTAACGAGCATATCCACAGCTATGTCCGGCCGCAGGAAAACGGCAACAAGTCAGACGTCCGGTGGATGGCCCTTACCGACCGCGATGGTGTCGGTCTCATCGCTGTCGGTATGCCCACAATCGACGTTAGTGCCTGGCCCTTCACTATGGGTGACCTCGAAAAAGCCCGGCACGTCCACGAACTGCCACAGCGCGATACGATAACCGTCAATCTCGACTATAAGCAGATGGGCGTCGGCGGTGACGATAGCTGGGGAGCGCGAACGCACCCCGAATACACCTTGCCCGCAAAGCCCTATCGGTACAGCTTCCGCCTGACACCTTATGAGCCGAGACTCGGTGATATCAGCTCCCTGACACGGCGTAGTTTGCCCGAAGTGCACTAAACGGAGTCCTTGAATTTCCAGGAAATAAGAGTATAATACGCTACTATGATGTGTCCTGGAACACACAGTCCTTTGAGCTTTGCGTGTGCGGCGGTATGCTTTGCGGCAGCACTGATAGTCCTTGTCTCGCCTGTGCCTGCAGAGACCCCGGTGGAGCAAACGTGGAACCAGGAGCACGAGGAACTGATTGGTCAGATCAACCGTCTGAAGAAGTCGAAGAAGAAGTGGCGCAATCGTCTGAGCAGTGAAGCATTGGACCAACAGGCGCTGATTCTGCGGTCAGATACGGACCCGCTTGACGTTGTCCTGAGGAGAACGGCCGCTCTGGTTCGGTACTTCAAAGGCCGGGAGATGCTCTCTTTGCCTGTGCTTGGCGAATTTGAGGGGCAACTGAGCAGGCTATCGGCTGCGGCACAATCAACCCGTCAACCCGATGCCCGCAAAAGGCTCTTCATCCAGGGTTGCGCGTTGCGGCGCAGTATCACTTTTGCGAATCCTCTGCTCAACTTCGACAATATCGTCTGCATGCTCGAACAACCGGGCGACCTTCGCATTATCGAGCAGGCACGGGCCGTGTGTGAGGGGCACAGCAAAGGAGGCGGGCCAGTTATCATCGGGGACTTCAAATCCAAGGCTGTTTGCGTGGAGGCGCTGGCCGGGGTTCGGGTGACTTCGGGCCCCTGGAAAGGCAAGGAGCTTACAGGAAAGTTCTCGGGCCTGGAGCTGAGTTACAATGGCAGAGAGCTTTTGTTTGCCGCGACGACGAGCGCGGAAGTCTGGCATGTCTTCAGGTTCAACCTTGTCACCAAAGAGCTTGACCAACTAACGGACGGGCCTGATGATGATTTTGATCCGCACCAGCTTCCGTCGGGGAGAATCGTCTTCACCTCGACACGGCGCGGCGGCGTGGGCCGGTGCGTGCTCACCCCCCACAGTCCCTGACCTACACGCTGCACTCGATGGAGCCGGACGGCTCGGATATCATCTGTCTGAGCTTTCACGAAACCAATGAATGGGCGCCCACCGTCAGTCATTCCGGAAAGATTGTCTATACGCGGTGGGACTACGTTGATCGGCACTGGGGTACAGCCCATCATTACTGGGAGTGTTTTCCGGATGGGCGGGACCCAAGGAACTACCATGGCAACTACCCCCTGCCATGGTCTGCCATGCCCTGGGACGTCCAGCCGGAGGAATATGGCAAGGACGCACTTGTTTACGGGCGAACATTGCGGCCTGACGCGGAACTATCTTTCCGCCCCATCCCCGATTCGCCAAAATATACGGCTACCGCCGTAGGACACCATGAGGGCTTTTCCGGCAGTCTTGTCCTGCTTGACCCGCGCATTCCCGACGACGGCAAGATGGCCCAGCTTAAGCGGATTACTCCGGAGTACTTTTTCCCGGAAGTTGAAAAAGACGCCACTCACACGTATGGTACGGCCTGGCCGCTCAGTGAGGATTTTTTCCTCTGTAATTATAATTTCGGACTCTATCTTCTGGACCGATTCGGCAATCGTGATGTGATCTATGATCCGGGCCCGGGAGCGTACCGCGTGCGGGACCCGTTTCCGTTAAGGGCGCGCCGGCTCCCACCAAAGCTGCCTGTAATGACCTGGCAGGGCAAACGCGAGGCGTTGCCCGAGCATCGCCGGGCGGTTATCAGCGTGATAAATGTATATGCAGCGGACGCAGCGGGCAAGCTGCCCGATGGCGTCAAGGTCAAGTGGATGCGTATCGTCCAGGTCATACCCCAGATGCTCGACAACTGGTTCAGCAGGGAATCAGTCTCCCAGATATCGTTTGCGACTGATTCGATTGGCCGCATACCGCTCGGTGTCGTGCCGGTGGAAGAGGACGGCAGTGTCTATTGTGAAGCGCCGGTAGGCAAGGCAATCTATTTCCAGCTTCTTGACGAAAAGGGCATGGCCGTCCACTCCATGAGGTCAGCTACCTACGTCCACCCCGGCGAGCATTTGTCCTGCCTGGGTTGTCACGAAGATAAGTGGAAAGGAACTGCTCAGACCTACTCACGGCCCATGGCTTTGAAACGTCCGCCATCGAAGCTTGTTCCGGAAGTCGCAAGCGGGGCCGTACCTTTCAACTATATTCAATTAGTCAAAATTCCCGTGTTTGACAAGAAATGTGTGCCGTGTCACATGGAAAATCCGAAGGCCCCCGACATGAGCTATGCTTCACTTGCCCGAAATGACCGGGCGTTCAGTTACCCTGGAGAAAGACCTGCATTGGTAACGTTGGGCGTCGGCGGCTCCAGGACCACGCCGGGTCGTTTTGGAGCGCGGGCCTCGGGCATCATCAAGGCGCTGACCACCGGCCCGCAACACAAAGATGTTAAACTGTCCGATGACGAATGGCGGCGGCTCACACTGTGGCTCGATCTCAACTCGAATGAGATCGGGTGGATCGGCAACGATCGCAGCAAGATCAGCGCCCAAAAGAAAGGCGAGGCTCTCTGGCCTCCCATCGATGTCGATCCATCGAATCCAACCGGTGTGGAAAAAGATTTCCCTGTAGAAGTTCAACCCTATGAGCCTACATCGCATTACACTATCAAGAATATCGAAGGCTGGAAGGTCTACGTCAACAACGGTTTGCTGGCCGGGGGCGAACATGCTGAGACCGGTGTCGCGGCGCTGAAACAGTTGAAGAGCCACATGATCAAGGTCAAAAGGTGGATCCCCGACGGCCCACTCGAAAAACTCTTTAAGGTTGTGGTCTGGCTTGAGGTGGATTCGACGAACGGCCCTCACGGTCGCACGGCCGTCTACCAGTACCATCCCGGCATGGACTGGCTGGTGGAGATGGATTTCCATCCCGGCAAGCACAAATGCGTGGAGTACGGCCGGGCCGTCTCATTGGTTAAGGCCGGTGACCGCGGAGCAACAACCCTCCTGCACGAGCTTGCCCATGCCTACCACGACCAGATTCTCAGCTTCAATGAACCTGACATACTGGCGGCTTATAAGAGGGCGGTCGAGGGTACGGCCTATCCGCCGAAGGACTGGGTCAAGAGCGACCACAAGGAGTTTTTCGCCGGTGTGACCACGCGTTACTTCGGCGTCAAGGCCGAACGCGAAGCGCTCGTCGAACGTGATCCGGTCTTAGCGAAGAAGCTGCAGAAAATCTGGGGTACGCCCAAGGCTTTTATGGACACACCACCTGGCGACCACCGAGCCGAAGCCCTGCACGAGAGTACCATTTCAGAATAAATTTGAATCCGGACTCTGAGTATCACTGATAGAAAAGTTACGCTTAGTCATCGAAGGAATTATAACGGTTTGTAATAGGCAGTCGGCGGTCTTTTCCAAATGCTTTCGGTGTGATTTTTATTCCCGGTGGAGAAAGTCTTCTTTTGTATTCATTGCGGTCGACCATACGAATAACGCGCCGGACGACATCCCGCGGTAAACCTGATTCAACAAGCTGCTGTGCGGATTTGTCCTGTTCAACATATCCTTTGAGGATTTTATCAAGTAAGTCATAATCAGGCAGAGTGTCGGCATCTTTCTGGTCGGGCCTTAGCTCAGCAGTAGGCGGTCGGTTTATGACGTCGATAGGTATAATTTGCCGCCCGTCTGCCTGGTTAATGCGCTCAGCCAATTTGTAGACCATCGTTTTGGGGACATCTTTTATAACGGCAAAGCCGCCGGCAGTGTCACCGTAAAGAGTGGCATAGCCAACGGCGGTTTCACTTTTGTTGCCGGTCGTTAATACCAGTGAGCCAAATTGATTGCTCAGCGACATCAGGATACCACCTCGGATTCTTGCCTGCAGATTCTCGTAAGCAATGCCTTCGCTGTTCCAGCCGGGCACTCCCTTTAATGCCTGGTCGAACTGCTTAAGTATCGCTTCAATCGGGATGGTCAGGAATTCGATACCCAAATTCTTTGCCATTTTTTCTGCGTCGGCTATTGTCTCGGGGCTGTTGAATTTCGACGGCATTGTGATACCGATGACATTTTCCGGCCCTAAAGCAGCAACGGCAATGGCAGCAGTGAGCGCAGAATCAATGCCTCCACTGAGACCAAGCAAGACTTTCACGAAACCATTTTTCCGTGCGTAATCTCTTGTTCCCAGGATAAGCGCCTGATAGACTTCATCAAGAGGATCTGTCGGCTGCTGCGCCTGGGGCTGCACCGGCTTGACCTGCACAGTTCCATCGGCTGCGGGGATAACATCGGCAATTATTAAATCCTCATCAAACGCCCTGCCTTTGGCAACAATCCTGCCGGTTGAATCGGCAAGAAGGCTACGACCGTCAAAAACCAATTCATCCTGGCCTCCTACAAGATTGCAATATGCAACCGCGCAATTAAATTTTTTTGCGCACCGGCCGACTATTTCCTGTCTCTTCTCAACCTTTCCCAGATGGAACGGCGAGGCAGAGATATTTATAATCATCTGGGCTTGGCCAAGATTCTTTAGAAAATTGCTTAGCCACCGGATGTTCCAGATATCTGCGCAAATGGTGACAGGGACATTGAGGCCGGCTATATTGAGTGCCACCGGCTCAGTACCGGGCTGGAAATACCTTCGCTCATCGAATATACCGTAATCTACCAAAAGGCCCTTTCGATAAATTTTGTTTATCCGGCCCTTCTGCAACACGGCGGCAGAATTGTAGGTGTTGCTCCGAAAGCTTTCGGCAAATCCGACAATTATGGTTTTGTCCGGGCAGTCAGCGGCAAGTTTCTCGACGACCAAACGATTATCCTGTAAAAAATGCTTCTTGAGGAGCAAATCTTCCGGGGGATAGCCGCAAACCGCAAGTTCCGGAAAGGCCAACAAATCCACTTTGGACTCCATTGCCTTTGCCCAGATTTTGCGTATTTTCTCGGCATTGCCGGCTAAATCACCTACGACGGCATTAAATTGTCCTAATGCTACCCGCATGATTAGTCAGGTTAACAAAATATTTACTTATGACAACAGAAAATCTACTGGCGCTCTTTATTCAAGAACTCTCAACGGCGTTGTGTGTGCTGATGGTCATGGGATTAATAACTTTCTGCAAACCACCTGAGAAACCGAGGGAATTGCCGGTTCGCCAGGACATCGAAATCAGGACAATCCCTGAAGTGTAATCCTCAGATGGTCCGGTGCCGGCATCGGCGGCGGTGTTCTACATTATCTTTCGGTAAGTTTCCCCCCTGCTCTGCTGTGAAAGCAAGACGGGAGCTATTGGGAAGCCTCAATGACATCGAGTTCCGCTACGGAAGCAAATATCTGGCCGTCGAATCCGGAAATCGCTACGAAACGGATAAAACGGCCTTTCCTTTATCATTATTGATCTGATAACCTCACGTTTCAATTTGGTGTTCCTTAACAGGACATTTGGAAAGTATTCTATAGTATCAAGAGGAGCCTGCTTCCGGCCCCGGCCCAGGAAGATTTCGGTACCAGGTATATCTGAGAGCCACTATGGCCGCAATCGCCAGTCCAAGCCATATCATCGACTTGAGGTACCAATGGCCGACAAGGTACATAGGAAAAAGATATAAGCCGGTAATCGCGAGCATAGCAAGTATGATATTTAAGATTGTCAGCGATGCACTTTCGGATTTCCTGGACAATTCGTCGGCTGAAACTTTAGATTCTTTTCGAATCGGTTTCCATGCTCCAAAGGGGCGAACGGATGTATAGAAGTTAACGAGAATGTCACGGCTAACCGGTTGGGTTGCCAACGACACGGCAACACTGGCAAGCAGAGAGGCCGTGCATATCAAAGGAAATACATAGTATACAGGCGCATCGGGGAAGAAAAGAATCGTT
Organism: Planctomycetota bacterium; assembly: GCA_019456145.1. GTDB lineage: Bacteria > Planctomycetota > Phycisphaerae > Sedimentisphaerales > Anaerobacaceae > CS2-K091. The sequence continues at coordinate 129,974 of VRUL01000012.1, forward strand.
AAAGACAAAATAATACCGACAAAGGTCCCAACGGAATATCCCCAGCCGTTGATGCGCCACCAGTACCATCTGAGGACATTCGGAATTGCCATACCCGCCCCGAGCACCATCATAATCCAGTTCCATATATCAGCAATCGAGTCGACCTGTGAACCGATTCCAACTCCGATCAGTACTAGCAAAAGTGTTGCCCAATAGCTAAATCTCACAGATTCCCTGTCGCCGGCCTGTGGACGAAAGTAAGGCTGCCAGATATCACGAACGATAAATGAAGCGCCGCTGTTTACGGTGGAGCTGAACGTTGACATAAACGCAGCCAGCAGACCGGCAATGACAATTCCCCTGATCCCGGTCGGCAAAAATTTCTGAAGTACCACAGGCATCACCTGCTCGGAATCCGTAATGTTCGTAATAACGGTAAGACCCAGCAGAGCAATGCCGACGGCCATTGCCCAGCGTACAATCAGAAAAAAGCTCCAGGCCGCCCCGATCTTTGCAGCATCACGGGCATTACGCGCCGCCAGGAACCGCTGGAAATCGTACATCTGTGCGGGCCCGCCTGCATTTAGAAGCAGGCCCTTTAGGACCCAGACAATTACAAGGGCACCAAAGAACTCGAAATGCGCGTTTTCCGTCCCGGCCAATTCCTTTATGCGCCATGGAACGTTTAATGAAGACCAACCTTCCGGCAATTGAGCCAACAGGTCGGGCGTCAGCTTCGACCACGCGATATAGGCGATAAATATACTGCCGACGGTCAGGATGATGGTCTGGATTACGTCGGTTACCACGACACTGTAAAGTCCGCCAAGAATAACGTAGAGGGTCGTTACGCCAATAATCGTTACTGCAAGAACGTCGGGTTCGTATGTCGTGAGTATATTTTGCAGCCAGGGAATTGAGGTGTATTGAGCAAAGGATTCAAGGGGGATGTATACGGAGGCAAATTTGCCGATGCCCTGATAGGCATATCCGACGAAACTGGCCAGAGTGAGCACCGCCATCAGTGCATAAGCGGTCCGGGCCAACCTGCCGCCGGCATCACTGCCAAAACGGGTCTTCATCCACTCAGCGGCCGTCATTACATTTGAGCGGCGCACCCATTTGCCCATATAACTCATAAAAAAGGCACCCATCAAAAAGCCCCACATCCAGTGGTGCCACATTGATTTCATCCCGAGGACAAACAGGATTGAAATAATCCACATGGTCCCGGTTATGTCGAAGTTGGATACCGAACCAGACATTGCCAGAGCCAGCCAGTGGATGCTTTTACCCCCGAGGAAATACGCCCCCAGGCTTTTTGAGGCGCGCCTGCGATACCAGAAACCCAATCCTATTACAACACTGAAATAGAGAACGACTATCCCGTAATCAATTGAACCCATATACCGCTTCTCCGTAAGCTAAGGCATGTCCCTGGAATCCGACCGACCGTTTACTGCATCAAACATCGCCACGATGTTAGCCGGCGGAACATTTGCCAAAATATTGTGCACCTGCTGAAAAACAAAACCTCCCCCCGGACTAAGTACGCTCACTTGTTCTTTGACATTGTCAGTGACCTGTTGAGGCGTACCACCGGGCAGAATGTCCCTTGTATCACAGCCACCGCCCCAGAAAGTGATGTCGGCGCCGAAGTCGGCCTTTAGCCGGCCGGCATCCATACCCGAACAACTAATCTGAACCGGATTGATGGCGTCAACACCAGCGTCGATTAAATCAGGAATCAGCTCTCGAACTCCGCCGCAGCAATGAAGCATGATCTTGACATCGGCGAGCTGCTTTGCACGGCTCCAAAGCAGTTCGTGACGCGGCTTGAAAAACTCGCGATACATCTGCGGTGAAATCATGGGACCCGTCTGCATCCCGAGATCATCGCCGAAAAGTATAATATCAATGTATTCACCGACAGCCCCAAGGAACCGTTCAAGATTGGCCAGATGAATCTCGACGAGCTTATCAAGAAAACGGTGAGCGTGTTGCGGCTCAGCAGCCAGCAGCATCATAAAACGGTCGTTGCGATAGAGAAAGTGGCCAATTTCAAACAGGTTACCTCCGAACAGACCGATAATAGCTCTGTCTGTCTTTTCTCGCAGCCGTTTTGCGCCTTCAGACAGTGCTTGACTATCAATCGGACCAGGCGGGCTGGCGACCGCCGTCCACATTGACTCTCCAAGAGCGGCAGAGATTGCCTCCAAATCGTCACGCTCGTCAAAAGGGTAGTATGTTTGTTCAAAATATAATACGCCGTCCGGCATTTGGCCGAGGACTCTGCCGGTTTTCGACCGAATCACCCAACGTCCATCATCCCGTTCAAGAGGTGTCCAGGAGGGAACGAAACACGGTGTGCCGTCCGGCAATGTCCACGGCGACCAGGATTCCTCATCCAGCGCAAAGCCCCGGCCCAACTCAATGGTGTCTACGCCGATTCGGTCCAGTACGTCCTCATCAACAATCGCCAATTGCTGGATGACGTCATAAACGCGAATTGGCCTGGGCGGCAGAGACAGAAACTTGCGTAACTTAGGATATGCGACCGCTGCGATTCCTGAAGACCGGTGCCCGGAAAAATCAACGGGAACACGGTCGGGCTCATGATGGTTTAACGCCGCTAAAATCCGTTCTCGTGAGGTCATTTTTACTTCCTTCATCGACGTGGAACCCGCAAGGTAAGAATTTCGTATGCCGCCATTTCTACAGGTCCTGTTATTTTGGCAACCTGTTCTTCTGCCAGGTTGCTCAGCCAGACAGTTTTAGGCTCCGGCTTTGTCCAGATAATTCTGGCTTTTTCAGACCGATCGGTAGTATTAAAGAGTCGCACGACCCTAGCTTTACCATCCTCACTCGGCTTAAAGGCGGTTACAATTACACCGGCAGGCTCGACACTTAAAACAGAACGTTGTCCCTGGGACTCCTTACGGAAAAGCGGGGCCTTACTATCAACCGGCACAGCTATCAGTGGCTGGCTTTGCTCAATACCAAACCTTGCCGCCTCGCCGGAATCAAACCTGCGGTGGGGCTTGATTGAATAACGGAACGTCGTTGGGCCTTCCTGGCTGGCTTTGTAGTTGGTCTCCCAGTAGTTATTCATCACGTAAGAGTATAGCGTCGTTGATGGTTCAAGCTTCTTTATCCACCCGACACCACCGCGAGGGTCGTTGGTAATCGTGCCAACTTCAATCAACGGCGCATCTACAGTCGCCCAGGTAACACCGTAATCGGCGTTGGACACATCGACCCATCGCTGAACGGTGAAATAGTTCTTGCAGGCGCCGGGCAGTTGGTCTATTTCGGGCCGAACGACAGCCCAGGGCGTGTCCATTCTCATTATACCTTTGGGTACATTGAAGGGAAAGGCCAGGTGCACCGCCTCCTGTTTGTAAATCTTCTGCTTGTCGATGACGTTGATGATGTCCAAGTGATCCGAGCCGACCACGAGTCGCAGCTCGCGTGTGAGTTTATTGCAACCCGGCGCATCGGATTCTATCAGCAACGACGCAACCAGGGGGCCATGTTCCTTAACGCTGATTTTGACCGGCCCGTTGCGCTGCGGCTCTTTTGGATTCCTGCCGGCCACATAGAAATAATCATTCAGCCCCAGCCCATCCTTGCCGTTAACCAGTTCAGATAAGATACCCTCACGTTTTAAGCTGGAAATAGCTCCCGTCTTGTTGTCAATGGTGACTGTCAGCAGAGCGTTGGACAGTCTCGTCCCCTGTGCCCTGGCACTACCCGGCATGACAGGGGTGGTATCAGGAGGATGGATTCCGAAGGTAAACCTTTTGGCACCCAGCGGCGGTACATTTTCAGCTACAAAGACCGTCTCACCGGTAGAAAGAGTCTGTGGTTGAATCCATCGGCCGTCAGCATCTTTGGCCATACCACCAAGCTTCCAGTCCTTCGGCAACACGACCAGGTCTGTTCTCGGCCAGGAACAGGTGTTGAATACATCAACGGCAGTTACCTTTCTGGCCTTACTTCGGTGTTTGGCCAGCGAATCGTTAAGCAGTTTTTGGGACTGAGTATCTGCATCGAGGGCAAAGGCCTGCTTTATCTTCCACTGGGCCTTGGTGAAATCACTATCCGGCTGGCTGATGCTGCAGTGTGCGCCCCAGGTATGCTCGTCGTAGAGTATCACGTTGCGCCAGGCGTTGTAGAACTCGTCGGCGGGGTACCTGGCGGGATTAAGCATCGCCCATAACGTCTCAGCCTGCACCAGACGCTCGGCTGCAGCACGGTTCAGCGAGGTCTCACGCGCAGATGAGCCGGCGCCGTCTTCCCAGTAAGGCGTGAAATCACCACGGGCCTTTGGTATCCGGTCGCCATAGCGGCGCTCGAACTCACGACACATCTCACTTGCGGTTGAGACGACCAGCTTCGGATAAGCATATTTTTGGTTCCAATTTTTTACAAACTCGCTGAGTCCCGGATCCGGCGGGCCGTTGTCGCCACCAATTGAATAGCGGATCTGAAGCATATCGTAAGGATACTCGGATTTCTCCAGGCGCTTGAGATACTCGAAAAGCCTGCCTCCATCCAGACGCCCGGCATGGAAAAGCGAGTATCCTTCACCGGCGACCCAGCACAGGACTTTATGTTTTCCCGAAGGCGACTCCCAGTAGAACGGTTTGTCACCCCAGCTCGACAGCGTGTAGCCGATACGATGGCCCCGGTTTGGTCCAACCGAAAAATACTTCACGCCGCTTTGGGCCAGCACCGGCACAATACCCCATGTGTACCCTGGCACATCGGTAATCATAGCTGAGTTGATTGTAAAATCGTAACGCTGTTTTAGCCGTTGAGCATAACCGACAAGCCGAACAAGTTCTTCCGGCCGACAAAGTGCTGTCAATTCGTTGCCGTACAGGGCATCCAGGGCGATCCAGCCTTTTCTAACGGCCTCGATGAATTGCTCCCGCTTTTCTTTCGAGGCCTGTTTCAGGTAGCTGTCCACAGCCCATAATACTTCGACGTTCCACTTGAACCGCGAGCCAGGCGGATAATTTGCAGTCTTTCGCGCCAACTCAATGACCTGTTCAAAGTATCCCCAATGCTTGCGTACGACTTCCGTTTGGACGTGCGTGTAGCCGATGTCCACATGGGAGTGGTGCAGCAGGTATACCTCCCATTTCCGGATGGGCTTGATGGTTACGGTCCGCTTGCCGATGGATTGGCCTGCAACCTTAACATCCACCTCGACCGGAGTGGGCTTGGTTACTTGCGGGGCAAATCCCTCGATTATCTTGTAGCCGGATTTGAGCAACTGTTTGACCGGCTTGGATCCCTTTACAGTGACTGTGGCCTCAACCGGCTCACCCAGATGCAATACAGAAGCCATAACGGGCTGGTACAGCTCTCCGCTGCGTTTGACCAGAAACGGCTGCGTGTCAACGCCCAGGAGCTTGTTTGTGGATTTGAGCGGCCCAGTCTTGATGCCGACTGGAGTTCTGAGCGCCACATAATCGTAGAGTATCCAACTGCCTGTAAGCGAGGTGATTGTGATTGTGTTCGTGCCGGTTTCAAGCACCCGAGCCGGGAATTCGATTCTAAGCCGATGCTCACGCCCCTTTTCGACCTCACCGAAGGCCGACGGGTCCCCTGCCCCTTTGGGCAGCTCGCGCACAAAACCGGTGTCGTTAATTTTAATCTGCATTTTAGGCGGCTTGGAACTGTGCGTGTCCACAAAGTCAATAACGAGTTCGCACTGGCCGGCTGTTGGTGTGGTTTTAACGCCAAAGAGAATTGTAAACGTATGACTCTTGCTGCCGGCCCAGGTGTCGGCCGGTCCCGGCTGTATGTAGGGCCAGTCCTGCTTCGGGTCGGATTGACCCGCGACGAATAATGCGCCACGAGGGAACGTCACAGAGTACTGGTTGCTCCTGTTCGGCCCAAGTGCGAATTCAGCGGTGTTGTTGTCGGCCTTGCCAATCTGCCAAAGCAGTTTTGTTTGCCCGGCAGCCAGGGTAGTAAGGCACATACAATACAACAATGACAAAACAAGGTAATTTGTTATCTTCGAACTTTTCATCTTGACTGCTCCTTTTCTAAATGATCAAGCTTACTTAATTCTCGTTTATATCATCCAGTGTTTTTCTATTTCTTCAAGTGTTTTTCCCTTGGTTTCCGGCACAAATCGCCAGACAAAGCCCAGCAAAATAACACTGAAAGCTCCATACACCCAAAACGGAAAAGCATGATGAAACCTGGCCAGCAGCCATTGGTTTTCATCCATCATGGGAAATGTCTGGGAGACTATGTAGTTTGCTACCCACAGACATACCGTAGCAATGGCCATCGCTCGGCCGCGAATGCGGGTGGGAAAAATCTCCGACAAAATCACCCACGTTACCGGGCCCACAGACAGAGCAAAGCATGCGATATAACTAAGGATAAATAATAACATCCACAATTCCGTACTCTGGAAGTACGCTGCCAGACCCATCGCCAGCAGCGATATCCCCATGCCGGCAGAGCCTATCAACATGAGCGGCTTTCGGCCCAGCTTATCCACCGTCCAGATGGCAATAATGGTAAACGTCATATTCACGGCACCGACAATGACGGTCTGAAGCAAAGCGGCGTTGGTTCCGGAACCCATCTTCTTGAAGATTTCTGTTCCAAAATAGAGGAAAACATTGATCCCGGTTACCTGCTGGAGAACGGCCAGCACAATGCCCATTACCAGCACAATTTTCATGCCCGGCTGAAGCAATTGCTTTAACGACCCACTTTCGTGGGCGATTGCATCCTCGATTTCCAGCAGTTCTGTTTTGGCATATTCGGCGCTGTCAACCCGGCTCAGAATCATGAGTGCTTCCTCACCGCGGCCTTTTTTGGTCAGCCAACGGGGACTTTCCGGCACGAAGAAAAGCAGCACCAACAACAGTACGGCCGGGATCGCCTCGGAGCCAAACATCCACCGCCAGCCAAGCTGCAGGTTCCATGCATTATCACCCTGACGTGCAATGAAGTAATTCACGAAATAGACGACCAGAAAGCCGGTAACGATTGCGAACTGGTTGACCGACACCATTCGGCCCCGAATCCTGGCCGGGCTTATCTCAGCTATATACATCGGCGACGATATAGATGCGGCCCCAACTCCCAGGCCGCCGATTATTCTAAAAACAATAAAGGCGGTGATAGTTTTCGGAAATGCCGTTCCCATTGCCGAGATAAAGAACAGAATCGCGGAAAAAATCAGCACCTTTTTGCGTCCCAACCAGTCGCTGAACACACCTGCGCTGGCCGCTCCGATCGCGCATCCGAGTAAGGCGCAACCCATCGCCCATCCTTCAGCCTTTGCGTCAAGGGCGAAGTATGTTTTCAGAGGACCAATTGCCCCGTTAATTACACCGGTGTCATAGCCGAACAAAAGCCCCCCCAAAGCAGCCACGGCACAAACCAGGAACAAATAAACCGAGCTGCCGGAATCTCCCGCAAGTTTCACTTTACCACCATTACCCATTTTGCATTCCTTATTGATAACAACAAACTATCCGTGAAGCAGTTCAGGGCCGGACCTTTATGTTACTTTGATGAAGAAACATTGAAATCTCTCAGGCTGCGAACCGGCGTACCTTCAGTAATCAGTTCGGCTGCGAATTGATACTGCCCCTGCTTATTTGGAACAGTTACCTTAAAAGACAAAATCTCCTGGCCAAGTCTGCTAACAACACAGGCCTTTTTCTGCTCGGAAATCGTGTCCCCGCCACGTAAAACTCGAAGAACTACATTACCCTTCCATTCTCTGTAGAGGTCATTAATCACAATAACAGGAACCTGGATTTCGACTCCCGGTTGAAATTGCTCGTCCCACTTATTAATACAAAGACCGACCGGTGAAAAGGCGTCTTTAACGTATTTCTCGAAGTCAGGCTCAAATTCCAAAGTCTCGATATCCAGAAAATGGTCACTGGTCGCGCCGCCTTCCGGTCTGGGTTTATCACCGGCCCTGGAATAACCCAGTCCGCAAAAATGCAGGACGCCTGCGCATTTACGGTGACATCGCCAAAACTCGGTCAAAGCGGCCAGATAACGTGCATAAAGGAAACGCCGCTGAGCGACCGTCGAATCCGGGCCAAGCAAGCGGTCATATACCTTGTCTGTCAGGCATGTTGTCGTACCATCGCGATTAAGCCACAGCCAGGCGTACTCGTTGATAACTATGGGGACATCAAGCTTTTTTTGTTCGGCCCGCAAATGAGGCACGGGCGAGACATTTGCAACATCCCGTAAGCGAAAAAACTCTTTGCCCGACCAGGCCTTGATGAACAAGTACGGATGAGACTCTACAAAGTCATGTGGGCTTTGCGGATCGGACCAGCCGTTCTCCCACGGACGATTGGACAGGTCCAGGTGACGTACTGCCTGAACGGCTTTGCCGGTCTGGTCTGTAACGCTTTCATTTTGAGCGTCCCAGATCACTACGCATGGATGGTTCCATCTTTCGCGCATCCATTCGGTATATTCTGCGGCGATAGCGCCGCTTTTAAGGGTTTTGGGCCAGTTCTCATTGCCGAGAAACCAGATGGGAAATTCGTCCTGGATGAGAAATCCTTCTTCGTCGGCAATTTCGTACCATATTTCCGGCGGAAAGCCGATACAGTATCGAATTGAGTTCCAGTGCATGCTTTTAAATTTTCTATGTAACCGGCGGACCCATTCTTTACGCCAGGGCCGATCGCCCCGAAGCGCATCCTCGAAGAAGCGATAAACACAAACGTTAGTACCGCGCATAAAGTATGGTTTGCCGTTTAAAATCGCCCGGCCGGTTTCCTTATCAAATCTAAACGACCGCATACCAAACCGAATCCTCCGAAAGTCACCTCCCGTACTCAGCTTCAGTTCATAAAGAAAAGGATTTTCCGGACTCCATAACTTACAGTCTTCTATCGGGATAGTAACATCGAGCTTTGTTATTTGATTAGGTATGAAGGGCAGGCCTTGCTGCTGGACCGCGGCGACAAATTTGCCGGTCCGTGCCTCCGAAACTTCATAAGATATGTCGGCACGTCCATCCCTGTCGGGCCAATACAGTTCAGTTATAATCCGTAAATTGGGAGCGGAAATATCCGGGACCGTCTGTACGTTCACAATGTAAGGTTTGCCGGTGAGGATAAGCTCCACGGAATCGTAAATGCCGGGGATATAAAGATACTTTTCGAAGTCCCAGCCCGACGGGATGCTTTCAGGGACAGAATCACGAAATGCACCGACTCGCACTATAATCTCATTTGTTGCTCCGGAGCCTTTAAGATGGTCGGTAACATCAAGCAGGGTAGGTGTAAAGCAAGGCTGGTGGTCACCGATGAGCCTGCCGTTCAGAAATACCCGAGTGCCATATTTAGCCTTGTGGATTTTTAGCAAAGCCACCTCAGGGATAGTGCCTTTGACAGTAAATGTGCGGCGATACCAAAACGCCTGCCGTTTGTCGCTTTTTTTCCCGACATCGGCAAAAGGCGGCTCGGCCATATCAATCAAACCGGGCACAGGAACCTTGTGCTCAAAGGTCTTCGGGATAGAGTCCATCGAACCTTCGGCAATCTCCCAGTCACCATCTAAACTGATGACGCATCGTGGGCCCGCTCGGCCTATGTCAGTTTTATTCTCGCCAAGGCAGCCCGGTAAGAAAACCAAAAGCACGACAACAAATGCCTGATATACTCCTCTTTTCATTTGTGATGCTCCTTTGCCCACTTATTCTGTTAGGTTAGACCTTTTTACCCAATGGACGACTTCGCCCTTGTTTCCTGTATTTCTCCAGCAACTTCGTCAGAGTCTCGACGACCTCAGGATGCTCAGCGCACAGGTTTCTCTTCTCAGATTTATCTTCATGCATATTGTATAATTGGACTGGCGGGTCGGTTTTCTTTCCCTTGCCGCTCCATCCGCCGGAGCCTCGTCCCAGAATCAGCTTCCACTTTCCCCGCCTTATCGCGAACATACCATTGCCGGAATGATGGACAATCGCCCGCGCGATGGGCTTATCAAGTTTCTTGCCCAGAAGTGCCGGCAATATATTGTAGCTGTCCTGGCCTGCGTCATCCGGCAGCTCGGCGCCAAGAATCGCTGCGCACGTTGCCATCAAATCCACGTGACAAATGGGTTCGGCGCTGACGGATCGGGGTCGGATTCTTCCCGGCCAACGGGCGATGAAGGGTACACGGTGCCCTCCATCCCAGACATCGGCCTTGATGCCGCGGTAAATATAGCTTGGATTATGCCCAAATCTTCGCACAGAATTCACCGCACCGTTCATATTGGTCCCGTCGCGTCCGGGTGATCCATTATCGCTGGTAAAAATGACAAGCGTGTTCTCGGCCAAACCATTACGCTTAAGCGCATCCAGAACACTGCCTACGACTGCATCGACCTGGTGAACAAAATCGCCGTAAGCTCCGGCCTGACTCTTTCGCTGAAATGCCTGAGCCGGAGCAATTGGTGTGTGCGGCGCTGTCAGCGGGAAATAAAGAAAAAATGGGGTACCGGCACCGGCGCGTTGGTTAATATATTCAACTGCCTTTTTCTGCAGCCCCGGCAGAATCTGACGCAGGTCCCATCCCTCAAGCATCAGCCCTGGACTTCCGAACATCGAATCCGGTTTTTTTACCGTCGGTATGCCTACGGTTCGGTCATTCTCTATAAAACAGTACGGCGGGAAATTGGGAACGTCTGTGCCAAAATAATAATCGAATCCACGAGTAGTCGGACCGTTTGCAACAGGATGTATAAAGTCTGCGTTCCAGCCGGGTTTATTCCAACCCGCTTTTACCGGCTTACCATCTTTACTCGGCCAGTCCCAGCCCAAATGCCACTTGCCGATGCAGGCGGTATGGTATCCGTGCTGTTTCAGAAATGAGCCGACAGTGAGCCTGTCTTGATCAATTAACGGCGGGTCCCACGGCCCAAACACCCCTGTTTTCAAGCGTGTTCGCCAGCAGTATCGCCCGGTCAGTATGCCGTATCGCGTCGGTGTACAGACCGCTGAAGGCGAATGCGCATCCGTAAAGCGGATACCTTCCCGCGCGAACCGGTCGAGGTTGGGCGTAGGGACCTTCGTATCAGGATTCTGGCAGGCCAGGTCTCCGTAGCCCATGTCGTCTGCAAGAATAAAGACAATATTCGGTTTGCGGGTGGAACGCCGGTGGTGGGAGGACCGCTCCAAGGCGGTCATGCACCCCGGAACGGCAAGGGACACAGCCCCGATACCCAATGCCTCAAGAAACTCTCTACGCGAGCGAACAGGTATCTGCATAGCTATTACTCCTTGCCCCGGGCGAACAATCACAAGCCCGAGCCTTTCCTATATCTTTCTGCCCAGCGATTCGAACATCGCCAGCACATTCTCAACGGGTGTATTACACTGTATATTGTGAATCGTATTGAAGACAAAGCCATTTTCCCGGCCAAATATTCGCACCCGCTCGGCGACCTGCTGCCGTACTTCATCAGCCGTTCCAAACGGCAGCGTATGTTGCGTATCCACGCCGCCGCCCCAGAACACTATCCTTCCGCCGTATGTATCAACCAAATGCTGCGGATCCATTCGGCTTGCAGAAGTCTGTACCGGATTAAGGACATCGAATCCAGCTTCTATAAAGCCCTCAATCAGCGGCTCACAGCCACCGCAGCAGTGCTTCAGCGTTTTCCATTTTGTATTAGCGTGAATCCAGTCGTTGATTTTCCTGCTGAACGGCAGGTAAAGCTCCCGGTACCCATCCGGACTGCAAAAGAGGGTATTCTGCGCCGCCAGATCGGTGCCATCCACAAACACGACATGCACCTTGTCACCGACGGCCTGGTAAATCCGCTCAAGGTTTTTAATCGCAATCTCCGTCTGACCGGCAAAGACCTCTTTGATATATTGCCTTCGCGAGATAGTGCTTATATACCATTCTTCGATGTCACGAATCCCTTTCGGGTCCTTCATCCACGGTGCCGGAACCTTCGCTATGTCACCGAACGCCGTGCCCGGAAGACCCATCGCAATCGCAAGGTCGGTGTTTTCATAAAGCTCGTTGGCCTTGTCCTGGTAGAACTTCAAATCCTGTTCTCCAATAAGTACAAAATCTTCGAGATTGTCCGCGGGATTTAATTTGGTTTCGTCGATAGGCTTCTGGCGAATAATCGAGTCAAAATAGAACCCGCCTTTGGGCATCTTGGCCGAAGCAGGAACCGATTTGTCACCCTGCGGGTACATCAGAATACTGCCATCAGGTTCCGGGTCGGTATTGAAGGCGGCCGGCACAAGCACATCGGTGCCGTCGAATGTCCGCCACGGCTTCCAGCCTGCGTTCGCAAAGCCGAACATGTTCTTTGGTCCGGGTAGATTAACGACATCGATACCAAGCGCTTCACGCAGGTCAGCGTCGACCTCACCAAGCATTTGGTAAGGCTCGACAACCTTCACCGGCTCGTCTTTTCTTTCCAGACCAAGCGCCTGGCGCAAATTCGCGATCACACTGACATGGGCCCCGGAACAGGCAGTACCTCCCAAATCCACAGGAACACGGTCCGTGGATTCATAGTTCAACGCTTTTAATACTCTTTCGCGTGAATTCATGGTGTTTGAATATTTCCTTTCTTGCTTATTGGATAATCACAACTGTCTGGTCTATCCGCGGTGCCGTTGCCGGGAAGTAAATGCTGCGGCCATTATCGGCAGTCACTTTTATATGATACTCCAGATCGGATATTTTGATTTCCCGAGCAGATATCGTAACCGAATACACTCCACGAGTAATATGGGTTAGGGCAACCATAATGTACTGCTCCGTGCCCATTGGCCGCCAATACAAAAACGCATTTTTTGGCTGCTTTTGAGTTAGAATAATCACTTTCAATCTCAAGTCTTCGCCGGCCGCCAGGCTGCTGCGTACTGTCGGCACGATTACTCGCGGAGAGCCATCGTATTTGTCCATAGGCATGGCATCTTCGGGTAATTCCTGCCCCAGAATCTTTGCAAGTTCCCGGCCGGGCTGTGAAAGCAACGTCGGCATCACATGCTGCTGCCAGTTGGTCACATTGCCCATTCCGCCTGTGGTAGTAATAGTCGCCAAAAGATAGCGGTGTACATCGGCGACCTGAGCAACCAGCTCCTTGCGCAGCGGAAGAACAGTCTGACGTGCCAACTCCTTGCGGGCATCGGCCTGCTTTTCGTCTTTGACCTTTTTCATCGCGGCGTTGAACCGAGCCCAGGTGCAGTTGACCTGTCCCACCGCTCTTAGATAGCGGAAAGTATTGAGCCAGTAATCGAACCGTTCAAGATTGCCCGGGCCTTTGATCTGCGGGCGTAGTTTGGCCAGCTCATCTACAAATCCGTATTCGGCGCTAACTTTTTCCCAGGGTCTTGCGTCCGGCTTTATTCCACCCGGTCCTCCCACCCACGTAGAGGGGCGGGGCAGGTTCGTATTTCCCTGTCCCTGGGTTACTGCCGACGGGCCTCCGTCGAGGCTGGCGAATAATTTTGCGATTGGTTCAGCAGCCCAGGGGCCGAACTGCGTCAGCGCCCAGTCTGCGTAGAAGTCATCTGTAGGCAGGTCACGCGACCTGCTATCGGTTCCCGAAGAGGGCAAGTCGGATTCATAATCCTTGTACGCCGGGCCGCCGCAATTTATCTTCCTTATGCAGCTTTGCCCTTCTACGACAATGGCCGCGATGCAGGGAAACTCCACCGCCTTGACAAAGCTGATATCCAACAAACCATTAGTTATTTTTACATCCTCGAATTTGTAATCCAGGGCTTTGTTCTTACCGACCTTTGCAAAGACGTCCAGCTTATCAATGACCCGTTTGCCCTGCAGTTCTACGCCAAAAACTCGTTTGCCCGCTTCATTATAGTGAGGTTCACAAAACTGCAATGTTACCTTATATTCGCCGTTCGGCACTTTCAGGTGATAAGCATTCATATTGTAGCGGACCGTCTGGTAAAGCGTGTCATCCTCGGTGCCATCCATAGGGCTGTTGGGGAATGCAGCAACACTACCACCTTCGCGGCCCTCGGTGAATTTCAACTTAGGCGATTCGAATTTTTTGCCGAAGTTTGGATTCCAACCACTCTGCTCCCAGCCAGCCCGTGCCAGCGCTGAGACGTTGGGCCCCAGTACGTGTGTCCGCCAGTGGATACCCATCAGGCCCGTGCAGCCATAGGCCAGCGCATCTGCCGCATCCCGCCGCATCCTGCCGGCCCAGAGTTGGGGGATAATCATAGCCGGGTCGTCCTCCATCCAGGGTATGGCCCATTTGGGACGGCCTTGAAGATGGGCAAAACTCGGCTCGACAGGCTCGAATCCTACCTGGCGGTTGATACAACTAAAAGGCATCTCCTTCGGCAAAACGTTATCAAACTGCGCACGGTCTTTGGGCGGTCCTAATACCCACCCGCACGTCGCAAGAGTAAACGGGGCACCGACTTTTTTCGCCGCCTTAACTGCAAGCAGCATGTTTTTTTCTGTCGCAGCCACCTGTTCATCTTTCGCTCCTCCCCATGTCCATCCTTCGGGCGTCCAAAACCAATAGTAATCAAGCGGATGCGTTTTCATTATCCGTTGGAACATGCCCTCGTAAATATTCTGCACGACTGCCGGTTCGTCAGGATTTTTGCCTTCTTCTTTCAGGTGCTCCTTGACCATTTTGGGAATTGTAAGGGGCACCTCGGTTCCGATGCAGGTTTTGATTCCCAGCTCTCTTGCAAAGCCAAAAGCTTCGTTGAGCACCATGCCGAAGCGATTGAATACTTCGTTGCGATCCCGGGCGGTCTTCGGCCAGGGGGTCATGCCCTTCATATAATCCGGGCCATAGTCATTGCGGTCGAACAACAAATCAGCACCAAAACTGTAATCGGCAGTATCTTTTAGTTTGTATCCCCATGTGTCGCCGTGTGTAGTAAAATGGCGTGACTGAGAACTGAACCTAACCCGTCCATCCGGATAAACATCATCAGGCTTACCAATCCAGACCGCAGGTTCCGGGCCGACTCCGCCCTCAGGATAACAATGCAAGCCGAAGAAGTTCATTCGCAGCTTGGGCAGTTGGGCTAGAATCGCTTTATAGTCATCAATGTTCCACCAGTCCGGCCCCTCCGGAAAATCGTGGAAAGGATGGATACCGCGTAATTCAAATAACGGTTTACCCTGCTCATCCAAATCGGGCATCTTCAAGCTAATCTTCTTATCAGGCAGGACGTCTCCATGGAGATAAAAACGAACGCCAAAATGCTCGATAAATCGATACGCACCATAAAGCGTTCCGAACTCATCGCCGCCACAAATCAACACGACCGGCTTGTTCATACTTTTGAGTGTTTTTATCTGATACTGCTGAGGTTTCAAAGCTGTTATAGACGATGCAAGCCCGGTATATTTATCTTGAATTCGCTTAATAATGTCCCGGTCTTTGCGTGCAATGACTATCAGGCTGGCATCAAAATCGAGGCTGCTAACATACTGCATTATCGGTAGCAATTTCCCGGTTCGCAAATACAGATAACGACGGACCTCTTTTGCGGCCAGACGTTCAACTCCGGAAGCCTGTGACGAATACACGATGGTTATCGGAGTCTCTTGTTGCGCCGAAGCCAGCTTTGCTTTTTGACAACTGGCGATTGCCATCAAAAATATGGCCGGTAATAAACAAGTTTTTCTCATACTTTTCTCTCCTTTCCAGTTGCCAACGTGACGGAAGTTACGAAGGCAGCATTACTTACACAGGACTCCTGATTATCAATGACCGTTATTTTAGCATTTTGTTCCAACTGTCGCAAATTATTCCTTACCTTGACAGCTACAAAGCTCGGACACTATGAAGTGACGATTTTTTTAAACAGGATTTTCTGTTGTATTATCCTGTTAATCCCGTCCAAAACCTGCGATTTGTACTTGTAAAATTGCAGAAGATTGATTATCATCTCAAACGGTTCAAAAAATTCCAAACTCGAAATTGGAGGTCAAGGTGCAATGGGCATTATCAAACACATCAGGTCAACCAGGTTATGGATGTTTGTTTGGATTTTATTCTGTGTTTTAGCTGCAAACGGCAATGTGGAAGCTGCCAATTCGGCGGGTGTTAAGAGGCTATTTGCCAATCCGCCTCGCCAGTATAGTTCCGGCCCGCTCTGGGTGTGGAATGACATGCTCACCGAGGAGCAAATCGTCTCCACGATGCGGGACCTTGCCGGCCAGAAGGTCAAACAGGTGTTCGTCCATCCCCGGCCGGGATTGATGACACCATATCTTTCGGCTGACTGGTTCAGGCTCTGGAAGGTAGCTTTGAAAGAAGCCGAGCGGCTCGACATGAATGTATGGATATACGATGAAAACTCTTATCCATCGGGCTTCGCCGGTGGGCTCGTGCCCGAAGCCATGCCCGAGTCACGGGGCCAGGGACTCCACTTTACAGAAGCTAAGCGTCCGCCAAAGCCGGGCCAGAACACCTTGGCTGTCTATAGTTTGACCGACGACGGCTTCAAGAATGTTACCGAAAAGGCCAAGGCGGCCCAATCGCTGCCCGAGGGGCGATACCTCGTCGCCTCGATCCGCCTGGCGCCTTCCAGTGGGTGGTTTGGCGGCAAGTATTACGTCGATCTCCTCGCTCCAGGCGTAACCGAGAAATTCATCGAAATCACCCTGGATGCATATCGCAGAGAGCTGGGCGAACATTTCGGCAAGCGCATCCCCGGTGTCTTCACCGACGAGCCGCACTTGACACCAGCCGGGGGAATCCACTGGTCGCAGCGCCTGCCGAACGACTTCAAAGAACGCTGGGGATACGACCTGATGGACCACCTGCCCAGCCTCGTCCGCCCGCTCGGCGACTACAAGAAAGTCCGCCACAACTTCTTCCAGCTTCTACTCGAGCTTTTCATAGAACGCTGGGCCAAGCCGTGTTACGAGTTTTGCGACAAACACAATCTCGAATTCACCGGCCACTACTGGGAGCACGGCTGGCCGGGCGCAGGCCATGGGGGCGACAATATGGCAATGTACGCCTGGCATCACCGGCCGGCAATCGACACGCTTATGAACCAGTATCGCGAGGATACACACGCCCAGTTTGGTAACGCCCGCGCGGTCAGGGAGCTTTCCAGCGTTGCCAATCAACTCGGCCGCAGGAGAACGCTGTGCGAGGCGTATGGTGCCGGCGGATGGGACCTGCGCTTCGAGGACATGAAGCGAATCGGCGACTGGCTTTATGTTCTTGGAGTAAACACGCTCAATGAGCACCTTTCTTATATTACCATCAGGGGCGCTCGTAAACGTGACCATCCCCAGTCTTTTTCGTATCATACTCCGTGGTGGAAGGCCTATCACGTTATGGCCGGCTACTTCACACGGCTGTCACTGGTCTTATCGCAGGGCCAGCAAATCAACCAGGTGCTGTTGATTGAGCCGACCACAACTGCGTGGATGTACCAGCCCGACTCAAGCCAACGCGCTCAACTCGACGAGATTGGCAACCAGTTCCAGGATATGGTCTTGTCTTTAGAACGCGCCCAGGTTGAGTATGACATCGGCTGTGAGGATATTATAGCAAGGCACGGTTCCATTGAGGCAACCATGCTTGAGGTGGGTAAACGCCGATACGATACGATTGTGCTGCCACCGTTTACAGAGAACCTCAATGCCAAGACGATGGACCTGCTGGAAGCGTATTTGAAAGCCGGAGGAGTTGTAATCTGCTGTGGTCCGCCGCCAGCACGCGTTGACGGCCGGCTTTCGGAACGAGGCCAAAAGGCCTCCCAAAGCTCCGGTTGGAGCCGGTTAGAGCCTGCTGCTGTTCCCAAGAAATTACTTATCAGGCCCGCAGGGCTTACCATCCTCCGTGACCAGAACGATAAAGGCATCCTCTTTCATCATCGCAGGCAGTTGGACGATGGAGAGTTTCTATTTCTGGTTAACACCAGTATAACCGTGCCGTCGTCCGGCAAAATCAAGTCTACTGCACAAGGTCTCGAACAGTGGGACCTGCAAACGGGAAAGATTTCAAAGTATGCGTTCAAAAAAACCGGGCAAGGAATTACAACGGAGTTTCAGTTGCCACCCTGTGGAAGTCTGTTACTTTTTCTAACAAAGAAGTCTCTTAATCCGGCATCAACCAAAACAGAGATTGCTACCGAAATCCCGGCCAAGGGACCACCTAAAGCCCGCCGCCTTGAGCATAACGTGCTGACGCTGGACTATGTTGATGTCACGGCCGGTGGTGAGACTAAGAAGAATATTTACTTCTACCTGGCAAACCAATTTGCATTCCAGCAAAACGGGATGGGACGCAATCCCTGGGACAGCGCCGTGCAGTTTCGTGATGAGCTGATAAAGAAAAAATTCCCTGCCGACAGCGGCTTTGCGGCCACCTATCGGTTTACTATCGAAAAACAAGTGCCCAATGAGCTGTATATTGTTATCGAACGGCCGGATCTCTACTCGATAAAGTGCAATGGTAAAGCCGTCAAAGCAATCAAGGGCTCCTGGTGGCTTGACAAGTCATTCGGAAAGATAAATATAAGGACCGCTGCCAAAGTGGGCCAGAACACCGTTGCCATCAAGGCATCCCCTTTCACAATTTACCACGAGCTTGAGCCGGCTTACGTCCTGGGAGACTTTGCGCTCAAAGCTGCCGATTCTGGTTTTGTTATCATTCCCGAGGGAAAACTGAACCTCAACATCGAGTGGAATCAGCAGGGTTATCCTTTTTATGCAGCGGGCTTCTCGTATACGCAGACGTTCGAAGTTTCACAACCGAAAGGCAAATATCAGGTCCAACTGCCCCATTGGTACGGGAGCGTTGCGGAGGTTATCGTCAATGGCAAGCAGGCCGGTTATATCGGCTATCAGCCGTGGCAGTATGACGTAACTCCGTTGGTCAAGCGCGGCACAAACAAAATCGAGATTGTCGTCATAGGTACATTAAAGAACACGCTGGGACCGCATCACGCCGGCCAGACCCTCGGGGCCGCCTGGCCGAACATGTTTCAACGTGGACCGGAAACCGGGCCGCCTCCCGGCAATCAGTATCACACGGTTGGATACGGGCTATTCAAGCCCTTTGTGCTGAAAAACACAATCAAGCGGGCAACAAATTAACCGCCTTCGGCGGAGCTCCTTCTCGTCGTGTGTTGTGCGTGATGCGTATTGCGAGAAGAAAAAAATGCAATACGGTATACGCACGACGCAATACGAAATAGGCTGTTCTATGCTATTGGAGCTTGTCACTCAAAATCCACCTTGATGATGAAATTGCCGTCTCTTAATTCCATCTTTGTTTTCTCCACCCGCTGTTGGAAATGTTCCAGATGCACCTTGATCTTTTTAGGAGGGTCGCGGCGCGGTGGAGTTATTTCAATAGTAGCAGAGTCGCCTTTCCCGGACATTTCCAGGGCTAAACTGAGCGGTCCGTAGGAGGTCGGGATATCGAGCATTTTTGTTTTATTTCCCGGCTGGATCCAGGCGTGGGGCAGGCCGTGCAGCAGATGCAGCTCGTTGCCGCGTTCGAGTATAAGCAAATGACGCACCATTCGGATGAATTCTGCGCTGGCCCAGTTGTGGGGCATGTCACCGACTTGATTTTCCTTTTGTCCTCTGGGGTTCTGTTCTTCGCGCCAGCAAAGCAGGGGGCAGGCATGGTTACCAAAGGCGTAGAGTGTGGCGGCGGCTTTCTTGCCGTGATCGAGCCAAATGTGTGCATGGCCGTAGAAGGAGGCTGCGTAATTCCAGATACCGTCAGGAAGCCAGCCCGTGCCGTAAATCAGGCCTTCCTGCTGGTTCGAGTCGAGCATAGATAAAGTTCCGAGCATCAGTTTGTCGTCGGGGTCGAAGATGCGGCCGGGAAAAATCGATTGGAGAAAGGCCCAGGCGCCGCGCTGAGGCAGTTGCTCCTGTTCGCCTTTCATGGTTACGGGCACATAGATGTTGCCGAAGCTATCGGTAAGCTTGTCTCGATTTCTGGCCTTGTCAAAAACCCGCCAGTAGTCCAGGTATTCGGCTTGCCACTTGGAAAGTATTTGCTGCCTGTTTAATTTTTCGGCCATCTCGATGGCGGCGCCGAGGCCTGCAAGTGTCCAGTAGACGTTCGTGTATTCACGATGAACTCCGCCGAGGCCACCGTCACCGAAACCGGGCGGCATGAGACCATAATTTACATGGGTAGGGTCATCCCGGGTCATCCGTCGATACCCAATAATCTGGTTAACATTTTGCTCGATTTTTGGCCACATCTTCTCAAGCCAGTTCCAGTCGCCGGTGAGCTGCGCATGGCGCCAAATCATCCACAGTCGAAGGCCGGACTTCTTGGAGAACTGCACGCCGCCGGGGCCTTCGTCTTTGTCCACTTGCAGTTGCAAGCCGGCCCGAGTTTCTTTTCCGCGCCCGAGATAAGTAATAGATTCGAGTATGAAAGGCCCGTCAGCGGCCCAGGTGCCGCGATAGCATGTGGGGCCGACCTGGAATGCGGGCTGTCCGTTCCGAAGCTCTCTGGCCTGGTAGATGTTGCGTATGCATGAATCCAACAGCCCCTGGACGGCTGGGTCCGGTACGGTCATACGGTCGTATGGAAGGTCGATATTTTGCCAGTATTTGACTGCCCGGTCCCTTTCACGCTTTGCCTGTTTTTCATCGGTTTGAATCGAGGCTTTATCACCCTGATAAAAAGTGATGAGCGCCCCATACTCCCGGCCGGGGGCAAGCTGCTTTTCTTCGAACATCAGCTTAATCGTGCTGCTCACGTTACGTGGATACATCACAGCCAAGGCACGTTTATCAAGATTACCAGCAAGAACCTCCTTTTGATTAACAGTGGTTTTGGCATCGAAGATCCACAAACCGCTCAGTATAGTGTTTTTATCTTCGGCACCTTCGGGAGAATATACGCCCATTTCGATTTTGCCATCACCGTTTTGGTCCTGAGCATCAAAGAGAAAAACTACAGGTGTGTTCTTACCATATTCGGCGATCAGGTCGACAGAACGAACTGTTTTACCCTCGATGCGAATCTCCAACGGACGGACACCGGCTTTAGCGTGCCAGCCTTCGATTAAACCGAAAGCGACACGGTATTTTTTGTTCGGTTCTGCTCGATACTTGAAAACCAAAGGCCTGGCGTTGCCGACCATCACATCACGGAAATGCCGGTCGCAGGCAACATTTGGCTTGGCCCAATTCCTGTTGATTCCGGGTGAACTGTCTACCTCGATACCCGTCCTGGACACATAACTTTTCGACAACTCAGGCGGCGAGAACGCCGAACAGGCCGGGGAGAGCACGCAAAACGTTTTTTTCGGGTTTCCTCTTTTGAACAGGCGCGTTTTGCTATCATTAATTACCAAGCCGTCTTTGGCGTCAATCTGCAACACGATTCGCCCGGTTTGTGGTCGATCGCTGTTGTTGATCATTTTGAGCCAGAGATAATCGGCCCTTCGCAGGCTCCATTGCGATACGCTTTCTTCATGGGGGGCGCCTGCCCAGGCTTGCTGCCGCAGAGTTAGGCCGCCAATTTTCTGCTCGGTAATAACGATGGGGATGCGAGGGTGCCGGAGTGACTGCTCAATTTTACTTTTTGTTCCTTGTGTTTCCAGGTCAGCTAATACACGGGTGCCGAAGCCGTAAAAATTTCCTCCCCCGTAATTGTAGTATAGCCCGCCGTCGGAGCCGACAATGCTCTTATGCGGATCGTCAGGCAAACCAATACACACCTGCCAACGGCCTGGTGCGTAGCGAAAGTCCAGTTTCTGCGGTTCCAGTCCTTCCGTGGGACCTTTGAAGGGAAACACTCTTGCTTCCACTAAAGTGGACTCGGTACGAAAGGATAAAGGCCTTTTCTCAGCACAGACGGCGTGTGTATTGAACCACAGCGGGAACACGGCAGCTATAGTAAGAATCAAATGCTTACGCATATCTTCAACCTCCTATGATTTGTTATGGTTTTGCTCGATGCTTTACACATCGAGGAGTTCAAATAAGTTGTGGAGTTAATATCTGCAACTATACTCGATACGCCCTCTAATACAAGTCCTTTGCGCATCAATCCGGTCAAAGATGGCCGAGTACACATTAAGGCAATTTAAGTTTTCGTGTACCGTTTTCCGATATGGTATGCATGAATACATATCCTATAGAATTAAGACAGCGGGTTCT
>VRUL01000013.1 GCA_019456145.1 Planctomycetota bacterium
CAAAGGTGAATTATCAAGATTGCGACTTATGTCCACAACAAAACAAAGGCGTATAGCAACTATTGCGACACAGCCTGGCAGCTTGGGGATGGCTTGCTGCTGACCTTCCGGATTAAATCACGTCCGGCTATCCGAAATGTAGCTCTATAATATCTTTGTCGTTAAGGACGTGATGCCGCTGCGCATTTTGCCCGTCATAAACGCCCGTCCCCCATATCCGTGCGAACTTGAGTTTCCCTGCTAATTCGCGGTGGATGGCTGTAGCTAAATCCATAACGGTTGAACCGGCCGGTAGCGTAAATGGATCTGTCATGTCCACCGGCTTGCCCGGAGGTTTGGCGTAAATCCGGATGATACCTAATAAGCTGAAAAAAAGGGCAGAAAGTTTTTCGAGGCCCACGCCGCTTTTAGTCGAAATCTCTACGAACTCAAACCGATATTTGCATTTTTCTTTCAGCCCTGCGATAGCGCCTGCTTCGGCAATGTCGCTTTTAGTGCAGATACAAAAGGCCCTTTTGCCCAAAGCGTTGCCGTGTTCGTCCACCGTCGATGTCTCGGCATCGATGAGCAGGTTCCTTGATTCCAGAAAGTCCAGGCAGATGCCAAGCTGCTCGCTCACATCGGCCGAAAGATCGATAACGATACCGATTATATCGCAGTTCCGGTATGTCCCCACCTGCCCAGGAGCGAGGTAGTCGGCCGTAATCGGTGGCATATCCACTAATTGGATGGGGACATCCTCGAACGTCACCATCCCCGGAACGGGCGCCGTTGTTGCAAAAGGAAAATCGGCCACGTTTACTTTGGCATTTGTCATTGCCGCTACGATAGAGCTTTTGCCGCAGTTCGGCGCCCCTAAAAGTACAATCTGCCCTGCTCCGCTTCGAGGTATGTAGAAGATGTCAACGTGTGTGCCGTGACCTTTTTTGGCAGGGGCCTCTTTTAGTTTGCTGAGTTTCCGCCGCAGGTCCGCCCGCAAATGGTCCGTGCCTTTGTGCTTGGGCATCACCCGAAGCATCTGCTCCAGCGCCAGGAATTTTTCGTCTGGGGTCGTCGCCTCGCGAAACCACTTTTCAGCTTTGAAATATTCCGGTGTCAGATTAGCAGGCATTGGCTTTTGCCTTATTCACCAACTTTCTCGGCAACGAGGTCACCGACTTCGCTGGTCGAGTAACCCATTCGCCCGGCCTGAAGACTCTTGATCTTATTGGCCGTTACGAACATGACGACTTCCTCTATCTTTTGGGCCGCCTTTTCTTCCCCGAGCGTCTCGAGCATCATTTGCACTGCACAAATTGCCGCTAAGGGATTAATCACCCCTTTACCCGTATATTTCGGCGCGCTTCCGCCTATCGGCTCGAACATACTCACCCCTTCCGGGTTGATGTTTCCACCCGCCGCGATACCCATTCCGCCCTGCACCATTGCCCCAAGGTCCGTGATGATGTCACCGAACATATTGCCCGTTACGATAACGTCGAACCACTCGGGATTCTTCACCATCCACATACACGTTGCGTCTACGTGGTAGTATTCTCTTTCTATATCCGGGTATTCCGCTCCCCCCATTTCATGGAAGGCTCGTTCCCACAGGTCGTATATATAGGTCAGCACGTTCGTCTTGCCGCACAGGGCGAGGGTATTCTTGTCCCCTTTTCCGCGTGCCTTCTTGCCGTGCTTGCGTGCGTATTCGAATGCGTATTTCAGGCATCGGTCTACCTGGAAGCGGTTATAGACCGCCGATTGTACAGCCACTTCGTTGGGTGTCCCTTTCATTGAAAAGCCCCCCGTGCCGGTATAGAGGTCGCCGGTATTCTCTCGAACCACAACGAAGTCGATATCCTCTGGCCCCTTGTCCTTTAACGGGGTCTCCACTCCCGGATACAGCTTCACCGGCCGAAGGTTTATATATTGGTCTAATTCGAACCGGGCCTTGAGCAGGATCCCCTTTTCAAGAATCCCCGGCGCAACTTCCGGATGCCCGATTGCCCCTAACAGGATGGTGTCGAATGTGCGCAGCTCTTCAATAGCGCTGTCCGGCAGCGTCTCGCCGGTCCTTTTATATCTTTCACCGCCAAAATCAAACTCGGTCAAATCAACCTTGAAATTAAACTTGTCCGCAGCCGCTTTTAACACCTTTATTGCTTCAGCCGTTACTTCCGGCCCCGTCCCGTCGCCGGGTATCACTGCAATCTTGTACACTTCTGGTTCTCCTTGTCGTAATAAAATTATTGTTTATTCGCCTGTTGTTTTCGCCGCCAACCCTGCCATACCTCGAAATCTTCCCGCGGCTCAGACGCCGGCATCCTGGCATTCATCTGCCTCCGCCACCTGTGCAGCATTCTTCGAAGTTGGTCCGCCTTTTCAGGCATCTCATCTGCCAGGTCGTGTTGTTCACCAATATCGGTTTTAAGATTATATAGTTCAACGCTTTTGTCCTCGTACCACTCGATAAGTTTATAATCACCGGCTCGGATTGCTCCGCTCGGCCTGTTACCGCTGCCGTGATAGTGCGGATAATGCCAGTAGATTGCCGCCCGGCTCAGCTTGCCCTTGCCTGTAAGCAGAGGTATAAGGCTCACGCCGTCAACGTGCTGTTTCGGCCTCAGCCGCAAACCGGCCATCTCTAACATAGTAGGATAAAAATCAGTACTCGTCACAGGCTCGCTGCATACGCTCCCCTTTTTAACCACCCCCGGCCACTTGATTATCATCGGCTCGCGAATCCCCCCTTCATACAGCCACCCCTTGCCCGCACGCAGCGGAAGATTGCTCGTCGGTCCCTCCCGCGCCACTGTCGAAAGCCCCCCGTTGTCCGACATAAATATAACCACCGTATTGTCCGCCGCGCCCAATTCTTCTAACTTGGCCATCACCCGGCCGACGCTCTCATCCACGCTTTGCACCATCCCGGAATAGGCCGGATTGTCCTGCACAAGCCGGTTATTGTACCTGCCGTAAACCTCCACAAACTTCTGCCCATCCGTCCCGGGCAGCTTCTCGGCCTTGGCCTTGTACTTCTCGGTGAGTTCTTTCTTCGATTGTATCGGCGTATGCACCGCATAGTGCGAAAGGTAAAGAAGAAAAGGCCTGTCCTTGTTCGCTTCCAAAAACTTCAGCGATTCATCGGTCAGCCGGTCGGTAAGATACTCACCTTCCTCACCGCCCGGCGGCATCATCTCCAAAGCCCGGTTACGCCTCTTATAAGGATAGAAGTACGTCGGCGGCGCACCCGAATAATCCCCCCCGATATTAATATCGAATCCCTGATGCTCAGGATAATAAGGTTTATTACCCAGGTGCCATTTACCAACAAACCCCGTCGCGTACCCTGCCTCTTTCAACGCCTCCGCTATCGTCACTTCCTCTAAAGCCATATAGTGCTGATACTCGGTCGGCTTATTGCTTCCACCAATCCACTGAGTTATCCCCAGCCTCGCCGGATACTTTCCTGCCAGAATACTCGCACGAGTCGGCGAGCACACAGGACACGCAGCGTAAGCATCGGTAAAGCGCATCCCTTCACTGGCCAACCGGTTGATATTCGGCGTTTCATAGAAACTGCTCCCGTAACACCCAACGTCCGTCCAACCCAAATCGTCGATGAGAAAGAATACAAAATTCGGACGTTTGTTCCCCTTACCTGCCTTTGACCTTTGCTCACCGGCTCCCGCGCAGCCCGGCAGCGCCAGCGCCGCCGCACTTAAGCCGATTGCCTTCAAAAAATCACGCCTGTTCATAAAGTTACTCTTCGTCTTGTAAAAACTTTTTCCAGTTCCCGGTACTATACTCTCAAAGGGCCGGTTTATCAAGGCAATCTACACAGTATGCCTGAAGGCAGTGGCACACGCAGGAAAAAATTTACCACGCCGGTTGACGAAAGACCAATCGTAGGTAACAATACCCGGGCCAATCAAGGATATCGGGTAGTTTGTATATTACAGGAGTCGCATAAAATGAAAATAGCTGGGCCGCAAACCGATTATGTGTAATTCTATTGCTCTCAAACTCGGCAGCCTGAAGCTGGACGTGCCCTTCTTCCAGGCCTCCCTCAGCGGATACAGCGACTACGTGATGCGCGTGCTCGCCCGCCGGTTCGGCTGCCCCTTTACGCTGGCCGATATGATGCTCGCCAAAAGCGCCGCCAATCCACGGGTCCTGCGCAAGCCCTGCTTTCGGCCCGCCCCCGATGAGCACCCCGTCGGCGCGCAGATACTCGGCAGGGACCCCGCGATAATGGCAAAAGCCGCCGCCGACCTGGTGACCGTTGGATATGACCTAATCGATCTGAATTTCGCCTGCCCGGCACCGAAAGTCTTGCGAGCCGGACGCGGCGGGGCTCTGCTCAGCGAACCGGACATCGTCATCGATTGTCTAAAAGCCGTTCGCGATGTCGTCGTCGCCCCCGTCATGATGAAACTGCGCATCGGCGCCGATCATAAACCTCAGTCCCTGGACAACTTTTGGAAGATTGTAACACGCTCGATAGAAAACGGTGTCGATGCCCTCGTCATCCACGGCCGAACCGTCTCACAGCGATTCCGTGGCAAAGCCGACTGGGAACTCTTGGCCGCGGTAAAAAGCCGTTTCCCAGACGCAACGATCGTCGGAAGTGGTGACATTTTCAATCCCGCAGAAACTCTCGACCTGATGAAAAGGACCAGGCTCGATGGCTTCCTCGTCGCACGAGGAGCCATCGGAAATCCATGGATCTTTCGTGATCTGCGCTGTGTATGGGAGAATCGACAAATACCGCCGCCGCCCGGCCTAACCGAACAAAGGCTCGTCATACTCGAACATTTCGGGCGCATCCTGAAGGATTATCCCGAAAGAAAAGCGGTCCGCATCTTCAGAAAGTTCTTCGCCGGCTACCTCCGCCGTCACCCAAAACGAAAACCGGCCCTGATCGCCCTCATGAAATCAGAAACACGAGCAGAAGTCGAGACCGCCCTCATCACATGGTACACGGACTCTTCTCCCAACGCGTAGGAAAACTAACAATGTAGGGTGCGATATTTCGCACCACTTTAATTACTACCTTTGTCATTTCGAGCCGGGTAGGGTGTGCAAAATTTATTTTTGCACACGTGGGACACCGTCAGGTGGATGTATTGTTTAAATTCCCCTTATCTGTCGCCTTCAGGAAATCGAAGAATGCCTTTCTGTGCCAATTACACCATGGCTGGAATATGGCCTGAGCCAGAATGAAGATACCCATTGCCCCTACCCAACCTGCCGTGGCTCCGAACATCATCATTAACTTAAAGTGGAACTTCTCAGTTTCAGGGTCCGGAGCGATCTCCTCCTTGGTGTTGGTTGTCGAGTCAATAATGACAACGCGGGTCGGCGTGAGCTCTGAATGGAGCATGATGCACTTATTCGGAATTATGAAAATTGCCGCATATAGCAAAAAACATGCAAGGGCGACCATCGGCACAATTCCCCACTTGGTCAGTCGGTGCTTACGGCAGTAGGTACGCAGTATTTTCAGTTGGTTAGCAGACAACTGCTCACGACTTACGGCACAACGCCGCAGGAGGGCATCAAGGACCGCCTCGTCTCGCTTCCCGATGCGTCCTTCAAGACCGAGATATCGTCGGATCATAAAGATATATAACATAGGCATTCCGACCATATTCAAAAAGGTAACGACAAAGAGCCAGAGGACCTTTTCCCGCCATGTCAGTCTCCTGGAAAAGACCAGCCATACGATATAAGCAGGCCACAGCATGATACAGACGTAAGGAGCCGGATAAGTAGCGATCATCATCCATTCGGGGACATCCTCTGCTCTGCCAAAGGTCATTTCGAAAATCAAGATTGCGACTATTGCCAGAATCGACAACAGCATATAGAAAGTCGGCACCCCAAGGAGAAATAAACACCACTTGGGCAGAGGAAGCTTGGATTTATTATGTATGTTCTCTTGCATTTAACCTGATAATATCCAACACGCTTTCCGCTGATTTTATGTTGCGATTATCATGTTATCAATAAGAAAATTCGCTCCAAATCCGGGGTAGTGTGCTGCACACCAGAAACCCTGTCATTCCCGCGAAAGCGGGAATCCATTTTTGAACCTTTGTATTTCGGTCATTAGGATTTGTTTCGGATTTAGAGTTTCGGATTTCGGATTTCAAAATGTAGGGTGCGATTTTTCGCACCACTTATACTTATTCTAAAGATACACATACCTAAAAATAATATCAGAAAACCAACCCAAAGTAACATATTGGCAGTACTGCCAATAGTCCGCTCACCTTTTATATCAAGTACAAAGCGCCACGGAACTGCAATTAGCAAACAAATCACGCCCAACGCCATACAAACATTACCGATCCACATCAAAATATGTTGCAACCTGCTCATTTTTTTCTTCGCTTCAGCGATCTGCTCTCTAGTTATAACAGAACGCGCGAGAGGAGTATCAGGAGCACCTTTGAATCCACCGATCATCCACCGCCAAATAGGAATCTGTATCCAGCGAATAGAGCCATAGAGTATCCAGGTAACAACAAAACAAAGAATGCCGCTAAGAACAATAAATTTACCTGACCAGACAAACAGTTCCGATGCCTCTCCATTATCACCTTGCATCCAAACGTATATTCCAATACTTGTAAAGCCCACTAAAATAACAAGAGACAATATTACTGTGATCCATGTGAATAATCTCATAAGTTTTCTTTTTTGAGTATCCATCCTACATTTTTTTCTTTATATGTTCCAACAATCCGCCGTTGTTGATTATTTCAAGCGCAAACCCCGGCAGCGGTTTAAACTTGATATCAACACCGGCTGTCTTGTTTTTAATCAGCCCGGCCTTGTAATCGATTTCCAGTTCATCGCCGTTGTTGATTTTCTCTAATCCCTCAGATGATTCGATTATGTAGAATCCGTTATTGATAGCGTTCCGATAGAAGATTCGGGCAAAAGACTTGGCGATAATAGTCTGTATACCTGCGCCTCGAATGGCCCAGACCGCGTGCTCTCTGGACGAGCCGCAGCCGAAGTCCTCACCGGCTACGATTATATCACCCGCCTGGACTTTGCTAACAAAGTCCTTGTCCAAATCTTCAAGACAATGCTTCGCTAATTCAGCCTTATCGTCCGTATTCAGATACCTCGCAGGTATAATCTCATCGGTATTTATATGGTCCCGTTTGTAAACATGTGCATGTGCCATAAGATCCTCTTTTTACTTTTTTTCTCTTAACTGATTTTCAATTTTGAAGTCAACGTATTTCTTAAAGTACGCAACCCAGTTTGCGATTGCACAAAATACCATTAATCCAGCCGTAAACAGCATAAATATCAGCAACCCACCGCTTCTTCCACCCGCGGCCTTAAGCACAAACGACATCAAACTGCACACAGCCGCGATAGTAAACAAAACAGCAGCAAGCATCGACGGCTTTTTAACTGCGCTCATAATTTATCAACTCCTACACGTAGCTTCTCTCCAAATGGTATCAGCCACTTTTGCTTGTTTTTATTCCACCATTCAAGACATTCTGCCTGTGTCGCACCCTTTTTTAGTTTACCATCGGTTAGTTTCGATATAGCCGGTATAAATTCAATCTCTCCCCGCTTTACTTTTTCGACCATAAATGGCAGCGCTGGTATGCCAAGGTCAATCATTTTAAAAAACTGCTTTCTAACCACATATTTTGGCCTGTCGGTCTCTTTTTCATTCTTCCACTTGGAATATATTGCATTAAAACGTTGCTCGGTAAACTTTGCCCCGTTCTGCCACCAGTCGCTCCAGAACTGAACATCCGACAACTCTTTGTATTCGATCTTCATCTTTGCTATTTTCGCTATAGCTTCACCGTAATGAGTAACTGTCTGCCGATACCTGTTCTCTGCTATTTTAGCAAGAAGTGCTTTTTTCTCATCCGTGTGTTCTACAGAGTTGCTGTCTAACTTAGATTTTTTGAGATTAAGTAAATGTTCTGTTAAAGGCTTTATCGCTTGGAAAACCCCTAAGTCCCCTAAAGATCTTACAGCTGTGTGCCGTACTACCCCTCTTTTGTCCTCTAATACAGCTATCAGAAGATTAACCACATTGGGGTCTTCAAGTAAACTTAATCCATATACAGCAAACCTTGCTATATACTCATCGTTTTCTTTTTCATCTATTGTTTCAATAGCTTTGATTAGAGGCAAAAGCGCCCTGGAATCATGTGTTGCTCCGAGGGAAACTGCGGCATAACACTTGGCAAAGTGATGTTTCTCTTTTGGCAACCAATAAGGGCCGTTTTCGAGGACATCAATCAGAAATGGAACTGCATTGGGATCGTCCAGACCGTGGATTGGTTCAAAAACATACTTATCTTTGTCAGTAGAAGGACCTGGAATAAAAAGCACTATGCCAGCGTACGGATTTCTGAATTCGCTGCACTCTCCCAGACCTTTTTCAAAGAGTTCAACATAGTCGATACTATTAGCTTCCTCTCCCAAACAAGCAATTGGTAAAACACCGGCCGCTATAGTAAGCAAAACAGCAACAAGCATTGACGGCTTTTTAACTTCAGCCATAACTTTTTCCTTCTTGAATTTCTTTTTGATTTTTACTTTGTATTTTTGCATTTTGATTTTTAATATTTGATTTTTCTACAGTCTGTTAACTTACCCTCGACGGCACTCGCTGCTGCCGTTGCCGGGCTGGCTAAATATACTTCGCTTTCGGGATGTCCCATCCGCCCGACAAAGTTCCTGTTGGTCGTGCTAACGCACTTCTCACCCGCGGCCAATACGCCCATAAATCCGCCTAAGCACGCCCCGCAAGTCGGCGCTGCGATAACACAGCCTGCCTCATAAAATATATCGAACAGTCCTTCATCATTCGCCTGTTTCCAGATAGTCGGCGTGGCCGGCACAACTATCGTGCGAATAGCGACCTTTTTTCCTTTGAAGATTTTTCCAACGATTCTAAGGTCCTCGATTCGCCCATTGGTACAACTGCCTATATAGGCCTGGTCCATCGCCTTGCCTGCGCACTCTCCGATAGGAACACCGCCGCTGGGTAAATGTGGCAGCGCGACCATAGGCTCGATTGCCGAGCAGTCGAATTCCTCCACCCTCACATATTCGGCGTCCTCATCGGATTCATACACAGTATAATCGGTCTTGTCTTTCAGATGCTCGTCAAGATACTGCTTCGTTACATCATCGAACCCGATTACGCCGTTCTTTCCTCCTGCCTCGATGGCCATATTCGTCATCGTCATCCTCGCCTCCATCGACATCTCTGCCAACGTCGGCCCGACAAATTCCATCGCTTTATAGAGCGCCCCGTCAACACCGATCCTTGCGATTACGGTCAGGATAACGTCCTTACTGTAAACGCCCGGCCCAAGCGAGCCATTGAGGACAAACTTCATCGAAGCCGGCACCTTGAACCATAGCTCACCTGTCGCGATTGCCGCCGCTAAGTCCGTCGATCCCACCCCCGTTCCGAACGCCCCGAAAGCGCCATAAGTGCAAGTATGCGAGTCCGGTCCGATGATAACCTCACCCGGCCGAATATGACCTTGTTCCGGCAGCAGCGCATGACACACCCCGGCCCTCCCTATTTTATAATAGTATTTTATCTTGTGCCGCCTTGCCCACTCATCCATGCGTTTATGAAGCTCGGCGCTTTTAATGTCCTTGGCCGGCTGAAAATGGTCAGGCGTCACAACAATTTTTTCCCTGTCGAAAACCTGATCCAGCCCCTTTTCTTCGAGCATAGTAATAGCTGGCGGCGTAGTTACATCAACGCACATAACAACGTCGATCCTCGCATCGATCAAATCATCTGGTGCCACTTCCTCTTTCCCAGCCGCCCTCGCCAAAATCTTCTCTGTAATCGTCATTCCCATAATTACTTGTCCCTATAAATCATACATATGTCATTTTTGCTTTTTAATTTGTCATTTTGCATTTTGATTTTTAATTTTCCTTCTGCATCCACTCATCCACGCATCAACTCACCTGTCCCCGCATGTCGTAAGCGGGGATCAACGAATCCACCCTATGTCATTGCGAGCGCAGCGAAGCAATCTCAACCTTTCGTCAATTCCCTAATCCACATCTGTCATTCCGCGAAAGCAGGAATCCATTTTGAACATTTGCAGTTCGGTCATTCGTATTTGTTTCCACCGTAAAGTGTCCTCCGGAAGGAGTCCCAAGGACTGTGGACGATTTCGTATTTCGTACTTCGAATTTCTAAGATTATAGTTCTGGTTTCACTACCGGTTGCTCGCCTTTTTCCTGTGCCGCGACCATTCTATTAATCGCATCGACGTAAGCCAGGGCACTGGCCTCGATAATATCTGTTGAGATACCTCGGCCGATGAACGTTCGTCCATTTTCGGAGATTCGGACGGTGGCTTCACCGAGCGCCTCTTTACCGCCGGTGACCGCTCGTATTGAGTAGCTTTCCAGCTTGGGCGATTGGCCCGTAGCTTCTCGAATGGCTTCATAGGCTGCATCGACAGGACCATCACCAGTGGCATCAGCCTGTATTGTTTTGTCGGCGTAGCTCATTTTTACACTTGCTTTCGGCGCGGTGTCGGTATCAATTACGACGTGCAGGTGCAGCAGTTCGTAAGTCTGCTCTATCAGGTGAATTTCATCACTGATGATCGCCGCAAGGTCCTCGTCGAAGACCTCTGTTTTCTTATCGGCAACAGCCAAAAATCGTTCATACGTTTTGTCCAGCTCTTCTTTAGACAAAGTATATCCCATATCTTTAAGCCGATGTCGAAGTCCGTGTCGTCCCGTCCGCGCCGTCAGAACAACTCGGCTTTCCGCAAGCCCTATACTCTCAGGCCGCATAATCTCATACGTTTCCCGCTTCTTCAAAAATCCGTCCACGTGGATCCCCGAGCTGTGGGCAAAGGCATTGCGTCCCACTATCGCCTTATTGGCCGGAACCGGCATACCAAGCATATCCGCAACCATATGACTCGTCCGATAGAACTCACGGGTGTTGATACCGGTTTCCACATCTTCGAAGAAGTCACGGCGTGTGTGGATTGCCATGACTGCCTCTTCAATGGCCGCGTTGCCGGCCCGTTCGCCCACGCCGTTTATAGTTCCTTCTATTTGTCGCGCTCCGTTCTTGACGCCGGCCAACGAATTGGCTACCGCCATTCCCAAATCGTCATGGCAGTGCACGCTGATTATGGCCTTTTCAATATTCGGCACGTTGGCCCGTATGTCCCGGATAAGGGCGCCATACTGTTCTGGGATGGAATAACCCGTAGTATCGGGAATGTTGACCGTAGTGGTGCCGGCATCAATCACGGCTTCGAGAATCTCATAAAGAAAGGCCCGGTCGGCCCGGCCGCTGTCTTCGGCGTAGAATTCGATATCGTCGGTGTATTTGGCGGTGTGCTTGACCGCCTCGACGGCCATCTTAAGGATGGTCGCCTGCTTTTCGCCCATTGTCTTGCCGTACTTGTCATCTGCGAATTTTCCGGCGATGTGAATCTCGGAAACGCCGATTCCCGTGTGGATGCGGAAGCGTTTGGCTTTTGCAAGCGCTTTTTGACAGGTCTCAACGTCCTTTTTTATCGCGCGGGTCAGGCCGCAGATGACCGGGCCCCGGATCTGCTCAGATATCAGCCGGACGGCTTCGAAATCTTCCGGTGAGGAGGCTGGGAATCCAGCTTCGATGACGTCGACTTTGAGCCGGGCCAACTGGCGGGCGAGTTCCAGCTTCTCTCTCGCACCTAACCGGGTCCCGGCTGCCTGCTCGCCGTCACGTAACGTCGTATCGAAGATTATTATTTTTTCTTTACTCATCTTTTTTCTCCAAATTCTTGCTTAATTGCGGCTGATTATGCCCCAATTGGCGTTAAAATGCCACGAATTTATCAATTTAACCGCGTAATCTGTGCAATCTGTGGTTAAGAACAAAATATATGAGATTTTTGGGTAGCAGAGTTTATTGCGCCAGACGGCGCAGGAGCAGGCTAAGGCCGAGGTCGGCCTCGAAGTGACAACGAATTGTACGAATTTCGTTCATAAAAACAATTATACAAGGAAAGAAACCTTTTGCAACCACCGATTTCACAGATTTAGTATTTTTTTAATCGCTGATTGCGCGGAGGAAGATAGCCACGAAAAGGCACAAAAGTCGCAAAGAAAAATGAACCACGGATTTCAGAACCACGGATTAACACCGATTTATTGTCACAGAGAGCACAGAAAGAGTAGTTCATTAGCGAATTAGTGATTGGTTAATTGGCGGATTAGATTATCAATTAATCAGGTGATAAGGATTTTTCAGCCCTGGATAACCGCTTCTGCGGGCACAAGTTTTGCGTTTTTTTGGGTTTGACACTTACCCGAAATTATGGTAGGTTAAGTTTTTAGCAATTTTGAGAGGGTTTCTCTGTTGTTTGTGCAATTGTTGGCCGTGTGTTTTTGAGAAAGTCGGCTCAAAAATGAGATATGGTGGCTGGAGGACAGAAAGATGTGTGGGATGAGAAATTCAAGCCTGTTGGGGAAAATCACTATAGTGATTGTTCTTTTGTCGTTCCTTCTGGCGGTCATTCCCTGTCAGGCGGAAATAATCTACGTTGATGATAATGGATCTGCGGACTTCAACAGTATTCAAGATGCTATTGATTGGTCGTGGGACGGTGATATTATTGAAGTCCAGCCAGGTACGTACTATGAAAGGATCAACTTTTACGGCTTGGACATAATCGTGACCAGCACCAACCCTAATGATGTGAACAGCGCTTATGCTACAGTTATCGACGCAAATGGGATAGGTAATGTTATTACTTTTGACAGTTTGGAAGACAATAGTTCCGTGCTTAAAGGTTTTACCATCCAAAATGGCCAAAACGGAATCTATTGTTTCTATTCCGATCCTCTAATCACCAATTGCATAATAAGAAATAACGGGGACTGTGGTATTGCGGGCCATTTAGCTCAACCGACTATAACTGACACTCATATTATGGCAAATATAGGAAGTGGCGTATATGATTGCGATGGCCAAATTTCAGGTTGCGTGATAAGTGACAATAATAGTTATGGTCTGGTTGAATGTGATGGGCCAATCACAAATTCCGTCATTAGAAGTAATTCGGACATTGGTCTGTATAAATGTAATGGGGATATCAAGCATTCAAATATTAGCGGTAATTCTGCATGTGGTTTAAGTCAGTGCGATGGACTAATAGCTAACTGTATAATATATGGTAATTCACAGGCTGGCTTAAACCAATGCAGAGGCAGTATTAAAAACTGCACAGTCGGATGGAATAAAGGCGATGGTTTCTATTTGGACGATGGTGCTGCTTCAACATATGTATCCAGTAACATCATTGTGAAGAATGGTGGTTATGGAGTTACACAGCTTAATGGTTATATCAGTTTGAGATACAACGATATTTGGGGGAACTTCAACGGGAGCTATTACGGCGTACCTCCCGGCAGCAGCGATATTCACAGAAATCCTGTTTTTGCCCTCGACGGCTATTGGGATATAAATGATGTATGGGTGGAAGGGGATTATCATTTGAAATCCGAAGCCGGCAGATGGGACCCGAAAGACCAGAAGTGGGTAATAGATGATGTTACAAGTTTCTGCGTTGATGCCGGGGACCCTGGTGACGCTAGCGGCGATGAACCATACCCAAATGGCGATATAATTAATCAAGGTGTATATGGTGGCACGGAACATGCGAGTAAATCTCCTTATCAGGTGATTTACTGTACTGCTGAGATTCCCGGCGACCTTGACGGGGATTGCAAGGTAGATTTCAATGATTTTGTAATAATAGCATCTGATTGGTTGGAAGGCCAAATTCAGGAGGAGTTTAATAGTGGTGCAACCATGGACGTACGAAGTGGCGATATGTCCGGCAATATATTCGTATTTCATGCTTACCGTAGCGGGGATTATAATATTTACGGCTACGATCTATCAACCTATACTGAATTCCCAATCGGGAAACCTGGAAGACAGGATTACCCAGCGATTGATAATAACATAGTCGTATGGTATGATTGGCGCAACGGTAATTCTGCCATTTACGGTTATGATCTGTCTACTGGCAAAGAGTTTGCTATATGTACTGCTGCCGGTTCTCGAAGCCACCCTGCGGTTGACGGTAATATTATTGTATGGGGTGATTACCGCGGTCCAGACTGGGATATTTACGGAGCTGACATCTCTGACCCTTGCGAACCGAACGAGTTCCCGATATGCACAGCCTTTGGTCAGCAACAGGAGCCTGCTATTAGTGGTAATATTGTAGTATGGCAGGATTCACGCAACGAGTATTATCATATTTATGGTTACGACCTTTCTACTAATACAGAGTTTCCTATTTGCACTGTCGGCGGAAACAAAGGTTATCTTGCTGTCAGTGGCGATATTGTAACTTGGATTGACGATCGCAGCGGAGATTATGAAGTATACGGTTACATAATTTCGAGCCAAACGGAGTTTCTCATAGCCAGTGGAAGCGTTGGACATCCCGACCTTAGTGGCAATATAGTCGTATGGCATGATTATAGCAGTGGTGAAGGCAATATTTACGGATATGATGTATCAGCAGAAATTGAGTTTCCTATCTGCATAACTGAGGGTAACCAGGGAGATCCATTTATCAGCGGCGATACTGTTGCGTGGCGCGATTATTCAGATTACTTTCTATACTGGCGAGAACTATGTGATGTGTACTTCGCTGGTGATATTAAACCCGACTGTAAAGTTGACTTTTCAGATTTTTTGAATATATCAACTAACTGGCTCGACTGCAACCTTCACCCCCCAGAGGCTTGCTGGGAATAAACCGGACGAGCTGCGTGTTTCCTGTTTGGCTTTGGGATCGGCTCGGTTCACGTGTAAGTGGTCTTAGAGGGCTTAAATAATAAGATTCAAAATAGCTTTCTTAAACTTCAAGCCACGATGATAATACCTTCGAAATAGAGATGACCTTTTCGCCAATTTCACGGGATAGTTCTTCCCTGCTCTTTTGCTTTTTAGCGTCAATACTGCCCACGTCTTTACCACTCTTCTTGATACCGTGTTCGTGTACGAAAAAACGGACCCACGGGAAAGTGTCGCTAGGAGGGGTAATGTTGATTCGTATAACATCGCCGCTTGTCTTTTCCATGATTTTCCTCGTAATAATTCAATTATTTGAGCGTTGGAACAATTTCTTGTAAAATTGCGATTCTGCGTAATATAACTTTGAATCGTTCCGAACCCTAGCTGGGCTAAGTAACAGACAATAATAAAATAATAGATTCTTCGCTGCGGGGCAAGCAAAATGGATTCCTCGACTGCGCTCAGGACAGGTCTCGCGAAGAAGGCACTCTCAACAAGGGGGCAGGGGAGTTAAGGGTGATTATTCTTGGTCCCCGCTAACGGAATGCGAGGATTCGAAGTTTAGGGAGAGAAGTTCAAGACGGCGAAATCTTTATGATAGAATTTCGCCGCTTCATCATAAGCCTTAGCGGCTTCGGTTTCGTTTTCGAAATAGCCGATAAATTTATTATCATAGTTAAACAATATTCGTGCTGACCATTTTTTTTGGTCTTTGTTCCAGCTTACACCTTTAAATCTTGAATGGTATTTCCTTTTAGTTGACTTTCGCCTGTTGCGGTTGTTCTCTGCACTCGTTGCTGGCCGAAGGTTGGCATTTCGATTATCCAGCCCGTTATGATTGATATGGTCAACTAACATTCCATCGGGTACTTGTAAAATCTCCCGGTGCATCTTGATAACCACTTGCCGCCTCCCTTCGACACGAACGGCTCGCTTAGCATAGAATGTGTTCTTGCTCCTTAAAGCGTGCCATTTATGCGCACTTATTCGCTGGTAATCTTCGGGATCGACGATGGCGTATTTGCCCTGGGTGAGTGGAATCCTGCGAAAGGTATAGCCGTAGCGGATGCGCCGATACAAAAGTGCAAGCCAAACGAACGGCTGTAACAGCCGATCCGGAATGTCAAAATAAAACCTGATAATTCCCTCCGGGAATATGTGAGTAGTTCATTGGTTAATTAGTTCCTGTTGCGGAAAGCCGAATCTGGCAATGTCACCCCTGCGAAAGCAGGGGTCTACGGCGAAAAAACTGGATTCCCGCCTTCGCGGAATGACAAATGCTGTTTCCGCAACAGTAACTAATTAGTTAATTTAATTTTTGACCGCTCTCTTACGGTCGCGGCTCTGTTGGTTAATTGTTTAACGGGCCGGTTTTTTGGCCGGGGGCAAAAAAAGAAGGCCCTCTATAATTGCTCGAATGTTCACTTTTGGTACGAAAATCATCCTCGATTCTCGATGCCCGATGCACGTTACTCGTTTGTAGAAAAGGAGATAAATTTTTTTATTTCTTTTGGATTTTGTCGTTTGGTATGTTCACTTTTGATTGAAAAATGAGATAGTATTTAGTATTTGGTATTTAGTATTTAGCCAGTTGTGGCCGGCAGTGCCGGCGTTTATTTTAATTGGCCACTAAGACACGAAGGCACGAAGGATTCTGGATACTCGATACCGGCTTTTGTGGTGAGAATTGGGGAAAAAAAGTATTGTTCTTATCCTGCTATATGGTATAATTGCACTATCTTGCTATGGCGAGAAAAATCTTTGCGAAAACGAGAGTGTTTAATAGTTACAGGAGTTAGGCCAAAATGGCTGATAAATCGCTGTTTAAGAAATTACTTACAGGTGAAAAATTTGAAAGGATAGAGGGCGTTTTCCGCAAACATTTCCAGCTTGGCCTGAATACCACGAGCATCAACGGCTCTGAAATCAAGCAGTTATGCAGTTCCGATTGCCATCCTGCGTTTTGCCGAATTGTTCACAGTGATGTTGACGGCCGCAGACGGTGTAACAAAGAGCACAGACGCACTCTGGAGATAGCGATAGAGACCGGTCAATCTTACATTAGTCTTTGTCACGCCGGGATTGTGCTGATTTGCGTACCCGTTATGGATAAAGACAAGGCGTTGGGGGGGATGTTTTTCGGCAAGTGCCTTTGGGAGCCGCCGTCGGAGATTCTGGTCAAGGACATCAAGAAAAGATTGAAGGGGATTCGGGTAGACAAGAAAAAATTGGTGACGGCGATACATGAGCTGCCGATCATCCAGGGAGGAAAAATACACAAGGCCGCGGAGTTTTTGTTTGATTTGCTTTACGAGGTCGGCGGATTCGATCCACGGGGAATCAGATGGCGGCAGGAGAGGTCGGAACAGCAGTCACAGATAGGGGAGTTCATACAGGAGAGAAAAAAGTTCGGCACCAAATGGCGGTATCCCCTGGAAAGTGAACGCGAGCTGATGGGCAAAGTTAAAATCGGCGACAGGACCGGCGCCAAGGAGATTCTTAATTCGATACTGGGAACGATATTGTTTCATAACCCCGGCGACCTTGGCGTGCTTAAGGTAAGATTATTGGAGTTGTTAAGTATTCTTAGCCGATCGGCGGTGGAAGGCGGGGTGGATATTGACGTTATGCTCGAAAAGAATCTCACGTTTGTAAACAAGGTGATGCACATTAATAACCAGCAGGATTTGTGTGCGTGGATTAGTACGGCGTTGAACGAATTTGTCGAACTGGTTTATTCATCCCAGGACGCCAAAAAGGTGACTCAAATCAGACCTGCTATAAATTATATTGACGCCAACTACGATAAGCTGATAACGCTTGCCGACATTGCCAAGGTTTCGTACCTGAGCGTTTCGAGGCTGGCGCATATATTCAAAGAGCAGATGGGGATCACCATAATAGATTATCTGACGAGTGTGCGTATAGAGCGTGCCAAGCAGCTTCTGCTGGCGACGGAACAGAGCTGTACGGAGATTTGTTTTCAGGTCGGGTATAACAATCAAAGCTATTTTACCCGCACATTTAAGGACCTTGTCGGTATGACGCCTCGTCAATTCAGGGCAGGAAATCAGCGGAGAGAGAAGATTTCGGCGCCTTTATAAAAAGAAGTTTAACCGTCGAAAACGCCGTGAACACAGGAAAAACTCAAAGTAAAAAAACTCCACACTCGAAACTAAATTTAGGATTAGTTTTAACTCTCATCTTGACAGCGCAGGTGAAATTAGCGTACTATCTATAGTTTGTTGATAATGGATTTGATACAGATTCTGCTATAAAGAAGGGGTTGGCTTTTGAAATCCAAGCGTATCGCTATTCTGGGTTCGACGGGCTCTATCGGTAAAAATGCACTTCGCGTAATCGAGGCGCTTAATTCGTCGTGCGAGAAAGGATTAACCGCAGAGACCGCGGAGCAAAACGCTAAAATGGCTTCGAGATTGCTTCCCCTTCGACTTCGCTCAGGGCTAAAGGCTGTTTCCGCTGGCAATGACAAGACGGGTGCAATAGGCGATGCGCGATACGAAGTTGTTGCGTTGAGCGCTCAAAGCAGTGTTGAGCTTTTGGCTGAACAGGCCAGGAAGTATAAGCCGAAATATGTCGCTGTCACAGACGCTGATTATGTAGAGCGGTTTGGCGAATTGGTTGGGGATTTGGATGTTGAGATTCTGGCAGGGCCCGAAGGATTGACCGAGATCGCGCAGCTCGAGGAGGTTGATATTGTTCTGACCGCGGTTGTTGGTGCGGCGGGTCTGCCTGCTCTTCTTGCGGCTGCGGAAAAGGGCAAAACACTTGCAATTGCCAACAAGGAACCACTTGTAATCGCCGGCGAGCTGCTTACGAGAACAGCGAAGGAAAATGGGGGCACTATTTTACCGATCGATAGTGAGCATTCAGCGATATTCCAGGCAATGCAGGCCGGGACGCATGATGAGGTACGTAAAATCATTCTGACGGCTTCGGGCGGGCCGTTTAGAGGCGCCACTATTGAGGAACTCCAGGAGGTAACGCCGGAGCAGGCCCTGTCACATCCGACGTGGGACATGGGGCCGAAAGTTACCATTGACTCGGCGACGATGGCAAATAAGGCGTTTGAAGTTTTGGAGGCCCGCTGGCTTTTTGATATGCCGGTCGAGAAGATAGAGGTATTGATTCACCCGGAATCAATAGTCCATTCGCTTGTGGAATTTGTGGACGGTTCGGTCATAGCGCAGCTTGGTTTGCCTGATATGTGTGTGCCTATTCAATATGCCTTGACTTATCCTGAGCGTGTTGAAGGGATTGCCAGGGAGCTGCGGCTCGAAGAGGTGGGGCAACTTACGTTTGAGAAGCCGGATTTGGAGAAATTTGGGGCGCTGGCGCTGGGTTTTGAGGTTGGGCGTGCGGGTGGTTCCGCTCCGGTCGTATTCAACGCCGCCAACGAGGTTGCAGTGGAAGAGTTCTTGGCCGGCCGGATAAAATTTGTTACAATCGTCGAACTAATCGAGCACTGTGTGCATAAACATAACGTTAAGAGGCGTGTTTCTCTGGAAGAGATATATGAAGCAGACGCCTGGGCAAGAAAAGAGGTTATTGAATGTCTGAAACAGAAGATTCGTTGAAGGGGACCCCCGAAAGCAAAAAAAAGCGTTTTGGGGTGGCCTGGAAGGTAGAGACGTGTAGTACTACCATCACTACTATCGGTAAAAAGTATTATCGAATGTTATTCTGGGCTGTTGTTGCAGTCTTAGGTATTTATCTAATCGTCCGAAATATCAGTGCTTTCGGCAATATACTGCTGGTTATGCTTGGTTTCGGAGCGGTTGTACTGGTTCATGAATTCGGGCATTTTATAGTCGCCAAGCTTTCGGGGGTGAAAGTGGAGGCATTTTCTATCGGGTTTCCACCTGCGCTGTTGGGGATTCAAAGGACCGAGAAAGGCTATCGTATTCGTCTTTTTCCGAGGTTTTCTGAGAAAGAAGGCGAGCCCGACGATGATCGAGTGAGTTTTCTAATCGGCAAAGGGGGCAAGGCCGGTGAGACGGAGTATCGACTCGGTTGTATTCCGGCGGGGGGCTTTGTCAAGATGTTAGGCCAGGACGATATCGGCCCTGTCAAGGACTGTGACGACCCGCGATCTTATGCAAACAAGCCTGTTCTTACCCGCATGGCGATTTTAGCTATGGGAGTTACCTTTAACGTAATAAGCGCTATGTTGATTTTTATGGTGGTTTTTCTGGTAGGGATAGATCTTCCTCCCGCGGTGGTTGGTGGAGTGATACCCGATTCACCCGCGGCACGGGCAGGCCTGAAGCCCGGGGACGAGGTAATTGAGATTGACGGGGAGAGTGGGAAATTTGACTTTAGCAATATCCAGGTGGCGGCGGCTTTGTCTGATGTCAACGAGGCTGTGAGCCTGAAAGTAAGGCACGTAGACGGCTCTGAAGAAGAACTTTCGATTGTTGCCGAGTTGTTAGAAGGCAACCCGATGAGACTTTTTGGCGTTTTGCAGGCCCAGAGTCTGACTATAGCGAAGGTTGCAGATGTTGATACGCTGCGTGAAAGCACAGGTCTTGAACCCGGCGACGAGGTTAAGTTTGTTAACGGCAGGGAAGTGAAGACGCACTGGCAGTTGGAGGAGATAGTACAAAACCTGCTGGTGCCGGCAGTCACTGTCGTTGCTGGACGAAAGACGGAGACGGGTGCGGTTGAGTTGGTTGAATCGCGGCGGATTCGGCTCAGTTTGAGCCATGCGCAGAGGAAAGTTGAGTCTGAATCGGACCTTAGCCATATATATTCTATGGTTCCGCGTTTGCGGATAGAAGTTGTTGATACTAACTGCGGGCTGCGGGAGGGGGACATTGTTGTTGGTATTGGTGGGGTTGAGAATCCGACTTATAAAGAGATGCGTGAGGTCACTACCGAATATGAGAAAAAAGAGCTTCCCATTAAAGTATTACGCGTGGATTCTGCGGGTATTGCCGAGACGCTTGTAGTTGTTGTTAAGCCGAAGCGGGCGCGGGACAGTAAGCGTGTATTGATCGGTATTATTCCCATGCTTGACGCAGGACACGCGGTTGTTGCCAAGACTATATCGGCCGAAGGGGGGCCTGCGAAGTTGGAGATTCCTCGCGGGGCGGTTATAACGGCTGTTGACGGTACGCCGGTTTCGAACTTCTATGATATTATCAGGGAAATCAGGCGATATCCGGGTGAGCGTATCACGCTTGATTATCGGGTCAATGAGCAGGTGGGGGGCAGTGTTGCTTTGAATGTAGATATTAGCGGAGAGTCTGTCACGGTCAAATCGGCTTTTGCCGAATTTGTTCCCTTTGAAGATTTGAAGAGGCTTTACCGGGCCGGGGGTCCCATTGAAGCGGTCGGTATGGGATATAACAAGACTATTATGTTTATCACCCAGACTTACCTGACGTTAAGGCGTCTTGTTAGCAGAGACGTGAGCCCGAAGAGCCTTATAGGCCCGGTTGGAATCCTTACGGCTAGTTACACAATAGTTTCTCAGCGTCCGTTTGTTTACTATGTTTACTTTCTTGGGCTGATAAGCGCGTGCATAGCGGTGGTGAACTTTTTGCCTCTGCCTCCACTTGACGGAGGGCTGGTTGTGCTGTTGCTGGTCGAGAAGATCAAAGGCTCTGCTCTGAGCGAGCGGACGCAGGGTATTTTTGCTTATGCGGGGTGGGTGCTTATAGGTGGGTTTTTCCTTTACGTAACATTTAACGATATTGTCCGGAGCTTTTTTGGCGGATAGTTAATCGCGGATACCCCCCATAAAACGGATAGGCACAAGTCGCGGGGAGGACACTGTTTAATGGTTGAACGGTTTAACGGTTGAACGGTTGAACGGGAAATCAAAGATTAAAATGTAAAAATCAAAATTGTGGAGGCCCTTCCGGCGGACTTAGAATAGTCGTTAGTCGCTGGTCGTTAGTATTTAGTCCACGGATTGGTGGATTTGTGGGATTTTGTTGAAAAGAGGTGGGATTTTTTATACTCGGCCAGGTTCTTCTTTTGTTTAATTTGAAAATTCCCATTCTCTATCCCTCCAGATTTTACCGCTTAAAGCCTCATGTATTGCATCTGGTCGAGGCTCACATACTAACCAGCCATCACTACTGAAATTAGTTGAATATATTTCGATCTCGGCCTGGCGTAATGCCTCAACTACACGTTCCATATTCTTAGGTTTAGGTTGTAAATCAGACCTTCGCCACCATTCACAAGCCATCTTGTACGATAAAATAAATTCATTTTCCATTTGTGCAGAACTCCTTTCTAAAAAACCCTCAACGAGCTATTAGACAGCAATT
The DNA here is from genome assembly GCA_019456145.1 of Planctomycetota bacterium. Classification (GTDB taxonomy): domain Bacteria; phylum Planctomycetota; class Phycisphaerae; order Sedimentisphaerales; family Anaerobacaceae; genus CS2-K091. The sequence continues at coordinate 22,153 of VRUL01000013.1, forward strand.
AATGTTTCTTCGTAAATTCTCATACACTTGGCAGCGGAGTCTTCCCATCGCAGTTTCCTTATTTCAAGGTTGCCGTTATTTTGTAGTGTTATCTTTAACGGTGGATATTTCAGTACAGCAACAATTTTGTTAGCCATTTCTTCAATATCCCAGAAATCTACTTTGAGAGCATGTGTTAAAACTTCGGACACACCGCTTTGGTTGCTTATTATAACCGGCACATCGTTATTCAAAGCCTCCAGAGGCACCAAGCCAAACGGCTCTGAGACAGATGGCATAACGAAAAGATCCGCCATTTCATATATTTTCTGGACATCATCGCCTCGCAAAAAACCCGTAAACAATACCTTGTTTCCAATGCCAAGTTCTGCTGCCATTTCAACCGTCCGATGCATCATATCACCGGAGCCAGCCATGACGAACTTGACGTTATCCATTACCTCAAGCACCTTTTGGGCAGCTTGAAGGAAATACTCCGGCCCTTTCTGCATTGTGATCCTACCCAAGAACAAGACAAGTTTTTCGTCTTTGCTAATAGTACTTGCGGTCATGGCTTGATTGCCATTACGCTCTAGACCATTGTGCACTACTTCAACTTTTTCGCCGTTAATGCCATATCTGCTGATTATGATATTGCGGGTAAAATGGCTGACAGCAATTATTTTATCTGCTGCATGCATACCTTCCCGTTCAATATCGTAAACCATCTGATTAACGTGCTCGCCGCTACGGTCGAATTCTGTGGAATGGACATGTATAATCAAGGGTCTGCTGCTTATTGCTGCCACTGCAATTCCAGCAGGGTAAGTCATCCAGTCATGGGCATGAATAATGTCAAAATCCTCATCTTTAGCTAATTCGCCCGCAATCGCAGCATATCGGTAGACTTCTGTGTACATATCTCCACCATAGTCTGCATTATTCATAAATTGACTGGTAATATTACTGGCGTTGTGTATTTGCTGTTTTTGTTTCAAAGTCTCTTCGATGCGCTGCTGGTAAACATCAGGCCTTGAATATGGCTGCAAGGGTGAGTTGATTGTGCGAAATGTTACGTTTGTTAATTCATTGATTTTGATTGCTGCAGCAGATGTTAAGGAATTGGGACTGAGTAGGTTTATATGGGCAGCATATTGGCTTTCAACCATTTTAGGCAAACAGAAGGTTATTTTCAGGCCCAGCTGGTTCATCGCCTTGGTAAGGCCGTAGCAAGCCGTACCTAAACCACCGCTGATAAATGGTGGAAACTCCCAGCCCAACATAAAAACTTTCATTTGTTATCTTATCAACTCATTGATATAACAATAACCAACTTTCTGAAGTTGTAATTTGTCGACTATTGTTTAAACGGGAAAAGTTATGCGACGTTAACTTCAGCTTGGCAAAAGCACTCTTTCATTTCATCTATTGAATTAAATAACGATTCCTTGTGAGCTTCAGATACAACACACTGCTGGTTGTGTTGGATATCCTCAAGTAAATCCATTGTCTTTACTGCGAGAGCTTTGATATTTGGCTTAATCATCTGTGCCGCCAATGTCGCGATTTTATTCATCGTATAGGATATTGTTTGAATATTTTGGGCATTCGTAATACCGTTTTCCAAGTCTAATAATGCATCCTCAACAGAGCCAAGAAACTTGCTGCATCTGGATCTAAAAACATGCTCGGGCAATTCGGAACCAGAGACCGTAAGATGCTGCATTGAACCTGTGAGCCAATCTTCGACCAAAAATGTTATATTATTTTTGTCGAGCAAGACAAAAGGGACGTATGGTACACACTCACTCATCTCAACAATTAAATCATTATTGATGTTTTCCCACATCCCGTGATCAATGATTACTAAACGCACATGCACACTGCAAGCAGGAAATACTTTCAATTTTTCAACAAGTTCCTTTGGTGTTTTACAAAGAATTGAACTGTGACCCTGCTGCTCCAAGCAGCATCTAATCCAGCCGACATCAACTTTGTTTCTTCCTGCTATTATAATCACTTCTTTCATTTTATGACCTGATTCTAAGACAGTACCGCACAAAATAGCGGTTGGACGTGTCAGTTAGCTTTTCTGTATAACAATAAGAACTCAGCAACATATTCATCCTGAATTTTTATCCTGGTTAAATGCTTGACTGCTCCATCACCTAAATTGTTCTGAAGCTGTCGACCGCTGACTACAGAAGGTATTGAAACCTCAACATTGCCGAATCGTCTACTATCATTAGAGATTTAGCCATAATATTTTCCCGATTAAATATTTAGCCGCAAAAACGTTATAATCCTAACTTGTAGTATCGACTGCGCACATTCACCGTCCGGTCCCTGACACGACCGTTACAATTTAATCGCACAATCGCACTATTCCGCAGCAATTTCCAGTACCGCCTGTCTTTTACTGCTTAGGACTGACAGGACCTTTATATTTCAATTCAGACAGCGATACTGCTTTGCGTCGATCTAAAAAGCCTTTTTAGCGAGAGAGTCGATTGGACTCTCTCGCTACTTTTAAAATGCTGTTTATGGTTTTTAGCACGAACAATATGCCCCAAAAATAGCCTTTCAAATTATTATCGATGCTTTTCACAAAAACTTAAGCTTAAGTCATGGCGTATTGTAAGCAATGCCCCCTCACCAATCTCGTGAATCGTATCTTGTGATTCGTATCTCGTATGTTTTTTGGTCATGAAGTCCATTTGCCCGGAAGAATCCCAAGAATTTTCTATATCTCTTAAAGTGGTTCTTTGATTATGACGAAAGAATCCATACCGAGCCTGACCGAGCCTGCTGATTGACGATGGGGGACACAGGCGATAGGGGGCAACTTAAAATTCATAGGGGGAAATACCAAATTCGCAAAATTGAGCCTGTTGAATGGCGATGGAGAACACATTGAAATTCACAGGGGGAAACATTTAACTTCATTAATTTAGGTATTAGGAGACAAAAAAATGGTGATGAACAAGAAAAAGAGACTGATTGTCCGACATTTGGTAAACACATATTTGATTATCACGTTGCTCGTTTCAGGATGTGCCAACAGGTATGGTCGTGTGGTGGAGCCGCTAAATGAACGCCCCGAGATTTCGAGAACACATTCGAAATTTTCCGTATTAGCTAACCGTTCAGCTCTTCCGAGGATGTATGTAAGTGAAGGTAAAATCGGGGTATCGAAAGTCGAAGCGGCCCTGGAAACAGCCGATACCGATGATTTACAGGCTCGTGCAGAATTGAGTAAACATATTGCTGATTTTAGTGCCCGCCGGGTGGAAGTGGAAGCGCAAGTAAATAAAAACCTCTCAGACGCCGGTGCACTTCGTGAAAGGTACAACAAAGAATACGGTAAGGCTATTGCACAAATCGAAGCAAGAGAAGCAGAACTCAATGCACTGATCGAACGGAAAGACGCAATCATAGCGTCACTAATCATGGAAAGCGAAAGCAAATATAACGATATTGTCGCTAACGGAAATGAGAAGTTCGAAAGCGAAACGGCCCGTATTGAACAGCTCAAAGAGATTCACAACGCGATTGAAATCGAAAGCAATGCTGAAATTCTATCGATGACAGAAGCCTCGAGAGCGACTCGTGAACGTGCTTCTGCGACGATATCAGAACTTGAGGCGAAAGCCCGTTCGGTCCAACTTGAAACTCAAGCTCGCGTAGACGAACTTAATGAGCAAATCAAATCTACTACTATTCAGACAGAATCTGAAGTTGACAGACTCAATGCGACCCGCGAAGCAATCGTTAAGGAATCGGCAGCTCAAGTCAAAGAGCTTCGTACCAAAGCCTCTACGATCGAGTCTAATCTTGCAAATGAAGAGTACCAATTAAAACTGATAGAAGCTGCGTCAGTGAAGGCCGAGGCAGAGGCTAAAACCGAAGAGAAATCCGCCCAAGTCCCTACGCGTTTTGAAAAGGCGATGGCGGAAATAGACCGTCTCCGTGCGGAGATTCGTCATCAACAGAACAGTTCAGTTGCCAACTACGAATCTCAATTAGCTGAAATTCAGGCGAAACTCGAGGATGAACAAAATGAAGTGAAAAAGATTCGAGTTCGTTCTGACCGTGCCGAACAAATGGCCCGTTCTGAATTTGTTAAGGCAGAGGCAGGGTCTCTTGCCGAGGCAGTCCGTGAAACAGCGCTCCATGCCGAAGTAGTAGCCGAGGCACAAAAACTTCAGCTTATCGCCGAAGCCGAAGCTGAAGCTGCCCGCATCAAACAGGAAGTCTTGGACGAAATTGCGTCTAAAAAAGCCGCCAATAAAGTGGAAATGGACAATCATACGACTGTAGTATCACAGCAGAGCGAAGAACTACACATGGTACCGAATGTTCCTCAAGTCCAGGCAGTGGCAGCCCGTATAGAACCGAATCACATCGCAGAGTATCGCACAAGCTTTGCGGATGTTATGCGAACCAGGGCCCAGGCTGACGCTCAGGAATTGGTGTTAGCAGCGACATTCGCCGAAGCCGAGACCAATCTCCTTGCGGTAAAAACCCAGGAAGATGCCATTTCAACCGAACAGTTATCCATCGCGGATGCCCTTGAATCACAGGCCCGTTCACGTTTCATCGAAATAGAGACCAAGACCGCAAAAGAGATGGATATCATAGAATCAAAATACCAGCAGCACGTTGTTCAAGCCGAATCGTTCCGTAAGGAACAAGAAGCAGGGGTCCTTGATCTTCAGAGTCATGCTAACGCCCTTGAACAGATTGTCAACGCTCGTGCCGACCAACTTTTTGCCGAAGCAGGAGCAGTCGAAAGTTGCGGCCAAAAAGATGTTGAGGAATTAAAGGTTGTTCTTTGGGCGGCAGAACAGCGTGGGGAAGCCCAGTATTCCCGACTGATGACAGAATCCCAAAGTGTATCTGATTCTCAAGAAGCTCTTGCACTACAGATTGATGCTCAGATTGATTCAGCCGGTAGATGTCTTGTGGCAGAACTGACAAGAATTGACAATTCAATCCAATCCGGTGAACGCATCGCACAAGCGGATTATCAGGAGGCTTTGGCTCAAGCGACAGTCCATCGACAAAAAAAGGAAGCTAAAGTCAGCCGCATTAACACACAATTTACAATGGAACACGCGATATCGGGGGCACAGATAGTCCGAGACAGAGAACTTGCATCAAACCAGAACCTCCGTGGCGAAGCAGCCTGTGATCGTATGGTAGCAAACGCCAATACAAACAAGATGTGTGAAAATGCAACCATTGATGCCGAGTATGCGACCGCTCAGGCTGACATAAATATTATTCTTGCATCCAACTTAGGAAAACGTGATGCCGCACGGGCCTATCTTGATGCAGTAAAGGCGCGTTTCAATGCCCGAATCCAGCAAGTCAAGGCCGAACGTGTAATCGACAGAGCCGCAGAGTACAATATGATGGCTTTAAGACGAACCGATTTAGCCGGTGCAATGGCTCAAGCGATGGCCGCCCGTGAAGATTCTAAACTGAAACTGGCTGCACTTCGGAAAAGACAGGCGGATCTTCAGACTGCTTCTATGGTAAACTGGTCTGCCAAAATTGCGATGATTAAAAATGACAGTGCAGAGTTCCAAGCGGTTGAAATGAGTATTCCTCCTTCCCAGCGGTTCATCGATTTACCAGTACCTACTGAAAGTGATTAATCAGGAGTTTTGACGAACTGAATAATTTTGGGACGAATCACAACAACGAAGCAGGACGGATGAACAGAATCCGTCCTGCTTTTTTGGTTATTCCGAGAAAAAATTAAATGAACCAGGAGCTTTTCAGGTTTTTGGGGTATTTTGGAACCTTGACCACTTTGGCGATTATTTATTCTTTTTTTCCTGTTTCAATTTTCGTTTTTCCTTTGGGCTAAGTTGGGCCTTTTTCTGTTGCTCTCTTTTGCCTTTATCTCTTTTTCCTTTATCGCCCATATCATTTTGTCCTTTCCTGCAAATAGCTTTTATTTCTTACCCTGTCGGCTAAATCCTTATCGATGAGGGGCCCATCCCTGGACAGGGGAGGCATCCTTTCGGTCGTTGTTTGCAATTATACGAATTTGTGGGGTTAATACAATGTTTTCTTTGACGGCAATTGCGAATTTGGGTATTTTATGGACGGAAATAAAAGAGCGGTGGGCTAAAAGCCCACCCTGCCAGCTTTTTTAGGTAACTGACTTTCAATAGCCGATAGAGATAAGGACAGGCTTTTTTGTTGACCGAAGAAGGGATTCGAAAGTGTTAGATATGTTGTTGGAAGGATTATCTTCACAGCAGTATCATCAAGCCATACTAAATGCCCTGAAGGAATCTGACGGGCAGGTTTATCAGTTACTGACAAGAGAGTACGAGCGGAGGCAGAATACTTTGCAGCTTGGGGCTGCGGAGAACCAGTGTTCGCGGGCGGTTTTGGCGGCGCTTGGGTCAGTTCTTCAGAACAAGACAGCCGAGGGCTTTGCGGGGGCAAGAATACACGGAGGGTGTGGGGTTGTTGACGATGTGGAGGGCCTGGCTGTGAGCAGGGCGAAAGAGGCCTTCGGCGCACAATACGCGAATCCTCAACCACATTCGGGTACACAAGCCAACCAGATTGTGCTTACGGCATTGCTGGAAAGCGGAGATAAGATATTGAGCCTGGCGCTGGAGCAGGGGGGGCATTATTCGCACGGATCGAGGGTGTCCTTTACGGGCAGGTTCTTTGAGGTAGAGAATTATTATGTTGATAAGGAAAGTTTTGTTCTGGATTACGATGTTATTCGGGACAAGGCAGTCAAATTCCAGCCGAAGCTGATTATATGCGGGGCCAGCGCTTACTCGAGGACGATAGATTTTGAGAAGTTCAGAGAGATTGCTGAGAGCACAGGGGCGTACCTTTTAGCGGACATCTCACACATATCCGGACTGGTGATTGCCGGCGCCCATCGTTCCCCTATAGATTTTGCGCACTTTACGACGACGAGCACTTATAAGCCGGGCGGTCCCAGAGGCGGGCTGATATTGATGGGCAAAGACTATGACAGGAAAATAAAGGTGGGGACAAAGGAAGTACCTTTATGGGAACATATCGACGAGGTGACATTTCCGGGTGTGCAGGGGACACCTTATTTCAATAATATAGCGGCCAAAGCCGTTTTTTTCAAAGAAGCACTTTCTGATGAATACAAGAAAAGGCAATTTACAATCATAGAAAACGCAAAAAGACTCGCAAAGAACCTGGTGGAGCTGGGACATGATGTGGTGACCGGCGGGACGGACAACCATATGGTTTTAGTAAACGTGGCGAATTTGCGAGAAGGGTTGACAGGGCTTGCGGCACAAAAGTGTCTGGAAGAATGCGGGATTGTTGTCGATATGATCGGGCTGCCTTACAGTAAGAAAAGTGCTTCGGTTACCAGCGGCATCAGATTGGGGACGCCTATTGTTACAAAAAATGGGATGGGAGCCAAAGAGATGGACTGCATATCGGCGTTAGTTGATGCGGTTTTAAGGAAGGTAGAAGTAGTAAACGACAACGAATACAAAATAGACGAATCTTTCAGGGAACAGACGCAAGGCAAAGTAAAGGATTTATGCAGCAGATTCTTTATGCGTTAAGAAGCTACTCCAAGACTGTAAATCCGGAAATCCAATTACCTTAACCCGCCCACCTGTTTTACCCTTTCTTTAAAGCATCAACTACCTGCAATTACAATCCCGATGAGCCATTTGTGTAAAGCTGTTGTATTTCCTGAGCAGATAAAGCTATATCGAAAATCATGACGTCGTCGATAGTGCCATCGAAAAATCTTTGAATTCCTTGATCACAACAATGAATAGCTCCTATTTTGAAATTATCGGGGCTTATAGCTCCAAATGTTTCTGAATCCGGAATTCCACTAACGCCATTGACATAAACGTTCACAGTATTTTCTTCCCTGACACCTGCAACGTGATACCAGGTATTAGTTGTAATGGCATCAGGATGAGATGCGATAGCGTTATTTCCAAGACTGCCCACAATAAATCGAACATCACTATCAATAAGGTCAAGATGGAATAGAATTTGATAGCCAATGTCAAGCGTTGAACGTCTATACATCGCAATATAGTGAATACCATAGATTGTTTTTGTATTAATCCATGCCGAAACGGTATAACTTGTGTCTAAATAGTTTTTGACCGTATCTGCCATGTCGACGTAATCATTCATACCATCAAAGCTCAGTGCGCCGTTAATTTGGCCGATCGTCCAGGCAGCCCCGTAGACGGTTCCATCATTAGTACCAACCGAATCGTATGCCGTTGTTCCGCTGCCTTGGTCAAAGTTCCAGTGGGAGATTGGCAGCGACAATTGGTGGCGGAGGCGGCGGGGGCTCCCAGCCTAAGGCCTCCAGTGCGTCTTGGAGCTTTTCAATGCTTCTATCCAGGGCCTTTTTTGTGAGTTCTTGATGTTGAATCGCGGAATGAATCTCTTGCCTGGCCCTTATGATGTCTGCTTTTGTCAAGTCGCCGTAATCACCGCTTTCGAGCAGTTCCTCAAGGGCATCGTACGCGTCCCATTCCTGCACCAGCGCCGCGTTGACTTTTTCCAACGCCTCAAGTTTATTAGCGATAGCACGTTCAATCCTGTTGATGGCAAATATTTTGGCGTCAACGGGATAAGGATATCCGGCCGAGCTATAGTCATAAAGTTTTTCGATTTCTTCAGTAAGCAAAGCTTTATTAAAGATTGCGACTTCATCGATCGAGCCATCGAAGTAATAGGGAGCCCAAGCGTCGGCCCTGCTGCCTATTCTTATCGTATCAGGTGTATTTCCCTGGTATGGCTGGGAAAAATTATCTGAAGAATCCAAAGAGCCATTAATGTAAATAGCCCTGCGAGGTGAATCTTCAACAGCTACGACGTGATACCATTTATCCAAATCAGGTTTTATGGATGTTATATACCCGGAAGGTGAAGGCCAATGCATCCAGTCAATGTGATTCCCATAAGTAGATTTACCTATAAATAAGTAATTCTTTGTGCCCTGACCTGCACTATTAAAAAGTCCAAATATGGGGCCTTGATGAAGGTTGTCCGGGTAAGAGTTCAATTTAAACCAGACAGATAGAGTAATTCCCAGTGGAGCGTTTATATCCAAACTCGAATCATAAGGGATATCAACGTAATCATCGATACCATCAAAGTTCAATGCTCCTTCAACTTGACCGTCTATCCACTGTGCACCAGAGATAGTTCCATGATTGTCTCCTAACAAATCATATGCCGTTGCTCCACTTCCCTGGTCAAACTTCCAGTACGAGACCATGCCATCAGTGGCCAATGCCGGCCCACACAGAGCCCAAATCCCCACGATGGCCGCAAAACATGTTCTTGTCTTCATAGTCTTTTACTCCATTACGTTAGGCGCATGCGCCCGGTTAACATAATTTACCTGGTCTCATGGGGCCATTTGTTCGTACTTGCGTAAACTGTTCCTGGGTTCACACCCTGGTTTAGTCTTCCATAAGTACATCCTGTGATAACCTACGGCGCGATTCCTATGAGCCAGCTATCCACTACCCAGGCAAGGTCAGACCTATCGATATAACCAATAGGAGTGGTGATGTCACAGTCCGGATTCCATTGAGGGTCTCCCGGTTGAGTGTGCCATGCCGATGCAAATATCGCGATGTCTTTCCCGTCCACACCCGCGTCGCCGTTGAAGTTAGCCGGGCAAATCAGCAGGCTGCTGAATGATATATCGTTCCAGGGAATAGTCCCGCGTCCAAAAGCAGCAACTCCCAGGCTGCTGGGTGAAAGCGTAAAGGTTACGAAGGGCAACGTTGCATCCGCAAGAATCTGAACAACGGCTACACGGGCCCATACCGGTTCAATGCCATCGCCACCTGGTAAGGAGGAGCCGCCTAACTCATCGATTATTCCTGAAAGAACGGACTCTTCATTAAACAGTGTGAAATCAGTGCTGTAGGAGACATCTGTAACGGTTACTGCATCGGATGGGAAGCTCAGGTCTACATAAGCGGAAGTAAGACCGGTGTTGACATAGCCAACGTCACTAACCCAAAGCTCAAGATAGTAAGTTTGCCCGGCAGAGAGTCTCTTTACCGAGGTTGGCAGTACTGTGGTGGTATCTGATGAGGAGGGAGAATCCAAAACGGCCATGGCAAAAGCTATGTCGGCCGGGGGCTCCGATGTAGTTGTTGAGGATGAGGTTTCGAGAGTATTTGAGCTTGGTATTCCAAGGGCACTATTGTTTAAAAGCCACGCCGCTTCAGCGCCTATGGAGCAGGGTGGATATAGAATGGTGGGGTCGTTTGTAGACTTCTGCCATCCTGTTGCGAACCAGCTCAGATCCCCGACTCCCACCTTATTATCACAATCAAAGTCGTGCTCTTCATTGGCAGGCGGCACACGCTGCTTCCATGAGCCTGCGAAGAAGCTTAGATCCGCCAGGCCGATGAAGTTGTCTCCATCCAAGTCGTAACTTCGGACTGGGGGTGTAATGGGTAATTCAACTGAGCCGAGGTCCACAAATGCCCATGGAATCACTCCACGATCCAGTGCTCCTATTCCTGTTGAACTTGGTAGAAGCGATATTGTGCATGTTCCTGTCTCGGTCTGAGCGCTCATCTGGATCCAACCGACGCGGACCCATTCCGGCTCGATGCCGCCGCCGTTGGGAAGGGCTGAGCCTCCGAACTCATCCACACCGCCCGGCTGGATAGTCCCATCCGGGAACGTCACAAAGATTGTGCCATGCTCGACGTCCAAAGCGCTTGCCTGGCCGCAGAAGTCCACATCCACGTAGACACCTGTCAGGCCTGTGTTAGTTTTCCCTAAATCGCTGGCCCAAATCTCGAGATAAAATGTGTTACCCCTGACCACGCCGGGTATGGAATCGGGAAGTGTGGTTCGGACCTCGCTGGTTGTGGCCGGGTTAGTCAGCACTGCAACAGGGACAACACGTACGTCTATGTAACAGTATTCGCGAAAGACTTCCAACTCAACGGGTACTATGCGTGGGGTGTTTGAGGCATTTGGGTCTGAAACTATCAGGTTACAGTCATAAATACCACAGTCAAGGCCTGATATGTCCACAGTGACGGTCACTTCGGTGGATTCTCCTGCGGAACTGCCCGCATTCGGATCAACCTGGAGCCATGAACAATCTACTGTGATCTGGTAGTTCAATATGTCGTCACCGAAATTGCTAATTGACAGGATTTGTGGTGCCGGATTAGGTCCACCTTCATCTGCAAAAAACTCAAGGGATTCGGGCAATAAATTGATACACGGATAGCCTGGTTCACACAAAGAGCTTTGGTAGATTTCCCATATTTCTTCTTCAGATAAGGCCCTATTGAAAATCATGACGTCGTCAATAGCGCCGTTGAAGTGATCTGAAACTGGATTGCCTCCCCACTGAGTGGCCCCTATTTTTAAATTATCCGGGGTTATTGCTCCAAGTGTTTCTGAGACCGGGGTTCCACTAACGCCATTGACATAAATGTTCACATTATTTTCTTCCCTGACACCTGCAACGTGATACCAGGTATTCGCTGTAATGGCATCCACGAAAGCTGATTGTGCAAGATTAAGAGAATTATCTCTCACGGCAAAATGGACGTCTGTATAATATTGGCCAAGGGAAAATAAAACCGGATTAACATCAGTAGAATGTCTGTATGATATGATGGCCTTATTTAAGGAAATTGTATTTGCTTTTATCCAGGTTGAAACGGTATAATCTGTTCCTAAATAGTTTTTGACCGTATCTGCCATGTCGACATAATCATTCAACCCATCAAAGCTCAGTGCACCGTTAATTTTTCCGGTAGTCCAGGTAGCTCCCTGGACGAATCCATGGTTGGTGCCGGAAGAATCGTACGCTATGACGCCTTGGCCTTCGTCAAACATCCACCAGCCAACAAGGTGAGACTCAAATTCTACCCATGTTGTGAAGCTCCAGAGGTCACCTTTATGCATATTTGGTTCAGCATTTGGTTCTGTGATTTCATCAATCCGCCAGTAGTAAGTCGTTTCAGAATTCAGACCGCAGGGATCATAGCTATTTACATCGTAATTGCCCTTGTATTCGTCAGAAAGTGTATTAGCATCATTCACATCATCGAAGCTTGTTCCAAGATATACATTGTGTGAGAGGGCATTTTGTCCCGGGGCCCAGCTAAGGACCACATTCGGATCCACGTATGTTGCCCCATGAGCAGGACTTGGGGCGGATGCTCTGTTTGGATCTATTACATACGATACATAAATATCTCCCGTCGATTTGTCATTTCCGAGTAGCCTTGTAAAATATAGTGTGCTTCCATCACTGCTCAGGGAAGGATGATGGTTGGTGTACCCCGGCATATCGAATACTGACAAATGTTCGACATTTCCAAATGGTTCACTTAAGGAGGCGCGTGTTGCTCTGAATAGCTGATGAGACCCATTACGATCGGATTGAAAGTGCAGAGTAAGGCCATCAGGTGATACAGATGGACATACCTCATGAGCGGTCGTATTAATCCCCGACAAATTCGTCACCTCATCAAACGGCGAATTCATATCCGGTCGAGTCGCCATCCACATATCATACCCTCCCTGACCTCCAGGAATATTATTTGAAGAAAAGAAAAGATTCAACTCATCGGCCGTCAGTTTTGGTATGTGCAGCGTACCGAGTATGTTCAGCTCAGAGATATTTGAGCCAAGCGGCCAGGGGTCATTTACCGAGGCCCGCTCGCTGACTTTGAGCTGCCATAGAATTGGATTCTCTATCTGTGCGAAATAGTACATCCGCAGGTTGTCCAGCGAAACCCACGGACCGAGAACATGCTGGCCGCTTGAACTAAGAACCTCGTTTACAGCCGTAAACGGGCCGTATGGTTCTTCTCTTGTTGCCTCGAATATTCGGGCGTAGTAGAAGGTGCCTGTACTCACCCGTGCAAAGTAAAGCGACAGGCCATCGAAGGACAAAAAAGGTGTCCAGTCCGCGTATTGGGTATTCACCTCTGTAACAGGTACGGGCTCGGTCCACTCTGCCAATGCCAGACTACACAGGACCGAAACAATTAGGATTTCCACAAGAATTGTTTTCGCTTTCATAGTTCATACCTCCATTAAGTTGGGCGCATGCGCCCGGTTAACAGAATTTCCGAGGTCTTGGGGGCCTCTCACTCATCTACAATAAATTTTAATTATATACCTGATGCAGCTTAAAAAGCAAGCTTTTTTTACCAATTCTACATGGTCTATGTTGTCGTTCATTCAATACTATTAATAAGTGTAACGAAACCACAAAACTTGACGCGGTTTTTTTATTTTTTTTACTGAATTTGACAAATTATACCAAATTTTCAACAAATTCATCTCTAACAGCCCTTTTGCCCCGCAATCCGCAATATCAGCTTGAAAAAAGGCCTTTTTCGACAAACAAGCAGGATTGACTTATCAGCGAGGACCGGATAAGGTCACAAACCGTCATTTGGCCGCTGCATGTACCGGATTTGGCTGTTTTCTGGGGGATTTTGGCCGATATAAAGAAGTGTAGATTTCACTATTTGTAGACATTCTCATAAAACTCAGGAGAAAATAACTGGGTTTCTATAAAACGTTGTGAAGACAGATGAAACGAATGTTGTGGTTGATGGGAACGGAACAAGTTCTTGCACAATATTGTCTCATAAACCATAATCCCACAATACTTTTTGATTTTTATAAAATCGTTGAAATAGGAGGTGATAACTTAAGATACTATGCGTGAATCGATCAAACAATTTGTAGAAATTGTTGCGGGCACATTGTCTATTCCTGAGCCAATTTATGAGTTTGGGTCGCTTCAGGTGCCGGGCCAGGAAGGATTTGCGGATCTTCGCCCACTATTTGCCGGTAAGGAATATGTCGGCTGTGATATGCAGGAAGGTCCCGGGGTGGACCGAATTCTAAATCTTCATAAAATAGACTTGCCGTCGGAAACAGCCGGAACAGTTCTCATGCTGGATACACTTGAACATGTAGAATTCGTGCGAAAAGCAACTGAAGAAGCTCATAGAATACTCAAGCCGGACGGGATTCTTGTAATTAGCTCGATTATGAACTTTCCTATACATGACTATCCATATGACTATTGGCGTTTCACTCCGGAGGCATTTAAGTCTCTTCTCAAAATTTTTGGTTCTTGCTTTGTTGATTTTGCCGGTGACGAACAATTTCCTCATACTGTTGTGGGCGTAGGTTTGAAGGGAGAAATCCCGAAAAATCAATTAGATGATTATATGTTGAAGCTCGAGGACTGGAAGAAGCGGTGGCACGAGCCCGCGGAAAGGACATGGGAGACACTTGTGAAGTGGATTACTCCTCCGATACTTATAGATATCTATAGAAGGATTAGATATTAAATTGTACATATTAGAATTTTAGGATGGTAATAAAAGCATAGTATCTGAGGATAATATGAACAAACGTAATTGTCCTGTATGTGATTGCTCTGAAGCTGTGGTAATTATGAGATTTACTCCTGAATCATTTTCTGAAATTAATCCAGCTTATCATTTGGAAGAGTTCAAGATTGAAGAGTTCAAGAATATTATAAGGGGGAAAGAAGAGTTTCTTACATATTCGAAGTGCAGAAATTGCGGGATGGTTTATAGTGAGTATATATGGGATGATGATACTCTGCGTAAAGCATATGTGGATTCTATTGACCATGCCCAGAACAAGGACGGAATACTACTAATTCACAAGAGATTGTCATTAGCACGTATCTGGATGAATATATTACGCACACTGAAACTTTTGGGAAAAGAGAAGTTGGAGGATTTGAAGATCATTGACTATGGATGTGGCTGGGGAGATTTTTTAGATACGGTCCAGGGTTATGGTGTTAATGCCGTGGGGTATGATTTAGACAGTGACAAAACAGAATTGGCTACAGAACGTGGACAAAGAATAGTTGGAGATATCGGTGAACTGAAATCTTTTGGTCCGGTTGATGTAGTTGTGATGCTGTCTGTTTTAGAACATTTACAAGAGGTAAAAGATAGTCTGAAATTGGTGAAAGAGCTGTTAAAAAAAGGGGGTCTCTTTGTTTTTTCTGTGATGGACTATAGGTCAATATATATAAAAAGAAATGTCAATCGTCTGAAGAATAATTTGCCGGCATTAACAAGAAATCTCAATCCGGTTTTTCATGTAAATATATATGATTATAGGGCGGTTTTGAGAACTATAAAAAATAATAATTTTGATTTTGTATCAACTGATAATGTTTTAAGTCTTACTGATTTCTATAAGATGAGAAACAGCATGTTGCCGGTAAGGTTTTTCAATTGGGTAGAGTGGTTGTCTACAAAAGTAATTGTGTGGGCAGAGTTGGGAATGGCGGCATATGTTGTAAATAAAGAGTGACCATGATCAGAGTTATATTTGGCTGTAAAGCAGATTACAAAATGTATCCGGCGGACCTATGGAGTCCTGTTGTTTTTGGTGGCCTGAAAGAAGAACAGATATGGTTCGTTCGACATCTTTCGAGGTCGCGTCATTTGTTATCGATAGTGAGAATGTGACATATGATTAACAAAGCCAAGAGATTTGTAGAGGAGATCAAGCCACACACATCCAAAATATTTTGGTCAAATATCAATCAAGGTGTAACTACAGCATTTGCATTGGCCGTTTCTATTTTATTAACAAGACTCGGCAGCAAGGAACTGTACGGACAGTATTTGTTTATATTGGGGATGTTCGGGCTATTTTCAATTATTTCGGTTCCCGGGGTTAGGATTTGTGTGTTCAGGACCGCAGCCCAGGGCTATGACGGAGTTTATCGCAGAGCAACGCGGTTCAGTTTTTTTTGTAGCCTGCTCGGCATACCCTTGTTGGTCATAACAGGTATTTTAATTTATCTTTTTAAGGCGAAGATACTGGGGGTCGGCTTGATTGCTGTTGCCTTATTTTTTCCATTTGAGGAGAGCTTACAGAACTGGGTGCTGTATTTGAAAGGAAGGTCCGAGTTTCGGAGATTGGCCTTCTATAATTCGATAAAGTTTTTTATCAGTCTGGTTGCTGTGACGGCATCGATTGTGTTTACCAAAAATATCATAGTGATCCTTACCGCCTATTTTCTGGTCAGCAGCGGATTTAACATCTTTTATCATTTGAAAGTTGTAAATTCATTAAAAAATGATGAACTGGACGAGGGCTGGAAAAGGCAAAGCTTAGCGTTAACGATAGTGATTCTATCCACAGTCATTTTCGGCAGGGTTGATATCGTTCTTATAGGGGCGTTACTTCCGTTTGGTGATGTTGCTATTTACGGGCTGGTGATGAAATTTACGGATGTATTTTTCAGAATAATACAAAGCACAGTGGAAGCGATAATACCGAATTTATACCAGTCGAAAAAGATTACTGTCAGGTATTTTTACAAGTTTTTTCTGCTATCGTTTTTGATTCCGATTATATTGTACCCAATTATTAAGTACCCGGTCCTTTTTCTATATGGCCGGGAATTTTCAGAGGCAGTCGGTCTTTCCCGGCTTTATGTAGCTGTTATCCCGATTTATTTTCTGAATACGATAACTACTCATTTTCTGATAAAGTATAAATTGAACAAGGAGATTAATCTTAGTAGAATCACTTCCATGATTGCAGTGGTTGTTTTGTACGCGACACTTATCCCTCTGTATGGTATTTTAGGCGGTGTCATCTCTTCTATGCTGTATTTTGTGATACAACTGGCTACAAACCTGTTCTTGTTAAAAGTTAGAAAGCCGAAAGACATCGGCGGTTAATAAGATATAAACAGATTATTGTTTTTGGTTGGGTATACTTATGGAGCCCTTGATAAAGATCGATTTAAATCAGGTTCTTAATGGTGGCGAGCCGGTTGTGCTGGAGCTTGGCTGCGGCAAAAAGAAAAGGCTGGGCGCAATCGGTATCGATAGAATTGATTTGCCCGAAGTTGATATAGTTGCCGATGTTGAGGAGGGGCTTGATTTTCTGCCGGACGGCTGCGTTGACGAGATTTATGCTCGCAGCTTTTTCGAGCACGTGCAGGATTTCGAAGGTTTGATGAGCGAGATTTTGCGGGTGCTCAAGAAGGGGGGCAAAGTATTTGTTTTTGTCCCGCATTTTTCAAATCCTTACTATTATTCGGACCCTACGCATAAGAGGTTTTTCGGGCTTTACAGTTTCTATTATTTTGTCGACTCCAAGTATCAGTTGAAGCGGAAGGTGCCTACTTATTATTTCGATACGAAAATCAGAATTTTGTCGCTGAAACTTATTTTTGATTCACCGTTTTTCTTTGGAAGAATTATCAAGAGGATATTAGGGGTGATTTTCAACCTGAGCAGTTTTTTCCAGGAGTGGTACGAAGAAGATTTTTGCTATATTTTTCCGTGCTACGGTATCGAAATAGTATTTACGAAGGATGAATGAACCAACTTTGCCGGGTATAAGCAGATTCAACGAAACAGGATCCAGGCTGTTTGAGATATAAGTGATGAGTCATGATGTGAACACTGAGGAACCAATCACTTTGGCGGCGTTAACGGCCGGTACGAGGAGGCCCTCTTCGCGTTTCCGGGTGAGGCAATATATACGCCGACTTGCCGAACATGGTGTGGTTGTTAAGGAGCATATGCCGTTTTCCGAGAAGACCTATTATTTTCCAGGGCCCTTTAAGGCGATGACCAAGTTTCCTGGACTTTTTCGGTCGCGTCAAGCCGATATGGTCTGGATCAGCCGGGGATTTGTGGATGGCTATGAAACGTTCGAGCGTTTTCTCAAACGGCCTCGTATCCTTGATGTTGACGATGCGGTTTGGCTTCGCGGTCCGTTTGGGCGATTTACAGTGCCAGATATAGCGCGGGCAATGGACGCGGTAACAGCGGGAAACACATATCTGGCTGAGTACTTCGGCAAATATTGCAAAAAAGTTCATATTGTCCCCACGGCAATTGATTTGGAGAGGTATACATTGCGTCCCGAGCCGGCAGATGAATCCCCGGAGAAATTCGTGATCGGTTGGACAGGTTTGGCCAGCAACTTCAAATATCTCGACAATATCGAACCGGTACTTAGTCGTTTTATCGAGGAGCATGACCGGGCGGAACTGATGCTGATATCCGATCGTCCCTGGGAACACAAGCTGCTGCCTCCTGAGAAGGTGAGATTTGTTCGCTGGAGTGTGGAAGAAGAGGTCCGTGTCTTGCATTCGATGTCTGTTGGTATCATGCCGTTGGCAGACGACAAATGGTCCCGGGGGAAATGTGCTTTCAAGATGCTGCAGTATATGGGGGTGGGGCTGCCTGTGATTGTATCGCCTGTGGGGATGAACCGGGATGTTCTGGACAAGGCAGATGTCGGCTTTGCAGCCAGCTCTCCCGAGCAATGGTACGAAGCTTTGGTTTCCCTTTATAATGAGAAGTCACTTGGGGTGGAATTAGGTTTGGCGGGCCGTAGGGTGGTGGAGCGTTTTTATAACGCCGACATCGTTGCACGCGAGCTGGCTGATATATTTAAATCTCTTGTTGTCAGTTGAGTGACGGCGTTTTGCTCAGCGCATTTTTGGTTCCCCTGTGGGGGCTTGTATCCTAATCAGATTGGTAAAGGTATATGTAAGTATTATAAAGATAAAGGGCATTATGGTGCAAAGATACCTTGCTCCGGCTAACAATAAAGAGTGGCCTGCAACATATACAACCGAAACAGCACAAGCATGAACAATCGCCGGGGGCAGGAACCTGCGAAGTTTTATCAATGGGTAAAGTGATAATAATATCGCCCCAACTACTAAAGTATTAGGCACCATGTATAGTAATGTCCGCGGGTGTTGATACTTATATGAAAATGGGAAATTCAAAAACAATCTTCCGAGATTACAGACGTAGTTCAAAGCTGCTTTGCGGGGATTATTGATTATGTTTTCGATGGCTTTCTTCTTCATGAGCCTGTCTCTTTCCACACAGTCAAGTTTCTGGAGTTTCTCAAAAAAAGGTCTGTGGTGTGCCAACTCAGGACGGGTTGCTATATCTTCGGGTGACTTCCAGCCGCCTAAATCGTCAGGATGAGAAGTATAGTTCCAGTAGAGAGTGTACCCTCCCCAATTTGCCCAGCAAAACAACTTGCCCGTGAGAGAGTAAGTATACAATAA
This sequence comes from Planctomycetota bacterium, assembly GCA_019456145.1. GTDB lineage: Bacteria > Planctomycetota > Phycisphaerae > Sedimentisphaerales > Anaerobacaceae > CS2-K091. The sequence goes on from VRUL01000013.1 coordinate 41,279, forward strand.
GTAAGGTACGCAAAGCAGTAAGGCTATGGCATATATGGGCACGGTCTTTCGAGAGATGGGGCTCCACTTTGAAAGCACCATTGATAACAGCAATGCCACAGAAGCGACGTAGCCAAAAAAGACTTTTGTCAATGCAATCAGCGCGCAAATAACCGCGGCCAAGAGCATATACCGATACCTGCCGCTGCTATACCATTTAATTGTGAGGAATGCAAATAAGCTGACTAACATCAAAGCGAAAGGCTCTGTCAACAAGAGCCAAAGTTCGGCATAAAAGGGTGGATAAAGACCAAATAAGTATGTGAAAAATAGAGCTGTTTTTTCCGACATGTAATTTCTGAGAGCGCTGTAGATAAAACAGACTGCCAGAAATATGAAGACCGGGTTTAGCATTTTGGCCCAGTACCAGGGAATATTGAAAAACGCAAAGGGAGTAAGCAAAAGCGGATAGCCCGGTCCGTTTGGCAGAGCACGCGTGTCTGAAGGAGCATAGAATCCCTTGGTTAGATTTTCGGCGTACGTGGCATACCTTGACTCATCACCAAAATCAAGGGAATCTTCTGCAAGAACGAAAAAGACCGTACAATATAGAATAAAAAGTGGAAACAGTTGGAGAAAAACTTTCCGTGTCATTTTCTCATCCTTTTCTATTTTATTACTCCTTCTATCCTTCGAGTATCAACGCATCAGGATAAACATGATACACTGTTGAGCCTGATTCCCACTAATATATCAAGTCTCAGTCAAAAAACAAAACTGTTCCTGGCGCCTCTTTCGAGGATTTGGGACCGGGACAGCACAACTCGAATCTTATTTTTGGTTTTGAGCGATCTGGACAAAACAACTCTTGTATTGTTCTATGATTTTAGTAATGTCGTGGTGTTCTTCAACATACTTTCTTCCGTTATACGCTAACTTGTGGGCCGTTTCAGGATTGAGTAGTTTTTTTAGCATGTCCACAAAGAGATCCCAGTCACCTTTTGCGCACATGCCGCATTTATATTTGTCGAGAAATCCGTCAGGATTAACGTTTAATGACAAAATAGGTGTTCCACATTTAGAGGCCTGAATAAATACATTAGGAAAACCTTCTGCTTCACTTGTGCTGATAAAGACCTTGGCCCTCTCAAAGTAGTTTTCAATCTCATCATACCGCACTCTGTGAATGAACTGTAGATTATCGACTTTACCAGCTTCTTTAACAAGACTACTATAGTTTATGTCCCCGAAATCCTGTTGGCAAATCATTGTAAAGTTCTGTTTGGGTGTACGGCGAGCGAGGTCAAGAAAAAGATATGGTTTCTTCATGGGATTGCTTCGACCGGCCCACAGTATGATATCACGCCCCGTTTGAGGCAGCGGTTTCAAGCGGGTCCCATTACGGATGACTTCGGAATGTATATTTACTGTTTTCAAAAGGTTTTGTGCATCAGTGTGATTCTGAGTTAAGACCTTATGTGCGGTGCGAACGGCCCAGATAATCGCCTTGCCTCTAAAGGGGTGACTGGTGATATATGTGCCTTCGCACTCAAACGAATGGGCCGTACGATAAATGTATTTTCGTTTATGAGTTCTACAGAAAAGGGCCTGTAGAAACGTGCTCAAAGAGAAAGCTTTCCCTACGTAGATGTGGGCATTAGCTCGCCGGAGAGCTCGCCAAATGCGCCAACTTCCAAGAAAAAGATTTTTGTTTATATCCACACTTTTAATAACAGTTACACCTTCGTGAACTTCTGTCGGTTCCTGGCCATAATCACCGACCACAAAGCTGACTTGGAAATTTTTGTCTTTTGCCAGTTCCGTAGCCAGCAAATACAAATCAACCTCAGCCCCTCCGATTCCGCCCTTAGCCTGGGGGTTAAAAAGCGGATAAGCCCTCAAAATAATAAAGCAAATCCGAATGGGCTCAACTTCCCGGTCGGTCATAGTGCTCTTTCTCCCTGAACTGTTAATGTCACTATAATTTTTGGATTTGTGTTCATAGAATGATATCCGATTGTGGTATTTATCATAATATTTATTTTGCTAAAAATGGGCCGTTTTTGACGTTCTGCGCTGCTCCTAATTTCAATGTTGGCTTTGAGTATTTTTGTTCAAGTCATCCACTTTTTGTACCAGAGGTTAAACATTATGATGCTCCAAAAGATACGGGAATAATCCGACTGTTTCTTTTGGTGCCTGTCCCATAAGGTATTGAGATATATTTTATCGTAATAGTTATATTCCTGGAAACCAAAGATTTCGTTATACGCAAAATCTTTCAGTTCATTCCTGAAATAGTGGACTAAAGGCACACCAAATCCTTGTTTTTTTCGATGCAGTATTGTGTGTGGCAGGGTATCTGCAAAGGCTTTCTTTAGAATATATTTTTTTTCTCTATATTTTATTTTAAGGTTCGATGGAATTTGGGATGCAAGCTTCACCAGCTCATGGTCTAAAAAGGGCACACGTGTTTCGAGACTGACGGCCATAGAGGCCCTGTCTTCTTTAACGAGCAGGCAGTTCGGCAGGTATTCATTCAGGTCGAAATTCAGGGCATTTGTGAGGAGTTTTGAGTATTTGAAATAGTTTTCCATGTAATTGAATTGAAGCAATTTGTCTATGGGTTCCCGCTTGCTCCGAAACATATAGCTGAAAAGTTTAAGGTATATAAAATGCAGAGGCTCCTTTTTCCCTAAAAACATTTGCAGTTTACTCAGTTTGTCTTTTCTTAGAAGAGGATTCACTTTTTCAATTGAATAATCCAATATACGTTTTACGAACTCGGGCATGTGATTAATCCTTTGCAGCACAGCGAAGTCATTATAACGATTATATCCACCAAAAAGCTCATCGCCTCCCGTTCCTGAAAGAGAAACCGTTACGTGTTTTTTCGCCACGCTGGAGACCAGATATGTCGGAATCATCGAGGGATCACCGAAAGGTTCGTCATAATGGTAGACAAGTTTCGGTATTAGTTTTTTAACATCCTGTGCATCGAAGGCTATTTCGAAATGTTCGGTGGCAAATTTTTCGGAGACAATTTTTGCATACCTGGATTCATTGAAGTCTGGATAATCAAATTTTATGGAAAAAGTATTGAGGTTTTTCACATACTTTCTCATAATAGCCACTATTATGGAACTGTCCACTCCCCCGGAAAGAAAGGCCCCTAAGGGGACGTCGGAAATCAGCCTCATTTTTATACTTCTGTCAAGCCCTTTTCTTATTTGACTTATAGCCTCGGTTTCAGAGAGACTCGAATCTTCAGAAAAAGAAAGAGTCCAATACTGCCGGTATTCCTTTATTTCTGAGCAGGCCAGGTCATATATGATGTATGAGCCCGGCAATAACTTCTCCACATTTTCCAGGATGGATTGTTTTGACGGAGTATTACCAAAAAGCAGGTAATGATCGAGCGCTATAGGGCTTATTTGCTTTTTGATATCACTTTTCAGAAAAACCTTTAGTTCGGAACCAAAGATAAACTTTTTTCCGCTTTGATAATAATAAAGAGGTTTTATGCCTAAACGGTCTCTTGCAATGAAGAAGATGTTCTTTTTCTTATCGAAGATACAAAAAGCGAACTGGCCGTTTATCTTATTGAGCAGGCTTACTCCCCACTCTTCGTATGCGTGTACCAGTACCTCGGAGTCAGTTTTGGAGACAAATTTATGGCCGGCTTTTTCAAGGCTATTTCGCAGGTCCTGAAAGTTGTAAATTTCGCCGTTGTAAGAAAGGCAAACGGTATTGTCTTCATTGTAAATGGGCTGTCTTGCTTTTTCCGACAAATCAAGTATGCGCAGCCGCTTATGGCCGATAGAAACGCCGTCACCGACGTGAAATCCTTCCTGCTCAGGGCCTCGATGCTCAAGCAAAGAGGCCAAAAACTCTATCTTTTTTTCTTCTTCCCAGTTAAAGCCGACTATGCCGCACATTTATACTTTTTTTCCAAAAACGAACTCATTGCATCCTGTAAATCCGTTAGTTTTTATTTAATATTGATTCAACCTTGAACTCAATCGGAACTTTTCCAACATTGCGGTCCCATTTGGAAATCTTCTCGAGGAGCTGTTTTGATGCTGAAATGCTGTCTGTGTCCAAATCAAAGCCTAAGACTTTTTTTGCCCCAAAAGCACCGGCGGCGATGGAAAACAAGCCGCTTCCACAGCCGACATCTAAAGATGTTTTGCCTTTCAAATTTAGGATTAGTTTTTCTAAAGACTCCCTGGCTACGAGATAATCCTGATACTGCAGGCTTTTTGAGAAGTCTTCCCAGTTTTCTCCGAAGGCGAATCTTTCGGCCATTTGTGGTTGCCTCTGTTAAATCATTTCACGAGTAAAAACACTCTATAATAATACGCGGCGATCAAATTAAATCAGGTTGCGAAAAAGAGTTTTATATTTATCCACGATTTTCTTTATATCGTGGTTCTCTTCGACATACTTTCTTGCATTTTTGCCCATTTCCACGTAGCGGTTTTTTTGGAGCATAGAGTCGAGAGCATCAACCATTTGCTGCCAATCACCATTGCAACTGATACCACAATTGTATCTATTTATAAAATCGTCCGGATTGACTTTCAGTGACAGTATCGGTGTTGCGCACCTGCACGCCTGAATAAACGTGTTCGGAAAACCTTCCGAATCACTTGTATTTACGAACACTTTTGCTCGTTGGAAGTAGTCTTCAATCTCATTAAAAGGCACGCGTTCGATAAATTGGAGATTATCAACTTCCTGGGCTTCAGACATCAAAGCCTTGTAATTTTTGTCACCCGTTGCCTCTTGACAAATCATCGTAAACTTTTCATCAGGGATATGCTCAGCCAGTTTTATAAAAAGCTCGGGTCTTTTTAGATAAGTGCTTCGGCCGACCCATAGTATTGCATCGCGTTTTTTCTGAACCAGTTCTGCCAGCCGATGTCCGTTAGGTATTACCATCGGATCAATGCCAAAATAGTTTTGCAGATTTTCTTTATCTATCTGGTTTTGTACAGTGACGGCTCCGGTCTTGTGCAAAGACCAGGAGAATGCTCTTTTTAGGAAGCGTTTTCCTTTGGGGAATGTTTTATCGCATTCGCCTTGATTGGCTGTGCGATAAATGAATATTTTTTTGTGCGAGGAGCAAAACAGGGCAACTAAGAATGTGCCCCAGGACACTGCTTTCTGGAAATATATTTGAGAATCGGCGGCGTGCATAGCCTGCCAAACCTTTGCAGTGCCGGTTATGAGATTTTTATTAAAATCCACACTTTTGATAATCCTGACACCTTCAATTGTCTGGAAATCCTCCTGCCCGTAGTCGGCGGTGATAAAACTTACCGCGAAGTTCTGATCTTTTGCCAGCTCGGTGGCAAGAAAATAAAGGTCAACTTCGGCCCCTCCAAAAACTTTTTTCACATCAGGATTAAAGAGTGGGTATGCTTTTGGGGCAATGAAACATACTCTTGTTACTCTTGCTGTATCGGGTGAACTCATCAACATAAAACCTTACTGACTGATAAACCTGGCGTTGTCACGAATATACCGCCTTGTTCGGCTAAGTCAATCGAAACATTTTGTGCTTGTGTTGGTTCTGTTCAAGCGGTCATCACACAGCTAAATCATCGAGAAGCCTGCCGGCCTTCTTGAATCTTCTGTTATTGACTTATCCTGGTTTTGCCTTTGGTGTGCAAGAGTTAAGGCGTGGCCCCGCAATAAAAGAAGCCACGCCTTGGCGTTTGATGTCACTGGTGATTGGTGTTGCATTCTCCTGTCTGATTCACTATGGCGGTGGTGGCGGAGGCGGTGGACTATTAGTTGTGAAGGTCCAGACTGTGCCGGTAGTTATCCCACTGGGATTGACCTCATCGATACGCCAGTAGTAGGTTGTCCCGTTAGCCATTGTGCCTGGCTCGAATGTTGCAGCACTTCTGTTGCCGCGGAGAGCAGGCGGACTGGTCGTTCCGAAGTACACATTGTGCGAGTTGGCATTGGAACCGGGTGTCCAGCTCAAATCGGTATTTTTATCGATACCAGTTGCCCCATCGGCCGGATTCGGATTTCCGGCCTGAGAAGGCAGTGGCGGCGGCGGAGGCGGCGGAGGCGGTGAAGGCAGAGAGTTATCCTGCCACTCCAGACCCAATCTTGCAAGGTCCAGCATATTGACTATCGCATCAAAGTTGCTGTCATGCCTGAGAGGCCATTGGCTCATACTGGCATCGGCTGTGTTCCCATACACACCCATATTGATTCTACCACCGTTAGGCATCCGCTCATTCGCGGGAAACTCGGCCGGGTCACCGCCATCGATGCAAGGGCTGGTTACACCATCAAGCACCCACACATTGTGCAGAGGCCAATACCTGCCCCGCTCGCTGAGTAAATGGTAGTCCCCATTGGCCGCATCGGAGAAATAAGGATTAGTATCTACATTATCTGCTCTACGGAAAATCATCACGTCATCGATAATGCCACCGAAATACTGTTCCAGTGTAGAGTCGTACAATCTTACACCTATCGTTAAACTATTATCAGGGCTGGTGCTGCCTGTATTCTGACTAAAAGTGTTCGAACCTTTTAATTCTCCATTTAGATAAATCTCCATATCCTTATTGTCATATACAATTGTTACATAATACCAATTACCGGGTGGGGCGGAATTGTCCGGTGTGTTAGCAAATACATTTGCAACCCGTGATTTTTCTGTGATAAACTGAAACTTAGAGGAGGAAGAAAGCCAACGACAGGCATATCCAAAAACGCCGTATTGTGCATTCGTCCTTAGTTTACTGAATATATAACCCCCAGAAGTAGAGGGTTTGGCCCAAAAGGATATAGAAAAGCTGTCGTTCTGTGTAAACCTTAAAGAGGGATCGTCAGCTATCTGGACATAATCATTCACACCATCGAAGCTTAATGCACCGTCGATTTGGCCTGTTGTCCAGGTCGCTCCGTAGATAGTCCCATCATTGGCGCCGACTGAATCGTTTACCATTGTGCCGCTGCCTTCGTCGAAATTCCATTGGGAAATCACCTCTTCAATCAGCACATTCGCGTCTTGAACATAGCTGTATCGTGCCTGGCATTGATCAAGGTCGATAGTATTGTTCCAGAAAATAGAGTTGCTGATCTCCGGAGATGAAATTCCTTCTGCGGAGATACCTTTGTTATTATCGACTACCGTCACGTTGCTGATAGTCGGTGAAGCATTATCAATTAAGACTCCTATATTGCTGTTTCTTATGACAAAATTTTTCAACATGCTGTCAGGTCCTTCACCATCGAGAAATAAGACAGCAACGGCACCGGATACCTCCAGCACCGGTGCACTCGAAAGGTTAGGCGTTCCCTGTACTGTTATTGGCTTGCCACCGAATCGAATCCCCTGGTTGTAGACGGCCGGATAGACAATAACACCATCGTCCGCCATGTCGATCCCCATCTGAATTGTTGCAAAGGCTGCCTCCGGACTCAATCCATTGTTGTCGTCGCTACCGTTGACACCATCTACGTAATAGATTTCCTCAGGCTCCGGAACGTTTGGCTCGACCGCTATCGTCAACGAAACTGCATCGGCACAATGCCCGTCAAACTCGGGCCATTCAGTGTCATTATAGACATTCTCCATCGCATTAATACCCACTACGATGTAATCGGTATTGGCCGGCAAAACTAATTGTGTCTCGCATCGCTGCCATGTAGCCGGGTCGCTGTCGGTGAAAATAGACGTGCTCGCGGCCGCAATATGCATACCCCCCGTATCCTGCAGGGATGGGAACGAGCCGGGGTCGCCTTCGAATGCGCGGATATCCAGGTAGCATTCAGTATCAGTATCCGGATCACCCGGGGCCCTATTGAAATAAGCCGACGCAAGGGCGGTTGCCTTGTCGGCAGCGATATTGCCGGCGAACGCGCTAACATCGACTATCTGGTATACCTGGGATTCTGCACCCTGTCCACACCCAAAGGGACCTGTGCCTATGAATTGTAACAACTGTGAGCCATGGAAAGGCCAAATATCTCCGTACCGAACAAAAATATAAGAGTGGTCACCGCTCCAATCACCATAGGTTGAAGGCCATCCTCCGCTGATAATCTCAGCCGTTTCAAAGCTGCCGTTAACTAAAAGATTTTCCCCTCCGAAAGAATAAAGTTGTTCAACCTCTCCGGCAGATAAAGCCCGGTCGTAGATGTAGATTTCGTCGAGTAAGCCGTTGAAGTAAGACCATTCATCCTTTCTTGTTCCTATTCTTACAGGCTCATCATTCAGCAGTCCAAAAGTCCCCAACTGTGGCACGGTTCCGGCCGGTGAACCATCTATATAGAAATTGACATTTCCTCCTTCAACCAGAGTAACAGAACAATGCTGCCATTCTCCAGCCACTATTCCATAGGTCGATGAATACTTGCTAATCTGATAGTCTCCCGTACCCGTCTGGTGGTGAAAATGTAAATAACCATTCAAAGGCGTTGTTCTAAAAATATAGTTGCCGGGATAATTTGTCCTTGATGTTCCAGTAGGTTGTTTGCCCACAATAAAATCATGGTCATGAAGATTAAAGTAATCCAATTTCACCCAAGCAGCAATAGTAATGTTGTCCTCAATATCAAGCTTGTCATCACTATCAATTACTTCAACATAATCATCCACGCCATCGAAATCCAACGCGCCGCCGAGCTGGCCGGTCGTCCAGGCGGCCCCGTAGATAGTCCCATCATTGGTGCCGGCTGAATCATAGGCGATAGTGCCGCTGCCCTGGTCAAGCTTCCAGTGAGCAATCGGCCCGATACTGACACGGTCTTCGAATCTCAAAAAAGGATAGGTCATATTTTCTTCGATGTCCCAGGTATTCACAAAGTCCCAGTCCACGAACGTTGCCTGCTGCATCATCTCTGCGGTAGTTTTCGGCGTTCCGCCTTTGCTTGTAGTTTTCCCGGATGTCTGCGTGTCCCAGTAACTATCGTATGTAATCCCACTTTCCCAGTTATAGCCTATTAAGCCTCCCCCATTGCCCGTCACTTTACCCGTTGAGTAACATCTTGTAACGTACCCACCCTCAGCACCAAACAGATTATCACCGACCAAGCCACCAACTTTGGCGTTGCCGGTTACACTTCCTGTAGCATAGCAATCAATCACGAAAGAACCGTGGCCGTTATATCCCGTCAATCCGCCGACTTGCCACGCACCACTGCTAACTGCCACACTCGAGGAACATTCCAAAATGGATGCGCCACTACTATTGATCCCAACCAATCCCCCAATCCTGCTGTTTATACTGCCGGACTCGATACCAGTTACATTACCGCTGGACCAACACTTAGAAACTGTTGAACCACTACTCCGGCCAACTAAAGTTCCAACATAAGCATAGCCCGTCACATCGGCATTAATTAAACCGACATTCTTGATTTCAGAACCATCTCTAACAAGAGCAAACAAACCCACTGAATCGGTAGATGGCCTGTTAATATACAGTCCTGTTATTGTATGTCCTTTACCATCAAACGTCCCTGTAAATTCATCATTGGGATCTCCGGTATACAGACCTACCGGTTCAAATCCTGCTCCTGTGTTCCAGCTCACCGTCCCGGAAGCATCTATATCATTTCCTAACTCATAGTATGCCGTTAAGTCGTTTACCATTTCCTGAAGCTGCTGGATAGTTGTAATTATGTATGGATCCGCTTCGGTCCCGGAGCCTGCTCCGCTAAAAGCCCATGCAGACCCGCACAGCCCCAAAACAACCAGAATCGCCACAAAAATTGTTCTCGCGTTCATAATTTGAGCCTCCAATTAGGTAAGTTATAATTGCTTTTGAGTGCAATCCTCCTGTGGCCGAAACGACCACAATTAAGTCTATTTCTCAGTGGAATATTAATCCACTGTCGCGCATAATTTCCAAATATTGCCCGCTGAAGCTATTTATCACTATATATGTTTATGGCTGAAGGTCAACGGATTTTTTGTTTTTTTTGCAGTTTTGTTGACTTGAAATGCGTCTATTTCTCCACCAATTTGGAAATGAAGAATCGGTGTTTTACCCGTAAAAAAGTGGATTTTAATTCCCGGGAGGGGTATTTAGAACTTCGTTGTAGCAGTTTAAGTACTGCCGGGCTATTTTTTCCCAGTTGAATTGCTGTTGTGCCCGCTTCAAAGCGTCCTTTCCGAACTGCTGTCGAAGCTTGTCTGACTCGGTGAGCTTTACGAGCATTTTTCGGATCCCTTCTGTGTCCCCGGGCTCTACAAGTAATCCGGCCTTTCCCACGACTTCGGGACAACCGCCGGCGGTGCTTGTGATTATCGCCATACCGGAGGCCTGTGCTTCTAATAAAACGGAAGGGAAGTTCTCGGCTTCAGAGGGGAAAACAAAAATAGCACTTTTGCTGAACAGCTCGTAAAAAGTGGGGTCATTGTTGTCGAGCCAGCCCCAAAATTTGATTGGTGTTTTGGAGCCCTCTGCGAGTTTTTTTAGCTCCGGCAGATATGGTCCCTGGCCAACGACGTGTAATTGCCAATCCAACTTTATATCTTTGACAGCCTGTATAGCGTATTGGAAACCCTTTCGGGGCAAGATTCGGCTGCACATTAAAATACTTTTTTCTTTTGGTCCTTTTCCAAAACGCTCAGTGTAAATACCGTTTGGAATGACCTTAATCCCGGTATCCTGACAGCTTTGTAGGATGAGTTTTTTCAGAGATTCGCTTGGCGAGGTCAATAATGACGTCCTTCGGACGAGAAATCGCCATGAAGGCAGCAGCGCTTTGTGCATCGACTTAAAACGGTCTGGATTGTATCCGGGCACATCGCTTCCGTGGCAAGTAATAATAAAAGGAGTGCCTGCAAATTTTTTAACAAGCCAAGCCAGGGGTCCGCCCGGAATAATAAAATGGCAGTGAGTAATATCATATTTTTCGCGCTTTGCCAAACGGACAGTCTTAAATAAAGCTCCCGGGACGTATGTTGCCAATTCATGCGCGTAGCAGATATTTGGTCTCTTTCGAATCGCAGGCGTCCTGTATATATTGACGCCTTCTACTGTTTCAAATCGAGGAAGTTTGCCGTAGTGCATCGTTACGACGTCAACATGATGACCCATCTTAACAAGTTGTTTGGACAGTTCGAAAGTGATCGGGCTTGCGCCGCCACCTACCGGGGGGAACTCGTGATTTAGCATGAGTATCTTCATTGTCTTATTTTCTCAGCGATGACATACAAATTCGTCTGCAATACGAGAGGGACTCGTCGAAAGTTTATATATTTGAAGATATTGCCTATAGGTCCGAGCTTTTTGAATTTTTTTATAGTGAATTCATTTATAGGATTCATTTTGACAAATCTTGCTTTGAGTCCGTGCCTGGACAATCTCCGCCTCAATTGTCCGGGTGAATGCAGAGAAGGATGGTAGTTGCGCCATTGCAGTGTTCTGGTCTGTATTGTCTCGAATATAATATTGCTGTACTTGCAAGGTGTCTGGAACATGTAATACCCTCCGGGGCGAAGGACACGAAAAACTTCGCTTATATGTTTATCAATTTGTACGATGTGCTCGAATAAATCAAAGCTCAAAACAATATCGAAAGTATCGTCCTCAAACTTTAGTTCTTCTGCGGGCTGTACCTCAATTCTAATGTTGGGATATTTTTTAAGGCCGTAAGCAATGGCTTCGCGTGATATGTCTCTGCCTATAATATCGTATCCCTGAGCGGTCAGTTCAACAACTATGTTGCCGATGCCGCAGCCGACTTCCAAAATCTTGTAATTTTGCTTTAGCAGATTGGTTTCTGCCAGGAAATCCAGATTCGTCTGCAGGTTCCCACGCTCTTCCTTACCTGACTTTAAGCTGCTGCGCCATGATTTATCGTAGACTTCCTGTTGTTTTTTTAGGTTCTTATCCATCCGTCTTTTTGTGGTTTTTGTGTTTATTCCCGAACGAAAAGGACATTCTCTGCGAACATCCTGTGAAGTAGCCGACCGTCTCTGGTTCTTACGAATTGGCTGCGTTCTGCCATTTGGTAGTTGTTCATAACGAATTCCCTCAACGGCTGCATTGCCTCATATCGGAGCGCCTCATCGGGCTCGATTTTCTGCCGAAGCATTTTTGAATACTCGGTATTATATCGGTCTATTATCTGTTTATTGGCGGGTAAAAAGCCGGTTTCTTTCATTCCCATATTCCCCCCCCGAACAATGGGCCATAATTCTAAAGGAGGCCTGTCCCATGGGAAATGAAGCTTGTGAGTATCAACAATAAACTTCGGAGGGTCTTTTTCGAAAGTGCTTACCATCGCCTCAATTTTTTTCGAGAGCACTTCCGGGGACAGCGTATGCATTGTTCCTTCAAATGCTTCGGGCACCGAACTCAATCTTTGTGCCTGTACATATATTCCCGGCACCCATCCCCAGACGTAAATCTTATTGCTCTTAGTAGAGTTATTGCGTATGTAATCGCCCAAAACTTCCCAGGGACCTCTTGCTCCTTCCTTCTTGCGGTTGGCTATCTCTTTTAGCTTCTGGGCATACCCCCTTCGTTTTTCCGGCTCACCGGTGGCTCTGTTGCGGTAGATTACGCCGGTGTGTGGGCTTTTGTATATGCCGAAGAATATGTGCCAGGACATTCCTATCATAACCAGAAGAGCTATCAAACCAACGACCTTCCATACTTTCTTATTTACAGGGTTTTCGAGCAGCTTCGTATAAGTGGCAATGAGGTATCCGCCGAGCATAGCGGCCGAAGCGTTTAACGGCAGATAGTACTGCTCATAGGAACGCGGGCTAATCCATATAAATGCCATATCCAGCAGCCACCACACGGCGAAAAGAAACACGAATCGGTCATAGTCTCTTTTCTTGTCTTTTTTGGCCGAGCCTGCCCTGCGAACCATCCTCAAGATTTTTGCAGCAATTGCGCCGATTGCAAGTGCTATCGGCAGTATCAACAGCTTATAGTATCGAAAGATTCTGCGCGCTACCTCTTTTCTATCTGCAGGTTCCAGTGCCTGCCAGCTTTTGGCAACGTATCCCGGCAGTAACTTCTCAAGGAGCCCTTTCTGCTTTGTTTTGTCTTGAGCCGTATTCCGTTCTGTTTCGGATTCAGCCGGTTTAGGCTCGGGGGCTTCCGGGGAACTTGTAAAGGATGAGATTATTGGCCTCCATACAAAGGTGTATGGTAACATCCTGCCGCCGTGGCAGGTCAGCAGCCAAATACAAGCAGGCGCTATTGCAATCACTGCACCAGCAGTTAACAGGCCTATGTCCGAGGCGGTCTGTTTCCAGCTTCTGTGTTTGAACACCGGTTGAATCAGAACGAACAGGCCTATTGCGGCCATAGCTGAAACGCCCGTCTGTTTGAACAAAGGGGCCCAAATCACGAACGCGCCGGCCAAAACGGCCCACCACCATCTGCCGCCCAGTTGGCGCAGGACGAAGCAGCTTATCGCCATGACCATAAAGGCAATCATGTATTGCTCCTTGACGTTACCGAATTTTGCGGCAAGCGGAGCGGAAAGATAAATCGAAGCAACTATAACACTAACTGCCGCAGGCAGTGTGCCGAAGAGCTTTTGTATTGCAATAAACATAAGCACCAAAGCGGCAGCCTGCAAAATTCCCTGAATCAACTTCGGTCCGGTTTCACTAAATCCAAAGAGCCGTACTCCCAGCATATTGACCAGCAGTGTCCCCAACTGAGCGCTGGGTATTTCATCGACACCAATCACCGCGCCGTCGACTACTCGTTTTGCTGAATAGACATACGCTCCGCTGTCGTAAGGCCCGGGAGTGTTGAGCTCAAAGTGTTTTCCGAGTGCGAACGGTATTGTCGCCAGGATTGCTACTATTGCAAAAGGCATAAGTTTCTTATTGCTTTGGAGTTTTGCAAGGACCGGGGATTCTTTTTTTTGTGGTATGACGTGTTTTTTCGGCAGCCTTTTTTTTCGAGCACCCTTGTTCATTTCCGGTCTCCAGCGTGGTCGGCAGTGTCCCGGGGCGATTCGAGAATTTCTTTGATGACGTAGGTCGGGCGATTTTGTGACTCGTGATACGTTCGGACCAGAAGCTCGGCGAGAAGGCCCATCAGAATGAGCTGAATGGTTGTGGTAACCAGCATGGCTGTCAGAATCAGGAGTGGATTTCTGTTCATGGAATAGTTGTTGGCGATTTTCTGGTAGATCACGACCAGGCCGGTGAGTATTGACGCAATTCCACTTAATAGTCCGAGGCCGCCGAAGATATAGATTGGCTTTGTTGAATATGAGCCGAGGAACTTTACTGTGATAAGGTCCAATACGACTTTTATAGTTCGGTTCAGGCCGTATTTAGCGGTTCCTGCGGTCCTTGGCCTGTGGTTGACTACCATTTCGCATATGCTGGCTCCGTTCCAGCTTGCCAGGGCGGGGATGAACCTGTGCATTTCACCGTACAATTTTGTTTCAGCTAATACTTCCCTGCGGTAAATTTTAAGTGTGCATCCGAAGTCGTGTAGTTTGACCTTTGTAATTGTAGCGATTAGCCAGTTGGCGATTTTTGAAGGAATCAGCCTTGTGATAGTGTTGTCGTGTCTCTTTTTTCTCCATCCGCTTACAACGTCGAATCCTTCGTTGAGTTTGTCAATCATTTTAGGTATATCTGCGGGGTCGTTTTGTAAATCGGCGTCAATTGCCACGATGATACTGCCTCTTGCGTGGGCAAAGCCGGCGGCCAGCGCCGCAGTCTGCCCGAAGTTTTTTCGGAACCGAATGACACGAACTTTATTGTCGGACTTTTGCAGCTCGCTTAATATGTTGAAGCTGTTATCGCTGCTGCCGTCGTCTACGAATATGGTTTCGTAGTTGTATTTACCGGTCAGGGTTTGTGTAATTTGTTCATAGAGCGGGGTGATATTGTCCTGCTCATTCAGCAGCGGCACAACTACCGACACTTCGGGACTTTTTTTGTCCATACTCGATCCTATATAAACCAACTTTATAGTTCTATAATAATTGTTTGGGCATCTGTTTGCAATAGATTGCACAATCGGCCCCCTTAAATATCGGCTGTAAAGCGGTGTTAAAGCAGCTAAAATCGGCCTGAAATGATAAAATTCGTATCTGTTGTGGTTTGAAGTTCGGACCATAACTGATTGCGGATGCGGTCGCCGGGCAATAGTCTGGTTGGTCGTTTTGCGGGTTGTGGTTGCTCTTTTTTAGCTATATGGTTAAGATATCGTTCCACAATGGGATATCACGGGTATTTTTTTAGTTACCGTGAGTGTGAAAGGAGTATATCATGAATAAGACAGAACGAGGCTTGAAGCTGCTGCTTTTAATAGTTGGAATCGTGAGCCTGCCGGCCGTCATAGCTGTTTTTATGCCATATTCGTGGCTTGTCCGTGGTGTTGAGCTTGCTGAGCCCGGAACGCCTGTGGGCGTGCTTGTTTCCTACCTGTCCCGGCTGCTCTCGGCTTTCTATGTGCTCTTAGGGGGGATGCTGGTGGTCTTTTCCACCGATGTGCGTCGGTACGCCGGGGCTATCCGTTTAGTCGCCCTTTGGTCTCTGATGGCCGTTGTCGGATTTCTGATTTATGGTGGCCCGGCCCTTGTCAAAGGCGGCGTCGGGTGGTTCATCTGGTTTGTCGCCGGCGACGTCGCTTTCGGCTTGTCTTTTGCCGTGGCGATTCTGCTGCTGCAGCGGCAAATCGCCAAACAAGACCGCAGGGGAGCTTCGGATGAGAAATGAATCCCAAGGAAATTGAATAAAATGGAAGGAAAACAAGTATGGAAAAGCAGACGAGAAGAGAATTTCTAAAAACGATTGGTCTTGCAGCGGCTTCGTCGCCGGCGCTGTCAATATTGCCGGGTTGCGTCAGTGCAGGCCAAACGGGGCGTGCGGAACCGAAGCGTCCTAATATTGTTGTTATCATTAGTGATGACATGGGATACGCAGACATCGGCTGTCACGGGTGCAAGGACATCGCGACGCCGAACATCGATTCGGTCGCGCGAAATGGTATTCGTTTTACGAATGGATACGTTTCATGCCCGGTGTGCAGTCCGACTCGTGCCGGCTTGATAACAGGACGGTATCAGCAGCGTTTCGGCCACGAGTTCAATACTGGTCCGCCGCCGGGAGGATTGAGAGAACACGTCGGTCTGCCGCTGACCGAGGTGACTATTGCCGATGTCCTTAAGTCCGCCGGGTATGTCACCTGCGCAGTGGGCAAGTGGCACCTTGGATTGTCGAAGCATTTCCATCCGTTCAGGCGCGGATTTGATGAGTTCTTCGGCTTTCTCCACGGTAACCACTCCTTTATCGAATCCGGCCTGGGGACATTCAATCCAATCCTGCGCGGCACCGAGCCGGTCGATGAGAAGGAGTATCTCACCGATGCCTTCTCTCGCGAGGCGGTCTCCTTCGTCGAGCGCCATCACGATGAGCGCTTCTTCCTTTATCTTGCTTATAACGCTGTTCACACGCCGATGCAGGCACCGCAGCGCTACAAAGATAGTTTCAAACATATTACGGACAGGAAGCGCCGCATCTACGCCGGCATGTTGACCTCTATGGATGAAGGTATCGGTAAGCTCCTGGGCAAGCTGCGAGAATTGGGCCTGGAAGAAGATACGCTGCTATTTTTTATCAATGACAACGGTGGGCCAACTTCGGCAAACGGGTCGCTCAATGACCCGCTACGTGCTACCAAAGGCACGATGTATGAAGGCGGGGTCCGTGTTCCCTTTATGGTCCAGTGGCCCGGCCGGTTAAAGGCAGGCCTTGTTTACGACCATCCGGTCATTTCGCTCGATATTCTTCCAACGGCCGCCGCAGCAGGGGGAGCCGAGGTTCCCGGAGATCGCAATCTGGACGGTGTAAACCTTCTGCCCTACCTGACGGGCAAAAAGAAAAAGTCACCCCACGAAATCCTGTTTTGGCGCAGCGGCCAGAACCATGCGTTAAGGAAAGGAAATTGGAAGCTCGTAAAGATGGGCTCCGAGACCGGACTGTTTGACCTTGCATCGGATATTGGCGAGAGCAAAGACCTCAAAGCGGAAAAGCCGGATGTTCTAAAAGACATGCAAGATACCTACGAGCGATGGAACTCACAGATGGTCGATCCCGTGTGGACGATACAGCGGAGACAACGCAAAACGACAAAGAAAAAGAAGAAAAACTAAAAAATGACCCTGATGGCAGTCGAATTTTCACGGGTTCCACCGAAGTAGAAAAGCGTAAATATATAGTTGGTATTGTAGGTGGTTTGCTGGTAATATTAATGGAGCTAAATAATGGAGGAGGTATCGTGGAAACTTATATTTACGCTAATAGCCAGATAATCGCCTGGCACACCGCAGATAGATACTTCTACCTGCACGACAGATAGAGTAGTGGAGATTATGAAATATATAGAAGATCATTATTGAAGGATTAATGATTTTCCAGATAACTAATTGGGTAATTATTGAAAATGGAAATTTGTTTGATAGCAATATTTTTGTCGATACTCGTTTTTCTTTTTAGATTTATTATTGTGAAAAAAATAAAGAGCGATAACCGTTATCGTGAAGCTTTGAATGATAAATACGTTGCTATACCTTCTATTAAGATTGCAAATGTAACTTGTTTTTTTTGTGTCATACTATGTATGGCTTTAGGTGTGTTTTTATTTGAGTTTTTTTACGCTTCCACCAAGCTTAATGATAATATCTCATGGTATTCTATGATTATATGCTTAGTGTTGAGCGGCACTTACTATGGGCTAATGCTTCATAAACAGTATTTTTATTTTTGTTTTACAGAAGACCATATAGAGTTTAACTTGAAAATTGGTAGTCGTTCCAAAGATGCGGTAAAGATTCCCAGAGAAGAGATAAGTGAGACAAAAAGAAGAGATGAAGGGTTTCTAATAACTTTAAAAAATCAAGACAGCTACTTCATTAGCTTCAATAAAATTGAGATTCTGATGGGTTCAGAATTGTTAAAGAAGAAACTGGAACTCCTGTAAAGGAGCCAAGTGTATTATGCAAGAATGTTCTTTTGTTTAGTGTGCCTATCGGTTTGACAAGTAATGGAAAAATTCTCAGACAGATACTTCTACCTGCCCGACCGGCTCGGCCGCATACGTCAGATAATAGGCACCTCCGGCAGCCGTCGATATCGCTTAGGAACTTTGAAAGTGGTGCTGGATAAATAAGGCGGATTTGCTTAGCTCCACGTCTGGTAACGGAGCGGTGGAGGCAACTGTTTCAGGCAGATTCATATCCGGTGAGTATTTCTACGATACCGACCAAATCAGAATAATTAATTCTCCACGGTGGCCGGTGCAATACCAATAATGAGGATGATGGCAGCGACGAGGATGGTCGATTTTTGTGACTTTGCGGCTTGTAGCTTCACATTGGCTTCGAGAAGGAGGCCGGTCCCTGCGATATAAGGCTGTGGGGCGACCTTCTTGCCTTTCCATCTCGAAAAAATCCTTGCTTAAGGACGCTTTTTTTGTTAGATTAGTGTATCTTAATTTAGTTAGCTGAAAGTTATATCAGGCGTTAGTTTGGAGATAAGAGTATGAAACGCAGTTGCGTACAAAAAATCGAGATTGTATTTGTTATCAGTTGTGTTTTGCTGTTGCAAATTTGCTGTCAGGAACAGTTTGAAGGAGCAAAAGCGTCCAAACCCGCTTTAACCGAGCCCAAACCCGCATTGGCTGAACCTAAACCTCAGAATCCTGTTACTACGGCAGTCCGTCCAACGAACAGCGGATTACCCCGACAGCAGGAACCTGCAAAAGCTAAGACCGCAACAGTTAAGAGCCCAACGAAAGTAAATGAGCCGGGGCCGGAAATCACATTTGAATCGTTGATGCACGATTATGGCGAAATCGGTGCGGGCACGCGAAACACTTGTGAGTTCAATTTTAAAAATACAGGAGAGGTCTTGTTGAAAATAAGTAAAATAGATGCTCCGTGCGGCTGTACTGTGCCCAAGCTGGCCAAGAAAGAATATGCTCCGGGTGAAAGCGGAATCCTGACAGTAAATTATCAATCGGGGAACAGATCCGGCTCTGCCACGAAGCGTCTATACGTGAACTCTAACGATAAGGCAAAGCCGAGGGTAGGATTGACCATAAAGGCAAAGGTTGTAATGAAAGTCGAGCACAAGCCTGAGAGACTGAATATTTTGCTTAAGGGAGAGAACGCCGGCTGTCCTGAGATTACTCTTACCAGCCGTGACCAAAAGCCATTTGCGATAACTAGTTTTAAATCGACGGGCGATTCGATAACCGCTGATTACGAACCTTCAGTCAAAGCGGCGAAGTTTGTTCTAAAGCCGAAGGTCGATATGGAGAAGCTTCGTAAAAGCCTGAGAGGCCAGATCGAAATTGGCCTGACCCATCCGGGGGCCAAAAAGATTACGATTGTATTTGATGCACTTGCGGAATTTAAGGTTGATCCCCGGATAATCTACGTTCGTGAAGCAGAAGCACAAAAGGCTGTGACAAAGGAAGTCCATATATTCAGCAACTATAATGAGGATATCGAGATTGAGTCGACATCATCAAAGAAGGGCACCGTAAAAGTCTTGAATCAGAAGAAAGTTCGTAACGGTTATCAGCTCGAGCTTCAAATCACCCCACCGACGGCTGAGTCTAAAAGAAGGGTGTTCACGGACGTGTTTTCGGTGAAGCTCAAAGGGGGCCAGGAGTTGCGAATTACCTGTTACGGAATCTATTCAAGGAAAGTCGTAAAAACCACGACGCAATAAAGGTTGTCCCGGCTATGCGAAATTTAGTAACTTATATGTGTATAGTAACGTTTTGGGCGTTCTTATTTACAGTGCCGATGGCGGTGCTGCCGGTGAGGGCCGGAGGTGTCCCGCGGGTCGATGGGCCTGAAATCACATTTGAGACATTGACACACGACTTTGGCGAAATCGGTGCCGGAACAAAGAACACTTATGAGTTCAAATTTACAAACACAGGCAGCTCCTTGTTGAAGATCGGGAAAATCAAGTGCACCTGCGGCTGCACTGTTCCCACGCTGCCGAAGAAAGAATACGCGCCTGGCGAAAGCGGGACGTTGCAAATAGTGTATCATGCGAGCAGAAATCCCAGCTCGATAACAAAACGTTGCCCGGTACCCAGCAATGATAAGAAAAGCCCCACGATTATGCTGGATATTAAAGCAAAGATTGTAATGAAAGTCGGTTACAAGCCGGAGAGGCTGAAACTTTTGCTTAAGGGAGAGAACGCCGGCGGTCCCGAGATTACGCTAACCAGCCGTGATAATCAGCCATTTAGTATAAAGTACTTCAAATCCACCGGTAATGGCATAACTGTTGATTATGATCCTTTGGTGAAAGCGACGAAGTTTGTTCTCAAGCCACAGGTCGATACGGAGAAGCTGCAGAAAAGGCCGAGAGGTCAGGTCGAAATTGGCCTGACCCATCCCGGATGCAAATCGGTCATGATTATCTTTGAAACCCTGGCGGAATTTAAGACTGATCCTGGGGTAGTGTATGTTCGTGAGGCAGAACCACGAAAACCTGTAACAAAGAAAATCCGGATATTCAGCAACTATAATGAGGATTTCGAGATTGAGTCCGCATCATCGAAGAAAGGCATTGTAAAAGTCTTGAATCAGGAGAAAATTCGTAACGGTTATCAGTTTGAGCTTCAAATCACCCCGCCGGCGGCTGAGTCCAAAAGAAGGGTGTTCACGGATGTGTTTTCCGTGAAGCTAAAAGGCGGCCAGCAGTTGCAGGTAACTTGTTACGGAATTTATTCGAGAAAAGGCACGAAATCGTCCCGTTAATAAAGGTCAACCTGGCTATGCTACGGTTAGTGACTTGTATTTGTGTATTAACCCCGTTAGAAATCCTTGCCAAAGCCAACAAAAAGGTTGCTGGCGTGTTATTTCTAACGGGATTAACATTTGCGGGCTCGTGCATATTAGTTTCAAAACCCGCCCTTAACACCGATGTGGTTACGGTTTTTCTAACCGGCAATGAGCTTGGGGCGTTGATACCCTGCGGCTGCAGCGGTGGACAACTTGGGGGGCTTGACAGACGCCCGGCGGTATTCAACAGCGTGCCAGCCCAAAGAAGGTTGATTGTCGATACCGGCTTGTTCGTCGAAGGTGACGGTGAACAGGACCTAATCAAGTTCGATATAGTATTTCAAGCGTTTAGTCTTATGGGTTACGACCTGGTCAATCTGGCCGAAGAAGATATCAAGGCAGCCGAAAATCTCGGTCTGCTGGATAGTATAGGCTCTGTTTTTAATGCAATAACTTCTTACAGGCCGACTGATTCGAATCTACCCACAAAGTTCACGAAGAAGTTCCCATTGAAAGGCGGGACTATAGCCGTTACGGTTGCGGTTTTTGACGTGGAATCTGCGCCGATAGAGCAAATAGGGAATGTTTTCCCCCCCCGGGCCGGAGTGCAAACGGTCAACATCCTTATCCTGAACCGCTGTGCTCCCGGGATTATTAATTCTATTACGAAGAATGAAATCGTAGATTGTCTGATTTGTCCTGCTGAATCCGATGAGCCGGCTTTGTTGTCTGCTCGTGGTAAAAGACCTTTGGTTATCTCGGTAGGGCGCTTCGGGAGGTATATATGCAAATTGGAGATTAAACCCTCCCAGGACAAAGGCAAGCCACAATTGAGTTTTAGCCCTATCCCGGTTAAAGAGGTTTTGAAGCCGGACAAAACTCTGGTTGATTTGTACAAAGACTATCAACAGCTTGTTAAAGGGGCCAATCTTCTGGAGAAGATTCCGCGTTTTAGTTTACCTGATGGTTTGGAATATACGGGTACCGAGTCCTGTAAGGATTGTCATCAGTACGAATATGACAAATGGAGCACACAATCACACGCCCATGCTTATGAGACGCTGAAGAGTGTTGATTCGGAGCTTGATCCTGAATGCGTGGTCTGTCATGTTGTCGGATTGAAATATGAGAGCGGTTTTGTGTCGGAGGAGGAAACCGGTCATTTGAAGGATGTCGGGTGCGAAATCTGCCACGGTCCGGGCTCGGCACATAACGAAACTATGGGAAAGGCCGAAACCACCGGGCCCAAGCTGGATTGCACAGATTGCCATACACCTGAAAACAGCGGCAACTATGCTGGGAATGAAGAGCATTATTTTGAAAAAATAGTTCATTGGAGGGAACCAATGGCCCCGGGTAATGTCAAATAAAATAGGCAATATAGAGCTGTAAATTGTGATTCGTGAATAGATGGTTCCGAAGTGTAAAGCCTAATACGAGAAACGAAATATGATAAAGACTTTGCGGATAACAACAATTATAGCGGCGCTTTTGGCTGTGGTTTTTTTTGCTTTTCCCGTAGTTTATGGTTATCGGGGTGACGAAAAGATCGAGAAATTTCTCAATTCGCCCGGTGCGATAGAGAAGTTTAACAAAGCCAAAGGTGCTAAAGTCAAGTCTGTAAACCAGATTTCACCGCTTGTCAAACAGGCAGCGGCGTTTGGATTGTATCTAAATCCTCCTGTTCGTAAGGCTGTGCAACGGAAACGGGGTGTTCCTCCAGTGGCCCGTAAGCCGGCCCCTATCCCCGAACTTCAAAAAGCCTCTGTCAAATTTGACCTTGTCGGCACCTCTTATTATGCGTCACGTCCGGAGCTGTCGCTGGCCTACATTAATGAGCCCGGGAAGGGTATGTACTGGGTCAGACAAGGCACGAAGGTGGCCCACATAGTTATTGAGGAGGTAAAAGACGGTGCTATAGTCATTCAAGACCGTGGAAAAACCGTCACCCTTGTAGCGTCCAGGACGCCGAGAAAAAGTCTTATTAAAGGGGAAAACACTTCCAAATCCACGCCTGTTTCTTCCGGGGCTTTAGCCAGTATTACAAGCAATATTGCCAGGCCCGTAGTAAGTAGTAAGTCGGCAAAGACGGCTGCCGTGCCTCCTGTGGGCACTTCCGGCAGGGCAAGTAGAAGACCGTTTCCTGTGGGCGCTTCCGGCAGGGCAGTTAGAAGACCGCCGCAGGTAAATAAGGCTGAACAGGATAAAGTCCTGGCAGATTTCATTAACGAGTTGAAAGCTATGCAGGCGGAGTCAGAGTCCGGCAAAAGTGGTTCTGTATATAACAGTGCTGAAGAAGCGGCGGCGTTGAAAGAGGCCATTGCCGACTTTGAAGCTATGCGTATAACCGCTGAAGAGGCTGAGGGATTAGACCGTTTAGGAAAAAAATTGGGGAACGTTGAGCGTGAACCGGGTCGTGCCCGGAGTTCTAAAGTTCAAAGGTCAAAAAGACCACAGCCTCCGAGGGGGCCGAATTCGCCGCCAAGACCGCCGAGGTAATAGTCCGGCACAAATTCCCAGCGCCAAAACGGCGTGTTTGGGACCAATTCACACAATTATTGCGGGATAGCAGACTACAAGTGTCTGCGTTTTGCCTTATACCAATGACAGGGTGAAATTGGCGATTAGCCTTTTGTCATTCCAGGGAAGCAGAAAACCACGTTTTTTTCGGATAGGCTCTTAATCTGTTTTTCTGTGTTTTTCATGTCGATTTGTCTTAATTTTACATTTGGCTTTTTTCCGGCTTTCCTTCGGTAAATTCGCGTTTTTTGCGGCAAATCTGCGGAACTTTCAGGCGATTTCTGTGTCTTAAATATATATGGGGTGCTTGATGTGCTCTAACCTTGAGGTTTGAGCGAATATTTACGTTGGAAACCCATAATTGCTTCAAATGAAGATAAGATTAACGATTTTAAGCTAAAATGCTCGGTAACTACAGAAATCACGATATTCAAAAAAGATTGATATTTCGTCAGCCTATTAGGAGGACCTATGCCTGCGAAGCGAAGCTCTTATAGAAAGTTCATTTTTTGGTGCTCCAAAGTCATTCTTTGGCGTTTGGGGAATGCCTTTATTTTGGCATTAACTCTTTTACTTGCCAGCAGTTATCTTTTTGCCGGTGAGAGTGGCTCTGTACATGTTGAGCCGCGGTTTAGGGTTTATGCCTTAAAACACATATCAGCCGAGCAGGCCAAAAGCTTGCTGGTTGAGGCCAAGCTCGGGACGGTTTCCCAGCTACCTACTGCCAATATGATTTTAGTGACAGGTCAGCCTGGCCAGTTAATCAAGGCCAGCGCAGTTTTGAAGCTTTTTGATGCCGAGACACCTGTTGTTATGAAAGCGATTTTACCCGCTTCAGCGGCCGTGAAACTGCCCTCGAATGAGCAGATTGCAGCAGAAATTGGCAATATGTCTATCGGCAGCTTCTCTAATCCCCCGAGTGGTGTTGAAAAGGACAAAGCTATTATAGATGTCCATGATGATTCTGTAGTAGTAATTGCGACTGCCGAGAAGCTTGCAGCAATAATTGAAGCTATCGGAAGATCCGATTCTAACGGTAGTATTAAGCAGCTTCAAAAAGGGAAATACGAGGCCCTGGAACCGATGCAGCCGAAAATTGACCCGGTCGCAGAGGCCGAGCTTGAACGAGTTAAAGCCGAGTTTCAAAAAATAAAAGCCGAGCTTAACGGCAGAAACGGTTCTTCTATAGTCTCAAAAGCCGGGCCTCAAGCAAATGACTCTGAAGCAAATGGACTTTTTGACAAGCTTCTTGATTCGATTGACGAGGCTGAGGAAAAGATAGCTGAACTGGCCCGACCCACAGATGGCGGACCGGAGCAAAATGAACAGGCAGTCGAGCCGGTCACCATTGTAACTCCTGTAACTCCAACAGAGAAAATCTCACCGAATGAGCCTCCTGTTGTATTGGAGCAGCCGAAAGAAACGGCTGTTGAGGCTGCCAGGGAAGCCGAGAAGCCCGACCTTGCTGCTGTAGCTGAGAAGATTGCTGCCAGGGAAGCCGAGAAGCCCGACCTTGCTGCTATAGCTGAGAAGATTGCTGCCAGGGAAGCCGAAAAACCGGTGGTTCCTAAAAAACATGCAGTTGAGAAGATTGCAACCAAGCTATCGTCGAAAAGGGAACCTAATAGTGTACCGGAGCAAGTAGCTGTCGAGGTTGAGGAGCCAAATCAAGTTGCTCTTATTTCGCGGGAAGAGCCCGAGAAAGCCACAAAAGCTGTCGAATCGGCTGCTGCAAACGGGCCATATCAGCCGGAACTGGACACAATTGGAGATGGCAAACTTGAGCTGGATTTACCCCCGAAGATTAATATCATTGATTTGCTGGATTTGGTCGGTAAGTATCTGAATCTGGACTATATGTACGACCCGGCCGATTTAACCGGCTTAAAAGGTGAGGTTACCCTCGTACTGCAGGGACCTATTAAGATAAAGGATTTGTATCCGTTGGCCGAATCTGTCCTGAGGTTCAAGGGATTTGTGATGACTCGCCGGGGCAATCTTGTAACTATTGTTCCTATTGCAAAGGTCGCCAATATTGACGCTCCGATAGTGGACCCCGATAACCCCAAAGTTCAAACCGGCGATGTAATCATAACACGTATCTTTAAATTGAAACATATAGACACAGCCAGTGCGCAAAATCTTTTGAAAACTATGAAACTTGGCGTAAGCGTCTCGCCTATTGCTGATATTGGAACCCTTATCGTATCCGGATACGCCTACCGAATGGAACGTATAGAAAGACTTCTTGATATGATTGACAAGCCTGGTGAGAAGAAACAGTTCAGGTCCCGGGCGTTAGAATACACGACTGCAAAGACACTTGCTACGAAGGTCAAAGCACTTGCTGAGCAGTTAGGCACAATATCGATTACAGTTGCTGTACCGGCAGTAACAACGCCGGCTCGTCCAACACCGCCTGGGCGAAGAACGCCCACCCCTCGGCCTACTCGACCGACTACCCCGACCGCTGCACCTGCCAAATCCACTGTTTATTTAGATGCGGATGAAAGAACGAACCGAATCCTGATGATAGGGCTTGAAGAGCAATTAGCCGTTGTCGATACGCTTATCGACGCCCTTGATGTGGAACAGCAGGACCTTCGTACCCTTCGGATGTACGAAATCCAGCATGTCGATGCCGAGGAGGTAAGGACCAAGCTCAGCGAGCTTGGCATAATCAGCGCCGGGCGAGCTGGTTCGGCAGGTTCTTCCAGAACTTCCGCCAGAACTCCCTCCAGAACAACCCCTACCAGCAGAACGAGCGCCATCACCAGACCTACTACTACAACCCCCGGTGCAATACAGGAGCCTCTTGCGGAAGAGCCGCAGGTAGTAATAATTGAACCGACGAATTCGCTTTTGGTCAATGCCACTTCCCAACAGCACGTCCAGATAGCTACGATTATCGGCTATGTTGACGCCGGTCAAGACGAAACCCAGAATCCATACGTCATATATCCGCTGGAGAACCAGGACCCTGAAGATCTTGCCGGTGTTCTCGAAAAGCTTATTTCGGAAACCATCACGGAAAAGAGCGGAACAGACTCAAAGGTCGTAAGAACAACAACAAGAACTAAAATAGAAGAGGACATCTTCATTGTCGCTGACCCGAAGACTTATTCGCTCATTGTTTACGCCAGCAAAAAGAACCAGCAGTGGATTGCCTCACTGATCAAAGACCTCGATCAATATCGCCCGCAGGTTCTGCTTGATTGCACGTTGGTGGAAGTATTTAAGAACGACGAGTTCAACCTTACCATGAACTGGCTGCAGTCTTTCCCGGACTTGACCGAAATATCCGGCAAGGCGTTTGATCTTGCGGATGTTCTGCTGCCTCAGACCAGGGACCGCTTCATTGATATTAGTAGCAGTGGTAACGCCTTTTATGGTGACGATCATATCAACTTCCTCCTGAGCGCTACCCAGACAAAGAATTACGGAAGGGTGTTGGCCAGGCCCAAAATCCTTGTTAACGATAATGAAGTGGGAATCATCAAAACCCAGGAGACTAAATATATTGTCCGAGTAGAGTCGAATGTTGTAGCCGGCAGCGGCGTTGGGACCTCCACCACTCGGAGTTCGGTTAACTTTGAGGCCTACGAGGCCGGCGTAACTCTGGAGATTGAGCCTCATATTAGTAAGGGTGACCAGCTTCGACTCAAAATCAGTATGACACGTTCTGATTTTCGGGAAACTGCCCCGGCCAGAGTGACTGACCCGGAGACCGGAGCGGTTCGGGAGATTGAAAAGCCACCGGATACAGTGACCAGTGATATTCAAACGATTGTTACCGTTCCTGATAGTTACACAATAATCCTGGGTGGTCTGGAGAAGCTCTCTCAGAGCAAAGGCGGCTCGAAAATCCCTATTCTGGGTGATATTCCTTTCATTGGCGGTTTGTTCAGAAATACAAGTAACGATGACCAACAGGTCAGGCTTTACGTTTTCGTCAAAGCCCAAATCTTAAGGCCGGGGGATGAGATTGACGGAGACTCCACCATGGAAGTGGTATCACGAAAGAACCGAGCTACATTCGAGAAATATGAGAAGGAAATGCAGGAATACGAGGATTGGCCCGGCATAAAGCCTACACCAATGGACCCGTTGCAGGTTCTCGAAGCTGATGAACCAGTATCACTCAGGAACCGGGAGGTATTCGATAGACGCAAAAAAGGAAGGCAGGAGTACAAGGGTTTGCCCGGCACAAAGTCTAAAGTGATGTATCCAATGAAAGTTCTCGAACTCAATTAAAGCGTTGTGCGTGGCGCAATAGGCGATACGATATAGGCAATATGAAGGCAATATGAAGTATGAAAAATTTATTAATACAAACAGCTAAACGGACGGATTTGATTAATGCTGAGCAGTTGGCCAAATTTCTGGAAGAAAACCACAGCGGGCAGCGTCTTGACGAGGCCCTGCTTTCGTGCCCTTACTTTACCGAAGATATGGTTTTGAAGCTCTTTGCCGAGGCGCTTGGCTGTGAGTTTCTATCTGAAATCCGTCCCACGTCCGTACCGGTCGAGTTTGTTGAAGCAGTTCCTGCCGCATACGCTCAGCACCATTTTCTTATCGGCATAAAAACCGAAGACGGTGAAACTGTCGAAGGCGCCGACGCCGAAACCTCCGACCGTCAAACCGAGCTTACAGTAGTTTTGTCCAAGCCGTTGGATGCAAATGCCCTGGATAATGTTTCCAAGATGACGGGTCTGCCTGTCAGGCCTGCTATATCCACTCGTGCCACAATCACCTCTGTAATAGATGTTGCATACGAGCAGAGGACAACGGTCATCGAGGATGTGGCCGAAGAGCTGGATTCCCAAAATCTCGACCAGCTTGTTGACGAAGTTGCCGCTTCTGATGACCTGCTTGATGTGGTGAACAGGCCTCCGGTTATCAGGCTGGTCAATGATATTCTTTTTCGTGCTTTGCAATTGAGGGCCAGTGATATTCATGTTCACCCTTACGAGGCAAAGATTCAGATTCGTTATCGTATCGACGGGATATTGTACGACACACTCAGTTTGAACAGAAATGTCTTACCGTTGATTATTTCGCGTATCAAGGTTATGGCGGGCATGGACATTGCCGAGCGCCGGCTTCCACAGGACGGCCGATGCAGTGTCCGGCTGGGCAAGCGTGAAGTCGATTTGCGTATCAGCACGGTGCCGACAAGCTATGGTGAGCGCAGTGTCTTACGTCTGCTTGATAAAAGCACCGCCCTGTATGGGTTAGATGAGCTTGGCCTTTACGGTGAAGATTTGAAGAAATTCGATTCTTTGCTCACCCACTCGCACGGGGTTATTTTCGTAACGGGCCCAACGGGCAGCGGCAAAAGCACGACTCTTTACGCCTGCCTTAACAGGATTAATTCAGCCGAAAAAAATGTTATGACCATAGAAGACCCCATCGAGTATCAGCTCGAAGGGATAAGCCAGATGCAGGTTGCTTCGAAAAAGGGTGTAACATTTGCAAATGCTCTGCGGCATGTCCTTCGTCAGGACCCGGATGTTATCATGATCGGAGAAGTTCGAGACATCGAGACGGCCCGTATGGCAATACAGTCTTCTCTGACCGGTCATTTGGTTTTCAGCACACTTCACACAAACGATTCTGCCGGAGCTTTGACCCGGCTTTTGGATTTGGGCCTTGAGCCTTATCTGGTAAGTTCTTCCTTGATTGCTGTAATAGCTCAACGATTAGTGCGAAAGGTTTGCCCGGAGTGCAGGGAGGTTGCTGAACCCGCAGATCGCGAATTGTCAGAGCTGGGGATAGGCTCATCTGACTTGAGTAACGGCGGGGAGTTCTTTGTCGGCCGAGGCTGTGAGAGGTGTTTTCAGACCGGTTATAGGGGCCGAACGGGTGTTTATGAAGTCATGGTGCTTAACGAAGAAATCCAGAACCTCGTATACAAAAGAGAAACTGCTGGTACAATAAAGAAGATTGCCCTTAACGCAGGTATGCAGACATTGCGAATGGATGGGGCCAGGAAAGTTCTTGCCGGGGTAACGACTGTCTCAGAGGTCTTGAGAGTGACACAGGCTGATGTAATGTAACGAGAAGTGAAAAGCTTAAAGCGAAAAACGCAAAACCACAGTGTAAAATTCAAAACTTTTTAAGTTTTTAACTATAATTTTTAGCTTTTACATTTTAATGTTTAATTTCACTTATGCCCAGATACCACTATATAGCGATAGCAACGGACGGTAAAAAAGTCAAAGGTACGATTACGGCAGAAAGTTCGTATGCTGCTCGGAAACAGCTTCGGGTGCGCAGCGTCCACCCATCATCAATTGCAGAGGTTGGCTCCGGCGCCGAGAGTAAAGCTGCGCTATTTTCGATTTTCGCCAGAGTTGGCAAGACCCAGATAATCGATTTTACCAAGCAGATGGCGACGCTGCTTAATTCAGGTATTAAACTGACCGAAGCGCTTTCTGTCCTTACATTACAAGCCTCGGACGTGCGATTTAAAAACGCGATCAGCGACATTCGGGACCGCGTTGTTACGGGTGAGTCATTTGCCGATGGATTGAAAGAATACAGCAATTATTTTGATGTCATATTTGTAAGTATGGTGCGTGTAGGTGAGGTTACGGGCTCTTTGGGAAAGAGCCTGTCGACGATTGCGGGCTTTATGGAAAAACGCCAGCGTGTCGAATCGAAGGTAATTACAGCAATGATATATCCCATTATTCTAATTTTATTTTGCTTTGCGGCCATTCTGATTTTGACAACCGCGGTCATTCCCAAGATAGGTGAGCAGATCATCAGGGCAGGACAGGAATTGCCCTGGATTACCAAACAATTGATGAACGTCAGTCATGTTCTTACCAGTTGGCGGCTGTTGATTGTTATTGCGACAGTTTTTGGTATCTTCCTGGCTCTCAGGAAGTTTCTCAAGACAGAGCGTGGTGCATATTTGCGTGACAAGCTTTTGCTGTCTTTGCCGTTGTTTGGCCCTCTGATAAAGCAGCGAGTGGTTTCTCGCTTTGCCTCTACACTTTCAACGCTTCTTGGTTCAGGTCTTGCTATGGCAGAGTCTCTTCGTGTTGTTGCCTCGGTCACGGGCAACAGTCTTATGAAAAGAGCCATCCAGCAGTCGCGTGAGCGGATTCTTGCCGGCGCAGATATTGCAACGCCTCTGAGAGACAGCGGGGTTATTGACCCTGCCATTGCCCATATGGTTGCCGTTGGGGAGAAAAGCGGGGAGCTTGAAACGATGCTGAAAAATATCAGCGAAAACCTCGAGTCCTCAACAGACGTAGTGATTGAGAGATTGAGCGCCGCGATCGAGCCGCTTATAATAATTATTATGGCCGGGATAGTGGGCCTGATTGCTTATGCAACGATATTACCGATTTTGAAAATATCGTCAGTAAATTTTTAAATAACCTTTTTAGGAGTTTGAAGATAGATGAAGACAAGAAGAAAGAACCGGATGCGTAAAGGTTTTACGATGGTAGAGCTTATGGCCGTGCTTATTATCCTTGGTTTGCTTGCCACCGTGCTGGTGAAGAATTTCATGGGTCAGACGGATAAAGCTCGTGTTATAACGACCAAGGCGAACCTGAAGATTCTTCATACCGCCGTTATGCAGTACAAGATGGACACGGGCCAGTTTCCATCCGAAGAAGACGGACTTGTGGCTCTTATTGAGCCGCCAAGCGAGGTTGAGGAACTTGCTGAGCCAGGCGGATATCTCGAGACTACGGAGATTCCCAAAGACGGCTGGGGGAATGAGTATTATTATGAACTTTATCCAGAGAGCGGCAGGTCTTTTGTAATCATAAGCTGGGGTGCCGACGGCGAAGATGGAGGTGAGGACTATGACTCCGACTTGTCCAGCACTGATGCCTTTTAATGCGTATATGCGAAAATGCTTATATGTGTCGGCATATTCACGCATTCGCAGATACAACAATCCGCACAGGCACGGTTTTACGCTGACAGAGTTGATAGTTGTACTTGTGATACTCTCGCTGTTTATGCTTTTGACGGTGATGAATCTTTTCGGATTGCTAACGAAAAAAAGATTTGAGTTACAGGCCCAGGAGTTTGTCTCGACAATGCAAATGGCAGCCGCCGCCGCGGCCGAGAGTGACAGAAGGTACGAAGTTATAATTGACCTGACAGAGCAGACTTATACCCTTCGCCAGGTTACGAGCCCTGATCTAACGCAGGTTCTGGAAGAAGAGATTATTGTCACAAATGACTTTGGCAATAATTGCCAGGTCATCTATGTTTTGTTCGACGATTTGATGGAAACCGACGAAGACCACCAGATAGCTAAGTTTCGCGCAGGTCACGCCGGCTGGCAATACGGTGGAAAAATCGTTCTGCTCGACGAGCAGGAACAGCCATATACGATAGTGGTAAACCGAATGAACAGAGTTGTCACGTTAAAAGAAGGTGATGTTGAATTGTTAATGCCGAAAGCTCGAGATGAAGTGCTTTTCTAAAAATAGTGATACGTTACTCGTATGTCGTCGTGCATTAGGCATTACGCAATCCGACCCTCGATGGCGGCGCAGGGGCGCAATACGCGATACGAGAGAGAAGGCTTTTAGCCTGGCGGAAACTGTAGCAGCTTTGGTTATACTGGCCTTTGTCTGTTCCAGTGTATTGGTTGTTTTCAACCGCTATATGGAATCTGCGGTAGATTCGGTCATGCGTATGCGGGCCTTTGAAGTTGCACGCGATAATATGGAGGAGCTTATTGCCTCGAATTCAGCTCAAGAGTCGGTTGAGTATGGCAATAGTGAAAGGTATCCGGAGATCGAATGGGAGACATCTGTCGAGACGTTTTACGAGCCGTTGACCGCGAAGATGTGGATCCAGGCGGTTTGCTCAGCCGAGTATATGGACTCCGAAGGCGAAGTGCAGAAGGTCGAACTGACACACTGGCTAACCGATGTGACAAAGTCACAGTTGCTTCAAATTCTTGCGCAGCGGCAGGAACAGTTCAGCGGCCAGGCTATCGAAACGCTGGAAGAAGCCGCTCAATATGCCGACGTTGACGAGCAAACAATCCAGCAGTGGGTAGACAATGGTATGCTCCTGACCAAAGACGGCCAATACATTATGAGTCAGCTTGACCTTTATAAAGACAGCGATGGCAACCCGACCATCGAGGACAGGAGGCGACTTGCAGAAGCTGATTCGGACTTAAAATTGCCAACAGGCAAACGGGCCAAGCCAGGCGGACCGCCCGGATCAGAACCAGATAAACAGCGTAAGCAGTCCCCCCCAGATGATGGATTGAAAAGGATAGGCGGCTATACTCCGGAAGAGCTTAATAAGATGCCTTTCGATCAGATCTGGAAGATATTATCAGACACTGACGAATTTTGACGGGATACTGAAAATTATGAAAAAAGGTTCTCACACATTAACAGGGCCACAGGGCTTTTCTTTGATAGAGGTGCTCGTATCGCTGTTGATAGCCGCGATGATTTTGGTTACGATGCTGGGTATCTATAACCGGGCCGAGAGTGTGGCTGCTACAATCACGCGCAAGCTTGACAGCTCCAAATTACAGTCTGAAATTCTGCAGCGCATTGCCGAGGACCTCGACAGAATAATTACAAACGACGCTTCTGTAACAATTAGTATCAAAAATAAATTTGTCAAAGGTTACCCGACGGCGCAACTGGCAATTACAAAAACTATCGTCGACGCCAAGAAAAAGGCAATGATCTTTGAAAATATCATTTGGCAGACCAACTATGATTATGACGCCGGCGGCCTTATTTTATACCGACATCGCACGAGTGAGCTTGGATTGTTGGAAGATCAACTGTTTGACCAAGAGAGAGAGGTGTGGGAACAAGGGCTTTTTGTGCCAATTTGTGACGGCATTACTTTTTTTAAGATCCAGGCGATCAGTAACGGAAAGCTTTTAGATAAATGGAACGGGCGAATGCCTCCCGGTGTTGAGGTCACTATTTCTTTTGCCGAGCCTTTTAAGGCATTAAACAATACTTGGGAAGTTTTTGATGAGGAAAAAGTTACTCGAGTCATAGCTATTGACAGAACCAGAAAAATCAAATTCAAAATCGCACCAATAGAGAAGAAGAAATCCCAGGACGATTTCGCCGAAGGAGCGGAAGAACTCGAAGGAGAAGAAGAACTCAAAGGATTGGAAAAATCCGGTGGAGCGGGAGAACCCAGAACATCAGGGAATCCCGTGGGACCGAAAAAACCTATTAGAAGATGAGAAACGAAAAGCGAAAAGTGAGTAGCCCGATACAATACGCCCGGGCCGGCATTGTGCTTTTGGTGACATTAGTGCTGTTGGTTGTGCTTTCTTCACTGATGTTTACCCTGAGCGTTCGTATGTCTGCCCAGCGTCACCGCGACAAGTATATCATGGATTATCAGTCAGCCCGCTATGCTCGTGACTCGGCCGTAAAATACGCCCTTGCGACGTTGAATGATATTAATACGCCCCGCTTGATTGAACGTCCGAATGAGCCGGATTTTTCCGATTTGTTTATGCTTGACGAAGAGGAATACGCAGAACTATTGGCCGAGTGGGCTGTCCCAAACGAAGACATGTTGTCGGACCAGAGCGATAGGGACTTAGAGGAAGACTTTCGCTCACGGAGTTCTTCAAAGATTAACCCGAATGACGTTAATGGGCTTGGTTATATTGACGACAGTAATTATGTTGACAGTTTTGGTGATTCTAATTCCCATAATTCACTGACGGTTCGTGGTCCGTATGGTCCGCCCTGGCCTTGTATAACCGAGCCGGTTGAGTTTGAGGTTGGTTCTGCCAAAGTTCGTATTGAAATTGAAGACGAAAGTGCAAAATACCCGATCGGCTGGGCGATGATGAACGATAAGAAAATCGAGCGTGAAGTTATAGCCGGATTAGAAACTTTCTGCGAGTGGATGGACGTCAATGACGTCCAGATCGACTCTCTGAAAGACCAGCTCGAGCAGATACGCAAGATAAAGCCATTCAAGATTGACTTCAAGCCGATAACGCAGATACAGAGACAGACAGTACCAGCTCCGAAAACAATCGGTTCTACAAGAAGAACCAGCCGCAGCAGAGTCAGAGCTCCCCGAACGCGTACAGTCAGGAAAACTATATCTGTTGCCGAACAGGTCGCCAAACAGAACGCTGATTTTGCGAAACTTCTTCACAGCTCATTGATTGATACCGAGTCTCTCGCCAGGCCAATTATAATAAGTGAAACCAGGAAAGAATCTGCTCTGAAATATATTGGGATGTGGGCTTCGAGGCAGGTCAACATAAATACGGCACCCCGGCACGTGTTGGAAGCTGCTTTTATATTCGGCGGGGACGCGGACAAGATAGCTGCCGAAATAATTCAGCGAAGACGCATAACGCCTTTTGCCGATATAGATGATTTGAAGCAGGATTTGTTTAGGTATTCTACATCGATTGAAAAGTGTGAAAAATATATTACAACCGCCAGTAAGATGTTTACTATTAAAGTAACTGCCGCAAGCGGCGTTGCAAAGGCATCGGCTATTATAGGGATAGTGAAAGAAGGTAGCAAAATAACACGTATTGCCGTGATCTCCAACTAAATATTCGTTGTGTGTAATGCGTATTGTATATTTTGTAAGAGGCGTATTACTCATTACGATTTTCAGGAGTGTGCTCAAATTGGAAGCTAAGAACTACTTGGGAATTTATTTAAGCAAAGATACTGCGACAGTGGTCTGTCTCGGTCCGCAAGGGAAGGACCATAACATTCTGGGGTGCTTTAGCGTCACAGCCGGTGAGCAGGCCGAGCAAAGTTACCAGGAGTTGGCAACTCTTATCGCCCGGGGTTGTACGGAGCGAGATTTGCGATTTTCAGAAGTTTCCGTGGCTTTGGATTGTGGGATGTTTATGCAGCATACTGTTCACAGCGATTTCACGGACCCAAAACAAATCGCACAGACTGTGAGATTTGATACAGAGGAAGCCCTTGCCACGGATATAAGTGAGATCGCGATTGCTTTCGAAATAACTTCAAGTGACCAGACGGGTTCCGGGCTGAGTATTTTTAGTACACAGCGCAAAATATTGTCCGATGTTCTTCTTTCTTTGCAGAGTAATAATATCGATCCTGTAAGTGTAGAGCCTGATGTTAGTTGTCTGTCCAGATTTATATCGCGGAATGTATCTTTGCCCGAAGATTCGCACCCTCTTTTCGGTGTCCTTTCCCGCCACAATGGTTATTTTGTTGTTCCTGGTTCGTCTGGCTCTCAAAAAACATCGCTTATGCGAACATTTTTGGTTAGCCCGACACGGGCCAGGGCCGAGCTGCTGGCAAGAGAGGTATCTGTAACGACTGCTTTGGCTGAAAACCAGGAGCCGATAAATTGTCTCAAGGCTTTCGACTCTACCGGTTCTGTCAACTATCAGCAGCTCAGTGAGAGAATCGGCTTCGAAGCAAGCGGCGTTGATTTCGCCGAGGCGGCCGCCGTCGAGCCCCAGATTCTTGCTGATTGTGCCGACATAGTTGATTTTGTAATTGCCTATGGGGCAGCTTTAGCTCATTTGGAAAAGCCGCAAAGCATAAATTTCCGCAGCGACTTTATGCCCTATCAGGGCAAGAAGATGCGTCTGGAAAAGGCACTGAAGTTCGCAAGCGTATCAGTTACCATTTTTCTGCTTGCTCTTGGTGTGTATTTTCAGATGCCGTTGCTGAAAAAAAACGAATATCGCAGCGAATTGCGTAAAAAGTTCGCGGATGATTACAAGGTCGTTATGTTAGGCAAGCCGTTGCCGGCGAAGTTCAAAGACGCGTTAAGAAAACTTAGCAGTGAAGATAGACGCATCCAGAATGTCCAGAGTGGCAGGTCCGGCGCCACAGGTGAAGAATCTATGATGAGTAAGCTGACATTGGTGCTTGAAGCATTTAACAAAGTTGCAAAAGCGACAAATTTGAAAATAAATAAGGTCTCGGTTACATCCAAGAATATTCGTATAGAAGGCGATACCTCCAGCCGAAATAACACCAACAAGTTATTCGCAGCAGTCAGAGAAAAGCTGGAGATTGTACAGTTTAATTATGATTTAAAAGCCGGGCGCGACGTCTTCAGCATAACGGTTGTCCCGAAAAAATAGCGTAGGACAGGTTTTATGAAAGACATATATAAAAATCCAATGTTGTATTATATACTCGTCCCCTGCATGGCCGCTTTATGGCCGTTATTGGTCTGGGCGGTGTATTTACCGGCTGCAGAACATGACTACAAGCAGGAGGAATCCCAATATATAGAAGCTAAAGTAACGATAGATTCGATTTTAGGCCGTGACCTTACTCGCCTGGAG
This sequence comes from Planctomycetota bacterium, assembly GCA_019456145.1. Lineage (GTDB taxonomy): Bacteria > Planctomycetota > Phycisphaerae > Sedimentisphaerales > Anaerobacaceae > CS2-K091. Next base: position 77,877 of record VRUL01000013.1, read on the forward strand.
CTTGCTGACCCGAATAAAACAGCGGATAAATTTGTTTATGACACTGCTGTCAGTGATATTGCCAACAGATGCAGGATATCCGCGACCAATTACACAGTCAGCTCGAAACCCATCAGAACTTCCAGCGGCAAGAAAAGCCAAAGTGCCAAGGTGGTTCTAAAACAGGTTAACATAGGAAGCTTTGCCGATTTTCTCTCTAAGATTCAACTTCGCTGGGCCAATTTGCAGTGTGAGAGTGTTACGCTGACCCAAAAGAAGGGCCTGAAGGATGTGTGGAAGGTGGATTTGGATTTCAAATATTACTATTAAAATCAGTCGATTGCAGCTTACGGGCTAACTCAATTACCAATCCGGTTTTTTTGTTAAGAATTTTAGACACTCACTATATATTGTATATTGCCCAATTTGCCCAGACAGACTCTTGTAGCGAATTTTTTTGTGAAATTTGTTTTTCAAAAGTCGATTTTTTATATTGACAAGCTGCATTTCTCCCCAATTTGCTCATTTTTTAGCTTTTTTGGCAATTAAGTGAAAACAAAACTTTTCTAAAGTTTTCCTGCTGTTCCTGTCGATATCAACATTGAAAGGTTAGTTAGGGCCTGAGAAAGGATTCAGGGGGCACACAATATATAGTGGTTCCAAGTCCGGGAGTGAAAGCATGGATGCTTTCGCCTGTATTATTGTAATAAATGGTCTAAATGCATCATTTTGATATTAACGGCCGGTTCGGAGGCCAGGATCGACAAGACGATTCAGTCAAAGAGAACTTGGCTCCGGATGAGGATTTGATTATGGAGCAGATCCTTGAAAATCTAAACACTACGCCCATTGGTAAGGTGTTAAAAAGGATTGCTTTGCTGCCGGAGGTCCGTAAGCAGAAAGTTCTTGACGTTCGCCAGCAGCTTACCGAAGGTAAATACGATCTAAGTTCTCGATTGGATGTTGCCCTTGATAAGGTTCTTGAGGACCTTACGACATAAGAGGGTTCTGTTGACAGTCAATAGCCCGGGCCGATGCTCAGGATAACTACCTTATCGGCAGTTGGATAATCTTCAGCTTTTTTGTCTTTGCTTTCCCATTTTTTCCACTCGAGCGTGAATAAAATGGGATTGCTTTGACTACGAGATTATTTCCGGGACATCATCTTCCGGCTCTTCTATTTCGACCGGCTTATATTCCGGCTGCTCGGATTTCCCAATTTCTTCCTTGAAAGCCACTGTTACTTTTTCCTGGATTCTTTCTCTGCATTTTGCATTAATGGGATGGGCTATATCGGCGTGCAGTTTCATTCTACCTTTGATGTCTTTTCTTGCGCGGTTGTCCTGAAGCGTCGTCCCGCAATTATTGCAGAATTTAGCCCTGAGATGGTTTTTGCTCCCACATTTTCCACAATGGTCGGTCATTTTTCTCGAAGGCATAGCAACGAAATATCCGCCCGACCCTTCTATGACCTTGATGTCGCGGACCACAAACTCATTGTCCATCGTCACTGAGCAAAAAGCTTTTAACCTGTCATCTTTATTGCTCACTAAATTGACTCTAACCTCAGTGATTTCCATTTTTTGCCTCGCTTAATTTTTCGCCTCGCTTAAAAGTCTACCACTTATTGTTATTGACGATAATGTTTATGCAGCCAATATTTTCAGTAAGTTTCTGTTTGATCTTGCCCGCTCTTTTTTTCTCGCTGCTGCCCATAGTAAAAAACAAAGCTGACCCACTACCGCTCAGGCACAAAGGCCCGATACCCAAGGATTCAATTCTTGCTTTCAATTCAGCAAGCCCCCTATATAAATTAAAACAACTTATACTCAGCATATTTGCGCACATTTTCGAAAGTAAATCAAACCTGTTTTTTTCAATATGGCTTTTTATTCTTGTGGTGAGTTTTTCATAAAGAGGCCGATTTGCCCTGTAATTGGCGTAAACCTCTTTTGTAGAGACACTTACGTCTGGAAGCATCAGCAGGGCCGAAAAGTCAAAATTTTTCGTTAATTTTTTAATTTTTTCGCCTTTTCCCGTGCAAAATGCCAGCGGCCCATCCAAAAAGAAGGGCACGTCGCTGCCCAATTGCTCAGAGAGTTTGGCAAGCCGGCGATTTGACAGCCCTAAGTCTAAGTATTTATTAAGCCCTATAAGAGTTGCTGCTGCGTCGCTGCTGCCTGAAGCCAATCCTGAACCTGCCGGGATGTTTTTTGTAAGGGTGAGTTTGATGTCGGTAAGCCGGCCGCTGCTATCGAGCATTTTAGCGGCCTGGTAGATAAGGTTTTCTTTTCCCTCGGGTGCCCAGTGAGGCCCCTTGCAGATTAGTTCGATGCCGGCTTTTCGGCCCGGCTCGATGAGGATTTCATCGTAGAAGTTCACCTTGGCCATCACCGTTTCTATTTCGTGAAAGCCGTCGGGACGTTTGCCTGCTATTAAGAGAGAGAGGTTGATTTTGGCGGGGGCCCGCACTAATAGCCCATCGTTGACCGTTTCAAATTGTTCTTTGCTGCTCATATTTGCTCGTTGACATTATAGCATATTATTTTTATTTTGAAGACAGAAAATCGGCCATAGAGGAGATGAGAAAAGAAGAGATTCCTGCTTTGACAGGAATTACAGTTGGGAATATAGAATGTCGAACGATGAAACGGTGAGTAACGAATCGAGTCAAGAGCAACCAGTGACCGGCGGCGAATCCCTTGCCTGGTGGCATTGGCACAGGCAATTGTATAACTGGGTGATTCATTTTGCAGATACCCCGCATGGTGAAAGAGCGCTGTTTCTGCTTAGCTTTGCCGAATCGAGTTTTTTTCCTGTGCCGCCTGATGTATTGCTGGCGCCGCTGACACTTGGCGCGCCGAAAAAATGGTTCAGATTTGCTTTTGCCTGCTCAATAGCATCAATTCTTGGCGGGATTTTAGGTTATTGTATCGGGATGTTCCTTTGGTCTGTGATAGGTGACTGGGTATTAGCCAATATGGGCTGGGCCGGGCTGACGGAGGCAAATTTTGACAGATTCCAGGGCTGGTATGATAGACATGATTTTAAGATTGTTTTTGTGTGTGGTTTTACGCCTTTACCTTATAAAGTTTGCACGATTACAGCCGGCATCGCCGAAATCAGCTTTCTGTGGTTTCTCATCGCGTCGACGGTTAGCCGGTCGGCGAGGTTTTTCATCGTTGCAGGGCTCATGGGTTGGAAGGGCGAAAAAATCCGGCCTGTTATTGAGAAATATTTCAATTGGTTTTCGCTTGCCATTGTGGCACTATTGATTGGCGGTTTCCTGGTGATAAAATGGATTCATTGATTGTTGATAATTAGTCAATTGGTTTTTGGTGGTTGAATGTTATGGACGACACTCAAAAGCAAACACTTCTCAAAGTTGCCCGTGATACTGTTGAAGCGGTAATTAAAGGCGGCGTGACTCCAAAGCCCGAATCAGATGACTCGGAGCTCAATGCGCTTTGCGGCTGCTTTGTAACGTTAAAAAACAAGGGGCGGTTACGGGGCTGTATCGGCAGATTCATTTCTGAGATACCATTGATTGAACTGATTGTTGAAATGGCACAGGCCTCGGCCACCGGTGATCCACGGTTCTTAGCCGACCCAATAACCGCCGGTGAGTTAGCGCAACTGGATATCGAGATATCAGTTTTATCACCACTTGAACGCACAAATGACCCGCTGAGTTTACGGCTTGGAGTCGACGGCATCTACATAAAAAAAGGTTGTACTTCAGGCTGTTTTCTGCCTCAGGTTGCCACCGAGACCGGGTGGACCAGAGAGGAATTTCTTTCCTACTGCTGTGCGCACAAGGCGGGCCTGTCCGCCGATGCCTGGCGGCACCCGGAAACCGAAGTCTATCTATTTACCGCCGAAGTATTCGGCGCCGACTTCGGGGATATATAGGCGCGTGGTTTGCCTGGCTCCTTCAAAGCAATGCAGCGAGTGCAGGCGTCGTTTCCGGTTTGATGCCTTTGTGAAACAGGGCCACGTAACGTGCTCTGTGGCTGTGGATAATGGCCGGACTGTATAAAACTATTTCCCCCAAGGCTGTTTTTGGAGAGCAATTTCGAGATTTGCCACTATTGTTAAGGATAAATCGGTGGAACTACATCTTAAATGGTTGCATTTATCGGCCAAATTTGGTATTTTAGAGGGGTAGAGTGCTTATCATCATTGCTAAGTATCTTAAAAGAGGGAAAGTCAATTGACGTTGTAGAGCTATTGTGGAAGGAAGGGAAACAGACAAGTTAAATTCATTATGCGTATCCTGGCTATCACGATAACACTGAGTTTGTTCGCATCTTTCCCCTTGTTTGCGGAAGAATCGGAAATTGTAAGCGCAGAAGCAGCAGAGCTAATTGGTCAGGAGTTACAAATCAAAGATTTTTCGCTAAGGGCTCTTACGCTTCCGGGAAGTCTTCCGGACCATTTTGTGGTTTTGATTGAATATGAGGGTGTTCTGCAGATACTCCGCCTTCAGCGTTATTCGCTTCGGGCGCCGGATTATCGTGTTCGCATCCAGCAAGCCGATGGTAAAATCATGGGGATTGCCCCTCCTGTTCCAAGGACGTATCGGGGCTTTATCGAAGGAAAGCCCGATAGCGAAGTGGCGGCCAGCCTGCTTCCGGCGGGACTGACCGCCAGCATTGTCCGGGGCGATAAGTCTATCTGGCACATCCAGCCACTACCGGAATGGAACATCGGCGGCTCCGACCAAATGCACGTTATCTATCGACAGGAGGACGTAATAGCCGGCGATTGGATGTGTGGAAGCGATACTCTGGTACATCCAAATGATCTCTACGGTCTTGCGGCAGATGAGATGTCCACTGACAATATAGTGACGCAGGCCAACTGTATCAAGGTCTGCGAAATCGCGTTTGATGCAGATGTGGAATTCTACCAGAAAAACAGTTCGTCGGTGCCGGATACAATCGCTGATATAGAAAGCATAGTGAACGCGATGGACCTGATTTACGCAGAAGAGACGCTCATCACGTACACTATTACCGACACATTGGTCCGGACGGCCGAGGCAGACCCGTACTCGGCAACAGGTTCCGGTGATTTGCTCGATGAGTTCAGGTCGGAGTGGAACTCGAATCAAACCAACATTCAACGTGACATTGCACACCTTATGACCGGTAAAAATCTGGATGGGAACATCATCGGAGTTGCATGGCTCAGTGTTATTTGCGGCTCATCGTATGGGTACGGCCTTTCGGAATCCCGCTATACGTCTAACTTTTCAAATCGTGTTGCCTTAACTGCGCACGAAGTAGGACATAACTGGAGCGCCGGCCATTGCAACGGCGATTCGGATTGTTCTATCATGTGTTCGGGATTGGGTGGATGCTCCGGCAATGTTTCAGGTTTTGGCTCGAGAGCGATTTCAAAGATCATATCGCATAGAGATTCAAGGACTTGCCTGACAAGTGGTCCCGGGTATGGCAGCCCGGTGCCCCCGAAAGCAAATCTTGATAATGCCGTTATCGGTAATAATGAAGTGTTAGTCATTGACGTGTTAGCAAATGATTATGATGGTAACTGTGACATCTTGGTAATTAATGGCTTCCAGACAGTATCGAATATTGGCGGAACAGTTGTACGCTCGATAGGTACCGGCCCGGGCGGGCGTGATGAGCTATCGTATACGCCGCCCAGCTACGACTTCGGTGAAGATTCGTTTACGTATACGGCCGGGGATGGGACAGGCCTGCAGGCTACCGGTACTGTTAAGGTAAATGTCAAGCTGCCGAATACGCTGCAAGGTTACTGGAGGCTGGATGAGGTTAGCGGCACAACCGCAAGCGATTCCAGCGGTAACGGTTTTGACGGCACGCTCGAAGGGACGTTCACCTTTGATACCGCTTCGGTCCTAGGTCAATTCGGAGGAGCCCTGAACTTTAACGGCATCGACGATCATATCGAGACCGGCAAGACCGCTTTCAACTTTGGCCTTATCGGCAATGCAGCAAGGACTGTTACCGCATGGGTGTATACACTCAGCTTTAACGACGGTGGTATTTATGAGATGGGACGAAGATCTAATGGACAGGAGTTTTCGCTGAGAACAAAGACCGTTGATAATCAATGGCGGGTGCAATACTGGGGCACAGGAGATATAGACTTCACGTACACTTCAAAGGATAGGTGGGTGCATTTCGCTCACGTCCATGACGGAACGACAACGAAGATATATGCGGATGGTCAGCTTGTGGTGAACCAGGCCAGAACTTTGAACACGGCAGAGGACAAGACTTTTAAGATTGGCATGTGGGATGACGATTATTTTGACGGTTTAATTGACGATGTTCGTGTTTATAACTATGCGCTGGATTTATCCGAGATTTATGAGGTTATTGCTGGCGGTTGGGCAGACAATCCTCACCCATTTGATTCCGAAGACAATGTGCCTCAACGTGCATTGTTAAATTGGGTGCCGGGAGCCGCGTTGGTTGATCACGATGTGTATTTCGGTACGAGCCGGGACGCTGTAGCTAATGCGACAACAGCCTCGGCTCAGTACAAGGGAAGACAAGACGAAACGTTCTACGTGCCGTATATGGATAGAGACACAGTGTATTTTTGGCGAATCGACGAAGTGCCTAATGTTCCACCGCCGCCTCCACCTCCACCTCCGCCTCTTATGTCCGGTGAAGGTGTTTTAGAGTCAGAGCAGGTTGCTGAGGCGGCTTCCGCAGCCGGCATTATTACCGGAAGCGTGTGGAGTTTCACAACCGGTAAGAACATGGGTGCGATTACTCGTGAGGTGTGGACAGGTATTGGCGGCAACTTGGTTTCTAACCTGACCAGTCACCCGCTCTATCCTGATTCGCCGACCATACGGGAAGAAATAAACCGCTTCGAAGGGCCTACTAACTGGTCAGATAACTACGGGACTCGCATCCATGGTTTCCTGACCCCGCCTGTGACGGGCATCTATATTTTTTGGATTGCAAGTGATGATTACAGTGAACTGTGGCTGAGCAGCGATACGAACCCGGCCAATGCGATTAGGCGTGCTTATGTACCCGGCTGGACGGACCCGCGCCAGTGGTACGATTTTCCTGCGCAACAGTCCAGTGCTATCTTGCTTACAGCCGACCAGACGTATTATATCAAGGCGCTGCATAAGGAAGGAAGTGGCGACGATAATATTGCTGTGGCATGGCAAGGGCCTGGTATTCCGCAGCAGGTTATATCGAGATTGTATCTATCACCCTACGATACGGATTTCCCGACACCGGACCCCATGAGCTGGGTAACACCGCCGTATTCGACAAGCAGTACGTCGATTTCGATGATAGCGACGCCGGCCTTAGACCGAAGCGGCGTTGAGTATTACTTCACCTGTACGTTAGGTGGCGGCAACGACAGCGGCTGGCAGGACAGCTCCACTTATGTTGATACGGACCTCGAACCCAATACGATATATAGGTATATTGTAACTGCCCGAGATAAAAGCCATAACCACAACACAACCGTACCGTCACAAGGCTCTTTGGCAAGAACGGTCCTTTCCGGGGATTTCGAGCCTGACGGCGATGTTGATTTTTTCGACTATGCCCGGTTTGTCTTATACTTGCCCGGGGGCTCAGCGGCGGGAGCCGAGAGTAACAGCGAGTTTGACCTTGACGATGATAATGACGTTGACCTGCAAGACCTGGCCATATTATTTAGCAACTGGCCTGATACTGTGGAACAACCACCGCCGGTACCGGGTCAGGCCGGTAATCCGAATCCGCCGAATGGCGCACCAAGTGTCGAAATAACCAGTGATTTGAGCTGGACGGCCGGGGCCGGCGCTACGTCGCACGATGTTTACTTCGGCACAAGCAGTCCGGGTACTTTCCGGGGCAATCAGTCTGGTACGATATTCGATCCGGGCACAATGGCATATCTTACTACGTACTACTGGCGTATCGATGAGATCAATAGCTCTGGTAAAAGGACCGGCATAGTCTGGAGCTTCAGGTCCGGCCCAATACCGCCACCTCCCTAAGTTGTTTGTTATGATCCGGTGACATAGTACGGTGTAATTAAAAGCCCGTGCCAAACGTTCCTCGACTTTTTGTAGCAATCCCGGATCATTTGTCTTATTTTCCCAAGGGGGTATTCGTAGTTTTTGTATTTGCCATGCGTTGTTTGACTCTGTCTTGACAAGATATCCCGCTTCTGGTCTAAATAAGCAGAGAGTTTGTTCCGAGAAGGGAATATGAAAGGTAAGTTTGCTATAATCTGGATAGCTGCGGTTTTTGGTCCGGCCGGCTGTTTTGAAAGCGCCTCTTTGATAGGTACCGGCAGCGCTCGTAGAATCGATACGCCGGCGGGGATGGTCGAACATTTGCAGAGTGAGAATCTGCCGGCCCTTAAATCCGTCGAGGTCTGGGAAAACGATTATGGGCCCGGACTCAAACTTACCACGGCCCACTATGAGGTTTTCACAACGCTTTTGGAGCCTCTGATGCTTCGCCAGATTCCGGGATTTGTCGAGTCGGCCTATTGGGACTATCAGGCCCAACTGCCGGAACCTGTGGGAACGACGATCAGGTTTACGATTTACCTTTTCGCTACCCGGGAACAATGGGAGGATTTTACCAGGAGCTTTGCGGGTGCGCGGGCGTGGCAGTACAGTAAGATAAAAAACGGCGCATATTATCTTAACGGCGCCTGTGTGGCGTATAATATCGGGATAGAGCGAACTTTTTCGGTTCTTGGGCACGAGGGATGGCATCAGTTTAACAACAGGCATTTTACTTTCCGGCTGCCAAGCTGGCTCGATGAAGGTATAGCCACACTCTTTGAGGTGCATAGAAGCGAGAAGGGGCTTTTTTATTTCGAGCCTGGCCGGAACGCGTATCGATTGGGTGCGTTGAAAAAGACGCTGATAAATTCCAAGATGATACCGTTGAGAGAATTGATAGCTGTAAATCCCGGCGAGTTGCTTGCAGCAGATCAAACCGATGCTATGAATGCTTTTTATGGCCAATCCTATGCGCTGGTGCGATTCCTGCGGGAAGAGGGTTACGGTAAACGGCTGCGAAATTATCATCAATTGCTGTTGGGTGGTCTGGGGGGTGACTGGCCGCTCAGTACAGCCAACAAAAGAATGGCAGCGGATAGAAACATCCCGCGAACCGTAAAGTGGAATCGAAGTGTTGGGCCGCTGTTGTTTAAACATTATATTGATGACGATATTGACCAAATCGAGAAAGAGTATATAGCTTTTTGCAGGAAAATGGTCTATCAGGTTAAACTCAAGGGCCGGAATTAGAGATTTATGGCTGAACAAACCAATGTCCCGGTTATTCTGGCTTCGAGCTCGCCTCGGCGTAAACAGTTGTTGGCCGAAGCCGGCTATAAGTTTACTATTGTCTGCCCGGATATTGATGAATCGGCCTTTGATACTGAGGGGATAAATCCCTGTGAATTTGCTGAACGGCTGGCTTTGGCCAAGGCGAAAAGTGTTGCTGAAAAGTTTCCACAGTGCCTGGTTCTGGGCGCGGACACGGTTGCAGATTATAAAGGGTGGATTATAGGCAAGCCTGCCGATGCAGCAGAGGCGGAGGAAATTACCAGAAGGCTTTTCAGCCGGCCGCATAAGGTGATAACCGCTGTGGCGATTGTAAGATTGAGCGATGGGACCGAGATTGTAGAAAGCGATAGCACGACGGTATATCCGAAGAAATTGACGGACAACCAAATTGCAGAACATATCAAGGGCGGTTCGTGGCGGGGCAAGGCGGGGGCTTATGCGATACAGGAGGGAGGAGATGAATTTATTGAAAGAATCGAGGGGAGCCTGACAAACGTGATGGGGCTGCCAATGGAACTTGTTCGGCGGTTGCTGAAGGGATTTACCGGTTGAAGTAGCGGTGTTGCAGATTGCGCAGTTTAACATGGTTGAGCACTGATCCGCCACACTGATGGCGGACAAGAATTGGGTTTGGTTGGGTTCGTATTGGGTTTGTTTTGGCATTTTATTGGCTTTAATTGGGTTCGTTTTGGGTTCGTTTGGGTTCGTTTTGGGTTCGTTTTTTCCACTCCACCAAGTGTCCATTTTTTCATAATCCTTTGTTAATACCTTATTTACGTTCATTTGACTTTTTCGGAAATTGGCTTTGTTTTGCATAAAAGGTCTGATTTGTAGAGGATTCTCTACAGATGTAGAGAACAGACGATAGACGACAGACGATAGACGACAGAGGACAGTCCACGGACTCAAGCCCAAAGATGCAAGGCACAAGGGCATAAGAGCACAAGAACATAAGAGCAAAAAGTGTTTTATTCGCCATTAATACACCTTTTTGATTGATTATTGACGATTTTCTATTGATTATTGAGTATTCACTGACGATTAATTTTTTCGTGTATCTGCTGATACTAAGACTTGCGGTTCTCCGCTAATCTGCCAACTCTGTGGCGATTGTAATTATACCAAACTTGGGCAGAGTGTTCAATGAAAATCTAACTATTTTATAAAAAAAATTCACCGCAGAGAGCACAGATTTCACAGATTTCGCAGAAGAATATAGCCGCAGAGGGTACATCAGAAAATTAATCAAAATGTAAAGTGCAAAGCTACAAATCAAAAATAAAAAAGAGGAAACAACTTGTATTGGTAATGGAAACTTTGGAGAGAATCCGAAGCGAAAACGGAACAACCACTTGAAATAGTGATTAAAAAGTAAAACGTCCTTTGGTAGTTGTTCTATCAGGGTCATTTGTCCAAATACTTGATGATTTCATCAGCCTTGTCATCATAGTGCATATTGTCTGTCGTTTTGCTCACATAAACCATGTTCACCTGATAACCTGCCTTTTTCAATTTAGATTCGGCTTCATCCAAACACGAAGTAGATTCATTAGCTGGCCGCGCTGATAGAACTAAAAGCTCATAATGAGAATAATTGCTCACAACGAAATCTACATCTCTACCAGCTTCTTCGAAGCTTTGCGATAAAATAAATCCCTCTTGACCGTTGCGTGAAAATTTGTGCTTGCGTTTACCTATTTTCAATTTCGGCTTCAAATGATTATTAATCGTTTTACTTTTGCCCACGTAATGCTTACCAACCACAATGACAGCCTTCTTCATCATTCAATTCCCCAAAAAATATCATTATTTTCTTTTTCTTAAAAATATCCCACCCAAGCCGAGTAGTAAGAGCGTGTCGAGAAGGTCAAATAGTCAATTCAAAACCCGAAAAATCAACTTGTCTTGCCTTTTGGAGTCGCCAGCTTTTTAATAAACCTGTAGCCACCATAACCTAATACTGCTCCGGCAACCGGAATTGCTCCCACAACACAGATGCCAGCGAACATTCCACCCCCTATAACTGACCCTACTGCCGCCAAGCCAGACGTCATCGCAGCTGCCCCTGCTGTGCCTTCTGCAGCACCAGCAAGCACACCACAGACACCAGCAACTGTACCAGCTGCACCTCCACTTACTGTTGAAACAATAGCACCCTTATCACTTGAATTTGTTTTTTCAGCCATTTCTCACCTCTTATCAAGAAAAATTCAGCGTTTTCTTCTCAACATCACCGCACCGAGGCCGAGCAGTAAGAGCGTGGGCGGTTATTCGTCTACAATGCTTGATAGCAGCCAGTTTTGTAGAAATATGGCAAAATCGGCAGCGTTAACCACGCCGTCTTTGTTAATATCCGCTGGGTTTATGGGCTTATGTCTTCCACGAATCAGGATACAATCTGCTCCCTCTATGGGCATTTCATCATATAACACTCCGGTAAGCTCTAACGTCAATTCATCGCCATGATTGACGTCACCAACGGCCTCTACAATTCTTTGAGTCTTGAATTTTAGCGTAAGGTCAAGGAAACCATCCGGACCAGCTTCAGTACAGTTGCACTCGTCAGCAGGCAATACCGGCGTAGCCACATCCTCATATCCGCTGCGGAGAGGCTCAACACCGGCTAACCGTACAGAAGTCGGGTCTATTGTTTTTATATCGTAATCAGCCGTCCCTAATATGGCAACAGGAAGCACACCCTTGCTTTTGACGTTAAGTGGATTCGGACAACTGCCGGGTTTTATGTCAACAGCAACAACAGTGGTGGGTTCGGGAAATGGTTTTGATATAGACCATGAGTTCTGTAAATCAGGTCCTGTAATTTCCTTTATAAATGAGCCATCAGGATTCAATAAAGTAAGTCCATTATCGGAAGGAACGATATAACTATTACTAAAAGGATCATATTGAACAAAAGTGGAACGGCCAAATTCTTTACAATCGAACAACAAGCTTGTGGTCTTAGTAGTCAAATCATATTCCCATAATAATGTACCACCTCTTCCACCCCCAATAGCCAAATTACCATTATGACTTTGAGTTAATGATGCAGGATAAAATTCACTTGAAAAAGTAAGTTCATCATATACTCCCCCAGTAATCACTTCACCTGAAGTATCGTATCGAGAGAGTACACGAGGACTGAAATATCCTACAGAATATAGAATATCCCCATTAGTAAAAAGTCCCACATTATTTTTATAAGAACTATATCCACCATCTAATCCGATATCAGACACCTTGTTTCCCTGTTGATCGAATTCATAAATGACTTGATTCTTATCTCCAGCGGCAAAGAGATGTCCTTTTGAATTAAAGTCCAATTGTCCAAAACCATATTGAAAAGAAATTGGGGAAGTAAAATACTCTATAGTAGGTTCCTGACTGCCATTGGGATTGATTTTTAAAATTCGATTAGACCAATTATTACTTACACTTACGTATATTTCGCCTTCTGAGTTTCGAGCTACACCTCTTGGGTTTTGGTCGGTATAGTCCGCTAAAGACGCAATTAACTGGGTCTGACCTGAGTTTAAATCAACCTCTACCAAGTTACTACCCGCAGATACATAGACAGAGGAGCATAATGCAAATTGTTGAATGAAAAAAAGAAATCCAAATACAGCAAAGAAGATTTTAAGGCATTTTTTCTTATTCATTTTTTCTCCTTCTCAAAAAAATGGTTAATATTTCCTGGCGCACCAAAAAGGGCACCGCTACCTGTGGCACAAGCTACATCGTGCTCAACCGAGGCCCGGCAAGGCCCAATCGCAACACGCAAGCGATGCCCGCTTTGCCAAAAGGCAAACGAGCACCAACTCTTATGCGTTTTCTTGCTTTGAAATTTGCTGGTTTCAACGGAAACGCCAAAAAACCGGCACAAAACATTATACAATTGCCAAAAACTCGCACACCTTAACTTCTGTCCCATAATAACAGATAATGGACGACAACACAAGCAAAATCTGCCTTCAAAATGAGGAGCCGCTTCGCGGGATTATTTGAATAGATTCCTCGGCTGCGCTCGGAATGACAAATTTGGTTTTGTTAGAGTGCCTTACTTTGCGACAGGTAAAGCTTCATCTGCGACATATTAAGCCTTATTTATTACGGATAACGCTTTATCCACGGGCAGGATGCCCGTACCACAAGATTAAACTTAATATATGGCATATCACCCATACTTGGTCATAGCTAACGCCTACTTTTGCATAAAGCAAGCCGCATTAACGCAAAAGTCAACTGAGAAAGTGCTTTATAAGCACGTAAATAGCATAGACAAATCAAATATCAAAATGCAAAATGCAAAAATGATGAGAGGGGCGACCACATGGGGCCGCCCGTACGTTTGCCTGGCGAGCAGGGATTCGGATTCGGGCAGGGGTGGAAAGAGTGGTGTTGAGATTGTTGAAATTAGAGGAAAATTTTGGTATCATGTGGCTTGGCTTGTGAAGGAGCGTGCCATAGCAGTTTATAGGGGAAATCCCGGCTCGGATTATCAAATAATAAATGAATAAAGAGGCCAAAAAATGAAACGCTTTGTATTAATTACGTTACTCGTTGTCAATATACTGGTTTTGAGTGATTGCTGCTGTGCCTTTGGCCGGGAGGAGTCTGATGAAGGCTTGCGCAAGAGTGAAGTATCGAATAGCCGTAATAATAAAATAGCTGTCGGTACACCGCCGGAGGGGATGGGGCTTAATCCGTTTTACAAAAAGTATCTGGATTGTGAGGGAATAGCGGTGATTAGTTCCGAGCGGGTTGACGATCGGGCGTTTTACCGGGTGGAGAAGCTTTTAGATAAGATGCTTGAGAATCGCCCCGATATACGCAAGGCGTTGGTTAAGGACGGTGTCCGCTATGTTATCATCGCTGCTGAAGAGCAGGTGACCGATATTCCGGATTATGCAGATATGAAACCAAAGGCGTTCTGGAACGAGCGGTCCCGTGGATTTGGCGGTCGGATTACAAGTTGCGGGGAAGAGAACCTTCTTTCGTTTCCGACGGACCGTTATGAGGATGAAAGTATCTTTATCCACGAATTAGCTCATGCAATTGACGGCAGGGGGCTGAGTAAGATTGAGCCTGATTTCAAGGAGCGTTTGAAGAGGCTTTATGAAGATGCCATGGCTAAAGGTCTATACAAACACGATTATGCTTCCACCAATATGAGCGAATACTGGGCCGAATCTGTGCAGGCCTTTTTTGACGCCGATCGGGAAAATAACTGGAACCACAACCATGTCAACACCCGAGGCGAACTCTATGAATACGACCCGAAGATGGCCGATTTTGTCCGGGAGAAGTTCGGTATAAACGAAGACAACGATTGGCGTTATAAACTTTTGGTCAAACAACCTTCAGTTATTGACGCGCCGAAAGAGATCCGCTCGGAATTGATATCAAAATATGTCTGGTGTCGAGGATTTTCCATTTTAGGTTCAAATAAGGTTTCCGACAAGGCCATGCTCGAGGCCGACAGGATTGTACGGAACATGTTTCGCTATCGACATGATGTTTTGAAAGCCATAATCGATGCGAAGGTACAATTAGCGGTTATCGCACAGGGCCAGTCACCGAAGGATATCCCCCATGTAAGAAAGATTGGCCGTAAGTGGTTTGTTAACACGAAAAAATCATCAGGTAAACAAAGCCGGCTGTTTCGGTTTTCCGCTGCCGAGTCGAATCTTCTTGAATCGGCGGGCAATCCGGCGGCGGGGGACAACCTTCTGATTCGTGATATGGCTTTGTTGATGTACTATGTTACGGGGCTGCGTGAGATCGACCCGGAATACAAGAAGAGAAAACATGTGCAGCAGTATGAGAAAGGTTTGAAACGCATCGATCACCGTTTCGATGAAAAGGTCAAGAAGCTGTACCGAAAGGCTAAAATGCAGAACTTGTGGGCAGGCACGCCTGCTATGAAAAATCGCTTCAATTATTTCGCCGAAGGGGTCCAATCCTTCTTTAACGCCAATAAAATCATTACTGCGGGCAATGACCCTGTCAATACGAGGGAGCAACTACAAGGCTATGACCCGGATATGGCCTTGTTTATAGGCGATATCTTCAAGCATCCCAAACGCGTTGACTGGCGCTATTCGGAAGCGGATTAACGTAGAATCATCCATAGGCAACTGATAAATCAAGACGAATACAGACGTTATTATTTACGGTTGTTAATCGCTGAGAAGGTTAATTATGAAATTGTATTAATGTCGCCGGCTGTTTCGGTGGCGCGGCGATGTTGGCTTTGTCGTAGCGAGTGAAGTTCCAAGCCTTATAGTTTTGAGCCGCAGAATTTACAGTATTCGGCATCCCTGTCGTGGCCTTCGGCGCTGCAATTTGGGCAGGCCTGGGAGGTGGATTTGTCCGTGTAAGACTGCGATAATTCTACAGTCATGATCCCTGTGGGGACGGCTATTATCGAATATCCCAGGATCATCACGATAGCGGCCAGGAATTGTCCCGGGCCGGTATTTGGCGATATGTCACCATAGCCAACGGTCGTAAGGGTCACAACGGCCCAATAGACACTGCGCGGTATACTTGTGAAGCCATTTTCCTCTCCCTCGATGATATAAATCGCTGAGCCAATTATGACGACCAACGTCAAAACTACGAAAAGAAATACAAGAATTTTTCGGCGACTTGCGTACAAGGCTTTTTTTAACAGGGTGGCTTCGTTTGTGTGGTGACCGAGCTTGAGGACACGGAAAATTCGCAGAACTCTTAGAATCCTGACTACCGCCAGATAACGACTGCCGAAGAAGAGTAAACTCGTATACGTTGGAAGTATTGCCAATAGATCCACGATGCCGAAGAAACTGACTGCGTATCGGACCGGCTTTCGGATGCAGAGTAATCGCAGGATGTACTCTATTGTGAAAAGGATCGTGAAGAACCATTCGGTTGCGTATAAGAATCGGCCGAAGCCAGCCCTGATGGAGCTTACGCTGTCCAGCATGACCGTTAAGACGCTTAGAGAAATGCATATTATCAAGACAATGTCGAACCATTTACCTGCGGGCGTTTCAGCTTCAAAGATAATTTCAAACAGGATTTGGCGCCATGGGCGATTAGTCTTATCCCCGGTATTTGTGTCCATGCTTTGACCTTCCGTATCATGTGCGATTTTTAATCATTCCCATATACTCTAACTCGAATCGTGCAATGAAAGGACTCATATTAGTCTGTACCCCAACTTTTCAATCAGGTGTCGGACGTGCCATCCGGCTGCTAAGGTATTACCCTAAAGAATACAACCAATCCCTGACAGGAGCAAGGCAATAGCGTCAGGGATGCATAAGGTTTGTGTTTTGCGGTAGATTTTGAGAAAAAGCTTTGGTTATCGGACAAGAGGTGGTATAATGAAAAAACTGTTCCCTTGAACTTTATTAAGCGATTTTTGTTCATGGAGGAAGTCAAAATGCGGAAACTTACCTTTCAATTAGTGTGGTTGGCCCTGGTGATTCTGGCTCCTTTTTCTACAACCAAAGCCGCGATAGAGACAATCGGACCATTCAACGGTCAGCTTTCCGAGGGCTTTGAAACGCAAGAGGGCCCTTACCTGACAGAGCTTTCGGTTTTCTGTGAGCTGGGAACGGTCAGGAACCTCGACGACAGTCCAAACTTGCATATTACGGGCTACTGGGCAGCAATCGGCGTTGTAAGTTCTCGCAGCGGTATCTGTTTTATGGGCAGTACCGGCGATGGTGTTGAATGGATTTTTGATATTCCTGCGGGGCGTTTCGGTGGTTACTTTACAACTTTAAGCATTACATCAAATTCTGAAGGTGCTGTTGCTAACTTTTACGATGTCGCAGACAATCTGCTTGTGCAAAAGGAGGTTAATGCGCCTTATAGCGAATGGACGTGGAACGGCTGGGTGTCGGATGTTCCTATTAAGCGAGTTGAAGTTATTGGATTAGGCTTACCTGATTGGCTCGGCGCGGGTGGTTTTGTCATGCACGACGATATGGAGTATACACCTTTCGGTGAACCGAGGTTAATCCATTACGTCGATGCAGATGCAACGGGTGCCAATGATGGTTCGAGCTGGGCTGATGCCTACAATTACCTTCAGGATGCCTTGTTTAACGCGCTACCTGGCACGGAGATACAGGTTGCTGAAGGCATCTACAAACCTCATCTAAATAGTTATAGCCTTGCACCGGTTAGCCGAGCGGACACTTTTTGGTTGAGAAATTGTATCACCATCAAAGGCGGTTACGCCGGATTCGGTGAGCCGGACCCGGATGCGCGGGATGTTGAGGTGTACAAGACCATTCTCAGCGGTGACATCAACGGTAATGATGCCGCCGTCGGAAGTCCAGAGGAGCTATTGACTGAGCCGACGCGGGCCGAGAACAGTTACCATGTAGTGACTGCCATCGGAGTGGATGGGAAAGCCGTGCTCGACGGCTTTTCGGTTACAGGCGGCACTGCCGATGGTGAAACTAATGAAAACAAATACGGCGGCGGTATGTATAACTACGATGCTTCTCCTACAGTGAAAGACTGTAAGTTCGGCACCAACTCGGCAGATGGTGGAGGTGCGATTTATATCCGCGGCGACTTCAGTGGAACATTGACCGATTGTCTCTTTGAGAACAACACAGCCGCCTTAGGCGGGGGAGCAATATATTGTACAGGCACTGGAGAGCTTAGCATTATCCGTTGTGAGTTTCGCGATGGCACTGCTAATCGTGGCGGGGTCATCTATAACGGCTATGCCTCATTAATATTATCAGAATGTATTTTAGAAAGCAATCAAGCCGAGTATGCAGGTGCCATCAGTACCGGTGGGGATATCACCCTAATTAACTGTCTGTTGGCCAATAATCAGGCTTTGGTGTGGGGCGGGGCTTTATCTAACATGGAGAACACTTCAAGGTCTATCAACTGTACTTTCGTGGGTAATTCTGCCAATTACGGCGGAGCAATCTTCAGCAACATCGAATGTGACACAATTGCTATCAACAGCATTTTTTGGAATAATAGCGCACAGATCGGAAGCCAAATAGCCACATCTGGTTCGCACGGTGGTTCAACACTTACCGTCAATTATTGCGATATTGAAAACTTGTTAGATGGGCTTTACGTCCCGAATGGATGCACACTGAACTGGGGTGAAGACAACATCAACGCTGAGCCGCTTTTTGCAGATAGCGGCAATGGAAACTATCGATTGTCGGCTGGTTCGCTATGTGTCGATTCGGGTGATAACGGTAGCGTGCCTCCGGATGTTTGCGACCTGGATGGTAATGACCGTATAGATGACGGCGATGGTGACGGCAGTTTAGTGGTTGATATGGGAGCTTATGAGCTTGGTCTACCGCCGATAGAAGTGGAGGTGAAGTTTGTGCCGCAATCTCTAAATCCTGGCAGTAAAGGCAAGTGGGTCAAGACGCATTTTGTTCTGCCCGAGGGCTTGGCAGTTGAAGATGTGGATACGGACAAGCCCGTCGAATTCGAACAATTCCAGCTCACGTCAGAGTCTATGGAAGTGTTTGTAAATAAAGAGGATTTGGTTGAGGTAATAGCGGCTTTTGACCGGAGCGCGTTCTTCGACATCGGGCCATTCGAAGGGGATGTTACGGTTGTGGGCTACCTTACAAGCGGTCGGAGGTTCAGTGGTACAGACACAATCAAGATAGCCAATAACAAACTCAAGTAACTGGGCGTATTGTCAACTAACTGGTTATCGGTTTGCAGTGCGCCCGATTAGTGCAACGGGGCCGACCTTGACCAGGATTCCGAAGTTAATTTCGTTGATTTTGCTCTGCTCGACGGCTGTTGCTTTGAAGTGATACAAGACTGAAATACCCGGCCGAGGTTTTGATTGGAACTGTCAGGGGATTTGTTTACCAGGGGAGATGGCAGCTATAGTGCTTGTAGAACAGGCCTATCGAGCGCATTGTGATTATGGCGATTATCTGGGCGGCGAGGTTTAACACTAAGCGGCCTGCGTTTAGTGCCGGAGGTATTTCGGCCAGGTAAGTGGATGTTTGCATTTGCATAATATTCGCGATGACAAGCAGGATCGCGATGACCAGATACGGTCCGAAGGCCCTAAATATGGGCAGGAGAATGTAATCGAGCCTTAACAGAGTGATATCGTGTCCTACCGCCGTGGTTAATATGGCCATAGGGAACAGAGACAGGCCAAGGACGAATAATACCTGTAAGAGCAAGCGCCAGCCAAATTCGGCCTGCCACAAATTTTTGATTGTTATACCTTTGTCTTGCAGCAGTGATAAAGTAATAAAGAATGGTAAGAGCACGGCAAAAAGGGTGAGGGCGAAAACCAGGAATGGCTTAATAATGTTCCACAGGAAGCCGATCCCTTCTCCAAGGTAAATTTTGGGTAGCATGTCTATCTCAGAGGCGGTCTCGCGAATAATGTTCAGGTAGAAACCGAGCAGCCAGCCCCAGACGACCGCAAACGTGATATAATTCATGCAGCATATCGCTCTTGCGAGAAAGAATTTGAAACATATTGCTGCAGCAACGAAGACAAGCACAGTTACATTTTCGCGGTCGGCGAATATTTTCCAACTCTCGATGAAGACGGCACGGTAGAAGCCGGGTATGGGCTCGGCTATTTCAGTTTCTTTGGTTTTGAATTTTTCCGGCTTTTCATCGTCTTTGTAAGGGATGAAAAAAAGCTGCTGACAGGCCTGGCAGCGGGCACGTTTTCCACGGTGCTTGCTGTCAAAGGCAATCAAGGCATTGCAGTAGGGGCAGTTGAACTTGATTGTCATGTTCTCGATTCTCGATACTTGATTCTCGATTCTCGTATCGAGTATCAAGCATGCACTCATTCAGTCATCATGAGCGACGAACTTAGAGCCGGTTATTCGGATAGGCTCTTAGTCCTGCTTCATTGCATCAACGAAGCTGCTAAGATTGTTGACCCACTTTTGTGCTTCGAGCAGGTCGACCTTGTCTGCTTTTACGAGCATTGCCAGGTGCTTTTCCATCGTAATCATTTTCTCGCCGGGCTTGTTTTTGACCTTTATTTGCAGTTGCGAATAGATCTGCTCAATTTTTCCGGTGCGAATCAGGTTTGCGCATGCGTAGTTATTGTTGAGAATTTCCATTGCCACGAGCCTGCCTGTTCCGTCTTTTTTCGGGATAAGCTTTTGACAGATGATGTAGGCGAGGCTCAGGGAGAGCTGATTTTGCACTTCGCTCTGCCTGCCGGACGGGAAATAATCGAGTATGCGTGTTACGGAGCCGGTCGCATCGCGGGTGTGCAGTGTGGAGAAGACCAGGTGGCCTGTTTCGGCGGCCATAAGTGTCATCTTAATCGTTTCAGGATCGCGCATTTCACCGACAAATACAATATCGGGGTCCTCGCGGAGCAGCGATCGCAAACCGTTGACGAATGATTTGACATCTCTTCCGACCTCACGCTGCGAGATAAGAGCGTATTTTTGCTGAAAAAGGTACTCTATAGGATCTTCGAGCGTAATGATCCTGCAGGCGTGCTTTTCGCTGATGCGGTCGATGATGGAGGCGATGGTGGTGGATTTTCCGGCCCCGGTGATGCCTGTCATCAGGACCAGGCCCTGCTTGCGGTTGATGATGTCCTTCCAGATGTCGTTGGGAAAGCCGATGGTCTCGACTTTCGGAATGTCCATGGATAAGGCACGGATGGCGGCGCAGATGCCGTCGTTATCCCTGAAGACATTTATGCGAAACTGCAGTTGGCCGAGCCTGTGGGAGCAGTCCACGCTGTATTGGTTGTTGAACTTTTGCAGGTTTTCGTCGGAAAGCAGCGGATAGATGAGCTTAGTTGCGAGTTCGTGTGTTACAGATACACCTTTTAGCTTTACGAGGTTGCCGTCGATACGGTAAGCTGGGGGCGTGCCGACTTTGATGTGCAGGTCGGAGACCCGCATGACGCCGTGCTCCTCGAAATAAGCCAACATATCGCGAATGCTCAGCTTTCCGAGCTTCTCGGTTGCATAGACTTTTGCGGTGTCCGGGTATCCTTGAGCCATATTTATATGCCCTCAGGTAAGAATGAAAAAGCGGTTTGCCTGAAAAGTCTCTGGCCCTTCTGTAACTATATGTAGTATATCAAAATACAAGCCGGAAAGCAAGGCGGAATGTCGTGAATAGTGAATAGTGAAGGGTGTCTCGACGGTGAAGAGCTATGCCAAGAGCCGGCTAATCGGTGCGGCTATTTGGCGGTTTTTTTGCCGGTTTTGTCTGTCACATTGATTATATCCGTGGCCTCAAAGCTGATTCCGTCAGTCAATCGGCCGGTGATTGTCAGCTCGGCTTCGCCAGCCTTTTGATTGCCGTGAGGTCGTGGCAGAAGCTAATTATGGCGGTGGTGGAGGAAGCGGGGGTGGTTGGGGTCCATAAGTTGTGAAGTTCCAGAGTTGTCCGGTGGTTGTACCCCATTTATTTATCTCATCGATACGCCAGAGGTAAGTCGTGTCATAATCCATCGTGCCGAGGTCAAATGTTGTCGCAGTCTGGTTGCCGATGAAGGGTAGAGGATTAGCGGTTCCAAAGTACACATCGTGCGATGTGGCACCATAACCAGCCGTCCAGCTAAGATCGGCGGTTGTGCCGACATCCGTTGCACCATCAGCAGGATTCGGATTGCCGGCCTTTCCGTACTTGGCCAATTTTCCACCACCTTCATCTATGACTCTAATTACATCTGTGCCCTGGAAGCAGGTTGCGTTCGTTAACTGGGCGGTGATTGTCAACTCGACTTGGCCAACGTCGAGGATGGCCTGAAGCTGTTCTTCGTTGAACCTGGCCATCATAACTTGCTCTTTTTCATTGATAAAAAGCTGCTCAGGTTCAATTTCATCTTCAAGAAGCAGAATACAGAAGTCAATCTCAGCGACATTGTAATTTTCTGGAAACCAGAGAAGGGCGGTAATCCTTTTTCCCTTTTTTGCAAGATTGATTGTATGGGGTACAATCCTGACCTCGGCCGGTACTAAATGTCTATACTCAAAGGCTCCCATATCGATTCGGCAGCCGATTACACGAGGTTTGCCGTCCAAATCTCTCTCGTTGGTTTCAGCGATGTAATTCGGATCGCCGGTATTTATACAGGGCGAATCCGGCAACAGATGATAGTCACCCTCAATCCAGAAATCGTCCATTGTATCATCTGGCGTATCGTTGGAATCCCAGTAACCAAGGTCAACAAAACACGGGTCTGCATCAATGTTGCCCTGGCCTGGCAAGCCACCTTCGATGTTGCTGTAGGTTGCATGAACTGCACCGCTTATTCCATAACTGCCGTTGCCCCAGAAGATGCAGTTGATCACCGGAATAGGATAGCTATCGTTGAACATTGCGCCACCGTGTTGGCCTACGTTCCCGCTGAAAGTGCATTTTTTCACTTTTGGGCTGCTGTGATCGTTGCACATTCCTCCACCTCTGCCATCGTAGTACCCTGCCGCATTTCCGGTGAACGTGCAATTGTCCACTATCGGGCTGCTGTAGTAGTTGTACATCCCGCCGCCAAAACCAAGCGGATAGTCATAAATTGCGGGGATAAATCCGAAGAATCCAACAAAGTTTGCACTAAAGATACAATTGGTCACTGTAGGGCTACTGCTGCTGTTGTACATTCCACCGCCTCGATGTCTGGCTGTGTTGCGACTGAAAGTGCAGTTGGTCAGTGTCGGGCTGCTGCGGCTGTTGTTCATCCCGCCGCCATCGTAGGTGGCCGAGTTGCTGCTGAAAGTGCAGTTGGTCAGTATGGGGCTGCTTTCTCTTGTACTTGTATAGGACGTATTGGATATACCGCCTCCGGAGTATGCCGAGTTCTCATTGAAAGTGCAGTTTGTCAGTGTTGGGCTGCTCCCAAAGTTTAACATTCCGCCGCCGACGTCTGCGGAGTTACCGCTGAACGTGCAGTTTGTCAGTGTTGGGCTGCTATCAAGGTTTAATATTCCGCCGCCTCCGCCCCGCCCAATCCTATTAGTTCCGGCTGAGTTGCCATGAAAGGTGCAGTTTGTAAGTGTTGGACTGCTCTGACTTCCCCAGACGTTTTCATTATACATCCCGCCGCCGCTGCGGCTCGCCGAGTTCCCGTTGAAGGTGCAGTCTGTAAGTATTGGGCTGCTCACAAGGTTTAACATTCCGCCGCCGTCGTAGCTCGCCGAGTTCCCGTTGAAGGTGCATTTGATGAATGTCGGGCTACTTTCAATGTTAAACATCCCTCCGCCTTCCCGGCTCGCCGAGTTTTCTTTGAATGTGCAGTTTGTAAGTGTCGGGCTGCTATCAATGTTCTCCATTCCGCCGCCGTGGTCTGCCGAGTTGCCGCTGAATGTGCAGTTTGTTAGTGTCGGGCTGCTATCAAGGTTCTCCATTCCGCCGCCGGAGTCGGCCCAGTTGCTGCTGAATGTGCAGTTTGTTAGTGTTGGGCTGCTGTTGCTGTTTGACATTCCGCCGCCCCAATTGGCTGAATTGCTGCTAAAGGTGCAGTTTGTCAGTGTCGGGCTGCTCAACCAGTTGTTGTACATTCCGCCACCGGAGCCTGCTGAGTTATTACTGATAATGCAGTTTTTAATCACGGGGGCAGTTAAGTTTGTCTCAGAGAAAATTTCCGGAGATGATTGTTCACTAAGTGTGCCCGGCGGCGGCGGTGGAGGAGGTGGAGGAGGGCCTGGTGGGCCCGGTGCCCGGCCGCAGTAGATTCCGCCGCCATATTCGGCGTTGCCGTTTGTGATTGTAAAACCATTCAAAACACAATTAGCGTCTTCACCACTATGGAAAGTTACCACCGAACGTTTCTGGTTGCCGTCAATGATTGTTGCAGCGACCACGTCCGGATTGCATGGGTCAGTACTCATCAAGGTAATATTCCTGACGTTAAAATTGATATTTTCCAAATACCGTCCCTCGGCAACAATAATGGTATCGCCATTTTTGGAATTGTTGATAGCGGCCTGGATGTTATTGAAATCGGCTGGGCCATCGTTGTCGACGTAGATTATTCGTTCTGCGAAGGTTGGGGCTGCCGTCAGCAAGACGAATACCACTATAAGCGGTGTAATTATGCGATTTGTTCTCGCACTCATTTTGCTCTCCTTGAAAAGTATATTGTCTGAACATCAATATACCAAATTTCGGTATCGAAAGCAAAAGAATATGGGACGTATGAGCAGGCCATCGAATTTTAGTGCAATACGCGGGATTTTTCGCCTTGGCGGGCGTGAGGGGTGCACGTCATCTTTGTAGGTAAAAAAGGGGATTATATGCTTATAGAGCCATACTGCTGCCTATTTGAAGGTGTGGATTCCCGCTTTCGCGGGAATGACAGGAGGCAAGTATTAAAAGATGCGAAATTGCAGACGAAGCCCCCAAAAAATCTACCTACAATCGTGACGGGCATCCGGGTGGGAGACTTTTTATTTTTTCTTTTTGTTGGTGAGCCAATCGTTTAGGTTTTTGGCGAGTATTTCCACGTTTCTTTTTTGCATAATGTGGTCAATGATTGCGGGGGGGATTTTGAGCTTTTCCATAGCCTTTTGCGCTCTTTGCCAGAGCCTTTCCTGTTTGGCGTGGGTGTCGGCCAGGTAGAGATCGGTGACCAACTCTCCGAGTTTGCCGAGCATTATCGTATCGAGGTTATCGTAATACCTTGAGATTACATCCTTTTGATATGCGGAACGTTCGTTTTTAGCCATAAATTCCCATTTCGTATTGTGTATATTGCATATCGTAATTTTGAGAACCTCTTTTACAGGAAACTTTTAGATAAATCAAGTTACGAGTAGTATTAAGTTGGTTTTTACTGGCTTTGGGAAGAGAATTGGCTATAATTCGTGATTCGTGGATCGTGAAGCGTAGATGCGTGAATGGGTTTATCTGTACATGCGTAGATGGGCGACACCAGAAAGTGGATAGAATAAAGAATCGGCTGTTTATTTTGGTTTTTTTCTCCATAGCGTTATTGCTGCCCGAGGCAGCTTTTTCGGCTCTCCGGGATGAAAGAGGCGGGACAGCAGGAGCCCGGCTAAACCACCGGAACTGGGTAGGTGAGGATTTGCACCTGAAAGGGCCGGAGGTTATTACCGCTGCTTTGGCGGCGAAAAGCGGCGGTGAGCATACTTTGCTTTTTGAGGGCGGATTTTCGATGTCTATCGGGGCAAATCAATTGTTTAGCGATAAAGCTGTGGTATGGCTTAAAGAAATGATTAAGGATAAAGGATTATTGATTAGTGAAAAGGCAGTCCGAGAGGACTCCATAGGAGGACCAAACAATCATTTATCAATAATCAAGAATCATTCAGAAAGGATTCGCATTGACTATCAGGCGAGGGTGTATTTGCAGGGTAATGTATCGGTTAAGAAGGGCAAGGGCGCCAGGGCCACTGGTTTGGCCGAGAAAGTGCTTGAAAAAGGCCGGTCGATGGTGGTTGGTTTTGATGTGAGCGGTGAGGTATTTGTAACGGCCGAGAAAAGAAAGACCGGCGACCTTCACGGGTCAGAGCTTTACACAAAGGCGCTTGCTGCGGTATGGGGCATTGAGGTAAAGTCGTCCCCCTTGCCGTCGGTGCCGGCAGAGAGGGATGTAAACCTGCCTGTAGAGACGAAAGGGGCCCAAAGAGCGGCTAAAGAAGTGGTTACAGTTAAGCTTGCCCCCTTGCAACCTGAGGTGGCAGAGAAGGGGGGGGAGCCGGGGAAGAAAGCGCCGAGTTTCAGGTATCCGGTTAATATACGACCTGCGGGTGAAGCCGCACTGAGGTTGGAGTCGACTCAGACAGCAGATGCCGAAGATGTCATGACTATAATGGGCAGGTTCTATCTATGGCAACAGGACAAGGAAGGCGGTTTGCTGGAATTGCAGGCAGATAACGCAGTTGTATGGTATGCCGAGGGTCCGTCGCCCCGCGAGGGGGAAGCCGAGGCGGGAAGTGCGATTGGCGAAAATGTAAAGGCGATTTATTTGGCGGGAGACGTTGTGATGACTACCGGGGAGCGGACGATTCGGTCTGAGGAGATTTTCTACGATTTCGACCAGAAGAAGTCGCTTGTGATAAATGCTGTGATGAGGAGCTTCGATGTGGGGCGGGGGATTCCGATTTATGCCAGGGCCGCGAAACTGAGGCAATTGGCGGAAAATAAGTTTGCCCTTGAGGAAATCACTTTGACCAGCAGTGAATTTTATCTTCCACAGATTTCATTTAACGCATCGAGTATGATAATCACCGATACGACCAGCGTTGATGAGCGGAAAGGGAAGGTCTCGGATGCCAGTTATGATGCACAGATGCGTGATGTGCGTTTTAAGGTGGGCGGTAGAACGATTTTCTACTGGCCCTTTATACGTAGTAACCTTCAAAGGCCTGATACTGCGCTCAAAAGCGTGGGTGTGATTAATGATGACGTCTGGGGCACATCTGTTGAGACGCGCTGGCACCTGTCTCGGCTGTTAGGATTGCGGGAAACCGAGGGGACCAACAGCACTTTTGCCCTGGACTATTATGGCAAGCGCGGCATAGGCAGCGGAGCAGAGATTACTTATGAAAGAGAGGATTATTTCGGCAGGCTTTTAGGTTATATTATCCGCGACGGCGGCGAAGACAGGCTTGGCCGGAACAGCACGCGACGGGACCT
Organism: Planctomycetota bacterium; assembly: GCA_019456145.1. GTDB lineage: Bacteria > Planctomycetota > Phycisphaerae > Sedimentisphaerales > Anaerobacaceae > CS2-K091. The sequence continues at coordinate 104,797 of VRUL01000013.1, forward strand.
TGAGCCTCCCCGTGAACTTCGCGGCCGATTTCACTGGCAGCACCGGCATTTTCTTCCTCATAGCTGGCAGCTTACCACTGAGGTCAGTTACGCCTCGGATGAGAATTTCATAGAGGGATATTATCGGAGCGAATTCAACGTGGGCAAGGAACAGGAGACGTTGGTTCATTTGAAGCGTATTGAGGACAACTGGGGTCTTGCGTTTTTGGGCAAGGCGAGGATAAACGATTTTCAGAACAAGCTTGAAGAATTGCCAAGTGCAGAGTTTCATTGGGCGGGCCAGTCGCTTTTCGATGATAAGTTGACATTGTACCTTGACAGTCAGGTCAGCCGGTTCCGTCAGCGTCTGGCATCGGGCAGCACCTTAGGATTATCGGAGGAGTCCTTTACGTTTATGTCGGAGCGGGCAGAGCTTGATATGCCGATGAGGTGGGGCTTCGCGAAGGTTGTGCCATTCGTTGCCGGGACGTTTGCTTATGAGGACGGCAGCGGTTTTGCCAGTGATATTGACGGCGGAGCAGCGGGTAGAGAAGATAGTATCTGGATTGGTGAAGTAGGCGCTCGTGTGTTCCCTGTTCCAATCTGGAAGGTATATCCTGATGTCGAGTCTCGGCTTTGGGATTTGAAGGGCTTGCGGCATATAATAGAGCCTCGTATAACGGCAGTGGGTTATAGCGAGAGTGAGTCGGTCGCTGAACAGCGGGATATTTTGAACGTAGGTATAACACAGCGTCTGCAAACCAAACGTGGTCCTGCTGATAAGCAACGTACCACCGATTGGATGCGGCTTGATATGGATGTTACGTGGCTGAACAACTCCGGAGACGACTCTGCGGGTGCGGACGAGTTTGTCTGGAACAAGCCATTTATTCCTCTTGTGAACCGCTTCAGCGGGGTTGTGCCGTTGCAAGACAGGCGGAGCGGCGGTATATTTGGTCCGAGGCGTAATTACATCGGTGCAGACTATATCTGGCGTCTGAGTGATACGACAGCGGTGTTGAGTGATATGAATTATGATATGCAAAGCGGTGTTGTTCAGCAATTTAATGTTGGTTTTTCGCGTTTGCGTTGGCCCAATTTGAGTTATTATATAGGCAGCAGATATTTGAAGCGTATTGACAACGGCTTCGGCGAAGAAGGCTCGAATTCGTTTACTTTTGCGGCCACTTATGTGCTTGACTCACGATATACGGTTGTTGTTTCGCAGCAGTATGATTTTGACTACGGAGCGAATATACGCAGCGATCTCACTCTTATCCGCCGTTATCACCGTCTGTATTACGGTATTACGTTCAGGGTGGATGAGTCTCTGGATCGACAGTCAATTATCTTTAGCGTCTGGCCGGAGGGTATACAGGAGCTTGGGATTGGGCCTGACAGGTATATGGGCCAGGGCGGTTCGATACGTTATTAAAAGGCAATTGTGAATCGAAAGACGTGTTTCGAACGAGGCATGCAGTAATTTAAGGAGAATGGTATGGCGTTAGTGAACACGAAAAAGATGTTCGAGATGGCTTATAAAAATGGCTATGCAATTGGTGCGTTCAATGTAAACAATATGGAGATTACGCAGGGTATTATAGAAGCAGTGGCTGAAGAGAAGGCGCCGCTTATCCTGCAGGTATCAAAAGGGGGACGTGAATATGCGAGTCTGAGCTATTTGCGGGCGATCATTGATGTTGTGGTTGAGGAAAATCCGGACATCCCAATCGCAATAAACCTTGACCACGGGGATACATTTGAGACGTGTAAACAATTCGTGGATGCCGGCTTTACTTCGGTGATGATAGATGCTTCATCGAAGCCGTTCGAGGAAAACATTGAAATCACGAAGCAGGTGGTTGAGTATGCACACCCCAGGGACGTGGTTGTTGAGGCGGAGCTGGGCCAGTTAGGCGGAATTGAAGAGGAAGTTGTTGGTGTCGACGATGTGGACACACACGTTGCTGACCCTGAGCAGGTTCAGGAATTCGTTGAGAAAAGCGGCTGTGATTCTTTAGCTATTGCCTGCGGAACAAGCCATGGTGCCTACAAGTTCAAAACAGCCCCCACACTTGCATTCGACGTGATAGAAGAGATTCAGAAAAGGCTCCCGGGTTTTCCCCTGGTCATGCATGGTTCAAGCAGCGTCCTGAAGGAATTTGTGGACCTTATCAACAAATACGGCGGCCAGATGCCTAATGCAATGGGTGTGCCGGAGGAGATGGTCAGCAGGGCGTCAAAAATGGGGATGTGCAAGGTCAATATAGATACGGACCTTCGATTAGCATTAACATCAAAGATACGGCAGGTTTTTGCCGAAATACCAAGTGAGTTTGACCCTCGCAAGTATCTGGGGCCGGGTAGGGAGGCTATTAAGGAAATGGTCAAGCACAAGCTGCACGTTGTAGGTTGTGCCGGGAAGGCGGCTGAATGTCGGTAAGTTCGCTGTCCGCGTCCTGTTGCTTGTCTGATATTGGCTGCAGGAGACGCGTTATTAACTATGAGGAATTAATTACGAGATGGGTAAAATGAAAAAAAGAATTGTTTTGACGATGATTGTTTTTTTATCGGCGGTTTATGGACATTGTCCCGGTGGGATCGCTGCAACTACGAAAGCGGTGATTGCTGCTCAGTCGGCGGCTGTTGAAGTTCCAAAAGGTGCATCAACGGAATCCAGCATTGTCGATGCAGCTTGTGAGCTGATTTACCAGGGCAAGTTTGACGCCGCTGGCAAGGTGGTAGTCGAACGTTCACGACTTGGTCGGTTGGCGAAGGTTATCGAGGAATATAATGATATAAAACAGCGGCGTCAGTCGACTCGTGAAGATGCATACGAGGAGCAATTAGCTGAACTGGAAAAAATCCGCTCTGGGGCCGATAGTAATGGCATAAATGATATTAATGATGTTAAGAAGATATTTGGGATAATTGTCAAGACCCGGGAGTTTATGGATGATGCAGAAAAAGAGCAGCTTCTTTCCGAGTCTTTTGTAAAGCGGGCTTTTCAAAGAGCGATAGAGAAGGCTGCTGAATTCGAGTCAAAGGGCAAATGGCTTGAGGCATACTCAGCCTGCTACTCCTGGCTGCAGTCAATCGATCCTAATAATGAGGAGTATTCGGAACATGCCGAGCAGCTTTTGGACAAGGCCACTATCGTGTCGTCTTTTCAAGACAGCCCTTGTGAGAGCCGCTCGGAACGTTATGCAGGTGTGAAGAAGGAGTTGTTTATACGTGCGCTTGATGCCCTGAAACGTTATTACGTCACCATTGTTGATTATCGTCAGATGGCGTCGAAGGCCATCCGGCGATGCGAGTTGCTTGGTGAGGTGATGGCGTTATCATTTTCAGATATATCAGAGAGTATGGATGTGGTCTCGGCGAATAAGAATTCCGAAGAGCCCTTTTCACCGCCTGGTAAAGAACAGCTTTCGGCCTGGTCAGTGGGTCTTGCTGCGATTATAGATGAAGTTGAGAACTCGCCGATAGGTGTGAATAAGGATCAGTTTGTAGATGTTTTTGAAAAGGTTCTGGTATTGAACAGAGTGACAGCTCGATTGCCCCAGCGAGTATTGATTGCACAGTTCGTAGAAGCTGCATTCTCCGGGCTTGATCGTTATACGGTCATGGTATGGCCGAGGCAGGTGCAGGAATTTGAAAAGATGATGACCAATCAATTTACCGGCATAGGTATTGAGATATCGAAACAAAAGGGATTATTGACGGTTGCAAGCCTTCTGCCCGATACGCCTGCGTATAACTCGGGTCTCGATGCAGGCGATGTGATAGAGCTGGTGGATGGTATTGAAACCAAGGATATGTCTCTTATGTGTGCGGTTCGGACGATTACGGGTCCTGCCGGCACGAAGGTTGTATTGACGATAAACAGGTCCGGTGAAGAGAAAACCAAGGAGATAACGATCACCAGGGCCAGGATAATTGTTCCGACAATCCGCGGCTGGCAGCGGACCGCAGTAGGCAAACGTCTGTATATGATTGATGAGGAGAACAAAATCGGTTATGTGCGGTTAACCAGCTTTTCAGGCAAGACCGCAGATGCCTTTGAAAAAGTGCTGAAAGAGCTTGAGGCAGAAGGGATGCGGGGATTGATTTTGGATTTACGGTTCAATACCGGTGGGCTTTTAGATAGCGCTGTTGCGATAACGGACAAGTTCATCGACAAAGGATTGATAGTGAGCACCCGTCCTCGGGGGCTGTGGACTTATTTATCAGCGAGCAAGAGAAAAACGCATCCTAACTACCCTCTGGTTGTGCTGATAAATTCCTACTCGGCAAGTGCTTCGGAGATAGTTGCGGGGGCATTGGCAGACGAGCGTCATGAGCGGGCGATTTTAGTTGGCGAAAGGACGCACGGCAAAGGCAGTGTGCAGGGTATAACACATTATCCAGGAGGGGGTGCGCGGCTCAAATATACGATGGCGTATTATCATTTACCATCGGGCCAGAGAGTTGAAAGCCGGGACGCAGTGAAAAAAGAGGGCAGAAATGACTGGGGCGTCGGGCCGGATATCGAAGTGAAGTTGAGGACCGATGAACTTAGAAGAATGAGTGAGTTTCAGCGGGATAATAGCGTGCTGGTTCAGGCCGGCCGTGACAAGAATAATGCGGCGCTGAAGAAACATACGGTTGAAGAGACGCTCGCGTCTGATCCACAGTTGGCGGTTGGTGTGTTAGTTATTAAGAGCAAATTGATTCAAGCCAGCTCTATGGCTTCGAATGCAGATAGGTCTTGAAGTGTTGGCTTAGGAGTGTATGGATTTGACAGACAAGGAAGATACAGGAAGCGGTTCTCCGCTTGGCACGGAACGTCAGGGCCGATTTGAGCGGCAAAGGCAAGAGAAGCTGAGCCGGATTAAGGAATTAGGCGTTGAGCCTTATGGGGGTAGATATGACGGGGCGGAGTTGGCCGAGGACATCAGGCACAGGCCCTGTTTGCAAGGTGCTGAGAAGGGTAATATCATCGAGGGTGAGGAGGGCAAGGCCAAATGCGCCGGCAGGATTGTGCTGCTTAGGGACATCGGAAAGCTGATTTTTATTACAGTTCGGGACTGGAGCGGGACAATCCAGATTGGTTTGAGCAAAAAGCTGCTTGGTCCGGACGCGTCAGGATGGCCACTTGCCAAATTGCTCGAGCTTGGAGATATAATCGGAGTTTCCGGTCAATTGGGTAAGACCAGGACCGACGAGATTACTGTGTGGGTTGATAACCTTCGGCTTCTTAGCAAATGTCTGTGCCAGCCTCCAGAGAAGTTTCACGGTCTTTCAGATATTGATCTTCGTTACAGACAGAGATATGTTGATTTGTGGGCGAATCCTGAAGTAATGGAGCGGTTTAAGAATCGCAGTGCCATCATCAGGACGATTCGCGAATTTCTGCAAGCCCGTGGTTTTCGAGAGGTTGAGACTCCCATGATGCAGTCGGTAGCCGGTGGTGCGGCCGCCAAACCTTTTGTGACGCATCATAATGCACTGGATTTGGATTTGTTTTTGCGAATTGCTCCGGAGCTGTTTCTGAAACGACTGCTGGTCGGCGGGATGGAAAAGGTCTTTGAGATAAACCGCAATTTCCGCAACGAAGGTTTGAGCAGAGAGCACAATCCGGAGTTTACGATGCTGGAACTGTATCAGGCCTACGCCGATTACAACGTGATGATGGATTTGACCGAGGAGATTATTTGCTTGTTAGTGGAAAAATACTGTAGCAGCAAGCAGGTTCAATTCAGGGACATAACAGTCGATTATACCCGGCCATGGCGTCGAGCGCGTTATGCGGAGCTGCTGAAAGAGTACAGCGGCTGTGAAATTGATGACATCCCGGCTATTCGGGCAAAGGCAAGAGAGCTTGGACTGGATGAGGCCGGTATGGATGAGGAGGTAGTTATCAATGGAGTCTTCGAAGCCACGGTCGAGGACAATCTTATTAATCCGACTTTTGTGTTTGATTATCCGGCGGCACTATGTCCTTTGACCAGGCGCAAGAAAGACGACCCAAAATATGCTGAGCGGTTTGAGTTGTATATAGCCGGGATGGAATTAGCCAATGCGTACACGGAGCTAAATGACCCGGCGGTTCAGGAGGAGAACTTCCAAATCCAGCTTCGCGGCCAGGATGAATCGATGGCGACGATGGATGAAGATTTTATAACGGCGTTGAAATACGGTATGCCTCCGGCAGGGGGGTTGGGTATCGGGATTGACAGGTTGATAATGGTGTTGACCGGCGCTACAAGTATTCGTGATGTAGTACTGTTTCCACTTCTGAGGCCTATAAAGGATCAGGCGCAGGGAAAATAAATCCTACTTAAAACATAAGTCCAAATATTAAATCCTAAAGACTTAATACGATGTTGAAATTTTTTCTATGGCTGCGATACCTGCGTAAGAAGAAGATTGTGTTTTTGAGCATTGCCGCAGTTGCTCTGGTTGTTTCATTGTTGATAGTTGTTGCCAGCTTGTTCACCGCCTTTATCAGTGTTTTCGAGCAAAGTGCGGTCAAGGCAATGGGGGATGTTGTTCTTGAGCCGCCGATGAGGTTTGCAAAATATCCGCTGCTTATTGAACGGCTGGAGCAAATTGGCGCTGTGGAAGCGGCAACAGGAGTAGTTTCGGCCCAGGGTTTATTGCATTTGGGCAAAGGTAATGTTCGTGCAGTAAGTGTTCGTGGAATTGAGCCCGGGCGACAGGCCAAAGTGACGGGTTTTCAGGAATCGCTAATTAAACAGAGCAAATCTTTGGGGGGAGCTTCTTTTGAGGTCCCCGGTTTTCCGGAACGAGTCGGTGGATTTGTGAGCATAGGTGTGATGACCAAGCCGGATGAGAAAACAGATGAATATGATTTTGCTGCGGTTGAGAAGATGATAGGCCGTCAGGTTGTACTTACTACCGGGACGGTTTCGAAAGAGCAGTTTAGAAGGAAGGTCATACAGTTTGGGATTGCAGATGTAGTATTTACGGGAGTGTATGAACTCGATAAGAGTTTTGTTTACCTTCCCATCGAAGAATTGCAAAAAAAATTATACCCGGATGAAGACGGCCAAATGGCTAACCAGGTCCAAATCAAGCTTGCCAACGGTGTCGGGACCGATGCTACGCTGGCACAGATTCGCGGGGTGTGGAGTGATTTCGCTGACAAGCAGCTTAAATGGAGTCCCTACCTTATAAATCAGACCACTATCATGACTGCTAAAGAGCTTCAAAGCAGGTATGTTACTGAACTGAGAAAACAGATGCGGATTTTATTATTCATATTTGGTGTTGTAGATTGCAGTGTTGTTCTTCTGATAATCTGCATATTTTATATGATCGTGAGACTCAAGCAGAGGGACATTGCGATAATAAAAAGCTGCGGAGCGACAAGTGGATCGGTCTGTTACATTTTTGTCGCATTCGGATTTTGCGTAGGAATTGCCGGCTCATTCTTAGGGGCCTTGTTTGGATACGTTGTTACAAGAAATATAAACACGATTGAGGAGTGTATAAGGATAGTCTTTGGGTTGAAGCTTTGGAAGAGCAGTGTGTATATGTTTAGTAAGATACCCAACGAGGTTAACTGGGCCTGGGCACTTGTCATTGTATTAATAGCAATTGGTGCTGCGGTTGTTGGAACGTTAATACCGGCAATAATCGCAGCGAGAACAAAACCGGTCGAAATTCTGCGGTACGAATAAACGGATAGAGTATAGATGCCTGCTTGTGCAGGAGTGACAAAAATAAAGACTAATTAAAATGTACAAGATTATTCTTTCAATCAGGTATTTGGTGAAGCGGCGAATAGCTTATTTTGCGGTGCTGGCGGTGGCGCTTTGCGTTTTTATTGTTGTAGTAGTGATGACTGTAATGACGGGGCTGGTGAGTGATTTCAAGCAGAAAAATCATCGGTTTGTCGGTGACTGTGTTGTCGGCACCGAATCACTTGTAGGCTTTGCGTATTATGAAGATTTTGTAAAAAAACTCGAGCAGGAAGATATTATCGAAGGCGTGTCGGCTGTTATCAAAAGCTATGCGCTTGTAAGTCCTTTTGGGACAGAGCGAAACCTCGGTATTGAGATTATGGGTATCGAGCCGGTCCGGCACAGCAGGGCCACAGGTTTCGGCCAGACCCTGTATCATCATAAAGACGATGTTTCCAGGGCATTTGAGCAAACTTATGACCCGAATCAGGCCGGTTGCGTGATTGGGATTGAGCTTGTGCTGTCGCGTGATTCGGAAGGCAGATATGGTTATGATTCCGACCCGACAGGACTGGGCCTTGCGATAAGTTGTTTTCCCTTGACTGCTAAAGGTGCTCTGGCTAAAGTTGGTGCGGGGCTGGTTAATACAAAAACTTTCTACTATAGTGATAATTCGCACAGTGGATTGGCCAGAGTCGACGGTTCAATGATTTATTTGCCTTTTGAGGAAGCTCAAATTCTGTGCGGGATGGACGGGCCCGTCAAGAGGGCCAATGTTATCCATATAAAATTTAAGCCGAAGGTGAAACTTGAGACAGGTTATGAAAGAGTCGCTTCACTGTGGCGTAGTTTCAGAGAAGAAAAAGCCGACCACAGGCATGCAGATTTGTTGGAGAAAGTGACCGTGCAAAGCTGGGGAAATTACCGGCGTTCATCCATCGCGGCAATGGAAAAGGAACAAACGATGATGACAGTAATGTTTGCTCTTGTGGGGCTTACAACTGTTTTCATTGTCTTTGTTGTTACTTATATGATTATCAGCCATAAAAGTAAAGACATAGGCATTTTAAAAAGCATAGGTGTTTCGAATGCAAATGTTATGCTGTTATTTTTGAGTTTTGCTTTTCTGGTTGGTTTTTTAGGTTCTGCCATAGGGACGGTTGGCGGATGGCGGTTTCTGGTGCATATAAACGGGATAGAAAAATGGCTTTATGAGAAGTTTGAGTATCAACCACTTTGGGACAGAGAGATTTTTGCAATAGGTGATATCCCGAATACTATTGATTTGAAAGTTTTAGGTGTAATAATTCTTTCGGCGATAGGCGCGTGTTTGGCAGGAGCGCTGTTGCCGTGCCGGCAGGCTGCGAAACAAAAGCCGGTAGAGACATTGCAGGTGAGCCAATTATGAGTAAGGACGATTTTATATTAAAAGCCGAAGGTATTTACAAATCTTATCGGATGGGCTCTACAGAGGTAGAGGTGCTCAAAGGAGTGGATTTGGGGGTCAGGAAGGGTGAGTTTGTTGCAATAGTAGGTGCATCCGGCAGCGGTAAAAGTACGCTTCTGCATATATTGGGTGCGTTGGATGTGCCTGACAAGGGCGTTGTGGCGTTTACCGGGCGGGATTTGAGCCGATATAGCAGCGGCGAATTGAATAGGTTCCGCAGCAAGATGGTTGGTTTTGTTTTTCAATTTTATCATTTATTGGACGAATTAAGTGTTCTGGAGAATGTTTTTCTGCCTACGATGGTTTCAAAGGGGATATTTGGCTGGCTTTCTTGCCGCCGATGGGCCAGGAACCGGGCCGGAGAACTTCTTGAGCAGCTTGGTTTAGGCGAAAGGGCCAATCATAAGCCATATCAATTGTCCGGAGGTGAGAGGCAGCGAGTTGCTATCGGCAGGGCGTTGATGAACGAGCCAAGCGTGCTTTTGGCTGATGAGCCGACAGGAAACCTTGACTCTGCGACAGGAAATGGTATCTTAGAGACTTTTAAGGAATTGAATCGGGCCGGCCAGACCATTGTGATGGTGAGCCACGACGAACGAGTTGCACGAAGGGCTGGGCGGATAGTAACGTTGACTGATGGTAAGATTTGTCGAGGGTGATTCGTTGTGCGAAAAGACAAATACGGCAGATAAGAATACGAGACACGAAATTATGGGGTTAAAAATTTGGATTGATAACAAACTTGTTGACGAGGCGGATGCCAAGATATCTATTTTGGACCATGGTCTGCTTTACGGCGATGGAGTTTTTGAGGGTATTCGTGTCTACAACGGCAGGATATTTGAGCTGGAGGCACATGTAAAGAGGCTTTATGAATCAGCCAAGGTGATCCGCCTTAAGGTTTCGATGGATAAAAACGAACTTATCAGGGCAGTTGAAACAACCACCGAAGCTAACGGCGTTATTGACGGCTATATTCGACTGGTTGTTACCCGCGGAACAGGTACTTTGGGGCTGGATCCTTTTATCTGTGAGAATGGCAGATTGATTATCATAGCGGATAACATTCAGCTTTATCCTGAGGAGCTTTATGAAAAAGGGGTGAAGGTTATCAGTGCAACGACGGTTCGCAATCATCCGCTGTCAATTCCATCTCAAGTCAAGAGCTTGAATTATCTTAATAACATCCTGGCCAAGATAGAAGCGCTTGACAATGACGTGTCTGAAGCAATTATGTATAACCACGAAGGATATGTTGCCGAAGCGACAGCTGATAATGTTTTTATTGTGAAAAACGGTGTGATTTATACTCCCCCGGTTGAGGCTGGTGCGCTTGAAGGGATAACTCGAGGTATAGTTATTAAACTGGCCAGGGAGGAAAACCTTGAGGTTGTTGAAAAGAACCTTACGCGATTTGATTTATATGTTTGCGATGAATTTTTCCTCACCGGAACGGCAGCCGAGGTGATTGGTATCATCGATATTGACAACAGGATTATCGGAGAGGGCAAGCCGGGGCCTGTCACGATACTGCTGAGAGAAAAATTCTACAAATATGCTCACGGAGAGAAATTCTGAGTGTTGAGTTTTTAGTTGTAACTGACAACTCAAAGTCCAAAGTTCAAAACTGATATGCAGTTACCATCACATAGCGACGTTTCACTGCGGTCTAAGGCCAGCGCGGCCGGTGGTCAGCCTCAAAGTACGGTCCCTTCTTTTAAACTCATCGATGACGAATTGGGTCAGGTAAAGAAGTTGATTGAGGAGCGGTTGGCCGAGGCCAGTGAGCCGGTTAGCCGATTGCTCAGAAATGTAAGTGTCTGCAGCGGCAAAATGATCCGGCCTGGACTTGTTTTATTGTCGTATCACGCGGTACGAGAAGGATCATGCCCAAAGGGATTGACTGCAAAGAGGGCTGGGAATACAGAGAAAAGCCCAGGATTGAGGAAGCCCGCGACCTCAGGGGGCTCGGCGGTGAGTGAGAATCATCGAAATACTCATTATGATGCTATCTGTGTTGCAGCGATTGTTGAGCTAATTCACAATGCCACGCTATTGCATGATGATGTTATAGACGGAGGGCAAAAACGGAGAGGGCTGCCTACGGTAAATACTCTGCGTGGTAACGAATCCGCAGTGCTGTTAGGCGATTTCTTATTAAGCAAGGCCTTCAAGATCTGCGCCGAATTGGGCCCGGAAATCACTAATATAGTTGCTGGTACGGCAGTTCGAGTCTGCGAGGGTGAATTGAGACAAGTAACTGAAAGGCAGAACTGGCAGTTGAGCGAGTCAGAATATATCGACATAATCACCGAAAAAAGTGCCGCTCTTTTCAGCAGTTGTTGTTTGGTTGGCGGACTTTTGGCGGGGGCAAGCGAGACACAAATTTTGCCGCTGGCTGATTTCGGTCTAAAAGCCGGTATTGCGTTTCAAATTACCGATGATTTACTTGATATAATCGGCGATGAAAGTAAAACGGGCAAAACTCTCGGCAGGGACATTGATAAAAACAAGCTGACTTTAGCGGTAATACATTTGTTAAGAGCAGTAGAGAAGACGGAACAAAGTGCGGTAATAAATTCATATCTGGTGAATCCCGAGGCACATCTCGAGGGTGAAGCGAGATGCCAGAGGGAGAGCCTGGTAGAGATGTTAGGGCGTTTGGGCAGTTTGGAATATGCGCACAGGCGGGCGCAGGAATTCGTTACAAAAGCGCGGGATGCATTGACTGAGTTGAGAGAAGGCCAGGCTAAAGACGCGTTGATTGAGACAGCCAAATTTTTCGGGGAGCGAGCGATTTAGGGCTGGTTTGTTTGATACACCGAGATAATAAACAGACAAAAAGAAAGCCGGTTTTTCGTAACCGGCTTTCTCTACTTATTACATAGAAACTAACTGATAGTTTTAGAACTTGTACTTTAGACTCAAGCTGACCCATGTTTCATCACTGCTATTGACTGAATCTTCCATCGATGCCTGGTGATAAATTCCGGGGGCAAACGCAAGGTTGTTGCCGAGGTCAAAGTCTGTTGAGGCACCAAAGACAAAGTGTGACCAGTCGTGGTCAACAGTTCCATTTCCACCTGGAGCGTATGCCGCACCAGCGCCTCCGTTGTAGACAAGGTCTGCGGAGAGATGTACGACTTGCTCGGGTAATTCCGGTATCAGTTCAGGAACGGTCAGGTCGTAGCCGACTCCGAGTATATGCAGCCAGCCGGCGTTGCCGTTAATGTCGGATTCACCTTCGGATGGCCACAAGGCGACAATTGTATACCTGGGAACGAATCCTACAGGGCAGAGTTGAGGCCAGGAAAGAGATACCAGGAATTCCTCGAAATCTTTTGCCGAACTTGGTTCGTCCATAAAGTCATAATGTCCCCATGCAACCCTGTAGTTGGTTGCATAAATTTCGTCTTCATAGATTTTGTTGTCGTAATACAAGGTGAAGTCCATTTCCTCAGTGTTTTCGAAACCGCTTCCGGTGGCCCTTGTCCAAAAGACCTTTAGGCCGAATCCTGTGTTGCATAAATCCAGGTCGAGAGAAACTGGTCGAAATGCACTGTGGTTATCTTCGTAGACATCGAAACCTCGCCAGATATACCTACTCGAGTAGTTTATCTCGTACGTTCCGGTAATCCCGCCTTCCTGAGCCAGAGCCAGAGGTCCTATGCTAAACAAGATTACAACAGTTAGTAGAATCGCTTCTTTCTTCATACTCATCTCCTTAAAATCCTTTCCTTATGTTTCCTATGCTACACGAAATTCTCTATTTATTACTATGATTAAATGACGTACAAAACTATCTTAAGAAGTTTATCGGGATATAGAGGCAAATCAAATAAAAAAAAGAGGTTTTTTTATTTTTTTTTTGCAGGGCATGTGTGGTTCAAAAGGTAAGGAAAGAAGATGTATATAAACCTGTGGAAAGAAATTTCGACAGATTTTGTTATTTTTCGTATAATTTTGTATAATATGGTCTATGAGTGATGAGAAGGGCATTAAAAGTCTGTTTAGCCGGTCCGAAGAGGCAAATTTAGACTCTGCGGCCCCTCTGGCAGTTCGGATGAGGCCCAGAGGTCTCGAAGAGTTTCTCGGGCAGAGACACTTCCTTGGGCCGAATAGGCTGTTAACAAGGATTCTGGAGGCCGACAGGCTCAGCAGCCTGATATTCCACGGCCCGCCCGGGACGGGCAAGACCTCCCTGGCAAGAGTGATTGCGAATTACACCAAGGCCAAATTCTACTATCTCAGTGCCCCGGCGGCCAGTGTGAAAGACATTCGTGAGATAATCGCCGGCGCCCGGGACAGGCTGGCCGCCAGCGGTAGGCGAACCGTACTTTTTATCGATGAAATCCACCGTTTCAACCGTGCTCAGCAGGATGTTTTGCTTGATGATGTGGAATCGGGGATTTTAATACTGATAGGGGCTACTACAGAAAACCCTTTTTTCTCGGTCAATTCGCCTTTGATTTCCAGGAGCACTGTGTTTCGTTTTGAGTCGCTCAGCGAAGAGGATATTTTACATCTGCTGAAGACCGCTATTACCGATCCCGAGCGAGGACTGGGTGGATTTGACATCCAGGCGGACGAGAAGGCACTGAGATTTCTGGCTGTTATGAGCGATGGTGATGCCCGCAGGGCACTTACAGCTTTAGAGGTGGGCGTGTTGTCGCAGGCTGCGCGGCAGGGCGAGAGGGAAATTAAATTTAATCTGAAAGTTGCAGAAGAGTCGATACAACAAAAGGCGATCGCCTACGACGGCACAGGAGATACACATTATGACCTGGCGAGCGCTTTTCAGAAGAGTATGCGCGGCAGTGATCCTGATGCCACGGTTTATTGGCTTGCCCGTATGATAGCAGGGGGGGAGGAAACGCGTTTTATTGCCCGTCGGATTGCGGTTTGCGCGGCAGAAGACGTTGGAAATGCCGATCCAATGGCGACAGTTTTGGCTTCGGCGGCGGTTCAGATATCGGAGTTTATCGGGCTTCCGGAAGCACAACTGCCACTGGCCCAGGCGGCTATATATGTTGCCTGTGCACCGAAATCAAATGCAGCAGCTTCAGCGGTTTGGAAGGCAATGGCCGATGTAAAATCGCAGTCGACTAAACCAGTGCCAAAACATCTGAAGGACAGTCATTACTCGGCCGCGAAAAAAATGGGTTTTGGAACAGATTACAGGTATCCACACAGTTTTGAGGGTGGTTTTGTGGCCCAGGAGTATCTTCCCGGGACGTTGAAGAACAAATATTACGTACCAAAAGAAATTGGTCATGAAAAAAATATTAAGCGTTATTTACAAAAGCTGCAAACGTTGATACAAAATAGCAAACCAGTCAGTAATAGTAGTACTGAAAAGAAGGATACGTGAATGGATAAAGAACGGTTGCGTGTGAAGTTGCGGAAGTGCCTGCTTGAGATGAGCGAGGAGCAGAGGAGCGAAAAAAGCCAAAGAGCGTGCAGGAACCTGGTTTCGACTTCGCAATTTCAAGTAGCATCCACGATTATGATGTATTTATCGCTGCCGCACGAGGTTGATACATCAGAGGCGGTCCTTTATTCATGGCAGCATGGGAAAACGGTGGTGATGCCGAAGATATCATGGCAGCAAAGGCATATGATACCGGTCCAGATAAGCTCTCTGGAGACGGGTTTTTCAACTGATGTTGCCGGAATTCGGAATCCCATAACAGGTGTGCCGATGCCAATTGAAGAGATTGATTTAGTGGTAGCGCCTGCTTTAGGATTCGACAGGAATGGTAATCGTCTTGGCCGGGGAGGGGGCTTTTACGACAGATTTTTCACAAATAAGCAGCTTGATGCACCAAAATGCGGTTTTGCTTTCACAGAGCAGTTGGTTGAGTCGGTGCCGGTTGTAGAACGTGATGAGCCGGTAGATTTTTTAGTTACCGATGAGGAAATATTATATTTTAATCTCGATAGTGAACATCGGGAATAGGGAGAATGCAGTGGCTCGTTATCCTTCCAACTCATACGGCCGGCGAAAAGGCCGGAACCTAAAATGGGTATATGGCATTTCAGCTTTGTTTATTATCGCCGGGGTGATCACTTTTATTTACGGTCATCCTTTCGACACAAACAAAGAAGGAACTTCTACCGGTTTAGTCAATAACAATGTTGATAAAGTTGAGAATAAAACAAAAACTCCAACGGTTGTGAAACCGGAGCCATCACCGAAGCGCATCGAAATTGTAGAAGAACCGAAGATATCAATAATCATACCTGAGCCCACGGCCGAACCCAACGTCAAAGTGGCTGAACTTATTGACGAAGCTATGTTGCTGGTTAATGCGACGCCGAGCAAGATTATAGAAGCACGCGACAGGTTGAATGAGGCATTTTCAATGTCTATGAATAGTGTGCAGCGAGCTGTTATTAAACGCCGGCTTTCTGAGCTTGCTGATAAATGGCTGTTCAGCAGGACCGTTTTTCCTCTGGACAGGTTTTGCAGCAATTATCAAGTCATGCAGGGTGATCAGCTTCGGGCAATCAGCAATCAGCATAAAGTGCCCTGGGAGATTCTTCAGGAGATTAATAATATCAGTCGTCCCGAGCTGCTGAAGGCAGGAGGGATGATAAAAGTCATCCACGGCCCGTTTCATGCCAAGATATATCGTTCGACTTTCACGATGGATTTGTATCTTCAAAACACTTTCGTTCACAGTTTTCGTGTAGGTCTTGGCCTGGAAGGCAAGGAAACGCCGACAGGTCTTTGGAGCGTTAAGCAGGGCGGTAAGCTGATAAAGCCGCCTTGGTCTGACCCGGACACGGGAAAACTTCTTCACTACGGCGACGAGGGCTATGCTTTGGGCTCAAGGTGGATAGCACTGGACGGTCTCGGGGGAGAAGCTAAGGGCAGGACCGGCTTTGGCATTCACGGTACCGTAGAGCCGGAAACAATCGGTACCAAAAGCTCAAAAGGGTGTATCCGTCTGCATAATGGCGATGTAAAAAAGGTCTACAATTTATTGACGGAGGTTCATTCTCTCGTCAGAGTTATAGACTAATACAAATAAGGTGTTTTTTGGGCTGTATCGAAGAACCAAAGTTGTTTCGAGCCGTTTTATTATGCCGATTCTTTTTTTGCTTTCGTTTTCTGTCTTGCGGTCAACAGGTCGGCTTTGCCTTCGACGATGTCTTGGGTGATTACGTATTTTGCTCCCTTTCCCTCTTCCGGCAGTTGATACATCAAATCAACCATCAACTCCTCAGTAATTGCCCGCAGCGCCCTGGCGCCGGTGTCGCGTTTGAGAGCTTTCCGTGCCAACGCTTGTAAGGCATCATCTGTAAATTCAAGCTTGGCATTTTCCATTTCAAAGAATTTTTGATACTGCTTTTGCAGCGCATTTTTCGGCTTGGTCAGTATGTCAATAAGTGCATTTTCATCGAGGGCTGAGAGGGTTGCAATTATTGGGAGTCTTCCGACCATTTCCGGAATCATTCCATACTCGATGATATCTTCGGGTATGATCTGGCTGATTATTTCGCTGTACTCGGTTTTTTCGTCTGTTCTGCCGGCCAGTTCTGAATTGAAACCGATCATTTTTTTGCCAAGCCTTTTCTTGGTAATATTTTCCAGGCCTATGAAAGTACCGCCGCATATAAAAAGTATCTGTGTGGTGTCAATCTGTATGTAGGATTGTTCCGGATGCTTTCTTCCACCTTGCGGCGGGATATTTGCAATAGTTCCTTCGAGCATTTTTAACAGTGCCTGCTGGACCCCTTCTCCGGAGACGTCACGTGTAATCGAAACGTTTTGGGAAGTCTTGCCGACTTTGTCTATTTCATCAATGTAGACGATTCCTCTCTGTGCAGCTTCGATGTCGTAGTCGGCGGTCTGCAGCAGTCGCAGCAGGAAGTTTTCGACGTCTTCTCCGACATATCCGGCCTCTGTAACGGTTGTTGCATCACATATTGCGAAAGGTACCTTCAATTTGCGGGCGAGTGTTTTGGCCAGCAGTGTTTTGCCGGAACCGGTCGGGCCGATTAAGAGCACGTTGGATTTGTCTATTTCAATATCGCTGTCGTCACTATCGGTGTGCAGGAGCCGTTTATAGTGGTTGTGCACCGCAACAGAGAGATATTTTTTGGCGTGTTCCTGGCCGATTACATATTGGTCGAGATATTCCTTTATGTCTCTGGGCTTGGGAATTTCTTTGAGTGCAATTGTCTGCCTGCCGAGCTGTTTGCGGTCCTGCCGGATGATGTTGTGGCACAGATCGACGCATTCCGGACAGATAAAGACGTTGTTTGGGCCCTCTATGAATGGCTCAGCCTGGCTTCCAGACCGGCCACAGAAGCTACAGATCGCTTTGATTTTTTTATTGTTCGAGCGTTTGGCCATTATTTTTTTCCTACTCTAAAATCTGGCTTTAATGATATTGTATAGATTATAGCTTATTGCAGCTATATTATACAATTTTTTTTACTGCCGGCGACAATTATTTTTGAAAGGATTTTGGCAGCAGGGCACAGCAGGAAAAGAAATTCCGGGATTCTTTCGGGCATAATGTCTCAGTGGGCGACGATTGAACAATCCTCGGCAAAACCGGGGATTAGATATTGACTCTTGTAATATTCGGGAGACAGAATATATTGAAACCATTATGATTGTCGACCTGCCTGAACTGCGAGAAAAGTTGAGGGTCTTTAAAGACCGACAAGATGCTGGTTGGCGGCTGGCTAAAATGTTGGAAGCATACAAGGACGGCGATGCAATAGTGCTTGCCGTTCCTGCAGGTGGTGTGCCGGTAGCAGCGGTTGTGGCAGAAGATTTGAACCTGTTCCTTGACCTTGCGGTGGTTAGTAAGATAACCTTGCCCTGGAACACCGAGGCCGGCTTCGGTGCTGTTGCCTTCGATGGCACTGTGCGTTTGAACGAACGTATGCTGGCCGGGCTTGGCTTAACCGAAGAAGAGATAAAACAGAGAATTAAAGCCACTACGAGCAAGGTCCAAAGACGGCTTCGAGAATTGCGTGGTGATAGACCGATGCCCGAACTGGCAGAGAGGAAGGTCATCCTGGTTGACGATGGGATAGCTTCGGGATTTACGCTGCGGGTGGCTGTTGAAGCTCTTAAGAAAAAATCGGCGAAAGAAATTGTAATTGCCGTTCCTACGGGCCATCAGGAGTCACTTAAGCGTTTGGTTGATGAGGTTAAGTCCGTATACTGTGCGAATGTTCGCAGCGGATGGAGCTTTGCAGTTGCAGAGGCATATAAGAGGTGGTCCGACGTTGGGCAGACAGAGGCGTTAGAAATCCTTAAGCGTTTTAGCCGTGATAGCACCTAATCTAAAATATCTGAATCATATGTCCGTATTGTGTGATTGATAGCGGTTTTTGCTATGCTGGGAGGATATAAAGCAGGGGGTGTAGTAAGTTCCGGAAGGAATACGGAGCAAAATGCGGTTGTATTTGCGGAATAAAAGGATTGCAGATTTGGTTTCCCGGCTTTATTATTGATTATCTCTAATTTTTGAAAGGTTTGATAAATGAAGTATGACATAGCTGATTTGTCGTTGGCACCTGGGGGCAAGAAGCGGATTTTGTGGGCAGACAATGATATGCCGGCCCTGGCGGCGATTCGCAAGCGATTTGCCAAGAGCAAGCCATTAAAGGGTAAAAACGTATCGGCTTGTTTACATATAACTGCCGAGACGGCTAATCTTGCCAGGACACTGAAAGCGGCTGGAGCGAATATCGTTCTGTGCGCATCCAATCCACTGAGTACCCAGGATGATGTCTCGGCATCGCTTGTGAAAGATTTTAAGATACCGGTTTTTGCCATCTGCGGGGAAAATCGCGCGACCTATTACAAGCACATCCATGCTGCGATCGACCATAAGCCGGTACTTACGTTTGACGACGGTGCTGATTTGGTGAATGAGCTGCATACAAGCAGAAAGAAAGAGGCGCACCGGATTATTGTGAGTATGGAAGAGACCACGACGGGCGTTATTCGTCTGCGGGCGATGGCAAACGAAGGCAAGTTAAAGTTTCCAGTTATTGCGGTAAACGACGCTGCGACCAAGCACCTGTTCGACAACCGCTATGGCACGGGCCAGTCAACGGTTGATGGTATTATTCGAGCGACCGATTTTCTGATGGCCGGCAAGAAGGTTGTTGCGATAGGGTACGGCTGGTGCGGACGCGGCTTTGCTATGCGAGCAAGAGGAATGGGGGCGATCGTTATTATTACCGAAGTTGATGCTGTCAAGGCGCTTGAGGCGGCTATGGACGGATTTGCGGTTATGCCAATGGCGCAGGCGGCAAAGGTCGGAGAGCTGTTCGTAACGCTTACCGGCAATAAAAGTGTTATACGGGCCGAGCATTTTCGTGTGATGAAGGACAGAGCGACTATTGCCAACAGCGGGCATTTCAACGTTGAGATAGACATACCGGCACTGAAAAAGCTCAGCAAGAAGGTAAACCGTAATGTGCGTAACCATGTCGATGAATATATCCTGAAGAATAACAGGCGAATTTACCTTCTTGCCGAAGGGCGATTGATTAACCTTGCGGCGGCTGAGGGTCATCCTGCAAGCGTGATGGATATGAGCTTTGCGACGCAGGCATTAGAGGCGGAATATGTGATGAAAAGACAAGGCGAGCTTGCCGTTGCGGTCCACGATGTTCCTATCGAGGTAGAGCAGCGGGTAAGCAAGCTCAAACTGAAGTCAATGTTGATTGGAATAGACAAGCTTACGGCTGAACAAATCGAATATCTTGCCAGCAGTGGTGTAGGAACATAGCCCGATGCTCGTTACTCGATACTCGCGGGGCAAAATCGAGAATCGAGTCTCGAAGGTAAGTTTATGAATAATAAACATGCGGAAAAGACGCCCCCTGCTTTGGCAGGGGCAGACTCCTCCCCACAAAAGCCCGGGGTAGCCTCAAAGTCTTTTATGGCTTTTGGTCCTACGTTGCACTACAGTCATGAAAATGTTTTGAGGTGCTGGCTGCTTGCTTTTGTGGCCTTTAGTGTTAGCTGCCTTTTCTGGTCTAAAATATTGACCGGCACATTCTGGTCGTTCAACCTCCACAGTCCTGTTTCTTCAGAATTTTGGCGTTTGGGCCAGTCTGTTATAACCGGCGCGAGCAGAGGGGTGAGCATATTCGAATATCCCTGGCAGATTCTTGTTTTAGGGTTGCTCATGGGCATTTTAGGCGTTGTGCCGGTGTTGATATCGCAGCTTATGAGCTTTAGCTACAGTTTGCCTTTTATATTGGCCGTGTTTTTCTTTGCAGATTTGCCGGGCTTTGCGATTTGTCTTTTGGCCAGTTGTGTTGCGGCGGCGTGCCGTCCACTTCGTTTTCGCTCCCGCATTATCGCCGTAGCGTTATGCACGGCGCCGCAGCTTCTTTATTGGGGATACTTCGGTGGTGCCTGGAAGTTAGAACCTATTAAATTGGGATTTTCTTTCGCTCCCTGGATTTGCGCCTGGCTTATTGGTTTTTCAATAGCAGGATTGGTTCTGGGCATAGGTCATTATACGCGTTATCGGCCGGGTCTGGTCTGGGCGTTTACCTCCGGTTTCCTTTTGTTAGCAGTCGTGACTTTTGAAATAAGAATAGGCTTTGATGAGCTGGACTATCAACTTTACGTGGCCAAGAATAATCCGGAACAGGCCATTGAATTTCACGAGCACAACATAACAGAAGCGTTTGACAAGACGCTTACAGATCCTGGCGTTAAAAAATACCTTGCGGGTTCTTTCTACCCCACTGACCCGATACCGCTTCGTACAGAGTTGAAACGGGAAATCCAGACTCAGCTTAGTTATGACCGTTGGCCGTATTGGTTTATAGTACCCCCAGAACTGGATTTTCCAGCTAAAAAACGCCGGCTTTTCCAGGAATACGATTCATTTATATCGCGTCGTTCGAAAAGCCCCCGGATGCCTATAGCGCTTTACTACAAGGCACTTCTGAGTGAATATCGGCCGGACTACAATATCCTTGGTCAAAAAGAAATACTGCGTTTTTATAATGATTATCCACATCGTGATTCTTTGAAGATATGGCATGATCTTTATGAGCAGTTTCCAGACAGCAGTGAGTCACTTGAGGCACGATGGCGTATTGCAAAGGATTTGGCCGGCCGGGGTGAGTTTGGACAGGCTGACAGGCTTCTTAAGGAGGCACAAGAGAAGCTTGTCGAATGTTTGAAACTACTCGAGAAAGACCAGCCACCAGGTGATACATTCTTTAGTCCATTTCGTCCACTGGCTGATTCGGCAATGACGGCGTTTAAGTTGACGGAGTTGCAGGGGAAATTAAATCTGTTGCGGAACCTTATAGGCCCGGAAAATCGAGTCGGCGAGCCGGACATAGAGAAACGGTTGGCCAGATTCGTTATGTTAAATCCGCACAACGCAGATTTCTCCTGGCACCTCGACGAGTTGCTGAAACAGATGGGCGATAAGGACCCACTCCGTGACAATATTATGTTGGCTAAAACAAAACTCGTACCTGACGAGCAACTTCGGGCTGAAAAATTGGCCCAGCTGCACCGCGAGTTTCAGAATACCGATGGTGGAATGCAGACATTATACGAACTTGGGCTTTTGAAGAGACGTCAGTGGAGCCAGCAGGACGAGTCAAATTTAGAGTTGAAGAAGAAGCTTTTAGCTGAGACCAGAGCAATTCTGACGAGTTTTATCAGCTTGTATCCGGGCAGTATCTTTACTGAACAGGTCCAGAAGATTCTGGATGACCTGCCGGTAGCTGATTAGGTTTGAAGCGGGTTGGCAGGCGGGATTGAGGTTGACTTTTCTGCAAATTATGTTATCATAGAAAGCGACAATTGGTTGTTTTACGCTTTCTGCACGTTTTTGTCACAAGTTATTAGCTAAACTGGAGAAAGGGGAACTTATCATATGCCAATTCGCTCTGATTCAGATTTCCGGAAGATTCTGCTGATAGGCGATATTAGCAGGGCGTTTTTAGATGCAGAGGCTGTCAGAGAGCTGCCCTGTGAAGTTTTTACCAATATGCCTGACGCAATCGAGGCCGCATCGAAGAACAGCTTTGCCGCGGTCGCTATTGTGATGTCCGGCTTGTCGTCTAAATTAAGTTTGGTTCTTAAAGCCCTGAGAGAGATTAATGCGGGATTAAAAATTGTTCTTCTTGCGCAGATGTGGGAGGAGCCTGTCGCGATACAACTGGTCGGCTCGACCGGCAACCACGCAGGTGCGGCGGATGATTATTTGATTTGTCCAATTCGGGCCAGACGCCTCTGCGAATTCATTATGTCCCCCCAAGGCAAATCCGCAACAGGCGGACCCGGGACTGCCAGAGACGCTGCTGTTGATGCCATGATAGAAAAGAAAATAAGGCATCTTGAAAAGTTGGCTACGGAGGATGACTTGACCGGCCTGAAGAATAGAAGGTATATAAGGGAGTTTTCCAGGCAAATTATAGAGCGTGCCATGAAAGAAAATGGGCGGGTAACACTGCTTGTTTTTGATATTGACAACTTCAAACATTACAATGATGTTTACGGTCATTCGGCCGGGGACGAAATTCTAAGGCAGGCTGCTGTTTTAATGCAGCGCTGCTGTCGAAGCCACGATGTTGTAGGCAGGATTGGCGGTGATGAGTTTGCGGTTGTCTTCTGGGATGAGCCGCAGGCAGAGTCGGCCGGGATGACGGCTGGGGGTGGAGAGAGGCGCTCGGCGATGGCACAACACCCTAAAGAAGCGATATTTATAGCAAAGCGATTCCAAAAAGAATTAGGAAAGGCTGAATTGCATTTGTTAGGCCCGGAAGGCAAAGGAGTGCTGACAATCAGCGGCGGCCTGGCGAGCCTGGGCAACGGTTGTTCGACATCGCAGGAGCTTTTTGAGCAGACTGACAAAGCACTACTGGAAGCAAAACGCAGCGGCAAAAACAGAATCTACCTTGTCGGCGGGCCTGAAGGCGACATTGCTGATGTGGAGTAATTCAATATCGCGTAAACAACTACTGTCCAGTTAGGGATCCAGTAGTATCTACTGGTTGGAGCAGCTTCATTTTCCCGCAAGACACAAGGCAATTTGCCTTTGGTTAATCCCGTTAAAGACTCTAAATAGGCCTTTTGTGTTGCTGTTTCGGGGGGTAGCCGCCAAAGAAAATCGGGAAATAAATCATTGACTAAATCAAAGTAGAAGATATAATGTAAAGCGGTTTGGAGGTTGTTTTGTGAATGTAATTAACAGGAAAGGGTATCAACTATGTCTATTAGCAATCTTAAAAAAGCGTCTCTTGCAGCGGGGACTGTGGCAATGATCGCCGGGACGGCCGGTGCCGCCAAGACAAAAGCTGTGGATGAATTGATTAACGGGATCAAGAACAAAAGTGACAAGGTGCGAGCAGAAGCGTTGCTCAGCGCAGGTGGAGTCGGGGCTCCAGCGGTCAAGTCTCTGGCTAAGGTGATGGGAGATAAAGACACTGAAGTTATGCGAGCGGGCAAGCGTGCATTGTGGAAGATTGTCCGGCACGTCGGCCGGCCCAGAGCCAGGGATGAG
Organism: Planctomycetota bacterium; assembly: GCA_019456145.1. GTDB lineage: Bacteria > Planctomycetota > Phycisphaerae > Sedimentisphaerales > Anaerobacaceae > CS2-K091. The sequence goes on from VRUL01000013.1 coordinate 128,442, forward strand.
AGAAATGCGGTCGTTGCTGAACTGATGGGTGTTTTGGGGGGAGACCATCCGACGTTGGTGCGACGCGAAGCGCTCTGGATGCTTTCCGAGATTTCTGGGAGGACGTCCATTAAGCCGATTACCGCACTGTTATCAGACAAGGAGCTGCGCGAGGACGCCCGGATGGTGCTTCAGCGTATTCCGGGCAAGCAGTCTCTTGCGGCGCTCAAAAAAGGATTGAAGGCCGCTCCGAAAGACTTCAAGCTCAATATCGCTCAGTCGCTGCGGCAGCGGGGCGTAAAGGTTCGTGGGCTTGCCTGCGTAAAGCTGGTGCCCACAAAGAAGACGAACGTCAAGCCGTTGAAGTAAAAGGGTGCGGTAGAAAGCAGTTTCAAAACAGAATCTTATGTAATATTCTGTAATTAAAGCAGAAAGGTGATAGAACAATGAAACGAACGAATCAACTCAACAGGCGTGAATTCTTAGCTGGTGCCGCTGCGGGCGCCGCGGCAGTGGGCTTTCCATACCTGGTTCCGTCCGGCGCGCTGGCAGCGCATGGCAGGCCCGGGGCAAATGAGCGATTGACAATGGCCCATATTGGTGTTGGCGGGATGGGTGGGTACCACCTCCGGGATATGGTGAACAGGCGCAACAGAGGCGAGGTTAATATTGCGGCGGTCTGCGATGCCGATGAGAACCGGCTGGCGAATGCCGCAAAGACGGCGGGCAAGGGCGTGCAGCCCTACCGTGACTACCGTTATATCCTCGAGCGCAAAGATATCGACGCCGTGGTGATAGCGACGCCGGACCACTGGCACGGGGTCCAGATGGTCCACGCGGCCGAAAGCGGCAAGCACGTCTACGTCGAGAAGCCGGCCTGCTGTACAATCGAGGAAGGCAAGGCGATGGTTGCCGCGGCCAAAAAGAACAAGGTGTCGGTCCAGGTCGGTTCACAGGGGCGTTCCCAGCCGGAAGCTTATCTGGCTCATCGATACCTCGTCAACGGTAATATTGGCCACATCAACCGCGTCGATTGCTTTCACTATCCCAGTCCCGCGGACAATAATCCGGTTCCGGATAGTGACCCGCCGGCGGAACTTGATTGGGACCTGTGGTTAGGACCGCTTCGCTGGCGGCAATACAATAAGAGGTATTGTCACGGCGTGTTTCGGTGGGTAATGGAATCAGGTGGGGGGCAGATTCGCGACCGTGGCGCCCACGTGATGAGTTGTGCGATGTGGTGGATGGGTGCTGATGGCACAGGCCCGGTTACTATCGAGGCGACGGGTACTGCGCCGACAAAGGGCCTGTGGGACAGCGCTATATTGATGGAGGTGACCTATACCTTCAAGAATCCCGATTGGACGTTGACCTGGACGCAAATGCCCAATGATAAACTGCCGAAGGCGGAAAAGAGAACAGGGAAAGAGCCGGGAGGCAAAATCAGCCGTCCTGGTTATGGTGCCATCTACCGCGGCGATAAGGGCGAGTTTATCCACTGGGGCGGCGACGGCGGTACGTGGGCCGAGAAGAAAGCACGCGAATGGAAGCTGCCTGCCGGCGCCAAGGATGTGTATAAGAGCCCCGGCCACAAGGAGGACTGGTTTAAGGGTATCAAGACGGGCAAAAAGACCATTATGAACATCGAAGCGGCAGTCGGCGTGGCGAACCTTTGTGTGCTTGGTAACCTCTCCTTCATCAGTGGCCGAAAACTTCGCTGGGACCCTGCCAAACAGGAGATAGTCGGTGACCAACAGGCTAAGCGGATGATGGGCCGACCGCAACGGCATCCATATCATCTGTAGAAGCCAAAGCGGATGTGCTGTTGGCAATAAGACGAATGAAGCTATAGAAAAGCTCACTTTGCATTGAGGCGATATTCGTACATTGTGTATCCGACCTGGCGGCAGGCCTTTATGGTTTCGGGGTAAGGTTTGTCGCAGATATCGATAAAGCCTATCTGGTAGTTCTCGCCGTCACCGCGGCCGGTCGTTGCTTGGTCCTTATACTGGAACCAGTGCGTGCCGACGATATAAGGATTGCGGAGCGCTCCCTGGACGTAACTTTTGTACTTTTCGGCGCGGTCCTGCTGGTTGGCGGTTTTTCTTAATCCCGTGTGGAACATGCCTCGGTCCAGAGCGCCGAAATGGAATTCGCCTATGATTACCGGCATATCGATGCCGTCCGGCAGGCGGTGATTTTCTACGCTGTAGCTGTAACGGTTGTAGCTGACGATGTCGCAGAATTTTGTTGCTGCGCGGGCGGCACGGTCGTTGACCCATGCGAATCGGCAGCCCATATAGAGCTGGTTCGGGGCGACTTTTTTGCACTCCTCGCGGATAATCTCGAAATAAGTCTCTGCGATTTTGGTGTAGAAAGCGGTCAGGTCATCGTGGGCTTTCTTTTTATCCGGGGCTTGGGTAGATTGCAGTAAAGCATCCCAGGTTTTGTTGTCGGTTCCCCATGCGTTGTTCAACTTGTCTATCGACTTGTACTTTGCCTTTAGGTCTTCGACGAACACTTTCTTTGCGGGCTGGTCGTGTGGCGAGGTAAGAGCGGCTGCGGCAAGAGAGGTCTCGTCGCCCCATGAAAGCTCGTTGTGGACGAAGTAGCCGATGCACCATGGGTTTGAAGCTGAAGTGTCCTTTTCCCTTTCCAGACGCCGGCGCAGCGCCTGGCGGAAGCTCGGGTCAAAGACGTCGTAGAACTTGCCCCAGTAGCCCTTAGAGCCTTCCAGCTTCCTTGCACTGTAACTGATCGTCGCGACGTACGGTGTCCTGCGCATCAGGTAGATACTGTCCTGCGACCAGTTTGCGATGGTGTTCATGCCCCAGCTTTTCAGTCGGCGATGGGTAATGTCGGCGAACTTCTGCTGCCAACCCGGGCCGTACTTTCGCAGGAAGTTAGCCTGGCTGAAGTCATAGGTTCTGTACGGCGAATGGTCTTTGTAATAGCCGTGCGGTGCCCAGCTTCCTCTACCGTAGAATGTTGAAAACAGTGAGTCGGCTTTGGGAAGGTTGTGATAGTAGTGTTCGCGGTCGGTAATGGGTGTGGCGTTTGCATTGCGGACGCAATCAATTCCATGCGACCAGAAGAGTCGGCCCTGCGGATCAATGAGCCACCATTTGCCTTTGTATTTTTGCACGTCGAAGAAGCCGGTTGCTTTTAGCTTCGGCCCTGCGGTCCAGCCGCCATACTTGTTTCGGCCGGGCGGGCCGGGATTGGCGGCCAGGTCCTTTTCCTCAACCTTGCCGTGGGCGATTAACTCCTCTTGAGAATGTGTTTTGCCGGGCCAATCCTTGTGAATATACTGGCCGAGTTCGTCAATGAAAGGGAAGAAGGTCGCTGTATCCATCATTTTGATTTGGCCGCCGGCGCCGATATTGTCGATTTCGAAGACGTGCTCGGTGCCGGGATTAGTAACGAACACGAGCAACTGGTTGACATTTGAAGAATCAAGCTTGCCTTGTTGAGCAGGTGCTCGGCGCATACCAATTAATTCAACCGGTTCAGAGAGTTGATATTTGGTAGGATAGAGACGGACCGTCACTGTTTCTTCTGAATTGGGGCTCAAGGTGATACTGTCGGTTACGCAGTTGTTGCTGCCGTCGGCACCTGGATTATCCACACGGCAAAAGACAGTGACCGGTTTGGTGTCGATGTTTTTGATGTCGACGGTGATATATTCGTATTTTGATAAGTCCTGCTTGCCTGCCGGTGCTTTGAGTGTGATGCCGGGCCATTTTTGTTTAGTGCCTGTTTCGATACGCAATGTACCACCTTTAGAAAGATTTATTTTAGCATCGTTGGTTATAACGGAGCTTATATCGAATCCCTTGTCGAAGTTAAAAAGAACCAGTGACGCAGGTTGTTGCTGGGCCCCGGCAGGAAGGATCGCCACAAATACAATCGTTGCCATAAAAGCCACAATAGAGTTGGTCTTATTCATTGTCTTCTCCTGTTATTGCCTGGATAAGGGCTTTAGCACAATCTTATATGCAAACTCGTTTTTGCGTGTCTGAAACTGAACCTGAGTATTTTGTGCGTCGAATTTAACACTTCGTATTTTTTTGCCGTCAGTGTCGATTGCGGTTATAGATGCTGCTTGTGTACCTTTGGTGCCGGTGAGTTTTTCAATGTATAGAGCGACCGTAAATGGGTCAATGTCGGGCAATGGAGTGACAACAATCATATTTTTCTCCAACCGGCAGCGGAAGGCGCCTTGGGTTTCGACAGGGCCAAAATTGATTGGAGTTCTGCCGGCATTCCACCGAATCGGGGGCTGCGGCCTGGATTTGTGTTTGACGAGTCGAATGTTCGTTATTTTTTCATCCGTTCCCTCAACTACAAGTTTGCCGAGGTGATAGCGTGTGCTGCCGTCGTCGTCGCCGTAAAGAGCGTAGCGTCTGCCTGTGGAGGGGTCCCACAATCCGATTGTGATGCCGTATTCGCCGGCGCCATAAGTTTGAGGAATTTCTACAATCCAATTGTCGCCGGTTGTGACGCGGCCCTTCCATTTGTTCGTGCCTTGAGAGGGATTGCCGCCGCCCTGGAAGGCGATTTTGTCGGGCCGCTCAGACTTGTCACTGCTGAAGTGAGTGAAGATTTGCAGGTCCTTCGGCACCGCTCGCTGAACGTCCCAGTTCACAATCAGCTTGAACCTGCGATTGCCGAGATATTCGATGCGGTCCGCCGTCGGTCGGATTGCCAGTGCTGCGTTGGGACTGAACCCGCGCGCATTGAAGTAACAGCGGGATGGCCCCCGTGACTGTTCGGTGATGATGCCGTTTATTTTTTCGATGCTCGATTCGAGCCGGCCATTCTTTGCAAAGTATCCGTATTGAGGCAGCGTTTTGCCGGCAACCTGCCAGTCCTGATCGCCACGATTTACGTAAATACGGGCGCCGGATTTCCATCTGATGAGCTGTCTGTGTATGTCCCCATCGACGAACTGTACATCTTCGATCTGATCGAGCGCGATGCTGCGGATGAAATCCTGCGCCAGCCAGTACTTTCGGACGGCACCGCGGCCAAATGCCCTTCGGTCAACCATAAGGGCGTGTCCTTCAAGAACCTCGGCACTGATGTAGTCGTCGCTTTCGATGATTCTTTGGCCACTCTCTGCTTGTCTGAGTTTGTATCGTGAGGGATAGCCGACTCCGTGCAGACTAAATTTGTCGTGCAGCACCGCATCAAACCACGGCACACGCTCCCAATCTTTGCAGGAGATTTTGATGTGGGGCCATCCCTTTTCGGGCGAAAGTGTCATGTGCTGACAATCAGAGCCGTCGAGGTATCCGATAAGCTGGTCGTGTCCGGCCTCGGATGTGGTAGGCGCGTTTTCGCCGAGATAGTCTCGAATCCAGGCGAAAGCCTCGCCCCATGATTTGCGGGTCTCAAGCATCGAGTGGAAGTTTCCGGATCTATCGTAGAAGTCGAAGCATGGCAGTGAAGTGAAGACGTCGATGAAATAGTGCGTTGGTTTAAGGTTCGGTTTTATGAGTTTTAGATTACGTTTGATGAATGGTATGATGTGGTCCGGCCGCCAGCGATAGCTCTGGGCGTTGCGTCCTTCGTTGAGCCAGGCCTTGATAGGTTCGCCCTGTTCGGTGAAGCAGATATGGTCATAGCTGTAATCGGCCGCATCGGGATAAATGTCGATGTAATTATCGTGCAGGCCCCAGGGGATATCCTGTTCGGCGCATACCTTTGCAATCTGCTGCATATCTTCGACTGTACCAAGCGACGGCAAGGGTGGATAAATGTCCGGCAGGCGGTAGTCGTAACCCCATCGCTGCCAGACGTGCACGGTCAGGAGTGAATCGGTCAGGCCGTAATCTATCATTCGCTTCATCGTCTCGGCGATCTCGGCATAGCGTCCGCCCCAGATATCGAATACAAATCGACCTGCCTTACGCTTTAGTCCGGCCGCTGGTTTCTTGTCGAATAAGGGGCGGTACTTTCGGGCACAATCAAAAGCCCCCCTGGTACTCGGCACAAAGACAAGCGTTGCATCGAGGTGTGTGTGAAGCGCGTATATCCTTTGATCCGGGTCCACTTTCAGGTAGTCCGGCGGATTGTCGCAGGCAGTCAGAAGCGAGATGCCTTTGTCAAAATCAAATCCGACGTGGCTTGTTGAGAGGTTATGCCCCCCGAAGCCTGCCCTGAAAGCTTTGGGCTCGACGATGCAGTATCCATGGCCGTAGTAAACACGAGGCGCTTTCTGGTCGGCCTGTCCCAGCGCTATATCGGTAATCCGTTTGGGGCATTCCATCTTTATGCGCAGGCCGGCTTTGTCTTTCCAGAGATGTGCAGTCAAGTCAAACTCCTGGTCTGCGAGCAAAAGGTGATGTTTGATAATTAGTTTTCCGAATAATCCATCTTTTTTCGTATCGACCTTTCGCACGATGAGTTGTGACGGCCCGCGTCCGACCTCGTGCCGGAGGACCGAAATGTTTAAGCCATCGAATACGACGCAGTGAGCGTCATCGCCGAAAGCAATGGCCGAATCCACCAGACCGTTTTTGCCCAGGACAAGTGCCGCGGTGCAATTATCCTCAAGTTTGAAGACGAATTCGTTGTCACCGGATACTTTTTGCGATTTGAGGATGCTTCTGGCGCGCTTGCGGATTTTTTCTCGTTCGGTGTCTGTTAGTTGCCGAGGTGGTGTTCCTGCAACAACTGTCGGCTGGCCCCAATAGGACGAGTCACAGGTCGTATTACGCTTCGGTCCAGGATGGCTTTCCAATCGCAGGAGTATTTTCCTGCCGGCGAATCTGCTGAGGTCAGCTTGGCCGTCCAGCCATTTCTTGCTATCGGTGTGACGCTCGAAAAGCTTCTGGTCACCGGCCCAAACACGAAACGTCACGCCGTCGCTGGGAGGTTCGGCCTCTGTATGGTCGCGTATGGCGTTGGCAAAAGTTAGTTTGATTGGTGAAATATTCGGGAGCTTGAGCATGTATTCGGCGAAGATGGTACCGCCTCCATGCCTCCACGGCGGGTGCATCTGAATGGCTTGCTTTGTCGGGCCGCGAGAGACGCTTAGATTTGAAAAGTTAGCGGAAGACTCGGTAGATGAACCTTTCCAGCCAATCGGCATGTAGACCAGGGACTTGTCGTAGTAGCGCCAGGCTACACGATGCGACTGCAATTGGCAAAGCGATAAGGTACCATTGAGTGGAACGATGTTCACGGGCATTTCATCCGGCTTCTGAGACGAACGGGTGGTTTTATCGAAATTTGATTTAAATATTTGAACGGCGTGCGCTGTTACCATCTTTCCCTGGTGCTTAAAAGCGGCGTAAATATGAAAGGGATATAGTGCCGAAAATGCGTCCTTTCCGGCAGCTATTCGAAAAGTGGCTTCTGCTTTCTGGCCGGGGGCAATTGTAAGACGTTTTTCCGCTTTGCCCAGCGCGTACCATTGGTCCACGAGGTCTGCCATACGCAGCCGGACCTGTAACGGTGAGCTTCCGTTATTGCCGGCGGTGACCTTTACCTGGCGTGGGGTATCATACTTCGTGACGTCTTCAATGTTATCTATGGTCAATTTCAGCGGGCCTTGCGTGACGATATGCCCATTGAATGCCATTCCTGTTGAAGCGGTTAAGAGGACCGAGAAGGTAAGTCCTATGCTAAAAGTCTTCATTATTAACACCTCATTTTTGTCAATGAATTAATCTGGTTTTGTTTGCCGCGTCAAAAGATACCACATAGTTTGATACTTCGGCGCCAGTTGCAGAACGCCCTGGTCGTTCTGGTAGGAGACGGCTACTTTGTGCTTTGGTAGTCCATCCGGGCCCAGAGCGTTACATATCCATTGGCCCTTCGGCAGAACCAATGTCCCTTCGACCGGCTCGATCTGGACAGGCGGCTGGCCCCAGTTTCGGCCAACAGTCCGGCGGTCCTCTGAGAACTTCATACCGGTATTTTCACACCTGCCGCAGGCGGTGACCAGAATTTTTCGACTATTATTTAGCGGTCTATTGTCCAGTGGTGTCACCATCACTGCAGCAAACTCCGGCTTAGTAACAGAAAGCTGACCGTTGGTTGCTTTCTCGTACCTTTCAGCATGACCGGTATGGATCCATGCGCCCTGGCTGCGTGTTGAATACAAACCCTTACCATTTTCAACAGACCAATCGAGTTTCGATGTCTTGCTAATTCCTCCCTGTCCGCCATAGCCGGCGATCGCTGAAACTATCTGACTTTTGAGCATATCCTGCCAGGCGATTTTCCCCTTTTCAGCCAGTAGAGCAAACATATTACGGTCATGCTTGAGGTGCAGATTTGCAAGGTCTGTAACGAGATCCAAAGATTTAGTTAATTGGACACAGGAAAATTCATTTAGTTGGGCAACACCTATATTGGGCGGAGCAATCCCAGGTCCAGCATCGCGGAAAATGGCAGCGCCGGCGCGCATAAAGCCCCACTTGGCCGGGTTAGTGTCGATATCAAAATAGCTGTTCATATTTTCTCGGTACCAGCCGTCTGAGCTGTGACTGTAAGTGTATAGCCAGATGCCGTCCCAATTCTGTGCGGCGGCAAAGGATGCAAGCATAGGGACACACTCAGCCTGTGAGTCGAGGGGGGCGGGGTGGTTGTATTCGCTGACGGTAAAGGGCTTGCCGGCAAGACGTTCGGCGGCCAGACGAAACAAAGTGGCTTGGGCGGGGTAATCGGTCATAGCTTTCTGGTCGATGAGCCAGTTTCCACTGTCCCACGGCCTGCCCGGAAAGCGCGGGTGCTGCCAGTATGCGTGGGCGTCGATGAAGTCCATATCGCTCTGGGCGTACAGTCCCAACGGCCCGAAGACAATCGTGCCGGTTACCAGTGCCTTGCAGCCGAGGTCATTCTTGATGAAGCTTCGCATTCCATCGAAATAGGCCTTTTCCGTTTCGCCCAGAAAGCGCATGCGGTCGAGGGTGCGGGTTGGACTCTCACTATCAGCAAATACAGCAACCGTGCCAGCCTTGATTGACTCGTTCTTTTCCAGACCCACACGGCCGCCGGGCCGAAACTCAACGTTGGCAAGATATATCGGGACATCACTGCCACCAAATGAAAAGCTAATACGGGTATTTTCATCATTGGCCTTTGCAACAAAACCATACCGAAAACTTTGCCATTCGTTTTTCAACGCCACCTGTCTTGACAGCCCGAGATTATTCCAGGGACTATGGGCCTGGCTGACGGCACACCCGATTTTACGCGACTTATCAACGGCGGCGTCAAAAGTAACTGTGTAGTACTTATCTGATTTAACAGCGAGGCCTCCCTGGTTGAGCTGTAGGTGCCATTCAGTATCATCGGCTTTGTTAATATCAATTCGCAGTGCGTCTTTGTCCTTGTATCGCGTGCCTGACAGCGAGGCCTTGCAGCCGGAATGTTGTTCAAGATTCCAGTTCTTAGGGACAGTTCTGCCTGATTCGTTTGTCTGGAAGTTACTGTTGACAAGTATGTTGCTGCCCAGTTCTTCAGCGCCTTCGGACCAGATATTACGCAGCTTCTGGTCCGAGCCGTAGCGTTTTTGTAACCAGGCATTGAATTTGCCTTGCAAGATATCCGCATAGTATGGCGGAAGCGTCCTCAGTGTCTGCTCGCTGCCCCACATAAAAAGGCTGTTCTCATTAGTGATTTCGACAATCGCCACGGCGGGGTCGTCGGCGTAGCGGAGCTTGCGATATGGATTGACGTGGGTAAGCAACTCGCGGGCAAATTTTTTCTGAGCCTCGATGAGTGCGGGTGTGAAGATGTTGAAGATTTTGTCATATTGACGGTTAGTCTTGGGCAGATCCAGATATTGACTATGCGCTCGGCCGACGTGAAGGTTGATATTAACACAGATTCCGCGGCGGGCAAGCTGGTCGATAAAAAAGTCTAATCTGTCCAGGGCCTCGGGAGCGATGGTTTTACCGTTCTTTGCGTTCCACAATCCACGGGGCCAGCGAGCACTATCCATGTGATGACAGCGAACGGCGTTGACGCCGGCAGCGGCAAGGCGGGCCGCAATGTAGGGGGCATCTTCGTGTTTGGGCAAATTAGCTCCAAACGACAGGTTGACACCCCACAGGCGGACGCGCCGGTCGCCCCGGTGGAAGTGGCCTCGGTTTGCAACGAGGCGGTCGGAGTTGGTCTTGATTGGCTGCGAGGAAGGATATGCTATCAGCGAATCAGGATTTGGCCGAGCGGGAATAACGAAAGGAACAAAGTCTTGTGCAACCGCGCTGCTACAGACAAGCTGCGTTATAATGATAAATAGCGATTGTCTATTTATGAATTTCGAGGTTTTAAGTTTTTTGTTCATCATTCTCAACTCCTTGTCGATAGGATTAAGCTATTGTTTATTAGTCTTACTGAGAGGTGCTTTATCTTTGCAGCGGTCCATCCGTTTCTGCCAATCGCTCAGGTACTGCTGCCGCCATTTGTTTACTGTTTTAGCTCCGTGGTGTCCTCTCTCAACAAGAACTGGATCGGGGTCGTCAATCCACCAATTGGGGCGACTTTTTCTTTTGACAAATCTTCCTCCCCAACTGTCTTTTGTCGGGTCGTCCGGAGTTCCGCGTAGAAGAAAGGCATAGCTCGGGGTATCACCCATTTTTATACTGCCGCCTTTCAAAGGAACAAAATATTTTCCCAGTTCGCCGTGGTTCTTAACGTGCTTATCAACAAACGACCTGTTTCCCCAGTCGCCGTTCTGCCTGCCGCCCATATACCAGCCGCGGAATGTACTGTTATTACGAATAAGCCATAAATCCGTGTGGTTTTTGTCGATGTACATAAAGGCACTTTGGTCGTGTTTTTGGTTCCATGATGCAATGAAGTAAACTCGAATTTTCTGTTTTATTTCGGGATTATCATGTAGCGCCTGTGCGATATCGGTGATTGACCCCCATACAAGCACATACAATGGCCGGGGGTCTTTTTTCTTTGCACAATGGACTATCCATTTTGAACCTTCGGTCGGGCCGCTATAGCCTTTTTCCGGTGCGGGATTTATTGCGCCCTGTTTTGCTATTGAGCGAAGATAATCAGGCTTTGGGTATTTGTCGGAATAGGTTTTGAGATTGGGATAATCCTTTTGGTACTCGTCAATCACATCGAGGATATCCTTCTTTCGACCTTTCTGGGGAGGTGAAGAAATAACGCTTTCAGTATCGAATAAATCGGAATATAGAAGGTAATGGACCATAGACTGAATGTCATCTTCATCCCCTCCGCCGATATCCGTTGAAATAATCACCCGATACCTGTTGCCGGCGAGTGCGCCGCCGCCAAGCTCAGAGGTAGCGCCTGAAGAAATAAAAACAGCTATTATGACAATTATAGTCGAGAGTGTCCATTTTGTGGTTTTTAGAATACCTTTTTTCACGTTTGAGTCCCTCTCAACAATATCACAAAATGAAAGCGCGGCCATGAAATGAAATCCTCGATGGTATTTCATTGTGCCACACCTGAGAAATATAATATGGAATAATACAGTATGCGCTTGTCTATATCAACCGAAAATCGAGAGAATTGTTATCGGTGACGACTAACCACTCACGATAATTGTTTCAGTTGGGCCAACTAGTTTATAGCGTATTCCTCTCCAGCAGATGGTTCTGCCGAAGGCCGAAGAAATAATAAGAAATAGCAGCAGTAGTGACCACGCCCAAAAAAAGAGTATATCGGCGGCGCAGGCGAGCTTTAATTTCGGCCAATCTTTTTGCAGCACTTTACTGATCATTTTCTGACGCAGTATCGCACTGGACAGTTGACCTGTGAAGAACAAGACTGGTACAGCCAGAAGAATTAATAATTTATAATCGATTATTGATGAATTAAGTGCTGCGTAGATTGCTAAAAAAGAGCCTGCCCATAAACCTAATACCGAATAAAGACTGCTGAACAATCCGAACCACCAGGTTAGAGGTACGCTTACTCGTGTAATTACAAATTGTCGGCGGGCAAATTCAAAAAGCTTCGGCCATGTGGTTGATTCGTATGAAGCGACGAGGCAGGCGGGAATAAACTCCACTTTTTTCCCCGCCTTTTTGACTGCATGGCTTAGCGACAAATCATCGCTTATGGTCTTGGGCCAGATTTTATCAAGGCCTATTTCTCGAAAAACATCCACACGAATAGCCATGGAGCCGCCCCAGGCCTGATTGAAACGAGTGTTGCCAAGCAACTGGGCGACCTTGGCGTTCATGACCGATAGGGCCAAGCTGGCCGGATTGTTTCTTCCTGGTATGAACCAGCGATAGCCGCTGGTGGCGCCGATCCTGGGAAGTCTGAGGTGCCAGACTAAATGACTTAACCAGTCGCTGCGGACGCAGACGTCAGAATCAGCAAAGGCAAGTACGTCCACGTCATCGCTGATTCTCTCGTAGCCATAGAGCAAATTATGGATTTTTTGACTACAGGCGTATCTTGTTGTTGGTTGCTCGTTGTTAGTACTTTTGGTGTCATTTACTTTTCCTGCAACAAATACCTGCACTTCACGGGCTTTTGAACTTTGGCTCAGTTGGCTTTTGAGTTTGCATAATTCGTCATAGGCTGGGTCGGCCTTCTCAGCGACGACAAACCACAGCAGATAATTTTCATAGTCCTGATTGAAGAGTGATGTAATATTTTGTTGAAAAGCGGAGTCCAGACCCTTGCATGGTACAATCAGTACGGCCCGAAGCTGGTGCCACGAACGCTTTTTTTTGTATTTGGCCAGGATATAGCGATAGTTTTTTACTGTCTGAGCCAAAAAGAATAATTGTGATAGAATTGCTGCAAGGGCTATGTAGTAATACCAATCCATTCTTGCCTCTTGTGGATGCATTTAAGCGTAAGCGCCATGATGCTTTTGTCCGTTTGGTCTTTAGAATACACGCTTTACGCTATTGAAGTCAAGGGTACAATTGAATCGATTAACTGCTCTATGGTATAGGAATCAGTAAGGTTGATTGGGAGCAGGCAGCCGTGATTGTGGTTGGAGGCGAGAATAATCAGATTTTTGCCGGCCTGGATCCATCCCTGTGGCTGAGGTTGATGGCCGAGGATAAAAGTATCGGCGTCAAAGAGTTCTGCCATTTTGTCGAGCGTCTCCTGACTGTGTCTTCTGCCCCAGGTTAAAAGGTAGGCCGAGCCTGGTTTTTTACAATCGCTGATTTCCAATTGCCTCTCCATGATTTGCTTATCGAATTTCACGACGTAAAGATCGCCGGGGAGCGAATGCGACATCCATATTCTGTTATCACATCTTACCGCTAAGGGCTGCGAGAGTAGAAATTGCCGCATGGCCAGTTTGATATCGGTGCTGGCCTGCTGGAATTCTCTGTCCAGGGCTTGATTCATTGACCGGCTCATTTCTTTGCCATTTTTCATCACCTGGCTATCGTTGATGAAAGTGGTATCGTGGTTTCCCATGATGATATGGACCTGGTTGGGAAAGCTTAATTTATAGCGAGCTGCATCGAACAACAATCTGTAAGATAGACAGCCGCCCTCGGAGTCCCTTGGACCTCCGTGTATGATTTCCTGCAGGATGAGGTGCCTGTCGGGATTGTTGGCCAAATCGGAGAAAGTGACCATTCTTTCGAAATTCCGTCGATGTCCGTGAATATCACCGGTTATAATCAGGCTTCCTTCGGCAGGCAAATGAATCAAATTACCGCGTCTAAATCTATCTGCGTTGCAGGCCTGCTCAGCCTTGTTTAGCAAGTCAATTATTGCTTTAGGCATGTTTGTTCGTTTTTATCTTGCTACCCAGTAAACTGTGTATCACCATGTCCAGCCTCGATATAAGCGTCATCATATTTGGAGGGCGCTGCACCGGTTTGTCTTTTACGCAGTCCATTACAAGTCTTGAGATTTCTATTGGTATTCCTTTTTTCAGCTCGTGAGGTGCCGGATAATTTCGCGTGGTAGCAGCGCCGAGAGCGTTTTTTTTGGGTATCAAAGTTCTATTGTTTTTGTGTATCAATGTAGGGACGTTCTTACCCGTGAGGGCCCAGTACATTGTGGCGCCAAGATTGAAGATATCCGTTGTTGGGCCAAGTGGTTTTCGTCTGACCTGTTCGGGCGCGATATATGCTGGTGTGCCCTGGATACGCCGCTTGGTCGTTCCGATTTTGCAGCTCTGGCCAAGGTCTATAATTTTGATTGAGCCGGCCTTGCCCATAAGAATATTATTGGGCTTTATATCGCAGTGAATGAATCCTTCTCCGTGCATGGCATTAAGGCCGCTTGCGACCATCCTGAATACAAGCAAAACATCAACCAGACTCAAAGTGGGAACATCCTGGAGAGACTTACCGTCAAATAGTTCCATAGAAAGCAACATCTCATTTACTTTGAGCATCGTGCGTATTTTCTTTAGTTTGTAGCACTTGCGGACATAGGGGTGGTTTACTCGCTGGGCCACTTTATATTCATTCTCTGTCTGCTCGAAGACCCTTACATCTTCCGGCCTTTCAAAGATGATTCGTTTCAGGGCAACGTCAGTGTGGGTCTGGTGGTCTGTAGCCAAATAGATTGTGCTGCGGGCACCGGATCCGATGCGTTTTTTTATGGTAAAACCGCCAACTTTGAGTATATCTTTAGCCATATCACCAGGAACCTGGAATTTGACAATCCATGAACATTTCAATACCTTTTTATATGATGCGCCAAAAAGGCCTTTTGTTCGGTTAATTTTGTATTTTAGCGTGAGAGACGCTACAAATACATGTAAAATCATTTTTTCATAGAACCACGGCCCAATTCAGTCGGCCTTTGCGAAACCACAAGTTTACACAATAATCGGCTATTTGTCCAGCACAGTTGCGTTTTTTTGCGATATTGACTGCAAAGAAAAGATGCATCTTGACAAACTTGTTGGAATTCGGATAATGTCTGAAACTGATTTGGACCAAGACAGTTTTGAGCGTTTGAGAGATTGATTTGGGCCGATTGGTTCAGATTCCCCGATAGCTCAATTGGTAGAGCGAGCGGCTGTTAACCGCTAGGTCGTAGGTTCGAGTCCTACTCGGGGAGTTTGTTTGGCGGCCAAGATTGCGGTTATTAACGTGTCTTGGCCTTTTTTGTGTCTATGGTTGTCTACCGAAATCTCTTGTTTTCCGCACATTTTGTCCAAGCTGGTGGACAAGACAAGATTCCCGAAGTTTGGTAAGAAGCTAATAGCCTTTTGTTCTGCATCTTCAAAAGTTCTGGCATAAGTGTTAAATGTCAATCGTGGATCTGAATGTCTTGCCAATTTTTGAACGACCTTGGGGGGAGTATTACTATTGGCAAGGAAAGAGATATAGCTATTGCGTAAGCTGTGAAAACATATCTCATTGCCGTCTTTATCTATCAGGCTGATTTCTGCTGTCGCTAAATCCGCTCTGATTAGCTCTGCTGTGTTAATCGACTGGCTGAAGGATACAAAGACCCTATCAGGCAATTTCGGTTTTGTAGCGGCTTTGAAGGCCGTTAAAAGGCTTACTACAAATGGCGGTATGGGTTGCTTTGCCTCTTTGTCATTTTTGGCGGCAGAAGCCTTTACTCGTACATAGGCATTATCCATCGATAAGTTTATATCGTCCCAAGCAAGGCTCAATAGCTCTTTCTTTCTTAGCCCAGTCGTCCCTGCCAAAAGATAGAGGATTGCCCGCTCTTGTCCTGTATTTTTGCCAATAAGAACATTCTTTTCAAAGGTGGTTTTAATGAGTTTGACAAACTGCTCAGGATTCAATACGCCTTTGGGGACTGAATCT
Source organism: Planctomycetota bacterium (assembly GCA_019456145.1). Classification (GTDB taxonomy): domain Bacteria; phylum Planctomycetota; class Phycisphaerae; order Sedimentisphaerales; family Anaerobacaceae; genus CS2-K091. The sequence goes on from VRUL01000013.1 coordinate 144,152, forward strand.
CTATCAGGCTTTCCCAGCTTTGCAATTGGGTTACGGATAATTCTCTGGTCTTGCTCTGCCCAATTCAGGAAAGTCTTGATACTGTCCAAATAATGACCTGCCGTTGTCGAGCTAACATCGTCTTTTATCAGCTTGCCGACATAAATCTCAACTGCCGACTTTGTAATATCCCGAAAGTAATAGAACCGACAATCGTCAATAATGTTTTTTAACCTGTTCTGTGTATGCCGAATATAGCCTTTGGCCTTAAGGACTTTGATATAAACGCTGACATGCTCTTTCAGTGGTTTTGTTATCTCTGCCCGTTGGCCTTCAATTAAGCCCCACGATACAAATTTTTTCAGTAAACTATCGGGCAAGGTTTCAACCCACTGGTTCAGTTTTACATCAAGATCAAGCCCTGCAATCCTGCAATTGACAAGGGATTCAATATTCCGTCCGAAAGCCTCAGACAACCGCTTATCGGCAAAGGCCGGTATCTTATGCCTCAGTTGGTTGTGGTCGGAAAAGTCAAGATACCACTTGGCTGATTTGCGCTGCTTACCGCTTCGGTCTTTATATGTAGCTTTGTAAACTCTCATAATCTTACCTGCCTTGTTAAATTGTTTTGTTCAGTTTATCCCTAAGCTCCTGCTTCCTCTGCTCCTCATATCTTTCAAAATCCTCGACGACTTCAGCTTGTGCCTTCTCGCTTGAGCCAATCATCGAGACAGCATAAAAGTTCCACTTAGCTTCGTTCTTATTACAAGCATTGTATCGGGCATCATAGTCTACTTCTGAGATAATCCTATCTGTCCTGTTATCTCTAATAACTTCCTCAAGTAAAAATGTCCTATCTCTTAGTAGTTCCATGTTCTCCCACCTATTACGTTCAGTGTCCTTCTCCAACTTATCGCCATATTGTTTCTGCCACTTTGATTCCTTGTAGTCACTGTAAACTTTACCAATACCTATTAGAGCAAAGACGAATAAAACCACACCAATACAGAAAAGTGTAAATTGTATTAATGTCGATACAAACCCAATTAGTGTCATAATATCACCTTGCCTTTCCTTTTCTCTTTTTGGCAATGGTCAGCCCAAAGTATTTGAGCAAAATATCAGCCGTTTCGGCTTTACAGCTTCCACCATTCATAATACGGCTAAGTGCAGCCTTATCGACACCTGTATCTCTACCGATTTGGTTCAGGCTTTTACCGGAGGTCTTTATTTGCTTTCTTATTTCCTCGATTATCATATACAGCATTATACAACCCTTCGTTGAGGTTCGTCAACACATAATCCAAAATTCTTTATTTTTTTTGCACTCCATTAATCCGTGTCCTATGTGTCCTATGTATTCCTATTTATTTCTTTTATACATATTTTTTCAAAGTACTCTCTTAAGTATAGATTACATAGGGTACATAGGACACCGACCCCATTTTTAGCCTTAAAATGGTATCATCTCCTGTTGTGGCTCCGGTACGGGGGATTCATCGTCTTCGTCATTCCCTATGTAATCCCCATCTTCATAGGACACCAGGCCCTGATAAATATATTCTCTGCTGTTTCGTCCGCCTCTGCGTTTTCGTTCCGTGTTTGGGAAGATGCGTTTCACCTGTTTGCCGAACAACCGTTCCCCCATCGGCCTGCATCCATTATCAACGCACCATTGTTTGTATTGGTTGTATGCTTCGGTACAGACAATGTAATCTTCGTTTGCCGATGCTGTGTAGTTCTCTATCAGAAAAGCCCTGCAAGGATCTGAATCAGGTCTGTATTCTTCCACAAGGTCTTTATTGTCATTGGGTGTAACAAAACCATCAGAGTTAAGACTTTCCAGCCCTGCTAAAGCCCAGTTCAATATGCCGGATAATTCCTTTTTCAATTGATACGCCAAATTCCTGTTTTGTTCTTCTGGGGGTATAACCTTGGAAAATGGGACAAGCAAAATCCTTCGCCAAATCCCCATAGTTTTATCAGAAAATCTTGGCAGGGCGTTTGTACTTATCATAACCTTAGCTGTTGGCCTTACATTCGGCAAAGAATCTTTGAATTTCTTCTCAATTGTCATCAGGTCGCCAGCTACAAAACTTTTCAATATCGTTTCAGCTTCGTCGGCTATGATATGAGAGCTTTCGTTTGTTGCGTTCAAAGCCTTACCTATTGTGCTATATAGAGCAAACTTATCCCCGAATCTTGACATAGGGACTTGCGAACAATTTTCTTTGCCTACTAAGGACTGTAATATCTCAAAAAATACACCCTTACCATTTGCACCTTCCCCAACACACAATAAAAACTTCTGTTCATTTAAGTCCTGCCTCAAAAGATACCCTGCCCATTGTTGTAGAAGTAATATGTAGTCAGAATTACCCTGCATAACATCATCCAAAAACTCTTCCCATTGAGGACACTTAGCTGCAGGGTCATAATTGAACGGTAATTTACTTAGGGAAAAGTACCAAATATTATGCGGTATCAATGACGGTTTTTCCCGTCCGTTTTTCCGTAGCATCAGCAAACCGTTTTCAACCGGAATAGTGTGGTAGAGCTTTTCCCTACTATCGTCCCAAGTTTTCAGTTCTCTATCTTCTTCGATTCCAATACGCCCCTTAAGACATAGGGAAATATTATTGATCCGCTGCGTACTGATAGATATTTCAGATTCTTCGTCTCTCACTGCATCGTTCAGAGTTTGAATATGTTTTGTAAGGAGACGTTTTATTTCGGTATTGGACAAACGATAATAGCAACCATTCTTCCATACATAAAACTCGTCTCTCCAGCTTCGTAGCGTATGACCTTTGCTCTTAAAAATTTCGTACTCCGAAGGGTCTTTGTCAACTTCAGGGTCAAAAATATACCCATGCAAAAATCCTTCTGCCAGTCGGTCAGGATTACCGTTGAACAACCGTGGTTCTTTTCCTTTTTTGCTCATCTTTGCCCCCTCTGTATCTGCCATTGCTTACGATGAGGACAGCCTGCTCGAACATAAGCATCAAGTTCAGCCCTTGAATATAAAACCTTCCTGCAAGTGCCAAGCCTAACCGGCAATAAGCCAAAAGCCCCTGTAGCGTTAATCTTGTAAAAGGTGGCTCTTGCGATATTCAGGTATTCGCAAACCTGCGGAATTGTAAGCAGCGCAGGTTCAATTTTGACGGGGGTTTCAATGGTCATCACTGCTCCCTTTGCTTGCAAGTTCTGGATCACAGCAATTGATTATCTTTTTCAGCTTTTCAGCTGATATTTCACTTTTGCTTTGCATGCCCATCCCTACTACCCCCTATACTTAAATCGTCTCTGTTTGATTGCTGAACTGACTCTGTCGACGACTTCACGGACTTCTGGTAGGGACGATAACGATAAAGTTCGCACAGATAACTGTTACACTGGACCATTTCTGATTGACAGTAACCAAAACAGGCAAGGCACTGGAGTTTTATTGCCTCCCTTGGTGAAGCTTTGCCTGTTAAAACCCTGTCGCAGAGTTTTCTGTATTTTGAAGGAATAGCTGCTCGGTGATTCTTAATTTCATCGCTAATTAAACCAACAGCCGATTTAGCCAAATCTGCCTGAACGCTTACCTCAATTTTATCTGAATTCATTTCAAATCTTCCGGTGTAGCTCTATAAGTCAATTCATTTACAAAGCCACATCCTTCACAAGCTCTGCACTCGGCATTGTTCTCATCAGCCCCACAGTAAGGGCATACCGCGTATGGGAGGGCGAATCGAAATATCCTTTTCACATTACCGATTTCCGCCGTCAAATTCTCTATCTTGATAAATCTGTAAAACAAATCACCAGCGTCTTTGCCGTCCCGGACAGTCTTAAGCATCACATTTAACTCTCTAATCATCTGCCTGTATTCATTTGACCGCTCGAAGTACTTGACCAGGTGTTCGGGCACCTGCTTGCCCTTCGAATCAAGCACTTTTTTCTCCGGCACCTGCATTTCGTATTCGGCATCGCCTCGCTTGACTTTGACGGCTTTTGGACGAGGCAAAACCTTGTTTTCAGGCTCAGAACCGCTTTCTATCTGACAACCAGGTTGTTGGATAGCCTCGTCGATTTCCTTCACAATTTTATGAACGTATTGCTGTGTGCAACCAACGTGACGGGCGATATCATGTTGGGACATTTTCGACCACTCGCTGTCCTTCAAGATTTTTTTGATAATCTCTTTTGCTGTTCCGGGCTGACGCGGGAAAGCATTCGTCTTGTTCGCCGAGAATGACAAATATATGGCATCTCGCTGAGTGCCTTCTTTAATATTGACTTCGATATATTTCTTATCGCGTTTCAAGTGAGCAAAATACCTGTGAGCACCATCCCACAGGAAGTTACTTTTGCCATCAGTGATGATTTCAACCGGAGGGAATACACAACCATCCTTCATCATTGCAGCGTAACGAGCCACCACTGTATCGTCCACCGGACGCTGTTGTGTTTTGCCGTCTGTCCTAATGTCTTTTAGAGGTAATTGCTTTTTCATATTATTTTCCCTTGATTAGCGATTGGTTCAAGCTGGACAACTTCTACAGATTTACTCATCGTTGTCCCTCTTTTTTAGCCCGCTCTACCAAGATTGCCATTACTGTGGCCTCCTCGAAGAGCAATCTGTCGCCAGCTTTCAAATGTGGAAGTTTTCCGTTTTTGGCTTCGGCCCGCAGCCACTTGGTTGTTACTCCAAGCCGTCTGGCCATTGGCCCTAATGGCAGTAATGTTGCTTTTGTCGGCATGCACCCAGATTACATGGAAACAAAAGTTATATGTAGGGCTTATAAGGGGGTGTATAACAGGAATGTTTTTACTGTTTCAAGTAATAACCTATTCGGCGTTTATTATCCAAACCGTATGGCTTGAGCTCGTTCAGATGACGTCTTAATGTTTTCTCATCAATATATTCGCGTTCTTGAGATAACCAATCAAGCAATTCATTAGTCGTCATTCCATGTTTCGGCGGTGTAAGGCTTTTAAGTTTGTCGTAAATAAGCCCTGCCCTCTTGCTAACCGGTCCTTTGTTGTCCTCCGGTCTGTTTTTCCCTTCATTTAGGGCATTGCGTATCAGGCATAAACTGGGATTGTTTTCGGTTGAGTAGCTCTCACCCGCACGCAAAATTACATCGCACAAGAAGTCTTTTTGTGGGGTTTGACCACCTTTGTTTCTATCACACCCACACCATTGGCGGAGGTTGAAGCCATCAATTTTAAGTTTACATTCATAAATCTTCTCATCGGAAGCCAGCCATGCTATAAAAACAATCTTTCGCCAGTCAAATGGCTGATCTGCACTTATCCAAGCATTTTCCCAGTCTCCATCGTCAAATTTATTTAGCCATTGCTCTGCGGGTTTAAGTGCTTCGCGATTTTCTCTTGTGAACTTTGACAGCTCTTTGAATAATTCTTCCATATTACAGCCATAAAAAAAGCCAGGCAGGTGTAGTCGAGCTTTTGCCAGCCCTGCGTGGATTACTCCTACTCAACACCTCTCTGGCTTACTGGTTTTTTTCGGCAAAATCTGACCACTTTAAGTCTGTCAAGTTTGGCTCCATTTGTCAAGCCAGGGGGTATGAAAGATTTACTGAAAATGGTCTAAATGGCAAAGATTTTAACCTTTTGGCTCAGGTTCTCATTTAATTAGCGGACAGATATAGTATAATTACCAGCGACAATTTAATATAGTGAAAAGTACTGATTTTTGGCGTTTCGTCTAAAACCGGCAAGTTTTTAAATCCGAAAGCGTAAAAAGTTGGTGCCCCGATATGGGGCATCGCTTGCGTGTTTCGGGTTGGGCCTTGCCGGGCCTTAGACGAGCACGATGTAGCGGTGCCCTTTTTTATTGCGCCTTTAAATAAGTCTTAGCAAGGAGATTTGTTATGACAGCTTTGAGCATTTTATTAAGTGTCGGTTTTTGGGAAAGACGAGCGATGGAAGCGATACCGATATTAGTATTAGCTGTTCTCGTCTTCGCTACAGGAGCTCTCTGGGGCTTTATCGAAAGAAAGATAAGAATAAGGCAGGAACATAATCTTTCAAAAGCCAATCGGTTAACTGAAATTGAAGCACTTCGGGCTTATGCACGTATGATCAATAATTTAAATATCACACATATTAAGCCATACATTGCAGATGATTTTCATTATGTCTCCCAATCTGTCTTTGATAAAATAGAATCGAAAGATAAGTTTCTCGATTATATTCAAGGGAAACTCCACGCAATTCGCAAGAATAGACCAAATAATAAGGTATGGGCCGAAATTGGCGAACTTAAAACACATCAGCGTGGTCGACCCTGTGTGCTTATAGCACAAGGAAAAAAAGATGAGCTTAAAGAAACGGTGCTTGCTAAAGTAGTAGGTGACAAAATCGAACGAATAGATGTATGCCTTGTTCCTTCGCCAGAATTGGCAAAGCGAACCGGTGAGTATCCGACATGATAGCAGGGAGAGATTAAGTTGCGTATCTACTCTTTGATTCTCATTAAATCATACGGTTTCGAGTTCAGTTCGTTAAGAGGGAACATAGCCTCCAAAAAGGCGGCCGACAACCAGTTGACGCACCAAAAGAAGATTCAGTTTATCAGCTTATTTGAAATTTAGTAAGGCGTCTCTTTGGGTAAGTAAGGTACCTTCGAGGACGAGGGGCGGGGGTGTGGTAAAGATTCTGAGAGGTAGGAGTCCCTTTTTTTTTATGTGTGCGATTCTGTTGCCTTGATCTTGTTGGCTATCCGTTGCAGCTTTTGGTACTAAAATTCTTCCTCATCCAGTGCCTGTACCTGCCGCTTTCTGGCCTGGTTGTTTGTCTTGGCATTGTGGTTGGGCTGGCGTATCCAGCCTGGTCCTGGACGAACCTGAGGTCCTTCTCGATGTTGTACAGCCGGGTCAGGTAAGTGTGCCGGAGCATGTGGGGATGCAGCTTGCCGATTCCAGCCTGTTCGCCGATACGTTTTACCTTGGCATATATGCTACGATATATGATCCGGTCGCCACGTCTCAGGATTGGGTTGCAATGTTACAAGCGGCCAACATTGCATCGGAAGGGTTTAATCCATACGCGGTCCCTGTGGGTGTTGGGTTGTCGCTCTTGAGTATTATTCTTGCGTGGGTTGCCAAACGAAAGGCGGCGGAAGCTGCGGCTGCTCAGGCCAAATACCAGGCTCACGAACAGGGTGTGGAAAGGACGATGAAGGAGGTTTCGGCAAGTGTGGTCGCGGAAGTGAAAGCGGTTGAAGCCGAACTATACAACAATATTGGAGAGGCCCGGGTTGC
>VRUL01000077.1 GCA_019456145.1 Planctomycetota bacterium
AAGGTGGGCATGTCCTGGTCAGCCGTGTTATGCGAAACCCCCAGTGGCGAGCCGTGGGTCTCGTTCCATATGCATCCCAGGTTACCAGTGCCACGCTGCTTTCAAGAGCCTGTGACTGATGCCAATCAACATTAGCAAATAGCCTTATTAAAGAATCCACAGTGCTTTTCCGTCCTGTTTACAACAAAAATCCCCGGCCAAAAAAAAGTGTGTTTTGGTAATTTTCTTCTTGTCTATTGTTTGGAATTCTGTTAAAATACCTGTATGTTTGCCAGCAGGCAAACGTAAACCGCCAGCAGGCGCCGAATTTAGCGGAGAACCGCACGAATCTTAGTATCAGCAGATACACGCCCATAAACCTTTATTTGGTAAGCAAGGCAACGTTTTGAATTTAGGTCATTTAGATTTTGATATTGTTTCCACCGTAAGGTGTCCTGCGGAGAATTTCGATATTCGGATTTCGTATTTCGCCGGTTTCGGCCCCTCTACAACTGTAGAGAACTCTCTACAAATCGGCCCTATTTTTATGCAAAACGAACCCAATTTTCGAAAAAGTCAAATGAACCTAAATGATGTATTAACAGGGGAATATGGAAAATGGACACTTGGTAAACGTGGGAAAAACGAACCCAAAACGAACCCAATCAAAGCCAATTCTTGTCCGCCATCAGTGTGGCGGATCAGAGGCAAAAAATGAAAATTACCGGCCAACGTGCGCCGTTTGCTTACGAAGCCGACCCCAATGTTATCAATAAAACTAATTGTATTCTGAGCATAAATTTAGTAACTATGAGTAAATACTCACGGAGCAATAAAATGCAATTATTAACAAATTGTTGCTCTAATTTCGATAAAGGAGCCTACAAATGCATAAAAACCAAATAAACCGACGTCAATTCATCAAAAGCACCGCTGCTCTGGCAGGTGCTATCATTTTGCCTTGCCATGCCCAGCCAGCAGCCGAAATAAAGCTCAGGCGAACCGCTGTAGACCAGGTTACTCTCGGTAAAACTGGATTAAAGCTCAGCAGACTGGGCCTTGGAACCGGCAGCATAGGCGGAAGCATTCAGCGAGGGCTTGGACAGGATAAATTCAATCGCCTCATACGATATGCCTACGACAAGGGAATCACTTATATCGATACCGCCCAGGCGTACGGGACACACGAAATGGTCAGAGAGGCAATAAAGGGTCTACCCAGAGAAAAGCTCTTCATCCAGTCCAAGATGCCCGGAACCCCCGAAAAGCCGCTCGAAGTGCTCGACCGTTACCGCAAAGAGCTGAACGTCGATTACATCGACAGCCTGCTTGTTCACTGTGGCGTCAGTAATAACTGGGACGAAGAACGTAAACGGCTTTTGGAAGCCTTCGAAGAAGCCAAACAAAAGAAAATCATACGTGCCCACGGCGTCTCATGCCACACCATCCCGGCTTCGGCCCGTGCCGCCCAGCTCGATTGGGTGGACGTTAATCTTGTCCGCATCAATCCTCAGGGTGCGCACATCGATACTCCCGCCGAACGCTGGGATGCCAAGAGCAACACATCCCACGTACCTGCGGTGATGGAGCAGATAAAGATCATGCGCAAGAAACGCCACGGCATCATCGGAATGAAACTCATAGGAAACGGCGATTTCAAAAAGCCCGAAGACCGCGAAAAATCCATTCGCTTCGCGATGAAATGTGGTTTACTCGACGCCGTTGTGATTGGCTTTAAGAGCCCCGCGGAAATTGATGAGGCCATCAAGAACATGAATTCCGCTCTGGCCGAAACCGCATGAATATATAGGGGGACTGTAAGATAAAGACTTATAAGATAAAGAGCTGTAAGGTAAGGCGTTGTAAGATAAAGGGCTGTAAGATAACCTGACTTAAACTACCGGTAGAATCATCTCGGCCGGGTAATACGGCCACCGAGCTGCTTGATATATTTTTGATACAGCTCCAAAATCTGCTGATTCGAGATAGACTTAGCAACAACCAGCCGAGACCGAGCCCGTACTGTTTCACCGGCCTTAACGTCCCGGCCGAAGAGTGAAAGATAAATGGAATAATGGCCTTCTCCCTTGTAAGGTGTCGCTATGGAAAAGCAATCATCTCGTGGAGTCATCAGGACTGCCGCCAGATTCGCTGCTTCATTACGCCGCACACAGACCGGCGCCGACAAATACGGCATGATTACCCACTTCACCGGGTTCGGCTCTTTTTCCCAGCGCCCATCCTGGATTATCTGCAATACCTCCTTGCCCCGTGGAAACATCTGCCAGTCACCAAAGGTCTTATCAGCCATAAGAAAACCGGGCTTTCCTTTTGTCTCGGGATTTGCGCCAACGTACACATACGGTGCAGGAAAGCTCTCATGAAAATACGATGCCAGAAATACCTCGAATTGCTGCAGATCTTTTTGAGCTTTGACGGTAGTCTCCAGATCGACTGTCGTCTCATCAGTCAGGCGGTAAGTAGCGGTTATCTCAAACGGATGGTCTTTCCCCGCCGGCCAGACAATCTGAACGGAGCCATCGGGCAGCAGCTTCGATACACTGGGCCAATCCCACGCGGCATGACCATAACGCTTGTTGGTAGTGAAAATCCGATAGAAACTGAAAATTCCAAATCCTCCATTTAGTTTAGAGCATTTTAATTTATTGTGTTCGTATATCCACATGATTTGAACCATCCTTTTGCATCGCTGGTAGTAACTGC
>VRUL01000014.1 GCA_019456145.1 Planctomycetota bacterium
CGTTTTCTTAAATCTATTGAATATGCTTTCATAAAAAACATATCGGCAATGTGAACACAAAAACTTAAAATGCTCTAGGGAGCATTTAGGGCACTAATTGGCCGGATTTTACGACAATCCCGTACCAGACCATACAGGTGAGCCTGTGGTACGTGGAAAAATCAGTCGTATTTTTGCCAGAGGATTTTGCCGTGTGCCTCGATAGTCAAGAGCAGCTTACGGATGTAAAACAGGTCGGCTTTGCACCAGGGAATGTCAAGGAAGCGTTTTAGCTTTTCGGCTGGCTCGCGAAGAATCAGCGCACGCGCAGCGAAGATTTCATCGGCCATCGTGGGAAACGCAAAAGGACATTCGTTTCGCCACATCGTCTCAACATTCCAGGCCAGATACCATGTCGGGCGGTGATAATCAACGTAAACCTCCATCAATTTTTTATGCGTCCGTAAGGCATAGACAGAACAAAGACGGCCTATCTCGGGTGTCAGATTTCTCCAACGGCCGAAAATGGAGCGAAGAACGGGCACCTGCGTGATAAGTCCGCCGCGTGTGTGGGCAAGTTCATATTCCAATCGTTCGCGAAAAGCTTTTTGGGCTGTGTTAACGCCCTTTGCGACAGCCTCCTCATCGTTCATCCGCCGGGCCATTCGACAGTATGCAATCAGGCCTGCGAGGTATCCGTTGCGGCAGTCTTCGGCCATTTTGTTCGGGGGTTGTTCAATGATCTTTCTCAAAAACTCCCAATCACGCTCAATTCCGCTCCAGTCACCGGTAACATCGGCCCAAAGCCAGAATACATAGAGCCGGGCCACATCACTACGAACAATATCGTCCCTTACCTGCATCATGTTCTGGGGTGCAGGATCGTATAAGGACCTTATGGCGCCTACGTCCGGATTGTATCTGCGCTGCCCTACCGGGCCTTGCAAAGGGCCGCCGGGAGAACTCATCTGCGCAACATATTCTTTTACCTCCCGCTGAAGGTCACGGTCGATGTACCTGTAAGCCAGAGCAAGAGTATAAAGGGTCTCGGTAGGATCAATGAATAACCGGTATGCCTCGCGGGGATGCTTGCCGACCGGAAACAGCAACGGACGCCACTGTTTGGAAATCAGCTCTCTGACGGAGCGCGAAAGCTCCGCCTGAAGAGGAGTCCACGCGCTGCTGTCCTGGAATTGGATTGTGGGAACTTCCCAAATAAGACGGTCGAGCTGTGCGTCCGTGATATCGTCAACCAGTCCGGATGCCTGCTTTGTTAGGGGCTGCTGACGCGTGCCTGGAACTTTTTCCGGCAGAGCCTTCAATACATGGTTGAGCCGACCCATTCCCAGCATGTCCCAGTCCCATGGGAGCTGCTGAACCTTTTTCCATTCACTGTCGGTAAGTTTTCCTGTGAGCGGAGATGACTCTTTGCCCGCTCTGCCGTCCGGCTGCATCCTGTACGCTATCACGGCTGCGCCGGCGTTTATTTCGTGAGTAGGAATGTAATAAAAACTATCGCCGGCAATGGAGATTGGGGTGTCGATTACCGAGCCGCCGCCGTAAACAGCGGTGCCGCGGGGCAGCCACTCCTTACCTGCAGGAAGAGATTGGCCGCGGAGAATAGCTGCGCATATGCCAAGGGCTTCACCTGGTTTTGGTTCGTGAATATTTCGGCAAAACGGTTCTGAGTAACCTATGAGAGTGTCCAAATCCATGCCATTGATGTTGTCCTGATGGGTGTTGAACAACACTCTGCCGCCAACGGTAAGCTGGCACTGCTCATCGTGTACCAGCAGCAGGCTGTCGTGCCAGCCGTAAGTGCGGGACTGGTCCATAATCGGTGTGATGTGGCCGGTGGAAGTATCGAGGTATCCGACATTCAGGAACGGCGAGTAGTGCTGGTATCGACTCCGCAGCAAGGCCCGAAACTTGACCACAACCTTGCCGTCGGGGGTGACGATGGGGGGAGCACCGGTTCCGTTCATGCTCTCAGCGTATACTATCGGGGTAACAAACTTCTGCCTGCCCGTATCGGGGTCCAGGACAAAAAAGGTCTGGTAGATCGGTTGTTCTGTCAGCCGCTGGCGTATGTAACGAAGCTGTGCTTTGTAAGTTCCGGGCTTTTCCATTACCTCGAAGTTCTCTCGGCGAAGTCGTTCATTTTCCTGCTTTGAGTGACGCCAACTTGCAAAGTCCCCGAATATCTCCCCAACCATATCGTGAAGAATGGGAGTGAAGGAATCCAGTGAAATAGCCGGCGTGACGGTAATAATCACCGAGCCATCCGGTGCGACGACTGGGTGATACCCACGAAAGCTGACACCGGGAAGCTTTTTGCTTTGCCATAATTTTATACCGCTTCGAAAGTCAAAGGCGCAGACACGCATATCCTCGCCAGCGATGTAAAGACGTCCGGTCTCGGCGTCAAGGGCAGGGCTTGAGAGTAACGGGCAGCCAGTTTGTAGTTTCCACTTAATTCTGCCCGTTTCAGCAGCAATAGCGTAAACAGCACTGTCACGGGTGCCGATTACAACGACATCTTCGTAAACCAGGGGCGAATTCCATATTGCCTGGCCTGTTTTAACAGACCAGAGCAGTCTGCCGTCGCGTGCATTGGCTGCATAAATATTTCCTTGTGCGTTGCTGAAAAAGACTTTGTCGTCCGCCACAGCGCACGTATGAAGAATGGCGCCACCTGTCTTAAATTTCCAAAGGGTTTTGCCTGTATCACTATCCATCGCGTGGAGCATTCCCGCCATTGTGCCAATGAATACCCTGCCATCGGCAATGACAGGCTGGATGCCGGCCATTAAGCCTTCGTCAGGAAATATGCGGTACCATTTTCGCTGGAAAGGCGGTCGAATCTCCGTCGAAGTCGCACCGGTACGAGCTGGGTCGTGGGCGAGCATGGGCCAATCAGCTTTTACGGGAGTGCGTCCGTAAGAAATGTGTGAAAGGCCCAGGCAGAGAATCAAACACCCTGTCAACCGTGCAGTTCTTCTGTTGTTCCTCACAGGATTTCCCTTTGCTATATTCATTCGGCCTTTATCGGCTTACCTAAAGCGTTTAGAGGCTCTTCGATAGTCAGCTTATCTCCCAGAGCCGCGGCAAGATTGGGAAGGTCGTAGGCGGTCAGTGCTCCATGGACGGTGTTAACAAGCTGGTCCTGAGACTTGCCCATCCCGACTACATTCGACCAAGAGGCTAAAGTACGTATTAGCTTGACCGAATCGAACAAATCCGGCTCGAGGGCAGCAGCGTGCAGGGCTGGTATACCAACGTGACCAATTGCAACCAAAGAAATCGGGCCGGGCTGCTTTTGTTTCAAAAGACACACACAAATCAGTACGTCCTCAACTCTCATACCGACGTAAGAACGCCCGAGCACGTAAGCGATATAAAAATCCTGGCCATCAGAGCCAAAATAAGGCATGAAATACCTCTGGCCCACTCCATGTGTTTCGCCGACGCCTCGCAGGTCCACAGCCATGACCAATCGGCCAGCCTTTACCAGCTTCTCGATGGGGCCGCCGGGGTCCGCGTCTTTAGCTGTGCCCTGTTCGTGAAGATACAATACTGCGCCCTTTTCCGATTTTTGGGAGGGCACAAACATCAGTGCCGGCAGATAAATACCATCTTCAGGTTTGATAATCATTTTCTTAATATGATAACCATCCCTCTCAATAAGGCCGATTTCTTCGACCTGCGGCTTTGGAAGTTCCGAAACCTTGCGAATACGAGCCATCTTACGCACCTTACTTAGCAGTCCGGTACGATCTGACGCCCACAGCCTTTTGCGTCGTTGGGCCAATTCCTTTTCATATTCCCGATTCAAGTCATAAACCGAGCGTGCCCCTTTTATCATCATGACCTGACCTTGTGGAGTGCACTGAACTTCTTCTTTGCTTAGCGTTTTTATGTCCGGCTCGGTAATAGGTATATCTTTGTTGAGGAGCCACCGTGACATCCACCGCGCTACGCCCTGACGTGCCTGCTTGTTATAATTGTGTTTGGCATCGTTTTCCAACAGGTCGATGCGTTCGGCAAAACCCAGTCGTGTGTAGAGCCGCTTGGCGTACCGAAATGAACTCCAGGTCCCCCCTATGTCGAAGAAGTCCATTGTCGCGGCGCAAACGAGAATCGGTGTCGGCGCACGCATCATCAGATAGTCAGCATGGTCCATTCCGAATTCAAGCTGTGCATAGATATTCTGCTCTGCATCCTGTCCTCCGAGAGTATTTAGCAAACGGTCGAAATTTGTTATGTAACAACTAGGTGAGGCCGCGATAATGCGATCATCCAGCGCCATCAGGTACGAGGTCTGAGTTCCTCCACCGCTGTTGCCCGTGCACCCGATTCGCTTCGGGTCTACCTCCGGACGCGATTGCAGATAGTCGATACCCCGCATTCCATCCCATACCTCAAAGCTTGCTGTGTTTCGGCCAAGAAGGATGCTTCCAACAGCAATCATAGTGTGTGCTTTGGTACCCCATAGCTTCGGCCAATCTTCTATGAACTGACCTCGCTCACCCTGGTCAATTGGGTCAAAAACCAAAGCCGCCATTCCGTTGAGCGCCAGCAAAGCTCCCATCCTCTGATATGAATCATACGCCTTTGCGTTCATGGCGTGTCCGCAGGGCACGAGCACACCCGGGTAAGGTTTATTGTGCTTTTCGGTATCCGGCATGAACAACAGCGCAGTAACATAATGCCTGGGTCGGCTCTCGAAGATAATATTTTCGACGTAGTATCGGTCGCGACGGACAATACCGGTGACCTGGGGATTCAGGGGAGTTCGTTCCGGAAAGCCACCAAGGACATCAATAAATTTTGCACGAAGACGTTTTTGATACTCGTATACCTGCTCTTTGGTTTTGCGTTTCTCGTAATCGCTTTTCCATTTTTCGAACTGCCGGGCGGCCTGCTTCCTAAGGTAATGACCCATTATCTTACTGGTGGCGACACCATCGATGGTTTCGGGCAAAATCCGCAGATTCTCCTCGGCAGAAACTTTGACAATGGTCAGCAAAGACAGGTATACAACAACTACAACTATTCTTTTTCGATACATATCAGCCTCCTGTTAAATGATATTTCCCGAAAGGTACAGGGCAATTATCAACCGTAGAAACACCTGATTCATCCTGCCGCAAGTATACCCGAATCCACCGTTTAATTGCAAGATAATGTATATCCGATGGTGACAATTTTTCGCAACCTTTTGAAATCGGCTTGAGTTGCATAATTTTTCCACAGTTATTGCAGGTTTATACTCTTGTAAACCGATATGATATATGTTAGAATAGGCAAAATTCAGATAATTACGATTTTAAGGCCCATACTAAGTATTAAAAGGCAAAATCGCATCCAGTGGCCTAAAACATCAGTGAGGAAGGAGGCCAAGATACACAGGACCATGAAAATCGCGTTACTCACCTTGGTACTAACCTTGTCTTTGACTGTTTCTGCCGGTGCTCAGCCTTATACGATAGGTGACCTCAATGCCGACAACAAGGTCAATTCCAAAGACCTTCAGATATTTTCCCTGCAGTGGCTGAACCCTTCAGGCTGTTACGGTTCCGGTTGCGCCGACCTTGACGGCCTAAATGGCATAAATATGGTTGACTATTCCCTGTTATCTGCAAACTGGCAGGATATAAGAACTCACCTGTTCATCAGCGAGTTGATGGCGAGAAACAGCACTACGCTTCTCGATGGAAACGGAGAATCCTCCGACTGGATCGAGCTTTATAATCCAACGGACACGGCTGTCAACCTGGACGGCTGGTATCTGACCGACGATGATGTCTACCTGACCAAATGGCAATTCCCCGACGGGCTGACGATTGGGCCCGGTGAGTTCCTGATTCTCTTTGCTTCGCAGAAAACATATGATGAAAACCCGCTTAATTATCCTTATCTTGACTCTGCCGGTTACTATCACACCAATTTCGAACTGGACCAGGATGGTGATTATCTTGCGCTGGTGTCAGCTACTGCCGTCACTCACCAATACTCACCGAAGTACCCAATACAGTTGGCCGATATCTCTTACGGCCTAGCACAGCACGCCATGATGCTCGTGCCAACAGGCGCGAGCGTTTCCTATCACGTGCCGGCCAGCGGTGATTCGTCCCTGGGTACTGACTGGACAGATGTTAATTTCGACGACTCGGGATGGGATACGGGAGTGACCTCTGTTGGCTTTGGGAGTGCCGGCGGTGAGGGCACAATCCTGCGTGATTACTGGACCGGCATTGGGGGTTCACTTGTTTCGGACCTGACAGGTAATTCAAATTACCCGGACAATCCAAGCGGCAGCAGTGAGCCGACTTTGTTTGAAGCGCCGACGGACTGGGCGGACGATTACGGCACACGTATGTACGGATTCCTTTATCCGCCTACCAGCGGCTCTTATGCTTTCTGGATCGCAAGCGATGACAATAGCGAGCTGTGGCTGAGCACGGACTCTAATCCTGCGAACGCTTCTATGATTGCTAACGTGCCGGGCTGGACCAACTCACGTGTATGGACCACCTATGCCGAGCAGCAATCTTCTTCAATTACACTGTCTGCCGGTCAGAAATACTATATAGAAGCACTTCAGAAAGAAGGCGCGGGCGGCGACAACTTCGCAGTAACCTGGGAAGGACCAGGCATCGTCGCTGGTAATCCGATCGAGGGTCAGTATCTTTCGCCATGGACCGGTAGCTGGATTGCCACGGACGTTGAGCAGGACATGTTAGGTGTCAATTCGTCGCTTTGGATGCGAATCGAGTTCGAAGTTGAAGAAGGACAGCCCGAGACCTTTGATACGTTAACGCTTCGGATGAAGTACGAGGACGGATTCGCGGCATACATCAATGGCCAGGAGGTTGCCTGGCGCAATGCGCCGAATTCCGTACAGTGGGACTCGACTGCCTTATCCAATCGTCCGGATGAGAACGCATCGGCCATCGAGTCTATTAACCTGACGGCCTTTCTGGGGACGCTGCAGAGCGGTATGAACGTGCTTTCGATTCACGGGCTAAACGACGACAAAAACAATGGTGATTTTCTGATCCTTCCTGAGCTTATCGCAGCCAGGAACGATGCAGTCCCGCAATACTTCACCACAGCTACACCGGGCACATTCAACATTACCGGAGCAATAGGTGTTGTTGACGAGGTATGGTTCAGCCGCAAGCGTGGTTTCTATGACATACC
This sequence comes from Planctomycetota bacterium, assembly GCA_019456145.1. Taxonomy (GTDB): domain Bacteria; phylum Planctomycetota; class Phycisphaerae; order Sedimentisphaerales; family Anaerobacaceae; genus CS2-K091. The sequence goes on from VRUL01000014.1 coordinate 7,186, forward strand.
ATTCCAGTTAGAGCTGTACACCGGTGACGATAACGCAGAGATCCGTTACACATCCGATGGTACACGGCCAACAATAACCCACGGTAACACTTATAGCGCGCCGATCTCCATCGGTACCACTACTATGATTCGCGCTGCAGCAGTCAAGCCCGGCTGGCTGGATTCTGTGGTCGAGACGCACACTTATTTACTTAATGCCAGCGCAACTGTCAAGGGATTACCAGTAATTTCATTAGTCGGGGATGCACAGGAAACCTTCTACGAGCCAAATGGCGTCATGGCCATTGTAGGCGGCTACTATAGCGGTGGAGTGTGGACTCCTGACGGACCGGACAGCTACAACAATGTTATTCAGCGAGGAATGGCATACGAACGCCCTGTGTCCTTCGAACTGATTAAGCCAGGGGACAATTCAGGCCTCCAGGAAAATTGTGGAATCCGGGTCCACGGCAGCGGGTGGATGCGTCCGCGTTATCGGCGCTGCGGCGGTCTATGGTCCGGCGATTGCAAATTCAGTTTCAGACTCTACTTCCGCAGCCAATATGGGGAGAACCGTCTTGAATATCCACTGTTTCCCTTCGAAGTCGAACGTTTCAAGAGCATAGTTCTTCGAGGAGGGCACAACGACAGGGTAAATCCATTCATTATAGACGAACTGCTCAGGCGTCTTTACATGGATATGGGTCAGGTCTCCAGCGGCGGGATAATGGCCAACGTTCTTATTAACGGGGAATACAAGGGCTATTTCAATCCCTGCGAACACATTAAGAAACAGCACTGCCAGGAATGGTTTAACAGCGACAAGGAATGGGATGTGATGACCATGAACGGAATCCGTGATGGGGATGCGACGACCTGGAACGCGATGCTGGATTCCGCCCGTAACTACGACCTTTCCGACGACGCTCATTATCAGGAAGTCGGCAGGCGTCTGGACATCCCGGGGTTTATCGACTATCTTATACTACAACTGTGGTCGGGTAACTGGGATTGGCCACAAAACAACTGGTCTGCAGCAAGTGAGCGATCAGAGGAGGGACAGTGGAAGTTCTTCATCTGGGACGCAGAAGGCGGTATGTCTTCAGGCGGCCTCAATACCGTCTATCTCGGCAGACTTAACAGCCAAAATAATGCTAATGGTTACCTCTATCGGGCGCTTAAGGTCAACATTAATTTCAGGCAGCTATTTGCAGACCGTGTCTACAAACATTTCTTTAACGGCGGTGCGTTTACGAATGCCAATATTAATAAGCGGTTCTACGAACTTCGCGACGAGATGTTAGTCGTCCTTCCGAATATGAGTACCTACATTGTTGACACATGGACACCGCAACGGTGGAATATAATATACAACGCATTTGTGCAGGAAGGTATTTATTTTACCGTTGTGGCTCCGAACTTTTATATCAACGGCTCGCCTCAGCACGGGGGCGAGATTTCAAGCAGCGACCAGTTGACTATGGATAATCCCAACGGATCCGGTACAATCTGGTACACCACCGACGGCAATGACCCGCGTCTGCCTGATAGCATGCAGATTATTAGTACGACGCTCGTGACTGAGGATTCCGTCAAACAAGTTCTCGTACCGGCCGGCCCTGTGGATCCCAACTGGTACATCGACCCGGCTTTCGACGACTCGGGCTGGAACGATGGCACTTTCATATCCGGCAAAACCGGCGGTGTCGGATACGATGAAACTCCCGACTACGTACCATACATCAGCCACGATGTCGAAGCGTTGATGAACGCCGATTTAAATCCCGGTGCCAATAACTCCTGTTACATCCGGATCCCATTCACCTTTAACGGAGACCCGAGCAATTTCAACTTCATGACACTGAAGATACGATACGACGACGGCTTTGTCGCTTACCTTAATGGGGATGAACTCGAACGTAAAAACTTTACCGGAACGCCGGCATGGAATTCGAACGCCAGCGGCGGCCATGAGGCCGCCGGACTCGAGTCTATCCCTGTATCCGGCAAACTCAATTCTCTGAGGCAAGGTGATAACGTACTTGCAATCCACGGTTTGAATACGTCGAACACAAGCTCCGACTTCCTCATCTCCGCTGAGCTGATTGCCGGCGAGGCTAATTCCACCGGCGGTATCTCGCCAAACGCAGTTGAGTATAATAGCCAGCAGCTTACATTTAACAAGAGCACACATGTCAAAGCACGCGTTTTGGACGGCATCACATGGAGCGCATTAAACGAAGCGATATTTGCCGTCGGCCCGGTCGTAGAGAACCTGCGCATCACCGAGATTATGTACCATCCACGGAACACCGGTGATTCAAATGACCCTAATGAAGAATTCATTGAGCTGAAAAACATCGGACCAAATACACTGAATCTAAACTTGGTACAATTCACTGAAGGAATCGATTTCACTTTTCCGGATATTGAACTTGGACCTGGTGAACATATCTTAGTTGTGAAAGACCGTGGGGCATTCCAAGCACAATACGGTACAGGAATCAATATAGCAGGTGAGTATACCGGCAGCCTGGCCAACGACGGTGAAAATATTAAACTGGATGACTCTATCGGCCGGAGGATTCTGGACTTCGAATACAAGGACGGCTGGCAGAATATCACCGACGGGGACGGTTTTTCTCTGACAGTGATAGATCCCGACGACAGCGCCATTTATGTTTCGGAAGGCCTGGTTGCGCACTGGAAGTTCGATGACGGCTCCGGCAGCACCGCGATAGACAGTGCCGGCACGAACAACGGAACCCTGTTCGGAGATCCCACCTGGACAGCCGGCCGAATTAACGGAGCTTTGAGCCTTGACGGTAGCAGCGATTATGTCTCTGTTGCTCCTGTCTCTCCTTTAGCAGGGGTAAATGTAACTGCACAGGCATGGGTACGCGTGGACGAGTTTGCAGGGATATGGAATCCTATACTGACACAGCACGATTTGAGTAACAATGGTTACTATTTCTATGTTTCCAGCGGTGCACCTGCATTTTATATTGTTGGAGGTGTGGCTTTTGTTCAAGTGATTTCGAACGAAGCGATTAACGCAAACCAATGGTATCATGTTGCCGGGACAAATGACGGTTCCAACCTGAAGTTATACGTTGACGGCGAGTTGAAAGACAGTTCTTCATCAACCGGTTTCTTAGGGGTGAACTATAATGCTTATATTGGCTGCGAGTCTACTTCTCTGCTGTATTACAATGGCCTAATTGACGACGTTCGCATTTACAATCGAGCAGTGAGCGAAAGTGAGTTTCTGAATATAGCCGACCCTACAGGACGCTTGAATCGGAAAAGCTCCTGGCGCGCAAGTGTATACCGCAACGGCACACCCGGCTGGGATGACAGCGGGATTCTCCCGGAGCCAGGCGCCGTGGTAATCAACGAAGTGATGTCGCATTCGAACGCAGGGCCGGACTGGATTGAGCTGCACAACACCACCGGCGCGCCCATCAACATCGGCGGCTGGTTCCTCAGTGACAATGACAGAGATGAGCCAAACCTGATGAAATACAGAATTGCCAATGGTACAACTATCAACGCGAACGATTATCTTGTTTTCTATCAGGATACGGATTTCAACAATCCGGGCGACCCCGGCAGTATCGTACCTTTTGCCTTTAGTGAGAACGGAGAGGAAGCTTGTCTTTCCTCGCGTCTGGACCCGAACGGCATGTTAACCGGTTACCGCCAGGTGGAGGATTTTGGTCCTGCGCAATCAAACGTGTCGTTTGGCCGATATTATAAGAGCAGCACTGATAATTTCAACTTTGTGGCGATGGACTACAATACCCCGGACGCCAATAATCCCTATCCCAAGGTCGGCCCGGTTGTTATCAACGAGATTATGTATAATCCGCCGACCGGTAATCAGAAAGAAGAATATGTCGAACTACACAACATCACCGGTTCGCCGGTGACATTATACCGCATCGACAAATTTACACCGTGGAAGTTCACCGATGGTATTGATTATACCTTCTCGCCCAGCCCCCCTGTTACGATACCTGCTTTTAGCTATCTAATGATTGTGAAGGACCTGGCGTCCTTTATATCAAGATATGGCAGCATGCCGCTTGGCGTTCAGGTTCTGGAAGATTACAGCGGCTGGTTAAGCAACGCCGGCGAGAGATTGCAGATTGGCATGCCCGGCGATATTGACGGATTTGGCGCTCGTCAGTATATCCGCATTGACAGGGTGACTTACAGTGACGGCTCACATTCTGAGGATGTTCCCGGCGGTGTTGACCTGTGGCCTACTGAGGCCGATGGTCTTGGCAAATCGCTTTCGCGTAAGGTGCCTAATGATTATGGCAATGATGTAGCCAATTGGAAAGCCGGCACGCCTTCACCCGGCGTTGTAAATCCATAGAATCCTGAGGAAAGGCAAACATACCATCTGTGATCTAGCGCGGATTCTATTTCAGATCCAGACATAAATCGGCAGTCGGATTTTTCTGGTGGAAGAGCGTCTCCCCGAAGAAGACTACTTCGCTGATATTGATTCCAGCGACGGAGTAAGGCTTGCCACTTGTAGTTCTGAGGAGCAGGATTTCGGCATTGAAGCTTATGTTACTTTCATCGAAGCTGGCTTTTGCCGGCCCTTTTTCGGCAATAAAGAAATAATCGGTGTTTTTGTTTGAAGTGACCTTAAAAGCGATTATGTCGGGAGACTCTGAGTCAGGCGTGAGAAGCTCTGTAGAGATCGAAGGAGAGTGGGATTTCAGATAGGGATAGAGCAGGATATCGAAAGTCTGAGGCGGGGCGCCGGTTGTCAAGAATCTAAATCCTTTGGCGGGAGTGTTTGTTTTTCCGTTTATCATTCGTTTTGCAGCAATGAAGAAATCAAACGGTTTGCAGTCGATTGTGGCTTGGTTGAGCGGGATGATGAGAATGTTGCCGCCCACATCATAATTGGTTCTGATGCATTTTGATCGGGTGTCGACGGAGGGAACAGCGTCCTGGGCAAAGTGCCAGTTCTGATCGTATGTGTGGTTCCCTGAGCCAGTGATGCGGTCACGAACAAACCAGTAATCCGGTTTGATAAAGAGTATGCTTCTTCGATGTGATATGTTCGGGTATCCGGAGAAGACCGCGGAGACATAATCGAGGGCGTTATTGGAGAACCATTTGTCAGTTTTGCCGGTGGTCCTGGGCTGGTTTCGTTTGTCGATGCAGACAGTGTTGTGATAAGAAGTCTGGAGATAGCGCTGGATGTCGGCACGTTCATAGCTTCGTATTCCGGGGTCGATGAGTAGTTCACGGCCGAAAGCATAGGCGGTAAGTGAAAGGACGTCGAGGTGACCGTGTGCTCCCGAACTGGATTTGAAAACGAGGTGGCGGGCGTTTTCGTATGGTCTGTCGGTGTAGGGGCTTCGCATGATGGTCCAGCCGCCATGCGGGAAGTATAGGGAGGATGCAGAGGGTGGTACTCCGCTGCGGCCTTTTGATAAAACGTAACGTATGTCATCTCTATCAAAGTGCTTCATGGCCGTGGGCAATGCGTAGGGCTCACATCCGCCCCAGTCACCAATGAAAGGCATGATGCCGTTGGGCTGCGTCACTGCGGCGAGGAAGTCCTGGACCCTGTTTAAGCGAAGCCGTACATTCGGATCTATATGTATACCCTCGATTTCGAGCGATTCGAGTGTGGCGAGCATAGCCTTGTATGCCATACAGATGTATCCGGGGGCGTCTTCCATCTCTTTACCGTCCGGGTAGATGTCCCTCATGACGTTTCTTTCAAAACCGGTTTTGCCGTATTCGAGCCAGATTTTCCGGTCGCGAAATCCAGGGAATTGCCTAGCGGCGTATGTTACGACCGATGTTACGGTTGCCAGCCAGTTTCCTCCGGAGAAGTCGTCGTTTTTCAGATAGTCTACATGCTCCCAGATGGAATAGAGGTAGTTAGCCCAGAGTTGGTCATCTACATTCCTGGCAGCGGTTACTTGGGGGAAGCGCGAGATAAGCCATGAGAGACGTGCGGCAGTGTCGAGAGTCCGCCAGGTGGGGTAGTCGGCACGGCTCATGATGTCGGGTTTTGGGTTTTCGTTGACCCAGTCGTAGAAGATGTCGCGAAATCGCCCAGCCCAGAAGAGAGAACCAGTATGATAACATGCATCAGCCATAACCCCGAGAGGAGAACCGCGGTTAAGAAAGTTCTTATGTTCGTACCAATCTGTGGTCTTCATCCATGCCCAGTCGATGGGCAAGGGATCTTTTCGTGAAAGACCTGCGAAGTTTAGATCGCCGGCGGCGTACTTGTTTGCTCGATCTAGGTCATATGATGAATTCGTAGGACTTTCGGGTTTGTGAATCGATGCGAAGCGTGCCCTCAATTCAGAGCAGGCTGCGGGCCAGTTGTCGTCAGCGACTTGTGAGTAGAAGTTTTTGAGGGATGTGAGGTCCGGTTTGATTCGGTCGCGGAGGAGCTTTGTGACCTCAGTAAGGCCGGGATGTTCGTAGCCCTTGTAGATACGAATGGTGTGAACGCCGGTGCGAATCGATCGCCGGCCAAAATCAAAACGGAGCCAGCGGGCTGTTGTGAGCGGTAATCGCAGGATTTGGAAGTGGACCGGATCACGGGCTTGGCAAATTTCCCTGAAGGACCCGTCAAGGCTCTGCGAGGACACTTCGATGATGACAGACGGGGGACTGCCGGAGGCGCCGAGCTGGATGCGGTCGAATGTGCAAGGCCGACCGAGGTCAACCGTGAAGGTATGATGCTGGTCGACAGGGGCAAATGCAAAACGGCCTCTACTGATAGGTCCGTCACTCAGGAGTGCGTTTGGATCGAATGGGCCGATAAGTTTTGCAGCGGTTTGGACTTTGGCGCCGAGCTTTTGGGAGAGGAAGTTCTGCGGATATTTTGCGAATACCGGGCCATACGAGTAGAATCCCATGGCAAGTACAAGCAGAGTACTGAATCTCAAATTATCATATAGGTGTCTCAATGACATTTCAAAACCTTCCAATATGATATTTTAACAAAACCTCCTCAAACATTCTATCGTTTTTATTAACAAGTCTTAGAGCAAAAATAAACACCGCAACAATAACATAATAATGGGTAAAAACAGTAGAAGTTTCGTAGTAAATTTGGTATATAGATGTATCTGAATGTCATAGAATGTTACAAAGCTACGCGTACGGAAAATGTCGGTTTACGTGCAGCCGTCGAAATTATGCCCAGAACATCGATGAGTTCATGGTGATGATGAGATTCAAACATGTACGTACACAGAAAGGAGACAATTCAAATGTTTTCTAAAATGATTCCAGATTCGTCCGGTAGATCGGTCCATGTTACCGGCCGGGGAGTATCACGGCGGAGTTTCCTGGCTGCCGGGCTTGCTATGCCTCTCATCATCCCCCGGCATGTCCTTGGGGGGGCGGGTCATCAGACGCCAAGCGATACACTCAGAATTGCCGCGGTAGGTGTAGGAGGCATGGGGCAAGCCTACCTGCACGGCTGCAGGAACGAACAGATTGTCGCACTCTGCGACCTCGACCACAATCGCTCGGCAAAGGTGTTTCGGAACTATCCGAAGGCGACGCGCTATCATGATTTTAGAAAAATGTTCGATAAAGAAGCTAAGAACTTCGATGCGCTTATCATCGGCACGCCTGACCACACCCACGCAATCCTGCTGATGACCGCTGTGAAACTCGGCAAGCACATTTACTGCGCCAAGCCAATCACACACAGCATCGGTGAGGCCAGAAAGATTCGTGCGGCCCTTGGCAAAGCGAAAGATCTTGTTACTAAGTCCAGCGTACAGTCTTCCGGAACCGACCATTCACGAAACACAACGGAGTTATTGAAATCGGGCGTCTTAGGGGGCGTGCGTGAACTGCATATATGGTGTGATCACCCGGCTTACCCTTGTTCATTAGTCAGACCGACGGATAAGCAAACGCCGCCTTCGGGAATGGACTGGGACATGTGGATTGGGCCGGCACCTTACAGGCCCTATCATTCGGCTTACCATCCTGCAAACTGGCGTCCCTGGTGGGATTTCGGAACCGGTACTGTCGGTGATATGGCCTGCCACACCATGCATGTGTACTTCAAAGAGCTGCAACTCGGTGCACCCAAGTTGGTCTATGGTTACGGTTCGACCCGGCATAAGGGTTTTTTCCAGATCGTCTCGACGCCGGAGTGCCAAAGCCACACCAACATAGTGACATGGGAATTCCCATCACGAGGTGAACTGCCACCGCTGACAGTACACTGGTATGACGGAGGCATGAAGCCCCATAGGCCGATTGAACTTCATCACAACCTTCGCCTGCCTTCCAGCGGCCTTCTGTTCGTGGGCGAGAAAGGCAAATTATTAACAGGTTTTGGCGGAGGCAATCCGTTCGGCCGTCGTAGCCTCGGGCTGGTAGGCGGCTTGCTGCTGCCGGAGGAAAAGTTTCGTGACTTCGAACAACCGGCCAAGACCATGCGCCGCTGTGACTCCCATTACATCGAATGGACGCAGGCCTGCAAGACAGGCGGACGTACAGTCTGCCCAGTTGAGTTCGGCTGCGAGATGACCGAGATGGCCCTGCTTGGGACTTTGGCGCTTCGCACGAGAAGACCGCTCGAATGGAATGCAAAAAAGATGCGTATCACTAACGACGAAAAAGCCAACGATTTAGTCGACCCACCCTACCGCTCCGGATGGTCACTTTAGTTGGAGTTGTCCGCCCATGGATAAGAGTGGTAAGGAAAAATATCGAGGAAAACAATGAATAGGCGTGATTTTCTTAAAGCTATAGGATTAGGCACTGCTTCTTTTTTTTCGAAAACACCATTCACTAAAGCCGTCGATCCAAAGAAACAAACCGTCAATATCCTGTTCTTCACTGCTGACGATCTTAACTGCGACTCAGTTGGCTGTTTCGGAGGTAAAGTGCCCGGCCTAACCCCGAATCTTGATTCCTTTGCTACTGAAGGCATGCGATTTGAAAACGCACACGTGACCGTCGCCATCTGTCAGCCAAGTCGAGGCGTCCTTGCAACAGGTCTTTATGGACACAACAGCGGAATAATGGGCTTCATGCAGACCAATCGTGACATACCAACCATTATGCCAACCTTGAGAGATGCCGGCTACCTTACCGGTATCCTCGGCAAAGTTAAACACTCAACACCAAAAGCCGGGTACAAATGGGACTTCGTCCATGACCGGAACGAATTAGGCAGTGGGCGTGATCCGGATCTCTATTACAGTTACTGCAAGGATTTTTTCACAAGGTGCCGCCGTGAAAACAAACCATTCTATTTTATGATCAACTCACACGATCCTCATCGCCCATACCATATTCCCGGAAAGCCCATCAAAGATGCGAAAGAACCCTCAAAGACATATAAACCCAATGAGGTCGCAGTTCCTGGTTTTGTCCCCGACCTGCCTGGTGTTCGCAAAGAACTGAGCTACTACCTGAATTCAGTCCGCCGTCTCGATGATACCTTCGGTAAAACAATGCAGGCCCTAAAGGAGTCAGGATTCGATAAGAATACCCTGGTAATGTTCATCTCTGATAACGGTATCGCCATACCATTTGCAAAATGCAACACCTACCTTACCAGCACACGCACCCCATGGATCGTTCGATTGCCCGGTGTAGTAAAGCAAGGCTCGGTCGACAAACAACACTTCATCTCAGGAATTGATTTTTTCCCAACAGTACTCGAAGCGGTAGGTCTACCCATTCCCAAGGGGCTCGATGGTTTCTCATTCATGGCCTTGCTTAAAGGTAAAAAACAATCCGGCCGTGACAAAGTCTTTACCCAGATAGACATGAAAGCAGGTGGAGATGCCGTCCCCATGCGATGTGTTCAGAACAACCGCTTCGGCTATATCTTCAGCCCGTGGAGCGATGGCAAGTTCTATTACAGGAACAATAATGAGGGGCTCACCATGAAAGCCATGGTCGAAGCTGCAAAAACGGATCCCTACATCGCAGAGCGCGTCAAAATGTTCCGATACCGCGATCCCGAGGAGTTTTATGATCTCAAGAACGACCCAGATTGCCTCTTCAACCTTGCTGACAAAGCAGGCTTCGAAAACGAACTAAAGAAGATGCAGAAGCAGCTTCAAGACTGGATGAGACGAACCGGCGACCCACTCCTGAGAGCCTTCGAAAATCGTGACTCACCGGAGAAGCTTAGAACCATTCTAATTGACACATACGGCCAAAACTACATAAAAGCCGCAAAGGGCCAAAAGAGAATCCCGCAAGGTAAAAAAAAGAAAAAGAGGAACAAATAACTGAAACGTTCTTGTAAATAAGGCAGTCATTTAGAAGCGAACAACATGACAAGGACAATAACTTCATATACCCACGAGAACTCGAGTTGCCCAACAACAGAGCACACCTTCCTTCCACCACTTACAAAAAGCATGCCCACTACTGCTAAACTATATCACCGGTGCAGTTAGTTTATCTTTGTCGATCAATCCAAGAGAGGCCAACAAGTTGACTTGAGATGTGTTGTAACGAACTACAGTCTCTGCATAACGAAGACGTGCCTGTGCATGGGCATCCTGGGATTGCAAAACATCAAGCATGGTCATAGTACCAGCCTCAAAATTAGCCTGAATCAGCTTATAAGCCTGCTCGGCTGCAGTAAGTTGTTTTTGTGATTTTGAAATCAACTCACGATACATTTTACTGTCCTGCTTGAATCGAACAACTTGCGCCCTGACCTCGTCGAGTTGGCGATCAGCTTCGATCAAAGCCTGCCGTTCGAAGGCCTTAGCTGTCTTTACAGCACCAAATGAAGAAAGACTCCATTGCCATCCAGTGCCTGCTGAGAATCGCTGCTGGTCCTTAAATGCAAACGATTTGTCACCATCATCTGCTTTGATACCTCCAAATTGATAGATCACTCCTAATGCAGGACCGAATCCGCCCCACCAGGTAGCATGTGTTTTAGCTTCAATAGCCTCAACCATAGTTCGCACACTTTCAAGGTCCGGTCGGTAACGTACGGCTAATTCTAAAAGCTTATCAAGTTCAATGTCATTACGGACAAGATCGATCAGTGATAGCTCAGTGGCCTGGGGAACCAAAGTTACGGAGGAGTTAAGATGGAGGGTAAGTGATAGGGATACCGATGCGTTATAAAAGGCATTTAGTGTTTTCGACAATTCTTGTTCTCGCTTTGCCAGGTGAGCTTGGGCCCTTGAAACATCGGCCGGAATCCCCGTTCCAGCCTTATTGTGAAGTTGATTTATCCGAAGGAGTTCCTGGGCTTCAGAAACAGCTTGCTGCGATGCAGCTAAACGGGCTTGAGCGAGAATGAGTTCGTAATATTGAACTGCAGCTTTTCGGAGAGTTTCGGAGATAACAGCCTGTTCTTGATGCTCCGATGCTGTCAGTCGCTTTTTAGCTGCGATGATTTCATATTTTACTTTTCCTGGATTCAATACCCATTGCGCTGCAATACTGGTCTGAAGCGTATTAAAACCTACACCAACCAGATCCCCCTCAGTAGCCCGCACCGAACCTTGGACATCCTGGAATAATACACTTGGAACCAGGCTCGGAAGGATGCTGCCATGTGCGCTTTCGAGCAGCCCCTTAGAAACCATTACCTGTTCTTTAGCTTGAAGTATATCAAAGTTTTCGGCAGCAGCGACACGGACGACAGTAGGCAGGTTGATAGCATAAATTTCCCGATACATTGGTTTGATTTGCGAAGCATCCAGCTTTAGCAGTTGTTCAGATGAAATTTGCCGCACAGGTGAGATATCAGGTTTTTCCAACACTGTCTGGCTTTGCTCAGGCGATGTGCAGCCTCCTAAGACAATAAGTATTAACAACCATTTGTTAGGATACCGTCTGAATATTTCAATCATCTTCGTTTCCGCTTCCATTAAACTTAAAACGCTGCCGACAATGCCACGGGATCTGTTTGGCGAATTGGCTTTACTGGGGCTCCTGGAGCAACGGCACTGCTTGCTGAAGTGATAATCAAATCATTATCTTTGAGTTGACCGCCAACTATTTCTACCCAGATACCATCGTCATATCCTGTTTCAACAGAGCATGACCTGGCAATGCCATCTCTGGAAACCAGAACCGAGATGTCCCTGCCGCGAACGCGTATAGCTTTGGAAGGTATTAGAGTTGCATTGCCCTTTACTTCCAGCTTGACCAAAACCTGGGCATACATACCTGGTGCAAGTTGCCCATTTTTGTTATCAAGATCAACTTCGGCACGCATGGTGCGTGTGTTGGAGTTAAGTGCTATGGAGGTACGTGTAACGGCAGATTCAATCGTTTCACCATTGAGGCACTTAATTTTGACATCGACTTTAGTTCCTGCCCTAACGAAGGGGACCTCGGGCTCTGGAACATGAATAATAAGTCTGATTTTGTCAGTCTTGGCAAGGGCAAAAAGTGGTTGAGTTTGACCATCCGCCGCAGAGCGAACGAATGCTCCAGGATCAAAGTTTCTGGAAGTAATCACACCATCAAACGGTGCTGTGATGGTTGCATATTCTAAGAGTGTTCTCATCCGTGCCACCTCAGATTCGGCTACCTTTGTATCAGCTTTGGCTATCGCAAATTGGCTTAATGCTTCATCGAGTCCTTGCTGAGAAATCGCATTTTCAGCAGCAAGTTGCTCTTGCCTTTTCGCGGTAATCTCATCCAACTTCTCACGTGCCTGTTTAGCTTCCAGGACTGCTTGGCATTGGCGTAATTTGTCTGCTATTTCAGGAACAGCAATCTCCATTAGAACCTTTTCTTTTTGGACATAGCTGCCAATATCTACATTAACTTTGGTGACAAAGCCGCTTATCTTGGCATACAAATCAGCTTTTTCATACGCTTCCAACGTAGCTGGGATGTTAAGCATACGAGTTAAGGGCCTGTGTATAACTCCGACGACCTCTACGGGTATCGGTTGTTCGCCAACTGCTTTATCAGTAGTACTCGGTACGATTTTGGAAGTCTGAGCAGGTTCATTTTCTCTTGAAATTGCTCCGCCGGCAACAAAGGCTATCGCCAAAGCAAAGATTGCAAGCGTTCCACAAATAATAAGGGTTCTTCTGCTCATAATTATGCTCCTACAAGAAGAGGGTTTATTGAAAAATCTTTTTTATCACGCTTAAAAATTACATACAGGCATGGCACGACAATTAGAGTAAGAACAGTAGCTGCCATGACGCCACCGATAATCGTTCTGGCCAGCGGCGCATTTGCTTCGCCGCCCGCCGCTCCGATGGCCATTGGGATTAGCGCCAGCCATGTTGTCAGGGATGTCATCAGAATAGGACGGAGTCTAATCCAGGTCGCCTCTGTGATGGCCTGTTTGACAGAGCATCCTTCACGCACCCGCTGATCAGCGAATGATAAAAGGATAATACTATACTCAACAACAATACCGGTCATCATGATGACCCCCATAAAAACCGGTATGCTCAGATTTGTTCCGGTAAGAAATAAAACTATTCCGACACCGATAAAACCAAGGGGAATTGTCAGTAGAATGACAAAAGGAATAGAGAACGAACGTAGCTGTGCTACCATTACTAAATAGACCAGTATCATAGCGATGCCTAAGCCACCAGCGAACTGGCTAAAGGCTGACCTCATGCTTTGGACTTCACCGCTCATCGTAATGTTGTAACCTTTACCATCATAGTCACCGCCAACATCATAGACAATTCCGCGAGGCGTCTGTTTACGGTCAAGTTCCAGTACCGGCGAATCAGCCAACCGCTTTTCCATCTCCATAGCCACACCGCCAATGTCATAACCAGAAAGTACATTGGCAAATACATCGATGGTCCGGGTTATATTCATATGATTGATTACAGCAGGACCGGTAGCACGGTAGAATTCGGCTACATTGCGTAGAGGAACAGGACGTCTCGTTGATGCTCCGGTAATAGGCACATTACGGAGTGTTTCAATTGAATTTATATTGCTCTCGGCATATTGAGCGCCTATGAAATAATGGTTACCATTTGGTGCAATCCAGAACGCCGGCTTGAATCCAATGCTGGAGTTTACTGCTGTAACCACGTTCTTAATTACATCTTCCTGTGTCATACCTAATTGGGCTGCCTTGACACGGTCGACTTCGATACCAATCTGAGGATAATCCATACGCTGGGCAATACGAACATCCACGGCACCTGGTATATTCGATGTAATTCGCTGGACATGCCGGGCTATCTCCTCAATGGTAAACAAATTACTTCCCTGCACTTTTATATTAATAGGTGAAGGCAAACCAAAGTTCAACGCAGCCGTCATCATTCCACCGGTGTCAAAAGCAAACTCAATACCAGGAAATTCATTGTTCAACCGGCCTCGCAACTGTTCGACGTATTCAAACGTATTAGGCATCCCTTTCTTGCCTTTGAGCTGTACAAGAATAAATGCATCCATAGGTCCGGTGTTTGGGGTATAGGCTGCGGGCCAATCCATCAGCACCCCTGCATTAGAGATCAAAATCCGCATGTTTGAATCAGGCTGACGTTCTTTTTTGGGGTATTCAGGGTCAGGTTGGCCGATTTCTGACATCAAAACTCTTTCAATCTCTTCGAGAGCAGCTTCGGTCTTTTCGATACGCGTTCCCGAAGGTAAACGAACAAGGATCATAAACTGATTGGAGTCGACCTGAGGAAATAACTCCGTGCCTGTTCGCATCAACAAGAAAGTTGCAAAGATAAGCAATACCACGGTGCCAAGGACTACAATATATCGCATTTTTAAGATTTTTGTGATCCAGGATTCAAACAGAGATGGTACGTGAAAACCTGCTCGGCCGCATTTGTCACACTCACTTTTATCTGTTTTGACACCCTTGAGGAACTTGGCGCAGAAGCTTGGTATTACAAATATAGCAATGATGTAACTGGCACCGACGGCCAGCACTACTGTAATCGCAAGAGGCTGGAATAAAAACCGGGCGATACCACTGAGAAATACTACCGGGAAAAACACAACCGCAAAGGTGATTGTAGAGACAAGTATAGGCATGGCCACCTCGTGGGTTCCATCCAATGCTGCTTCAATACTGGATTTACCCATTCGCAAGTGTCGCATGATGTTGTCAAGGACGACTATGGACTGGTCAACTAAAATGCCAATCGCCAAAGCTAAACCACCCAGTGTCATGCTGTTGATCGTGTCGCCTGTACAGTAAAGCCCAATCATTGCGGCGAGCAACGACAGTGGAATAGCAATGATGATCACAATCGTAGAGCGAAGGCTGCGAAGAAATATCAATACTACGGCTCCAGCCAATATTGCTCCAAGACTTGCCGCTATTTGTAAACCATGGATGCTGCTCCGTACATAGCTGGACTGGTCCATGACTACTTCTAATGCTAAATCCTCTGCTTCTGGATTCATCTCTCGCAGGCGCTGTAAGATACGTGCCAGTTGGGCCTTGATGGCATCGACGATCTCGATGGTGTTGGCCCCGGGCTGGCGATAGATTGGTATGTAAACCTGTCGCCGACCGTTGATTCGCACGATATTGCCCTGAATCTGATGTGAATCTTTAACCTCACCAATATCACGAATAAAAACGACTGCACCCCCGGATGTTTTGATAGGGAGATCATTGAGTTGCTCAACTTTTTTAGGCATTGCGTTGGAGATGATTTGATAATCTATATCACCAAACTTGGCATTTCCTGTAGGGATAAAAACACTCTGCGTATTGATTGTTTTGACAACGTCCATTGGCGAAAGACCTCGAGCTTCGAGTTCCATTGGATCAACGTATGCCAAAATGCGCCTTAAAACACCACCATACACCGCTGGGGCAATTACGCCCTGAATACTCTGTAAACGGTTTCTAAGTTCATAATAGGCAACGTCATAAAGTTCTTTCTCGGTCATAGTCGGGCTTGAGACACTAACCAGACAAAGAGGGACCGAAGCCGTTGGATCAAATGGCATTACCATAGGTGGAATGGTCCCCGGCGGAAGATAAAACATATCCGACATCGCATATGAGGTTACCTGAGACATGGCAGTATCTAAGCTTATGTCTTCACGAAAGAAGTCCTTGACAATGCAGACACCGAGCATGGCCTTTGCTTCCTGGTGTTCGATACCAACCGATTGACCGGTCCATCGCTCCAGACGGCTCATAATGTCACGCTCCATTACCTCTGGAGGCATGCCCGGATAAAAGGTGACTATTTGAACTGCGGGCGTGTTAAATTGAGGAAGCAGATCGGCCGGGATACGTGTCATCGTTGTTATCCCAACAACGATCAGGGCAAGAACCACAACTGCAACAGTGTACGGATTTTTTAAACCAACTTCAATTGCTCTCATCATCTGTTCCAGAAAGAAAATGGATCAGTTCATCTTTGTTTAGTTTCGAAACCATTGCATAGACAAGGTTGTTTTGGCGGTATGCCACAACTGAGACGTCATCTGAACAGTCTACCCAATGGATTCGGCCGTTATACTCAATCTGGTTCATCTGTTTGAGCTCATCATTTCTGCCGGTAATAGCCAACAGTGATACCGGTGTCCCCCGCATCTCATACACGACAAAGGCCGCAGCTTGGCCTTCTATCTTACATTTACGGGCGCCGATTAACTTGCAGTGCGTACCTTTGGCGATCGGCAAGACCACTTCAAGGTCTGTCTGACGCAGCAGCCAATTCGAGACTGCGCTGGCATTGGACGAAGCAAAATGAATAGATTGACCTTCTTCCAGGAAATGCTTAAAGTCACTGACGACCAGATTAACAAACTTGCTGTGGTCCTCGGTAACGTCCGTATCCTGCGTTACAAAATAAACCATTATACCAACTGCAAAGACGACTGCTGCACATGCTGCTAAAAGAACACGCCGTGACAATAAATGAGACCGCATTACTGACGTTTTGTTTTGCCTGATGATTTGCTTGAGAGCATGCTTATTAAAAGGTATTTCCGAGTCCTGTGTTTTTAATTTGCAAACCAACTGCTCTCGAATAACTCGTTCGATTTCAACCTCGCGTGCACATACGGCGCAGTGATCGATATGACGCTGGAATTCCATGCTTAACGACGCATCCAGCTCGTTATCAAGAAAAGCAAATAAATATTCGCGGGTTTCATTACATATCATTTCCGTTCCACCTTCCCAGCTCTTTTTTTGGGCTTACGGGCAAAATCAGCTAAGTATTCTCGTAATCTACTCCTGGCCCGGGCCATTCGCGACATGACAGTACCCATCGGACAATCGAGTACCTGGGCAATTTCACTGTATTTTAAACCTCCCGCTGCTGATAAGATAATCACTTCACGAAAGGCAGGATCAATCGCATCCAACGCCGCTACGATATGGTCATCGACAAACTGCAAAAACCGCTCTTCATCCATCACGGGCATTTGGCAAAGAGGTTCATTCAAATCGGATGCGGCAATCTCAGTCAATTCCGAATGTGGGACAAGGGAAAGTTTTATCCTGCGTTTATTCATTTTTTGCCAATCCAACGCAGCATTTCTCATAATTACAAACAGCCACGCCCGGCTATATTCTTTTTCTTCGGTAGATGAAAAGCTCTTCCATGCTTTCAGAAGCGTTTCCTGGACCAGATCGCTGGCATCTGCTTCAGACGTAACATACTGCCGTGCCACAATATGCAGCACCTTCCAATGAGGTCGAATGTACTGAGTAAATATGTCTGTTTGACTTTCCATACGTAATTTTCTTATGTTCCTATTATATATAACGAAAAAAAGAGCGTTTGTTGTCCCGAAAAACTGATCTTTGGCCAAATTCATAGTCACAGAATCTCTGTACCAAGGTATAAATATTGGTTTATCTTCTTAGATAACAGGTACTTATGGTCTGGGCTGGCCCTGTTTAGTTTTTTTATAAATAGCAAAGTTGATAAAATCGCTGTAGTTTTTTTAAGCACCTTTGCCATTGGGCGAAATGTACAGCATATCTGTTGGAAACTGTTTAACGGTCACAGTTCGAACTAATTCCTCAGCCCAGAACGTTAGCCTATGCATCATTTTTTCTGACAACCAAGCCATTCATCGGATTGGTACTCTTGGACTGTAACGGTTGTCTTGCATCACATCAGTTTAATATGGCCTTATACAGAACATACCCATGAAAATTAGTATCATCCGTAAATATTTTGGGGGAATAATATTCTTCCCCGAGTCGTTATTTATTATGATAAGGGCCACGATATGTATGTTAAGCATACAGTTAGCAGGCCCCAACAGAATCACAAAGATAAGGAGATTGATTATGAGAATCGCAATTGTAATGGCAACCGTAGCTATGATAACTGGTTTGTTCGGGTGTACTACTGAGTCTGTCCCCACGTCGGGAGTTATCAAGCTTAATCTTAATAGTGACTATCCAGTGGGAAAGTACGCTCCGGATCTTCCATTTACATCCGAAAATGGCAAAGAAACAACATTTCGCAAAATTCGTCAACCAATTGCAATAGTGGCTTTTACGAGCATGTCCGATGAAAATAGGCCAAATCCTGATTTAGTTAATTTGGCCGAAGATTTTAGAAACCTTCCAGTTACTGTGGCTCAGATATATTTGCCGTCTGGCAAATATTCGAGTGCACAGGAATTTTTGGCGGTCAATAACATCCACCATAAAGATTTGGTAACACTTTACGATGCCGAGCGTATAGCTTTAAGAGGTTTCGGCTACCCAAAACCTAATATGGTTTTTTTAATTGACGATAATAGTAAGATTGTAACTATTTGCAAAGGGTTTAATAATTTGAGATCTCTAACTGATAGAGCGCAAAAATTAGCCAAAGCGGTAGAAGAAGCTGATGCTGACCATTTTGCACAATAATAATGTAGTGAGTCCCTGTTATTGACTCATAAAGCCGTATCGTCAGTAAAAATATATTCCGTGATTATCAGCAGTAGATAGGATCTCCAAACAGGTTTGTTATTTCGCCGGTCGTTTCAGACTTGCCTTGCAGGGCTGCGAAGCGATCTAAAAACAGCGACGCCAAACCACACAGAGATAAGCCCGGCCATATCACAGCCCGCGCCACGGTCAAGCTGGTTTTGATGGACTCCAAAGACTGTATGGGTGAGATACTGTTTATCGAATTTAGTGTCCTGCTCTTCTGCTATTTCACTAACAATGTCCTCTAAAACGGACTTTATGTCAAGACAGACAACACCGCACGAAGAAGACAAGTTTACGCTCTGGATTGAGGAAAACTCATCCGGCTCCAGTTCCATACGACACAACTTCCTCAGCTCAGCACGTTTGCTCTCAATTATTCTTCTTCCATCCATTGGTCAGCAATAACTGCAAAGTCAAGTAGATTAACTATTCTACGGGTGTAAACGCCTCTGAGATTGGAACCGAACAAAGACTGCATGGCAAAGTTATTTTGCTCCCCCCAGTGATAGGATGAAGGCACATATTAAGCTAAAAGAGAAGAGAAAAAATCAACAATTGGAAGAAGAGCAAGAAAGGATTTTATGTTATTATAGCACCTTCCGGGTCATTGGAGACCTTTGCGTCAGATACATGTACTATAGTTCTTGTTTTTAACATGACAAAGTCCTATTTTTTCACGTAAACTGTTGGCTGAATAAGACTAAATCGGTGTTCAAAGCTCGTCAACGATTCTGAATGGCCGGTGAACAAAACTCCTCCCGAAACCAGCAAATCCCCGAAGCGGTTTATCAATCGCTGTTGGGTAGGTTTATCAAAATATATTATGACATTCCGACAAAAGATAAAATCTATGGGCCCTTTAATCGACCAATCCTTCATCAAATTCAAATACTTGAAAATTACGACATCTTTCAAACTCTTGCTTACTTTGAATACTTTCCGTCCATCTACACGATTTTGAATTAGGTATTGATTTTTTTGCATTGGTGGGACTGGGGCAATCCGCTCTTCGTCGTAGATGCCTTTTTGGGCGGTTTCAAGCATTCTTGTAGATACATCTGAAGCCAGGACTTTGACATCCCATCTGCCTTGTCCTGCGATAGCTTCGAGCAAAGTTATCGCTATAGAGTACGGTTCTTCTCCAGACGAGCAACCGGCACTCCAGCCGCGTATTCTGAAATTACGGTTTTTTCGTTTTTGTTCCAGCAACTCTGGTAAGAAACTGCCCCGCATAAACTCAAAGTGAGGTTTCTCCCGGAAAAAGCTTGTCAAGTTTGTACTGAGCAAATCGATAAGTATTGAAAACTCTTTCCCTGTTTTGTCTTCAAGGACATAGTCTATATATTCTTTGAATGTTTTGAAATTACCTTTGCGCAGTAGTTTTGACAGTCTGTTGCGAACCAGTTCCTTTTTGCCCAGGTGCAGATTAATCCCGCAGTGCTTATACACCAGGTCGCTTATCCTCTTGAAATCTTTTTCAGTTAGAACAATATTCTGAAATATCAAAGTAGATTCCATAATACTCTCCTGACTACTGGTCTATTCCTACTACTGTGCTTTGACACTTAGCTAAGAGACAGCTTCGCTTTCCTGGGAATATTGCCCGCAAACCGCCATTGTACCTCGCCAGTGGCAGTGTTAAACTTTATCCTTCTGCCTCTGGTTCCACCTATTTCTTGATTAATAATGCGTATGCGGGTAGCCTTCAGTAATTCCAACGCCACCTCAACATTTTTCCTGCCTATTTCCTCGGGAACTCTTACTCCTTTGATAACGCCGGCACCGCCAAAAACCTGTGCCCGAAAGTGACCTGCGACAGGATCACCTTTCATAAGGTTATTGATTATATATTCGGTCGCCGTACTGCCGTATTTGCCAATATCACAATCAGCCTCTGTTTTAGGGTAGTCCATGAGGAAATGGTTCATTCCCGCCCAGCCGTTTCTTATATTGTACAAACATACACTTACACAGGAGCCCACGAGGGTTTCAATCAGCGTAGGTTCCTTGCTTATATGATATTGTCCCGGTGCCAACAATTTCCAAATCATATTCGCTTTCACAACTCTCCGGCATTGGATAAGTCTTTTTGGGAAGCCATATGCTCAAGATTGAACGCTGCCTCTGACAGTTTCTTTGCTCCCACATTCCCAGCTTCTCCTTTTAAAGCATGAGCATGCGATCTGGCTTCTTTTGCATTACCTGCCTCTATATCGGCAAACATAGACCGCTACTTTCGGTTTACCCTTGATTATGCAGCTGTGATTTATAGGACGAAATGACGTAGTTGAAATGTAGACCAAAGAGGGCGTCTGGCTTGGCGTTTGGGAGTGGAAAACAGCAGACTTCTATGGACAGCAGCAGACAGGCCAACTGCACTGAGGAGAGTAAAACCCGCAATTCTACTGAGCGATGTAGGGCTCGAACCTACGACCTGCTGATTAAGAGTCAGCTGCTCTACCAACTGAGCTAATCGCCCTTAGCTGCTATAAAGCAATAGCAAATCCAACTTTGAAATAAAAGAGGATTCTAATAAACTTCCGGTCAACTTATACAAAAATGGACGGTATTGCAAGAAGATAAAGGTAAAATATTGTCACATTAGTTCTGATTTACATCAGGCCAACGCTATCGTGCCACGACTGGAAGCAGAATATGGGATGGATGTTTTGCGTCCAGGTAAATAGTGTTAGTTGCCACCTTAGTCTCATCATCCATGCCTGATGGCTTACCCGTGTTAGGATTAGGTTCAAAACGCGGGGAATTGCTGGATGATACGGCAACTCGAATTCGATGGCCCGGGCTAAAGACCAGACTCGTGGACCATAAATCAATTTCATACTCATAAATCTTACCGGATTCGATCAACTCACTTTTCTCTATAGACTTTCGATGCCGAGCCCGAATGATTCCGTCCAGCACAATCATGCTTCGGCCATCCGGATAGACATCACAAAGTTTGGCAGTAAAGTCAGTATCCGTGGCCGTTGAAGACGCCCAAAGCTTGACCTTGACAGGACCTGTAATCTCTACTGGTTTTTTCAGCTTCTTGGAAGTGAAAAGCAGGACATCCGGGCGTTCTTCAACCGGTCGCTGGTCTCTGGGCCCTTTTTTTATGATAAGGTTGGCCCCGCCGATAGTAGGAACAGGATTGTTTGGATCATATTTATAAGAAAGTGAAATATCGGCTTTTTTGGAAGGGCGCGGGCGTAATTTTCCCTTGGCATTGAAATAGAAAGGTTTTAACTTTGCCGGAACAGGCCAATCTTCCGCAGTTTTCCAGACATTGGCATTGTTTTTGGAGTCAGCCGGGTCGCCCATGACAAAATACTGCACAATAGGGATATCATCGATCCCTTTGCCGTTTTTCTTCATCCATACATCAAACCAGTTGAACATACTGACGGGTTTGGGATATTCAGTATTGGGAAAGACCAAGTCTTCTGAGCGACCATGCCCATACGGGCCCATAACCAGTCTGCATTTACCACGGGCACCCTTGTCACCATTCTTTTGTACAGTAAGAAAACTATTGATGCTACCGGCATTGAAAATATCATACCAGCCGCCAAGGAACAATACGGGGACATTGACGCGATGAGCTACGAGTTCGGGATCAAACTGTTTGCAGAAATCGTCGTAATCCGAGTGCGCCCGCATCTCTTTTAGATTCTCGGGACTGAATTTGTTTCCATTCATCCAACCTTCCACTAAACTTTTGCGAAAAGCACCACCCTGATAAGAGGCCTGGCGGTACATGCTGGAAAACGCGACGGCAACGTACTGGCAAACCAGATGCGGCGGTCGGCTGGGGGCCATCATATTCTGTGTGATGCCATTTGCACTTGCACCGACAGTGCCAACTTTGCCATCGCACCATTTTTGAGCTGCGGTCCATTCCACGGTGTCGTATCCGTCCTGATGTTTACCCCATCCATCGTGTCCGAAGACAGGATAATCCATACCTTCGGAGCCGAATCTTCCTCGAATGTCCTGCGAGACAAAGGCATATCCGTGTTGATTCGCCACCGATGCCTGTCCCTGGGCCCCACCCTTTCCATAAGGTGTCCGAAACAGGATTACAGGCCAAGGACCCCTGCCGTCAGGAAGATAAACATCTGTTGCCAACTTCACCCCGTCCCGCATGGGGACCATAACCGTCTGAACCGGTTTCGCATAGCAAAGGGCAGCGGTGATTAAAACGACGGCAAGGGTGATTTTTATGATAGCAGTTCTTTTTCGCATAATATCCTCCTTTACCCAAACTCCAAGACCTTAATATTTTAAGGTAATAGCAGCCGGTTACATACCAAAGGAAATAACTACAGCAATTGCTTATAAATACACAAAATTCCGTAAAATTACAACCCTCTGGTCACCGTTTTCGAAAAACACACTTTTACAAGCCGATGAGAGGCAAATATTTGCAAAAGGTGCTGGAATTGGGCCGCCTAATGGAGTATTATGTCAGACGAACAGGAGAATGGTCGTTAACGAGTAGGGTATGAATTTTTCATCGACTCAGTGTGCCCACTTTTCATTAAAGCGGCCTGTAAAATGAAAGATGTTCAATGAATTATGTTGCGCTGTGTATTCTTAGGAGAAAAAAATGAAATCAATAAATCGCAGAGAATTTTTGAAAGGTTCGATAGGTGCCGCTTCAACGTTCACGGTTTTATCTCACAACAAGAGTCTGGGGGCTGCAAACAAGGTGGTTTTGGGGATAATGGGAGTAGGTGGTCGTGGACGCGCGCTTTTGAGTAGTCTGGTGAAAAGGTCTGACGTTAAGATTAAATACATCTGCGACGCAGATACTCGAAGCTATGGGCCGGCAGCAGAAATAGTGATGGAAGGCCACAACTACAAGCCGAAATTTGTGCAGGATTTTCGGAAGATGCTCGACGACCCGCAAGTCAATGCAATTGTTATAGCGACTTCGGACCGCTGGCATGCATTAGGTACCATAATGGCCTGCCAGGCGGGAAAAGATGTCTATGTTGAAAAACCACTATCGCTGAGCATTTGGGACGGCAGAAAGATGGTTGAGGCTGCTCGTAAATATAACAGGGTAGTTCAGGTTGGGATTCAAAGCCGCAGCGCCCCCTATACCGATAAAGCTGCTGATTACATCCGCAGCGGCAAACTGGGAGACGTTTATCTGGCCCGCGTGTTTCTTATGCAAGAAGCCGGGCCTATCCATGTTGCCGGCGTACAGCCTGTTCCTGAAGGCCTGGATTATGATTTATGGTGCGGCCCGTCGCCCAAGTTGCCCTATCGGCCGGGTAGATGGTTCTGGAGGCTGTGGGATTTCTATGTCGGGTATATTATGGCTGATATGACCCACCAGATTGATTTAGTGCGATACCTGACTGGCAAGGAATATCCTGACACTGTCTGTAATGCAGGGGGAGTGTACCACTTCAACGACGGCAGAGAGCAGCCGGACACACAATTTACGACGTTTGAATTCGGTAAACTTTCCTTACTCTTTGAAGCGTCACTCTGGTCGCCTTATATGCACCGAATTGTCCACTTAAAAGACAAGACCAAATTCCCCGACTGGCCCTTCAGCGCAACGAAGGTGGAAATATGCGGAACTAAAGGTTTTATGTGTTTCGGCAGACATGGCGGTGGATGGCAGGTATTCGAAGGGGACAGTAATGTCCGAGAGAGCAAAGCAGTTGTGTCAGTGCCGGCCACCTACAAATTCGGGAGCATCGTCGACCTTCACTTTGATGATTTCATAAACTGCATACGCACCCGAAAGAAACCTAAAGGGGATGTTGAAGAAGCGCACCTGTCAATGTTGCTTTGTCATCTTGCCAACATCTCATACCGGGTTGGAAACCGTAAACTTAAATTTGACGGCGCAACTGAAAAATTTGTCGCAGACAGCGAAGCCAACAAATACTTAAAGGCCAACTACAGAAAGCCCTGGGTTGTGCCAGAGAAGGTATAAGGACCGCTGAGGACAGAATTGATCAGGTTTTGAAGGAAATAAGATGTCCAAAAGGATTTTTTTTTTAGTAGTAGTATATTTAATCTGCGGTAATTTCACTGATGCCAAGTGGATCGAGATTAGCAATCAAAAGGCAACACAGGAGCAGACCGAATTGGGCGGCCCTCGAATAGTTATAGAATACGACATAAATGACAAGGAGATTTCAAAGGATTTCCCGTTATATGTCTTTGTCCACTGGAGCAAGGATTCAGGAACTACGTGGGAATTACTTTCAATGGAGCATCTGCAAGGCAATGGTTACGGCCTTGTAGAAAGTCCGGGGCATAAAAAGATTGTCTGGTGGGGCACAACTGAAACGAGCTTCGGCGAATCCGGTGAGACAGGCATGGCGAACCTTAATAAATCAAAAATGATAATTCGTGGAATCAAGATGTTGCGAGTGCCGGCAGGAGAATTCAAGATGAAGAGCCTGCCGGGCGGAGGCTATGATGAGTCAAAAAGCCAGGAGCCTGTTGATAAACTGCCATTGTTTTATATCGCAAAATACGAAACGACGGTTTCCATGTATACACAATATCTAAACAAAACCGGTAGAGAAGGAACAGGGTGGAATCAGCGAATGTCGGACAGCCGCCGCTGCGGCATTGTTCAGAAAGGCTCCGCTCCTAATTTTACATACAGTGTAAAGCAAGGCAGAGCAAACTATCCGGTTACATACGTATCGTGGTACGATGCAGTGGCGTTTCTGAGGTGGTGCGGCTTGAGACTGCCAAGCGAAGCGGAATGGGAAAAGGCTATTCGTGGAGGAATTTATTTAGATGGCAACAAAACAAAGCAGCGTAAAAATCCACTGCCTGAGAGAAAATATCCATGGGGAAATGAATCGCCAAACGCCAAGGGTGTTTATCGATGTAATTATGATGGTGATGATGATGGATTCCCGTATACGGCTCCGGTAGGCAGTTTTGATAAATTCAATAGTCCTTATGGAGCCTGTGATATGGCTGGAAACGTTGCGGAGTGGACCT
The DNA here is from genome assembly GCA_019456145.1 of Planctomycetota bacterium. Classification (GTDB taxonomy): domain Bacteria; phylum Planctomycetota; class Phycisphaerae; order Sedimentisphaerales; family Anaerobacaceae; genus CS2-K091. The sequence continues at coordinate 33,041 of VRUL01000014.1, forward strand.
TAGACTGGTATTCAACTTCGTACCATGTCGGATTAGATGGGTTCAGAATGGTGCGAGGTGGTTCGTGGATGGCTGTACCGTTTGCCTGTGATGCTATTACGGGCGCTACTCAACTTCCACTGAAAGAAAGCAGTATCATGGGATTTCGAGGTAGTTATGGGACCATGCAAATCAGGCTGACGAATCATTAACCAACCAAGGCCTTTGATATTAGCATTAATGAGGTGGGTGAGAGAGGCGCACTCTTTTATACGGAAAAAAGATATGAAAACTATCTTGGCGCTTCGTTACCTTTTCTTTACATTATTACTTTCGAAAGTGCTCAACTATATTTCGTGAATAGTGATATGGTAATTTCGTTTCGAGTTTATGGTGGCGTGAAATAATGCATGAATTCAGGGAGGATAGAAAAATGACAAGCTTTAGGAGAAATATTCTTACAGTTTTAATTTTAGTCAGTCTGTTATCAATTCTTCCAGGATTGACTCTGGCAAGGGTCAAAGCGTGGGAGGGCACGATAACAATTCCCACCAATGGATGGGCAGAAGATGTTAATCCGAAGTTCTGGGCCCTGGAAAGCGAGGTTAAATTCTCTACGACGGTCAAAGGCTCCATCGTTTACCCTTATACGATGCAGGACCACCTCTACAGGACCAAGACAGACCGAACCTATAAAGCCCTTTTTCTTGAAAATGAATACCTGAAAATCACGTGTATTCCTGAATTAGGCGGCCGACTGCATTCGGTCTACGACAAAGTCAAACAGAAGGAAATGTTCCACATCAACAGCGTGATTAAGCCGGGTATGATTGCCATGCGTGGTGCCTGGATAAGCGGCGGTGTCGAATGGAACTTCGGACCTCATGGACATACCGTCACAATTCTCTCGCCGGTCGACGCACTGATAGGAACGAATTCAGGCGGCTCAGCATACATCGAGATAAACAACATCGAAAAAATCTTCCGTAACCGCTGGACAGTCCGAGTTACTCTGCATCCGGGAAAAGCCTATCTCGATGAGCGAATTCGTATTTTTAATCCCACTGATGCGGTGAATCCATACTACTTCTGGAACTGCACGGCTTTTCCAAACCGGGCAGGTACACGTTTTATCTATCCGATGACGCTCGGGACAGACCATAACGGAACTAAATTCTTCACATGGCCTATCCACGAAGGCAAGGACCTGTCATGGCTCAAGAATTATGAGACATCTTCCTCTGTTTTTTCCGTAGACTGTACCTTCGACTTCTTTGGCGCTTACGATGTTGACGCAGACCGCGGTATCGTGCAAGTGGCAGACCACCGTAAGCTGAGCGGGAAAAAGGCCTGGACATGGGGGACCTGGGACTTTGGCCTGGTAAGCCAAAAGAACCTTACCGATGACGATGGCCCATACATAGAGGTCCAGAGCGGGCCACTTCCGACACAATCCGACTATGGGATGTTATTGCCAAGAGGTGAGGTCTCGTGGCAAGAGTGGTGGTATCCTGTACATGGGCTTGGGGACGGTTTCGAATATGCCACAAAGGACGTGGCTGTTCAGACCATCCAGAAGGACGGCAAGCTCCAGTTGCGTATGCTCGCAACGGGAAAGTTCGACAGGAGCATATGCATCATCTCACAAGGAGGTCGGCAACTTCTCAATAAACGCTTAGACCTTTCTTACGCAGAGCCCCGGATACTTACGCTTTCCCCCGCACCACAATCATCCGTCGATGTCATTATCAAGGCTAAAGATGGCAGTATCCTGGCTTCGTTTGATACTCCTTTGTCTATTCCAAAGGTTTCTCCGCCTGCCCGCGCCAAGTATCTCAGCAAAAGCGATGAAGAACTTACCTTCGAGGAGAAGTACCTCAGAGGTCTCAAGTATGACCTTGCAACAAATCGTAAAAAGGCGCGTGAGTACTATGAAAAGTCCTTAGAGGATGATTCTGAATATTCGCTTGCGCTGCGCGGCCTGGCCGTGCTCGATATCGAGTCGGGACTTTATCATGACGCGATTGAGCGACTGGAAAAAGCATTGGCTCGCGATGCCAGTGACGGATTGTCGTGGTTTTTCCTGGGTGTATGTCATTTGAAATTAAGAGGAGAAAAAGAAACGCTCAGGTGCGCATACAAAACTGCGGGGTGCTTTGGTACCGCATCTCTTGGCTATGACCTTGCCGGCCGTGCTTATATGCGGCTGGGAGATCCGTCAAAAGCTTTGGGGGCCTTCGAAAAAGCGGTGCAACTTAATCTAAGGGACACCAAGACAAAGAACCATCTGCTATTGGCCTTGTATGCTTCAGGGGACACCAAGTCGGCATACAATCAGGCCAGAGAGATTATTGCTGCAAAGCCTACAGATTTGGTCTCAAGGGCGCTGGTCGCAATGCAGGACCGTAGAGAAATGTCTCGCTTTGTGAAGAAAGCGCGAGGCTTTGTCGGTGAATATGATTTTGAAATGTTGGAGACGAGTCTTGCTTTTGCAGAATTAGGGCTGGAGAATGAGGCATCCAAGCTGCTTTCAGCGTGTATCGAGGCGGTCCCGAAAACTGAACGGAATCCACTGCCGCTTTATTACCTGGCTTATTTCGCATCAAGGCAGGGGAAAGAAAGAATTGCCCGGGCGTATCTTAGCAAGGCTGGGCGGATGGACAAGGACTACGTATTTCCATCGCGGCCTGAAGCATTGAAAGTGTTTAAGTACGCAGTTAAGGCGAATTCTGATGATGCATACGCACATTTGTACCTTGGTAATCTTTACGGGAATTTTGGTCGGGTTGATGAAGCTGCCAGCCACTGGCGAAGAGCCTGCGAACTGGATACATCCTTAAGTATCGCATTTCGTAATCTCGGCCTTTATGCCTGGGCGGTGGAGGAGGATTTGACGAAAGCTGCAGATTCCTACCGTAAAGCTATCACGGCCAGGCCTAAAGACCAGACGCTGTATCGTGATTTAGCGGATATTCTATTAGCCGGAAACAAGCGAATCGAAGCGATAAAGGTTATGGAATCTACACCGTTCGAGAAGCTCAGACGCGCTGACATAATTATAATGCTCGCCCAGGCTTATACGGATGAAAAAATGTATACCGATGCGATTGATTTATTAGAGTCGACGCCGTACTTTGTCAACTGGGAGGGTCAGACAATCACCTGGGACCTTTTCCATAAAGCACATCTGGAGCGAGGCCGGAAGCGATTTGAGAAAAAAGATTTCAAAGGTGCTTTAGAAGACTTCGATGCGTCACTGACTTATCCTGAAAACATAGGTGTCGGCCGGTCGAACAAACCTCAAGAGGCACGGGCCCAGTACTGGAGGGGAAAGGCACTGGAAGGACTTGAACGTCTTGAGGAAGCTTACTCAGCCTGGAACAAGGGAAAGGCCGGACTTGAAGGTTCAAAGGAACAGGACAAATACCGAGAACTCTGCAAAAAAGCGATCTTGACACACAAGTGGCTGCTTTGACCCGGGAACAAGAGGATGATAGTCGACACATAAGCAGGAGACATTATGGACCTGAGTGCTTTTGGAATTGAAAGCAATTTTACCAATTTAGACTGGTGCATTGTTATCGGGTACCTGTTGGTCATTGTAGCTATTGGAGTCTATATAAAACGCTACATCAGCAATGTTACAGATTTCATGGTTGCGGGACGAGGCTTAAAAACTTTTCTGGGCGTTGCGACAATGATCGGGACCGAATTGGGTCTGGTTACGGTAATGTATTCGTCGCAAAAGGGCTTCACCGGACTATTTGCAGCCTTTCATATAGCATTTGCCTCTGCTATTGTGTCCCTGGTTGTCGGCCTGACAGGATTTATTGTCGTGCCGCTGCGAAGAATGAAAGTGATGACCATCCCGGAATATTACGAGAAGCGCTTCGGGCATGGCGTGCGGATTTTAGGAGGAGTCATATTAGCCTTTTCCGGCATTCTAAATATGGGAATGTTCCTTAAAGCAGGCTCGATTTTTGTGATGGGTATCACGGGGATGAACTCGGATCGTGACCTTAAGATAATAATGAGTGTCCTTCTTGGGATGGTGCTTTTATACACCACCATGGGCGGGATGGTCTCAGTGGTGGTCCTCGATTATATCCAGTTTGTGGTTTTATCCTTCAGCCTTTTGGCAACCAGTGTTTTTGCCATCAGATATCTTGGCTGGAGTAACATTATTGATACGGTATCGCAATTAAAAGGAGAAGCCGGTTTTAATCCTTTCGACAATAAAGGATTCGGCAGTTCATACGTGATATGGATGTTTTTCTTAGGGCTGGTCAATTGCGCGATTTGGCAAACGGCCGTGATACGCGCATGCTCAGCCGAAAATGTAAAAACAGTCAAGAAACTCTATACCTTTGCTTCTGTCGGGTGGCTGGTTCGGTTTTTATTACCGTGCTTTTTTGGGATTTCGGCTTTTGTATTCATTGCACAGCACCCAACACTCAAGAACGTATTTTTGCCGGAAGGCTCTGTTGCCGATTCCCAAACGACGTTGATGGCAATGCCGGTCTTCCTGAGCCAAATCCTTCCTGCCGGACTTATCGGTATTGTTTCGGCAGGTATGTTAGCTGCGTTTATGTCCACTCACGACAGTTACCTGTTATGCTGGAGTTCGGTTCTGACACAAGATGTGGTGGCCCCCTTGTTCAAAAACGGATTGTCATCAAAAACGCGTTTGCTGCTGACACGAATTTTTATCGTATCTATCGGGATTTTTATTCTGATTTGGGGACTCTGGTACGATTTAGGTCAGGACTTGTGGGACTATATGGCTATTTCCGGAGCTATTTATTTCACCGGAGCCATCGCATTGCTGGTCTTTGGTATTTACTGGAAGCGTGCCAGTAAAACCGGGGCGTATTTGGCCTTGATTTGTGGATTTGGATCACTCATAGGACTAAAGCCGGTTCAAGCCCCATTGAGTCCCCTGATATTTCGTTTTTCTTCTTTTCTTTCTTCCTGTCGATTCGGTTCCATTTTAGGAATAAAGCCTGTTGAAGAGCTATCGAGTGCGATTGTCGGACTGACTGCTATAACGTGTGCGATAACGCTCATGGTAGTCGGCTCTTTAATATTTCCGGATCGTAATAGCCCCTCAGAGCAGAAGGAGTAGCACAATATGAATTTATGGATTAAATTCTGGTCATTCTTTTTCTTTGCGAGTCTTGCTATTTTTGCAGTTCTCGCTGTGGTTGTTACAATCGGCGGTTTTTATAATATTCGTTCGCTGTTTAAAAGTCTTACGAATCGGGCTGATCAGCATGATGAGCAGTCGTGAAAGATTGATGGCGACTTTGCGCGGTGAAGCGGTCGACCGGCCCGCAGTCAATTTCTATGAAATAGGTGGATTCCAAATTGATCCGTCCGACCCGGACGAGTTCAACGTCTATAACGACCCATCCTGGCAGCCGTTGCTGCATTTAGCCGAAGAGCAAACCGACCTGATTCGTATGCGCAGCCCCGTCAGGCCACGCTCCCACAAGGTTGAGATGTCACTTGTTAAGACAGACACAGCCAATTGCCGTGATGAATTCTTCAAGACAGAAAAATATATGGAGGATGGAAGCCGTTTCAAACGCGTTAAGCTGAAAATTGGCGATAGAACCATGACGTCACTAACGCGCCGCAGCCCGGAGATTGACACTGTATGGACTGTAGAGCACTTACTTAAAAGTGTAGATGATCTGAAAGCTTATCTTGAACTGCCCGACGAAGTTTTCACTGAAGAAGCCAACGTGGACGACTTAGTCCAAGAAGATAACATACTTGGTGACCGGGGCATTGTGATGGTAGATACGGAAGACCCGATTTGCACAGCGGCGTCCCTTTTCAGTATGGAAGACTTTACAGTAGTCGCTTTGACCGAGCAGAAGCTTTTTCATCGTCTGCTCGAGAAGCTTTCCCGCCATATATACAGCAGGACCGAGATAACAACGAAGGCATTTCCCGGTCATCTGTGGCGTATATACGGGCCGGAATACGCAACAGAACCTTACCTGCCGCCCCATCTTTTCAAAGAATATGTGGTACGTTATACCGGGCCGATGGTAGAGACTATACAAAAGCACGGCGGTTTTGCCCGAATTCATTGTCACGGCCGGACTAGTGCCGTTCTTGATTACATTGTCGAGATGGGTGCGGCCGCCATTGACCCTATCGAGCCACCGCCGCACGGGGACGTTGAGCTTGAGTACATCCGCCAAAAACACGGCATGGAACTGGTTCTTTTTGGGAACCTGGAGATAGCCGATATAGAAAATATGGAACCGAGCGAGTTTGAAAAAGTCGTGGATAAAACGCTCACAGATGGAACAATCGGCCAAGGCAAAGGCTTTGTCCTGATGCCGTCAGCAGCCCCAAACGGCCGGAACATCACACCACGGATGATAGCAAATTATGAAACAATGGTGCGGCTGGCAACAAATTTCAGGTTATAGGGAAAACCTAAAGAGGCGTTGCATCAAAGACACGCACATCAAAAGGCTTCAGTTCAAAAGTGTACTCTTTGCCTGCAGATAACACAATCACTGCTTTATTCGTATCTTTCTTCCATGGGCTTTTCAAAGAGTACTTCTGTGCTGCGCCGGTCGGCAGTTCGAAGACTTTACCAATATCTATGGTGATTTTGGCCGGCTTGTCGTGAGGATTACGCAGCGACAGGATGCCTTTTCGCATGAACCACGACGCCCAGCCGTAGATTTGCCCCTTAGCCGGGTCGCCTCCTACCCAGTGGGTATCTACCAGCACATCCGAATTATTGCGAGACCATTTCGCCCCCTCGGCAAGGATATCCCACATATGATCGGTCATCCTGGAAGGCGAAATATAGAGTTCCTGCAGGCTCGTCCCGATCGCAAAGAAGCTGTGAACTTCGTGGGCGAATTCCTCGGTGTTCACGGGCAGATTCGCCGTGCCCCAGATAGCGTGTGCGATCCCCTGGTTCATGAACGAGTTCAGCGGATAAAGCGGCCCGCCCTTGACCATGTTCTCAAAGGTGATCTTGTCGCGATACGTCAGCCATTGCTCTCGCCTGGCCCCGGGGCCGTAAAAACCCATGTCCCCGCCACCGCGCCAAACGCTGTCGGCCCCCAGCAGCCAGAACGGCGACGCCCACGTGCCCGTCGTGATGCTGATATACATCTGGTCGTTGAGACTGTACAACTGCTCGCAAAGTCTCAGCAGCGCTTCGGTCTCGTTCAGCAGCGACGCGTCCGTGCCGTCGAATTTGAAGAAGTTCACGTTATATTGCTCGACAAAACCGACGCAGCTCTGTCGAAAGCGGTCGAAGTACTTCGGATCGGTCAGCGAGAAGCCTGCCTTGCCCATCTCGAAGCCCTGTGTCTTACCGTAAGCGAGCCGATCCGCCTTCGCCTGGCCGTAACCGCCCCAGGGAGAAAGCCAGATACCTATGTTCGACCCGTATCTTACTGCCGATCGTTGCAGAGGCGTGAAGCCGTCCGGAAAGTTCTTCTCCAGAATCTGCCACAGCGTCTTCGGATCGTCCCAGCCGTCGTCGAACACGAACGAATCCAGTTGCACGCCCCGCTTGGTTGTCATCTCCGCGCCATAGCTGTTGATAACCTCGACGCACTCGTCGCTGTTCATCTTCTCCCTCTGGCCCCAGGCGATGTCGTACCAGCTATTGTAATGCAGAAACGGTCTATACGGTGCCACCCTCTCGCGTTCGACATAGTGCAGAAAGCCCCGCCGCAGTTGTCCCGGCGGAACCACGCCCATCACCGCCGACTGACTCAGCGACCGGCCTTTCTGTAGGGTCGTATCGCGCCGGAGCCGACACACGGCCCGGACACCCCGGTCGATCCTGGGCCTGGCCTGCATGCCGAAAACCTCCAACTCCACGATATGGCCCCCGTAGTGATTGCCTTCGGAGTTGTTAGTAATTGTCACCTTGACGAAACGACAGCGCCTCCGGTCGATCTGATGAACGTAACCGGCGTCGGTCGCTGCCGCTTTATTGTCGGCGGCATCGACGAGAGTATGCCAATCACGACCGTCTATGGACGATTCGATCTTATAGCCGTAGTATCGCCGATTGTTGTACCAGGTCACTAACCGTATCTTGCTGACATCCGCTGGCTTACCGAGATCGAGCGTCAGCCACACCGGCGTATTCTGGCATCCCCAATATGAATTAACATCGAGATTCCCGTCGACTGCGATCTTCGGCGCCATCGCACCGAAAACACCGCTTGCCGTGGCGGACTTTCGATACGCCAGATTCACAGCCGCCGAGGGATCATCGGCACGGTTTTCCGCGTTCGGATGTTCGTAGGCAACGAAGCAGTCTCCAGCAACAATCGGCGAGCCGAGCACAGTCCCGGCAACACGGCCGTTATCGATATTCACGTCCCAGAACTGGACCGACGTGATTTGGACCGGTCCCGCCGGAGACCGGATAGTCAGGAACTGGCGAACATAATTGGATCCGTCGCGCAGCTCCAGTGACCACTCGACGGCCAATACGCCGTCAGGTGACAGAAGCTCTGCCGTGACTCGAATACCCGAGAGTCTCTTCGCCGCGGTTCGACTTGCCGGCTCGGCCTCAATCTTCGACACTTCACATCCGCCCCGCACAGTCAACTGCGAGCAGCGGTACGTCTTGCCCTCCTGACCGATGGCGATGAGAAAAAACTCACTTTCGACCTCGACATCGCTGAGCTTCTCACCCGTTGCAACATTGACCAGGCCCGTCGGTCTGAGACTGCCCGACCTCTGGGTCAGACCCAGCCGAAGTACACTGTTGGCAAGCACGATATCGTCGTTGTCGGCCTGCGCCGTCGCCTTGCCGGGCTCTGTCGTATGCGGGTACTCGATTGCCTGTGACACGCCGATCACCGTCAGTATCGCTGACAACACGAGGACTATCCGATGCAGTTTCATAGTCGGTTCTCCCGAAACAAATGGTCAAAACTGGCTTGAGTGGTCTCCATGGGCTCTATACTATCAAAACACGGTCTATTTGTCACGCACTACTTGTGAAATCCGGATTCAATCGACTTTGTGCAAAAAATCCCGACATTGCCTTGGTTTTTGTTAGGTATCGCTGTTATACTGTGCTCCGTGAAAGATTGTTGTACTGCAAATCCATATCGACTATTAAGCAGGTTATCATAAAATGAAGACAAGTGCAAGTTACTGGATGTTCGAGGGTGGGCTCGAAGCCACAAAGCCGATAGCTGAGGCAATGCAGGAGGCAAAAGAACTCGGATTCGAGGCCATTGAACTGGCCGTTGGAAGCAAAGGCGTTTTAACACACCATACAACTAAAGCCCAGTGCGAAGATATTGCGGCCACAGCCCAAAAAATCGGTATCGGGATTTCAAGCGTTGCATCCGGCGAAAGCTGGGGCTGTTCACCGACCGCTAATGACGCCAAGACCAGAGCCAAAATTATAGATTTTACCAGCAAGGCGCTACAGGTAACAAAATGGCTCGGCACCGATGCGTATCTTTTCGTTCCGGGCGCAGTAAATGTGTTCTTTCTTCCCGATGCCGAGGTAATTGATTACGACGTTTGTTATGAGCGGGCCAGAGACGCAATTAAGCAGCTTTTGCCTGCTGCCGAAGAAACCGGCGTGGCAATATGTATCGAAAATGTCTGGAACAAGTTCCTGTTGAGTCCACTGGAAATGCGTGACTTTATCGATGGCTTCAACTCCCAAATGGTTTGTGCTTACTTTGATGTTGGCAATGTTCTGTTGACCGGATATCCAGACCAGTGGATTCGAATCCTCGGTAAACGGATAAAGCGTGTGCACGTCAAAGACTTTAAACTCTCAGTCGGGACTGCTGAGGGCTTTGTTGATTTATTGGAAGGTGATGTGGATTTCGAAGCGGTCAAAAAAGCTTTGGCTGATGTTGGCTATGACGGCTATGTTACGGCTGAACTGCTGCCCTTTGAGCCAGGCAGGCCGGAGAAAACAGCACAAGCAATGAAAAATATCTTCAAATAAAAGCAACTTCTGAGGTGGTAGTGATGAGACAAATTCTAAAATCAAGTTTGTGGTCAATCCTTGTAGCTTTTTTCTTAGTCCTTGGCAGTATACCTCTTTTCCAAAATGTAGTATGGGCTGAAGCCGAGGGAATTGACCAAAATCGCATCAAAGTCATCACAGAGATGCTTCCCAAAAAACCGGCTGGTTTCGGCTTGCCAATCACCGAACGAAACGCCTGGAAAAAGCTGGCCCAGAAAGACTCGTTCAAAAATGTAATTTCCGAAGCGGAAAGGCTTCTGCGAGAGGCTATTCCTGAGCAGCCGGACGATTTGTATCTGGACTTTTCGCGAACAGGGAACCGTACCCGCTGGCAGAGGATTGCCGGTCGCCGCCGTGGAAGGGTACGTACGCTTGTTCTGGCTGAATGTTTAGAAAACAAGGGACGATTCGTACAAGCGTTTGAAGCGATAGCCCGTGCGCTCTGCTCTGAGCGCACCTGGGTAATGCCGGCTCACGACCGCAATCTCAGCAATTTCAAAGGAACAAGTATCGATATAGACCTTGGTTCATCTATGCTTGCCTGGTCTCTTGCTACGGCTGATTACCTACTGGCCGAAAAGCTAAATCCCGATGTTAGCCGGCTCATACGTGACAACCTGGAGAAGCGTATTTTTACACCTTACACAGACATGGTACAGGGCAAACGCACAAAAAACTGGTGGATGACCACAACTAACAACTGGAATGCCGTATGCCTTGCCAGCGTGACTGGGCCGGCCCTGGCTGTGATCGAATCTCCCCGCAGGCGTGCGTTATTTATCGCGGCTGCAGAAAAGTACTCTAAATACTTCCTCAAAGGATTCACGGACGACGGCTACTGCTCCGAAGGCCTTGGCTATTGGAACTATGGCTTCGGCTATTATATCATGCTCAGTGAAACGATTTATCAGGCCACCAGGGGTAAAGTGGATTTGCTCGGAGATCCCAAAGTAAAGCAAATCTCTTCCTTCGGCTCTAATATTGAGATTCTCAACGGTGTATATCCAGCCTTTGCGGATTGCTCTGTCCGGGCCCAGCCCAGTTCTCGGCTGATGTATTTTCTTAGCCGACGATTTGGTTTGGGTTTGCGTTCCTGGGAACAGATTGAGCCTGTCTCTCCCTCTGGCTCTTTGTATCAAAGTATGATGTACTCCTTTCCCAGTTCGGCTTCAAGCACTGCGCCTTCTCAAATTGCTTCGCAAGGCCCCGGTATCCGGTCCTGGTTTGAGAAAGCCGGTATTTTGCTATCCCGGCCGAGATCCGGTTCGTCTTCACGGTTGGCTGTTGCCATCAAGGGCGGGCACAATTCAGAACATCATAACCATAATGACGTCGGTTCCTTTATTGTAGTGCTGGGCGACAAACCCTTGTTGCTCGATCCCGGCGGAGAAGTATATACAGCACGTACATTCAGTGGTCGACGTTATGAAAGTAACGTTCTTAATTCCTTCGGCCATCCTGTGCCGATTGTCGCTGGTAAGTTGCAGCGAACCGGCAGCAGAGCCCGCGGCCAAGTGGTTCGCAAGAGCTTTACAGACAGTACAGATACCCTGGTTATGGATATTTCTTCGGCCTATGATGTGCCGGAACTCAAAAAACTCGAACGTAAGTTTGTTTATTCGCGACTCGGTTCCGGTTCGTTACGTGTGACCGATGAAGTTTCTTTCTCGCGACCTTGTGATTTTGGCACTGCCCTTATTACGTTTAGCCGCTGGAAACAAACCTCTCCTTCGACGCTGATGGTCTATGGTGAGGGAGAAGCCTTGCGCGTGGAAATAAAAGTCACCGGTGCCGACTTCGAGATTAAACCCGAAACTATCAAGGAAGATATCAGCGGCCCCAAACAACCGACGCGATTGGGTATCAACCTTAAAGGCCCCGTAACCAGCGCTCTTATATCGCTTACAATCACGCCAATAGAACTACCCGACAGTTAGAGTTGAATTACTGCGACAAAATTAGAACGTTGATTTCCTCAAAACATCGTTAGGGATTCCCGGGTGTAGGAAAGGCTGCCTGCCAACTCTCTGAGTCGTCCCAGGTGGCCGGCTTTGCATTCGGGTCAATGATCTCCAACACAAGGCCAAGACCATCAGTTGTAGGATACCACCTATCGTTATATGAAAACCGCATTATCGCCGCCTCGTAGGGCCAGGGCAGTTTCAGTACAATATTCTCGCCGCCGTTGCTCAGGTTGCCGGTGTACTCACCCGCAATGTTGATGCCGGCAGTGCCGTAGCGTGAGACAAATGAAGCCAAATTACTGACAACCACAACGTACTGGCCAACATCAAGTGTTATCGCCGGGAAAGTATACTCAATACCATTGGTAAAACTTACATCATTAAGGTCCAGTGGTACATCGCCGACGTTCTGCAACTCAATGAAATCATAGTCACTGCTGACAGAATCGTGGTACATCAACTCGGTAATGCGTAAGCCATCCAAAAGAGCCAGAAGGTCATCAAGGGATTCGTCATACGTTGTTGCAACGGCATCAAGCTCAAGGCCAAAGACAATGTCAGGGCTGGTGGCGTTGGTCTGATGCACCTCAACGGCGATAACATTATCCCCCTTTATGAAATACTCCGAGGGAATGGGAGGATGGTATTCATATACAGCATTGCCGACACTTCGTTCAGAAAAGGTATTGAAGTAAATATCAACTCCCTCCTCCATGCCAATGCGAGGAAGAACCTCATTGCCATTGATATAAACCACGGCGCCATCGTCAATGACGGTAGCGTACTCGAAGCTGGCCACATCGTTCGGGTCAACATCGAGTGTGAAGTGTCTTCGGAAGTAGAAAGTGCGGGGGCCGAGCGTCAGGAGCGTGTTCTTGGGCGCCGGCAGAGCGGAATATTCGACGTACAATAGTGCGGCACCGGTCGGCCACGATGTATCATCGTAGCCTACAGCACGCCAGGAAGTACCCAGGTCAGTGTTAGACTGCTCGTAGGACCATACATCATCGATATCAATCAGATTGGTCACGGTAACAGTAGGAACTGACGGATTTGCAACACGGGGGGTTGGCAGCACAAAGAACTCGATGTTGTCTGTCCCATTGGGTGTACGACCCTGTGAGGCATCGGTAGTCTGCGGCCCGTAAAACACTTTGTCTATCTCATTTAGTTCGGTATCGAACAGGGCGATTATTTCCCCGTCTGCATTGAGTCTGAAATCTAAATGGCCGGGACGGTTCTGATCGTCGACCCGGAATACTACGAAGCCTTGACCGTCAACAAAACTCAGCGGGCTAACCTGCTGCTTATACGGCTCTGTCACAGGATTATCTGTAAGATACAGTTCACTTAGAGGGACCGGCAGAGGATCAGGATTATACAACTCGATGAAGTCGTCTTTGAATAAAACCTCTTCGTTGGCAAGCCACTCATTGATCTTGAGCATGGCAGGGTCTCCGAGCGGCTGGGCGATATTGGCCTGTCCAAAAGTGGGCTGATTTAATTTCCAGATGCCGCCATAACCAATACGCCCGATAGAGAAATTGTTAATTTGAGAACCGAAAACTACCGAGTCAATTAATTCGCCACCATTAGACGGCTTATCATATAGATACAGCCCCTCACCTTCGTTGGACAATGCAAATCCCAGATGATTTTTCAAATTCACGTTCGGGTCGCCGTAGAGCACCATGTAATCACCTGGAAACATAATCAGGCTGTTGACGGTATCGATACTAAAGACAAACTTGTTCGGATCGCACGGGTCATCAGTAAGGCCCATGCCGAGCAAAATAAGTAAGCTCGGACCATCATAGTATAACTCAATCAAATCCGGATCTGTACCATCTGAATGCGCCAATATTTCATTGATAACCAGATGCCTATAAGAGGTATCGACAGTCCATGTACGTGAAGTGGTGGCATTATCCTGGCTTTGCCAAACGCCGGCCGAATTCTTGCCGATGGCGTAAACAGTATAAGAATTGCCATCAGTCAGTCCATTCATGTCGATTGGGACAGCGACAGATAGCTCCTGGCTCCAGGACCCGTTCGGTTCGTTGACCGAATACTTGTAATGCGTGATCCCAGGCCCGCCGACGGTAAGTGTGGCGTCTGTATGATAGGTTACTTCATCAGGTTCGCCGCAGATGGCGGCACCAGCCGGGACGTAGGCGCCCATATCGAGGTTGCAAGGACCGGTTCCGATCGCCGGTGACATAGATTTTAGATGGAAATCAACATTCGGGTCAACAAAGATGGGATCGGCGTCGATGTTGCCTACACCATAGGAGTGCCAGTCGGATGAGACTATCGACTGGTTGATGGTGAGGTCCGTTGTTCCGGTAAATCTGTCGAATACAAGTTCAGTATTCCAGAAGATGCTGCCATCAACGTATGCCCCACGGCCGTAGTCTGTTGTCGAAGTTGGCCGCAAGAAATAGAGGGCCGATATATTAGCATCCACCACGGTGTTGTTCACAAACGTCATAAACGAATCGCTCTTGATCTGGGCGACGTGATCCATATCGTAGAAGACGTTGCTTACAACGACATACTCATAACCGCCGCCGGCGGATATCACGTTAGCATTACCGGAACCGGTATTGAACTGGTCCTTGTGGTAGTGCATGAAGACGTTGCCCTCGATGTGGGCGTCGCCTTCAAGATCGAGTGCATCATCGCCACCGCCGAGGAAGACGTTGTTAAGTATCTGGATTACCGGGGCGGGTCGAGTATTGCCGTCGACGTCGATGGCGTCATTGTGACCTGTGATGGTACCGAAAACATTTTTTTCAATAATGAAGTGCCCGGTAGTAGGGGCGGCGCCCCAAATGTGCTCGCATATGTTATCGCCTGTGGGCGCCTGGCCGAAATCGAATATGTTAGTGAAAATCGAGTTGCGGACGATTAGGGAGGAATCCAAAGTGCTGATTCTGCGTCTGTCCGTTTGGTCCAGTGTAACGTGGTCCAACAACAGGTTTGATTGGTCCAGGCCGACCATCCCATCCAAGGTCCGTCCGTACTCGACTACAGCGTACGTGATGCGGTTGTCCTGCATGGTATTGGCAAACTGTAGTCCGTCCCATATGGGGCCGGTATTGGGCGTGCGAGTAAAGCGAATCAATTCGTATTCTGTGCCCTCAGCAAGAAGCCGACCCCCATTGACGATAATACTGACACCGGAATCAAAAAACAGTGTCGTACCCGGCTCAATCGTCAGTGTCTTCCCAGCGTTTACGACCACGTCGCCCGTTACATTCCATGGACCGGAAGCTGCGTCAAGCGTTGTATCTGCCGTAAGCGTGCCGAAAATATCTGTAACGTTGCCGTCATCGTACCAAATGTCGATATACCCACACTCCAACTCCTTGCCGGTTCCATTGGGGCCATCGAATGTTTGCACGATAATACGGTTGATGCCGGGGTTCAGGGTAATATCGGTGCCTCCAGCGATCGACCACTTGCACTGCCCATTGTTCAGGTTACCGTAGATCGGCGACCAGTCGGCCGGCTGACCGTTTACACGCACCGACCGGGTTTCGATTGCATTTGCCGTTCCATTGACATTGTTGAGAGTGGCAACGGATCCAGTGGTGCGATAATATCCGCTGTTCTGTAGTAAGTCGCTGGCAATCGTAAACTCCTGCGGGATTAACGAGAGCACATGTGCATTGCGAGCCTGGACGAAATTCTTGATCTGATTGATTTTTGCGACAGGGACGAAGTCACCGAGGAGTTCACCCAGGAACGGCCTGAAGCGCTCAAAAGAGAAAGTCGTCTCAATGAGATCCTTCAAGTGCCAGTAATAGCGCGGTACAAACTGAGGGTGTGTAAGGAGACGATTAAGTGCCGGAACCGCTGCGGCATCGAAGATGCCATTAGTGGCACTGCCGGTGCCCTGTCCCAGCCCAAATATTGAATCCAAGTCATGCTGAATAAGCACAAACCGGGGGTCGGCGATACCACGATAGAGGTAGTAGTCATCACCGTTGCCACTGGCAAGGGTGGTTTCGACGTTGTTCATTACGGTGTTGATAGCAATGAAACGAATCCACTGTTCTACTTTAAGGACCCGATTTACCTCCTGGACATATATCGCATCCGGGGTGTTTGAAAGGACGTCGGTTAGCTCAATTAAGTCAGACCAGTCATCCTCTGCGGTATTAGTCCTCTTAAAGTAGTTTTGGCGGTAGGGATCGGGGTCAGATCCCTCGTAGCGAAGGTCAGCCTGGCGTGTTATCCTCATGCATTTGTAGGCGTTTCCATCATCATTGTCAGGGTAATGTTTGCCGACAAAGTCATTGTCAACGACCTCGATGTGAACATAAGAGCCATAATGCTCATTCCAATCACCAGGATAATCGAGCAATACATTCCGGCCATTAATCCTAACCTGTACAGCAGTAGCCACAGGCTGCGCAAGTCCTGACATACGAAAGATTGTATTACCTACTATCTGAAGGTAGGTATACTTAGTGTTCAGATTTATTGCTGTGACATCTTTCCATGACCGGTCGTGTGGAATGTTGACCCGATAGTTATTCGGGGGATTGTTTCGGCTTCCGTGTCCGCGATTGCGTACGCCGAGGTTGTAACGCGTTTTCTTATCCACGCCGTCGACGCTGATCAACGTGGTATTCATCTGTGAGTCCGGCCCATTCGATGAGCTATGTGTCCCGATATATTCCAGTCTGCCCCACTCCATTCCGGTCATAATCAGATAATAAATCGGCTGGCTGCCCGGGTCCCAGTCCGCCTCGGGGTCGAACGAATCATCCACATGGTAAAGGGCGTTGGTTACCTGCTCAGGCGAGCCATCTATGAAGCTCGGTGGGGGCCATGTACGAAAATAAAAGCCAGCGTCTCTGGCCTCGATAAAGAATTCGATAATTGTACCATCGGGCTGAGCTGGTATTTGTGCACCGTACTCCCCATCACCGGGATCGTCATCGTCATGTGCTCCATCGTCATACATTGTCAGTTTATTATAGTCGGCAGGGTTGTAATTCGGGTATATATCTACACCTTGATATACTGATACATCAACTCGATAGTGAAGCGTTACCGTGAGTCCGATCGTCATTTCATCGATGATGTCAGCCGTTACTGTCACCGTGTCATTGGGCCCGGGAATTCTGGGACGGTGCTTAACATCCTGAATCATAGGTGCGATGTTACCCGACGCCACTGAGTTTATCGCCCCTGGGGTTCCTCCTGTATTCAAACTTGCCGCCCAATTCTGCGCATACTTGTTGGACAGTTCCGGATTGATCAACTCCAGCGACTTTCCGCCGCCGTCGTGCTCAGATGCCCAGATCCAGCCCCTGTGGCCACCATACTCCTGCGGGCCCAACTCACGCGTCCCCCACTCCCCCTGGTCGGCATATCTGACGCGGTCAATCATTATATCCATAGCGTCAATTAGCCTGATTGCCTCACCAGAATTGCTCAGCCTTCCGTCCCAGCCACCAATAACATTTGTAACACCCGGATATTTGGCCGTGAACGTGTTTACATCGGCTGCCACTACAAGGTATTGTCCCACACCAATTGTCACATCGTTTGGAAAAGCAAAGTCCACGCCATCACTAAATCGCCACCCCGAGAAGTTAACCAACTCGTTGCCATTGTTAAACAACTCAATATACTCCTCTCGAAGATTCTCAGGCTCGATGGTCCCGGAAGTAGAATGATAGGAATGGTACATAATCTCGTTGATGTAGATACCGATATCTTCGAGCTTATTGGGCTTTCCAGGAGTGGGATTAACAAAGAATTGCCAGTTATCGTTGGCATCAGGGTAGCGACCATAGGATGTATCTGATTGCTGCGGAAAGAAGAATTCTATGGCATCTATAAGGACTCCCTCTTCACTAATCAGGCCGACATCCTCACCACCACCGGCAGCCAGAGCAAAATTGACATGAAGAGGCCCCTGCATGGGAGTGTTATCGGCCCATATCAGCATGTAGCCGCCCGGCGCTATGGTAGTTATTTCAGGAGACCCGTAGGGAATTTGCCACCAACTCAACGGAACATCTATATCATCCGCCAGGTACATACCGGCTATATCAATTGCCTCATCCCCGTAGTTGTAGATTTCGATCCAGTCATCATAATTACCGTACTCGTCCGGTATGAAGTTATTGTTCTTGGCCATAAACTCGTTGACCACGAGCGTGATTTGTGTGTTTTCCTGTGCCCAGTTCCCAGCCAACAAGGTAAAATCTGGCATAGTTACGCCAGGTACACCATCCAGATCTGCTTCACAGTCTGGGGCGAAACAGCCTGGATCCAGCCAACGTTCGAAAAAAAGACGCAGGTCATGTGAATCAACTTTGCAGTCCTGATTCTGATCGCCTACAGGGCACTGCTGGGCACCAGCCAAAACAGCCAAATACAAGACTAACACAAATGATAAGAACGATGTTTTAACGGATATATATATCTTATAACTCCTGCTATGTTATGATTATTTAAGTTGCCTAATCCAGTTTCCATCCTCATAAATCGGTGGGCTAAACTGATAATTGCCGATCCTGTGAATTATTTACATTGTAACATATATAAAGCAGTTAAGTCAACCGTATTCTGCTCGATAAGTGTCCTAATGACTGTGTGAATAAAGGTTTAGGCTTGTTCTTGTCAGCAGCACGGTCTTTTCTGCATAACTGTAAAAACAGTATGTACACAAAAAGGAGTGAGCCTGCCCCAGCTTTTCAGACATGAGTTTGTATGATTCAATTTCTCTATTAACAAACTTTCACATCGACCAGAATAGCATTGTTAGGGATTCCCGGGTGTAGGAAAGGCTGCCTGCCAGCTCTCTGAGTCGTCCCAGGTGGCCGGCTTTGCATTCGGGTCAATGATCTCCAATACAAAGCCAAGACCATCAGTTGTAGGATACCAACTGTCGTTATATGAAAACCGCATTATCGCCGCCTCGTAGGGCCAGGGCAGTTTCAGTACAATATTCTCGCCGCCGTTGCTCAATTCGCCGGTGTACTCACCGGCAATGTTAATATCCGATGTGCCATAACGTTCTGTAAAGGAAGCCAGGTTACTGTCAACCATAACGTACTGGCCAACATCAAGAGTCATCGCAGGGAAGGTATACTCAATACCATTGGTAAAACGAACACCATTCATGTCCAGCGGTACATCTCCGACGTTTTGAAGCTCAACGTAATCATAGTCAGGGCTGTTGGGAGCGTGGTACATCAGTTCGGTGATGCGTAAGCCATCCAAAAGAGCCAAAAGGTCATCAAGGGATTCGTCATACGTTGTTGCAACGGCATCAAGCTCCAGGCCAAAGACAATGTCGGAGCTTGTGGCGTTGGTCTGATGTACCTCAACGGCGATAACATTATCCCCCTTTATGAAATACCCCGAGGGAATGGGAGGATGGTATTCATATACAGCATCGCCGACAGTTCGGTTAGCGAAAGTATTGAAGTAAATATCAACTCCCTCCTCCATGCCAATGCGAGGAAGAACCTCATTGCCATTGATATAGACTATGGCCCCATCGTCAATGACGGTAGCGTACTCGAAGCTGGTCACATCGTTCGGGTCAATGTTGAGGGTAAAGTGTTTCCGGAAGTAGTAAGTAGGTCGACCGAGCGTTAAAGGTGTATTCTTGGGCGCCGGCAGAGAGGCACCCTCGACATAAAATAGCGCATCGTCGGTCGGCCATGATGAGTCATTATAACCAACGGTACGCCAGGGAGTGCCCAGGTCCGTGTTAGACTGTTCGTAAGACCATACATCATCGATATCAATCAGATTGGTCACGGTAACGGCAGGAGCTGATGGGTTGGCAACACGGGGGGTTGGCAGCACAAAGAACTCGATGTTGTCTGTCCCATTGGGTGTACGCCCCTGCGAGGCATCGGTAGTCTGCGGCCCGTAAAACACTTTATCTATCTCATTGAGTTCGGCATCATACAGGGCGATTATTTCACCATCTGCATTGAGTCTGAAATCCAAATGGCCGGGACGGTTCTGATCGTCGACCTGGAATACTACGAAGCCTTGACCGGCAATAAAACTCAGCGGGCTAACCTGCTGCTTGTACGGCTCTGTCACAGGATTATCTGTAAGATACATACCGCTCAGTTCCACAGGAAAGGCGTAGGGATTATACAGCTCAATAAAGTCGTCTTTGAATGAAACATCTTCGTTGGCAAGCCACTCATTGATCTTGAGCCCGGCAGGATCGCCGAGCGGCTGGACGATATTGGCCTGTCCAAAAGTAGGCTGATTTAATTTCCAGATGCCGCCATAACCAATACGCCCGATGGAGAAATTGTTGATTTGAGAACCGAAAACTAACGAATCAATCACCCCCCCGCCATTAAACGGATTATCATATAGATACAGTCCCTCACCTTCGTTGGACAATGCAAATCCGAGATGATTTTTCAAATTCACGTTCGGGTCGCCGTAGAGCACCATGTAATCTCCGGGAAACATAATCAGGTTGTTGACGGTATCGCTGCTAAAGACAAACTTGTACGGATCGCATGGGTCATCAGTAAGGCCCATGCCAAGCAAATTAAGTAAGCCCGGCCCATCATAGTATAACTCAATCAGATCCGGATCTGTCCCATCTGAATGCGCCAAAATTTCATTGATAACCAGATGCCTATAAGAGGTATCGACAGTCCATGTATGTGATGCGGTGGCATTATCCTGGTTTTGCCAAACGCCGGCCGAATTCTTGCCGATGGCATAAACGGTATAAGAATTGCCATCAGGCAGACCTGCCATAGCAATGGGGACATTAACATCGAGTTCCACACTCCAGGGCCAGTTCGGTTCGTTGATGGAATACTTGTAATGCGTGATCCCAGGCCCGCCGACGGTAAGTGCTGCGTTTGTATTGTAGGTTACTTCGTCAGGTTCGCCGCAGATGACGGCACCAGCCGGGACGTAGGCGCCCATATCGAGGTTGCAAGGCCCAGTTCCGATCGCCGGTGACATAGATTTTAGATGGAAGTCAGCGTTCGGGTCAACAAAGATGGGATCAGCGTCGATGTTGCCAACGCCGAGGTAGTGCCATTCGGATGGAATAATCGAGTTGTTGATGGCCAGGTCCGTTGTTCCGGTAAATCTGTCGAATACAAGTGCGGTATTCCAGAAGATGCTGCCATCAACGTATGCCCCACGGCCGTAGTCGGTGGTCGAAGTTGGCCGCAAGAAATAGAGGGCTGATATATTAGCATCCACCACGGTGTTGTTCACAAACGTCATGAACGAATCGCTCTTGACCTGGGCGACGTGGTCTATATCGTAAAAAACGTTGCGGACAACGACATAGTCGTAGCCGCCGCCGGCTGACATCACGTTGGAATTGCCGGAACCGGTATTGAACTGGTCCTTGCGGTAGTGCATAAAAACGTTGCCCTCGATGTGGGCGTCGCCTTCAAGATCGAGTGCATCATCGCCACCGCCGAGGAAGACGTTGTTAAGTATCTGGATTACCGGGGCGGGTCGAGTGTTGCCGTCAACGTCGATGGCGTCATTGTGACCTGTGATGGTACCGAAAACATTTTTCTCAATGATGAAGTGCCCGGTAGTGGGAGCGGCGCCCCAAATGTGCTCGCATATGTTGTCGCCTGTGGGCGCCTGGCCGAAATCGAATATGTTAGTAAAAACCGAGTTGCGGACGATTAAGGAGGAATCCAACGTGCTGATTCTGCGTCTGTCCGTATGGTCCAGGGTAACGTGGTCCAACAACAGGTTTGATTGGTCCAGGCCGACCATCCCGTCCATGGTCCGTCCGTACTCGACTACAGCGTATGTGATGCGGTTGTCCCGCATGGTATTGACAAACTGTAGTCCGTCCCATATGGTGCCCGTATTGGGCGTGCGAGTAAAGCGAATCAATTCATATTCTGTGCCCTCAGCAATCAGGCGTCCCTCGATAATAACATTGGTGTACGGCTCGAAGTAGACCGTGGTGCCCGGCATAATGGTTAAGGTAATACCGAACGGAACGGTCAGCTCGCCAATGATACGGTAAGGGCCCTGCCCAGGCGTCCAGACAGTATCTTCTGTCAGCGAACCATCGGGCAGATTGGGAACACCCTGGTCGAACCAGAAATATCCCTGGTCGGTCACGGTCAGGTCGGGATCCGGGTCGGCTGCAGGATCACCAGCGTCTATGCTGGGAGAAGTTATCTGCAGGTGGTAATCGCTATTGACCGTGTCGACGAACTGCGGGGCCAGGTTAATGTTGCCGATGCCAGTCCAGGGTTCTCCGAAGACGTTGGAGTAACTGATGTAGACATCGGAATCAAGATATGGGGCCTGTGTGTTGACCGGGTCTGTCGCGTCGATGATAGAATTGGTAACGTTCCAGATGATTGTTCCAGTACCAACTCCGTACTTGTTGTGGGACTGGATACCGTAATCGGTAACTCCCATGGTTTTTGTCGTAACAATCGTAGTGTGGTCGATATTTACGATGGTCGTAGCGCCTTCGGTTGCCTTGGCTGCAACGCCGGCAACAGTCGGATCTTCCGGGTTTCTGTTAGTTTCGACGACCAGGCAGTGGTCGATGGTCGTCTCGCCGCCGTAAACGCTTATACCCTTGTCGTTACAGTCTCTAATGATGAAGTCTTCAACGGTGACTTCTGAACCAAGAGTGTCTACGGCGTCATCGACTATATTAGCCGCCACACCGCCAATCAGGGTACACAGTTGACCGGACTGCTGACCGTGGATATATATGCCATCGGCATCGTCACCGGCGTGCATATCCGTGATCCAGCTATCCTCGAACAGCAACGCGGTGCCGGATATTTCTGGTCCCATGACCGACCTTGCGAACAGGCAGTGGCGGAAAGTCAAGTCTGAGCCGGAGGTGACGTGCATGAGCTTGCCGGCGTTGTCGGTCAACGAGGCATAGTCGAAGACAAAAGTGGAGTTCGACGCACGAATTGTCGGGCCCGAATTCGAGTGACCAACCGCCGGTGAGTGCCCGGCCTGGGTGATGTTCGTGTACTGGAATGTGGACGGCCCGGCATTAACGTGGTGGAGTTCGCCCCAGTTATTGCCCGCTGTGTACGCCGTAAAAGTAACCGGCGAGGACGCGGTGCCAAGTGACTGGATAGCCCCTGCAACGTCAATGTCGGTCCCGTTGGTGCCGGACGATACACCGTCTATTAGCACAAGTGTGCCCGGGTTGAGCGTCAGGGTGACGCCGTTGGGAATCGTGAAGTCACCTCCGGTGATGTGGTAGATACCGCTCCATGCTTGGGAACTGCTGAGGATCCCGGAGGCGGTGTTAATCGGCTGGCCGCTCCAGTCCGTCAAGCCAGCGGTTGCCTGAAGACCTACGACATCGACGGTCAAGGTGAAATTTCCGCTGCCGGTAAAAGTAACCAAGGCACTGCCCAGACCGTTGTACAGCGTCACCTGGTTTGTAGAGAGGCTGATGCCCGGATTATCGGAGACCGAAAGAGTGCCCACGGCATCCCACAGCTCGCGCTCAATGCTGTTGTCGTCCCTTAAGACCTCGACCCGCACCAGAACAGGGACGCCCGGTAAGTAACTATCGCGGACGATTAGGTTTGCATTCAGTCCCACGGCGGCCGCTATTATTTGACTATTCTGTGAGCTTGCGCTACCACTTTCTTTCGGATAGTCATTGGTTGATCCTGTATTGTACCAAATGTCAATATATCCGCTTTCGAGTTCCTTCCCGGTGCCGCCGGGGCCATCGAACGTTTGCACGATGATACGGTTGACGCCCGGGTTCAGGGCTATATTGGAAATGGACCATGTGCCGTTTCTCTGCGACCAATCAGAGTCAGCGACTAACTGACCATTTACCAGTACCGAAGAGGTCTCGATTGCGTTAGCCGTGCCATCGAGTGCGGCGGTGTTCGTGTTGGCTTGATGTAATCCGTCGACTATCGGTAAACTACTATTAATAGTGAACTGCTGCGGGATTTGTGGAGGATCGCCACTGCCCGGATAGCCACCATATAAAATGCTATCAATGCGTTCAGCGAGAAACTCCTTAATGCCGTTTGAACCGTTTATCTCTGAATTAGATGCCCAACCGTCCAGCATACGGTCGACCAGAGGATAAATATTATTGAGATCATAGAGTGTATGAATGAGGTCCTCATACTGGTTGTAGTACAGTTTTATGAACTCCGGTTGGCTCAGGAGCCGTTCTAAACCGTCCACCCCACCATTGCGATCAACATAGTTGAAGATATTCCAGTCGGGTCTGTAATCATGGTCACCCTGACCAAGCAGAGTGTCCATGTCGTGTGGAAGCAGCCAGAAACGTGGATCTTCGACGCCGCGATACATCGCATAGTCATCGCCTCTCCCATCGGTCAAGCCACCCTCCCGGTTGCCCGCCAGAGCATCGGCGGCCAAAAAACGTGCCCACTGCTCGAGGTCAAGGACCTGTGTTACCTCAGCCAGGAAGTTGGCATCAGAAATGCCTGGATTGTTCAGCTTGTCTATGAGATTAAATAAGTCCGAGTAATCGTCCTGAGCTGCGTTGGTCTGCTTGGGGTAGTTCTGTCGGTACTCTATCATGTTCAATTTGTAATCCAAATCGGCAAATGTCCGCGGGTCAACGCAATTGTCGAAGTATGTACAGCGGTA
This sequence comes from Planctomycetota bacterium, assembly GCA_019456145.1. Classification (GTDB taxonomy): domain Bacteria; phylum Planctomycetota; class Phycisphaerae; order Sedimentisphaerales; family Anaerobacaceae; genus CS2-K091. The sequence continues at coordinate 57,629 of VRUL01000014.1, forward strand.
CAGGTTGCCGGCATCATCATCCGGGACATGGTTTTGGGGCCATTCGCTGTCATAATTCTCCAGAGCGATGTAGGATCCATTTGTACTGCTATAGTCATCCATCGCCAGGTTCTGTCCGTTGACCCTGACCTGTACAACGGTGGCATTGGCCGCAGTGATGCCAGCCATTTGGAACAGTACACTGCCCATTAACTGAAGGTGTGTGTATTTAGTGTTCAGATTAAGTGCCGTTACACCTTTCCACGAATCGTCATGCCGAAAATTGACACGGTAGTTATTCGGCGGGTCATACCGATTACGGTTGCCACGATTACGAACGCCGACGTTGTAACGCATTTTCGCATCTACTCCATCGATGCTGATGAATGTAGCGTTCATCTGCGCATTGCTCATCGCTTCGCTGATAAAACCACACTGACCATCAAGATTTGTGTCTCCGATATCCGCAAGTTCCGCCCGTTCGGTTTCCTTCATAATCAAGTAGTAAACCGGTTGGCTACCCGGCAACCAATCCGCATCAGGGTCAAAGGTTGCATCCACCTGATAAAGGGCATTGGTCACCTGCTGGGGCGTACCATCTACATCACTCGGCGGGGGCCAGAAACGAAATTTAAAGCCAGCATCTCTAGCCTGGACATAGAACTCGATGATTGTACCATCCGGTTTAGGAGGAATCTGTCCACCGAATTCCCCATCACCGGCTTCATCATCGCCATGGGCTCCATCGTCATACATCAACAGTGGAGTAAAACCCGGACTACCATCAACACGGTAAAACAGCATCATTGAGATATTGGTCGTCAGCTCGTCAACAATATCAGCTGTGACTATCACCGGATCATTGGGTCCCGGGATTCTCGGGCGGTGCCTTACTCTTAAAATTATCGGCGGAACGTTACTATTCGCCCTCGAGTTTGTCGTTCCGGGTGTTCCACCGTTACTCACACTCGCCGCCCAGTTCTGTCCGTGGTTGTTTGACACCATAGGATTGATCAATTCCAGTGACTTGCCGCCACCATCGTGTTCGTTCGACCACATCCACCCACGGTGGAAGAAATCTACCGGGCCAAGCTCGCGGACGGCCCAGTCACCCTCATCGGCGTAGCGTACACGGTCAATCGTGATATCCATATCGTCAACTATTTTAATTTCTTCTCCGGAGTTACTCAGGCGTCCTGTCCAGCCTCCAATGACATTCGTAACAGTCGGGTACCTGGCCTTAAACGTGTTCACATCCGCTGCAACGACAAGGTACTGTCCCGAATCAATTGTTACATCGTTCGGAAATGCAAAGCCAATCCCGTTGCTAAATCGGAAGCCTTCAAGGCTGACCAACTTGTTTCCGTTATTTATCAGCTCAATGTACTCTTCTCCGAGGACCTCAGGCTCGATAGGATCGACAGTAGAATGGTACGGATGATACATAATCTCGTTGATGCGTATACCAATGGGCTCGAGCATGTTGGCGCTTCCAGGCGTGGGATTTAAAAGAACCAGCCAGTTATCATTGCCATCAGGAAAGCGACCGTAGGATTCATCCGAATACTGCTGAGAAAAATCGTCAATAGCGTCAATCCGAGTGATTTTATCCGATTCATAAAGGCCTATATCCTCGCCGTTTTTCTCAAGTTTGAAGTCTATGTGCAGGGTACCTTCGAAAGGTTCTCCGTCGGCCCAAATCAGCAGGAACTCGTGGGCGCCGATAGTGGTTGTCTCTGGATCATAGTCAGGAATCTGATAGAAGTCGTTTTGGTCCAGTAAATCATCCGTCAGATACATACCACCAATATCGATAGCCTCGTCTCCATAGTTGTAAATTTCGATCCAGTCATCCTCATCACCATAAGGATCCTCGACAAAGCCGTCGTTTTCGGCCATGAACTCATTAATAACCAGCGTAAATTCACTAAAGCCCTTTGCCCAGTTCCCCGCTAACAAAGCAACATCAGACATAGTTACGCCAGGAACACCATCCAGATCGGCTACGCAGGCAGGAGCAGAACAGTTCGGATCAAGCCAGCGGTCAGCAAGGAGGAGCCGCAGATCCCGTGAATCAACTCCACAGTCCCCATTCAGATCACCTACAGGGCATTGTTGGGCTGCAACCGAACCAGCCGGATACACAACCAAAACAATCAATAACAGCGAGATTTTCATAGATATGGACATCCCAATTCTCCTGTTATATCAAGGTATACTCGCCTGCTTAACTCCAGTTTAATCATTATAACTTGATATGTCCAAATTTATAGCTTCCTATAATATGGACTAATATTCACTTTAACATATATATAGAGGCTTAGTCAACACTATTTTGCTCAGACGGAGGGGGGAGTAATCTTGATTTTACCAACCACCTGCAATCAAGGACAGTCGTAATGCTATGTACTATAAGTACTTATAAGGCTTCAAGATATTTCTCTTGACCGGCCATTATGTTCCAAATTAAGCATTTCAAACGCGTTTCAATAGTTCGGCCTCAAAAGCAATATCGTGCGTAGTATCCTGCAATAATGGGTAGGGATAAGAGAAAAAACTGGCAGTCATATTGCACAATCTATAGTGAAAGTTTCTTCCAATTATTCCGGGTTTCTGGTATTTATAACAATCAGGTTTTAGGAGAATGGTTAAAAAGACAGTTTTTATATTCATGGCATTAATTCAAGACAGTAAATTCCATTAATGCTTATAATCCATTTCTCTATTGGATTTTAGATAGAAGAGGAAGTCATGAAAAATATATTAATTGCAGCCCTTATGTTTACTATCCCCCCTATTCTTTTTGGTTGCGGGCATAACACAAAGGAAAATCAGTTGAAAAAGTTCATTACCGCTCATGTCAGAAAAGTCGAACCTATAACAACACAGGCGAATCTGGTGTACTGGGATGCGTCAATCACCGGCAAACCAGAAGATTATGATAAGCTCGGCCGGTTGCAACTTGGTATTAGCCGAATCTACAATAACCCGGAAGAGTATGCCCTCATTAAAGGAATAAAAGAATCCGGACAAGTCAGAGATGCAAGACTGTCCCGACAACTGGATAAGCTCTACTACGCTTATCTTCGGAACCAGATAGGGCCGGAGTTGCTGGAAAAGCTCGTAGATGCGGACACGAAGGTTCAGGAAAAGTACAACACATTTCGCGGAACCATAGACGGCAAGAAGGTCACAATGAGTGATATTTATACAATTATGACTACGGAGACGGATTGCCGCAAAAGGGAATCGGCATGGCGGGCCAGTAAGCAGGTTGGTGATGCGATTGTCAAAGACCTAATTCGGCTGGTCAAGCTGCGCAATCAGGCGGCCCGTAAGGTCGGCTTTGACAATTATCATACGATGTCGATAGTCACCGGCGAGCAGGACCTGCAAGAACTGGACCGCATCTTCGACGAGCTTTGCAATCTTACCGATAAGCCCTTTGCCCGAATGAAAAAAGAATTAGACCGCGTCCTGGCTGAAAGTTACGGTATTGCGTCTGAGGATTTGATGCCGTGGCACTATCATGACCCGTTTTTTCAAAGGACCCCTCTGGTCTATGAACTGGATTTGGACCTCTACTATAAAAAGCACGATGTCAAGGAATTAGCAGAAGAATTTTATGCCGGTGTCGGCCTGCCTGTGAATGATATCCTTGCCAGAAGCGATTTGTATGACCGCCCGGGCAAGTATCCGCACGCTTTTAGCGAAGACGTGGACCGGAGCGGAGACGTTCGCATTTTGTGCAATCTTCAGAATACCGAGCGGTGGGCCGAGACGATATTACACGAATTGGGCCATGCCATTTACAGCAAATATCACGACCGGAAAGAGCCCTGGCTACTGAGGGAGCCAGCACACAGCTTTACAACAGAGGCGATTGCGATGTTCTTCGGCAGACTGAGCCGTAACGCCGCCTGGATGCAGGAAATGCTGGGCCTGTCGGAGAAAGAACGAACGGAAATTGAAGAAGTCAGCAAGAAATACCTGGAGTTTCAACAGGTGCTCTTTGCCCGCTGGGCGACGGTCATGTATAATTTTGAAAAGCAGCTTTATGCCAATCCCGACCAGGATTTGAATAATTTGTGGTGGGATTTGGTTGAGAAATATCAGTTCGTTAAACGGCCCCCAGGACCTGTTGATGCGGGCTGGGCGTCAAAGCTCCATTTCACCACTGCACCGTGCTATTACCATAATTATATGATGGGCGAATTGCTGGCCTCCCAACTGCATAACCATATAGTCCACAAGGTTTTTAAGCTTGGATCGGACCAAGATGTCAGTTATGTCGGCCAGAGAAAACTCGGAGATTATCTGCGAGCTAACGTTCTTGGTCCGGGGGCACTGTATCATTGGAACGATATGATTGAACGAGCGACCGGGCAGCCACTAACACCGAAATACTTTGTCGAACAGTTTGTCAAATGATCTCTACAAGGAACGAAAGATGACATATTTAATAGCCATATTTGTATATTTATTTATCCTGGCAGGTATCGGGATATACAAGTCTCGACAGGTCAAAACCCAGGCAGATTTTGCAGTGGCCGGTAGGACGCTTTCGCCCTGGATTATGGTCTGCACAATGCTGGCCGTATGGATCGGCACGGGCTCAATTGTGGGCAATGCCGGAAAAACTTACCAAGTTGGCATGGCGGCACTTTTCCTGCCATTGGGCACTTTTGTCGGTATGATTCTGCTTTCCTTTATCGCCACGAGGGCCCGGAATATTGAAGCTCTTTCGGTACCAGAGATTATCGGCAGACGATTCGGCGATACTGCCCGTTTATTAGCCGTAGTCGCGCTGATTTTTGCCTATATGGTGATTGTCAGCTATCAGTTTAACGCGGGCGGCATGGTGCTGGAGGTCATAGCGGGCAAGAAAGAAAAAGTGGTTTTGGGACTTGAAAACAGCCTTACTAAGAATCAGGTTCGTAAAGGATATTTCCATTATGAGCCTCCACAAGATTGGACGGGAACGACAGAAATTAAATTTTATGTAAAAGAGAATGGTTCTGACAAATGGTCGCAGACGCCGGAGGTTTTTACCGTCAAAGTCGTTAAGTCAACCGAAATCATCTCCGAAAAAGCTCAAATAAGCGGGCTGAAAAACATAAGCGTGATTAAAGAAAATACTTTTACCCGAGTTATAATCGAAGGATACGGCGAAGGTTTTAAGAAACAAGATGGAATATACCGATTGGCCGCGATACCGCAAGAGGGCGAACTTTTTCTGCATGAACCCGTACTAACCGCCCAAAAAGCAACGATTATCGCCGCTATTTTCATCGTTGCTTATACAATGTTGGCCGGATTGTTGAGCCTGGCGTTTGCAGATATTGTTACCGGAATAATTATTACAGTTACCTTGTTGATTGGCTTTCCCGTACTGCTGATTAAGGCGGGAGGCTTTGGCGGCATGCTGGCTTCGTTCACCGCAATGGGAGATCGTCCTGACCACATGAAGCTATGCGGGGTCTTTAGTGTTGCAGATTATATTAATTTCATGTTGCCTGTATTTCTACTGGTGTTGGGTGACGCTAATCAGTACCAGCGAATTTTCGCCAGCAAAAACGCCAGGGGCGCTCGCACAGCCGTAATCGTTATGATTTTCCTGGCGCTGCTGATAGAAGAATTAATCATCGCCGAAGCATGGTTCGCCGGGAGCATGACTCCCGACCCGGAAAACGGTCGCTATATTCTGATTTATGCAGCCCGGCATTTTATGCCCCAGGCACTGGGTATTATTTTTATGATTACGGTTGTGGGTATTATCATCTCCACGGCTGATTCATTCCTATTAGTTCCTTCGACCACCTTTATCAAGGACGTCTACCTGAATCACATCAGCCCCAGGGCTTCTGAAAAACGAATCGTTTTCATGAGCCGCTTAATGGTGCTCACCTTTGGAATCATTGCCTGGCTGGTTTCGCGAGTGTTCTCGGAGTCTACGACTGTATTTGAAAAAGCGTTGTATGCCTTTACGGTTTATGGCTCAGCGGTTACTCCCTGTCTCGTGGCGGCTCTGATCTGGAAAAGGGCCACAAAAGTTGGCGCGATTTCTTCGATCCTGGCAGGGACGATAACGACACTTCTGTGGGAAGAAGTAATAAAGGGCCACTTGCCGGCAGAGATAGCAAAGCTGGACGCAGTACTGCCGGCGATAACTCTGTCGGTGATTTGTCTAATAGTGGTCAGCCTGTGTACTAATAACAAGGAAAAAGCGGCTGAAGAGCAACTTCATTCATAAGGCAAAGAGATGTTTGCACAAAAAGTATATATCGAAAGACGAAAACGATTAAGGGAGCAGATAGGCACCGGAATAATTTTGCTCCTGGGCAATGAAGAGTCTCCCATGAATTATCCGGACAACCAATATCCCTTTCGGCAGGACAGTTGCTTCCTGTATTTCTTCGGGCTTGATTATCCCGGCCTTGCTGCCGTCATTGACGTCGACCAGGACAAAGAGTGTGTCTTTGGTGATGATTTGACAGTAGATGATATTATCTGGACAGGGCCGCAACCATCTCTAAAAGAGAAATGCCAAAAGGTTGGTATCTCTGAGACTGCAACGCTGGACCGGCTGCAAAGCATCTTGAAAAAAGCTGTTGAACAACGCAGAAGAGTACATTTTCTCCCCCAATACCGGGCGGAAAATACTTTGAAAATCGAAAGATTATTGGCGATACATTCAACAGCAATTAAGGACGGAGTGTCAGAAGCTCTGATAAAAGCAGTTGTTACCCAAAGATCAATAAAGACCGAAGATGAAATCGCTGAGATTGAAGCCGCCCTGGATATTTCCTATGAAATGCAGACGCTGGCAATGAAAATGTCAAAACCCGGTATATATGAAAGAGAGATTGTCGGCGCAATGGAGGGGCTCGTTCTTTCCCGTGGATCTCGCCTTGCCTTCCCCACCATATTCTCAGTTCACGGAGAGACACTTCATAACCACTATTACGGCAATCAAATGAAAGAAGGCGACATCGCTGTCAGCGATTCCGGTGCCGAATCCGGACTCCATTATTCCAGTGACATCACGAGAACCATACCCGTCAGCGGGAAATTTACTGACAGACAAAAGGAAATCTACACAATTGTCCTCAATGCACAAGCCAAAACGATTGAAGCTGTAAAGCCGGGCGTTGAATTTCGCAATGTCCATAAACTGGCCTACAAGATTCTGGCATCAGGTTTAAAGGACCTGGGATTGATGAAAGGCAATATCGAAGAGGCTGTCGACGCTGGCGCCGTTACGCTGTTCTTTCAATGCGGATTAGGGCATATGATGGGGCTCGATACCCACGATATGGAAGACATTGGAGAGAATTACGTCGGCTATACAGATACAATCAAAAGAAATCCTGAATTCGGTTGGAAATCTTTGAGGCTGGGCAGGGAACTTGAGGCTGGTTTTGTAATAACCGTGGAGCCCGGACTGTATTTTATCCCCGAACTAATCGACCGATGGAAGGCAGAGAAGAAGTGCAGCGATTTCATCGACTATAGTATGGTTGAAAAATACAGGGACTTCGGTGGTGTCAGAATAGAAGATGATGTCCTGGTTACAGAAAACGGCCATCGGGTGCTTGGCAAAAAGATCCCCAAAACAATAGACGAAGTCGAAACAATGTCATCTGGAGGGTAGGATTAAAGGAAGGGTGAGATGCAAAAAGTGACTATTTTTATCTGTTTTATTGTGTCCATAATAACGCTTAGTTCCACTTCAGTTTTTTCAGCCAATGATAAGCCGGCCGCTCAATGGAAATTCTACGAAGGCAAGGGAAGTGTGAACATTTTGGAGTTTCACTTTATGCGTATATTCAGGAACAGTATAATAAAGCAGAATAGATCAAGAAACCGGCTGTTTTCTGATTTTCAAGCTGTTTTGGGCTAAACCTATCAAAATAAAGACAAAAACAGTTGAAATTATTAGTCATATATGGTATTTTATCGGAGGTGAAACTCAGTTGCATCGTTGGGGCAGGCCCGTGTGCCTGCCCAGGGCAACCACAGAGGGTTGCCCCTACAAGGCAAAATTAAATAAGAAATATAAAATCAGGAGAAGAATCATGTGCAGGAGAGTGAATTTTCCAATTATTTTTGCTTTGGCATTATTATTGTGCTTAGTGTGGAGTACATCCAGCCGGGCGGCGGTTCCGAAACCGGTTGGTTTTTGGAGATTTGAAGGGAACACGGCCGACTCAGGCAGTGGCGGCAACAATGGAACTTTGAAAGGTACAGCGGTTATTGTTACTGATGCTCAGCGCGGTAAGTGCCTTAAGCTGGATGGTGATGGCTGCATGGATATCCAGTCCGGCGTTACAGAATTAGGCGATGCCAGCTTTACAATTGCCGCCTGGATTAAAACCAAGAATAACGGAGCGCCCATCATGTCCAAATCTAACGGCAACACTGAATGGGAAGAAAGGGAAAAGGAACTTTACATTGCTGATTCAGAGACATCAGACGCGGATAACGATGGGACAGTCGAATATGTAGGTCATAGCTGTAACTGGGTGCGGGGCGAAGCAGCCGCTGATGACGGCCAATGGCACCATATAGCCTTAGCCTGGGACGCTGACGAAGAGGACGGTTTCGTTTACGTAGATGGAGTAGAAGGAACTGATTATGTAGGCTTTTCAGGAGGGGCGGATAACGATGGTGACACAGTCAGGATCGGTTTTTCCGAAAGCGAACATAGCAGCGGTAATTACGTAGGCCTGATCGACGATGTAGCCATATTTGATGTGGCACTTACTGCCGAGCAAGTGGTTGAATTGAGAAAACTTAGTGGCGGAGATAAGATAAAAGTGATAAAACCCGTTGCCGAGAAGGACAAACCGATTACCCTTGACACGGAACCTCACCTTGTCGGCTGGTGGAAGTTTGATGAGGTTTCCGGTAAAACCGCAGCAGATTCCTCCCAGTATGGGCGTAAGGGCACGCTCAAGGGTGATTTATCATTTGATAATGCCTCAGTCGCCGGTCGAACAGGCAAAGCACTGAAGCTGGACGGTAAGGACAACATCATAGAAATAAGCGGATATAAAGGCATCGCCGGTACTCGACCTCGAACGGTTACGTTATGGATTAAGACAACCTCATCCAGAGGGGACATTATATCCTGGGGTTCAGAAGATTTCGGTCAAATGTGGATATACCGCTTCATAAGGGGGCGTTTAGGCGTAACACTCCATGGCGGATACTACTACATTAACGACGCGATCCACGACGATAAGTGGCATCATATGGCGGCAGTGGTTGTAGAGGCTGAGCTGCCGAATCTGCACGATGATGTCAGGCTTTATAAGGACGGCACGTTAGCGGAGATCCATGACATTGGCCTTTTGGACCTTTGGCCGATTGAGACCGGCAACGAGCTGGATGTCACGATAGGTCAGCGATTCAAGGGACTCGTCGATGACGTTCGTATCTATGACCGCCCACTGTCGGAGGACGAGATAAAGGCAATTTTTACTTTGAAGAGTAATCGGCCACTGGACAAATCCAAATGATAATGCCGAAGATATAGACATAGAAATAGGCCTTGCCAAGCCAAGGCCTGAAAGATAACGAAAGGAGCATACTATGGAGAATAAAAAAGTGAATCGGCGAGAGTTTATGCGCGATAGTGCGATGACCGCAGCAAGTGTGGCTGTGGGACTCGGCGCTGTAGCCGGCCAAAACGCCAGCGGAGCCGTGGGTGCAAAAGTTGATACATCCAGGATTCTAAATTACAACCAGAATATGGAGTACCGCAGGCAAGGCAAGACGAACCTGATGGTCTCTGCTGTCTGCTTAGGCGGGCATTCGCGGAGCAACGTGGAACAGCGGACCGAAATAGTCAGCCGTTGTATTGACGCAGGCATAAATTACATCGACGCCTGCACTAAGGGTGAGGTAATGCGAGACGCCAAGGCCCTCAAGGGTCGCCGCGACAAGATGTACCTGGCGCTGTCGCACTGTGGCAGAGAGACGCGCAACGAAAAGTTCCGGACGGCCAAGAAGCTTCTGGGAAGTCTGGACGAAGTGCTCAAAGACTCGAAACTGGATTACACCGATTTGTGGCGTGTCACCTGTTACGAGCCGGGGGGCAGACACTCATTCAATACAGCGTGCGAGATGGTCGAAGCGCTGGAGACGGCGAAAAAGCAGGGCAAAGCCCGGTTCGTCGGGTTTTCCACACACGATCGCCGATGGATAAAGTTCATGATCGAATACTTCGAGCAAATCGACTGCATCTGCTTTCCTTTCACTACTATGAGTAAAAGAAAACAAACAGACAGTGTATTTGACGCTCTGAAGAAGTGTGATGTAGGCGCTTTTGGGATTAAACCTTTTGCGGCGGGCTCGCTATTCGCCGGCAGCCAGGAAGAAAAAAATAGGCGTGCACGTCTGGCCATCAGGTATATTTTGCAAAGCAACACCGTGATACCTATCCCAGGATTGAACAGGGTCAGCGAGGTCGATAATGCAGTCAAGGCGGTAAAGGAGCGCCGGCAACTCGATTTGAAAGAAAGAGCGGAACTGGAAAATGCCGGCAGGCAGACGTGGGCTAAATTACCGCCCCACTATCAATGGCTCAAGGACTGGGAATACGTTTAATCGAAAATGCCCGTCCAATGAAGTATTCGCGTTGAGAGTGAACAGCGGTATTTGTCTAACCACTTAAATCACTATCTGGGAAGAAAGTATGAAATACAGTTTCTTGATGGTTGTTCTGGCAGCAGCAATTGCTGTCGGAACAGGCTGTGAGCAAATGGAGACTTCACACAAGCCTAATGCAAACACAGAATCCAAATCCAGCAAGGAATCCATAACGGATGAGGAACCCCTGCTGCTTCTTGACGATAGTGAGGAAGAGCTTGTCCAGCCGACCGGTCCCGTTGCTGATAACAGCCGCTGCTTCGTTTGCCATATAAACTACACGTATGAGGATATTGCCGTAACTCATGCACGGGCTAACATGGGCTGCGCGCACTGCCACGGTGAGTGTGATGAACACATTGCCGACGAATCCTGGGCCTCGGGCGGAAACGGAACCGCTCCTGATATTATGTATACCCGGCCAAAGATTAATCCGTTTTGTATGGGCTGTCACCCGAAGGACAAGATCAACACCGAGCAGCACAAACCTCTCTTTGCCGACACTACCGAGAAAAAGGTTTGTACTGATTGCCACGGCAAGCACCGTCTGGAAAATCGCAAATGTAAATGGAAGTAGGCTTGCCCGTTTCACTTGAATTTCATTGCGCATGTTCACGAAATGATCTATCTAACTGAAGAAGATATTTTGAAGGCGGTATCTTTTGATGACCTGTTGGATGCTATAGAAGCATCTATGTATATGTATGAGAAAAAAGAATTTCACATGCCGCAACGGCTCCACATAGACCACGAAGACAACACTTTTCTGCTTATGCCGTGCTTTATCAAGGATTACTTTGGAACCAAACTGGTAAGCCTCTTCCCACAAAATCCTCAAAAGAATATTCCCGTCCTGAACGGAATAATGGTTCTAAACGATGCACAAACCGGCCTGCCGGTGGCACTGCTCGACGGCCCAGCCCTTACAGCCTTGAGAACGGCGGCAGTTGGTTCTGTGAGCATTCGCCATCTGACTCCTGAGAATACTCAATCATTGGGGATAATCGGAGCGGGTGTCCAGGGTTTTTATCAGGCATGGATCGCCTGTTCAGCCAGGAGTCTTAAGGACATCTTTGTTTTCGATGTGAATCGTGAAAAAACAACGGCACTGATTGAAAAGTTATCGAAGGTCATTCCAGACGTCAAGCTGCGCCAGGCCGATTGTGTTGAAGACCTGCTGGAAAAAAGCCAGGTCGTAATCACAGCAACAACATCTTTTGAACCGGTATTACCAAATAACAAGGAATTATTAACGGGAAAACACTTTGTCGGCATCGGTTCTTACAAGCCAAGCGTTAGAGAATTTCCCGAAGCATTGTTTAATTTGCTCAAAACGGTTTTCATCGATACCCAACATGCATTAGAAGAATCGGGCGATCTCATAGTTCCGCTGCGGAATAATTGGATCAAGCAAGAGCAAGTTATGACCTTGGGACGATTCTTAATCGAGAACAAACCACAGGATAATGTGAAGAACGAGACTACCTTTTTCAAATCGGTTGGGATGGCTCTATTTGACGTTTGTGCTTCCAAACTTATTTATGAAAAGGCAATTCAGAAAGGCCTTGGGCAGAACATCACTTTGTAGGGGCAGGCCTGCGTGCCTGCCCAGGGCAACTTTGTAGGGGCAGGCCTGCGTGCCTGCCCAGGGCAACCACATAGGATTGCCCCTACCTGTATTTCCCGGTTATCTTGGGCCGGGAGGTAAGTTTTCCTTCAAATATCTGGTCAGCAACTCATAGAGGTGGCGCCTGGTATTCTCGCCCTCTTTTATACTGTGTGTGCGGTTCGGATATGACATCATTGAAAAATGCTTGTTGTGCTTAACCAGCTCATTAATAAGAGCTTCACAACTTTGATAATGACAGTTATCGTCGCCGGTTCCGTGTACAAGAAGCAGATTACCCTTTAGTTGATTGGCGAACGTTATTGGCGAACCGTTTTTGTAACCATCTTCATTATCATCGGGCAGTCCCATGTAGCGCTCCTGGTAAATCGTGTCGTAAAATAGCTGGTTACTTATAAACGCCACTGCCATAGCGGTATGATACAGGTCGGGATACCTGAAGATGGCGTTAAGACTCATGGAACCACCGCCGCTCCAGCCCCATATTCCGATTCTGTTTGGATCGACGTACGAACGGCTCTTGATGATGGCACGCACCGCGGCAGCCTGGTCCGCAGAGGCAAGAATGCCAATCTGACGGTAGACGCATTTACGCCACGCCCGACCACGAGGCGCCGGAGTGCCCCGGTTGTCCACGCTCATTACGATATAACCCTGTTGAGCAAGCATGAGATACCACAAGTATCCTTTCCCACCCCATGTATCCCGGACTGTTTGACCGGCAGGCTCACCATAGACATAGAAAAAAAGCGGATATTGCTTATCCGGGTCAAAATCAGGCGGTTTTACACACCAGCCGTCAAGCTCAACACCATCGTCGATATCAACGCGAAAGAATTCTGCCGGCCCCTTTTTAAGCACGTCTAATATCGACCGTAGTTCCGAGTTGTCTACCAACAGCTTTTTAGTCTTATGCTCCGGCAAAGTGACCAGTTCAATTATCGGTGGCGTACCGAAAGAAGAGTAGGTGTGAAAGGCCCATTTTGAATCCTTCGAAACCTGATATTTATGCGTTCCCTGGCGGTCTGTTGGAGTTACTCTTTCGGCCTTACCGCTGCCATCAAGTGGCGCTCGATACAAATAACGCTGAGTCGGATTATCCGGCGAAGCGATATAGTACACCCAGCGGCCCTCTTCATCGATGCTCTGAATACTGATCACATCGAATTGGCCCGGTGTCAGAATATTTATCTCCTTGCCGGTGCGCGAAATCAGATATAAATGCCGCCAGCCGTCCCTCTCGCTCAACCAAGTAAAGTTCCTGCCGTCGTCCAGCCATTTCAGGTCGTCATGTACATCAAGCCATGCTTCATCTGATTCAGTTAAAATAGTTCTGATCCGTCCAGTGCGTGCATTACCCAGCATGACTTTATTGGTGTTTTGCAGGCGATTTAGCTGCTGTAAGACTATTTCCTTTGAGTTCTTCGCCCATTCCATCTTTGGAATGTAGTGGTTGCGTGAGTCGCCCGGCACCTTTAGCCATCGAGTTTTTCCTCCAGTAGACTTTATCACTCCAACACGACAGGCGGGATTTGTCTGGCCGACCTTTGGATACTGGAATGTGGTGATCTTAGGGTATAGAGAATCCGTATAATTTATGAGATGGAACTCACGCACACCCTCGGTATCGAACTGCCAGTAGGCGATTAATTTACTATTGGGGCTCCAGCGAAAACCATCCCGTAATCCGAATTCTTCTTCATAGACCCAGTCGGATGTGCCGTTGATAATTGTGTCTGAACCGTTCTTCGTCAGTTTTTTGATTCGAAGGCTCTTAAGGCTCTGGACGTACAGGTTTTTTTCACAGACATACGCGACGCGCCTGCCATCCGGCGAGAACTTTGCAAACATCAGCGTTGAAGGCCTAGCTTTTCCTCCCAGCTTTTGTAATTTCCAATTTGCCAGGTCGAGTACCCAGTAATCCCCCCGAGTGTTCCTCCGCCATACGCGTTTAGTATTTGTGAAAATCAGCAGCTTTTTTCCATCATCCGACCAGGTGTAATTATTAATCTTGAGCGGCTTTGATTCACTCGGCGGTATCAGTCGAGAGGACGGAACCATTATTTCTCGGCAGCCAGTCTCCGGATAGTATCGAACAATATCTTTTGGCTTTTCATCGTCCGACTCATCACAGGATGAAGGTTCATTACATTCCTGCGGAACCTTCGTGTCTTCCAAAGTTGTATACCCGGAACCATCTTGAAGCCAACGGGCCGGCCCGAACTTCTCAGGATCAAAGTCGTTGGAGTCATGAATCCTCTCGAGAGTAAGGAGCGAGGGGTCCGTTGTCTTTTCTGCGTGAACGGACCCGAGAAGGACAAAAAGAAGGGCAGTTGCGATAAATGGTCTAAATAAATAATATCTTATTACAGTTTTCATGAAATAAGTCATCTCCGTTTCTTCGGGTACCAGTTCTCTTATGGTTATCAGCCCAAAAACTCCATGCCATTAAACATTTCGGTCTATTTTTCAAGATTTCGTATTAACCTTCACAGTTCCATCAGGTTCGACGGTAAGGTGGTCGTCTTCCTTAATTGAATAAAAGTCTTTTTCTGCCAAAATAACAATAGGCACAGCTTTGTGGTACAGCTCGTCTGAGACAATACTGCCCAGTGCTAAAATTGGATCTACCTTAAGGTTGATGATTGCTGCCGGAGCAACGCCTGTTTTGATGCTTTCCATCAAGGTGGCACTGGAGGTGCTGGAGCCTTTGCCCTGTGGGAATACGAATACCCGCCCTGTAACATTCGCTCCCGAACGCTCATGACGCCTATCAATAATCTCACCTGTACGCGGACAACAACCGCCCCAGAAACTCAGAGGCTCTTTTGAAACAAGAGCTGTGCCCTCGGCTGAGCCTGCAACTACCGGTCTTCCGACCAGAATTCTCTCAGTCATCCTAATGCTTCCTCTCGGCATACACATCCTTTAACGGCAGAGTCAACACATTCGGCCATACTGCCAAAGGCAACCTGTACGGCCAACTGGCCCGGCGCATAATAAGCACACTTTCCTGAGTTGGTCATAATAACCTTTGTCTCCGGGGAGACCATTGGTGTATGAAAAATACAAGTATCAAGAGTAATCTTGACACCAAAGTCAGTCAGCACATCGAGAAAATCGCTTCTTTGCAGCAGTGCATAAGATGTCTGGCTGGAAATAACAACGAGCTGAACGTCCGGATGGAGCGTTTTGCCATTTTCAGTCTTGGCCCGTAAAAGCCAGGCGAGTTCACGAAACTCATCGAAGGAAAAATGAGGACATCCTAATACAACTAAATCAAGCTTATCTCCTTCCCGTGCAGTGGACAAGTCGGCCCTGGATTTCTGTAAATCCGAAAGATTTATATCGATAATTCGCTCCGGTTTCTTGTCCTGGAAGGCCTCCTCTAAAGTATTAGCTTCAGGCGTCACGCCGATAGCGTGAAAAAGAGCCACCGAACCCGAAGAGGCTGCCGCTGCACATAAAGCCTTGAGCTGGTCACCGGAAACATCAACAGGCAGCCCTTCGATAACCGGAATTTGATCCTCAGCCAGGGAGCCTATGAGATGGCCCAATACCGCATAGAAAGCATTACTGTGCATAATAGCAGAGTCGATATCTACGAGCCGTAAAAGAATCTGCCCTTTGCGGTTTTGTTTTAGATGAAGGCCGCACTTAGGGACCCTGCCTGTTATTGCAGCACAGATATCGATAAAATCCCCATATCTATTTGTTCTGGCCCCAAGAACAGAGTTGGCATAGCAGATAGCGTTGGATTCGCCCCAGGCGATTTGTTGACCAAACCTGGGCGTCAGGTAACTTTGATATGGTGCGCACGTCCAGGTAGGTATGCATCCCATATCCGTATAGGCCTTTGCCTGCCTGATGGCTTTTGCGGCAAAGTCCTCATTTACCCCAAATTTCCTCCAGTTCTGAAGGTCAAGCGGCCCCATATTCAGGGTCGTAGGAATGGAAACTTTTCCTCCTTTTGCCGCTAATGTCTCAGCAAATTCCAAACCTGTTTCGCTGAGCAGGCCACACCCATCAATGTGAGCCTGGCTGACATCCATCATTTCGTCGGCGTCCTGCACTTCGGCCATTCTTACCAGAATACGCATCGCCATCCGGGCAGCTTCGCCGTGTTGACCATCCAGAAGTTGTTCATCTCGTGTGCTCAACTTCACTAACATTTTATTTCCTACGCCAGGTTACGGTAATCAGAGCTTGTGATCTGAGGGTTTCAAGCCTTTTTTGTGCCTGCCCATACCAATCCGATTCGGATTATACTCGCCAACTAAATCGACTTTGCTCCCGGCCGATATCTTATCTTCCATGCCCATCCCCCAGTAACAGGCGTTTACAAGAAGCCGACGAAAACCTTCACTCTTCAAGTCGTCGCCATGCCCCATCGTCGTATTAAAAACGCGGGAGGTTTTCCCTTTTGTACCTGTATGAGTCTTGAGCCAGGCCACGGGCACCGGTTCTTTCGTTAGGCTAGGTTTGTCTTTCGGGTTCATACCCACGAGCACCTGCCCCATAATCAACGGCTTGCTGTCACCGGTCAGCGTCGTGATGGTGTAAACATCGGACGGCCCCCAGATATCTTCGCAGCCTTTGACGATGGGATGGTTCTCCATACCTTTTGCGATGAGTCCGCGAGTGCTTTCTCTTCCGTGGCCTCCATAATGGCCGGCCCAGGTCTCTCCTAAAACCTGACGTCCGTACCCGCCTTTGGGTTCCGGGCTTCTAAAGCTATATTTTGCATAGGGGCTGTCTTCATGTTTCCTGTAATTGAACGCATGGGTCGACGTTCTCAATCCCATAATTGGTTTACCCGAGTTGGTGTAATCAATAATATATTTCATCTGCTCATCGGGAAGCTCACGAAAACGTAAAAACATCACCATCATATCAGCCGTTTTAAGAGCTTCGAGACCGGGGATATTGTCGAGCGTGCTGGGGTCGATCTCGCCTGTTTCTTTATTGATGG
The DNA here is from genome assembly GCA_019456145.1 of Planctomycetota bacterium. GTDB lineage: Bacteria > Planctomycetota > Phycisphaerae > Sedimentisphaerales > Anaerobacaceae > CS2-K091. The sequence continues at coordinate 74,863 of VRUL01000014.1, forward strand.
CAAACAGCACCGTGCACTTGAAGCCGTGGTGCACAACTGCGATCTTAGCAAACTGGGGAATCACTTCTTCTGAGCGGTATTCATCATCGCCAGCGAGAAAGACGATATGCTTGCCCTTGCCCGGACCTTTCTTACCCTTGTAAACGATCCATGGGTCATCGGCCTTGACCGGACTGTTCAAAGTATAGATTAAACCCACCAAAATGAATGCCAAAAGCCCAATTCTGTGTTTTATTTTATTCATGTCCGCCTCCTTTCATCTTAATTAATCGTTACTGTTGATTGTCTAATACGCTTGTTAATATAACAAATCTCTTTTTATTTCTCAAGCCTTCTCTTTTCAAAAATAAATCTTCCACAGTTTTTCCGTCGCATGCTCATTATCAGTCCGGCAGACTTGTAAATTATGCGGGGTCGGTTTTTCATTGCTTATCTTCTGTGACCGCCACAAGCTGATGCCTTGTTCGAAAATACAGGGTTCCCTGCGAAATCGCAGGTGTTGCCATGCAGGTCTCGCCCATTTTATTAACGCCTAACAGCTTAAATTCAGAGCCTGCTTCTACAACATATATGTCACCTTTCTCAGCAGTGAAATAGATTTTCCCGTCTGCTGCAACCGGAGAAGCTGAAAAAGCAACACTCCCGTCGGCCAACCTTTCACGGTATTGTAATTTCCCTGTCTTAGCTTCAAAACAGCTCAGTCTGCCTGTATCCGAACCGCAATAAAGATATTCTTTATATATGATGGGAGTTGGCATGTAATTGCCACCTTTGTTATAGCTCCAGGCGACATGTTTATTGCTCGATATCTCTTTAGCTAATGAGATATCACCAGCCGCAGAGACTTGCACGGCATAGATGGGCGACATTCTTCCATGTGCATTGGTAATATATATTAGATTATGAGCTACGATAGGAGTTGGAACAGGGATGTCACCACCCCCCTTCATTTTCCAGATTTCTTTTCCGGTCTCAATATCATACCCGCCAATATGCTTATATCCGTTAACGATGATCTGGGGATGCTTCTTGCCTGAATAAACAGTCGGCGTGCCCCAGGTTGGGACCTCGTCCCTGGTTGTTTTCCACAGTTGAGCACCATCCTTCAAATTAAAGGCGGCAAGAAAAGATTTCTGCTGAACATCACACTGAATAATTACCATCTGCTTATGGATGACCGGCGAACTACCGCCTCCCCATTGAGCAGCAGGCATGCGATAATAACCCCAGTCAAGCGTACCAAGGTCCTTTTTCCATATTAGGCCCCCTTGCATATCGTAACAGTACATACCTTCAGAACCAAAGAAAGCGACGACGTAATTTCCGTCCGTACAGGCAGTAGCATTAGCATGGCTGGACTTGGGATGGCGTTTGACCTTTGGCTTTCCTTTGTGAGATTCACGATGCCATAAAATCTTGCCGTTTTTTACATCTATGCAATAAAGACGCCAACTAAAAATGTTTTCTTCTTTTTCCGATTTGACATCTCCGTATAAACCCACCTTCAAACGTGACTGCCCATCATCCTTAACCGCAGTCGTGACAAAGATACGGTCGCCCCATATCACCGGACATGAGTGTCCAAGCCCGGGGACATCAATTTTCCAGCGAATGTTCTCGGATTTCTCGATGTCCCACTTGACTGGTGTATTAAAACCTTTAGCAATGCCGGAAGCAGATGGACCGCGAAAAGAAGGCCAGTTCTGGCCGGCATACGATTTTGGCAATAATAAACAGATTGTAACAAGTAAACTGAGCACAGATTAAATTCCTTTACAACTTACCTTTAATAAAATTGATACCTTAGCGATTGATTCGATTATAACCTGTTTCACAAACATTTGCCACTTGCAAATTTTTCTTCATCTCGCTATCGTCTCACTCAACCAGAGAGGTTGGAATATCCCACTGTGCCCGGGCCTGGCATTCTGAGAAAAAGAAATTACCCTGGCGGAATTAATTGCATTAGCAGAACAAACTTGCTATTATGGCAAGTCCAAATATCACATAGTTATAGTGTTGATTAACAGGAATTACCATTTAATACGGTATAAAAGGTAAGGAGAATGAACATTGCTTAAGATAGGGATTGCAGGTTTAGGCTTTATGGGGCAAATGCACTATCGGTGCTGGAAGGCGCGGGAAGATGCACAGATTGTGGCCATTTGCGATTCAAACAGGAATATCGTTGAAGATTGCAAAAAAACGGTGGGAAATATCGAAGGGACCGAAGCTATCGATTTCACGGGAATCAACATTTATTCCGATTTCGGCAAGATGCTTTCAGAAGAGAAACTGGACGCAATCTCGCTCACGCTTCCGACGTATCTGCATGCTAAGCACACGATACAGGCCCTGGAGTCCGGGGTGAACGTATTATGCGAAAAGCCGATGGGACTTAATGTCTCTGAATGCGAAAGTATGATTGAAGCCGCGAATTCCAGCGACAAGCTGCTTCAAATCGGACATTGTGTTCGTTTTTGGCCGGAGTATGCCAAGGTAAAAGATATTATAGCAGGCGGCGAATACGGAAAAGTGTTAGCGGCAACCTTTCAAAGGTTGTCTGCAGTGCCGACCTGGAGCTATGAAAATTGGATTTTGAACGAGGAGCGCAGCGGCGGCGTGATACTGGATTTGCATATTCACGATTCCGATTTTGTTCAATATGTTTTTGGGATACCCAAAGCCGTTTTCAGTTCCGGTGGTAAGGACAGCACCGGCAGATTAGGTCACGTAGCGACGCAATACCTTTACGATAACGATAGTGTTATTACAGCAGAGGGAGGATGGGCTTTGATGCCAGGATTCGGTTTCGAGATGAGCTTTAATATCGTACAGGAAAAAGCTACTATTGTTTACGACTGCACGCGTGAGCCGGCTTTTAAGGTCTGCCCGGCCGAAGGTAGTGCATTTACGCCTGAGGTACAGCAGGGAGATGGGTATATCTTACAAATCGACCATTTTGTCAAAGTAATTAAAGGAGAACAGGTGGCACCTGTCACGACTCTGGAGGCATCCCGAGACTCAGTCAAGATAGTGGAGGCAGAAAAGGAATCAATAAGTACAGGCGGGACCGTTTCGCTACAATGAGCCAAGACTGACTATTGAAACCCATTATAAGGAAACAAAATATTTACGGAGATTATTGTCATGCGTACATGTAACGATTTGCCTGTTTCGGTTTGCAGCTGGTCACTGAAGCAGGATGTAAACGAGTTGGCCGAGTCTACGAAGAAACTGGATATCGGATATGTGAATCTTGCGGTTAGGGCAGGGGTGCAGGAAAACGGCGAACAGTATTTGGAGGCAGTACGCCAACAGGATTGGAAAATAAGCAGCACGATGATAGACTTTCCATACGAGGATTACTCATCACTGGAGAGTATCAAAAAGACCGGTGGAATCGGCCCGGACGAATCCTGGGAGGAAAATCGAGAATTGGCACTGGGAGCGATCAACGTGACCGCACAGCTCGGCGTCAAGTACATGCTGATGCACGCTGGATTCATTGACCATACACAGCCGGAATACACCAGGAAGTTTTACGACCGCGTTCGGCTTCTGGCTGATGCTGCTGCTGAAAAGAACGTAAAGTTTCTGTTAGAGACAGGGCAGGAGACGGCGGATGAGCTAAAGCATTTCCTGGAAGAAATGGACCATCCGGCTCTTAGAGTAAACTTCGACCCGGCGAATATGATTCTTTATGACAAGGGCAGACCGCTCGAAGCTGTAAAAGTGTTGGCTCCGTGGATCAGGCACATCCATATAAAGGATGCATTGCGGACCAAAACGCCAGGTACGTGGGGCGCTGAGGTGCCCTGGGGCCAGGGCCAAGTCGACAGCGAAGCCTTCCTGAATACCTTGAAAGAGATAGGCTTTAAAGGAGCGTTGGCCATCGAGCGGGAAGCCGGGGACGACAGATTTGGTGATATCAAAATGGCTGCCGAGAGGCTAAGCGCTTTCAAGGCCTGAAAGCAAATGTGTTACTAACAGACTTTAAAAGTTTACGCTTTCCAGGAACGGCGCAGGTACCATAAATATGGAGCAATCAAGAGTTGCTTTAAGTTTTGGCGCACATCCGGATGATGCGGAGTTTTTATGCGCCGGGACACTGGCCCTTTTGCGGCAAAAGGGCTGGCAGATTCACATTGCCACAATGACACCGGGCGATTGCGGGACGATTGATTATACACGCCAGGAGATTAGTAAAATACGCAGAGACGAAGCGACTAAGTCAGCAGCTATCCTCGACGGCCAATACCACTGCCTCGAATGTGGCGATATCTTTATCATGTACGACCGGCCGACATTGCTCAAGGCCATCGAGTTGATGCGGAAGCTAAAGCCCACTATTGTGTTTGCCCTGTCCCCCGAGGACTATATGGTTGACCATACTATAGCAGGTAAATTAGCTATGACGGCATGTTTTGCAGGCGGAGTTCGCAACATAGAAATAGAGGGCGTAGAATCCTTTGAGCCGGTGCCGTATCTTTATTATATGGACCCGGCAGAAGGGAAGGACCTTTTCGGGAACGACGTCCAGCCACAGATGGTGGTTGATATCAGTTCCACTATTAAGACCAAAGAACAGATGCTTTGCTTTCATGAGAGCCAGAGAAATTGGTTGAGGGCGCATCACCATATGGACGAATACGTGGAATCGATGGAAAGGTGGGCATCGTCGCGGGGAAGTATGATTGGCGTGCCGTATGCAGAAGGTTTCCGACAACATCTGGGGCATTCCTTTCCCCATGACAATATACTGAAAGCCGAATTAGGGGAATTGGTTCACTTAGTTTGAGGAGAGACTAATAATGGCAAGGAAAATAAGTATTTTAGCGCCTGAATGGTGGGATTACACAACGCTGGATGACCAGATTTTAGATGATGCGGCAAAGCTTACTGCCGAAGATATGCTCGGCTTATCACGGGAAGGTTTCCAGGTAGTATTTTATGATACGCTGGAAGATTTTTATCTGGCCGAGGCCCTGGAGTATATCACAGCCTGGCGGCAGGCGACGGCGGACAATCCGGCAGGGATTTGCGGACCAATCGGTCCCACAGAACAATTGCCTTTGGCGGCAAGACTTGTCAATGAGTTCGAACTTGACCTGAAAAACGCACACTTCTGGGGAATGGATGAGTGGTACTTAGATGGTAAAGAGGTGGATGAAAATCATCCGCTGTCATTTGCGAAAGCAGATAAGGAGCTTTGCTTCAACCGGATCGATGAAAAGTTACGTATGCCGGAATCGAATCTGCATTTTCCTAAGGCCGACGTGACGGAATATGTCCAAAGCTGGGAAGGGGTCAGGTGCTTGATTATGCAGGGCGGACAGGGCGATATAAAACACTGGGCGTTTAACGATCCGGTCAAAAGAGAAAAACCATACAACCAGGCGCCGCCGTCGCCCGATGAATACGGCCGGCTCTCTACGCGTGTTGTGGATCTTCATCCGGTAACTGTAATGCAGAACGCCCGTACCAGCGGCGGAGGAGTAGTTACCGGCGTGCCAACGAAGGCGATTACAGTCGGGCCGGTTCAGACCTGGCAGGCGGAAAAGGTTTCCATCTGGCAGGCAGGAACACACGACAATCCATTTGGGATGCGGCTGACCACCTTGATGATATGCAAAAAAGTAACAGATAGTTCCGTGCCGATGTCATTGCTGGCAAATCATCCCAATGTGCAGTTTAATTTTTACCGGGCCGGTATTGGGTCCTGCACTGTTGAAATGCATTAAATATCAGTATTTCCAAAAGAGCTAATCCTTTCCTACAATCCGTGTAACATCCGCACAGCTTCTTTGACAACAATCGCGGCGGCTTTAGGGGCAAAGGGACTGCTTCTGACTTCATACCCCCCTTCTATGTACAAATGCTCCGGCGCCAGGTAGCCGGCAGCACCGTTGCAGTGTGTAATCACAAATGTATGCTTATAAGGCGCAGCATCCTTAATCGCCCTGCCGATTTCCGTCAGTACCTCACAGCCAATACCTACAAAAGCAATGTCCCCTACTTTCGCCGCTGTTATATTCAGGGAAGTATGCAGGGAATCTTTTCCTGCATTAGCTTGGCCTCTTGGTTTACCCGGTAGTTTGAGTGTTTTAAAAGATGTTTTGATTTTTCCGCCGGTGGAAACTTTCCTAATGCCACGGAAAACATGCACCACTTCCTGGCCTAACATTGTTCCCAGCAGGACGGGCTCGGGAATCCAGCCTGGCTCGGTATTGAACGAAGGTAGCACCCTGAACCACGGGTCGATATCGCCGGATGCCCCCGCGAACGCAGGAGCGATAGTATTATTTCCAAGAATATTCTCGACAAACTGCTCTGCTAATCCCAGGACATCGCCGCTGATTTTTAAGTTCCTGCCTCCCAAAGAGGTAGCGTGTGTCGCATAATCAAAAAGAGCCGCGATTACAGCTCCATCAGATTTCGCGACCTTCATTACCAGAACTTCCTTGTCGGTCGGGCCATAGGGATTACGGCCGAGTTGTATCGAACTATCTCCAGTGTCGCTGATTTTCAACTCACGACGGTTAACACCGACCGGACTGTATCCGGCGCCGGTGCCCGTGCGGACCTCGCCAAGATTTTTGAATGCGCTGCGAATTACTTTTATCAGCTTAGACTTCAGGTTCTCTGTATATTCGAGATTATTTGGGTGTCCTTTTTTCTTATCGATGGTCAGGGTGGGGCCGGCGTGGGTGTGAATGGCGCTTAGAAAAAGCTCAGATGGCTTGAGCTTGAATTTATCCATTAGAGCTTTTCGCAGATATTCTGCCGTTCCATCATAGAAACCCAGCAGGTCAGTTGAGACCAGCACCAGCCGATCGCCATCATTTTCAAATATTACAACACGCGCCGATAACGGGTCGTGAACTCCATTAGATAAATCTGTTCGGGCGGCATAGCCTGCCATTTTAACCGGCGTTCCTGGTGTTATATCAATCTTTGAAGTACCAGCACGCAGAATATCTCTATTTTCCCCTGATTGTGCCGGGGAAGTTGTAAACAAAAGACTAATAAGAACTAAAACCGCTAAAACGCGACGATTGTGTGAAGAAACAATCACTTTTTTCATGGTAACCTCCTATGATTTATGGGCCGTGTTGGTTCTAAATAATAGCTTGTCATCATAGAGTTTTCAAGAACTTCTAATGGAGTAAAGATTAGGAGCATTTTTTGCCTTTGAAATTGGCTTTGATTGGGTTCGTTTTGGGTTCGTTTTTCCCGCTTGACCAAGTGTCCAATTTTTCATATTCCTTTGTTGTTACGTTATTTACGTTCATTTGACTTTTTCGAAAATTGGGTTCGTTTTGCATAAAAAGACTCGATACTGGATACTCGATTCTGTCTCGATTCTTGATTCTCGTGAGTGGTAACATGGGTAATTCCCTTTATATTAGTTCGTATTTAGTATATATCCGGTTGAGGCCGGGACGGCCGGTATTATTTATTGACCACAGATTACAGATTGAAATTTTCAAAAGTTTACCTTGCTTACCAAATAGAGGTTTATGGGCGTATATCTGCTGATACGAAGACTTGGGCTATCTTGCCCTACTCGTGCGGTTCTCCGCTAAATCCTTCGCCTACTGGCGATTTACGTTTGCCTTCTGTCAAACACGATAGTATTTTAACAGATTTCCAAACATAAGTAAACAAAAAAATGCAAAAAAAGTTTTTTTTATCATTCCTGTGAACCTGCCCTCGAACCGATCGGGGAGCAAGGATCTAGTTACAATCGCAGCATAAGACGTTTGTCTACTTTCTAACCGGGCTAAATCCAGCCTGAAGAAAAACAACTATAATAAGAAAACCGACGTTCTCTTTTTCGCAACTATATCAAGGACCGGTTTCGTAGGCGCCTATGTCCGGTTTGCCATTGCGGTTTCTGCCTTGAATGTCAGTAGCCGGAGCATTTTCAGCCGTACCGGCGTTAATACATGGCGAACTCGGCTCCAGGTAGTAATCGACTATCCGGTATTTGTTACCTTTGTCAGCGCCCACCAGACTTCTACCGCCGGCATTTAGTGTCTCTATGGTAGTGGTGGTGTTGTCGGTAATGATAGCATATCGTTGGTCTTTATAGTCCTCTTTTTCAAACAGCACATAAATCAGCTCACCGACGAAGTGGCCTTCGGGGAATGAGGCGAGAGAATCCACCAATATGGCCCTGTTTAGGTTGGATTTTACTCTGGATGCACTTTCTATTACGGTTCCTTTTATGGCATCAGGGCCGTTCATAACAAACAATGGGTCAACGTCAATGTTTCCTTCGCCTTTCCAACCGCCTTTGATGTCGGAATAGGTTATAATTGGCGAGCTTGAAATCAGTAGTATTTCACTGGAGGAATTGTCTCCGCGCATATTGCCCCAAAGGATTGAATTGGTGATTTTCGGAGTCGAATCCCAGCAAAGTATACCTGCCCCACTGCTTTGGTGTGACTCGTTGTCGCAGATGGAAGAATTAGTAATTTTGGGTGACGAATCCTGTTGACAGTACAGACCACCACCACTTTCCTGTGCGAAGTTACAGCTAATAATGCAGTTAGTAATTGTCGGCGAGGAGTTCGTATTGCAATGAAGCCCGCCCCCGCTTTCATATGCATGATTTGCGCTGATATTGCAGCTAATAATTTTAGGAGAGGACGAAACATCACAATAAATACCGCCGCCTCGTTTAGCCGAATTGCCGCAAATGATGGTATCAACGATAGTGGGCGAGCACCCGGCAGTGCAACAGATGCCGCCTCCGCCTCGTCCTCCATTATTGCCAATGATAATACAGTTGGTGATAGTGGGAGAAGAGTAAAATTCGCAGAAGATGGCACCGCCTGAGGTGCCTGAATTTTTTCTGATTATGCAATTAGTGATGGTGGGAGAAGATTTGAAGCAACAGATTGCACCGCAACGGCCGAAGCTGGAGCCGCTGCCGTTGTAGCCATTGGTTATTGTGAAACCATCCAGGATAGAGTTAGCGTCCTCGCGTTCTGTGAAAATGAAACCGCATGACGGCTGCTTTAGAGGGAGGCCTCCTGGGCAGTTGATAATGCAATGTTCGGGGCCGTTTGCGCTCATGACGGATATGGCCTTACCTTTGAAGCGGATGTTGTAATTACCAAGGCCGGTATACGTGCCATCGGCCACGATGACGGCATCCCCGTCATTGGTATCGTCGATAGCGGCCTGGATGTTATTGAAATCGGCCTGGCCATCGTCGTCAACGTAGATAATTTTTCCTGCGAAAGTCGGGGCTGTCATCGCCAGGATGAATGCCACTATAAGCGGCGTGATTATGCGATTTGTTCCCGCACTCATTTCGTTCTCCTTGAAAAAAATGTTTTCTAAATGTTTAATTACCAAATTACGGTATCGAAGGCAAGAAAAATAGGACCAAAGTTGGCAGGATTACCGCGTTTTTAGCCCAAAAGAAGGTAGAAGGGAAAGCTTTTTTTAGTGAATTAGTGGATTTGAGGATTAGAGATTGGTGGATTCTCGATGCTGGATCCCTGCCATATAAATGATTAATGATGAGTGATTATTGATTAATTATTTAGATTACCATCCACAAGCTACGCATGTGGCTGCCACCCAAACGAAATGATGAATTGACCCCTAAGGGGTGAATTATTGATGATTGATTATTGTTGGTGATTCTCCGCTTCACTTCGTTGCGTTCAGAATGACAACAAACTGGATTTTGTTTGTATAAAAGCTTTAAATCGGGCAGGGTTTCGGGTATAATTACCAGACAAAAAGAACTCCGATGATTTTACAGACTAAAAAGGAGACATACTATGAACAACGATAAACTTTCGAGACGGAATTTCATTCGTAATACATCGTTGGCGGCGGCTGGTTCTATAGCCGGGGCGCTAGCGAGCGATGGGCAGGCAAAAGGTAAAAAAGATAAACCTATCGATACATCTAAAATTCTCAACTACAACCCGAAGATGGGCTATCGCAAATTGGGCAAGACGGGGATTATGATATCCGAGGTCAGCTTAGGCGGGCACGGCTCGCAGGGATTGGAGAACCGGATCGAGGTTTTGGAAAAGGCGGCGGAATTAGGGATAAACTACCTGGATACCAATATCACCGGCGAATGCGAAGAGTACGGCAAGGCCTTTCGGGGCAATCGAGATAAATGGCATATCGGATTCGCATCGTGGCCGCTGAAGCTTACGACGGAATACGAAAAGGAGCTGTCAAAAGAGCGATTCATGCGGGAGATCGACGGCCGGCTGAAACACTACAAGACCGATATGCTGGATATGTGGCGGCCTGTCGGGGCGACGTGGGGCGAAGGGCAAACGGTCCGGGGGACGATGCTGATGATAAGTCATAAAGTGCTGGATATGACCGTCGAGGTTTTCGAGAAGGCCAAAAAGCAGGGTAAGCTCCGGTGGCTGGGCGTCTCGGCCCACAATCCGAAGGTATTCCATCGCGTGCTCAAAGAATATCCGCAGTTTTCGGTGATAATTTTCCCGTATCTTTTTTTGACGAAGGAATTCGGGGGGGACAGCCTTTTGAAGTTAGCGAAGGAAAAGGACGTCGGAGTAATCGGGCTCAAGCCTTTCGGAGCAGGGACAACTTTCGGTCTTAAGCCCCAGCAAATCAAGGGCAAGGTCGATAAAAGCGCCCATGTGCTCATCAAGGCGATGCTGCAGGAGCGTCGAATCTCAGCGGTGATACCCGGGGTGAATACCACCGGGCAGCTCGAAGAAAACGTCATTGGCTCATACGATCGCGATACGGCGCTGACGGAAAAAGACAAGGCGGTAATGCGGCGGTGCGCGGAGAACTACCATGCGAACCTTACGCCGGAGTATCAATGGCTGCGAGACTGGGAAATAGTATGAGACGGATTTTGACTTTGCTCGCAATCGCAGCGTTTATAATACTCTTGGGGTCATGTAATCGCCCGGCTGTCAAGTCGGGTTCGGACGAACCGGAGGTGACTAATCCCCTCGGCGCCAATGCAGCGTGTTATGTGTGCCATATGACATTCGTCCATGAAGAACTGAGTAAGACCCACCTGCAAGCAAAGGTCGGTTGTATCGACTGCCACGGGATAAGCGCCGATCATGCCAACGACGAAGATATCGGGGCGACGAAGCCGGATATTACCTTCAAACGTGATAAGGTCGACGCAATGTGCCTCAAGTGCCACGACAGGCACGATATTTCAGCCGAGATGGCTGCGAAGCATAAAACTCAGCCAATATGCACAGATTGCCACGGTAATCATAAAATCTAAGGCCGTAAGCAGCCATATTAAGGAGTGAAAATATGTTAAAGTTAGGTATGCACGTAGATAATTGGCGGCACTTCGATGTTACATATGAGGTCCCCTGTCAGTTTGCCAAAGACCACGATATTGAGTACGTCGAGTTCGGAACGATTGACGGGGACTACTTCATCCAGGCATTGGGATATAATCCCCACATTCCGCTGCACTCTGACCCGTTGAAATTGAAGCAATACCTTGACTCGATGGGATTAAAGGTCTCGCAACTTGACGCGGCCTATCCGATGTCTTCTCCCGAAGGGCAGCATCGCGGTATCGGCTATACAACCCGCGCTATCAAGTTCGCCAAGGCCCTTGGATGCCCATGCGTGGACACTACTGACGGCGGCAAGAAACCGGAAGGGTACACCGATGACGAAGTGATGGTACTGATGAAACAGTACTACCGTGTGGTCCTGGAGTGGGCCGAAAGATACGATATGATTATCAACGTCGAGCCACACGGGCCGTACACTACGAATCCGGACACCATGGAGCAAATCCTAAACTTTTTCGACTCGCCCTATCTGAGGATGAACTTCGATACGGGCAACACATTCATAGCCGGGCAAGACCCGGTGGCTTTCCTTCGACGATTTCAAGACAAATTATCACATTGTCACATCAAGGACGTAAGCGAAGAGCTTGCAAAGGCTGTGCGCGGTGGGGAAACCGGAATCGCGACATCCGTTATCAGTATTGGTGAAGGGGTCAACGCTGATAACATTGCCGGCTGTATCGAACTACTCAAGGAGATCAAGTGGGATGGTGTCATGTCCATAGAATGTGAAGCAGCTCCCGGCACAGTCGAGAAAAGCCTTGAGTGGCTACGCAAGGAAATTGCCCGATAGACAACAGCCTCCTGCATGTAAGGGACGGTCTTTATACCTTATCAGGTATTACCCATGGATGCCTGTACGTACGTTTCAAATATTTATTGGCTTGCGGGGCATTGACAAAGGATTCGGTTTTCGGTTCGAACGTTAGTTTTTGATTACCCGCTCGATACGATATGTTGGCTAGATGGCAGAGTAACACCGAATAATGACCTTGTTCTACATCCGCATTAGGTTTCCTGCGGGTTCGGATACAATCAATGAAATTGTCCTGATGCTCTTTATCCGCCTGACGGCCATACTCGGAATGAGCTAATTCGCCATTTGAATCGTATGCCTGCCAACCGCCTCCATGCCTGCCAACGTACATAAAGCCTTCGGTACCCAGTACCTCAATTTTGGTGCTGCTGAACGGCCAGTTAGGGAATTTGTCCGAATCCCGGATGCTCGACGGCGTCTTCTTCATATAAGGCATCCAGAGAGCCGACTCAAGCAATAATGTAAATTCACCATACTCATACGTGGCCAACTGAGTATCTGGAATTTCTCTACCATCCCGAAGAACGTTAACCCCGCCAGCATGAGAGACTGTTTCGGGATAAGGCTTGTCACCGAACAAGTACCTGGCCGAATCTAATTGATGAATGGCATCACCGGCTATCGGCCCGCAGCTATACTCCCATTGATTCAGCCAACGGCGATTCGGGTTATATGGCAGCTTGGGAGCAGGTCCACACCACATATCATAATTAAATCCTTCAGGGACAGGCCGACTGGCCCCTTTCCTCATCATTGAATGTTTCATCATATTAAAGACACGGACAAGGTACACTTTACCAAGTTTGCCGGACCTTATGTACTCGGCGGCGTTTTTCATATACGGGGCACTGCGCGTCTGCATGCCTACCTGCACAACACGCTTGTATTTTCGCGCAGCTTCAATCATCTTTCTCCCCTCCCAAACGTTATGAGCCATGGGCTTTTCCACATAGACATCTTTTCCCGCCTGGCAGGCCATAATGGTTCCAAGGGCGTGCCAGTGGTCAGGTGTGGCATTTATGATTACATCTACGTTGGGATCATCGAAAATCCTCCTAAAATCCTGCACCATCTTCGGCTTTTTGTTTTGAGCCTCTTCCACCAAGCTTCTTGCCCTGGCAAAGCGTCTGCTATCGGCGTCACAAAGATATGCAACCTCTGCGTCCGGCCGGCTGGCAAACCTTTCAGCCAGGTACGTTCCCCGTCCGCCAAGTCCCATCACACCAATGATAATTTTCTCATTTGCAGCATAGCTTCTACTTTTGGGCAGCAATGTTAATGCGCTCAACATACCTAATGAACCCTTCACAAACTCTCGGCGATTCAATGATTTCATTTTTTCTCCTTATTCCATATTTTCCGGCTTGTGCCGATGTGCTAATGCTCTTGCCATATAATCATCCAGCAGCTCTATTTCAAATTCTTTGATCATCTCTTGCACACTTATCTTCTGGTCTTGGCTGGATACTAACACCGGACCCAGGCGGCCGGGGTCGGTTATTTTAACTTTGGGCCCGTACTTAGCTTTGAGTTTTCTTAGCCGCCCCCAATTATAATCCAGATGTGCCAGGGCACAATTCAGATTCACGGTCGTAACAACAAAATCAAAATAATTCGTGTTGGAGGCAACGACCTGACCTAAAGGATTGTAAATTTCTGAGGGTGTCGTTTTACCAGCGATAGCACCAACGAAATGGCTACGGCAGGAATATGCCCAATATGCCTGCATAAGTCCACCGTGATACATGGATGAAAATATAATCAAATCCGGTCTGGCTTTAACGTACTTTAATCTTAATTCATCAAAATTCAGGTCGAAGCATATAGCAAACGCTACCCGGCCAAAGTCACACTCAATTATGGGTGCATCTCTGCCGCAAAGAATTCCGGCTACGGTCGTCTCCTCTATAACAACATGATTTTTATTGTAGATACCTGCTACCTTACCTTTTCTATCAAGCATTACACTTGAGTTACGCCAAGTCCCGTCTTTGGCCTGGCGGGCCGCTGAATACACGATATAACAGTTATTTTCTTTTGCGGTTTTTGCAAAGAAATCCCGTATCTGATTCCTGCGAACTTTATAATACTCCAATCTCTTTTCGAGACTGAAACCAGACGGTCGATCACAGGCCTCGGGGACAACGATTAGATCGGGCCTATCAGGCAATACCTGCGCAAACTTGCTCCGCCAGTGCGCTATCATTTTATCAACTACTTTCTGTGGAGCCGTATTTGCGTTTACTGATAAAGGGCTCGGCCCAATCGTTGCTATCTTGACGAAGCCTTTTTTCCTGGCTTTCCTGGAGACGTCTATACGAATTTCATCCGTCTTCTTGGCGTAAAGGATATTACCCTGACACAGAACCAGCCAGGATAAAATAATCGCTGAAAACATTTTAACCGGTAACTTTAGACTCAATATCGACTGCCTCATTTCTATTCTCCTACACACGTAAACGAACAAATACTTACTTAGAGCCTATTTTTGTTTCGAAGCCCGCCGGTCGTCGATTTTGGTTTTTGCCTCTATCTTATTGCCCTCCAGGACGACTTTGCCGACATGCTCTTCGATACGAATCCCTATATTCTGAGTCAGTGAGTCTTTTCCTCTTGTATCACGTATGATGTTATTTCTGAACACAAGATCGTTGGTATAACCCCGAATGCGAATCCCTGCTGCCGCGTCACCGATTCCGTTATTTTCTATGATATTTTCTTCGATGCGATTTCGATGGGCAGCCATTCCAGGAGTTTCATTGCGGAAGAAAATCCCGTTCAGATGGTTCAAACGGACAAGATTTCTACGCAGCAGATTGTCGGAATCTTTGTGTCCGATGGAAATACCGAACCGCCCATTGCTTTCCAGGACATTGTCCTCAAACAGTCCGTGCCGAACCCGCCAGCACAAAAACAGCCCGTCTGTTCCATTCCGGCGTGCAATACAATTACGCACAACCGGACGCTGTGACCCACTCCCAGGATGAATCCCTAAAGAAGCGTTATCTTCGCAAATGCAATCAATCACAGTGACATCATTGGACTGCTGAAAGCTGATTCCATCTCCGTTGTAGTTACGAACCAGGCAGTTTCGAATGACCGTCCCAAAAGCACGGTAAAGAAAAATTCCCGCACCTCTGCATCCATTTAAGTGAACATTGGATTTTTTATTGCCGTCGATAACGAGGTTTTCAATTCGTACCCCTTCAACGTTATACGCGCTGACAACAGGAAATACCGTCACTGCCTTGGCCTTATTGTGCACCATGCAGTCGGCCATTAATGGATTATCGATAGAAAACGTGTTTCCATTGCGTCCGGTGATACGTGCGACGGTGGTATGAAATCCCCCCGCACGGTCGTCCCAGACAGCCACACCATACCCGACAGCAAATCCGGCCGGATCCTCTACCGTAACCTGCTGCTCGCCATAATCGCCGTCGAGAGCCAGAGCAGATACAACACCATCTGCCTTGCGCAAAACTGTTTTGCCTTTTGTGCCCCGGACGGTAACGTTCGAGCGTAGATGCAGTGAGTCGTACATGATAAACTCACCCTGGCCGATTTCCACGACACCACCTCCCAGCCCGGCAATGTAATCGACCGCCGCCTGCAACACGCGATTGTCGCCTCCGACCAGGTCCGCGTTTTTGGTTCCGACGGTGACGCTCGGCAATTCCTTCATTGCCGAGTGCATAATTTGGGGCAGTTGTCGTTCTTCGCGTTTCGGTGATAAATCCTGTTGAACTCCTGAACCAAGGGTTATGTCCGCAGCATTAACAACCATAGCAGCAGCAAACAGTGAAATAAGAATTATTCTTTGTCGAGTAGACATAATATGGTTCCTCCATATCTGTTAATTGCTGTATGTTGACGTATGAAATTATGAACTTTGAGTAAAGATTAACCTATCAAAAGGAAAATGTCAATACAAATCGCAACAAACGAATTGGACAGCTTCTGTTTTACTCTTTGACGCCGGACGACTACGATTTCTTACTGTTTTGCCCCAGCCTCCGTCCTACCTCCCGCAGGGTATTTACATCCTGCCCGTCAATCGAGCCGTCAGGAAGCGGTGCGATGTTCAACAGCAGATTCGCTGATTATGAGTTTAACCTGTTTCCTTGCAGGAACAGATATTTCCCCCTTAGCTTCTTCAATCTTCTCCCGGTTTTTATACCAATCATCAGTTATCGGATCGCGGATATAAAGTGTACCCACAGAAAACGTGCCTGGGAAATGCAAGGCTCGTTTTTTCCCCTCGACCTGCACATCGGTTTTTTGCTCCACATCGGAGTCCGCCGGCAAAATCTCTATCTCAACCGGATTGCTGGTCACCTGGAGCGAATCACCCCTTTCGCCCTTGGCCGGCCGGACGGCCAGCGTGATCTTGACCGCATGCTTGCCCGGCTGCAGCTCGAATGGATGGTCCTTGAACTTCAAGCGACGATCTACCTTGAAAAAGATATTCCGGTGTTCCTGACCGGGCTTGAGATCGTACAATCTGACCCGACTGCGTATTGACGGAAGGTCAAATATTCGTCCATCGACGTGGATTTTCACGGCCTCGTACGCGAGGGCAAATTTGAAATGCCGCTTACCGGTGTTGCGGACGTCGATCTTCCAGGTAATCGTCTCATCCACGTTCCACCGGGCTCGGTTGCTCCGCAGGCGGACCTGGACGCCCTCAACCGCCTCGCCCCAACCACTTTCCCCCTCAACCTGCACATCGGGTTTTTCAACTTCGACTTGCGAATTGGTTTTCTCCTCCGGATAGATAGATTCAAATTCCTCTTCGGTATAAACACGAATGAAGTGGCCGTCTATTATGTATTTATGTGTGCCGAGAATTGCTTGCAGCGCCTCTTCAAACGTTACGTTATAGAGTTCGTTTACTGGAACTTGACCGGCTACTTTGTCTGACAGGATAATATTTTTCTTGTATGCTTTGCCTAAAAACCGTAATGCTTCTCTTATGGACATTCCCTCCTTAAACGTAACAAGCTGATGGCGTTTTGAATCACCGCCGGAATTATTGGAAGCGGCCTTTTCAACTTCAACCTGCACATCGGTCTTGAAATTCGGCTTGAGAGAGACGTTTTTGAAGGTGACCCATTCAACTGCATCGTTAGATTGATCAGTTTCATATCTATAATTACGTTTCCAATCACCAAAACAAACACCGATTCTAATATCACAATTAACTATTTCTTCATCAAAAGCTGCACCAAGCCATACTATTTTTTCATCCAGCGACCCGTCTAAATATTTTATATTTTCTTTCCCATTCTTCTTGCTGGTACTGAATAAAGCTCCGCCGTTAGTTGTTTTGGCATTTAATGGAATTACCATAGCATCGATGTCCCTGCCTGCCATGCCACTGTATTTGACTGCGAATTTATATCCTTTTTCGCCATCTTTGGGAAAAGCCCTTCCAAAATCATCATCATATGGAGAGTTTTTTAGCAAACTCCCATCAGGTCGCCACCATTGTTTACCTTCGCTGGGATGATCACAAACCCCCACCAACTCAACCGTCACACCCTCAACCGTTACACCAATAGCCAACGTTTTTTTGAATTTAGAGAGTTCTTTTTGATTTCTCTTTTCCTTTATCTCAACCTGCACAGCGGATTTTTGGCCAGATTTGACATTCGCATAAACTTTTGGGAAATCCCCTCTCATGAGATACTTACCGCTTCTGAGACCGCCAATATTGAACGTCCCGTCCTGTTTTGAAGTACATACGAACCTTTCAAAAAAGAACGGTGAAAAAGCCGGCACGACCGCTAGTTTAACTCCTGCTACCCCTTCACCACTCTTACTATCGATAACCTTTCCTTCAATTCTTCCCTCAGCAGTCAATTCAACTCTAATATCCGTTTGCCCGGCTATAAACTCCGCTCCCTCATATCCAGCCGAGAGATTCTCCGGTTTGTGCGTATAAATAGTACTAAATCCTGCAGCCGATACAACAAAGTCAGCCCTTATATCCTCAGGAATATTATTAAACTCGAATTGCCCCTCTCTATCTGTCCTGACTGTCAGCCATGGCAAAGGTCCAAGTCCGGGCAGCCACCTTGTTTTTTCATTTTCAGAAGTTTTCTTCTTAAAAAGCACTGCTCGAACATCCGCATTGGCAATCCCTTCAGCGTTCTCATCGGCTATAAATCCTGCCAGTTTTACCGGCTTACCTAATGTAATCGTAACCTGCTGAGCACCATAAAGAGGCCATTCGGCCCATCCTAAGGCAAAACCTTTCTTTTGAGCCACCACTACTCCACCCATACTCCGACTTTTTTTCACTGAGGGTGTGGCTTTGAATAAGAATTCTCCATCTGCTTTCGTAGCCGCTTCTTCAACGAGTCGCAAATTAAGGCTACCCGCCATATCAAAGAACATCTCATACGCTGCTACTTTAGCCCCGCCCAAAAGACTGCCATCGACGTCAATTACTTTGCCCCCACATGTTGTCGGTGGATATTTGCCTGAGACAAACGTGCTTGAATCTCTCAGCTTCGGTGAAAATTTAAGTTGGTACATCCCAGGCTGATTCAAATCAATTGGGAACTTTACACGATCTAATGGGATATAACAGCCGCTATTTGGATCCCTGCGTGCTCTTGTATATGACAATGAGTATTTGTCAGGAGATAAAATGATGCGGTTGTCTTTAACATCATTCCATATGATTATACTCCCCACTCTCTTGCCCTGTTTAGAAGTGATTTCAAACTCTATCCTCTCCTTTTTCCAGCTCTCGTCATACTCATTAGTGGGTTTGGGTATTGCTCGCAACTCTGCCAGATTTCTTGCCATACCACCACGCCAAACTTTAATCCCGTCCGGTCGAATACCACTATCGTAATCCAGCTTCCACCCCGCTGGCAATCCTTCTCCCACAAGCTGCATACAGGTGTTGCCTTTCGGCTTCGAAGTCAGGGCCAGGGTTGTTGGGATAACAAGGGCCGCTAAGAACAGAACTGTAATAACACCTGCCAACCAGAATGGGCAGTTTCGTTGGGTAGGTTTCAGACCTAATATATGGCGTACTCGGCCCAGCGTTGGCTTGTTGTCCTGGCCTAATCCTGCTGCAAGGATAGGCTGCTTTGCCATAAATCTGTCTCGGCCAACGCTTTCCAAAGTTGAGGCATAGGTCAAACGCCGGCCGGTAGCCTTAACAGCCAATTCATCGCAGCATAATTCGCGTTCCCTCCGCAAACAAATGGACAACCACCAAACGGCCGGATGATAAAACAGCAGTGTTTCAGTTACTCGCTGGGCCAGATTGACCCACAGATCAAGCCTGCGAATATGGGCTAATTCATGGGCTATCACCGCTTCGAGCATCTCCGGCTGCATCTGAGTTACCATCGCGGCAGGCAGCAGAACCATCGGCCGTAAGTAGCCTACAGCCATTGCCTGCAAAACAGTCGGCGATATGAACACCCGCGAAAACCCCCGCATACTCAGTCTTTCACTTAGCGAAGCAATACGCTGGGCTAATCTTTCCGGCAGTGGTTGTAAATGATGACGCCAGCGATATATGCCGACAAATCCCATAAGTAATCGCACACTCAGCACGACAACTCCAACCATCCATATCACCAAAACCCATGGCATCGATACATTCAGCCAGTCAGATATTCTCCGGCTCAACGGAATCGAATTTGCCAATGTCGTTATGCCGGGACTGGAAGTCTCAGCTTCCGGCAAAATATCACCTGCAGGTAAAGCAGTGTAGGTGGAAGTTGCAATGGCCTCGGCTGATTCTGCTCCTGTCACAAGTTCGGTGTTTGGACTTATGGGAATATCAATAGCTGTGAAAGTTACTACAGGACAAATGATCATGGCTATAAAAGCCAGAAGATAAGCCCCATAGCGAGCATTGCCGTGCTTTAGTTTGAACACTCTAACAAACACACCAGCCAGAACCGCTACAGCCAGACCTTGCCAGAGAAAGTGCACCAACGTCAGGCCAAGCCGTTGCCAGAGGGGCTGAGAAAGAAATTCAACGATTGACATTATGCACCACCTTTCTTTCGAGTAAACCTGGTAATGGTTTTGTGGATTTCGTCCAGTTCTTCGCTGTTTGGCTCGGCCTGCTCAAGCAGATGTGCTACCAGGGCATTTGCAGAGCCGTCAAAGGCTCGATTTAGTAAGTCACTGAGCATACTGGACTGAGTTTTGTCCCGCGAGACTTTCGCCGAATAGATAAATGCTCGTCCTTTGGGCTTTTGATTAAGCAGGCCTTTCTCGGCCATAACGTTCAAGAGGCTCATAACTGAGGTATAAGCCCTGGGCCGTTTAGGCTTAAGCAAATTCATGACCTCTCTAACTGTGCATGGCCCATCTTCCCAGATAATCTGTAGAACTTCTAACTCCGCAGGGGTCGGGTTTTTGTGACGTGGTCTTGCCATTAAACTACTCTCCTATTGAACTTTTCGAAAAACATTCCCTTGGTCAATTTACCAATTCGAACACAAACTACTGCATAACCCGTAGTCTGTCAACGGTAAAACCCGTAGATAATAAAAAATATTAAAATTATTTTTGTCGATGCCAATACCAAGGGAGATGGTTGCGGTGCGCATCCGGGTATTTATATAGCATCAATAAGATATGAAAAGGAATAGATTTACAGCAGTATCGGAAAAAAGCTATGTAGAAAGGGGGTGAAAAGACCCGGCCGCTTCCGAGAGAAGTGAATTGCCTCAGTTGTGGTGGTAAGAAAGGCCTGAAAAACTCGGCCGTGACCAATTACACAACGGCGAAACTGATCCTTAACGAGCACGTCCGCAACTGCGTTATCAAATCCGTCGGCCCTGTGGAGGACCATGGAAGACAGAATACCATCATCAAAATTGAACCTGGGACGACGGCTGATTAGAAACATGTTAGTGTTCCATCTTATGCACGATTTCATTTATTCTTGATCTCCACATAATACAGGCTGTACTGTACGGGGTGCAAAAAAAGAGGTGAAATTCACTTGCATATAATACACCTGTACAATATACTATACAGATGTTCAGTTTCGTTTTCAAATGCTCCCGGTAGAAAAGGGTATCGAAATGGCTGATACAATAACCACCGGCGACGACCTGGGGCAGAGAATAGCAATCCTCAGGAAACGCTACAGGCTGTCCATACGAAAGCTCGCGAAGATAGCAAAGGTAACGCCCGGGATAATCTCCTCGATTGAGCGTGGCAAGACCTCGCCGAGTATAGCAACGCTCCAGAAGATCCTCTCGGCGCTGGATTCCGACCTGGCCACCTTTTTTTCCGGAAACGAAGCAGCACAGCAGATACCGGTCCTGCTGCGCGAACGCATGCGTGTTGTCAGTGATCGGGAGCGAAGCTATACGATAGTGTTCCCCAGGCGTGAGAACATCGCAGTAGAGATGTTGGACGAACAGCTATCGCCTTCCCGTCGACGTCCGCCGTACGAAACGCTCAAGTGCGACGTTGCGGGATACATCTTCTCGGGCGAGCTTGTTCTCGAAATCAAAGGCAAGAAGAAGAGGGTATTGCGGCCTGGCGACGCATTTTATGTAACCAAAGGACAAGAACATCGAGGCTACGCCTTCGATGAGCCGGTACGACTGATTACGGTCTATTCGCCGGCGAGGTATTAGGAGACCATAAAGATGGAACAAGATTGGCCTTGTGAATTCCCCGGTGTCAACTGGCTGGATGAACAGGAGCAGCAGGCAGTATTGGATGTGCTGCAAAAAGGCTCGCTGTTTCGCTACTACGGCCCGGGAAAACCAACGCACGTTGCTGCTCTGGAAGCCTGCGCGAAGGAATTCTTTGGAGTCAAATACGCCCTGACAGTCAATAGCGGCACCGGGGCACTGATGACGGCGATGAGCGCTTTGGGGATCGGGCCCGGTTGTGAAGTGATAGTGCCGGCGTATATGTGGGTGGCTACAATCGGGGCGATTGTCTGCTGCAATGCCATTCCTGTCTTGTGCGAGGTGGATGACAGCCTCACTATTGATCCGGCGGATCTTGAAAAGAAAATCACGCCACGAACCAGGCTGATTATTGCAGTGCACATGTCCGGGGCTCCAAGTGATATGAACGTGATAATGAAAGTAGCCGGCCGACACAACATTCCTGTGCTTGAAGATTGCGCCCAGGCAAGCGGCGGGACATTCAAGGGCAGGCCGCTGGGCACTTTTGGCAAGATCGGGATTTACAGCTTCCAGATAAATAAGAACATGACTGCCGGCGAGGGCGGCCTGATTGTCACTGACGACGAGACTCTCTATATGAAGGCCCTGGCGGCCCACGATTTGGGCGTGCCCTGGAAAGACGCCGAGCCGGACGGCGAGTCCCCGATACATCTCTGGGGGCAAGGCAGGAGAATGAGCGAACTGTGCGGAGCGGTCGCTAATATTCAGTTCAGGAAGCTGCCCCGTATCGTCGAGCATATGCGCCGGTCCAAGCAGCGAATAAGACAGGGCTTGGCCGATCTGGAAGGCGCGTCTTTTCGGCGTTTGAATGATCAGGATGGGGATACAGGCCCTGCGCTGGTGCTCATACTGGACAATCCGCAGCGAGCGAAAGGCGTTGCCGAGAAAGTTAAGAAAACCAGCTCGACGAATGCCTGGCATTTGCCGGACTACGGCCTGCACCTGTACTACAATATCCCCTCACTGGTCAACAAAGTGCCGTTGTCGGACGCGGGTAATCCCTGGTCACTGAAAGAAAACACCGAAAGTGTGTATTCATATGAGAAAGGGGCATGCCCTCAGAGCGATGAACTGTTCGCTCGCTCGGTCCTGATAACGATTCCATCGCGTCTGACGTTAGAGCAGGAGGCTTCATTAGTAGAGATAATCAAGGGTGCTGTGACATCCTGACAGGCAGAAAGAACGTTTGCATGAACTCAAAAGAGCGTATCCTTGCAGCGATCGAAGGCAGGCAGCCCGACCATACACCGCTGACAACCTGGTGCTTTGGCGCGGCCCCGCCGGAGCATCTTCGCTGGGAACGCAACGGTAAGCCGGTGACGTACTGGTATTCCAAACGCATGGAGCATATTCACACGCTGCCTCAGGAATGGACTCTGGAAGATGATTTCCGGCGAGTAGAGCAATGGCTTGAATTAGGCATCGACGACATTCTGGATGTATCTTTTCCGTGGAGTCAGGATCCGCAGGTGATTCTGACGGACTCGGTCGTCCCGGCGGGTAAAATGGATTCGTGCCCAGTGCTCGTGCGTGACTACAAGACGCCTTCGGGCCCGCTGCGCCACGCTATCAGACAAACGCAAGAGGACCCCGGTCCCGGTTGGGTTGTTCAGCCGGGCCATGTGGCGCTGTTTGAGGACTACAACGTACCCCGCGGCCTCGAGCATGCCGTGAGTATGCCGGCAGACGTACCGGTCACCAGGCATCTATATACCGCGCCTGGCCCGGCCGAGCGCGAGTGGTTCGCTGCGCGTGCGGCCGAGGTGAGACGATTCGCCGAGGCCAAGGGCGTGTTTGTGCAGGCGTGGTCGGCGTTCGGGATGGATGCGGCTGTATGGCTGGCCGGGACCGAAGGAGCCATAATGCTGGCAATGGATACTCCCGATGAGTTCACGCAACTGCTTGACATCATCGCCCAAACGGACTATTCGAGAACAGAGCTGGCGGCACAGACACAGGGGATCGATATGGTCGTGATGCGCGGGTGGTACTCGTCCACGGATTTCTGGTCGCCTCGCATGTTCGATGAATATGTATTCGGCCACGTCAAAGAGCTGGCTGATCTGGCCCATAAGCACGGCAAGAAATTTGCATACGTTATTACTACCGGTGTAGAGTCGCTGGGACCGCGATTAGCGGATGCCGGTGTGGATTTGCTTTACTTCATTGATCCTGTGCAGGATAAGATCACCATAGAGAAAGCCAGGGAGCTGTTGGCGGACCGCATCACTCTGGCAGGTGGAACCAGCGCCCTGACCCTGGCCTCGGGCGACCCCGCTCGCATCCGCAGCGAGGTGCACAAGGCCCTTGAGATCTTCGGACCGACGAATCGGTTCATCTTGCATCCGGTCGATGCGCTCTTTCCGGACACGCCGTGGGAAGGAATTGAGCAGATGATTAATGCATGGAAAGAGTATTGCTGACTATTGATATAGCGTAATCGAAGGAGAGTATAGAAATGTCTGAAGAAGGTAATGCTTTGTCGATGCGGGTGGCGGTTGCTTCTGTTTCGAGCCCTTTGGAGGTCGGCGCCGACCGCGCGCCGCAAGCGGCGGATGATCTTGCAGCTTTGCTTAAAGAGGCAGGCTGTGAGATTGTCAGGCTGGGTACAATCGATACTGCTGAAAAGGCCGTAGCCGCCGGGCGCACAATGGCCGAGCAGCACGTATGTTGTGCAGCCCTGACAGCGACGAGCTGGTACGAAGATTATCTTGTACTCGATTTGCTTGAAGAATGCAGCGTGCCTGTGCTGCTCTGGTCATTGCCTGGTATGGAGACCGGGGCTCTGTGCGGCTGCCAGCAACTATCCTGCTACCTCAAACAGCTCGGTCGGCCCTACAGATGCGTTTACGGGACCTTTGAAGCACAACAGCAACGACAACAGGCCCTGGTATTCGTGCGCGCGGCGGCTTTGATGCGGCGGCTACGACGGGCGCGGATCGGATTCGGCGGCCATCATGTTGCCGGTATGACTGAGACCGCAGCGAACGAGATCATTCTAAAAAAAGCTATTGGTCCCCGCATCGTCCCTCTGGATGTGCCGGGATTGCTCAGCCGGGTTGCAGAAATGACAGACGGCGAGGCTGCAGAATTTTGGCGGCAAGTCTGTGCAAAAGCAGCAGATTGCAAAGTCTCGCAAGCTGACGGTCTGGATTCGATGAAGATGTATCTGGCGATGAAGGAGCTTGTCGTGCAGCATCGTTTGGACGCACTGACCGTCGGCTGTTACCCGCACCTGATGGGACGGGTATGCCTGGCTGCGTCGTTGCTGGCGGATCAGGGTGTTCCATTTGCGTGCGAAGGCGACGTGAACGGCGCCGTCGGCCAGCTAATGCTGTCCCTGTTGACATCAGAGCCGACACATAACACCGACTGGCTTGAACCTCTCGAAGACGGAAGTGTTGTTCTCACTCACTGCGGCTCGGGTTCGTTCTCGCTGGCCGAAGACCAGAGCGGGATTACACTGGCGCCGGTTCGCCTGATGGACCAGGGAGTCTGTGCGTTGTTCACCGCCAGGCCGGGGCCAGTGACATTGATCAACGTGATAGCATGCGCAGACCGCTATCAGATTGCCTTGTTGGAGGGGCAGGCCGTATCGACGGACATGGTCTTTCCGGGCAATCCTCTGCGCGTGCATTTTTCGCAACAGACGTCGGACTTGATCGACTGGATTCATAACGAAGGCGTGGGCCACCACTGGATGGCCGGTTATGGACACTTCGGCGGTGAAATCAGGCAGTGGTCCTCGATAGTCGGTAATTCTGTTCGTTTGATCGAGCCTTAATCCAAAAGGGCCAGCCGGTAGTCGCAATCAAGTGCTGGATAGCTGAAGGAAACATATGGATACACTGGACATCAGCCAAATAGCGGTATCGACAATCGACCTGGTCATCATCGGCGTGTACCTGATCGGCATTCTGATTGCAGGCATCTACCTTACGCGGCTTGCCTCGCGCAACCTCGATTCCTATTTTCTGGGCGGGCGACAGATTCCGTGGTGGTTCCTGGGTCTTTCCGGTACGGCATCCTATTTCGATGTCACCGGAGTGATGTGGACAATCGCCTTTGCATACATTATGGGCCAGCGATTCATGTGGCTGCAGTGGGAGTGGGGCTTTGTGATGATGGCCTTTTTCGCTGCTTATATGGGCAAGTGGCTGCGGCGCAGCAAAGTGATGACAGGGGCCGAATGGATGGTGGTTCGTTTCGGCTCGGGCCCGGCTGGCGAATTTGCAAGGACGGCTTACGCGGTGCTGGCGGTCGTTATTGCGGTGGCGTTTATCGGTTTTGCCGAATACGGCTGCGGTCACTTCCTGCATATGTTTATCCCGGCCGTCAAACCCCACACACTTGCCGTGTGTCTGATGGCGGTGACTGGGATCTATACGCTCTCGGCAGGTCTGTTCGGAGTAGTGCTGACTGATTTCATTCAATTTTGCATTATCCTGTTGGGTTCCGGCATCCTGATCGTCAAGGCCGTGGGGATGTCATCCTACGAGGCCGTGGCCGCTGAGGTCCCTGGCGAGTGGTTCGGCTTTGCCCCGATGTGGCACTGGGATCACTTGGAGAAATGGGAGCTGACCAGTGGTTTTTCTCTTTTCGCTGTTATGACAATGGTATGGGTCGTCAAGGGCATGTTCCTGTCGGTCGGAGGGCCGCAGCAATTGTATGATATGCAGCGTTTCTTGGCAGCACGAAGCCCGCGGGATGCGTGCAAGGCGGGCATGTTGTGGGGCGTTGCCATGACGCCGATGTTCATGGTGGCAGTGGCGGTTGCAGTGATAGGAATCGTCAAGTGGGGTGGAAACCTCGAACACCCCGAGTATCTCTATCCTGTGGTCATTGGTACCCTGCTGCCGGTAGGAATCAAAGGGCTGGTGCTTGCCGGCCTACTCTCAGCCTTTATGTCAACATTTTCGTCCACCGTCAACGCCGGCGCCGCCTACTTAGTGCGAGATGGCTATCAAAACTTCGTGCGGCCCAAAGCATCATCGAGGGAGTTGGTTCATGTCAGCCGGGTCGCCAGCGGGCTGATTATCGTCGCTGGAATCCTCGTCGGCTTGCAGGCCAGAAATATCGACAGCATCTTCTCCTGGATCATGATAACGCTGGGTACTGCAGTGCTGATGCCGAATGTGCTGCGGTGGTTCTGGTGGCGTTTCAATGGAATCGGCTATGCGGTGGGGACACTCGCCGGGGTGATAGCATCGCTGGCCGCGGCCGTCTGGTTCAGTGACATTCCCATTTACTGGAGTTTCCCTGTGCTTTTCGGAATCAGCACTGTATCCAGCGTGGTAGCCACGTTGCTGAGTCCCGCCGCGGACATGGCGACGCTTCGGGAGTTCTACCGGAGAATCCGTCCGGCTGGTTGCTGGCAACCGGTGAAAAGAGCAATCCTTACAGACGGAGGAAAACTGCATCAGGACAGTTTTGGCATTGACATCCTTGCCGCACTAATAGGATCCGTGGGCCTGCAAGCGCTCTTCCTGACGTCCTCTTACGCGTGCACCCATCAATGGCGCGCCTTTGTAATGGCGATCCTGGTTATGATCGGCTGTGGGATTGCCCTGTATTTTCTATGGTATAAGAATCTGCCCGACGCCAAAGAAGATATGGAAATGACTCCTTAAACCTACCTATACCTTTTTAAGATTCAGAAAACAGAAAGAACCTTCGAGACACAGCTCTAAGAGTATGCGATCAGGATTAGTAGGGCCAGGTCAGGAATATTCTGTCCTTCCTCCCGCTAAATAGAAGGTTTGAATTGACGTCAACTATCTTCCACGCTACACTTCTCTTATCGCTCTTTTTTATGAAATACAAGTTGTATTAACTGGTTACCAATTTGTCCAACTTTGAAAATGGAATTGGAGGAACAATCATGATTGAGCCAAAAACAAAACAATCACACCCGATATCGAGACGTATGTTTTGCCGCTCGGCGGTTACTGCGGCTGCGGCGATTTGCTCTGCCCGGCATTCCTCTCTGGCAACAGGCATAAAAAATAAAGTAAAATTCTATAAAAATCTGGGACATGGTCACATTGGCGTCAGGGCCAACCAGCAACAAGCCTTAGCCTATGCAGCCAAATATGGTTTTGACAGTATCACCCCAAACCTGGGCGAATTTGAGAACAAATCCTCTGCGGAGATTCGCGACTGGGTCGAGACCATGAAAGTAAAGGGAATTCGATACAGCTCAAGCGGTTTACCCGTTCAGTTTCAAAGAGACCATGAACAATTTCAGAAGGGCCTGGCCCGGCTGCCTAAGCAGGCTAATCTCTTGAGACAATTGGGCGTCGATCGTATGGCGACCTGGATTACGCCCGGTCATAATGAACTGACATACCTGAACAATTTCGAAAAACACATGAAACGATTACGGGAAGTGGCAAAGGTCCTTAGAGACAGTAACATCCGGCTCGGCCTGGAATTCGTAGGGCCAAAAACATCTCGGCTGCGTTTCCGTTTTCCTTTTATCTGTACCCAGTTGGGTATGACCGAACTCGTGAAGGCAATTGATACTGGAAACGTAGGGCTCTTGATGGATAGCTGGCACTGGTACACCTCACACGGCACAGTCCAGGAACTGCTTCAGCTATCGAACAAAGACATAATCCACGTTCACGTAAACGATGCTCCAGCCGGCATCCCAACCGACCAACAAGTCGATAACCGACGCAAGCTGCCGGTAACCACATCAGTGATTGACTTGAAGGGATTTATCAACGCCCTGGCGAATATTGGTTACGATGGCCCTGTCGAATGTGAACCCTTTGATCAGGAACTTAGAAGGATGGAGGACAATGCCGCTCTGCAAAAAACCATCGAATCGCTTAACAGGCTTTGGGATCTGATCACAGTTTGAACAAATCCTGTGCAAGGTTCGTGTGAACAGAGCGCATCGTGTGAAATATTAACCATTTTTGAAAGGGGGATAAAATGAAAAACATAATGTTCGCATCAGTTTTACTTTGTGTACTGCTTCTGAGTGTCACGGCCGGTGCAGCTACGGCGACAGCCACAGAACGCGATTATACCTTCGATGGCAGGATCTCCCGAACCGTGCTCGAGAATTATCTTTCGCGATCGATTACTTTCGCCGAGTTGCTCAACGGCGACCGCGTCGAGAAGCAATTGCGAGGCAACATCGGCGACAATATCCGAATGCTCACAAATATCGGCGTCAAGTTCGCGGGCCGCGCTATCTACATGTGGGGCGGCGAGAGTCGCCTCGATGGGCTGCTCGAACGGGCCCGCCCGATTGTAAAAAAAATCCACGCTGCCGACCCCGATATAGTTCTGCAGGCCGCGGCCTTCGAGATAGTAAGCAAGCAGGTCGAGACACTCAAAGTTCCTAAATGTGTCTTCGACGAATTTGACCTCGACTTCGAGAATCGCAACTTCGACTACGAAGCGATGCTCTACCCTGATGGCCACCGCGTAAATCAATGGCGCACCGGCTCATCCGTCCCCGATATGAGCAAGCTCGAGACTCGCATGTGGTTTTTCTATCTCGCCGCTCGTTTCATCGACATCGGCGTCGAGGCCATACACTTCGGCCAGGTCGAGATCATGGACGACCGCGACACGGATCGCCGTGGCTGGCGCGACATGATGGCTCGAGTCCGCAAATACGCCGCCAAAAACGCCAGACGACATTTCCTGCTCGCCGATGCACACGTCCCCAGCGGCGGCATCGTCCACAACGGCAGGCTCTTGTTCGACTTTCACTCCTTTCCCCTGAGGATCGATGAGGTTGTCACCAAGCCCCAAAAGGGCGTCTTGAAAGTCGGCTACCTGGACAGCATCTTCAATCGCAGCAAAGGCGGTATCACCCCGAGTGGATGGCGATGTGACAGCCTGCCCTATATCGTTGAACTGGACAACTTCGGCTCAAGCCGCAGGCCAGGCCAAAACATCGGAATGCACTATATATGGGGCTACGACGAAATCTGCTGGTTCGCTCACCAACCCGCCGAATACCGCAACTCCTGGCTAAAGTATGCCTGGGACTGGATCCGCCGACACGATCCCAACGGCTACCTCCAAATGCCCGGCAGCAGAACTTTGGCCAATCCCGTTGGAAACAAGAACTGGTACTGGGCCAACACCCCTTCCAAAGCCGTCCCCACCGGCTTCGGACAGGAGCAAACTATAAAAGCAATCTGGGCCGGAGACAAATAACACATTCGGCCAAAACCCCGTCGCTCATGTCGAGCAAAGCCGAGGTCGTAAACGCACCTTTGGTGGGAAAAGTGATATACAATATGCCTTTTCGGGCAATAAAAAAAGAACTCACTATTTAACGCAAGTCCCTTATTAACAATGAATAGCAAGAGTTCATTTCATATCTACGACCTGATTAGTATGCGCGCCCATCACTCCTGTGCGAGATAGCGCCGGGCGATCAACTCCCCAAGTTGAACAATACCGCTCGTATCAATAACAAGTTTCTTTTCCTGCCTGGGAAGGTCAAAGGCCTTGATGTGAATCAGCCCACTGTCTGCCGCAGCGATTCTCTCCAACGCCGCGGTGACATCGATGCTGTTGACATCCTTGTGATCGGTGGGCGGTTGCTGGCTGACAAACCACTTCAGTGCGGGCATCGCCAAGTCTTGCCGGCTTTGCACAATCGTAGAATGCAGCCACTTAGCAGCATTCTTTCGATAATGTCCCATAGACATATCATTTTCACCGAGATGATAAAAGATCCCTGCCAGCTCCACCTTATGCCCTTTGTCTCTTAGTTCTTTCAGGGTATCTTTGATAAAGGTGATAAAGTCAGGGTAGATGTGACGCGTCTTAGCCATACTCCCCTCCGGGGTCCAGTCGTTGATCTGCGAGCCACTGTGGGTGAACTTGGCGATAGCGATGTTATCTGAAAGCTTCTCTTGCAGGGTGTGTCCGAAGCTGAGCTCAGGACCAAAGGTGTCGTAATACCCCGCGGGGCCTAAAGGCTCCCAGGAATCCGATGTCTTGTAACCACCGCCGATACTGTATTTGTAAGCAATCTTCATATTATCATTAAGCAGCGACTCTTTCCCCTTGAGAGTCTTGAGCTCCTGTATAAAGGCGCGCTCACCTTCCATATTCCGATGCCCCGCGAGGATGAAGAGTTTGACCTTGCTGCCCTTCTTATAGGGCCAGGCCTTAAGTGAACGAGAGGTTTTCTTCTCTCTTCCAATCGTTCTCAAATAAGCTTCGGCATAGTTAACGCCATGTTCCAGTTGTCCCAGGGTCCCGTAGTGATAGTGCAGGCCTACGCCACCCCCGATTCCCACACCAACGTGAGAAGTGGGAATATATTCCGCCAGCGGATCACTTTCAGTGACGGCTTTTTGCCCTACGCTGATGGCATACATACGGGGACGCAGGTCCATCCCCCACACGGTTTTGGTGCAAAGTTCCCCGACATAGAACTTTAACCGGGGTGCATTGAGGTCGCGACGCCATTTGGCCAGAAAGTTCTTCAGGTTCCTGCCATAGTTAGCCTTGTAATCTTCATTGAACATATCGTTCTCACCTTGATGCCACATGAAGCCTTCAATTCGGTAGGAAATCTTATTCTGCTCCAATTCACGCAAAGAGGATCTGACCAACTTCAAAGCAAGAGGATACATCTTGAATCCACTGGGGACGTCCGGATTCCAGTCTCCACCCAGATGAGTTCCACCGGCAGCGCACTTAATGATAGCAATCGGGGCCTTGATTTCCTGAGAAACTTTTCTTGCAAAGCTCAACTCCGGACCGACGACATTGTTAACCGGCTCAAGGTCTACCCACCCATCCGATGTCATCTTGTCTTCACGGCCGATGCAATAAGAGAATTTCACCTGCCATTGGGGTTGCTCCAGGCCCGCGAAAGGCGGGAAGCGTTTGATTTCATCCACTCTGGAATCTGACCCCACCATGTTCGATTGTCCGGCGAAAATAAAGACACGAAGGGTCTTGTCATCTTCGTTTTCTTCGGCCGACAATGAAATGGTCAAAACTGCAAAAATAAGCAGAGACAATGCAATGATTGTGTAGCTCTTTTGAATCATCTTTCTTTACCTTATCCGGGATTTCCCATTTGTTTTCCTAAACGTTGCTCCTGCACACAATAATCCTTGTTTGATGCAATCTCGGTGTATACACCGAAATTACCTGTTTCGGCGTTGGCCTTGCTGCGCCTGGTTCCCACCACACATTGTCTATTGATAAGTTAAGTGCGGAAGAAGGTGGGTCGCCTGCGATCATGAACATTTGATGTACTGTATGGAAATCGACGTTTGTATATCTATTGAGGGGAATTTTAACCTTATGCCATTTGCCGTCACGGGCAAATCCGAACTCGGCTGTTTGGTCTCCCAGTGGAAGAAAGAATTCGCCGCCTCTGGAACTCTTAATTCCAACTTTCATAGCCGCCCTTGAGGTCGTCTTTATATCGAAGTGGAGATACCCGTCAGAGTAGTTTTTCATATTTCGATGGTTTGGAAGGAAGACTCCCATTCCGAACCAGTTCCCCGCGGCAATATCGAACGACCAGCACTTGCTTCCCTCAGAAGGAGTCGGGGATTTTGCCTCAGTCATATTATTCCATGGGTACAGTGCTGCCGCGGTTCCATAATTAAACTCCGGACCTGAACCGTCTTCATAGGTAAGTGACTTTTTTACCGGCGTTCTTTCAGTATAAACTCCGAAGTTGCCGGCTTCCTCGATATCTTTACCAAGGTAGAGCTTCGTATGCGGATTGTTGGAAAGTCGAACCCAATCAACATACATCTTTGCTGGGAACGAGGCGGTCACTGCGCCGGGACTATATACTCCCGTATAGGAAGGATCCCTGCCGCCGACAGCAAGGTTCAAAATCAGAAAAAACGGCTGATGGAACTCCCTGAGATGATCAGGAGTGATATCACATGAGCCGTATTCGACACCGTCAAGGTAAAACTTCATATACTTAGGTGTCCATGAGATTTTATAGAGATGGTAATCGAGGTTAAGGTCAACAGGAGCATCAAGCCAGGCATCATACATACCTTTTTGTCCACTGGCATCCGAGAAGTGCATAGCGCAATTGATTTTCCTCCGCTGAAGGCCTTTGGCGATACCTGCTTTGCCGCCAATCTCCAGGATGTCTACCTCACCAGACTTCGGCCAGTTAATTGCAGGAAAATTGTTACCAAGCATCCAGAAGGCCGGCCACAAACCATCGGCCGTGTCAGGGACTTTTATCCTGGCTTCGAGACTACCGTATTTGAAAGCGAATCGTCCTTGTGTAAGCATTCGGGCAGACGTGAATGAATTTCCGAAATAGTTTTCACGACGAGCTTCAATGACAAGATTGCCGTTCTCTATATAAGAATTCTCTCGACGGGCGGTGTCATATTCGAGTTGGCCGTTGCCAAAACCCTTTCCGCTAACATCATAGGTCCACGTGGCTGAATCGATACTGTCACCGTTAAATTCATCTGACCACACAACATCGGAATAAACAGGCCCACAAGCTAAAAAAGAAATAATAAGAATTATAATAGTTGCTTTGAGATACATAATAGTACCCTTTCGATTCATACTTACATTTACCAGTTACACGGTTGAAACATGATTCTCTCCGTATGGCATCTGTAATATTAACACATTCTCATTGAACTATCAAGGAATCCCAATTTCAAAGCCGCTATTCAACTCCAACGACCTGGAATCCCTCGTCCCTCACCCCTCTTATAGCGACCAACTTACCTGCCTATAAGACAGCAAATACTTACGTGCCTATAAGACACCCCTTTTCACTTCTCACTTATCCCTTCCCTGCCTTTGTCCTCTTATCCGCCTACAAATAAAAGGCCGCCCGAAGGGCCTCCACAGTTTTGCATTTTACATTTTATTCTTTGATTATTTTTTAATTTCCCCTCCGCCTACCGGTACTTAATACCCACGGCCTTTTCGTATGCCGATTTTGCTAATCTAAAGAAATGAAAAGGGTCTGACTCGAAAATGATACAGAAATGTTCGTAACATTCTTCGGTTATCGTAAACCGTTTCTTGGTAGATAAAAATCTCCAGGCCCCATACCACTGGGATATGGCTCATTTGTAAATCGATTCATTATCGCCTTCATTGGCACTGCTTCTGACGGCGTGAAACTTTCAACGTGGCCATCCATGTAAGCGGCATGCAATTTTACGTTAATAGTGCTCAAATTTAAACCACCTGATGCCGAACGAGACCACCAGGCCGATTCAATCAAAGTCTCCGGAACTAAATCTGCGCCTTTCAGCCTCTCGCAACTGCCGTAAGCCTCGGGAGTTCGTCTATGGTCGTATCCTAAATAACAGGTCATTAGCAGTTTACTTTGTCCCCGGCCGCCATCTGAAGGGCCACGAGGCCCTCTAAAGAGTGTATTCTCATCAAGCCAGCCTGTGTAATTCCAGTAAAAACAATACGCTCCTCTCACTGCAAGAATATCAAACGTTGTATCAGGA
Source organism: Planctomycetota bacterium (assembly GCA_019456145.1). Taxonomy (GTDB): domain Bacteria; phylum Planctomycetota; class Phycisphaerae; order Sedimentisphaerales; family Anaerobacaceae; genus CS2-K091. The sequence continues at coordinate 109,208 of VRUL01000014.1, forward strand.
TTATTCCACTCGTCCCCGGCATCCCATGCCTCCTGTAAGTATTTGAATTTTTTGGGTGCCTTCGGGCAAAACATCATACTTGCATCCTTGATGTAGCTGCGTAAGTATTCGCTCATCGCACGATGCGGATGCAAAGGGGTGGTGTTCCAACTGGCTAACGTTCTCGGATCGTACCAGTTCCAATTGCCGTTATATTCAACGAAAGACACGGATTGTGGATAAAATTCATCGTTATCAAAAGCAAAAAGATTTACCGCCGTTACTATTTGCTTTTGGTTATTCATCCCAACTATCGTGAGGGCCTGGTGGCGAGCTTTGCTCAAAACAGGGATAAGGATCCCCATCAAAAGTGACATTATGGAGATAACCACCAAAAGCTCGACTAAGGTAAATCCCCGGCTTTCACTGCCCTTCTCACCTAAATGGTAACCTTTGAATCCGATAGGTTTCTCCCGCACAATTTATTGACCTATTTTCAGGTTCCCGCGACTATCTATCTCCTGTTGCCGAAACAGTATTTGTCATTCCCGCGGAAGCGGGAATCCAGCTTTTTCGCTCTGGACCCCTGCTTTCGCAGGGGTGATATCGTCAATTTTTGTTTTTCGCAACAGATACTATCTAAAGCCATTCTATAATATTACTTTCGAAATCCGTAATCAACGTTTTTTTCATTGCGCACACATTTAGAGCACAGCTTCGAGCATTCTTTCCAAAGCTTTACCTGCTTATTCCTTATTATCATTATCAAACCGGTCCGTACTCCGCCGCGAACCGTCTTTCTATTGAGCCCAGCCTAATTCAGCTAACCACTCATCCAATTGAAGCGCGATGTCCACAAAATTAAATCGGCCGTTACGGTCGACATCACCCTTGATTGGCCATTCGCTCATACTTGCGTAAGCCGTGTTCCCGTAAGCACCCATATTGATTCTGCCGCCGTTCGGCATCCGCTCTTCTGTAGGCTCAATATTAGGATCACCGCCATCCACACAAGGACTCGTAACATCATCAAGAATCCATTCATCTGTTGTTGCTCTATATCTTCCACGCTCACTCAAAAGATGATAATCATCATTATTCGCATCAGCAAACAGCGGCCCGTAGGCAAAAAGATTAGGGTCGGCTTGCTCATCTTCGACCCAGCTATGCTGGGCAGTAATCGGGTCTGGGCTGCCGAACAGGTCGCCGTTAGTATTATTCCAGAAGATGCTGTTGGTGATAAGCGGATTGGCGTTATCGGCTATAACGCCATTGTTATTGCCAACTACAGTTACATTATTTAATGTCGGGTTGGCGAAAAGAGCAAAAATGCCGGCTGTACTTCCTCTTAAAACAAAGTTCGAAAAGACACTGTTTCCGTCTTCGCCTTGAATGAAAGTAACCGCGACAAAGCCCGGCACCTCCAGGACAGCCGCATCGGCTACACTCTTTACCGTTATGGCCTTACCCTTAAAATTGATCCCATTTGTTGCAGTCTCATTATAAACGCCCGGCCAGACAAGGACCGTATCGCCGTCCTGGGCCGCATTGATCCCCCGCTGAATAGTCGCAAAAGCCGTCTCCCTCGTCAGCCCGTCATTGGTATTATCACCAGTTGCACCATCGACGTGATAGACCATTGCCGGTTCGGAAAGGCGTAGGATGATTCCGTTGCTTCCCACAGCAAACACATCGCCAAGACCGTTCCCCCAAATCCCATTCAAGTTTTCCGTTGTTCCAGAATCCATAACCGACCATTCGAAATTACTGTTTCCATGCAAAATCAGGCCAGCATCACAGGTGACATAAACATCATCCAATGTACTGCCCCACACATCTGTGGCCCCATGGCTTTGTGGGTATTCTGAAAAAATCCTTGTTTGCCAATCGTTCCCGTCATAATAGAGGACCTCGGCAAACCAACTGGATGGTCCGCTACCGTACGATTGTGCTGCAAGAAACAGCTCGTCTGGGGACCCACTGTTGTTCCAGATGCCACCGATGGCTCTCGTCTTCGGCAGGTCATGGTCACCGAGACCGTCGGGATGAAAGAGTTCCCAAGTACTACCATTGTAATGATACATTAGGCCTGTGGTACCACCACTATAGCCGTTGTATCCAGAAACATATACATCGTCGGCTGCAAGACCCCAAACCTCAAACAAAGCTCCCGCAGTCAAGGGGAAAGAAAATGTAATGTCCGATCCGGAACTACCATCCCAGTGGATTATATGCCCTATTGTGCTGTCGTATCCCTCGGCAGTCACGAAGATATTGTTGGGACCACTTCCCCATGTGTCGCCCAGTATGTATATGCCGCTTGTGGGAATACCAGGCACAGGTGTCCACGAATTACCATCGTAGTGAAGCATTGTGACTTGGTCCCCCGTGACGTAAACGTCATCTGGCCCAAAGCCCCAAATACCCATCAGGCTGACTGTAGTCGGGTATGCCATTTGTTCCCAAATATCGTCGGGGTTGCCATCATTGTTGCCATCACCATCGTAATGAAGAATCGTACCAGAATATCCAACAGCAAACATGTCGTCCGACGCTGTGCCCCAGACATCCGTCAGACCTTCTGTTGTCCCAGAATCCATAGCCTGCCACGTTGCGCCATTAGCCGATGAACATGCAGCGGCAACCACAACAACGACAACGAAGCCCACAAATCCTGTTTTGTTCTGACTTACTTTAAACATTGTTTATCCTCCTAAAAAATTGTTAATTCTTTCGCAACAAGGTACGATTGACTAAAGACTATTAGCCAACTTCACAAGCCACAACATCCCTTTGTTTCCTTCTGTCATCGGCGCTTTCCTGCTTGGCTCCGCAAATTCACTGCCGATACTGTCAATATCCTGGAAGTAATCAAACTGTAATTGCCCTTCGGTATCGCCTGAAAACGCGATTGACTCAATAACGTCCTTTTCCATATCAATTGTATATACAATCCACCCGTCTTTGGTTTTCAGGGCCACTAGCGCCTTGCCTTTGCTCTTGTCGTATCTTGTCTCGAACCATATCCGCTTTTCTGCCGCATCCCGCCGTACCGTATCTATCGTGTGCAGCCCCATCCACGGCCGGGAAAGCCCGGCAAAGCTGGCCTGGCTTACGGTATTTTCACCCACCTTCAATACCACCCAGGGCCAATGCCTTTTACCGGCCGCGTATACAAATGGTATCCTTCCCCTTCCCAGGACTTCTTTGCCGTCGATTTGGCCTGACACAGTAAAGTATGTCCAGCCTCGTTTATGCATTACATCCCGGTTATCAACGGTTTTAATATTCGCCGGCCAATCGTACTTGAAATAATCTTCACCCAGGACATTGTAATGCCGAGTTACCTGGAGCCGGTCACTGTCATCCGTGCCCGGCTGCTTAACAACTAAAAGCAGTCCGCTCTGGCTGCTATAAACATCTTCAGTCCATCTCTTCCTGCCGTCAACTTGTGTAAGGAACTGTGATAATTCAAAAGAATCTGTCGGCAGCCGCCACGCGCTTAAGTCCTTCTGCCATTGCCGGCAGTTATTGATGTAGAGGGTGTTTTTCTGCCTGTCGAAGTAATAGTTGCCTTCGGCATTCTGCAGGTATTGACAGTAAGAGTTTTGGCCTTTGGCATCTGCCCCTTTAACTCGCATCATTACTGTATTGTTTGCTTTCGAAGGATAATAATACCAATATTCCCGACCTCCCTTGTCTGTCTGAACTGCTTGCGGTATGACGTATGAACTTTCTGTTGATTTTTCCCCGGATACAACTACACCACTTTCAGGCCCCGATGTTGCCACCATAGTCCCCACAGTCAGCACTCCTGCTGTTGCCAGTGATATAATCGCTGTTTTGCTTGCAGCTATTGCCGCCACCGAAGCTGCTGCACCGACTTTAACGGTAGCGCTTGTTACCGAAATACTTACCGCCGCCGCTTTGCTTGGAGCTGTAAGCTTGCCGAATAAGACCAACGCCATCGGAAGTGAGCCTTTACCGAGTCCATGTCGGGCAAGCTGTTTTTTCAGCGATTTTTTCGCTCGGAAGAACAACTTTTGAGCAGCAAACTCACTGCATCCTATTACCTTTGCAATCTCAGAATACTGCATCTGGTCATAGCACCGCATGTTGATAACAGAGCGTTGCTCAGGTTTCAAGTCTCGCATTGCTGCAAAAACAGTTTCCCTGAATTCCTGGTACACTATACCTGCTATTACTTCCTGGCTGTCCTTATGTTTCTGATTATGGTTCATATCCGGATCAGGAATCGTTCTGTGCTGTTGCTCTTTTCTATGGTGAAGGCGTATTTTGTTAAGGGCTATTTTATTCAACCAGGGCCAGAACTGGTCAGCTTCTCTCAATTCGCCTAACGCCTCAAGCATCTTTATTATACTCTCCTGTACAATATCATGAGTCAAATCATCAGCCAGGGTATTACGGTAAACGTATGCGTATAAGCGTTCCCTGACCGCCTCAGCTAAGCGATTCAAACATTCCTTGTCACCAAGCTGTGCTTTTTTCACTAATCCGATGTAATCAATGTTCTCTTCCATGTCACAAAGCTTTGCTTTTTTCACTAATCCGACGTAATCAATGTTCTTTTCCATTCGAAACTACTATATAGATGCGCAGATAGCCAAAAACGGACGCTTATTCCAAAATTATGACAAAATTATACCAAAATCCGGCCTAAATAGCCATTTCTGGTCTTTCCACCCTGTCTACAAGACCATGGCACACGCAAATTCATGTCCATTCGTGTACAAAACAAAATCCGCGTACTCTGCGTCTAATTTCTCTTCGTGCCTTTTGTGCCTTTTCGTGGCTAACTTTTTTCCAAAAATAGTTCGATTTTCATTGAACATTCATGCGGAGTTTGGTATAATACAAACAGATTGAGTATTTAGAATGTTAAATTGAGCAATCAGAAGTCTATAGTCTTGAATCTGAAGTCTTTAGTCTAAAATCTGCGGAGCCCCGCACGAGTAGGGCAAGCCGCCCAAATCAAATTTTATCATCCTTGAATGGTGCTTTATGTTTGTTCTATACGCTATACGCAGTACGCTATCCGCTATACGAGACGATACACGCAAAATAAATCGTAAAATATTCTATCAGAAAGGGGTGTTTCTCATGGCCAGCGAAGACCAAATCATCCCAAACCGCCGTAACGCCCCAAATTCAACCGCTACCCCGAGCAAACCGCCTATTTTGCCCAAGTTATCAACCAATTATGACCTTATTATGCAAAACGAACCCAATTTGCCGAAAGACCAAATGAACGTAAATAATGTATTAACAAATGCTTATGAAGAAAAGACACTTGGTGAACATGGGAAAAACGAACCCAAAACGAACCCAAACGAACCCAATTTCAAAGGCAAGGTTGTTAATCAGGAAAAATACACTTTCAATTCGCAGCAGATTAAAAAAATGTTCTCTGCTGCAGATGTGAAGATTTGGACTATGATATGGTTAGATTTGAACTGTGGATTTGGATGTACCGATTGTGGTAAGCTACAATGGAAGGACCTGGATTTTGAGAATAACAGAGTTAAACTTGCCAGAAACAAGGCAGAAGTTGCGAGAAATTTACCATTGTGGCCTGACGTAGTAGAGGTATTAAAGAAAGTACCGAAATCAGAGAAGTTAGTAATCTATAAATCAAATGGACATCCCCGGATCAGGACTTTGGGTAAAACTGTTTTTAACAAGGATATCGTCAAGGATACCGTCTGCATGTTCAGGCACAGCTTCCGGCATGGCCCCCCCTGCCAATGGCAGAAAGATGGTAAAGATCGTCCCCTTATCTACTTCGCTTTCGACCTCAATTCTGCCATCGTGCATCGTCACGATTTTTTTAACAATAGCAAGCCCCAAGCCCGTGCCCTGAATCTGCTTGCCTGGTCGTGGTACGCAGTAAAACCGCTCAAATATCCTCGGAAGGGCCTCCTTAGGTATTCCCATACCGGTATCATTAACACGTATGACTAATTCTTCACCATAGTATTGAACAGAAACCGACACTAGACCATGCTTGGGTGTAAACTTGATTGCGTTACTAACCAGGTTAGTTAAAACCTGAATGATTTTATCCCTATCAAATCTGGCTTTGGGCAAGTTGTCCTCAAGTTCAAGGGAAATATCCACGCCGCTGTCCTTTGCAGAAGAAAGCATTGTGTCATGAACCTCACCAACTACTTTAGTTATATCGTTCTTCTGCATATTAAATTCCACCCTGCCAGTCCCAAGCTTCTGGAAATCCAAGACATCATTAACCAAGTTGGCTAGCCTGTCTATATTTCTTTTAGCAATATCCAAGTAATTCCTTTGTTCATCGCTAATTTTTCCGACTATTCCATCCAAAACAATGGTGACACCTTCTTTTATACATGCCAAAGGTGTTCGCAGATCATGTGAAACCGTAGATATAAACTGTGATTTCATCTCCATTGCCTCTTTGAGTTTCTCCTCTGTCTGCTTGCGTTCGGTGATATCATTAACTGCAACAACCGCGTGCTTGCGACCATCTATCATTACCGGCTCAACACTTATACAGAGCCAGGGCGCAATTTCATCGGCTTCGACTTTAAGCGTAAGCTGGATTTCAAAATCGTGAACAGGTTGTTCTGAATCTAACACACTTTCTACGGCCTTTCGAAGCGGGCATACTGCACAAGCCGGGCTATATCCGCACTCCTTTTGATTGTAAGTACTGTTGACGCAACCCAAAGCACTGCCGAATGGCAGATTAATAATTTGTAAATACTCTCTGCCAACCAGTTGTCTTATAGCATCGTTGACACGCTTGACTATCATACTCTCATCGACCAACAACATACCTACAGGAGCGGCGTCAAATAATGCCTCCAGATTTTTCTGCTTTCGATCAAATGTTTCTTCCATTTGCCTATGCTTGATGGCATTTTCAACTGTTATTGGAAGAGTATTAAAATAGTTTCGTTTATGGTCTTTTATCAGATAATCATAAACGCCAGCCTTCCAGGCTTTGACAACAATCTCTTGGTCACCTACTCCTGTGACAAGTATAACAGGAGTGTCCTTTAACAAATCCAGAATGTCAAATGCTGTGCCATCTCCGAGTGAGTAGTCAGTAATTACAATATCGAATCTATCAGCCCTCAAGATGCTCTGAGCTTCTGAAACAGATTCGGCTATCGTGCAATCGTAGGGAAGCTCTTTGGTTTTCACCAACCGCTGAAAGGCCATTTGATCGAGCTTGTCATTTTCAACCAGCAAGACTTTGTATTTTTTATTATCCATTAATCAACGTTTTTATTTTCCAAGGCATTTGCAATTTTTTCCATTAACTCTGTAAAATCAAACGGTTTAGTAACGTAATCAGCAATACTATAGGATGAGGCAGTAGTTATATCTTCTGCCTCGCAGAGCGCGGTAAACATTATTACAGGTATGTGTTTTACGTCCGGGTGTTTTCTGAGGCGTTCCAACATCTCGCTTCCATTCATAATCGGCATACTAATATCGAGCAGTATAAGATCTGGTTTTTCTCTAACAGCTTTTTCCAGTCCTTCTTCTCCATTGACGGCGGTAATGACCTCATAGTGGCACCATTTAAGACGGCATTGGATGGTGCTGACCAGATCAGGTTCGTCATCAACAACAAGTATCTTAGCTCGGTTGACTTTCTTTTTTGACTTGAATAAGCCCAACATTACCAGTTCCTTTTTGAGGTTCCTCGAACAAACTCCCAAAGAATCATCTTACAGCTTGTTTCGACCTCACTGTGCGGTAATATTAGCAAAAAATGGGACTAACGCCTAAAATGGTGAAAGGATTTAATTTCCTGTTTAAATTAAATCAGCATACTTATAAGACCATATGGTTTTTTGCAGGTTGAAAACTTCAACGAATCTGGCGGTCGTGTTGAAAACTAATGAAAGGGTGAGGATAAGTTCTCAATCTCATGAGATTAGCTTTTCCCGGAACAGGGAACGGGACGGAACTACCCACCATACGCTTTTTCATTTTTTGCCACGCTGATGAAGTTCTGCCCGTTTTCTTATCGGTCTTTGGCAATAGCCTGTTGACCCATCAAGGGTGGCAGATGGGTGGTTTCTCATTAAGCCTGCACCGGGTGATGTCGATAGTGATTGTGGGTTAGTCTAACCTGCTTATTTGGTTAAAAAAGAAATTATGCAAAAACAGGATCATACGATTTCATATATTCTGAAGGAGAATATTCTTGACGAAGAGACCCTGCAAAAGGTTCTCGAAGAGCAAGAAGCAAGCGGACAAAGCCTAATAAGTATTCTCAAGAAGAACAATCTGGTGGATGAAGAACAGTTCACTAAGATAATTGCTGCCAGTAATAAGATAGAATTCATAAACCTCTCACCAGACATGGTGGATTCCATGACCGCTCATATGGTGACATATGAGATGGCAAACCAACACAATATGATTCCGGTAAAGAAAGAGGATAACAGGCTACTGGTGGCGATGAGTGCACCCTTGAATCTTGCTGTCAGGGACCAAATAGAGATAAGAACGGCTTGCAAGGTTGTTCCTCTCGCTGCTACACCGGATGCTATCACACAGGCTATTAGATACCACTTCAATGTCCAAAATGTTACGCGCCAATCCGTAGCTTCTATGCGGCTTAAGGAGGATCGCTATAAAGATGAGCTGGATAATACTGAGCTTGAAGATAAATCGTCCCGAGTTACAGATAGTCTCATCACCAAGCTTGTTTCTTCAATCATAACCGCTGCTATCGACGCCAGGGCAAGTGACATACATATCGAGCCCCAGGAACCGGATATGAGAGTTCGCTACCGCATCGATGGAATCCTGCGCGATGAGATAAACGTGCCATCATCAGCTCAACAGGAAATGGTGTCACACATCAAAATCCTGGCTGAGATGGACATATCTGAACGACGCCTTCCCCAAGATGGACATATAGCACTGGAGCATAATGGTCATGATTACGATCTGAGAGTCTCATCTTTGCCGGCGGTCGGTGGAGAAAAGATTGTTATCAGAATCCTCGACAAAAGCATAAATAGATGGTTGCTTGATGATATCGTAACTTCGCCTGACGATAACCGAAAATTTCGAGAACTCGTCAAGAATCCTTATGGCATGCTTTTGCTGACCGGACCCACCGGCTGCGGCAAGACCACCACACTGTATTCGGTTCTTCAATTGCTCAATACACCCGAAAGAAACATTGTTACGGTTGAAGACCCTGTTGAGTACTGCCTTGACAACATCACCCAGGTCGGAGTCAAGCCGGTTACGGGGGTAACTTTTGCCTCAACTCTGCGAAGCGTTTTGCGGCAGGATCCCGACATTATACTGGTGGGTGAAATCCGCGATCTTGAAACCGCCGAAATAGCCATCAGCGCGGCTCTTACGGGGCACTTGGTCTTAAGTACATTACATACAAATGATGCGGCAGGAGCAATTTCACGTTTGATTAACCTCGGCATACAACCATTTCTTGTTGCCTCGGTCCTTCTGGGAACCGTTGCCCAAAGACTTATTCGAACGATCTGTCCTAAGTGCAAGCAGCCGTACACGCCGTCATCTGAGGAGCTTGAGCAACTGTTTGCTTCATGTGGCAGAGGCAAAAGTGTTCAGTTGTATCGGGGCCAAGGTTGCGATAGCTGCTACCACACCGGATATCGCGGACGCAAGGCGATCTATGAGATATTGTGCGTTTCACATGAGACGCACAAAATGATAGTCGAAGCAAGCAGTGATGATGCTATCAAGCGGCAGACAATTGCTGAGGGCATGAAAACCCTTCGTAAAAGCGGTGTTGAAGAAGTCCTTAACGGTGTAACAACGCTGGAAGAATTAACGCGTGTTGTTGATATGAGGTTAGAATAATGTCCGTTTACGAGTACACAGCAAGAGATCAAAACGGAAGCAAATTCTCAGGTATTTACAGCGATATTGACAGCGTTGCCAAGCTCCGAAAAGAACTGGCTAAGATGGGCGATACACTCCTCAAAGCGAAACGCAAGAAGTCTGAGACGGGAAGACGAACAAAAATAGCTCAAGGAGAAATTGTCGCCTTTGCCTACAAGTTTGCTGGAATGTGCTCAGCAGGATTGTCAATTACCAGATCCCTCGAAACGTTTGAGGAACAAACCGAAAACCAGTCATTCAAGCGTATACTTTCGGATGTCCGGCAAAGCATTGAAGCAGGATCGACATTAAAAAATGCTTTCGAAAAACACAGAAATATATTCTCAGATTTCTTCCTTGGAATGCTTGAGGCAGGTGAATCAGGTGGAAATATTTCTAATACTCTGGAAATGAGTGCAAACTACCTGGAAAAAAGAGCTGACCTCAAACACAAACTAAGGTCCGCCTTTGCTTACCCGGCAATCGTGGGCATTATGTGTCTTGTGGTAGTTACTTTCATGGTAATCTTTGTTGTTCCTGTGTTCTCGAAATTGTACAGACAAATGCATGTATCGTTGCCGTGGCCTACACAGGTCCTTATCAATTTGAGCATCGTGGTTAGAGATTGGTGGTGGGCGCTGCTGCTGCTCATTACAGGGGGGATATTCCTGCTTAAGGTGTTCTCGAAGAGTCTAAATCTAAAAGCCAAATGGGATGCGTTCAAGTTGAACATGCCGATATTCGCAAAACTTAACCGCATGGTCGTTGTTTCCCGTTTGATTCGTACTTTCGCTTTGCTGGCCTCAACAGGGGTCTCATATGTCAGGGCCCTGGATATTGCGAGCGTAGTTACGGCAAATTTAAAAGTCTCCGAAATAGCCGTCCAATTGCAGCAATCAATAGAAACAGGTAATTCTGTCGCAAGCTCTCTAAAAAACCATGATATTTTTCCACCTATGATAGTGCAGTTAGCAAGTTCCGGTGAAGAATCGGGAGCATTATCGGAAATGCTGAATAAAGGCGTTGATTTTCTCGACAAAGACATCGATCGAGCAATAAGCTCTCTGGTAGTCAAGATTGAACCAGTGATGACGTTTATTATGGGAATAATCGTCGGCTGTATACTTCTGGCTGTATATCTACCAATGTTTGACTATATGGCACATGTCGTCAAATAATAAAACTAACTGATTATCATTAATAAAATCAACTGATTACCGGCAAAGAAAGATATTTAAGTACCCTCTCACTCAAGACGATATTGCAGGTGGATAACAGAGAGTAGTTTTAGGAAAGGATAAAGGAAATGAACAAAAACAAAGGTATGACACTTGTTGAACTGCTGATCGTCGTTATAATTTTGGGGGCGCTTGCCGTAATTGCGATTCCGAGGATAAGTGCAAGTACTACGACGGCCAAAGCTAATTCCTGCAAGACCAACCAGGCCATAATGAACTCTCAGACTGAGATGTATCGCGCTGATATTGGCTCTTATCCCGGTACTCTGAATGCTTTGGTTACAGATCCTAATTATTTCCCGGATAATCTACCGGTATGTGCGAGTGCGGGAACTTACACGATGAGCGGCACTCCCCCAAGAGTTTCCTGTGATGTAGCCGGCCACTGAAAAAGAGCAGTTGTTTAACGTAATTTCAATATAAAAAGACGAGGATGGTTGCAGACGAATGTGACCATCCTCTATATTTTTTCATAGGGCCCGGACATGGCCAGGCAGAAGAGCGCATTTACAATTGTAGAATTAATCCTAATCGTTCTGATTGTTGGCATTCTTACACTTGTTGCCGTGCCGAGACTAAATCTTGCTGTCATTTCGAAGCATAAAGCCGAGGCGACTGCGAAGAAAATTGTTACCGACCTTCGCCGCACACGCAGACTCGCTATTTCCGACGCTGCAAACAATACGACTGGTTTCGCGCTGAAGATGACCAGCTCGGTCCCATACACAGGCTACGAAATAGAAAACCTTGATACACAAACAACGATAGATTCGCACACAATCGATTCCGCTGTTAACTGCGCAGGCGGAGACCAGTTTGAATTCGGTCCTCTGGGGAATCTATTAAGCGGAAGTGATACGCAGCTCACTGTCGCTGCTGGAGGCAAAACCTTTACAATCACTATAACTTCAGCAACAGGTATGATAAAATGCATGGAAAACTAACTGGTCTCGATACTCGATGTCGGATGCTCGATGCTCGTAGAAGGAGGATCACGAGTCACGAGAATCGAGCCTCGGGATTTACTCTCACTGAGGTCGTTGTTTCTTCAGCCCTGCTGATTGTAGCCATAGTTCCAATTCTAAAAGCCTTGACCGGTGCCCACTTCAGCTCTACGGTTATTGAACACAAGACCCGCAGCCTTACACTGGCGCAGGCCAAACTTGATGAGATAAAAGCACGCTCAATCTACAGCTACAGCGAGTCATTCACAGAAAATAATACATCTCTCGATGGATCATACTTGTGTAACGTGGTGGACGATTCAGGTGACCCGCTGAGAACGATAACGGTCTCGGTCGGCTTCGACCTCAACGGCGACAGCACCCTGGCAAGCGACGAAATCAAGGTCATCCTGGCCACCCTCATCGCCAGAAGATGGAGTGGTTAAGTTGCCCGAAGACGATAAATCCCGTTAGAAATCCTTGCCAAAAGCAAGGCAAACGGATCTGGTGTCTTATCTCTAACGGGGTAAACTTATAGGACTTTTTCGCTGGGCTGAAAATTTTCCTTCGTGACAATCGCTATTGCCGGATAAAAACAGGCTAACATCGCCGGATAGTCCGATTTATTGCGATTTCCCTATTTTTTGCTTTCGTCCACAGATTACGCAACATTTGCGTAACTAACCTCTTGTTTTATGTCGAAAAACACCAACAGCAGCAGGAATATTATGCGCTGAGCAAGAATATTATGCGCTGAAAAACAGAGAAAATGAAATACCGAAAAAATAAAATCGGGTCTGATTCCGCTCTAACCCTTGTGGAGATGGTTATAGCTTTGGCTATAATGGCCATTGTCTTTGCGGTCCTGGTGCCTCAATTCAGAATGATACTGAACAGTTGGGACTCTAAAGCCGGTGCTGCTGAGACACTTCAGAACGGCAGGGTCCTGATAGACCACTTAAACCGTAACCTCACAAAGGCTGTTAAAATAACCTCGGTGAGCAAATCGAACAAAGTCAACGGCTATATCGAATTTGAAGACAACGACGGGAACAACTTGAGATATGATATTGCCGCCAATAACTATGTTGAATTTGGTCCCGTCGGAGATCTTTCAGATTTGGCCGGCCCAGTTAGCCAGTTGCAGTTTACCTGTTACGACGCCTTTGATTTAGACACACCTCTGACAGATGTGGAATCTATCCGCGTCGTGAAAGTGCAAACAACCCTGATCAACTCAGCAGCTCTTGGCCAGAACAAAACATTAACAACTTCAGTCTACCTTCGTGCAAATTCGCTTGGTGATGGACTTGAAAAAGGTACTCATCTTGAGTACGACACTTTACAAGGAACGACGCCGTCTCTGGCACAGATAGACAGGGTTCATTATATTTGTGCCTATACTGGGCTTAGCAGCGACGGCTGGGCCGTTGTACTGACCGTAAATACAGATACCTGGGACATTACGAGGGGGACAGCTTTTGAGTTTGACGGTGATAATGGAGAAACACCGGTTTTGGCAAAAATAGACGAAACCCACTACCTCTGTGCCTATACAGGAGACAAATCAGATGGCTGGGCAGTGGTTCTAACGGTTGATACGGGGACGTGGAACATTACCAAGGAGACGCCTTTTGAATATGACACCGTTCAGGGAACAACGCCTGCTCTGGCAAAGATAGACGATAGCCATTGTCTTTGTGTATATACGGATAGGTTTTCTGATGGGCAGGCGGTCGTACTAACCATCAATACCGGTAACTGGACGATTACCAAAGAAACACCTTTTGAGTTTGACACTTCTAATGGGGGGACCCCGGGCTTGGCCAAAATAGACGATACCCACTATCTTTGCGCTTATACAGGACCCGGTAGTGATGGCTGGGTGGTTGTACTGACGTTAGATATGGGCAACTGGACGCTCTCCAGGGGAACGGCTTTTGAATATGACGCTTCTTTCGGATTGAGTCCAGCCTTGGCACAAATAGATTCAACCCACTATCTTTGCGCTTATACAGGACCCGGTACCAATGGCTGGGTGGTGGTCCTGACTGTAGATACCGGCAGCTGGTCGATTTCCAAGGAAACGCCTCTTGAGTTTGACACTTCTAATGGGGAGACCCCGGCCTTGGCCAAAATAGACGATACCCACTATCTTTGTGCCTATGAGGGGCCAGGCGCCGATGGCTTTGCGGTGGTCCTGGCGGTTGAATCAGGGACCTGGGCCATCACAAAGGGGACGCCTTATGAGTATGACACTTCTACTGGTCTGACACCGACTTTGGCACAAATAGATCCAAACGAATATCTTTGTGCCTACGAAGGCCCTGGCGGAGATGGCTGGTCAGTGGTTCTCAATTATACTTCGGGAGGCGGCCAGATATTGCCGTAAAGAGATTGAACTATGAAAACAAGGCTAAGAAACAATGGTTCGGTAATGCTGGTTGTAGTTTTTGTCATAGCGTTGCTCGCTGTGCTGACTATGGGCATACTCCAGATAAGCACTGAGGAAATACAGCTTATGCAAAATCAAATCTACGCTGCCGAGGCCTTTGCTACTTCAGAGGCCGGTCTAAACGACGCTTTCGCCGAGATACGAAACGATCCGAACTGGAGCACCGGTTTCACCAACAAAGCCTTTAACGGCGGCTCATACACAGTAACCGTCACAGGCTCTTTACCGGATCCTAATATCGTTTCGACAGGTACCTCACCGCAGAGCTTTGCGGCCAGAGTTGAAGCTGACATAACCATTGGAAGCAGTAGTCCCTACGTAATAAGAATTGACAATTTAAGGATAAACGAATGAAGCTGGGCGCTAAAACTGCATTGGGAATAGATATTTCGGACGGGCGGATAAATCTGGCGCTGCTTAAGAAGAGCAGAAATGGCGTCAATGGCGTCGAATTACTAAAGACCGCCAGCGGTCCTGTTCCCAATGGAGCAATAAAGAATGGCAACATTGAAGACGCCATAGTCTTGGCTAAGGCAATAAAGGAGCTGAAGACCGGAAATAAAATACATGCACGTCATGCAGCCTTGTCGCTGATTGCCAATCCTGTCCTGATGCAAATTCTGGATATCCCCAAAAATATGCCAGGCAATATAAGACAATTTGTGTGTAATGAAGTAAAACACTGTGCCATACTGCCGATAAAAGAGGTTGCAATAGATTTCTGTGGTATAAACTCATCAGGCAAGCCAGGTGATCACCGAGCATTTGTTGTTGCCACAGATAGTCAAAAGATTACCGAAGCGGTTAAAGTACTGAACCAGGCAGGTTTAAATATCGATGCTATCGAACCGGCTTCGGTGGCTTACATCAGGGCTTGCCATGCGAAGAAAATCGCCCAACAATTTGATAAGAATCTACTATTCGCAATAGTCAATGAGGGTGTTTTAACTTTATGTCTCTTCAGAAACCAGGCTTTGAGTTTTGTAAGAACAAAACGGCTTGAGGCTGACAAATATTTTGAATGGCTGATAGAGGAGATAAATGCGGTAATACGATTCTATGATCTTGAGGCTCCTGAAACTCTTGTGAAATGGGAGGTGACCCTGGTCACAAGCATTTGCGACAAGTCTGTATTTGAGGACAAGATTGAATCACTGGGGAATAAAAATGAGGGAGTAGAACTGGAAGTTAGAACACTGGAAAATGCATATCTTGACACACTGGTTGCCGATACTGAACTTCGCGATAAGCCTTCAGCTTTTGCTGTCGGGTTGGCCATGAAACTTTTGGATTTTCCAAGTTGTGGTCTGAATATTAACCTCCTTCCACCAGAAACAGAAGAGGCCAAATCCACAAACAAGAAGACTTTGATAATTGCTTACATTGCAGCAGCTATTCTCTTCCTGATGATTTCGAGTGTCGGCTTTTTCAGCATGAAGGTAAAAAGCTTAAATGATAGCATAGCGCAAAAACAGCCGACACAGTTGCGCCGAAATACACGGGCGCTGTTGGATGAACAAGTATTGTTAGACGAGCAAATTACAAGTATGTCTGGGAATCTCAACCGTATAAACGCTATCTTGAGCACCGGAACTCTTTTGAAGTGGGACCAAATTCTTAATGATATCGGGCGTACAATGCCTAAAGCAGCGCGAATAACAGAGCTTTCCAGCGATGATAACTCAAAGATGGTGCTAAAGGGTCAGTCTCTTTCGTATGAAGCTGTTCATCTTTTCGTTGGTACGCTCAATACTTGCAAAAACATAAAATCAGCGTCGCTGATTGAAGCCCAAAAGGGCGGTGAGTCAGGTGCTTTGATAAGTTACTCTATTAGCTGTTCGTTAATTCAATGAAAAGGATATCCGTCGATGTTACCAAAGAATCGGATAAAATCGATTCGTTCTTCAAGAAATGTCTTGCTCGCGGCGCTCGTTATAATAGGAGCAATCACCATTTACAATTGGTTTGTCGCGCCTCCTGCGAATTATCTTTGGGCTGTACAAAGATATAATTCAGTCGCAGGTGATCTTGCGAAGAAGAATCAACTTATCAGTAAAAATATTGCAATTAAGAAGAATAAATTTGGAGAATTACACGAGAAATTTAAGCATGTCCATACAAAGTTATTTGACCCCATCAAAGCCAAGGGATTTTTCAGCGATATCCAGGTTGTGTCAGAAGAGGCAAACTGCGTTGTACTTTCGTTAAAATTTTCATCAACTGCCTCAATGCTCAAGGCCGACCCGTCGGAAAAAAATAGCTATATAACTGCCCAGCGTGCGAATTTGACTGCTAAAGGCACCTACGTGGATATAACTGCACTTATGAATAAATTGCAGGATCGCCTGGAACAAGTGCGAATCGATTCAATAAGTATTAAAACTACCAGAGGCAACTCTGGTCAATTAATATGCGATATGAATATCACGATCTATGTGATGCAGAATAAGGAGAGAGGCTCCTATGATTAAACAAAGGTACGTCAGGATTATTTTGTGTTTCTTACTGGTCACTGTGTGCCTGTGCCATGAGCGTGCGCACTCACAACAGGCTGGTAACGATCGGCTTAGTAAAGTTGATGTTGGCAGAGAAGACCCCTTTGCAAAGCTGACTAAGAAAAAAAAGAATCCCCTTATTTCCCAAAGAGTAACCGATACTACCATAATAGAGGAACCCAAACCTGAACTGTTTGTTGACACTGTAACTTTAAAGTTCCTCGATGCCGAAAACCTTAAGTCCGCAATTGGGAGTCTGTCTTCTGAGTACGGCAATATTTCTATCGATGCAAAGAGTAATTCTTTGATTATTTGCGACACGAAAGAAAATCTTGCGTGGATTCTTGCTCAGGTTAGGAATGCTGATAAAACTCCCCAGCAAATTATGATAGAGGTAGTTATTCTCGATGTTCAACTCAATGATGACACCGAAATAGGCATCAACTGGGACATTCTCTCAGATAAGAATTACGACATCGGCTACAAGCAGAATTTTACAACATCCCGGCTGCGTTCGACTATTGAGGACACCGATACGATAGGCGATGCGACGGCATTTGTCACTCGTGGCCTCGGCGGCGATTTCAGTGTTATCAGCGGCACTATCCGCAATGTCGTTCATTTACTCCAGCAAAAGAAAGATGTCGAGATCCTTGCCAGCCCGAGGGTTATGATGGTAAGCGGACAATCCGCTTCCATAGAGGCGGTGGAAGAACTACCATATACAGAGGTGCTCGACACCGCCGCGGGAGGTGCGCAGGCTATTACATATACCCAATTTAAAGAAGTTGGTGTTAAATTGCAGGTAAGTGCCACATTGGTTGAAGCCAACGATATTTTTCTTACAATTGAGGCCGAACAAAATGTTGCAACGGGCGAAAGCGACACAGAGGTGCCCATAGTTGATACCAGAAAAGTCAAGACCCATCTTCTTTTGAAAGATGGCCAGGTGGTTATCTTAGGCGGCCTGAGACGACAGGAAACGACCAAAGAAGTAGACCAGATTCCGATTCTTGGCGATTTGCCGATTATCGGCGAACTGTTCAAGAGCACCAAAACTATCGTCAAGAATGCAGAACTGATTGTGTTTCTTTCGCCACATATTTACAAAGGTGAGCCCATCTCGGAAGATGCAATGGAGAAGTTCAATGAAATCAAGGACAGGCCAGTGCTCTCATTACCAAAGGACAAAGATGCCAAGGAAGAACTTCTGCCGATAGTCACAGATAGGGATTAAGAAAAAAGATTAGCCGGTTAGAAAATGCAAGGATCTCAACGGCGCTTAACTATGTGGACTGACCGCAAGCCAAGCATACAACCACCCTCACCTCGATAGGAGATGGCGGATACTCCGAGGCAGGTAATGGACACCACATGTAAGTTCGATTCAGTCGCCAAATTCTGAGCAGAACGCTCCGCTCGCGCAAATGCACCATGATAAGGTTTATTAGCAGGATTGGCATATGATAACAACTACAATCCGAGGCCTGGTCGTTCCATATTTTCGCCTCAAGCCAGAGAGGGCTAAATCTATTAAAACCTTTTAGACCGGTCCAGACTTTCAGAATGTGGAAATAATTGTAGCATTATAGTATAATTGTAAGGCTTGGTTGCTTAGTTAAGCGTTCAATGTGACAAAATGTTATCTTATTTGGGAAAAGACACATGAAAAATCAGCCTAACCTGGGGGTCCGGAAAGTTGTGGGGTTCGTTGTGGCATTCGTCTTTGTTGTAGCAGCGACGTTGTCGGCAGACGAAGCCACGTTGCGCGAATTTTTAGCTCGCCAGATCGTTAGCCCCGAACTCGTTATGATGGAGGTCGAGCGTTTTTGTGACATCCGTGTACCACGTATGCCCCAAGTGACCTCAGTTCAGGAGTGGGAGAAGCATGCTGAACAGTTGCGCCGAGATGTTCTGGAGCGAGTTACACTACGTGGCCAGGCGGCAAAGTGGGCGAAAGCAAAAACGAAGGTCGAGTGGCTCGGAACGCTTGACGGCGGCGAAGGCTATACGATCAAGAAGCTACGGTATGAAGCTCTACCCGATCTCTGGATACCCGCACTGCTCTACGAGCCGGAAGGCTTGAGTGAGAAAGTGCCGGTCGTGATGAACGTCAACGGGCACGAAGGTAAGGGCAAATCGATTCCGTACAAGCAGATCCGCTGTATTAACCAGGCAAAGCGCGGCATGCTTGCGTTGAATGTCGAATGGCTGGGGATGGGACAACTGAGCAAGCAGAATTACAAGCACTATCGCATGAACCAGCTCGACCTGTGCGGAACGAGCGGCTTGGCGCCCTTTTACCTGTCTATGAAGCGAGGCCTTGACGTTCTGCTGTCGCACAAGTTCGCCGATCCGGATCGAGTGGCGGTAACCGGTCTCTCGGGCGGAGGCTGGCAAACAATCATCATCAGTTCCCTGGATACACGCGTGACGGTTGCCAATCCCGTGGCAGGCTATTCCAGCTTCATCACACGCGCGCATCACCACAGCGATTTGGGTGATTCTGAACAGACGCCCTGCGACCTGGCGACCGCGGCCGATTATACGCATTTGACAGCCCTTTTGGCACCCCGGGCAGTCTTGCTGACCTATAACAAAAAGGACAACTGCTGTTTTGCCTCAGATCATGCTCTACCTCCGCTCCTTGAGGCCGCGAAACCGATTTTTAAACTCTACGGCAAGGAAGAACGATTGCAGTGGCATGTGAATGAAGATCCTGGCACGCACAATTTCGAACGTGACAATCGGCAAGCCCTCTACCGTTTGTTCGCGGACCACTTTTATACAGGCGATTCCGAGTTTTCCGTGGAGGAAATCGAGTGTGAGGACGAGGTGCTTACGGCCGATGATCTACGCGTGGAACTGCCGGCCGATAGTACCGACTTCAACAAACTGGCGCTTCAGCTCAGCAGGAAACTCCCACGCAATGCGCAACTGCCGCGGAAGGGGCGAGGTGTGAAACAGTGGCGGCGAGGAAAAGTGAAACTGCTGCGCGAAATCGTCAGAGCCAGATCGTATCACGTACAAGCGGAAAAAGTGGCCAATGAAAGCAAAGGTGGGCTCCAGGCAACGCTCTGGAGGCTGCAGCTTGATGAAGTGTGGACGCTTCCGGCCGTGGAGCTGTCGACGAGCGAATCCAAAGAGACGGCAATCCTTGTGGCCGATGACGGCTACAAGAACTCGGCCTCCAGGATCCAGCAGCTCCTTGCGGACGGCTATCGGGTCCTGGCGTTGGACCCATTTTATGTGGGCGGATCGAAAATCCCCAAGCGGGATTCCCTGTTCGCATTGCTGGTCGCCGCCGTCGGTGATCGGCCACTTGGCCTTCAGGCAAGTCAGCTTACAGCAGTTGCCCGCTGGCTGCACACCGATCGCAGGCTTGGACCAGTTATGCTTGTGGCCAGCGGAGAACAACTCAGTTTGTCCGCTTTGGTGGCTGCGGCGTTGGAGCAACACGCGATAGAGCGTGTCGAGCTGACGCACGCCTTAGGATCACTCAAGGAAGTCATCGAGCGCAACGACTCGGTTGATAAGAAGCCCGTCCTCTTCTGCTTTGGATTGTTGGAGTACTTCGACATCAGGCAGCTTGTAGCAATGGTAGCGCCACGTCAAGTGCGGTTTCTTAGTATTAGCGAACGAGCGAGGGAGGAACTGAAGGACTTGAAGGACTGGTATGCGACCCTGGGAAAGGGGTTTGATCCTCTGCAGTAGGTCAGTGGCGCCTGGCTACTGGAAACAAGGTGCCGTACAAGGAAGAACCGAGGCTTGTGCAATAAGAGAGCCAATATGAAACGACGCGATTTTTTGAAGGTTGTGGGAATTGGTGCTGTGTCGTCGGCATTGGGCATTCGCCCAACATCCGCAAAAACGAGAAACTTACCGAATATTGTGCTTATAATGACCGACAACCACGGGCCCTGGACGCTGGGCTGTTATGGCAACCGAGAGATACTCACACCGAACATCGACAAATTGGCGAGCGAGGGTACATTATTCTCCCGATGCTTCAGCTCCAACGCAGTCTGTTCACCTACGCGGGCAACTTTCCTGACAGGCTTGATGCCTTCACAACACGGGGTACATTGTTACCTGAGGGCCAAGGGTGCTCAAATCGGCCCGGATGCCTACAACACAATAAGGGAGTTTCATAGCTTGCCGGAAATCCTTGTCAGCTTAGGCTATGTATGCGGGCTAAGCGGCAAATGGCACCTGGGTGACAACCTGAAACCGCAGGAAGGATTCACCTACTGGATCACCAAGCCTCACGGACACACAAGCACTTTTTATGATGCAGAGATAATCGAGAACGGCCGGATTCGCCGGGAACCGACCTATCTGACTGACTTTTGGACTGACCACGGTATACGGTTTATTGAGCAGAGCAAGCACCAGCCCTTCTTTCTTTTCCTTGCATACAATGGGCCTTACGGTTTGGGTCAGAGCCTCCGGAAAACTGCCCGGAACCGCCATGCCACCTATTATGCCGACAAGGAGCTTAAGTCATTCCCGCGCAGGCCAATACATCCCTGGCTGCGGAACAACCGGCAGTACATCAACAACCTGACGGCCATTCGCCAATACGCTGCTGAGGTCAGCGGCATCGATGACGGGGTAGGCCGGATATTGGAGACACTTGATCGCCTCGAACTAAAGCAAAATACGCTGGTCATCTTCACTGCCGACCAGGGTTTATGTGGCGGACATCATGGAATGTGGGGTATGGGCGATCACTCTCGGCCATTGCATACTTATGACGAAACCTGTCATGTTCCGCTGATATTCCGCCATCCCGCAGGAATACCTACCGGGAGAAGAATGGACTTAATGGTTTCGAACTATGACCTGATGCCAACAGTGCTGAGCTACTTAGGATTCAAAGACAGGATCCCCAGGAAGCCTGAGCTACCAGGCCGTGACTATTCAGCGGCGCTGCGAGGTCGACAGGTGAAATGGGACAACGTAATCTTCTATGAATTTGAGAACAGCCGTATGATCCGAACACCGGATTGGAAGTATACCCGGCGGTTTCCGAGTGGTCCTGATGAGTTGTACGACCTAAGGAACGATGCGGGTGAGCGCGAGAACCTCGTCAATCAGCCAAAACATGCCGGTATTCAGAAGAAGCTTGCCGAGCGATTGGGCGCATTCTTTAACCGTTATGCCGACCCCAAATATGACCTATGGCGAGGCGGCGGTTCAAAAACATTTCTATTAACATCGCCGCAGAAGCCACTCCGCTAAGTTCCCGCAAAACCATACACCAGCAAACTCGAAACGATTACTTATCAAGTAGATACGGGTCGTATGAGGGCTATTTGCTCTCGAAAAATCGACACTATCTTTTTGGAACCGGCACTAATTGTTGCGTAGAACAAGAATCGGGTTCTTGTCATCCATCTTCGGCTTGCATCTGCTGTACCATGCTACCACTGTCGTAGATCTCCCAGGCTTCCGCCAACTTATCGTCGCTGATCCGGAAGGTGCTGATGGCCGATAGATGGATGGAGTTGCCTCGAGGTGCGATCCCCGCACAGTCGCCAGTGTGACGAGCGTAGAAGACGAAGTGACAATCCACCTTGTCACCTTCGGCCAGCATAAAATCGATTTCGATTCGCGCGTCGCTGAAAGCGCCTCCCACAAACTCCGTGAAAAACTTCTTCACGCCCGCTGGTCCAGGCGGCATTTCGGGCGGGAAATGGTGATCCACGAACGTGGTCGCTACGATATTTTCGATCCCCGACAGATCCCCCATTGTTTCCTGGTAGTAACGACGCACCAGTGCTTTGTTTTCTTCCGACATAATCAGGCTCCGACTGAAAAGGTACTTTAGAAGTCTCCCTGACTTTCACAGTTCGCTCGTGGTCCCTCAAGCGAGGACACCGCCGCGTGATTGTCGAACGAAACCAAATGCCAGGGACAGTAAATTTAATTTTCAATAACTGGAAAGAATATACTCCCCGAGGGCAGGCAGGTCAAGGGCAAAAGCAGACGCGATTACCAGTTTTGGAAGGGCTTGCAGAAAAGGCCTCCTTTGCCTCTAAGAACGGTTCGCCGATGCTACATCTGGAAAATGGATTTCGTCATATCCACCCACTTCCTCAATCGGGCCCGGTCACCGTTGACCGTATAAACATCCCTGAAAAGAATCTCAACGTTGCAGTCCTTCGCAGCCGCATAAGTCTTCTTCATGTCCGCTTCCAGAAGCTCCCAGTCAGGATTGGCACCGCTAATATAGGCCGGTGTAGGCTTACGCGAAAACACGTACTTGTCCTCCAGCATTTCAGCCGTCTTTGCAAAATCGGACCATCCCGAAACCGAGACAGATCTAAGGTTTTCTATCGCCTCAATAATAAGATCGAGCCTGTCGTCCACCCGTTCACAGCAGCCGTAGTAAACAAGCCCGAACTTCTCACTTAGTTTCGCCAGATAAGGAAGAACAAATTCATTATACATTGCAGGCGATATACACTCGGATTCCTGTGACTCGGCCCATCCCCACAAATTCTTGAGCGTAACCTTCTGGTGGCAATCTGCTTCCGGAAGATCGGACACATACCCATAACTTCGAGGCCCCGCCATCTGGCTGTCGGTGTTCAGTGCAAGAAGACCTTCTGTTTCCAGATAATCGAACAGGGCGATTCTGTCCTCCAGCATATATGCCATCAGCTTATGTATCGCTTCGGGAGCATCGTAAGGCCAATACAGCAGCCCGTCATTGCCGATGAACCTGTACACCTGCCACGTAAGCCCGAAAAAGTAATTCCCGTTAAAGCCCGAATCGCCGAACTCTTCATCCCCGAACTCATAGATAAATGGATCATAGCCACCAACCTTAACCGGCAGGATATCGGCCATAACATCCTCCAGCATCCCTTTAAACATCATCGTCCTTTCAAGGTCGACCGATATTGTCCATCAGTGATGAGCAAGAATTTATTTACCATATAGTCGGTTGAAAAGCAAGGTAAAGTGCCTGTCACTAAAGATGTTGCCACAATAAGGGAATTCATTTCATACCTACGACCTGATTAGTATGCGCCACTCCAAAATTCAAAAAGTCACAGGTTCTTAACGGGCTAATTATGGACATAAAAAAAGAGATAACTCCATATACAACACGGAGTTATCTCTAGGTCTCAATAGCGGGGGCATCATATGCACATCTGAAGATATCACATGGTATTGATATTATGCCTCAATTATGGCTTAATGATTGTCGATGTTGTCGGTAATCAGGAGCCCCGTGTTTTCGTAAGTTGTTTTATTGCAAACACTTATAATTTGTCGCCTGTCCAGATAGTGACATGCTATATTGGAGGTTTTATCGCAATACATGTTGTCGTAAAGTGGTGCTACAATGCTATATGATTCAAATGCAACATTTGCATGAAGAAATGGTATTATATCGATGTTTTATTATTTGATTCATGCATTCCAACAATATAATCAGTTATATACAGTAAGACTCTATCAATCCCGCATTGATCGGGTGAAAAGACTAAAAACAGGTGAATTATGCAAGAACTCGAAATCCTGCAACAACGATTCAACGAAATGGCCACACAATTCCCCGGGTTGATACACATTCTGACTGTCAGGCCAAAAAATAAGAAAGAACCAAAGCTTAGACCTGCATATATGCCTAATAAAGACAATCTTCTTATAATATGGGGACATGGCCTGGTCAGGAAACATAAACCCGAAAGAAATATGAAGCACTGGCTCATTAAACCTCACCATGAGTCGTGGAATAATAAGGATGCTTCCGAAAACCTTCGAAATTTAGCTGAGAAAGCAGGACGAGTTTTCCTTGAAAAAGGATTTTTGGATCATTTTAAATTGTCGGAACACATCTTGAAGCTATCTCAATACAAATTAAACAATAATCGAAGAGTTCAGTTTTGGGTACTAATCGTTCACGAGCTTGGAAATGCTAAAAGATGTGTGAGTGAGTGGCCTGATATTAAAACTAGTCTTTTGCATGATCTACATATTAAAGGTTCTGGCAAAAAACCTATTCAAGCATACCATGAAATACTGAAAGACTTTTTTCTGGAGTCGTCATTGGTTATTTCTAAGCTGCTGCAAATAGAAAAAGAAATTGCATCGCAGAAAGATGCCACAATAATAAAGAGTGAAAAATGTCCTGATGATTTAATCACCCTGGTAGTAGCAGGAAACAATTATCACATCAGCAGAATAACTCTGTTGCGTGCAATAAAAGATGGCCGTTTACGTTCTTACCGTCCAGACAACTGCGCCAAAAATCATCTGCACATGGTTAGTGAATCTCAAGTAGCTTCTTATTGGCCAGCCAAAAAGGGCTAATCATCAGGAAAACTACCATTTCCAGTTGTATCATTTTTGTATCAAGCAATATCATTACGGTATCAAACCATCAATCTGACTGTATTTTCTTTGATTCTTTCCTTTTACTTTCGAAAATCTGACATAAACGGATTGTTATTCAATATAAGGAAAGAACAATGCTAATACGAAAAATACCAATCAACAAAATCAATCCTGCTCCATACAATCCACGTAAGGACCTGCAGCCTGGCGATCCTGAGTACCAGAAGCTGTTAAAAAGTCTGGACGAGTTCGATTGCGTAGAGCCCTTGGTCTGGAACTGCCGCAGCGGCAACTTGGTCGGTGGTCATCAGCGATTCAAGATTCTCAGTGCCCGCGGTGATAAGCATGTTCACTGCAGCGTAGTAGATCTTTCACCTGAGAAGGAAAAGGCGCTGAACCTCGCTTTAAATAAAATCTCCGGCGACTGGGACAACCAGAAACTCGCCCAGCTTCTCGATGAGCTTATTAAAGAACCTGACTTTGACTTTGAAGTCACTGGATTTGACCTTCCTGAAGCTACCAGGCTTATCGATGACATTCTTATGCCTGATAGCTCTGGTGAGGAAAATTTCGATATCGATTCTGAGCTCCGAAATATAACCAGGCCTATTACAAAGCGAGGTGAAATCATTGAACTGGGCCCACACAGGCTATTATGCGGCGACAGCACCAGAAAACGAAATATAGATAAGCTCTTCGGTGACGAAAAGCCTGATTTGATCTTTACCGATCCGCCCTACGGCATCGATTATATTGCTATCAAGGATAAGGCTAAAGTATCAAACGATACCTCTAAAAGCTTAGCCAGATTGCTGAAAGTTGTCGCCGATACCAACTGTAACACCAAATATGTATGCGGTCACTGGAAGAGTTTCGGTTATTACGAAAAGGTGCTCGCCCCCCCTGCTGCCCTGATCGTATGGAACAAATCACAGCAGTTTAGTTCGATGAAAGGTCACAACTTCCACCTGTACAATCCCCGGCACGAATTCATCTTCTACTATGGCTCCCAAAAACACAAGGCCGGACTCTACGAGGAAAATGTCTGGAATATACCAAACGAGATATCCATAGACCATCCGACAATCAAGCCTGTATCCCTGTGTATTCGTGCTATACGCAACAGTTCTGTAAAGAATGGCATTGTCTTTGATCCATTTTTAGGTAGTGGCTCGACACTCATTGCGACAGAGAGACTGGGCAGAAGATGCTTTGGGATAGAACTTGAGCCGAAGTACTGCGATGTCATTGTTCGAAGGTATATTGCGACAGTTGGCAAGATTTCCGTCTCAAGAAAGCTCGCCGAACGGTATTGTCCGAAGGAGGTGGCGATATGAGTTCTCCCAAATCGAAACAATTGCGATGCATGGACCTTCTCAAGGGGATAAAGGCCGGTACTGTCAATCCTGCGACACTTCTGCCGGATCAAAGAAGGCCACTGGTGGTATTATTAATGACCGAGGGCCAATCTACTGCTGAAATAGCGCATTTACTTGATACTTCAGACCGAACCATCGAGCGCGATAAGAAAGACATCCGTGAAAATAATGCAATATCAAAGGATCCGGAACTTGGCAATGTCATGGCCGGCAGACTGTCTGATGAAGCTCAGATCTGTATTCAAAGAATTCGTAAATTCCAGCGTGATAGTAATTGCCCTCCTGCTACCAAGATCGACGGTGAGAAGGCTTGTTTTCAGATTACCGACAACCTGGCTGAGAGACTCCAGAGTATGGGGTATTTACCTACAGCCGCCAAAAAACTCGAAGCCGATCTTATGCATCATACCGACACCCCCCTCTCGCTTACTGAAATAAAGTCTGAGGCCCAGCGTCTGCAGGATATTGAGGTAAAACTGCCGGAAAAGCAAACCAAGAAGGTCAGGAGCAGAACTTTAAAGCAGAAAGGAAAAAATAATGATCAAGCATAATATAGATAGAAATATACTATCCGAAGATCTTCGTCACCAAAGGCGACGGTTGGGTGCAAAATCACCTCATGCCTTTGCAGATGTATATTTAAAAAATAACTGCAATGCACCTTATTCAATAATGCATTTTGAGATGTTCCAGAAGCTGCAGTATATAACCAGATGCAGAAAGGCAAAGGTTGCGATAGCTGCCCCGCGTGGTCATGCTAAAAGCACTATTGTAAGCCTGGTGTATGTACTCTGGTGTGTTTTATATCAGAAGGAAAGGCTTATATTAATCGTCTCCAATACCACAGAGCAGGCAGTTGCCCTTTTGAAAGATATCAAACAACAGTTAAGATCCAATCCTCTGCTTGTTTCAGATTTCCCGGAAGTATGTAGCGGCAAAAAACCCAGGCCCTGGCGCGACAATCAGATCCAGCTTCCCAATGGAGCTATGATCCGTGCCTATGGCGCAGGCCAGAGCCCCCGAGGCATTAAAAATGACAAGGTCAGGCCCGGCCTTATCATCGCAGATGACCTGGAAAATGAAGAACAGGTTGAATCTGAAGAACAGCGTGAAAAACTCCGTTCCTGGTTCAGCGGCACCCTGCTAAATACCGGCCATCAATATACCAATGTAATTGTGGTAGGCACCATACTTCACCAAAACTCACTATTGGCCAATTTAGTGGATTCACAGAGATCTCCCGGTTGGGATGGGAAAACATACAGGGCAATAATAGAAACCAGTGACTTTCCAGAAATGTGGGCAAGATGGTCTTCGATTTTTAGATCCAGAGATGAATATAAAGGTAAGACAGGTGCCGCTGGTGCAAAGAAATATTTTAGGTATAAAAAAGAATGGATGCTAAAAGGAACAAAGGTGTTATGGCCCGAGTGGGATAGTTATCACGATCTTATGCTTTTACGGCAAACCGAAGGAGATATATATTTTCAGCGTGAAAAGCAAAACCGTCCCATGGACCCAAGACGATGTATATTTAAAATAGAAAATATCATCTTCTGGGACGATGAATTCCATGATACGCAACACCTGATTGAGGCTATCGGTAACAGAGCCCGTTTCTTTGGGGCGTGTGACCCAAGTATGGGACGCACTGCTAAGGCAGATTACACGGCCATAATCGTTTTGCTAAAAGACATCAGGACCAAAATTATGTATGTCATTGCCGCCGACCTGCTTCATTGTACCCCAGATCAAGCCATTCAGAGGATAGTACAGTACGCTGATATATATCGTTTCTCACGGTTTGCAGTTGAAAGCAACAATTTTCAGCAGCTCATGGTAGATGATTTAAAACGCCGTCTTCTATTAAAAGGCCGCAAGGTCTATATCAAGTCTCTGCATCACAACTCTCATAAGAACTCCCGCATTGGCAGCCTTGAACCACATGTAAGTCAGGGATTTTTGAGATTCAACAGGAAGCACCAGGAGCTTCTGCGGCAATTGACCCAGTTCCCCCTGGCAAAGAACGATGATGGCCCTGATGCCCTGGAAATGGCAGTCTACACCGCAACACAAATAAAAATTGTTGGAGCATTGCGACCATCAAATAAATACAGAAGATGGTAACCGCAATAATAGCATAAATCAGGGATATCCCAAAATCCCGGACAAGCCCGTTTTTGGCCGAAAAGAGCAGGTTCTCCCGGTGAATATTAACCATTAATATTCACTTATTATCTGGCTATAAACCTCACAGTATGCGTGTATGGGGCTGGTTTATAACCTTTTTAAGGAGCATACGAAATGGCCAGAAACAAATCGAATCGAAGGCAGGATTCCGCGGTCGGATATGTCCGAAGGTCCACCGACAAGCAGGAACAATCCATAGGCGATCAGAAGAAGGAAATTGAATCTTATGTCCAGGAACACAGTCTTAGATTGCTCAAATTCTACATTGACGATGCCATCAGCGGCACTTCGGTAACTAAAAGACTCGCCTTCCAGCAGATGGTCAAGGATGCAGAATCTTCAAACTGCCGGTTCAGCTATATCATTGTCTACGATGTAAAGAGGTTCGGCAGACTCGATAACGATGAAGCAGGCTACTATAGACATCGATTGAAGACACACGGCGTTGAAGTCCTCTACATCAATGAGAACTTCAATGGCGATTATACTGATGATCTTTTGAGGCCGGTAAAGCAGTGGCAGGCTCGACAGGAATCCAAGGACTTATCAAAGGTTACTATAAGAGGGCTGCTTTCAAAGGTTGAAGGTGGATGGTGGATGGGAGGTACACCCCCCTACGGTTATGACCTTCGCTACCAGAATGCCGAAGGGAAATTCCTCTTTAAACTCCGCTTTATGCCCGATGGCTCAAAACAGCTCCTCGATGAAAAAAACAATCTAATCCGTAAACTTGCCCGTGGCGAATCGCTGAACATATCCAAACGGGACCAGGCCAAACTTACATTAAGTGAACCGAAACGCGTAAAAATAATCAAACAGATCTTCCAGATGTATGCAGTACAGGGCAAAGGTTATAAATCTCTTACCGACACACTGAATCAGCAAGGTATTCCTACACCACGAGGACCACGGTGGTCACACATCTACAGCGGCCACTGGACAACTTCCACTGTCAGGGCCATCCTGGTAAATCCCATTTATTCCGGTGACATGGTCTGGAACAGAAGAACTGATGCACGCTTCCACCGGATAAGTAAAGGCCAGGCAGTAGACCGCAAAGGTGTGCATGGGGCAAGATTGGTACCTAACTCTAAAACGGACTGGATTATTGTCCGTGATGCTCATCCGCCTTTGATTAGTCGGCGATTACTTGAGCAAGCCAAACAACGGCTTGAAAATCATCCCAAGTCGATCGAGCAGAAAAAACGTGTTCATCATGGGAAAACATGGAGCGGCCAGCGCAGCCGGTTCGTACTCTCCGGCCTGATGAAATGCAGTCTCTGCGGTAATCGTTACCAGGGAGTCACACGAATCAAAGGAAAAAAGCGAAACGACGGCACAAGAGTAAAAACCTATTACTATGGCTGCGGTGGCTATATTACCAAGGGAACAAGCATCTGCCGGATGAATGCAATACCCAAGGCCGTACTGGAATCGAAGGTCATAGAAACTGTGCTGGACTTTTACAGTTCGTATCTTGAAAAAGGCGGCCGACATAAACTCGCCGAAGCCGTCAAGGCCCAGACAAAGGCAGAAAAAGAAGATATCACATCCGCACGCAAGCGGGCCCAGGCTAAATTGGAAAACATAACCAAGGTCATAAACAACCTGCTGGATAACATCACAGAAACAAACCGCGACCACGTTGACAGAAGGCTCAACGAACTAACCACCCAAAAGCAGCAAATTGAAACCCGGCTGGAAGAACTGGAGCGACTATCTCTATCGCAGGCCGAGATTGATACGATAGTTAATGAGGGTATGCAGTTCCTGGCTTCTCTGGAATTTACCCTTGACAATAGCCTGCCCCAAGAAAAGCTCACAGCCATAAGGCAATGCGTAGAAAAGATCGGTATCAATAAACCTGTCGGAGAAATCACGCTGGCTATCCGAACGGCACCGATACACAATCTGCCAGCTACTCAAGAACTTAGGTTCTCTGTTTAAACAATGGCCGAATTATAGATGTTGGTCCCTCACTCAAAACAAGCCTATGTAAGATATCGGTCAAATATGCCCCCGGGTATACCCCGCCCCGTTAGAAATTTTCTTGTTTTCTGTGTATTATTACCCCATAGAATTTCTAACGGGGTTTAACTGGTCAAATCAAAATCGCCCCCATATTCGCATACTTCAGACAGGATTAACAAGATTTCCTATTTATTTACCCCCTGTTTTTATCCGGCAAATCCTGTCTAAAAATGAGCACCCCGCAATACAAAAAACAACCGGGGCCTATACCGAACTAATCGGTATAGGCCCCAAATTGGTGCAAAACATTATGTCATTCCCGCAAAATGGGAATCTACATAGCTTCTTCTCAACGCCAGTTACTGGATCAGTTGATCCTCCAGAAACCATGCCGCCAGCTCAGCAAAGTCCTTGAAGTTAACCTTCAAATCCTCATTCGTGTCAGGTCGCAAACCAACCAGGCCCTGTATATCAGACTCCGTCAGCACCGCGTTGTAGACGCGGACGTCGTCCAGTGTACCAGAAAAACAATAAGCCGGCCATCCCCCCATTCTTCCAATCTCGAATGAACCGCCTGAACCGTTTACGCTTCCAGTGTAACTAACCGGGGTGGTCCCCTCGACTCCGTCTACCCATATCTTCACGTTCGAACCATCATATGTTCCAGCAACGTGGTGCCATTGGCCATCTGTTGGAAACGATTGCTTTACCGGTCCGCCGGGCCCCCAGCTGCCAACGTAGAAGCCGACCTCGTTTTGATACCAAAACAGTCCGTAACCGTCGGCCCAATTTTCATCAGTACTTTTCCCGGCGATTATATGCCACCCACTGCTGATGGGCCCTTTTATTACCCAGGCTACCACGGTTATCTCTGTCCCGGTTATTTGCAGGCTTGGGTCGTTCCCACAGCCAACATAATCATCGGTTCCATCAAAATCGAGCGCATCGCTTCCTTTCTTCCCGGCCACCCACTGTGGGTCACCGTTGATGGTGCCGTGATTGTTTTGGGCGGAGCTGTCGTTGGCGTTGCCGTCCAGTTTCCAGTGGCCGACAAGATTGCCTGTGCCGGGAGCTACTAACTCAACCAGCCAGTTCTCTGCCATTACCTCAACCTCTTTATAGTCAACCACGCAATCCTCGACATAATCGACTCTGGCA
The DNA here is from genome assembly GCA_019456145.1 of Planctomycetota bacterium. Lineage (GTDB taxonomy): Bacteria > Planctomycetota > Phycisphaerae > Sedimentisphaerales > Anaerobacaceae > CS2-K091. The sequence goes on from VRUL01000014.1 coordinate 141,263, forward strand.
AAATCTGGTGAACGAAGCGAAAGAAGGCATTTGGTTGGATACAGCCGGATATCGTCAAAGAACACCACTCCCTCACCACCGGGTATCGTCCTGTTGTTCTCATCACCGAAGCCAATAGAAATATCGTTGACATTCGTCAGGTCCACGCCGAAGCCTGACATCCCAATATTCCACTCATGCCACGATGGGTCATTCACGTCGTTCGGATCTTCGCCGTAGTCGCCGTATGTCACCTTTCCGCTACTGCCGCCCTGATCTGTCAACTTTACCCACATCGGCTCAATATCATTGTCTGTGTCGCCATAGAACCACAGCGCCAGTGCTCTGACACCTCCTTCGGTCCAATTCGTCCTGCCGATTGGCAAATTGGCAACACCCGCTTTGGCCTCTGAATAATAGTTTGCATCCGCACTATAGGGGTATGGAAGCCAACCAGGTACATGAAGAAAAATACTACCATCGTTGTCGTAAGCAAACTGCATGGCCTCGCTATCTCGAACGGGCCACGGAGGACCATCACCAGTCAGGCGTGGGTCAAGGTTATCACTTTCCGTCGAGACCGTTACATTCGCACCAGAATTTCCAACAGGAGTGCCGGTGTAACCGTCACGCCACACAGTTATAATAGCCGTACGATCATTATAGTCCTCCATATCGTCCACAACGAAATATCCGGGTATCGTAAAGTTCCAGACATCGCCTTCCCACGTATTGGGTTCCTCGGCCATGTTGACCTCATTAACCTTCCAGTAGTAGGTCTGGCCCAAATCAAGCGATAATGGACCGTAGCTGGCCCTGCAACCATCAGCAGTAGTGATGGTACAGGGGTCAATAGTTTCCCCTATCACGGCCTGCTCGTTGGTGCTAATGTACACATTGTGCACGGCTGCCTCTCTTCCCCCTCTCCAGCTAAGTAGCACATCTAAACTATTAATCGCTGTCCCGGATTCCGGGCTTTCCTCTCTTGCAACCATAGGTATGTAGTAGAACCGGACCTCACTTAGACCATAATTGTCCGGGTCATTTACCCTTCTCTGCCAGTTGCTGACAGCGGTAATCCTGACGTATTTTGCCACCACGCTAAAATTAACAGTAGTATTATGTGCATAATCAAGATCTTCGGGTGCCTGTGCAAATTGAGGAACGCCAGCCAACGGCGTCCAGTTACTGCCGTCGGTCGAATACTCGATGGTAACATCTTTGAACCCAAACTTGCTCTCCCTTAGTCCATTATAGTTCCATACCCACATCTCAATCAGTTTATAGACCTTGTCGAACTCATATTGTATCCAAGCCCCTCCCGGCGACTCATCGCCGCTCAGCCACATATCAGTAGGTATGTCGTACGAATGCAGGTCGTCAACCATGCCGGAGCCGTTGATGGTATTTTCAGGTCCCTCACCTGCGCTGTACGAGCTGGAAGCTGTCGCAGTTATCTTATCGCCGGAAAGCTGATAAGCATATGGCACGGTCGTAAATTGCCAGATGTCGCCTTTGATTGGGGCAGCATTGACTTCATCAATACGCCAGTAGTAGGTCGTACCTATACCAAGATCAGAAACCTCATAACTGGTTTCGGTCTGGCGGACCTTGAACACCTTGTATGGGTCAACCGTAGGAGTGGCGTCGTTCACATCGTCGAAGGCGGTCCCGAAATAAACATCGCGCTCAAGGGCGCCCGGCGCCGCATCCCAGCTAAGGACCACATTGCGGCATACACCTGTCTCACCGTCGGCAGGACTCGGCTCCGAAGACTTAGGAATAATCATAAGCTGTAGAATCTCGGCCTCCGTCAGCGCCGTGTTGTAGACGCGGACGTCGTCCAGTGGACCATCAAAACAATAACCCAAATATCCCCCCATTCTTCCAATCTCGAATGAACCGCCTGAACCGTTTACGCTTCCAGTGTAACTAACCGGGGTGGTCCCC
>VRUL01000078.1 GCA_019456145.1 Planctomycetota bacterium
AGAGATGAAATATGGTGGATTTTGAATATTTTTTACATTTTTTAGGAAATTGGTGTTGACGCCGGCAGGCAGTTGCGATATATTCCCTCGTCTCTTAAGCGGCCTCATTTTGTTGCCGGCAGAGAAAAAAATGAAAAATTTTAAAGTTTTTTATTGACGGCTTTGAAAAAAACCGTATAGTGAATGGTTCGTTAGCGAGCAAGCAAAGTAGTATGTCAGCTTGGTCGCTATTTATTTTCGCTTCGGCGGAAAGCTCTTTTACAAGTTAACAATCAATACCACTTGAAGCATTGAAAATGTTCGCCGGGTTTTGGCTCACGCCCTAACCTTGGTGATATAAATTGATGTAGGGTTGGAAGTTTACTTCCGGCCAACATTAACATTTTCTTTGCGTGAGCAAGTAAAATTTAATTTTTAAAAAATGTTAATTCTTTATAATGAAGAATTCCTCCCTGATTTATCAGGGTGGAGTCAGCGATACAAATTGAAGAGTTTGATCCTGGCTCAGAACTAACGCTGGCGGCGTGGCTAAGACATGCAAGTCGAACGGAATATATGAATGAGTAATCATGATTATATTTAGTGGCGAAAGGGCGAGGAATAAATAGGTAACGTACCCCGAACATCGGAATAGCGTCTGGATGCTTGCATCCTACCGAAAGGGGCAGTAATACCGTATAATATCTTTTGACTCGAGTTAAAAGATCAAAGATTTATCGGTTTGGGAGCGGCCTATTTCCCATCAGCTTGTTGGTAAGGTAATGGCTTACCAAGGCTACGACGGGTATCGGGACTGAGAGGTTGACCCGACGCATCGGAACTGAGACACTGTCCGGACCTCCACGGAGGGCTGCAGTAACGAATATTGCACAATGGGCGCAAGCCTGATGCAGCAACGCCGCGTGTAGGATGAAGCTCCTTGGAGTGTAAACTACTGTCAGGGGTTAGAAAGTGCGCTTCGGCGCATTGATCACCCCCAGAGGAAGTCACGGCTAACTTCGTGCCAGCAGCCGCGGTAATACGAAGGTGGCGAGCGTTGTTCGGAATTATTGGGCTTAAAGAGCACGTAGGCGGATCAGAAAGTGTCTTGTGAAAACCCCCGGCTTAACCGGGGAATTGCTTGGCAAACTTCTAGGTCTTGAGTCAAGTAGGGGTACATGGAACTCTTAGTGGAGCGGTGGAATGCGTAGATATTAAGAGGAACGCCAATGGTGAAGACAGTGTACTGGGCTTGTACTGACGCTGAGGTGCGAAAGCGTGGGGAGCGAACGGGATTAGATACCCCGGTAGTCCACGCCGTAAACGATGTCTACTAGGTTGTGGGTGTTCTGACACAGTCACAGCCGAAGCAAAAGTGTTAAGTAGACCGCCTGGGGAGTACGGTCGCAAGGCTAAAACTCAAAGGAATTGACGGGGGCTCACACAAGCGGTGGAGCATGTGGATTAATTCGAAGCAACGCGCAGAACCTTACCTGGGTTTGACATGTTTGGATGCCTATCTGGAAACAGAGTCGGCTGCCTTAGGGTGAAACTTACACAGGTGCTGCATGGCTGTCGTCAGCTCGTGTCGTGAGATGTCGGGTTAAGTCCTTTAACGAGCGAAACCCTTACCGTTAGTTGCCAGCGCGTCATGGCGGGGACTCTAGCGGGACTGCCGGTGTCAAACCGGAGGAAGGCGGGGATGACGTCAAGTCCTCATGGCCTTTATGCCCAGGGCTTCACACGTGCTACAATGGCTACTACAAAGCGACGCGATACCGCGAGGTGGAGCAAATCGCAAAAAAGTGGCCCCAGTTCGGATTGTAGGCTGTCAACTCGCCTACATGAAGTTGGAATCGCTAGTAATCGCGTATCAGCTACGACGCGGTGAATGTGTTCCTGAGCCTTGTACACACCGCCCGTCAAGTGATGGAAGTCGGGAGCACCCGAAGTCGGATTGCTAACCAGTTTACTGGAGGCGTCTGCCGACGGTGAGTTCGATGACTGGCACTAAGTCGTAACAAGGTAGCCGTAGGGGAACCTGCGGCTGGATCACCTCCTTTCTAAGGGATAACTTAGAACTATTGTCGGAAGCAATTATGCTTCATAACGGCAAGAGTAAAGTCAGACATTTTCGTGTTTCTGTGGTTATTGATTGTTTTTTTGATATTAAAAGGCTCCAGTGCTTAGGCATTGGGGCCTTTTTTTTGCGCCGGACATGTTTTGTAGTTCGTGGGGGTTCAGTCCAATGCTGCCAGTACATTGCCCCAAAATAAACTCCCTCACGCAGAGGCCATAGGAAACCGCCTTGGTACCGAGTAGACATGCCCGGTGGTCTGACAGGCAGCGAATGCGGCACTCGCCTACTCGATTATTTTTGTGGTGTCAGGCTGTTTTTTGCTATTGTTGTCCAGTCTTCTTTGTTTAGGAATTCTATGAATCTTTCGAATTCTTTTTTCAACT
>VRUL01000015.1:0-52088 GCA_019456145.1 Planctomycetota bacterium
TCTGCGGAAAAAGTATGCTTTGTCTTCGATCTCCGTGTCGATATGCCATAACAAAATCCCTTTCATTTGGTAGCCCCGATTATAACATATCGGCCCAAATACACAACCAACTTCGACTCCTTAATTGCGACACAGCCTGTGCGCTTGAGGTTGCCACCCATATATGCCAAATGCGCGAAGCGCAATAATTTAAAGCAATTGGTATAATGAGGCATTTGAAGCCGAAGATCCAGAGGAACTTCTTTTTGTGCCTTCGGCCTTTTTGTTACGGAGCTTTGCCTGGTGATATAAAAATTTAGTGATTGAGGCGATGTAGCCGATGATAAATATCAGAGGCAGGTTTTTCCACCGTAATAGACGGTAGTTACTGAAAAGAAGAGTAATAGATGGCTGATAAACGAAAAAGAGCCCGATTTCCAGTCTATTTCTTAGGGTGTATGTGCATTGTTATTGCTGCGTATCTGGGGCGCGGCATGTATTACCGGGCAGTTACTATACATGAGCTATTGACTGACAATAAGCATCTTAAGCAGGCAATCACTAATCTTACTGATGAAGACCAGATAGGTTACGCAAAGGTAATCGCTCAGGAAAACAGAGATGGAGAGCTTTTTACAACTATAAAATTCGTTGAGACTGCCAGAGGCGATAAGTTAGTTACGACTTTGGAGAAAGAGTATACAATCGAGGGGGATATCGTCTATTTTGACGCGTTGATAGTGAAGTTCGGCGACAAAATGGTAATGGACGGCAAGACAAAGGCGCTATATTTGTGGAGGAGGATCTATGGCGAAAAAATGGCGCCTGGGCAGGGCTTTTTGATAGAAGAACCGGGGGCAGAACCTAAAAGATACAGCGACATGCTGAAAATATTGCCCATAAAGCAAAAGCAGCTTTTCTGGTCTCATATCTGGGATCTTGCAAATGACCCGGACAAATTGAAAGAGCACGATATCGAAGCGATATATGGGAATGCCGTCTATTCGAAGCTGAGGGAGGGGCTTATTTATATTTTCAAAATAAACCCAACCGGCCAGGTTTACCCGGAGGTGGTCCCTGATATATAGCAGGGCTGGAGGTTTTAGCGGGGGGAACGTAAAGAAATTACCTTTGCATTTTGTGCCTGCCCTGATCGAAACCGAGTGGGTTCTTTATTTCCCGTTCAAAAACCTGCATTCCTCAGAGTTCATGAATTTTCCAGGCCCGGCAGAGTTTAGTTTCCGGATTGACGGGTTCAGGCATGTTGGTTATTGTATGGCTGGTATATTTGGTGTTGCATTTAGTGATTTGAGATAATGAAACGTAAGGTGGATTTTGATATTATCGTGATAGGCGGCGGGATTGTCGGGCTGGCTTCTGCTTATAAGATTGCCCGCCATCATCCCGGAATTTCAGTTGCCGTTTTGGAAAAAGAGCAGCAATTAGCATCCCATCAGACCGGCCATAATTCCGGCGTTATTCATTCCGGACTGTACTATGAGCCAGGCTCGAATAAGGCACAAACCTGCGTCAGTGGGCGCAGAGAACTTGTAGCTTTTGCAAAAGAACATGGAATTCCATACGAGATTTGTGGGAAGATAATTGTCGCGACCAGGGAAAAGGAGCTGGCTAATCTTGAACATGTTTACAATAACGGCCTTGAAAACGAAATAGAAGGTATCGAAAAAATCGGGCCTAACGAAATCAGTGAAATTGAGCCATTCTGCCGCGGCATAGCGGGCATACGGGTACCCTGTACGGGGATTATCGATTTCACTGAAGTTGCAAAGAAATTAGCCGAGCTGATAGAGAAACAAGGAAAGAATAAAGTTCTGGATTCGCATGAAGTGTTGGCTTGTGATAAGCATGATTATTTTACTGATGTTTTAACAAATAACGGAACTCTGTCTGCAAGGTATATTGTCAACTGTGCGGGACTTCAGTGCGATAGAGTAGCGAAAATGTCCGGGAGCGAGGCAAAGATCAGGATTGTCCCTTTTCGCGGGGATTATTATGAGTTGACCGAGCAAGCCAGGGAGAAAGTTAAAAATCTGATATATCCGGTCCCGGACCCGGAGCTTCCTTTTCTCGGCGTGCATTTTACCCGCAGGATTGATGGTTCGGTCGAATGCGGCCCAAACGCCGTTTTCTCATTTAAGAGGGAAGGCTATGGCAAAACCGATTTTAGTTTGAGAGACACCTGGGACGCGCTTTCTTACAGGGGCACGTGGAAACTGTTTTGCAGACACTGGAAATATGGACTTGGCGAATACGCACGGGCCTTTTCCAAAAAGCTATTCCTTAGAGGTTTGCAAAGACTTATTCCCTCACTTGTGGCTGATGATATAAAGCCGGGCAATACGGGAGTGCGGGCACAGGCAGTCGGCGCAAATGGCAAACCGATTAGTGATTTCAAAATAGAAAGACGAAAAGGCTCCATCCACGTTTTGAATGCGCCGTCCCCGGCTGCAACGGCTTCGTTGGCCATCGGCGATTACATAAGCCAAATAGCTGCCGAGCACTTTAATCTCAAAGATTAAGAACCTGGAATACTCAATTCTTTCGTTCCTTAATACCGGCAAATTCAGTTGATACGGCTGTACATAAAATAGCCTCGGGGCGGAAATACAAAGGTCCTGCTGAATTTGTTGTAAAGCGGACCACGCAGGACAGGACAGGGCGTACAGATGCTGGTATTTTCACTTGATCCTGTATGGATATACAATCGCCGCGATAAGTGCCGGGCCATATTGCCGCCAAAGGTACTCTGAGCGAAACCTGTGGGCGCCTTTGGGCAGTTCAAGTGTTATGATGGGTATGCCGAGTGTAACTCCTGCGTGGGAACCTAAGGAGCCGGGTTTTGCGCCAATCTTTTTAATCGGCAGTTTACAATACCGGGCCATACGGTTTGCCAGCGCTCGGCTGGGTCCGTCGTAGTCGATACAGGCCAAAGGCTCGTGAATGCTGACAATGCGGTCGGGGGTGTATTGGCGGATAAGCTGAAAAATAAAGCGGCTTTCAGGCTCGGAAAGTGCAGTGCGGCCGAACCGGTTGCTGTTAATACGATTTGATGCCGGGAAGTTACGGTTCAAGTCGATTCCGCGAGCGTTGTAGCGGCTGTTGCGGGCCACACCGTCCGGATTGGCAACGGGTAGAAGCACGACCTTTCGTTTCTCTAACAGTTTCGGGTGCTGTTGAAGGTATTTGTCTAATTGGTGAACGAGTTGTATTCCGGCCTTTTCGTTACCGTGAATTGCCGCCAGGATGAAAGTAACATCAGATCCCTGGCCTTGGACGGTGTGTACCATAGGCCGGTTTTCTATAGATCTGTCGGCAATCGTCTCCGGCCCAGATTTCGGTAGCGGCAGCACCCTGACTATCACAGGATAGTCCACGGGCTTGTAGCAGCCGGTGAGAGAAAGAACGATGAATAGGGCACAAGTTGTCAAGATAAGAGACCATTTCCTGCTCATATCATGTATTCTTTCAGTGATTTGTCTTTTGTCAACAAAAATTGGAATACGCAGGGATTATAAACTTTTATTGCTGTGGTTAAAGGCAAAAAAAGACAGCAGCAATTGTGAATAGAGATTCTTCGATTCACTCAGAATGACCGGTGGCAAAGGCGACAGGAATGCTTTCTGAAATCTTGACAGAGTTGTCTGAAACTGGGACAATCGCCGATGATTATGGATGGATTTGAAACCGACATTTTGTTTGCAAAAATGGAAATGGATTCCCGCTTGCGCGGGAATGACAATGGGGTGGTTTGCAGTCATTTTATTCGTATGGCGTAAAAAAGGGATATGGAAGTGATATAGAAGGGATAGTGGAATGGTAGATGTCAGGGAAAAGGATTACGTAGTCATAGTGCAGTGTCATATTGTGAAGGAGCGCTGCAGCGGTTATAACTGTGAGCGGGCGTTCAATGAGCGTATCGGCGGCTTTTCGGCATATCCTAAGGATAATGGATACCGCTCGCTATATATGACCTGTGGCGGCTGTTGCGGCCAGGCAGTACAACGAAAGCTGGGCCATTTAGTCCGCCGAATCAAAAAGCACGAAGGAATCGGAAAAGACCGCATAGTAGTGCAATTGGCTTCATGTATGACCAAAGATAATTATCATTCTTCACGATGTCCGCATCTCGATTATCTCAGGTGCTTAATAGCAAAACTTGGGCTGGATGTGCGCGAGGATACATTTATAGATGAGAAGTCCGAAAAGCGGCGCAAGGCGGGAATTTATACTGTCAGTGATTGACGAATGAGTAAATACCAAACCGATAGTTTATTCGCATCTGAAGAAGCCGACCTTGTCAGTTGTACTCATATTATCCGTGTGGCGTTTGGGTCGGCTGCGGATACCGAGTTCGATTATCTTGTCCCGGATGAAATCTGGCCAATCGAACCGGGGCAGAGAATTGAAGCGCCGTTCGGCAGGAAAAACAAACTTGAAGTTGGATTCTGTGTCGAAGCTGATGTCTCGCCCGACCAATCCTTCGTCGCGCGCGGCAGGGGCCGAGGGCTAAAAAAAGTCACTAAGGTAATTGATAAACAGCCTTTGGTAGATGCCCAGCTTATGGAGCTGTCCCGATGGATTAGTAGTTATTATGTTTGCCCCCTGGGGCAGGTTTTAGCGGCGGTGGTGCCTGGAGCGGTGAAAAAAGGAGCGGGAGTCCGAACAGAAAAGTGTGCTTACCTGACAATTAGCTCCGCTGACATTGAAGAGACCATTAACCAATTGAGGGGCAAGAAGCAAAAACAAATTATTCAACTTCTGCAGGCCAGGCAAGCTTGTAATGTAGAAACAGCATTCGAGCTGCGGAAGATTTTAGAAGCAATCGGCTGCACAAATCAGCCTGTAAAGAAATTAGCTGAAAAACAGATTGTCAAAATAGCCAGCAAGACAATATTAAAGGCTTTGCCTGCCATTCCGAAGGGCATGTCAATAAAAGCGGATAAGGTGGTACTCAACGAGGACCAGCGAAAGGCGCTGGCCTCTATAAAATCCCAGATGGATTCCGGCAGATTCAGCGTGACCCTCCTTCATGGTGTTACCGATAGCGGAAAAACCGAGATTTATATAAGAGCTGTCGAGGCAGTTTTACAAAAGGGCAAAACCGCCATTGTCCTGCTTCCTGAAATTGCTCTTACCGCTCAGACGGTTCAGCGATTCAGCTCAAGATTTAACAAAATAGCTGTAATGCATTCGGGATTGACTGCATCTCAGCGAAATGCGCAGTGGCAGATGATAAAAGTCGGCGATGCCGACGTGGTCATCGGTGCACGCTCTGCGGTTTTTGCCCCGTTGGCCCGGCTTGGTCTGATCGTTGTTGACGAAGAGCATGAGCCGGGCTACAAGCAGGATACCGTGCCACGGTATAACGGCAGGGATGTGGCGATAAAACGCGTGCAATTGGCCGAGGCCCATTGCATTTTAGGAAGCGCCACGCCGTCATTGGAGACATTGTCTAATTGCACAGGCAAAAAACATTTTAGCCTGGCCCTTTTGCCGAAAAGGGTGATGGACCTGCCTATGCCCGAAATGAGACTCGTCGATTTACAGCAAGGTCATATCGCACACGATGGCATCAATTTAATAAGTGAGCCCCTGGCGGAGAGCCTTAAAGAAATCCTGGCGAAAAACGAGCAGGCGATTTTGCTTTTGAACAGGCGCGGTTACAGTAATTTTGTATTCTGTCCGTCCTGCAGGCATACCATGCACTGCCGCAATTGTGACGTAACACTGACTTTTCACAAATCAAAAACCCACGCTGGCGGCCGGATGCAAACCATTACAGGAAAACACATGGATTATGGCTATGCAATGTGTCATTATTGCCTGGCTCAGACTCTTGTTCCTGAAAAATGCCCGTTGTGTGGAAAAGGGATGGCGATGATTGGGCTTGGCTCGCAGCGGCTCGAAGAGGAATTGGCTAAAAAGTTTCCACAGGCTCGAACCGCGAGGATTGACAGTGATTCTATGGCGAGCAGAAACTATTACCGGCTGCTAAAAGACTTCAGTGAAGGCCAAATCGACATATTAGCCGGGACGCAAATGTTAGCCAAAGGTCTGCATTTTCCAAACGTGACATTGGTAGGAATTATTAGTGCTGACACTTCGCTTTATCTGCCCGATTTCCGGGCGAACGAGCGGACATTTCAACTGATTTCTCACGTCGCCGGTCGAGCAGGACGCTCCTTGAAAAAGGGGAAGGTGTTCGTTCAGACCTTTCTGCCGAACCAGCCGGCCATACAGTTCGCACTCGCAGGAGATTTTGACGGTTTTGTCAGGGAGGAATTAAAGCATCGCAAGGCCTGCAATTTGCCCCCGTTTTGGCGGCTGGCGGTTATAGTTATGCGGGACATGAATTTTGAGAAACTTGAAACTGCCTGCAAGATGATGCGGGAAAGAATAGACTCCATCGTTGCCCGGGATGGCCTGAAGATAGTCATTCGCGGTCCTATGCCGGCCGTGATAAGCCGAGTACAGCGGTTTCACAGGATGCAAATAATTGTCCAGGCCCCAAAAGCCGGGACTATACAGAGATTGTTTACGCACCTGCGGGCGGCAGGACCTGTTAGGCCGACGGTCAAGGTTTCTATAGATATTGACCCCATCAATTTATTGTAGCTTGCAATTCGAAGGCAGAGGTGCTATATTTCGGATTCCGATTAACCGGGGAGTAGCTCAGTTTGGCCAGAGCGCTGCGTTCGGGACGCAGAGGTCGCAAGTTCAAATCTTGTCTCCCCGATTAATGAGACTTTTGGTCAAAGCGAGAATTAGCGAGACTTGACTTCTCGCTCTTTTGGCTTTCCTCTTGACACAGGCAGACCATACGGTTATCATGGTATATGATGACAAGTACCGGCGAACAAACGCTTTTCCTGGTCGTAACCTTTCTGTTGAGCACTCATTGCCTCAGTTAATTCACTATCGAAGGAGAAGCGAGAATTCAAGTGTAAAGGTGTTACTTTGGAGTTAGTTGAAAGGCGGCGAGAAATGGCAAAAGTCCGTTGGCTAATTGGGATGAGTATTGTTGGATTGTTCCTGATAGCAGCGGTAGTGTATTTGAGTCTAAGTAATCCTGTCAGATGGAAGCTTTCATGAAGGATTTTGAATCCCGAAAGTAGGGAAATGATTATGTTGAGATTGAGCCTTCGTGCGAAAATTATGCTTTGTTGTGTCGGCCTGGTGGGTCTGCTTGATCTGATGGTGGTGATATTTGTCCAGAACCGACTGTCGGATGTGCTCCACAGGGTATACCTGGAAAAGGGGCACAGCATGGCCGTTAATCTGGCAGCAGGTAGTAAACATTTCGTGTTGACTCAAGAGTATGTTTCCCTGTTGAATCTGGTCAAAAACCTAAAGGACAGTGACAAAGATATCGCTTACGCCTATATCGCAGACCGCAAGGGAAATGTGCTGGCTCATACTTTCGCCGATGGTTTTCCCAGGGACCTGGTGGGTGTTAACAGCCCGGAACCCGGGGATTCCTGGAAACATGAGTTGCTGTACACAGTAAATGATCAGGGCAGTGACGGCCTGGTGCGCGACATTGCCGTTCCAATCCTGCAGGGGAAGGTGGGTTTTGTCCACGTGGGTATATCGGAACGCAGCATCCAGCGGACTATTTCTCATTTCACTTTTGCGCTCATAGTCATCGCTGTTGTTGTCCTTTTGGCCGCGGTGGGTTTGGCGGCGGTAGTCTCATGGGTGGTGACACAGCCGGTGCGCAGCCTGATAAAAGCGGCACAGAAGATTCGTGACGGTGATTTTGGCCAGAGGGTTGTGGCAACTACAAGAGATGAGATCGGGGACCTTGTAGAGTCGTTCAACCAGATGTCTGACGAGCTATTGAAGCAACACAAAGTGTTAGAGGAACGGAATCGCCGGATTCGCATGGCACGGGAACAGGCAGCCTGGGAGAGAGACAAGTTGCGGGCTATCATTGACAGCATGGTCGAGGGCGTCATTTTCGTGGACGACAAGGGGACAATTTCCCTCTGCAATGAAAGCGCAGAGCGTATTTGGAATGCCGGTGCATCAGAACTTTTGGGCAAACCGGTAAATAAATGCCCTTCAGAAGAACTACGATCGAATCTTGGAGAAATCCTTAAACAGGCAAGACAAAAACCGGGCTTTATCACTGCTAACTCGTTAGAGTTGCGTAATGGACGCTGTCTAACCAGCTATTCCACCGTTCATGGTGAGGACGGGCGCTATCTTGGTCTGGTTTTCCTTAGCCTGGATATCTCCAAAAGAGTTGTGCTGGAACGCGAGCAAAAGCGTTTGAGAGATCAGCTTTTTCAGCAGGAGAAGATGGTACTTGTGGGACAAATTGCAGCCAGTGTTGCTCATGAGCTGAATACTCCTTTGGGTACAATATTGCTGCGTTCGCAGTTGATCGCCCAGCAGCTCGGAAAGGGTAGTTACCAGTCCGACTTAAAGGTCCTCGAGAGTGAGGCCCAACGATGTCGGCGAATCGTCGATTCACTGTTGGGTTTTTCGCGTCGCTCAGAAGGTGTGATAACCAGAACGAGTGTGAACTTTTTGGTTCGTGAGAGCCTTTCACTGGTCGAGAATGATTTGGCGCTTAAAGGTATTCAGCTTGAGGTTCACTACTGTACCAACAAAACGAACGTTGAGGTTGACAGTAATCAGATACAACAGGTGCTGTTGAATTTGATTACCAACGCCATAGATGCGATGCCGAATGGAGGCCGCCTGCTGATCGCCACGCGATTATTGTCCGAGCAGGGCAGCATAGAAATCCAGGTAACCGATAATGGATGTGGTATGGACCATGAGGTTCAGAGCCGAGCCTTCGAGGCGTTTTTCACCACCAAGGAACGTGGGAAAGGCACAGGGCTTGGTTTGGCAATCTGCCAGCGTATAGTTGAGGAACACGAGGGAAAAATCAATATTCAAAGTCGACCCGGCCAAGGTACTACCATATCGGTTCGTTTGCCCTATAGCCCAATGGAGGTTACTAAAAGTGAGTAAGACTGTCAGTATTCTCGTTGTAGAAGATGATACCGCAATGCGTCAGAGCTGCGCCAAGCTTTTCCGTCTTGAAGGATACGATGTTGCCGAAGCTCCCTCTGCAGCCGACGCACTGGATAAGATCAGCAAACGAGGAGACTTCGATATTGTTTTGACTGATATCAAAATGCCTGAAATGGACGGAATGGCACTGCTTAAAGAGATTAAATCGTTGGATTCCAGAATTGAGGTTATCTTGATGACCGGATACGGCAGTATTAAGAGTGCCATCGAGGCGATGAAGCACGGTGCTGCAGATTATATCACTAAGCCGTTCGATACAGACGAACTATTGATAACCGTTAGCAAAATTATTCAGCTAAACGGATTGCAGGATGAAGTGGTTCGGCTGCGATCTGAGTTGCAGGATAAATACCGATTCAAAAACATCGTGGGTATAAGTCCTAGTATGCAAATTGTGTACGAGAAGATTGATGCCGCAAGTAAAACTGACAGTGCTGTGCTGATTTGTGGTGATAGCGGCACTGGAAAGGAACTTGTAGCTAAAGCCATTCACTACAATGGTTTTAGAGCAAGTAAACCTTTCGTGCCGGTAAACTGCGCCGCCATGCCAAAAGAACTGATGGAAAGTGAGTTGTTCGGGCACAAGAAAGGCGCTTTCACCGGGGCATTGAGAGATTCTTCCGGAATCTTTCGTGCCGCAGACGGCGGGACCCTGTTTCTGGATGAGATCGTCGAGATGCCCTATGGAAGTCAGGCTAAGCTTTTGCGTGCATTGCAGGAGAAGCGAATTCGCCCCGTCGGAGGAACAGAAGAAGTCCCTGCAGACGTGAGAGTTATCGCGTCGACCAACCAGGATGTGGAAGAAGCAATACGAAAGAACATATTTCGCGAAGACCTTTACTATCGTCTAAGTGTAATAAGAATCGAGCTTCCTCCCTTAAGGAAAAGGCTCGATGATATACCATTGCTGGTTCGGCATTTCATTGTCAAGTTCAACAGCGTCTTCCAACGAAGGGTCAAAGGGATTAGCAAGGATGCGCTGGAAGTGCTCTGTTGTTATCATTGGCCAGGCAACGTCCGAGAGATGGAGAGCGCCATTGAGCATGCCTTTGCCTTTGGGAATACCGAGAACATAGACAAATCCAGTCTTCCTGCATATATCCCTGAATATGTTACCAAGGCCGACAAACGAAGACAACCGGTGGCCGAAGCCGGTGTATCGACCCTGTTAGAAGCCGAACGCGAGCTTCTCGTGCGAGCACTTAAAGCTGCAGACGGCAACAAGACACAAGCAGCGCAATTCCTGGGCGTCTCGAGGCCCAGACTATACAAAATGATTCGTCGGCATGGGATTGATGAGAAATAATATCGGAACGAATCGTTACGCCGTAACGATGTATTACAGTTTCCAAAAATCCACATCTAAAGCGAATCTTGTGACAACCTTGCCTACCGGCCGTAACGAAACGTTACACATGTGTATCGACTTTGCTTTGGTATCAATAATAAGAGTTATAGGTGTCTTTTCCTAACTGTAAGTTGTGGCTGCACTTACGTTACCTGCCTCGTTATCCTGCCGTAAACGTATCAATGGCACACTTTTTGCTTAAGATTACTCCAAGCATAACGATAAGTCCTATAAAGGGCTGTTCGAATCGATATCTTATGGACAGCCAGCACATGTAAGCTTTTGTGTGTAAAAAGGTTACCGTTGATTATGCAGTGCAGCTGACGGGGACGGAGTCCAGGAGTTTCACTTTGGAAATCTCCGTATAGTACTTTCCGGAATAGAGTTTAATATGTCACAGTTGAGAAGATTTCGAAAATTTAGTTGTTAAAAAAAAAAACCGGAATATCCGTCTGGGGATTATTGCCGTTGGTTTTCATGCGGCTCAGCAAACAGTGGATGCCCTGGTCGTGGCGGCAATAGAAAGTATTCTGAAATTTTTCCCATACCACATAGTAGTTCCTAAAAGAGTCAAAGTAATTTCGATTGATATTGCAATAGACCTTGTAAACTTACCTTACCATTGATATGATGCCGGCATGTTGATTTCGAGCAATAGGGTTGTTGTCAAATTAAAGATTGGACAGGCGTTATGAAACACGTCATTAAACGAGAGCAATTAAGGCCTGATATAATTCAAACTATTGAGGAACTTAGCGGCCAGGACATAAAGAGCTGCTACCAATGCGGGAAGTGCTCGGCCGGGTGCCCCATTGCTGCTGATATGGATGTACCGCCTAACCAGGTTATACGGCAGCTTCAGCTCGGATTTGTGGATGAGGCACTTAGGCTCAAGACTATATGGTTGTGTGCATCGTGTGAAACATGCACTACACGGTGCCCGAGGGAAGTTGACCTGGCTGCGGTGATGGATGCGCTGCGGAACATCGCGATTCAAAAAGGGATTCGCAGCCCGGAGCGTGCCGTCACTCTGTTCAATAAGATATTTCTCAGTACAGTCAAAAGATACGGTCGTGTCTTCGAGATGGAGCTTATCGGCATGTTCAATACCGGTACGCTGAACTTTTTCAAGGATATGACAAAGGCACCAAAGTTGTTTTTCAAGGGCAGGTTAAAGCTCTTTCCGAATTTCACGGGAAGGAAGATGGCAAATACCGTCTTTAAGGACGTAAAGAGGATCAAATCGTCGGGCCCGGAGGAGAACTCTGAACCATCGAAAGGAATATAAGTAACATGGAGACCACTGCCGGTTCTAAAAAGGCTTTGAAATTCGCCTATTACCCCGGATGTTCGCTTCACGCCACAGCGGTCGATTACAATGAGTCGACACTTGCAGTCGCAGAAGCACTCGGTATCGATTTGGTAGAGGTTCCGGACTGGAGCTGCTGCGGGTCGACGCCGGCGCACTGCACTGATGAGCTTTTGGCGGCCGCTTTGCCTGCCAAAAATATGATTGCTGCCGGGACTGTCGCAGACGAGATGCTCGTCTGCTGCTCAGCCTGCTTCAGCAGGTTAAAATTTGCCCAGAAACACATTGAAGAGAAGGAAAATATCCGGACCAAATTGTCTAAAATCATGCCTGTTGAGCAGGCTCAAAGCATAAAGGTGCGGCATCTACTGGATGTTTTAGTACAGGACATTGGAGTCGAGAAGATAGCCGAGCTCAAACAACAGGACCTTGGTCTAAAGGTTGCGTGCTACTACGGGTGTTTGCTTACCCGGCCGCCCAAAGTAACGGAACTCGACGACGCTGAGGACCCTTGCTTTATGGATGACCTGCTGACGGCGGCGGGAATGGAGACGGTTCCCTGGCCTTATAAAACCGAATGCTGCGGCGCCTCATTCTCTTTGACCCGTACAGAGATTGTTCTAAGACTGGTCGCAGATATCCTGCAAATGGCTAAGGAGGCCGAGGTCGACTGCATCAGTGTCGCTTGTCCGCTCTGTCATGCTAATCTCGATATGCGGCAGAGCGATATTAAGAAGAAACTCGGTCTCAAGTACGATATCCCCATTTTCTATTTCACACAACTACTCGGCATGGCTTTTGGCCTGGAACAAGGCAAACTTGGTATCGGACGGTCGTTGGTGGATTGCAAAGAACTCCTTGCCGCGAAAGGGATTAAATGAGTGCGGATGCAAAAACTCGTAAGAAACCTCCCGCTGACGCACATCAGCACGCTCCTAATGATAGTGGTATCACTGCAAGCGACAGACGGCCAACGCCCCGTGTCGGTGTTTTCGTCTGCCATTGCGGCATCAACATCGCTAAAACTGTCGACGTCAAGCGTGTTTCTGAGGAAATCGCCAAAGAACCCGGTGTGGTAATTGCCGAGGACTATCAGTACATGTGTTCGGTGCCGGGCCAGCAGATGATCGTGGACGCCGTATCTCAGCACAACTTGAATCGCATAATAGTTGCCGCGTGCAGTCCAAAAATGCACGAACCAACTTTCCGTCGCGCCGTTGGCAAGGCGGGATTGAACCCGTATCTCTGCGAGATTTCCAACATTCGCGAGCATTGTTCCTGGGTGCATGAGGATCGAGAGCAGGCAACGGAAAAGGCAATAGATATTACCCGGACAATTCTTGAGAAAATCAGGGGCGACGATTCCCTCGATACCACCAGCACACCTGTTACCAAGCGTGCGCTGGTTATTGGAGGCGGTATTGCCGGTATCCAGGCTGCTCTGGATATCGCCGGTTCTGGTTACGAGGTGATTCTCGTGGAGAGAGAGTCATCCATCGGCGGACACATGGCACAGCTCGGCGAGACTTTTCCGACGTTGGACTGCGCAAGCTGTATTTTTACACCAAAGATAGTCGAAGTCGCCCAGAATGAGAATATTAAGCTACTGGCGTATTCAGAGGTGGAGTCAGTATCGGGCTTTGTGGGTCAATTCGAGGTAAAGATCAGGAGAAAGGCACGTTCCGTCGACGAGACGGTGTGCACCGGTTGTGGCATCTGCACTGAGAAGTGCCCCACGCGGGTGGCCGACGAGTTCAATCGAGGGCTGGTGGTGCACAACCCTGACAAACCCAGGAAACCCTTTGGGAAACGGGGCGCGATTTACATTCCGTTCGCCCAGGCCCAACCCAAGGTCGCTACTATCGACCGCGAAAACTGCCGCTACTATCAGGCGGGCAAGTGCAAGGTTTGCGAGAAGGTCTGTGGCCCCAAGGCGATCAGGTTCGACCAGAAAGACGAGATTGTCACCGAGAAGGTCGGAGCGATTGTGATTGCTACAGGCTACGAAACGTTGCCGCGTGGCGTGTACGGCGAGTATGGGTATGGCAAGTATGAGAATGTCATAGACGGACTGCAGCTTGAACGTATGCTATCGGCGGCAGGTCCGACGGCCGGCGATATCAGGCGGCCATCGGATGGGAAAGTACCGAAAGAGGTGGTCTGGATACAGTGCGTCGGCTCACGTGACGAATCCAAGGGAATTCCTTACTGTTCTAAAATCTGCTGTATGTACACAGCCAAGCAGACTCGGCTCTACAAGCACCGTGTCCACGATGGTCAGGCCTATGTTTTTTACATGGATATTCGGGCCGGCGGTAAGCGGTACGAGGAGTTCGTCAAGCATGCACAGGTCGACGAGGGCACGGTTTATCTACGCGGCCGTGTTTCGAAGATATACGAACGCGGGGACAAGCTGATAGTCATGGGAATGGACACGCTCTCGGGCAGTCAAATTGAGATTCCCGCTGACATGGTGGTTCTGGCCACCGCGATTGTCCCGCAGCATGGTACCGAGGAATTCGCACGGAAGTTGCGTGTAGGAATCGGCGAGAACGGATTTATAGCTGAGGCGCACGTAAAGCTAAAACCGGTTGAGACCAGCACGGCGGGCATATTCATAGCGGGCGCCATACAGGCGCCGAAGGACATTCCCGACACCGTTGCCCAGGCCGGTTGCGCTGCATCCAAAGTCCTCAATCTTTTCTCCAACGATACTTTGACCTCCGAGCCAATCGTCGCTTCTGTCGATGAAGAATTGTGCAGCGGCTGTGGCCTGTGCATCGGAGCTTGTGCGTATGATGCACGAAAAATGGACGAGAAGAAGCACATTGTGGTCGTCGAAGACGTACTCTGCCAGGGCTGCGGCGCGTGTCGGGCCGCCTGTCCGAGCAGCGCTTGCGAACTGAAGAACTTCCGGACTGAGCAATTTATTAACATGGTGGACGCCATTACGTAATACCGTTTATCACTTTTGAGACAACCAGATGACACAGGAAATCAGCATTAAGAAAAATAGCAATGGCAAGATAGGGGCTGTGATGGTCCTCGGCGCCGGCGTTGCCGGGATTCAGGCTTCTTTGGACTTGGCCGATATGGGCTACAAGGTGTATCTCGTGGAGAACAAGCCGAGCATTGGCGGGGCTATGGCCCAGCTCGACAAGACTTTCCCCACCAACGATTGTGCCATGTGCCTTTTGTCACCCAAACTGGTGGACACCGCCAGGCACCCGAACATCGAGATCATTACGAACGCCGATTTGCATAAGCTCGATGGAGAGGCGGGAAATTTTACAGCAATAATCGACAAGAGACCGCGCTATATAGACGAAGAGAAGTGTACAGGCTGTGGAACCTGTACGAATAACTGCCCGGTTCGTAACATTGCCCATTTCGAAGATGTGGACGAACTGGGTAAGGTTCACTTGAGTCAAGAGGACCAGCAGGTCATTGAGCAGATTCTTGCCGGGCACGAATCTGAGCGAGCGGCGGTCATCTCAGTGCTTCAGGACATCAACGCCCGTTATAGATACCTGCCCGAGGATATCCTGCGTCACACAGCAAAGGCTTTAGACATCCCCTTAAGCCGGGTTTACAGCATTGCCACCTTCTATAATTCCTTCAGCCTTGTGCCCAGAGGAAAATACGTCGTCCGGGTATGTATGGGTACGGCATGCCATGTCAAGGGGGGGTATCAAATTCTTCAGGCACTGGAGCGTATGCTCAAGATTGCCAGTGGCGGCACGACCGAGGACAATCTTTTCAGTCTTGAAGAGGTGCGGTGCCTGGGCTGTTGCGGGCTGGCACCGGTCATTACCGTCAACGAGGATTTGTACGGCTCGGTCAAGCAGGCCAAGCTGCCTAAAATTCTCGAACGCTATCAGGATGAATCCGTGGTTGCTGAGAGCACAGTTGGAGGTACTGAATGATGGCGAAGCTTAAACCCGAAGACCTGAGCCGGATTGCCGAGAAGATGAGACGTCAGACGTTGTTGCGGGAAGGTGCCGGACGAGCCAAGGTGACCGTCCATATGGGTACGTGCGGTATTTCCGCCGGGGCAAGGAAGATTATGACCACACTGCTGGGCTTAATAGATCAGCAGCAGGTCCAGGACGTCATCCTAACCACCTCCGGGTGCGCAGGTCTTTGCAGCCGAGAGCCTATGATGACCGTCGAGATCAAGGACAAAGCGCCTGTTAAGTACGTTGACCTTGACGAAAAGAAAACACTTACGATCTTCACCGACCATGTTCTCGGTGGAGAAATTGTCACTGATTTTGCCCTGGGAATGGGCAGTGAGAGGGTATCCTGATTTCAAATGACGTTTCGACATCAAAAGCAGCCAAGGCCGGCAGGTCTGAGCTTCTAATCTGCGCCGGCACAGGTTGTGTTTCCAATCGTTCGTTTAAGGTCCGCGATGCGCTTGAAGCTGAGATTAAAAAGCGCGGCCTCTCTGAAGAGGTCCAGGTAGTTACCACTGGCTGCCAGGGCTTCTGCGCACAGGGCCCGATTATGATTGTTCAGCCCGAAGGCATCTTCTACCAGATGCTTACCGTGGAAAATATTCCCAACCTTGTAGAGGAGCACCTGGTAAAGGGCCGGCCGGTCGATAAGCTGATGTACGTTCCCTCGAAAGGCAAGCCTCCCATACCGAAGCTTAGCGACATTGCCTTTTTCAGTAAGCAGCGGCTTGTCGTGCTCAAGAACCGCGGGCTGATTGATCCGGAGAAGATAGACGAATACATAGCTCGTGACGGATATCAGGCCCTTGCAAAGGCGTTGACCTCTATGGATTCCGAGCAGGTAATTGAGCAGGTCAAGGGTTCGGGACTTCGCGGCCGCGGGGGTGCAGGTTTTAGCACAGGATTGAAGTGGGAGCTGACACGAAAGTCATCCGGCAACGGCAAGTACATCATCTGCAACGCCGACGAAGGCGACCCTGGCGCATTTATGGACCGCAGCATTATCGAATCGGACCCCCACTCGGTGCTGGAGGGGATGGTAATCGGCGCTTATGCCATTGGGGCTGCGGAAGGTTGTATTTATATCCGCGAAGAATATCCACTGGCAACCAAGCGGCTGCATATTGCTATAGACCAGGCCAGGGAATATGGGCTGTTAGGAGAGGATATTTTAGGCAGCGGTTTTAGTTTTGACATAACAGTGCACCGCGGTGCCGGAGCGTTCGTCTGCGGGGAGGAGACCTCACTGATCGGTTCGCTGCAGGGGCAGACACCGGAGCCGCGTATTCGTCCGCCTTTTCCGGCCCAATCAGGTTTGTGGGGCAAGCCGACCAACATAAACAACGTTGAGACATGGGCAAACATACCAACAATCATAAACCGTGGTGCCGAGTGGTTCGCTTCAATCGGCACTGAATCGAGCAAGGGTACGAAGGTCTTCTCCGTTGTCGGAAAAGTCAACAACACCGGCCTGGTCGAAGTGCCTATGGGTATGACAATGCGCGAGATTGTCTTTGACATCGGCGGTGGGATCCCGGGCGGCAAAAAGTTCAAGGCTGTCCAGACAGGAGGGCCTTCCGGCGGGTGCATTCCGGAATCACTCGTGGATTTACCGATAGATTACGAGCGTTTAATGGAAGTCGGTTCCATTATGGGCTCAGGCGGATTGATAGTAATGGACGAGGAAACCTGCATGGTTGACGTGGCCAGGTATTTCCTCGATTTCCTCAGGAGTGAGTCATGCGGCAAATGCACGACCTGTCGTGAGGGGATCGCAGCGATGCATGACATCGTTGCCGATATCTGCAATGGCAAAGGTGAACCTGAGAACATTGGGCTTCTGGAGGAGCTGGCAGAAGCTATTAAGGACGCCTCACTTTGTGCTCTTGGGGGCACAGCGCCCAACCCTGTGCTGAGTACATTGCGTTACTTCCGGGATGAGTATGATGCGCATATTAAGGACAAGAAGTGTCCGGCCGGCGTCTGTCGTGCGTTGATCAGCTACCGAATCGATCCCGAGAAGTGCAAGGGTTGTATGTTGTGCGGCAAGCACTGTCCCGAGAAGGCTATCGGTGGTGAGCCGAAAGGGCCGCAAACCATAGATCTGGAGAAATGTATCAAGTGTGGTGTTTGCCGTGAGTCATGTAAATTCGAGGCGGTTCTGATCGAGTGAAATTGTTTTAGGTGAGTGAACCGGATTGCGGGTATGCTTGCCACTGAGTTTAATCTTTACTATGGTCAACAAAAGGAGAACAATGGTATGATGAGCAGGATTAGAGTTCGTGACATTTATTGTGTGCTGTTTGCATTGCTTTGCCCTGTTTTAGTTAACAATCCGGCGCGGGGTACTTCAACCGGCTTAAATAACATCCCGACCACAGACATTGTTCCTGAGAGAGTCTTTGTTTGGCAGGGCTGGATCAATGCGGCCGGAGGTGAGCGTCCCCAACAATTTACAGGTTTTAAATACGGACTGTTTCAGGATGCGGAGATTGGAGTTGATTGGAGAGCTAGCGATAATCCACATGGGCACGCAATGTTGCAGGCCAAATATGCGTTTGATATAGGTCAAAGTGATGTTTGGAGGGGAGTAGTCGGGTTTGCCGACCTCTCAGGCAATCGCAATCACAACGGGGAGTGGTTCCCGTATATGGCCACGAGCGTTGATCTTAAGGCCGTCAGGCTGCATTTCGGATTCGCCCCCCAGCCCCATAATGAGAGGTTCTTCGGGGGCATCGATAAGACGGTCTCTTTTTTGGATCGGAATCTGATGTTGAGATTTGATGGTATACACATTAACGATAAACAAGACATGCTGTTCAGTGCAGGTTTTCTGTATGAACTGGCACCTAAGAGCGGCGGCAGTGCAACACAACAAACCGGACTGGCAGGAGTGTTGGACGGCATAGTCAAAAACATGATACTGGAAACCTGGGTTTCAAAACCGTCCACCGGGGACAAGGAAACGTACACGGTGAAACTGAACTACGTGGTTGCATTCTGAGATATTCGGGGATGGGGCCGGAGACATAGTTTATGAAGTTGGGCCAAGTCAAAGAGATTTTAGAAGCTGAACTCCTGGTCGGCCAAGAGAACCTGGACCTCGAGGTTGAAATGGTCTGTGGTGCGGATTTGATGAGCGATGTGCTGGCTTTCACCAAGCCCGACTCGCTGCTGCTCACCGGTCTGACGCATCCTCAGGTCATTAATACCGCTGAGATCGCCGAGATAAAGGCGGTCTGCTTCGTGCGGGGCAAGCGTCCACCGGCTGAAACCATCGAACGGGCCAAAGAGGAAGGTATTCCGCTGCTTTGTACTCCTTTGCTGATGTATGAATCCTGCGGTCGTCTTTACAGCCATGACCTGCCGGGCTGCTCCCAGGTGGAGGAAAAGTAGATGTCCGGGAAAGTCCAGTTTACACGAACACAGGAACTTATCTATGAGATGAAGGTCGGTGAGGTGATGACCCATAGCGTGGTAACTGTTAAGCCCCAAACATCGATGAATGAGCTTCGCGAAGTCTTGCGTTCCAACCGCATTTCCGGCACGCCCGTCGTCTCAAACGACCGGCTCATGGGAATCATCAGCATTGAAGACTTCATAAAGTGGTTGGCGAACGGCCCTCCCAAAACCACCGTCGCAGAGCGAATGACAGAGGCAGTGGTTACCGTATATGACGATGAACCACTGGTGCAAGTTGTCAGTATGTTAGATCGGCACGGCTTTGGCCGTCTTCCGGTGATCCAGCGTAAGCACAAGAAACTCGTTGGTGTCATTACCAGGGGGGACATAATGGAAGGATTGCTGCACAAGCTGGAGATTGGTTATCAGCAGGAGGAAATTCACCGGTACCGTGCCAGCCATATCTTCGAGGACTTAATCGCCGACAGGACGGCCCTGGTTTTTCAATACCGTGTGGTGGGCAAAGATTTTCAGAAGGCCGGCTCGGGGGCAACGCGTCTGAAGAAGACGCTAACCCGGTTGGAGATCCATCCGCGGGCGCGTCGCCGCGCGGCCATTATCGCTTATGAGGCAGAGATGAACATTGTGATTTATACCAACGGCGGCAATATTATGGCCAAGGTAGAGCCCGGTTTGATCACTATTAAGGCCCAGGATAACGGTCCGGGCATTGCCGATGTGGAACTGGCTTTTACTCCGGGCTACTCCACGGCGGCGGACTGGGTCAGGGAACTGGGCTTTGGTGCCGGCATGGGTTTGTGCAATATAAAAGAATGCGCCGATGAAACCACCCTCGATTCGGTTGTAGGAAAAGGAACAAGGCTTGAGGCGACAATTATTATTTAGAGGCGGTTCGGATGACAGTTAAAGAGATGGCAGAACGAGCTGAACTTGAGGTGCTGGTGGGTGCTGACGGTCTTGATGTTGAGGTCACCGGCGGTTACGCAGCAGACCTGATCAGCACTGTAATGGCCAACGCAAAGCAAGACAATGTCTGGGTAACGTGGCATTTGCATCCAAACATCGTTGCCGCTGCACTCATCGTCAAACTGTCAGCGATTATCCTTGTTTCCGGTCGTCAACCAGAGCAGGAAACAGTTCAAAGGGCTCAGCAGGAAGGTATGCCGATTCTGGGAAGTTCGTTGCCGGCGTTTGAAATTATTGGTAGACTACACGGCATGGGCATATTGGGTACGGTATAATGTTGGCCACATTTCATGCGGACCTGCATTTGCACACCTGCCTTTCGCCATGTGCCGAAGAAGAAATGGGGCCCCTGGCGATCGTAAGGCAGGCGAAGAAGAAAGGATTGGATGTTATTGGGATTTGTGACCATAACTCGGCCGGGAATGTTGCGGCTGTCCGTCAAGCCGGCCGACGCGAGGGTCTGGCTGTTATCGGCGGAGTCGAAGTGTGCTCTGAAGAAGAAGTTCACATACTGGGTTTGTTTGATGAACAGGAGAGTTTGCTAAACATGCAGCGGCTAATAGAAGAAAACCTTCATGGGGAGAATAATCCTGAGCTTTTCGGTCAGCAGTCCCTGTGTGACCAGAACGATGCCGTTGTTGCTCGGGAAACCAGGCTGTTGATTGGTGCTACTGAGTTGAGCGTTGACGAAGTTGTAGAAAAAATACATCAACTTGGCGGCCTGGCTGTTGCTTCCCACGTTGACCGCGAAAGTTTCAGCTTATTTAGCCAGCTTGGTTTTGTGCCCAGGGGATTGCAGATTGACGCCCTGGAGATTTCGCCGCTCCACTCTGTGGCCGAGGCAGGAGATAGTTTCCCTCAAACCAAAGGCTATCGGCTCGTATCTTTCTCAGATGCGCACCGATTGGAAGAAATCGGCACAACTTTTACCACATTCAGGGGCATTTCGCCTTCTGTGAAAGAGTTCCGCAAGGCCCTTCTCGGTGAGGATGAAAGAGAGATTCTAAATTGAGCCATGGAAGATTTTTCCCTTCACCTGCTGGATATAGCCGAGAACGCCTTGACCGCTGGCGCCAGCCGCATCGAGATTCGGATAATTGAGAAGGTAGAAGAAAACGTCATGAGAATCGAAATTAAAGACAACGGTTGTGGAATGGATGAGCAAACGGCTAAGCAGGTACTTGACCCGTTCTACACCACCAAGCCCAACAAGCGTGTCGGACTTGGTCTGCCGCTGCTGGCCCAGGCGGCCAGGGAAGCCGGAGGGGACATAGAAATTCAAACTGCACCTGGCAAAGGCGTAGAGATCCACGCCACGTTTCAACTCAATCATCCGGACCTCAAACCGCTGGGTGACGTAATTGAAACGGTGGGTACTCTTGCTTGTACTCATCCACAGGTACAGTTCATTTTCGAGCACCGGCAAGACGATGAAATCATTTGCCGGTGGAACAATACTGAATCTACAAATCCGACAAGGACAGAATGATGGTGAACCTCACCATTAACAACAAACCTATTGACGCCGAAGAGGGGACGACTGTCCTGCAGGCAGCCCAGACCCTTGGAGTCAAAATCCCGACCCTCTGTTATCATAAAGCCCTCAGTCCGTATGGCGGCTGCCGTTTATGCCTGGTGGAGCTGGATGATGGACGACGTAAACGTATCCAAACTTCTTGCATATATCCCGTCCAGGAAGGGCTTAAGGTATATACGGACACCGAGCGGGTCATCAAGGCCCGTAATATCGTTCTGGAATTGCTGTTGGCGCGGTGTCCGGAGTCCGAAGAACTCAAGCTCATAGCATCCGAATGGGGTGTAACTAAGACGCGGATCAAGAAGCGAAACGAAAAGTGCATTCTTTGCGGCCTTTGCGTGCGGATGTGCAACGAACGCATGGGCAAAGCGATCATAGGCTTTGCCAACCGCGGCATTGACCGTGTGGTAATTCCTCCCTTTGATGCTGACTCTGAGGTTTGCATGGGCTGCGGTGCTTGTGCCTTCATTTGTCCGACCGCAGCGATAAAGCCGGAAGACTTCTGCGTAAGAGGAGTCTCTGCACTGCCGTCCGAGTTCGATTTCGGTCTGGGTCAACGCCCTGTGGTAAGCGTTGCATTTCCCCAGGCTGTTCCGAACACACCTTCTATTGACAAAGAGCACTGTGTCTATTTCCAGACCGAAAATTGTCGAACGTGCGAAGCTGTTTGTGATGCTAAAGCCATCGATTTTGAACAGCAGACCGAGCAGCTCAAGCTAAAGGTCGGAGCTGTCATAGTGGCGCCCGGCTATGAGCGGTACTACCCTGATAACCGCCTTGAATATAACTACCAGCATCTGGCAAACGTGTTGACGGCGCCTGAGTTTGAAAGGATGCTCAGTGCATCCGGCCCCTATGGAGGGCATCTGGTCAGGCCGTCCGACCACCAGGAGCTAAAGCGTATCGCCTTCCTTCAATGCGTTGGTTCCAGGGATTTGGAATGTAATCAATACTGTTCATCGGTCTGTTGCATGCACGCCACAAAGGAAGCTATCGTTGCCAAGGAGCACTCCGAGGGTGACCTCGAGACAGACATCTATTTTATGGACATGCGGGCATTTGGCAAAGGATTTGACCGTTACTACGAGCGGGCGAAGAGTGAATATAATGTTTCATATCGCAGATGTCGGCTGCCGGTGGTGGAGCAGGCCTCGGAAAACGGCGAGCTGCTGCTGAACTATTTGGATGAACAGGGCAAACTTCAAAAAGAACATTATGACCTGGTCGTCCTCTCAACGGCGCTGATTCCACCTAAGAATGTCGGCATGTTCAAAGAGGCGGCGGGTTTGAATCTCAACAAGTACAATTTCGTGGACACAAAACCCTTCGCCAGTGAGGACACCAACCGTAAGGGCGTTTTTATCTGTGGTGCCGTTAGTGAGCCCAAGGACATCCCCGAGACGGTCATTCAGGCAAGTGCCGCCGCTGCCCGTGCCTCTGAGATTCTCGCTGAGGTCAGGGGCACGCTTATCGAGGAAAAAGAGTATCCCCCTGAGCTTGCCGTTAGCGGTGAACAACTGCGAATCGGGGTCTTTGTATGCCATTGTGGAATTAATATCGGCGGTGTGGTCAACGTAGCAGATGTCGTCGAGTTTGCCAAGGACCTTCCCAATGTTGCCTACTGTGAGCACAGCCTTTATACCTGTTCTCAGGACAACCAGCAAAAGATAAAAGAAACTATCATCAAGCACAAGCTGAACCGAATCGTAATAGCATCCTGTACACCCAGGACGCACGAGCCGCTCTTCCAGGACACGATTCGCGAGGTCGGCCTCAATCCATTCCTGCTCGAATTTGTCAGTATTCGTGAGCACTGCTCATGGGTCCACATGTCGGATAAAGCTCGCGCTACGGCCAAGGCCAAAGACCTTGTTGCTATGGCGATCTCAAAGGCCGGGCTGCTCCGTCCGGTCTACAGCTCCTCAATTTCTGTTCGGAGCGAAGCATTGGTTGTTGGTGGCGGGATGGCTGGCATGGCCGCGGCACTTTCGCTGGCCGAGCAGGGCTTTGAGACCTACCTGGTGGAAAAAGACAAAGAGCTTGGCGGCAACCTGCGGAAACTTTACTTTACGGTTTCCGGCGATGACCCGCAGAAACTACTGACAGAAACCATTGAGCAGGTCGAGGCCAGCAAGAAGATTCACGTTTACCTCAATACGTCTGTGAAAGAATTCTCCGGTTACTTGGGCAACTACAAAACCACGCTCGTCAGCATAGACGGCAAGGCCCGGGAAACGACCATCGAGCACGGCGCGGTGATCATAGCTACAGGCGCGGCCGAATACGAGACTAAAGAGTACATGTATGGCAAGTCCGATCGCGTCATTACACAAAAGGAATTAGAGGCAAAATTGTTCGACCAGGCCGAAAGTGCGAAAGTCGCCTCGGCACAGACTATCGCGATGATCCAGTGTGTCGGCTCCCGCGAAGAAGACAGGATGTACTGTGGCAGGGTCTGTTGCACACAGGCGATCAAGAATGCCCTCAAAATCAAACAGATCAGTCCGGCGACCAACGTGGTCATCTTCTATCGTGATATCCGCACTTATGGTTTCCGCGAGGAGTACTATCAAAAGGCCCGGCAGGAAGGAGTTATCTTCGTTCGTTATGAGCCGGAAAATAAACCCAAAGTCACTCCGGGCCAGACCCCGGAGGATGCTCTGGTAATCGAGGCGGAGGATTTTGTTCTGGGCCAAAAACTTCACCTCAACATTGACCTGCTCGTATTGAGCAATGGAATCACACCCAGGCTGGACAGTGAGCAGGTTGCCAAGATGTTCAAGGTTCCGCTGGATCAGGATGGTTTCTTCCTGGAGGCGCACATCAAGTTGCGTCCGGTGGATTTTTCGACAGATGGGATTTTTCTGTGCGGCCTGGCCCACTCCCCGAAGTTTGTCAGTGAGGCCATTTCACAGGCCCGCGCTGCAGCCTGTAGAGCGGCAACCCTGCTGGCCCAGGATACCGTAAAGGCCAAGGGCCGCACCGCTGAGATCATGGAGCGACTCTGTGCCGGATGTGGTCTGTGCGTTGGCGTCTGTCCTTATGGTGCCAGGGAAATCGACAGGGAAAAAGGGATCGCCAAAGTTCTCGAAGTATTGTGTCAGGGCTGTGGTGCATGTGCGGCTGTGTGTCCGAACGCTGCCACAAGGCAGGTCGGTTTCGCCAAGGAGGATATTATGGCCGCGGTGGACTCCTTAATATAAACGAAAAAATCAGAATGGGGTTTAGTAATGTCAGAAGAGTTTGAACCGAAGATAATAGCGTTTCTTTGTAACTGGTGTTCTTACGCCGGGGCCGACCTGGCTGGGACTTCGAGGATGCAATACCCACCGAATGTACGGATTATCCGGTTGATGTGTAGTGGGGGATTGGATCCGCTGTACGTCTTTCGTGCACTGCTGGCCGGATGCGACGGCGTTCTGATTGGTGGATGTCATCCCGGCGATTGTCACTACACAAATGGCAACTACAAAGCCAGGCGGCGTGTCGCCGTGCTCAAAAGCATTCTCAAGGAGCTTGGAATGGGCCATGACAGGGTCTGGCTTCGCTGGATTAGTGCGAGCGAGGGCAGCCGATTCGCCGAGACAATTCGTGAAATAGTAACAGACCTCAAGGAAAAGGGACCGAATACCCTGGCCCAGTCCTGGGCGATATAAACTGAGGAGTAATAACCGTGGCAATAATCAAAGTTAAAGACAACAATCCGGCGGCGGCAATTCGAGAGCTGCTCCGTACCATGCTCGAAAAGCAGCTGGTAAGCGCCATTTTGGTGCCTCAGGAAATTCCCTCGAAGAAGACAGTGGTCCAGACGCTCGTCAGTGATCCTGACAAGCTCGATGCGGTCAATCCGTTGGCTCCGATCTTCAGTATCAATTCAGCTCGGATCGTGGTAAAGATGTGTATTGACCAAATGACCGGCCCGGTTTCCGGGCAGGCTGTATCTGAACAGCCGGCGGAGGAAAAAGAGGCCGAGCCGCCCGAGGCCGAAGATAGTGCATCGGAGCAGAAACAGGAACAGGCCCCGGAGCAGGAGCAGGGTAAATCAGGGGAGCAGGCCCCCGCTGAAGCGCAATCAGCAGCAGAGGACGAGCCTGCCGCCGCCGAGGGACAATCGGCTCCTGCCCCTATCGCTGTGGTTCTTAGACCGTGTGAGATCCGCGCGCTTATCGAATTAGTGAAATTACAGCAGGCCAGCCTGGACCCGTTCCTGGTTATCGGTGTCGATTGCTGGGGAACTTACTCGGTCCAGGACTATGCGGCGATGGTAACACAGGGCCCACAGGATTCATCCGTGACTGCTGATTTTCTCAAGCAGGTCACGGCGGGGAACTTCCCGGAGGAGCTGCGAGGCGCCTGCCGGGCCTGTCAATACCCGGTACCGACATATGCGGACCTGGCGATCCAGCTAATCGGTGATGACATCAGCCAGCAGATTCGCATTGAAGCGCAGAGCGAAAAGGGAAAAGAAATATTCAATGCCCTCGGCTTTGAAGTTACGGCCGAGAGCAAGGAGCGAAAAAGTGCTGTCGAAAAACTAAAGGAAGCAAAGAAACAGTTAGCCGAGCAGGATAAGGCCGATTTTCTGGAGATGATTTCTTCACTGTGTATCAATTGCCACAATTGCCGGGCCGTCTGCCCGATCTGTTACTGTAAGCAGTGTGTATTTGATGGGAAGGTTTTCGAATATCCGCTGGAGAAGTATTTGAACTGGTCCGGCAAGAAAGGCGTTTTGCCTGTTCCGCCGGACAAGCTGCTGTTCCATCTGACCCGCATGAGCCATGTGGCGACATCATGTGTGGCATGCGGGCAATGTGAGGCGGCCTGCCCCAGCGGTATACCGCTGGGAAGAATTTTTCAGAGGATATCCACTGCGGCACAGGAGGCGCTCGGCTACGAAGCGGGGCGAAGCCTCGATGATGACCTGCCTCTTACAACATTCCGAGAGAATGAGTTGTCGGCCGTGGAGGATTAATTTTCAGGAGCGTATGATGGCGAAATCCAAAAGCAACAATCAAGAAGAGAAAAAACAGCAAAAGGCAGCGGCCCCCGTTAAAAATCCTACAACGGGGACAGGCGATTCAGCGCAAAAAGCAAAAATTTCCAACGGGGCGACCAGCGAAAAACAGGACACAAAAGAAGTGTCCCTCAACCAGTTGGACTTGCGCTTCCGTGACGAAATTGCCGGCCATCCCGGTGGTGAGAATATCCGCCGCTGTTTTGCTTGCGGGACCTGTGCGGCCGGCTGCCCGGTGACTGAAGTGGACAGCGAATACAATTGCCGGAGGATTATTCGGCAAATACTTTTCGGTATGAGGGAAGAAGTCCTTTCTTCGCCCCTGATTTGGATGTGTCTGGTGTGCTATCGGTGCTACGTGCGATGTCCTCAAAAAGTAAACTTCACGGACATCATGCGCGTGCTCCGATACCTGGCTGTTAAGGAAAAACGCTTTTCGCCCGAGACGTTCGAGTGGATCAACGATTTAGACAGGTTTTCACAGGTTATGCGGCATGATATGGTCAAAGGCTTCTTTGACAAGAAAAAGGTATCGTTGGAGGAACTTCAAAGCCGCATCGAAAAAGTTATTAAAGAGGCCATGACCCAATAGGAACAAGCTAATGACAAAGCAAAAAGAACCGGAAAAGGATGTCAAGAGCTTTGAAGACCTCCAGCAAGAGGTTGTTACCAGGGGTTTGTGTGGCAGATGTGGTGGATGTGCTTCGTTCTGTTCGGCCGATGAAATGAATGCGCTGGAGTTCGACCGCACGGATGGGCCTCGCCTGATTGCAGAGGAGAACTGTCTGAAGTGCGGTATCTGCTACCTGATTTGCCCGCAGATAAAGGCGCTCGATGGAGAAGTGCGTGAGAAGTTCGGCTGGCAGCCGCCAATCGGTATCTATCGCGGAATAACTTCTGCACAAACCACCGAGCCCAGGGTTTCGGAGGTCTGCACAGACGGCGGAGTAGTTACCTCTGTTCTGCGTTATGCCCTCAAGAAGCGATTAATCCAGGGCGCGCTGGTTTCCAGGAGGACCGGCCCGTTCGGTCGGCAGCCATTCCTGGCCACAAATCCCGATGAGCTAATTGAAGCCGCGGGGACCCACTTCGATGAGGTCCAGCACCTGGGAGAGTTCGGCAAGGATTATTCCACTTACTGCCCAACTATCCAGGAGATAAAGAAAATCGGACAGATGAAGATGGACAAAATTGCGATGGTCGGAACCCCGTGTCAAATCTACACCGTGCGAAAGATGCAGACACTGAACATTGTACCGTCCGACTCGATTGTGTTCACAGTGGGGTTGTTCTGCATGGAGAACTTTTCCTTCAATGCCAAATCTATAAAGGTACTGGAGAAGAAACTGGGCGTGAAAATGAGCGATATAGCCAAGCTTAATATCAAAGACGACGTGATTTTAACAACCACAAGCGGCCAGGTGCATCATTTACCGTTCGAGGTGGTGGATCACATTGCGCGTCCGGCGTGTTTGACCTGTCCCGACTTTGCCAATGATTTCGCCGATATCTCCGTTGGCGGGCTCGGCTCGCCCGACGGCTATACGACAACGGTCGTTCGTACCGGCATCGGACAAAAAATTTACAACGGTGCAAAGCAAGATGGGCTGATTAAAGAGCTTCTCTTCAGGAAAAAAGAAAAGGCCACGCTGCATCGAACCGAACTTATGGCGAAAATTACCGCCTTCACACGTAAAAAGAAGGCACGGGCCAAGGCAACACTTGCAGCCGGTGCCTCGGCTTAATTGCCCGATTAAACAGGAGTCAAGAGTGGATCACAAACAAGTCATGGTCATTGGGGGTGGGATAGCCGGCATTCAGGCGTCGCTGGACCTGGCAGAGATGGGCGTCGAGGTCTTTCTCATAGAACAGCAGCCAAGCATCGGCGGCAGGATGGCGCAACTGGATAAGACTTTTCCCACGAACGATTGCGCGATGTGTATCCTCTCTCCAAAGCTTGTTGAGGCAGGGGCCAACAAAAACATACACATTATCACTAACGCCGAAGTGCAATCTGTCGAGGGCCAGGCGCCGAGCTTCTATGTTAAAGTGCTTAAGCACGCAAGGTACGTGGACGAAACGCGGTGCACGGGTTGTGGTATTTGTATGAGCAAGTGTCCCGTGCGTATCCCGGACCAATACAATATGGGGCTGAGCAAGACCAAATGCATTCGTATCCCATTTCCCCAGGCCGTCCCTGCTGTGCCTGTCATCAGCAAAGAACATTGTATCTATATGCAAAAAGGTAAATGCCGCATCTGCGAGAAATTCTGCGAAGAAAAAGTCATCGATTACGAGCAAAAGGACGAGCTTCTTGACATTGAGGTAGGCAGCATTATTTTGGCGGTTGGTTCACAGGAGTTTGATGCAAAGCTCAAAGGCGAGTACAGTTACGGTACGTCACCCAACGTGCTTACCAGCCTCGAATTCGAGCGCATGCTCAGCGCCTCCGGGCCCACACAGGGTCATGTGCTGCGGCCGTCCGACCAGAAGGAACCCCGGCGGGTGGCCTTTCTCCAGTGCATAGGGTCACGAGATATGCAGGCCGGCGGCTCGTTCTGTTCGGCGATATGCTGCATGCAGGCCGCCAAAGATGCTATTATTATGGCAGAACACCTCAGCAACGTTGACGTTTCCATCTTCAACATGGACATCCGGGCCCAGGGCAAGGATTTCGACAAGTTCATCACACGCGCCCAGACCGATTATGGGGCCCGATTTGTTCGTGCACGAGTCTCGTCGGTGGAGATCAACCCGGCCAACGATAATCTACGAATTCGATATGATCCGAACGACGGCGGACCGCTGCGTGAAGAGGAATTCGATATGGTCGTTCTATCCATAGGACTCCAAACGTCTGAGCAGGTGCGGAAGTTAGCTGCCAAACTCGATATCGAGCTGGACGAGAGCGGATTTGTCAGTGGCAGTCCATTCGATCCTGTTCTGACCTCGCGGGACGGCATATTCGCATGCGGGACGATGACCGGCCCGAGGGACATACCGGAGACAGTCATGCAGGCAAGCGGTGCCGCCGGTGCCGCCGCCTCGCTCCAGGCCGAACTTCCGGAAAGGCGAATCAAGGCTGATTACCCGCAGCAGCGAGACATTCGCGGTGAGTCACCGCGAGTAGGAGTATTTATCTGTAAGTGCGGCATTAACATTGCATCGACGGTCGATGTGCCTGGAGTGGTGGAATTCGCTTTGGGATTACCCTGGGTCGAGCATGCACAGGAACTGATGTTCTCCTGTGCCGGTGATTCACAGCGCATCATCGCCGAGGCAATTCGGGATAAGAACCTCAACCGGGTCGTCGTTTCTGCCTGCACGCCCAGGACCCACGAGTCGCTTTTCCAGGGTACACTGCAGTCGGCGGGCATCAACCCATATCTGTTTGAGTTCGCTAACATACGCGAGCACTGTTCATGGGTCCACCAGAAGGAGCCGGATAAGGCAACAGAAAAGGCCAAAGTTTTGACTAAAATGGCAATTAACAAAGTCATTTGCCTCGAACCGCTTTCGCCCAAGACTATGCCCGTCAACCATGACGCTCTCGTCGTTGGCGGTGGTGTTGCCGGCTTGACGGCCGCCCTGGAGCTGGCCAACCACGGCTGCAAGGTACATCTGGTCGAACGCCAGGAGAAGTTCGGAGGAAACTTCCGGGACGTCCATTTCACCATGGACGGTCAGCCGAGTCAGGAATTTCTGAACGCACTGATTGAGAAAGTCACCAGCAATCCTAATATTCATAGTTACTTAAATTCAGATATTGCCGAGGTGAAAGGATTTGTAGGGAATTTCAAGTCGAAAATACACGGCAATAATAACGATGAGATTACAGAAATCGAGCACGGTGCTGTCATCGTGGCCACCGGCGCAAGTGAGCTTGAAACAGATGAGTATTTAAGGGGCCGGGAACCGGGAGTGGTTACCCTTCGCGAGTTGGAGACGGCCCTGGCCGGATGTGGGACCGAGGAGCTCAAGGAGAAGGTGAACAAGGCACAGTCGGTTGTTCTGATACAATGTGTCGGCTCGCGGTGTGATGAGCGTCCATATTGCAGCCGGATTTGCTGTAACAAGTCAATTAAAAACGCCCTGAAGCTCAAAGAACAAAATCCCGACACTAACATCTATGTTCTTTATCGTGACATTCGTGCCTACGGCCTGCATGAGCTTGACTACAGGCAGGCGCGGGAAAAGGGGATTATATTCATCCGCTACCAGGAGGATGACAAACCTGTGGTCACGAGTGAAAACGGGGCCCTGAAAGTCCACATATTCGAACCAACGCTGCGCCGCAAGGTGCTTATTGAGGCCGACTTGATCGGTCTGGCCGTCGGTATAGCAGCCGGTTCCGAGAACAAGGTTATCTCCCAGATGTTGAAGATACCGCTCAACAGTGAGGGTTTCTTCTTAGAGGCGCATGTGAAGTTAAGGCCGGTGGATTTCGCGACCGACGGCGTGTTTGTCTGCGGGCTTGCACACTACCCCAAGGACGTTTCAGAGTCGGTTGCACAGGCCCGTGCCGCTGCCGCCAGGGCAATGACCGTTCTGAGCAAAGACACAATTGAGGCCGAAGGAAAGGTCTCGCAGGTCCGGGCCGAATGCTGTGCGGCCTGTGGTGCCTGTGTTGCAGTGTGCCCGTACGCTGCTATTGAAATTGATGAAATAAATCGCGTGGCGGTCGTTAACGAGTCCTTGTGTAAAGGGTGCGGTGCATGCTCGGCTACCTGCCGGTCCTGCGCGATCGACTTGCGGGGATTTCGTGATGAACAGCTCGTTGTTGCGATGGAGGCAATTGTGGAGTGGCTATGACCGAAGGAAATAATAAAGACTGGAGTCCCAGGATTGTGGCGTTTCTTTGCAACTGGTGCTCTTATGCCGGGGCCGACCTTGCTGGTGTCAGCCGTATGCAGTACGCCCCGAATATCAGAATCATCCGTGTGCCTTGTTCAGGGCGTATAAACCCTTTGTATATACTCTCGGCCCTGCGCCAGGGCGCCGATGGGGTGCTGGTCTCCGGATGTCATCCGGGTGATTGTCATTACATCAGCGGAAACTACGTTGCCAGACGCAAATTCAACATGTTGAAGAAGTTTCTCGAGCACGTGGGTATCTGCCCGGAGAGGGTCCAGTTCTCATGGGTTTCGGCGGCTGAAGGCGCTCGATTTGCCGCACTTGTGGATAAAGTGGCTGAAGACATCAAACGTATAGGACCGGCTAAAATACCGATGGTACCAGTGAAATGAAAGATATTCAGGAACAAATCATCAAGACCGCTGCGCAGTTGCTCACCGAGGCCAAGGCCGATATCGTAATCGGTTTTAGCGATAGTTCGCTGCCAATGAGGGCGACGCCTTGTTTTATTACAAACGCCGACGACGCCCAACAGCTTGTATGGAACTCATATTGCCTCAACAATCTGGCGATTTACCTGCCGGAATGTTTTGCGCTTGACCCGCATGTCAAAGAGCAAAAACCCCCGCCCAAAGTAGCAGTTATCGCCAAGGGCTGTGACGGACGCTCGGCCGTAGGGCTGATAAAGGAATTGCAGGTCCCCAGGGAAAACCTGGTGATAATTGCGGTTCCATGCCCCGGAATGCTGGATGCTACTATTGCTCAGCGGTTGATAGGGACCAGCGAGATTGTCTCTGCCGAAGAAAGCGGCGATACCGTCATCATCAAAGACCAAACGGGCAAAGAAACAAAGTTCGATAGAAAGGAGCTGCTTGCCGAAGCATGCCGGTTCTGTACGCACCGGGCCGCGCCGGTCTCCGACATGACTATCGGGGAGCTGCCCAAGGGTGGAGAGGCATTAGCGCCTGATGAGCGTTTCGAAGAGTTTTCGAAAAAATCTACGGAAGAACGGTGGGATCAATTCTGCCGTGAGCTTTCAAAGTGCATACTTTGTAACGCATGTCGCAGCGCCTGTCCTAATTGCTACTGTAAAGTGTGCTTTGCCGACCAGACCCGTCCGAACTGGACGGGCACCGGCGGCCCGCTGCGCGATGTTATTTCTTTCCATCTCGGCCGAATGTTCCATCAGGCCGGCCGATGCGTGGATTGCGGCGCATGTGTTCGGGCGTGTCCTATGGGCGTTGACCTGCGCACTTTCACATATAAACTCGTCAAAGATGCAAAAGAGCTGTTCGACTATACGGCAGGCTTTGACATTGAGCGGGTCCCGCCGCTTATAGAATTCAACGTCGACGACTCAGATAACTTTATTACGGAGCCGGAGTAGATTCAGATGGCAGAGAGCAAAATAGATAAAAACAAAATACCGGAATTGCTCAAGGCAGTCTCGGCGGATTATACGCTTTACGGCCCGAAAGACGAGGCGGGGATTGTTGCCATGGGGCGCATAAATTCTGTCGAAGAGCTGATGCTGGACTATCGAAATTCCACGATTTCAGCCAAAGAACTCTTCCTGCCCAGGGCCGAGGTCGTTTATGAATTTGACGGGCAGAAATTCGTCGATGACAAACTGTCCGATGAAAAACGGGTCATCTTCGGGATGCGCCCCTGTGACTGTCGGGCCCTGGCGCTGCTGGATCGAAACTTTGACACCGACCAGGTAAAGGACCCATTCTATATAACACGCCGGCAGAATACTATTGTTGTCGCGCTGGCGTGTAATCAGCCTGCGAGCAGTTGCTTCTGCACAGTGACCGGAGGTGACCCTTTCGGTCAGGAGGGGGCAGACGTTCTTCTGGGTGATATAGGTGATTCACTGCTGGCCAAAGCTGTTACGCCAAAGGGCAAGGATTTCCTGGCGTCATACAGCAAGTTCTTTTTGCGCCAAGGCTCAGGCAATTGGGACAAACAGGCCAAAGAAGCAAGGAACAAGATTAAGACCGAATTGAACATTGAGAACATCAAGTCTTGTTTGGATGACCGGTTCGAGAACGATGTCTGGAAAACGGTTTCGCTCAAATGCCTCGGATGCGGTGCCTGCTCGTACCTCTGTCCGACCTGCTACTGCTTTGACCTGGTCGATGAGAAGACTTCTACCGGAGTCAAGAAGGTCCGGACCTGGGACTGCTGTATGTTCCCGCTGTTCACGAAGCACGCCTCGGGTCACAATCCACGGGATGTCAATTCGGCACGACTTCGCCAGAAGATTATGCATAAGTTCAGCTACTATATGGAACGATACGGCGTCAATGGTTGTGTTGGGTGTGGGCGCTGTGTGCGCAGATGCCCGGTCAACCTGGACATTCGGGGAGTCCTTGAACAATTAATGGCGGCGCCAAACATCGCAACGGAAAAATGAAACAGCTATGAAAAATCCTTACCGTCCCATACTCACAAAGATTGAGAAGGTAACCGTAGAGAACGAAGCTAAAGACCTTAAAACGTTTCAGCTTGTGTTCTGTAATGAAGAGGAAGCAAATGACTTTCGCTTTCAGTGCGGCCAATTCGCCGAACTTACCGTATTAGGCGTTGGAGAATGCCCGATTGGCATTGCATCGTCACCGATGGACAAGGCCTTTCTGGAGTTCACCGTGAAACGCTATCCGGATGGGCTTGTAACAAACGCACTGCATAACTGCCGTCTCGGAGACAAAATCGGCGTCAGAGGCCCTCTCGGCAATTCCTTCCCGATGGAGAAGATGGAGGGCAAAAACGTGGTATTTGTCGGAGGTGGCTTTGCATTTACCACCCTCCGCTCTACGATAAAATACATGCTGCACGAGGACAACCGTTCAAAATTCGGCAATCTTACACTTGTCTATGGTGCCCGCAGTCCGGGAGAGCTTCTTTACAAAGAACAGTTGAAGGAATGGGAAGCCCTAAACGATATCGAAACCCATATCACTGTGGATAAGGGCGACGAAAACTGGAAAGGAAAAGAGGGTTTCGTACCCGCGGTCCTGGACCAGGTCGCCCCAAGCCCGAATAATGCGGTAGTCCTGGTGTGCGGACCGCCCATCATGCTAAAATTCACACTTCCTGTCTTGACTAAGCTGGGCTTTGGATCCGGTGAAATTGTTACTTCCCTTGAGATGCGGATGAAGTGTGGGATAGGTTTATGCGGCCGCTGCAACATCGGAAGCAAATATGTATGCAGGGATGGACCTGTATTCACATTCGAGCAGCTCCAGGCCCTGCCGGCGGAAATGTAAGTCGAAAGATGCTCAAAATCGCAAAACATATATTCGAAAAGTACATCATCGATAAGTGCCGTACAAATTCAGCACCTGGATAGAACGGTCAGTAAGTTATGAGGAGAAAATGGCGTGAGACTTCTGGAGCCGCCGGTAATGCCGGAGGAAGCAGTTGCAAGAATAGGCTGGTTTATCCGGCTGCGATGGTTGGCAGCGTTCGGAGTGCTGGCTTTTGCTGTAGTAGGGCATTTCTTGCTGGATTTGAAGTTTAACTTCAAGCCGTTTGTAGTCATCAGTATCTCCATAGCCCTATACAACGCCGCTTTCCTGCTTCTGGCCGACAAAACTCGACAGGAGGGAAAGTGGGGCGACAGATTCGCTTCTGCACAGGTGGGGATCGATCTTCTGGTTCTTACCATTCTGATGCACTTCGGTGGAGGCATCGAAAATCCGTTCATTTGCTATTACTTGTTTCATACAATTATTTCAGCCATCCTGCTGCCGTGGTGGAAAGTGACCTTACAGGTCCTGTTTGCCTCGGTATGTATAGCCTCTATAGCGATCGCGGAATTAGCGGGTGTCGTAACTCATCATCACATTGAAGGGCTTTTGTCGATGGAGCTTTATGCCAATTGGAAGTTCGTGGCCGTCGCAGTCTTTGCAATTATTACAACGCTTTGTGTTACCGCTTTTCTGGCCGCTTCTATAGCCTATAGATTGCACGAGAGGGAAAAACAGTTGGCACAGGCAAACACAACCCTCGCTGAGCAAGACCGTATAAAATCGCAATATGTTATGAGGGTGGCGCACGACTTAGCCGGACCTGCCGCCAGTATCACAAGCTGCCTCCAATTGGTAACTCTGGGTTTGACTGGTCCGGTCCCTGATAAAGCACTGGACATGGTCCAGCGGGCTCAGCGCAAAAGCAAGTATCTGGGGCATCTCATCAAGGACTTGCTTAGCCTTTCAAGGATCAAGGCAGCCAGGAAGATACCCAAGACCGCCGTCAAATTGCCGGAAATAATCAATCATGTCTTCGAAGAATTGCAGTCACGTGTAGCAGAGAAGAACCTGACTTTGGAGCAAAAACTCCCGGAGTCATTAACATCGGTTTACGGAAATCAAGAGGCAATACACGAGCTGTTGGGCAACCTTGTGACAAACGCCGTGAAATATACACTTGTGGGCGGAAAAGTGGAGGTCAGCGCCACCAATACCGGCGATGAGGTTTTGGTCAAGGTGCAGGACAACGGTGTGGGAATTCCACCCGAGGCCCTGCCTCGTATCTTCGAGGAGTTCTACCGCGCTGATAATGTTAAAGCTGAGGCCGTGGAAGGGACCGGGCTGGGACTGTCAATCGTCAGCCAGATTCTCAGCACACACGGTGGAAAAATTTGGGTAGAAAGTGAGCAGGGCAAGGGAACGACCTTTTCATTTACCCTTCCTGTAGCCGGGTAATTGCATACATAGCAAAAAAAAATCAACTAAATGTGCCTGCATGCGAGGTTGGCATTTGTGGTTCCGTGGTTACAGCATTTCGTGTTAAAAACAGATTCTTGAGTCTTCCGCAAAGGCATCTTGCGGATAGATTGGGAGCTAACAAAAAGTTAGCTATAAATTTCTAACTCCTAACTATTATTAATGTGGAAAGGGAAAGGACATGAAAAAAAGAGAAAGAAGTAGCTCCGGCCAATCCACCGCCGAGCACGAGCGTCCCCTTCGGAGGCGCGAAGTGCTGAAAGTGGGTACTTTAGGTGCTCTGGCTGGGTGTACCGGCGTGGGCAAAGCCATGGCCGGAGGCGGATCCGCTAACAAGAAGAAATGCTACGGGATGGTTATCGACCTGCGAAGATGTATTGGCTGCCACGCCTGTACAGTCGCCTGCAAATCAGAGTTTAATGTACCTTTGGGTGTATGGCGGTCTTGGTTGAGGATCAAAGAAGACGGCGAATACCCACGTACAAGAAGGACTTTTATGCCGAAGCTTTGCAATAATTGTCGAAACTCGCCTTGTATTAAGGTATGCCCCACAGGTGCAGCCTATTACGACCAGGACGATGTCAGCAGTATCGATCAGAAGAAGTGTATCGGGTGCAAACTGTGTATAGGAGCGTGTCCATTCAAGCAGCGGTTCATCAACCCTGACAAAAACACTGCGGACAAATGCACAATGTGCATGCATAGGGTCCGAAAAGGCCTGGTGCCATCCTGTGTGAATACTTGTATGGGAAACGCAAGGATTTTTGGTGATTTCAATGATCCAAACAGTGAAGTTTCACAACTGAAAAGAGATAATAAAGTCGAAGTCCTTAAGCCTGAGCTTGGGACAAAGCCACAGGTTTATTATATTGGTGGTACTGATAGATAATTGAAAGGAGATACACATGCCTACTTATGACATTTTTCATTTACCGGCGTTAGATTCGATAACTGTGATGTATTTTTTCTTTAGCGGCCTGACCAGCGGCACTTTCCTCCTATCGCTCTGGGCCGGTTACGGACAGGAGAAATTGAAGTCTGTCGCCAAGCCCGCTGCTGTAATAACGCCAATATCGTTGGCCATTGGTTTGCTCTTACTGGTACTTCATCTCGAGCGTCCCTTTCAGTTCTGGCGTATTCTAATTACATTTAAACCGACATCGACTACCTCATGGGGTGCCTGGGTACTGAACATCTTCTTCGTTATCAGCTTTTTATACGCTTTTTTATGGCTGAAAAACAAGGGAGAAAAGGCGAAGATGCTTGGCTTGTTCGGTTTACCGTTTGCCCTGTTTACGGGCCTTTATACCGGTCTTCTTTTGATGCAAATGTCAGGCAATGCTCTCTGGGATTCTGCATTATTACCCTGGATATTCCTTGTCGGTGGTTTGCTGACGGCAATAGCGGTGACTGTTATAGTACTGACCGTGATGGGACAAAAGCCGACGGAGCCATTTTTCGGGTTGAGAAGACATATTCAGGCGCTGATAGCAATAGAACTGCTCATGATCGCTTCAGAGTTCGTGGGCCTCTTTACCGGTGGGGCCGCTGCGACTGAGATCGCCGTTATGCTCCTGAGGGGGAAGCTTTCATTCTGGTTTCTCAATCTGGAAGTTTTAGTTGGTTTACTTATCCCGCTTGGTCTGCTTATTGTAGCAAAGAGGTCTAAGAATGCGGGATTACACGTTGCAGTATCGGCATTGGTGATAATTGGAGTTCTAACCATGCGGTTTATCGTCGTTTTGGTAGGGCAAGGTCAGATATAAAAAGAAATATATAAGGAAAATAAGCGATGAACGAAAATAAAATTACAAGAAGAAAGTTTCTCAAAGGAGTTGCGACAACCACTACGGTTGGAGCAGTCGCTCCGGGCATGACGAATAATGCCAAAGCTATGGAGCTTGAGGAAGGAGGTAAGGACTTTTCACCCCAGACAGGCAAAGAGCGTAAGGTCATCCCCTCTGCATGCTGGCAGTGTGTTGCAAGAGATGCTATCCTGTGTTACGTAGAGGATGGCAAGCTGGTGAAAATCGAAGGCAATCCAAAATCGATCCGCAACCGCGGCAAGATCTGTTCAAAGGGACAGGCTGGTATCAGTCAAGTTTACAATCCAGACCGGGTCCTTAATCCCCTATTAAGAGTCGGCAAGCGGGGAGAAGGAAAATGGAAGAAAATCACCTGGGATGAGGC
This sequence comes from Planctomycetota bacterium, assembly GCA_019456145.1. Taxonomy (GTDB): domain Bacteria; phylum Planctomycetota; class Phycisphaerae; order Sedimentisphaerales; family Anaerobacaceae; genus CS2-K091. The sequence goes on from VRUL01000015.1 coordinate 38,385, forward strand.
ACTGGATCTGCTTATCAACGGGGGTGAGATCGCAGGGAGCAAAGTTAAAGGCCTTAAAACGCTGCGTGACGCAGGCACTCCGGAACAGTTTATGTTCCATTATGGGAGGATGAAAGGCTCTGACGGCGCGATCATCAAGTCTAACTTTCTGCCTGCGTATGGTACGTCTACCGTTGGTGGGCATACCGCAATCTGTGAGGTTGCCAAATGGACGGCTCAGGAGCTTACGTGGGGTAAACATTATGACATCAACGATGTGGAAAACACCACAATGATCCTGAACTTCGGCGCCAATTTCTATGAGGCCCATACGTCACATGTTCAGTTGGCGCAAAGAGCGATTAACGCCCAGAACAATGGTGTTAGACTGGTCACGTTTGACGTACGCCTTTCCAATACAGCGGCTAAAAGCGATGAGTGGATCCCGATCAAACCAGGGACCGACGGGGCCGTGGCATTAGCGATGTGCAACGTGATAATGGAAGAAGGGCTGTACGACGCAGAATTTATTGAGAAGTGGACAACTACAAACGTGGCTCAGTTGAAGGACCACCTGAAACAATATACTCCTGAGTGGGCCCAGGGCGTCAGCGATGTTTCGGCCGAGAAGATCCGTTCACTTGCTATCGAGTTCGGTAAGGCAAAACCCGGTACCTGTGTGTCATATCGTGGTGCTGTAGCTCATTACAACGGTGTTGAGAACGAGAGAGCGATGAAAATGCTCGATGGTATCTGCGGACACATCGATGTTAAAGGTGGTACGCTTCATGGTGTCGGCGCCAAATTTGTTTATCCCAAAATCAGTGGGCATCCTACGAAACTGAAGATCTTAGATGGTTTTCCCGGTGATATTGCTTATCCGACACACCACGCAGATCACCAGGTGCTCAGGATGATCAAGGATGGTAAAGCAGGCAGGCCTGATATCTACATGATATACTGCTACAATCCGGCTTATGTCAACGGTGGTTGTCAGGAAAATATTGACATACTTAAGGACGAGAAACTTATCCCGTTCTTTGTGTCGGTGGATATCGCTATGAGCGAATCATCATATCTGGCTGATTTGATCCTGCCGGACGTTTCCTATCTGGAGCGATGGTCCTGGGATGATATGGTTTCCTATGACATGATTCCTGAATTCTATCTGCGTCAGCCTGTAGTAAAGCCTCGAGGCGAGACTCGGCAGTTCCAGGATGTGGTTATTGAAATAGCGAAACGGCTGGGCATAGACCTTGGATTCGAGTCCACTGTAGATTTCATCAAAAAGTCGTGTGAAGCTTCGGGCGTGGATTTTGAGTATCTGAAAAAGCATGGCGTTTGGCATCCTGAAGGTGCGGTACCCAAATACAAACCCTATGCCAAGGAGCTGAGTCCCGAAAAATATACAGGTGACGATATTCTTCTCGATGAGGCGACCGGAGTTTACTGGAATTGGACCAAGTCAAAGGCTGAAAGCAAGGAGGCTGCTATCAAGGCTGGTTACACCAGCATGAAATACGCCTATAAAGGTTATGTAGGTCAGAAGATTGGTAATAAGGTCTATGCGGGCTTCAAGCCGGACAAACTAAACAAATCCGGTATGTTCGAGTTATATTCGGAACTTCTCAAGAAGAAAGGCTTTAACCCGCTGCCAAGCTATCTGCCAATTCCCGAACATCAAAACCTTAAAAACGACCAGTTGATTTTGACTACTTACAAGGTGAATGTCCAATCGCATTCCAGGACGCAGAACAACAAGTGGCTCACCGAGATCTATCACGAAAATCCGATGCTGATACATCCTGACACTGCCGCTAAACGCGGTATAAAAGACGGTGATAAGGTAGTGGTCAATTCCGAAACAGGTTCGGTTGAGGATGTGGTGGCAAGATTGACGAAAGGCATCTATCCCGGCGTAGTTTCGATATCTTTCCACTGTGGGCATTGGCAACATGGGGAGTATGCGTCAGGTAAGGAGAGCTTTGGCCACGAGTGTGAACCTGATTGTGGTCGGATATGGTGGGACAACGTCGGAGTGAACCCAAACTGGGCCATTCCCGCAACACCCGACCCGATTAGCGGCCAGGCCCGGTATATGGATACTGTGGTTACTGTTACTAAAGCCTAAATGCCCAATTTTGCCAACTTAGTCTTAATGTGAGGTTTAGCCAAAGTCTGTTGTTCTTTCTGATGCTAAACAGGTAAAAGCTGCTAAAGCCGCCATGTAATGAAATTCATCTGCCTGTCATATTCAGCGTGATGAACCATTACGGACAGATATGAGTAAATCAAACATGATTTCAGAAGGAAGATACATGAATGCGCCGCTAAAAAAGATACTTGTTATAGACGATGACCAAAGTGCAGTAGCGTTTGTGCGCGCCGCACTTGAGTCGGAGAAGTATGAAGTTGCCGGCGCAGATGATGGACTGGCTGGGCTGTCCCTGGTGCGTAAAGAACCACCTGACTTGATTATACTTGACATATACATGCCTCGACAACCGGGTTTTTATACCCTGCGGGATCTAAAAAGGGATCCCAAAACCAAAACCATTCCGGTCATCATGCTTACCAGCGTTGGCAAGCGGCTTGGTATAACCTTTTCTACTCAAGACATTTACGACTTCCTGGGAATCGAACCCGATGTCTATCTCGAAAAGCCGGTTGACCCGATGTTCTTACGGAAGATAACCGACAGGCTCCTGGGAATGGGCTCTGCTGAAAACGGCCGGGTAAACCAAAAAGGCTTACAAGATGGCGAAAGTAAGTAGCATTCAAAAGTGGGTCGGACAACTCAACTCCAGAGTGCCTTTTGTAGGTAAGGACATCGCTCGTTCTGCCTGTCAGAAACTGGCGGCCGATAAGGGCCCACTGACTGTGCCCTTTTTGGTCTCAGCCCTTGCCAACAAAGATCAACAGATAAGAACGATTGCTGAGAACGCGCTCGAATCCTTGACCGATCCTGATGCTCTCGATGCCCTTGCGCTGGGCTATACATTTACTCAGCAGGAATCTCTGCACCGAATACTTGAGTCGCTGGGACGAAATGTTCCGGTAAGGCCAGAACTATCATCCGTCGGTCAACCATCTGCGGTTGCGACAGTCTCCGGCACTGCTGAACAAGTCTGGCAATTTCATAACAAAAGGGATGAAACGTTGTTGGCATTTGTGCCTGAAGGGGACTTCCTGGCCGGCAGGGAAAAGTTTCGAGTGCATTTGCCCGCATATTATCTGGCGCTTACCTGTGTGACCAATACCCAGTATGTGAAGTTTCTGGACCGGCGCTGCCCGGACCCGGCACAACTGAAAAAATGGATCAATCTCAAGCAGTGCGACGCAATTTATAAAGAGAACAACACATATAAAGTCCACCCGGACAAGGCGGAGTTTCCTGTGATATGGACCACCTGGGAAGGGGCTGCGGCGTACAGCAAATGGGCCGGCCTGAAACTCCCAACTGAGTTGGAATGGGAAAAAGGTGCAAGGGGTGTTGATGGAAGATTATATCCTTGGGGGGATGAATGGGAGGCAGGAAGACCCCGCGCCGAAGAAGGGACAGAGCGAAAGCCCGAAGAGATAACCAGCGTATTGTCATATCCTACCGGGCGGAGCCCTTACGGGCTTTACCAGATGATCGGAAACGTTTACGAGTGGTGCCTTGATTGGTACCAGGAATCTGCGTACCAGCGTTATTCGCAGAGCGACTTAAAATCCCCGCAGAAAGGAGAGCACAAAGTGCTGCGAGGAGGGCCCTGGTGCTTTGGCACGCCTGCCCATCTAAGAACCGAATACCGCAAGAGCACCGTCTGGCGCGCCGGAACGCCTCTCTGCGGTTTCAGATGTGCTAAGAGTCTTTAATCACCGCTGTTCTCACGCGATTAGCGATTCCTGACGGGTTGATTACTCCATTCTCAATTTACTTTGTTCCAATTTGTACAAAATCCCGATAAAATGATAGTAGAGACTGTGAATCCGTCAAAAGTAAAGGAGATGAATCTATGACGTGCCGAACAAATCAGAAACCGACAGTTAAGGCCGAATTGAAAGTTAATGGCAGCGAAATCGAGTTGAATAACTTTGTCGAGAAATTTATTTCACAAACTGTTATCGGTATGGTCAAATCTTTACGAGGTGTTGGTGACGTTGAGACAGTCAGCCTGAAGGTTTCGAAAAAGGTAAACTGAGCGTTCGACGCAGAAATCGTCAAGATTCCGGACATGTTGATGGTGGGTGCTTTGGAAAGGCAATGACGGTAAGGCCAGGTGGGTATAGGAACAAAAATGATGTTATCGTTTGAGGAAGCTTTTGATATTGTTTTAAGCTCGGCCGGACAACTCGGCGCCGAAAGCGTTAATATCAGCCGTGCTCTCAACCGGGTGTTGGCCGAGGACGTCGAATCTGACATGGACCTGCCCCCTTTTAACAAGTCGGCCATGGACGGATTCGCCTGTCAAAGAGCTGATTTGGCCAACGAGCTTACGATAGTTGAAACAATCCCGGCAGGACAAGTACCGACAAAAACCGTCGGAAAAAATCAGTGTGCAAAGATTATGACCGGCAGTATGGTTCCGGCTGGCGCTGACTGTGTAGTTATGAAGGAGTATATTGAAAGTCCAACGAAAAACACAGTTCGTTTTATCGGCGAAAAGACAGCCGACAATATTTGCCGAAAGGCAGAAGACATCAAAGTCGGCGACATCGTCCTGCGTAAGGGTACCCTGTTAAAGCCACAGCATATTGCTGTTCTTGCCTCCGTAGGCAACACGCAGCCGTTAGTTGCAAAAAGGCCAAGGGTCGCGGTTATCGCAACCGGTACTGAACTGGTTGAGCCGGCATCTAAGCCGGAACTGTCACAGATTAGGAACAGCAACAGCTTCCAGCTAACCGTGCAGATAGAAAGCGCCGGCGCAGTTGCTGAAAATTATGGTATTGCTGGAGATACAGACGAGGCCATTGACAGTTTGTTCAAAAAGGCCCTTGATCAAAACGACGTAGTTCTTATCTCCGGAGGTGTTTCCGTAGGTGATTTCGATTTTGTGCCCAGGATACTTAAGCAAAATAACATCGACTTGTTATTTGATAAAATCGCTATAAAACCCGGAAAGCCTACGGTTTTTGGCGTATCTGAAAAGGCATATTGCTTCGGGCTCCCCGGCAATCCGGTTTCTACGTTTGTTCTGTTTGAGATTTTGGTCAAGCCTTTTCTATACAAGCTGATGGGACACGATTACAAACCTCATAATATCCGCATGCCTCTTGGTGAGTCTGTCAAAAGAAAGAAAACAAAAAGACAAAGGTGGCTTCCGATGGCAATAACGCAGTCAGGAACAGTCAAGCCCGTTGAATACCACGGTTCGGCGCATATCAGCTCGCTGTGTGCCGCTGATGGGCTTACAAGGATTGATGTTGGCGTAGGTGAAATTGAAAAGGGAACAATGATGGAGGTTCGGCTGATCTGAATAGAATCGGCTTTGGGCCCTTATAAAAAATGAGTGTTGATTATCTGAGAATTTCTGTTACCGACAAGTGCAATCTGCGATGCGTTTACTGCAATCCTTTAGGCAGTTGCGGTTACGTAGAACATAGAGAAATTTTAAGTTTTGAGGAAATACACCGTATTGCCAGGCTTTCTGTTCGCTGTGGTATCCAAAGTGTTCGGCTCACCGGCGGTGAGCCGTTGGTCAGAAGAAATATTGTTCATCTCGTACAAAAGATTACAGCGACGCCGGGAATAAATGAGGTAACGCTTACGACTAATGGTGTTTTGCTCGAACCAATGGCCGCCGAGCTTAAAGCTGCGGGATTGAGCCGCATAAATGTCAGCGTTGATTCGGCCGAGCGGGAATGTTACCAACGTATTACAGGGTTCGATCTTTTGGAAAAGGTCACCAGGGGTATCTACCGGGCAATAGAGGTGGGGCTTACGCCCCTAAAAATTAACGCAGTTATTTTGAAGGGAATAAACGAATCCCAGGTTCCTGCGCTTGCGCGGATAAGTCTTTATCTGCCCGTGGCTGTCAGATTTATTGAATATTGTCCTACCAGCAGGCATACAAGGCCGTCACATGACTTTATAGCCAACAGTCAGGTCCGCAAGATTATCGAAAGCCGGTTCGGGCCACTCTCAGCTATTCTGGGGATGGGCGCCAACGGGCCTGCTTTGTATTTCAAGGTCAGAAATTCGGCCGGGACCATAGGTTTTATAAGCGGAAGAACTTCGGTGTTTTGCAGGTCGTGCAATCGGCTTCGGTTGACCAGCGATGGGAAACTCAGGCCATGTCTGTATTCAGCTCATCAATATGACCTGAAAAAGCTCATTAGGAGCGGTGCCGGTGACAAGCAGATCATGGCTCTGCTGGAAAGAATAATCGAAGAAAAACACAGGTACACAAAATTCAATTCCTTCACAGAGGATTTCTCTATGCAAAAAATTGGGGGTTGAAAGCTGTGGAAAATGGTGGTGATACAGCAAGTTTTAGCATCATATATGTTATGGTACGGCCTGCAAAGGCAAATTGAAAGAAGTGGAAAAAGTGGTGGCTGTTAAAGGTACAATCAGGGCGATATCGATTTCAGAGAAGCGCGGCACGCAAAAAGTTAATGTGCCTGAAGCTGAATTGAAAGTTGACTTTGGCATTGTTGGAGATGCCCATGCAGCCGATTGGCACAGACAGATAAGTTTGCTGGCTGTTGAATCCATAGACAAGATGGTTACCATGGGTGCAAAGGTTGCCCCGGGCAATTTTGCCGAAAATATTACGACAGAGGGTATTGACCTGCTAAAGTTGTCTATCGGCAGTAAACTTAAACTTGGCAAAGCTGTCGAGCTGGAAGTTACGCAGTTTGGAAAACAGTGTCATAGCCGGTGTGAAATCTACGAGCAGGTGGGAGATTGCGTTATGCCGCGAGAAGGTATCTTTGCAAAAGTAACCATGCCCGGTCGAATCAATGTTGGTGATGTTATAGAGGTCATCAATGATTAACTTTCCCTGGCAGCCGGAAACTGTTTGTTAATTTTGGAAATAACTTTGAACATCCTGTCATATGTTGTAAACGTGCTGCCTGGTGGCCGATACTGAGAAGAAGGGTAAAAAATACGGTTTTGTTTAAACTTTTTATGGCATTTTCAAAAAGCGGTTTCTTTGCTTTTGGTGGTGCGTACTCGTTTTTGCCTCTGATTGAATCAGCCTCAGGTCAGATAAAAATTCACAAAAAAGCCGGAAAGAGATGATTTTTCAATTCAGTTGAGGTCGTGCCCGGAATCACAAACGAAGTTCATCCAAGCGTAATTTCACTACCTTTTCCCCTACGATATGTGGATATTACTGCTGTCAGCATAATCTAAATGTCTAATTTTCCCGGCGTAATCTAAATGTAAAGATTAAAACCTAACTTACGATATTTGAAAGGATGGTATAGAAACGCGAAACAATGAAGCTTTTGGAAAGGAGATTTGAATGGAGTAACGAGTTCTGGAATATTTGGAGTGTCGTTAAGATGAAAAAAGCAACATTTTGAAGATTTGCAAAGGAGATTTAAATGAAGGAACAAAAGATTAATGTGCTGGGTAAACTATTGGTCGTTGCTGTGGTGTTTGGGATGTTAACTCCTCTAATTACCAACGCCCAGCGGAGCAACGAAGCGAGGATAGAAAAACTTGAATCGGAAATCAAAGCCATGAAAGCTGGACGTCCGCTCGCTGAGACGGGCTCTTCAGATTTCAGGGTATTCTGGAAAGAAGGCCTGCGTTTTGAAACTCCTGATAAGGACTTCCAGATTAAGTTTGGTGGCCGCATTATGAACGACTGGACTTTTGTAGGCGAGGATGACGACATTAAAGCAGATGTAGGAGAGCAGAAGGACGGCACGGAATTCAGGCGAGCGCGATTTTACACCAGTGGTCTGATCAATGGTAACGTTGAATTCAAGTTACAGTTTGACTTTGCAGGACGTGACGCCGATTTGAAAGACGCTTATCTGGGATTGAAAGATTTTCCCTTTGGTCGTATCAGAGGCGGTCACTTTAAGGAGCCTTTTGGGCTTGAGGAACTGACAAGCAGCAAATACATTACGTTCATGGAAAGGTCCTTGGCTATGGAGGCATTTGCGCCAAGCCGCAACACTGGTTTGATGCTTTTTGATACTGCGTACGACGATCGCATGACATGGGCTGTCGGTATTTTCAGGGATACAGATGACGATGGTGACGTACGGGATGATGGTGGATATAACTTCACAGGTCGTCTGACAACACTTCCAGTATATGAGGTCGACGGAGCCTCCCTAATACATTTAGGTATTGGTTATAGCCATCGGAATCCTAATGGCGAATCAACACGTTTCAGGTCTCGGCCTGAGGCACACCTGCTGGATAGATTTGTTGATACCACCGCTTTTGCAAGTGATAGGATTGATTTGTTAGGTCTTGAAGCCGCATGGGTTTCTGGTCCACTCTCTGTTCAGGGTGAGTACGTTTTTGCAAGTGTTGACCTGGCTGAGACCTCGTCCAGTAGTGCTGATTTTCATGGTTACTATATTCAGACAAGTTATTTCCTGACCGGTGAACATCGAAAATATAAAACTTCTGCCGGATCTTTTAGTAGAGTCAAACCCAAGAAAAACTTTAGTTTTGGAGGTGGTGGTTTAGGTGCATGGGAAGTGGCGTTTCGTTACTCAGGGCTCGACCTTAGTGATAGTGGCATAGACGGAGGTGAACTAGACACTTTCACTGCGGGTTTAAATTGGCACTTGAACCCAAATACTCGAATAATGTGGAACTACATACATGCTGATAAAGATGATGTGGGAAATGCTGATATACTTATGACTCGCTTACAGATCGATTTCTAAGATATGCACCAGCATTATGTGTTTCCGGTGGAATTTAGAGTTCCATGGGTATAGCACGATGTAAGTGTAAACTAAACCAGGGGTAACAAGACCAAGCCCACGAATATAATTCGTGGGCTTGCTTTTTGCCCGGTTTTACTGAAGCTTGAGGACAGTAAGAGATTAGAATAAAATCCCGAAAATATATTTTTATTCTTGAACATCCTAAACGGTAACTATTTTTTAAGACACTATTTATCCTGGATTTCCCATATTAAAGTGGCGCATCTAATATTGATTTGATAGCATAGGGCCTATGGAATGCATTTACTTGGTTGCAATTCGAGGAAGATTTTGGTATTATAGGGGGATTGAAAGGCTTGCTTGCGTAGCCAAACGCCTGATATGGGAAATATCAGGCATGATAACTGCCCGCCGAAGTAATTCGGCACGTATTGTTAGCAGATAACGAAATAGCAGCGGTATATAACACCCTTATCGCCGCTTAAAAGCGTCTTGTTTTTAAGGGAGCACTACGAAGCAATGGAAAACGGTTTGTCAAAAGCTGATGTCAATAGAATTAGAAAATCAACTATTCTCACAGTGATAACTCATTTATTACTTCCTCTGACATTGTTTCCATTTGCTTTTGTTATGGTACCGCCATTTGCAGAAAAATCGAGAGAATTGGGTGTTGAAGTCTCTAAATTAACAGTACTTGTTTTTAATCTGTCATCTTTTATCTGCCGGTATTGGTATCTGTATATATTAATTCTGGGCTTTGCTGTAACCATTGATGCTGTGATTTGTTTTTCACTATTTCGTTTCAAAAAAAAGATTGTTGCTCGTCTATGGTCTGGATTAGTAATTCTCATTGAAGCTGTTTTTGCAGGTTTATGTGTTTTAACACTACTTTTGTCTCTACGTCGTATGTCTAATGTCCCCTGGTTATGTCCTATTTAAATAAACTCAGCGACAGTGAGGGGACTGAGATGTTGTGCAAACTGGACATTTCGCAATTGATAAACCTAAGATCATAGAGCATAACAAAATCTGATTATACCCCTACCCATTGTCAAGGCAAAATCTTGGGTTTTTTAAGGTGGACTCATCACCATGTGTTAAAGCCGTTGGAACCGAGGGCGGCCGTGGCGGTAACCGGTTTGCCGAAACGAGGCCTGTCGCAAAGGCCTTGGTAGCCCTGTGTCTCGAAAATATCGAACCAATTGTGAATACTTTGTCGATTGCATCCGAGTATTTCCACAATTTGTGTAATCGTATAGCCCATAGCACTGAGCCGAATTGCCTGCGCCCGCTTGCGAGTTCGATTATTCGGACCACAACGGAACAACTTCTCAACCTCCTGACGATCTGTTTTGGTCAGGGTTTTAATAAATCTTTGTGGGCTCATGCCGATGTTCTCCCAATTTCGTTTATAGTTTCAGGTATTTCATCGACAAAACCACATCAATATCTAAAGACTTTTTATAGGTTGCTTAGAACCCATCCCAAAACCTGTTTTGTAACGAGATCGAGCGAAAAGTTCGTGGTCAAGGCCGGAGGTTCAAATGGCTCGGAGGCGTGCTAAGGCACGTCGAAAACTTTTTTCGCCGATAACACAGAGCCATGGACTTTGCAGCCGATCGTAGTCGAAAGAGGTTTTGGGATGGGTTCTATTTACTTTTCTTCTGACTTCCACCCTTTGATTTCTGTTCCGTCGGTGCAAGGAAGAAGTCATCGACTGCGGCGTTCATTAATCTGAAGCCGTCTTTGTACGGTGCGTGGATCATGAAGTTGACGTGAACGCCCACGCGCTTCGTACCCGCAGGAGGATTCAGAATAAGTCGTGGGCAGAAGGGCTGTCCGCTGTTCTGATCGTAGCGCCCAACGCTGCCTGCACGGAAGGGCACCGGCCAATCAAGCCAGAAACTCTCGGCACCGATGCGACGGCCACTACCCATGTACTCCACCACGATCTCCACTTTCGAGCCGATGAGCCGAAGCTGCTGCTCGCCGCCGTTTGAAGTCGCCTGAATCCAGTTGAACATCAGCATCAACTCTGTACCGTCTGGATACGTGTAATCCACATACTGTCCGAACGTAAACGCGTCCTTAATCCAGCCGCTAAGGTACGTCGCATAACCGTATGAACGTCGCCCCCCGTAAAACGGTCGATAGCTCCCGTGATCGAAGTTCCCGCCGAAAACATCCCGAATGCCCAACGGCTTCAATCCGTTTCTCGCAAACGGCCACGCTGCCGGTCGCTCCCAGCCCTTGAACTCAGCCACTCGATCATCCAACTCGAAATCGCCGTTGATAAGCATGTTTGGCACGCCGATGATCGCAAAGTGTGCGTTATCCAGTGCAACCTCCGTATCGAAGCCGGATCGTTCCCCGGGCCTGCTGGCTTGTCCCCAGGTAGAAGCCCAGAGGCGCATACGAATCCCTTTTGCCCCGGCCGGAATCTTACCGTACCCGGCGATCTGAACAAACGTCCCGGGCTTGCCCCAGAAGTCTTTGCTCATATGATGATGCTCAAGCGCATTGGTCTCCTTCCATTTCGATGGATCGATACTGCCGTAGAAAAACACATCCCACCCCCCGGCTTCGTCCTCTCGATCGGCGCTGTTATCGTTATCCCGCCCACTGCCGCCGAGCCAGACCCAGGCCTCGTATAACTGTGCTCTCGAGGACGAAAGCTTCGGGAGGATAACATCCTGCTCAAGAATGATTCGACCCGTGTTCTGCTCCGGGCCCTCACCCTCATATCCGGTCGTCCCCGGCGTAAAACCAGGCACTCGCTCTCGTACCATTTGTTTCGGTGACTCCCACCCGTTCATATCGAGTTGGACCGAACCCCGCCCCATCGTTATTTCCACCCATTTCGCTTCAGGCTTCGGCCGGTAGAATCCTCGACTATCCAGCCGGTATGCTTCCAAGCCTGGGTCTTTCAACAGGTTAGGCCAACCTTCGGCTCGCTCCGGCATAATTATCCCGAACACCAGGCCCACCACTACAGCAAACAAGCACCACCGCCCCAGACCACCGCAACTTTTTTCTTCTTTCACCCTTGGGTTCTCCAAACAGATGTGTCAAAACGGGCACCAATGGTTTCTATAAACTCCATACTCTCAAAATACAGTTCATTTGTCAAGGTTTACCTGGGAAATGCAGGCTCTTAATCCTGTATTTGACGCAAAAATTCGGCTCTAAGTGCTTTATTAGCAAGCACTCACGGCGGACCTCCCCCTTTTCGGCCCGAAGGTCGTAAGTTCAAATCTTCTCTCTCCGTTGTTTTTCACCTCTTGTTGTACAAGCCGTTCAAACCCGGCTATTTTCCCCCTTTTTTCTCGCTTGATTGTGCCAACACTTTAGCTAATCCGAACCTCCCATAAAATACTGAAAAAAAGGGGAATTTTGGGGTAAAAATAGTGTTACCGGACATATGGTTGATGCCTTTAATATACGGAACAAGAGTATAATATACTGTAAGAGTATTAAAGGATAAAATTAGGTTCGTTTAATAGCATTTTTTGAAAAGAGTTTCGGCCATGAAAATGACAAAAACAATAAAAAGAAGCTTTAGGCACGAAATCAATCAAAAAAACAAGCTATATAAAGGAGAAAAGCCATGTACACTATAAAACACTCAAAAAATGTTAATGTAATCCTGTTAACGATAACCTTGGCCTTCATGTTACTCGCTGAACCTGTTACAGCGAAGAAATCCCGCTCAAGTGGTAGTAAATCCAGCGGCAGCAGCCGGTCTGTCGCAAGGAGTTCCGCTCCCTCTCGGGCTTCAAGTTCCTCCAGATCCTCGAGTTCCAGGGTGAGCGCTTCAAGGCCTTCAAGCAGAAGCAGTTCCAGCAGAAGTAGCGCCAGCCGGAGCAGTTCCAGCAGAAGCGTTTCAAGACCTTCGAGCAGTTCCAGCAGAAGCAGTTCCAGCAGAAGCAGCTCCAGCAGAAGCGTTTCGAGACCTTCGAGCAGTTCCGGCAGGAGCAGTTCCAGGATAAGCACTTCGAGACCTTCAAGCAGAAGCAGTTCCAGCAGGAGCAGTTCCAGGATAAGCACTTCGAGACCTTCGAGTAGTTCCAGAAGGAGCAGTTCCAGGATAAGCACTTCAAGACCGTCCGTTTCCGCAGCACCGAGAGCGTCAACTAAAAGTTCGGGCAATCGTATCAGCCAAAGCAGGACTTCACGCATCGGCAGTACGATCAGTGCTAAAAGGTCCTCTATCTCCACGGCGCCGAAGTCTTCAACTAAAAGTACGGGCAATCGTATAAGCCAGAGCAGGACCTCACGCATCGGCAGTACGATCAGTGCTAAGAGACAGTCCGTTTCCACAGCCCCGAAAGCATCAACTAAAAGTTCTGGCAATCGTATAAGCCGGAGCAAGACCTCGCGCATCGGCAGTACGATCAGTGCTAAAAGGTCCTCTATCTCCACGGCGCCGAAGTCTTCAACCAAAAGCTCGAGCAGCCGTATAAGCCGGAGCAAGACCTCGCGCATCGGCGGTTCGATCAGTGCTAAAAGGCCGTCCGTTTCGACAGCGCCGAAAGCGTCAACCAAAAGTTCGGGCAATCGTATAAACCGGAGCAAGACCTCGCGCATCGGTGGTTCGATTAGTTCTAAAAGGCCGTCCGTTTCGACAGCGCCGAAAGCGGCAACTAAAAGTCCGAGTAGTCGTATAAACCGGAGCAAGACCTCACGCATCGGCGGTTCGATTAGTGCTAAAAGGCCGTCCGTTTCGACAGCGCCGAAAGCGTCAACTAAAAGTTCGGGCAATCGTATAAACCGGAGCAAGACCTCGCGCATAGGTGGTTCGATTAGTTCTAAAAGGCCGTCCGTTTCGACAGCGCCGAAAGCGGCAACTAAAAGTCCGAGTAGTCGTAT
>VRUL01000015.1:52188-128537 GCA_019456145.1 Planctomycetota bacterium
AAACCGGAGCAAGACCTCACGCATCGGCGGTTCGATCCGCACCAAAAAGTCTGGTGATGCTGCCACCGGAAAACTTACTCGCGGTAGTAAACCGAAAATTGGTGCCGGCAGGACAGGCACGAGTAGCCGAACAAGTTCCCGCAGACCTTCTTTGTTCACTCGGCCGGCAAATGAAAAGAGTCAGCACATCAGGCCGGCAAAAGAAAGAAGCCAGCACATCACAAGACAAAACAGAAGAGTTTTTACTGAGCCCAGGACAATCGAACAACAACGCCGAAGAAGGATTGACAGCCAAAACCGAATACATCGCTGGAGAGAAAGGTCTTCTACTCCGATATACACTGAACGCAGCCATGTAGTAAATGATATTCAACACCGCGAGCATGTATACCTTGACTCCCATCACCGGATACACCGCAGAAGAACCTGGCCGGGGTATCATTTTATGCTGCACTACAATTGGGGATTGCACTACACGTATCGCTCTTTCTATCCTTACTATCACCGCAGATACGTCTTTGTCAGCCTTGGTGGATACTGGCCCTTAGATTACAGCTATACCCGTTATTACTGGTATGGCTACCACCCTTATCGTTGGTACGGCTACTATCCTATCGCTCGCCAAGTTGTAGGTGATACAAATAACTATTACACGTACAACTACTACAACGATGACACTCCTGTAGTTGACACTGGCTATACAGCATATGATGTAGGTGTTGTTGATCACACGACTTTCGCAGATGTTCGCGAAAGGCTGGCGCAGCAGGCACTGGAACCAGCAGAGCCCACGCTGGCGGATCGCTACTTCGAAGATGCTATCGGGGCTTTCGAACTCAATAATTTCGATAGAGCTGCTGAATTATTCGCCAAAGCACTTGAGCTTGCACCTGATGATATGATACTTCCGTTTGCCTACTGTCAGGCGCTTTTCGCTGGCCAGAGATATACAGAAGCCGCCGAGGTCCTTCGAGCGGCTCTGGCAAAGGTAACGCCCGAAGAGGAAGGTGTCTTTTATCCTCGCGGGCTGTATTCGAAAGACGATGTCCTCTTTGAACAGATGAACAAATTGGCTGAAAAAGCAGAGCTATACAGCTTCGACCCGGACCTGCAGCTTCTTCTGGGTTATAACCTGCTCGGCATCGGCGAGCTCGACGACGCCGTTGAGCCCCTGAGGCTTGCGACCCTTGATTTGGAAAATGCACCGGCCGCAACGGTGTTGCTTAACCTTTTGGAAAAAATGAGAATCAAGGACGCTGACAAGACCGAATAAAAAGTCGGTGTTAGCGGAGAAAAGAACGATGAGAAATCCGAATTTGATAACCTGGGTAACCGCAATATGTTTCACGGCTATCCAGGTTTCTGAGGTGCCTGCCGGGGATTGGGTCCAATTCCCGGTCTATGCAGTAAACGAAGATCAGCAGGCACCGGATATTTATGGAAATGTTGTAGTCTGGGAGCAATTTGTAGAAGCGGAGTTTGACATTTACGGCGCCGATATTACCGATTCTCTCAATCCTTTTGTTTTTGTTATCGACGCCGATGACGATCACCAGCAGGCACCCTCGATTTACGAAAACACTGTGGTTTGGCAAAGTTACCTGGAGACAGATTGGGATATTTGGGCGGCCGATATTAGCGATCAAAATGCCCTGCGGTATTTTCCCGTTTCGGATTATGCAGATATCAATGAAGAAGTTCCCGCAGTTCACGGCAATATTGTTGTTTGGCAGGATGACTACCTGGGCGACTGGGATGTCCTGGGTGCTGATATCACGGACCCATGCAGCCCGGCGGAATTTTTTATAGCCACGTATGATTCTAATCAGCATCGGCCTGCCGTCTACAGAAACACTGTTGTGTGGCAGGACGACTATTTGGGTGACGATAGGGACCTTTTCGCCGCTGACATCTGGCAAAGGAACAAGCCTGCTGAGTTTCCCGTTTCGCTTGTTCAATACGACCAGGAACAACCGGCTATCTACGGTGCTATAGTAGTCTGGCAGGACAACTTCTTCGGCGATTGGGATATTTACGCTGCCGATATCACCGAGCCTGACAACCCTGTTGAGCTTGCTATTACTACAGAGGCTTCGTGGCAGATGAATCCCGACATCGACGGCAACATAATAGTGTGGCAGGATAACCGAAATGGCAACTGGGACATATACGGTTATAACCTTACAACGCGACAGGAATTTCAAATAACCGATGACCCTGCCGATCAGACCAATCCCGCTATAAGCGGTAGCGTAGTTGTTTGGCAGGACAATCGAAACGAAAACTGGAATATATATGCAGTGATACTTAACGGCCCGGAAATTGCGCGGTGTACATCCTCGATACCTGGTGATGTTGATGGGGATTGCGAAGTCAACTTCACCGACTTTACAATAATGGCCGGCTACTGGCTCAGATCCAATCTTGAGCCCTGACAAGCCGGTTGGCGGTAGGGCGGGCCTGTGGTGTTGCTGCCGAGTGCACAGTAATGGATAGAGTAACAGATTAAAAAAATCTTGAATTGAAAGGAGATCAAAAATGGTTAAGAACATAGTGACAATTATGGTGATAGTTGCAGTAAGTTTGGGCTTGACATTCCTTATCGGCTGTCAAAGCGATGCACAAACCGGTACTGCCATCGGTGCACTGGCCGGTGCCGGCATCGGTCAATTGGCAGGTGGTGATACAGAAGCAACCCTCATTGGGGCCGCTATAGGCGGCGCCGCTGGTTATATGCTGGGCAATGAGGGCGATAAGGAAAAAGCACAGGCCCAAAGAGCTGGCTTGCGTCAGGAATTAAATACCGTTATGGTGAAAGTTACCAACAGCAACGGTTCTATTGTACAGGTCCCGCTGAGAAAGCATGGCGTTGGTTACATCGGCACAAAAGGTGAATATTATGCCACCCTGCCGACCGAAGACCAGCTCCGCCCTGTATATGGTTTTTAGAAGCCTCTCTGTATCGATTGTAAGGGATTTGAACGTTGTATTCCCTATATTGCTTTTCACAACCTGGCTGTTGTAGAAATGGTGGTTTTGCAGTAGAATACTCGTTACGGAGTCTCAGTTTCGTGCCTTTATATAGATAGGGCAGGGGCTTCATAAGATAGTTGTTTCACTATAACGAGGCCGGAATACAGTATGCAAGCAGAAGTAAAAGGCCTGATGAACAGGCGGCTGCGTAACGCTCTTAAAGGAATTACCGACGCCGACATTGAACGCCGCCGACGGGCAATGGACCCTTTTGTGCGGGCTACATTTGAGCCCTTTATCAGGTACCTTTACCGTTACCTGGGAAATGAAGTTGAATGTGAGGACGTTTTAGAAGATGTTTATGCCGATATTTGGGAAAATCCGGACCGTTTGTGTAATATTACAAGCGAGAAGCAGCTTCTCAAGACCGTATACCTTTACTATATGCGGAAACGCCTCAGGCAGGTTTACAGTAGAATGAACAGGTATTTATCTTTATCGCAGTCAGATCAGAGGAATCTTATTGCTCCAGCATTAGATGTTCTTGAGATGATGTCTCAATTGGAGCTTAAGCAGGTCCTTCGCCGGATGTTAAATAAGCTCAAGGCAAGGGAGCGAAGAGCTATAGAGTTGTGGATGGAAGGTTTCTCTAACAGGGCAATCGCAAATGAGCTCAAGACTACGGTCGGAGCAGTTAAAATGTTGGAATTTAGAACTATATTAAAACTCAAAAAAATGTTTCGGGATTACCATGATGAAGATTGATTTCATTTTTTCAGGAGCCCTTTTTGCAATAAGCCGCAAAAAGAAAACCTCTAAGGGAGGAAAATACAATGTCTGATACAAACAGAGAAATCCAGGAATTACTGGTTGACTACGCCGGGGCCTTGCGTGATGGTTGTATACCGTCTTTTCTAAAATCACTTGAGCATGAGGAAGCACAGGCAATAGCTTCTTCTCGGCAGTTTAAGGATGCCGCTGAAGTCACGCGGGTTCTAAACGGCGTAGCTTTTGCCGATAAGGCTGTGACCCCAAATGTGAGTCTGTTCATATCCCGTGTCGATGCAAAGATATCATCGCGATTGAAAAAAGCCAGGGCGTCATCACGGGACAAACGCCGAACTTCTACAAAATCCATCGAGAAAGCCGAAAAGAGGACTGAGAAGCCGATATGATTTTGGACTGTCACCAGTGCTCATCCTGCTATTTTGAGGACAAGGAGCCGTCATCGAGAATAGATGCCGCCACAATCTCACTGCAGCAGCCAAAGATGGTTTTCAGAAACGTGCTTGTTGTCTTTGTCTGTATCGAGCTATACGACAGCAAAGAAGATTTGGAAGAAGCTGTAGAGGAGTTTGCATCGATGTCGGACCTTATAGGTAAAAGGCCGATTATTCTCTGTCCCAATGTTCACCTCTCGATTGACAAAGCGCCCGAGAAGCAGGCGGCGTATTTGATTGCCGAACTGGAAAAGATGCTCGTTAAGGTGGGCTACGATGTACAGTGCCTGTCTTTTGGTTACCACAAACAGTACGGGATGGAATGTAACGGCAATGTCGGCAGCGTTGTTGGCAGGAGGTTCTACGGCTCCCAGGAGAAGCAGTTCCTAAGACTCTTAACTCGACTTGGTGTTTGTCCTCCGGAATCACAACCCCAGGACATGCCTGCATGGGCTAAAACTCTGACGGGAGGGCCGTTGTTCAAGGTGCTCAACAGCCGAAGCCGAACCTACGATGCTGCCAGAAATATAGTCCGCCACCAGCTTGATACGGCCGGCGATGAGCTTTGGACATGCATGTTGTTCGAAGGCGAAAGAGACCCGGTGGATGACTATATTAGCAGTGTATACGAAATCGTGGAAGATTACCAGGATATCAGGATCCACCGTGCGCTTAATCTCAGTGTGCCGGGATTTTCAAACGCTGCGAGTTTTCTGTTTCGCAAGTTCCCTGAGGCAATCGAACAGGGCAGACTTCGGATTTACAGCAGCAAAGTCTCTGACTTGGAGTGCTTATTGTCCAAGACGGCGGTTCTTCTTGCCTTCCCGCACATACCTCGTAAAGCCGGTTCGCATGCAGGAGAAATATCGTTCGGGATATACTGTAAGGATGAAAATTTTGCAAAGAATATGATTCAGTGGTACCGGACTTTTCTTGTCGATTCGCGATTTGGATGGATCCGGACCGAATCTGAATTGAATACGGCAATCAATGAATTAGAAGAGGAGATGTTCCAGGAAAAGCGCCAATAGACTTTGAGGATTACCGGGGGCGCCCCTTTGCCGTCTTTTTGCAGGGAATCCGGATAATTCGGTTACCTGTCCAGGTCGGCTCGAGTACTGATAATCTGGCTTTTGTACTGATAATATAGAAAACCAAACGGAATTGAAACTGTGGATACGTTCTTATCTGTGGGTATTGTTGCAGCCTACGTGGCGGTGCTTACCTTTGTTGCTCTACGGGCACGCGCCGCACGCCGGTTCTCGGATTTTTCATTAGCTGGACGGGCACTTCCCTTGGCATTAGTCTTTGGCAGCCTTGCCGCTACATACGTGGGGCCGGGTTTTTCAATCGCCTTTGTTGGAAAGGGATTCAAGAGCGGCTTCCTTTTCCTCGCAATAGGGTTGGCATACGCGGTCCAGAACATCCTGGTCGGGCTGCTCCTTGCTCCTCGCCTCAGGGCCTTAAAAAACTGCCATACATTGGGCGATGCCATAGGGCAAAAGTATGACCGAAAGTGCCAGGTTGTTGCGGGCCTTATTTCTGTTGGCCTCTGTGCAGGCTTCGCTGCGGTTATGGCACGTGCCGGTGGGGTTGTGTTGAATGATATATTCGGACTTCCGAGCTGGTCCTCTGTTATCGTAGTTGTCGGCGTTACGGCGTTATATACCACATTCGGAGGATTGCGGGCAAGCGTCATAACCGACGCGTTTCAATTCACCACGTTTGCCATATTACTGCCTCTTACATTGTTATGGGTACTGATATTTCACCTCGATGGAGGCGCGGCGGCTTTTGCCAGGCAGGCTGAAACTGCTACTTCTGTAGGATTCGATTCCACATCGCTTATTGAGATAGTCGGCCTGGTGACGGCTTTCCTGTTGGGTGAAACCCTCATACCGCCCTATGCAAATCGTGCCTTGGCCTCCAGAACAACGAGTATATCACGAAATGGTTTTATGTTAGCAGGCTTCTTTAGCGTTATTTGGTTCATCGTTATGATTGCGATTGGCGTAGCCGCAAGAAGTATCGTTCCCGGGGGTACGGATGAAGACCGTGTCCTGTTGAACCTGATCAAAGCAGTCATGCCTGCCGGAGGTTATGCGCTTTTGTTGGTCGTGTTGGTCTCAGTGGTTATGTCCAGTCTTGATTCGCTCCTGAACGCAGGTGCAGTAGCCTTTACCCAGGACATTGTGAAACCCTTTACGAAACTCCCCGACGAAACTGCTCTGAATATCGGCCGTTGCGCGACTATCGTTATTGCGGTAATTGCCGCCGCCGGCGCAGTTGCCGTTCCAAGTATCATCACCGGCCTGCTTATCTGCTATACTATCTGGGCACCGGCGATTCTGCCGGCTCTTATAATCGGCCTCTGGTCGAAGCGTCCGCGTCCACTTGCCGCCATCTTATCAATGGGTGTCGGTACGCTTGTTGCTATAATGTTTCAGTTTGTTTTCCCTTCTGTGATTGATGTCCCTGCTATCATCCCTGCCCTTGGAGCGGCGCTGATGGCGTATTTACTGGGACATTGGCTCGAAGGGATTAAATCCGGAGCGTAAAAGATGGAAGTAATTACATTTGCAATCGTGGTAATCGCTGCTTTATTCGCTATTGGTAGCGGCGTTTGGGTTGCCACTGCCTTAGTGCGTGCTATCTCCAGGAATCGAACTACACAAACTACATTGCCCCAGGCAAGCGATAAAAGTAACCACGCCGATATTTAACACCCCGGCAGCCGATATAGTGTAAGCATACCGACTATCATGCGATGAATGCCTGTTTAGGCCGGATTTCAGGATTGTCCTTTATTTTTAGTGTATAAGTTTGTACATTGTACACTAAAAATGAAGGAGGCTCCTAATGCATATTTCTATTGTGCGTAAAACCGATTACAGGAAAATGGCGGCATGTACAGCGCAGAAACCTCTGCCGAGAATTATCTGTTTGACTCTTTTAATCGGCCTTATTTTCCCGTCCGTAGTTTGTCGGGCGGCAAGAGACGGAGATCTTGTAAATGTTGTGCCCTTCGGCCAGGTTAAAAAGTGGAACTCACAGGGAAAAGACTACGGCGTCATCTTTGAGGATGCCAGGGACATCTTTCGGGTCGTGGTCAGCTTTGCCGATTCCAAAACAATTCCTGATGCGCAGTCCATTAGATTGGAGTACTGGCAGTCATCATGGCCCCTTCGCAGAATCCCTCGCGAAAAATCTTCCGGAGCCGGCAGTTCGGGATGGCTTAACGTTGGCGACTGGTTTCAGGGCAAGTGGGTAAAAGCTGATACGAATCTCGATGTTAAGGGCACGACCTGCACATTCACTTTCAATCCGGTAAATGCGAAGGAATTCCCTAAGCTGAAGGATTTTTCCGCCCGGTACCGTTCAACGTTGAAACTGCGATTGGTCGCTGATAAGTCGCTGCCGGAAATAAGTGCGTTCGAGGCTTACACTGATTCGGTCTGGGCCGCCTTTGAGTTCGAGGTCCAGTGGGGCGGAAATGCCAAAAACAAGCGGCAAAACTGGGATGGTCGGCTCGAAGTTTTCAACGGCATCAACGAGCAGGTTCAGCCGCTTTCGGCTGCGAGTAAGGTCAAGGTCGGCCATGATTACACATGGAAATCAAAAGTGAAAGAGAAAACCGACGGCATCCGCGCCCGAATCCTCTATGCAAAAGTCAAAGGCCATAACTCTTTCGATGAGACGATAATAACGGTTCGCGCAAAACACGAAACCTTTTCATTCGCGGCTTCGGATTTGATTAAACAAGGCCATATATTCATCCCCGATTTCGGCGTGATAGTTCGCGGTACCGGCGACGATACAACCTATAAATCGGCCGAGCAAAACTGGCAAAACAATAAAAACAAAAACATCTACACAAGGGTTTCGGGCGTTCCCGAACAAACACTGACTCAGGCCTGGAAGGATATCCCAGACAAGGGCCACCATTATATACCACTGAGTTTCGAGGGAGGTCGGCAGCATTTCGGGGTAGACGCTGACGGCAGCGTGTTCTGCCATTATCACTGGCTTTCGCGCTTACCCGGCCGGGACACGAAACGCTGTCTGTACGAAGGCAACAATATCCGCTATCGTTTTGGTTTGTCCGGTGCAAAGTTAGTGGACCGTCATATTGTCGATGGTTGTCTTCCAATAATCGTCAGTCAGTGGCAGCGTGATGGCGTTCAGTATCGCCAGACAGCTTTCGTGGTTCCGTTCGACGGCGTTCCTGAGGCCGGCCAGCGCATCTTCGCTGATGATACACTTGTGTTGATGATGCGATTTGAAATCCAGCCTGTTGACAACGCCGACTGCCAGGCCAAGCTTGACCTGGAGGTAATTGCAGGAGGTACCGAGCAGCTTACTCTCGAAAATGGATTGATTTTCGCTGAAGGCCAGGAGCCAAAGCGTTTGCGGATGCTTTTCACTTCGTCGGATACATCGTCCAGTTATTCCCTGACTGCTCAGGACAAGAAAGTTATTTATCGAGCTGGATTGACTGCCGATAATCCCAAACGCACGATAGATATAGCCATTCCGTATATTACCTTGACTGAATCCAAAGAATGGGAGGCCCTGCGCCGTATTAGGTTTTATGGAACAATCCAGGCTGTCCGCGAATATTGGAGAAAGCGCGTGCAAGCCGGCGCGCAAATCCTCACCCCTGAGCCGATGATAAACGACTTCTATAAGGCCCACGTCTCACATCTGTTGATTAACACTGAGCGCGAGGTTGGAACCAGTGACCGGTACATGGCCAAGGTCGGGACATTTCACTACGGGGTCTATAGTAACGAGTCGTGCATGATGGTTAGCGACCTTGACCGTCGGGGTTACCACAAGCGCGCCGAACAGGCCCTCGAAACCTGGCTCCATTATCAGGGCACAGTAGGATTGCCCGGTGACTTTTCAACCAAAAAAGGCCAATTCTACGGTGCCGCCGGATATGAGGCAGGAGGGTACAACCAGCACCATGGTTTTGTTCTCTGGTGTCTTGGCGAGCATTACTGGTATACCCGTGACGTTGACTGGCTAAAGCGCGCCGCCCCGAAGATTGTAAAAGGTTGCCAGTGGATCATCCGTGAGCGGAGCCGTACAATCGTCGAGGCTGATCGTTCCCCCATCCGCGCAATCGAGAGGGGTTTACTTCCGCCGGGTTCTTTAGAAGACATAAGTGACTGGCGCTCCTGGCTTTCCACGAACATCCATTCCTGGTGGGGAATGCAAAACGCCGCGGCGGCACTCGATGCGGCAGGCCTGCCCGAAGGAAAACGCCTGTTGAAAGAAGCCGCTGCCTACCGCAAGGACATTCTGACCGCCTTCACCGAGGCGATGCAGCGCTCACCGGTTGTTCGGCTGCGGGACGGCAGTTGGATCCCGCATGTACCACCTGAATCGCATCGCCGAGGCCGAACTTTTGGGTGGCTCACAGAGACTCTCGAAGGCGCAATCCACATGATTCGCACCGGCATGATCGAGCCCCATGATCGCCTGGCTACCTGGATTATCAAGGATTTCGAGGACAACCTGTATATCTCCGAACAGTACGGCTACAATATCACCGGCGCCGAATTTGAGCGGTATTGGTTTAGCAGGGGGGGCATATCGATGCAGGCCAATCTGCTCTGCAATCCGATTCCATACTTGCTCCGCGACGAGCCTAAGCACTTCCTTCGTGCCTACTTCAACGCTTTTGCCGTCAGTTACTTCCCGGATACGCGAATGATGACCGAACACGCACTGCCGAACATCGGCGATTGGCGCGGCGATCACTACAAGGCTTCCGATGAGGCTAATTCGACCTATTGGCTGCGAATGATGTTCATCCTGGAAACAGGAGAAGATCTTTGGATCGGGTCGGCTGTTCCGCGTTACTGGCTCGCCAACGGCAAGCGCTGTGGAATCGTAAACGCCGGGACATATTTTGGGCCGATGTCGGCCCAGTACGAGTCGCGGGTTGCCGAAGGTCGAATTGAGATGACCATCGATCCCCCCCGAAGGAATCCGCCGAAACGAATATTGGTCCGCTTTCGGCATCCCGATGGGCGCAGGATGACAAGCTGTAAGGTCAACGGGAAGGCTTATAAACGCATCGACCCGGTAAAGGAATTGATTGTTCTTACCAAGTGCCGTAAACCGATCCGGATCATCGCGTATTACGACTGAGTCTGCACGTCCCGGTGCGTATGAAACGAAATACCGCACGGCCAGCCATTGCCCTGCGCGAGTATATCTATCTTATATTAAAGAACTTGCCGATTTTGTACCTCTAAAGCCGGCAAAAAACAATTCATTGTCCAAAGTGCTTTCGCTGCTTTTTCTCCTCTCCACGGCCGGGTCAACTATCAAAGCGGTGTTTTACAGGCTGCTTTTTTAGCTCTTTGGCGGTCGGTAACAATTCAAACGAATCTATTTCTTCGGCTTCGGTGAATCTGTTTATCACGTGCTGAATTTCACCCATACTTCGGCCGTGCATCATCGCGAAAAGATTGTACGGCCAACCTTCGAAGGTCCTCCTTTCGTAGCAATGGCTCACTATCCCGAAACGCGCCAGCCTTTCGCCTGCCTGGATGATTTTTTCCTGCGGGACCTGGGCGGCGAACATGACATTTGCCGTGAATCCGAGCTTGCGATGGTTGACTATAGCGGCTATCCGCCGGATGACGCCTTTATCAATCAACTCTTTTATAATCCTCAAGACATCCTCCTGCTTTAATCCCCGGCCGGACATAAAGTCGAACGGCTTGGAAGTTAGGCGCAGCTCCTCCTGCAATCCTGTGAGGATCCTTTTTTGATTTTCGTCCAGCGGGACTTTGTCGTAATTAGAGAACTTACTGACATTTTTCAGGAATCCGGCGGCGGCCGACGTTTCGTCCAGGGCGTCGAAGCGGACGTCAAGCTTGAAAAAATGCTCGACGGGCAGACTGTAAAAATCAATTCCGAATCGGCCGGTAAGGTCCGAGAGTGTAAGATCAATCTGCTGGCTGTTGGCGGCCTGCAGGGTAAACCACATATTGTAGTGGTGCTGCCTTAGATAATTATGAGAGACATTTTCCAGGGCGTTAACGGCCTCGGTAACGGGATTTAGATTTTCAGGTGGAACGTGGGCGGCGACCAAAGTGCTTACCCGGCCGAGCGCCTTGTAATTGATCAGGGCACGGAACCGGCGGACTACGCCCATCTCCTTTAGCTGCTCGGTTTGCTCAAGAAGGGTTTTTTCATCGGTACCGAGATATTTTGCCAAATCGTCGAACGGCTCCCAGCATATCGGAAGGTCTTCCTGGAGGACGTTGCACAGGCGTTTTTGGAATTTTGTTAAATGTAAAGTCATTTTTCGTATCCCATGAAGGTTATTTCGATAAAAAAAACGGATATTAAGGACCAAATATAAGAATTACCAGTCATAATTTCAACTAAAAACGCAAAAAGGCACAGGCGAAAAGGATCGCCGGTCGATAGCGGCCAAAGGCAGCAGCATTTTTTGGCTTTGATCCGTCTTCGCCAGAGATTAGGCCGCGATAAATTGGCTTTGTTCCGTCTTCGCCAGAGGCTACGCCGCGATAAATTGGCTTTGATTGGCTTTGAATTGGGTTTGTTTTTTCCCAGTTCGCTAAGTGTCTTTTCTTCATAAGCATCTGTTAATACCTTGTTTATGTTCATTTGACTTTTTCTGAAATTGGCTTTGTTTTGCATAAAAGACTCATAGCCACAAAGACACGAAGGCACGAAGAAAAATTAGACAGGATAACAGGATTAACAGAGATTATAGAGGTTTTTGGCTGGCTTGGTGTTCCACCACACGGATGGCGGACAAGTCTTGGCATACTCTGCTCTAAAAGCGAGCTTTTGACGCAGAGATTTGCCTTCGGCCACAAGGCCATTGAAACAGCCTTTTTCATAAGCCGGCTAAAAACGGTTCTTGTTAGCCATAAAGATGTACAAAAAGTACAAAAGCTAACATAAAATGACCAAAAAAGTGGTTTGTTAACCATTAATACACCCTTTAGGACTGACGATTGACGACTGACGATCGAATATTCACTGACGATTAATTTTTGCATGTATCTGCTGATACTAAGACGTGCGGTTCTCCGCTATATCTTTCGCCTGCTGGCGGTTTACGTTTGCCTGCTGGCAAACATACCAGTATATTAACAGAATTCCAAACAAAAGTAAACAAAAAAAAGACCAAAAATGAACTTTTTTTGGTCATCCTGAGAGCAGCCTGCCCTGAGTCCATTCGGCTTTAGTCGTCTGTTGGGCAATATAATGTATCAGTCATTTCGGTAGAGTTGCAACACATGTTTGCCAACTCCATCTAAATCGGGGAACAGGCTTGCTCTATGTACTCCCAACCTCTGGAGTTCAACTCTCATTCTAGGACGACATTCATTAG
The DNA here is from genome assembly GCA_019456145.1 of Planctomycetota bacterium. Classification (GTDB taxonomy): domain Bacteria; phylum Planctomycetota; class Phycisphaerae; order Sedimentisphaerales; family Anaerobacaceae; genus CS2-K091. The sequence goes on from VRUL01000015.1 coordinate 64,774, forward strand.
GAATTCGAATTCGCGTAAGAGGAAGATTCCAAGGATCATCAAGGTTTCTGAAGCCAGTTGGGTAAACAGTAAACATACCTGATTGTGTTGCTATCCTTAGGTGAAAATGAGGTGGACGGTAAAGAACAAGTCGATCGAATGTGAGAGGATCAGGATTAGCATCGACATCTAAGGGCGATTCCATCTCGACATAGGTATAGCACCAAACAGAGCTATCAGTTGATGCAATATTCTCGACAGCAAAGAAAAGTGCAGCCAAAGGATTTTCAGTCCAATCAAGAAGTCGTGTAGGAACGCCATGGTGTCTTGCCAGAGCTAAGAACTCCCAGTCGTTAGCTGAACGTGTTCTCAAGTGAGGCAATGCGAGGCGTTTGAACTCGTCGAATACAAGACGTTCGTGCTGGTGACGTGATATCCTCGAAGATACTTCTGAAAACCCAGGTCGATCAATAGCTGGTACGAGTTCCCATTCGATATCCTCATGTCCTCTGAATAAATATAGAGACCTGAGCTTCTCTAAAATAAGGCTCACGTATTCTGTGACCGTCCTAACGTCATGCGTTTTGTATTCAAACCAATCGTTTGCCATAGAATATGCCTCTCAGCCTAACAATGATTATACAGTCTTTTTAAGAAATTCCTGTTTATTCTTCAATATTTATCCGCCTATGGCGGTGGCTCGTCCAATTTCTTGCGTTTCAACAAATTACGTCTTTTCGTCCCTTATGGTCATTCCTTCATTCCTGCGGAAGCCTTCATGGCCTTCTCGATCAACAGCCCTGCTCGCCGAGACCAGTTCTCAAACTCCTCCTTCAACTTCGGGCCCTCATAGACATCTGGGTGGATAAGATCTCGAACCCACTTGTCGTACGCGTATGCAATTCGGAGCGCAATGTCGAAGTCTGGGACGGGCTGAGAGAAGTCCATCTCATAATGTGCGACATACTTGTTTCTGAAATCACACATCGCCTTGTGGTAGCACATCCATTCTAACCTCGAGAATCCGACTTCGAGCAGCACATGCTTTCTAAATGAGTCACGGACTGCATCGATATTGATGATTTTCTTCCAATGGGTACTGTTACAACCGTCAGCACCAAAGACGTTACACCACTTAATGGTTGCAATCTTGAGATGGGCGTCGATCGTGGCACACCAGAACGGGGACTTCTGATTAAGTTTATTGTAAACAGGTTTGGCAGCACGGAAGTACGCAAGCTGCCGAACAAACTGTCCCACGATCGGGAACTGATGAGAGAATATGTCTGCATCGTATTTCATCTTCATAACCCAACGTAATAATCTACACCGCCTTTTTGTTATCAATTTATTCTACCGGAGATAAAAAGTCAACGTTCTTGTATTGTTCCCTTCGGCATTGCTCATGGTAAAGGCTACTTACGCTCAGAATAACAGAAAAATGGTGTGCGGTGCACACCCTAATGGGCTTTTTCAATTTCACTCAGAAAATATCGGTGGGCACGGCCCACCCTACTTTTCCTTATCACCCTATAGCCATTTCTGGGGCGGAAAATGTTGATTAAAGAACATACAAAACCAACACACTGGGGCACGGGTCTTATAATTTAATTTGCAAAAATTTTAGCGAATAAATAAGCAAGTAGCGCAATTGCAAGTATGAATAATGGAACAATTAGGACGAAAAACAGAACAATCTTATTTGGCTTGACTTTGTAGCAAATGCTCATGAACGTAACTGCAAACCCTAAGTTCATGAATGGAAAACCGTACATATATAAAGATTCCATAGTATCAGTTGACGCATTCAGTTTTAGTGCTACCCCTTCGATGAGTGTCGTAATAGGCAGGGTAATTCCCAGAGTATAGAGCTTGGCAAAATATGCATGGCGCAATTTCCCTTTTCCTTTTAACAGCTTTAGAGCTAAATGTTCAAGTGGAGCCCAGATAAATGCAACAAGCAACCAATAGAAACAATTCAAGAATTCATCCACAACTGGGTAAATGTCAACCGCAAAATAACTCTTGGAGCCCAGAATTCTCCCAATTATCACCGCAATCACTATAGACAGAAAATAGAATCCCAATATTTCAGATACTTCGATCTTGTCATTTGAAAGCCGTTTAGCTGTGAGAGACGAGTTCGCTAACAAACCACACCAAGTTTTCCAGAAATCAAAAAACCTCTTTAAAACCTCCCTTCTAAAAGCCTCTCTGGCAGCTCCCCAAATTGAAGGAACGGGTTTTTCTCTTGCTACTTCATAAACTTCACATTCCCCAATTTGTTCGAGCGCCGCCTTGACTTCTGACGAGACATGAGAAAGGGGTGAAAGGGATGAAAGGAAAGAAATAATACGGCTTCCGGTATGACAGGGTGCTTTTTGCACCACATCGATACCGAACGACCCAAAATATATGACACCACTCCCAGATCGCTTTGACGATATATTCTTTCCAATTTGCTCGAAGAACTCTGTTGGACAACCGTCTTGGAAGAGCAAACAGAATTTAATCTTGATGAACTTGATTCCTGGGAAAACTTTCTTCTTTTCGGCTCGCAGAGAAACGCATGTCTGATCTACCAACTTTGCAATATCCGATGCCGACATACCGCTAGCCTTGATTATAGCTATAATTTGAATGAACACAAAACAATTCTCAACTCCATCAAAAGCAAGCAATTGATTACTTTTCTCCGAAAGAACGTTCAACTTTGTTATAAGTTCTTTGTAGGGGAAAGGGTGGTCGCCACTTGACTTCAAATCAACGTAATAACACCTTTGTAACAGACGCTTAGCTAACAGAACATCCAAATCCTCTGGGGAAACTCGCAGTGAATGACTACATTTGCTGCAATAAGAACCACGGTCAATGTGTCCACAATTTAAACACAGAAATTCAGTCTCACTTTCCATGATATTCCCTTCCCAAGTCTATAGCCGTTTATGTTTTGTCAAATGTTGACGATAATTTGTCAGTAGCGACAAATTAGAGTACAAGAGCATAAGGCACAAGGTATAAGAGCAAATTCGTTGCTTGTCGCTCGTGCCCCGTCGCTCGCCGGTCGAGGCCGGCAAAGCCGGCGTTTTTAAGAGAAAATCCCAGTTGTCAATCAAGCCATTAGGGACAGAGAATAGTATAAAATAATGGAAAAGGGAAAGAAAAAAGTAGCAAGGAGTAAGAAGTAAGGAGTAAGAAGGGAGAAGGGAGAAGGGAAAAAGAATATCTAATATTCCTTCCCTTCGGCCTTGCTCAGGGTAAACTCCCAAGCTCAGGATAAACTCATAAATAATGGTGTGGCAAGCCATATAAATGATTAAGGATGAATGATTATTGATTAAATAAGACGTCTGGATCCCTGCCTAAGACATGCAGGGATGCGGGATTCGGATTCGGGCAGGCGGGGCAGGAATTCGTAAATTCCAAACAGGTCCGAAGATTTGCTTTTCTTATCTGGGTTTTGGATTTGACAGATGCCGGGCAGGGATTTAGACTTAGAGCCTATAACAAAATGACTCTGTATTCAAGCGGCTTGTTTTTCGTCCTGACGGCGTCAGGCTGCATCGACAATGCTTTGGCATTGCCTGTTTCGCCTTCCTTGCAGGACGAAAAAACGCTCGCTTTCGGTACAACGATTCATTTTGTTAGAGACTCTTAAGATAACTGAGTTTTTAGAACAAGGGCGTTTTTAATGGGTATTTCTGAAATAATTGGCGACAAAAGAAAAGATATACTTGCGCTGGCGGCAAAGTACGGTGCTTCTAATGTTCGCGTATTTGGCTCTGTGGCTCAAGGGGCGGCCGACGAGAACAGCGACGTTGATTTTCTGGTTGAGCTTGAGGCGGGGAGGTCGCTGTTTGACGTGGGCGGGCTGTTAATGGAACTTCAGAACCTGTTAGGCCGAAGCGTGGACGTTGTAACTGAGAAGGGTCTGCATTGGTACATCAAAGAGCGTGTATTGAGTGAGGCCAAACCAATATGAAAGACGACCGACTCTATCTAATCCACATTCGCGAATGCATCGAACGCATAGACTCTTACGTTACCGGGGAGGATAAGCAAAAGTTTCTGGATTCGACGCTCATACAGGACGCTGTGCTTCGCAATTTGCAGGTCCTTGCTGAGTCGACACAGCGTTTGTCAGATGCTGTTAAGGAAAGCGCCGGCGAGGTCGACTGGTTCAAAATAGCAGGTTTTCGGAATGTGCTCGTTCACGACTATCTGGGGATTGATGTTGAACAGGTATGGAATATCTTAGAGAAAGACCTGCCTGAACTCAAAAGACACATCGAAAAATTACTTCAGTAACCATCGCCTCTCCGCTGCGCTATGAGATGCTGGATACCTGCCATATAAATGATTAATGATTATTGATGATTGATTAATTGTTGAGATTGCCGCGTCGACCTTCGGTCTCCTGGCAATGACATTTTTTAATAGATCCCTCGACTGCGCTCGGGATGACAGGGAGTAAGGAGTAAGGAGTAAGGAGTAAGGAGGGAAAAGGGAAAAAGGGGAAAAAGAATATCGAATATTCCTTCGACTGCGCTCAGGATAAACTCATAAATAATGGTGGGGCAAGCCATATAAATGATTAAGGATGAATGACCCCTAAGGGGTGAATGATTGATGATTGATTAATTGTTGAGATTGCCGCTTCGACTTTCGGTCTCCTCGCAATGACATTTTTTAATAGATCCCTCGACTGCGCTCGGGATGACAGGGGGTGAGATTGGCGCGGTGCGGGAATGACAACATTGGCTAAAGCCCATCCTACCGCGATTAGCAAAAATTATTGAAGAACCGGGCATTTTTTTTGTAACCTTTCACGGTAATAAACGTCTTATATATATGAAGGTCAGGCCATGGATGGTGATGTCAGGAAGCAAATGACGGAAGCGTTAGAAGGGAAAGGTGCGATCCATGAAATCGCGGGATTCAGGTATGATAAGTAGGGATGCGAGGCGTGAGATGGAGGATTTTATCAATCAGCACTTCGATGACAAGGCCAAAGGGTGGCCGAAGTCCAGTCTTTCCGGCGAAGATTCCAGTGGAGCCGACCCGGTTCAAAAGGTTAGAAAAGCCAGCAGAATACATAAGCCCCGAAGTGAATCACACGGCAGCGGGCGCGTGCCACGGCTGCGGAAGTAAAGCCCTTGCGAATGACGGCCGGAGACAGACTTATGCTATACTTGATGCCGGCTCCGGCCGGGTGCGGTAACGAGTTTTACTTTAATATTTCGAGCAATTCAATTTCAAATATAAGTGCGGAATTGCCCGGAATGGTCCTGTTGCCCCGTTCACCGTAAGCCAGGTTCGCAGGTATGTACAACTCCCATTTGGCGCCTTCCTTCATAAGCAGTAGAGCTTCTGTCCAGCCCTTGATTACCCTGGTAACACCAAACTCGGCGGGCTTGCCGCGCTTGTAGGAACTGTCAAACTCCGTGCCGTCAATAAGAGTGCCGCGATAGTTTGTCTTGACCTTGTCGGCGGCGGTGGGGATTTTGCCTGTTCCTTCCTTGATTACTTTGTATTGCAGACCGCTTGGCAGTACCTTGATGCTCTCTCTCTTTTTATTGGCCTCAAGGAATGCCTTGCCGGTGGCGAGGTTCTTTGCAGCATTGAGCTTCTGACGCTCCTGCTGTTGTGTCTTCATGCGCTGGCTGAGATCAGTCATAACCTGCACTATTTCTTCCTGAGTAAGCGCTAATTGCTGGTCGGCCATACTATCTTTGAGCCCCTGGGTCAGCAAATCAAGCTTAACATCAAGTCTCTGGCTTTTGAAGTTCTGGCCCAATTGGACCCCTATCGCATAGCTGACCTTATCCATTTCGGTCTTGAGCACAACCATCTTCCGTACCTTGATTAGCGGAGCAGAATCCGTTTTGACCGCGGGCGCCGCTGCTTTGGGGCTTTGTTTTGCTGCGTAAACCGACATCGCAAGCAAGCAGCTCAAAACCAGTATCAGAATAAACATTCTCTTTTTCACTTTTGTCTCCTTTTTCGCTTATAAAAACTTATGTGCGGGGCCGACCACCAACCCTGCCTCAAAACATAATTGTAACGAGTATATTATTGTATCATAAATGCCCAAATATTGCAAGGGCTTAGTGGAGTGATTGAGAACAATCGAGGGCTATTTTGACAGCAATTTGGCAACTTCTTTGGCAAAATACGTGATTATAATATCGGAACCTGCACGTTTAATTGAGCCGAGCATTTCGAGCATTGCTGAATCTTTATCCAACAGTCCTGCCTGGGCGGCAGAGTTGAGCATCATATATTCGCCGCTGACATTGTAAGCTGCTATGGGGCAATCGAAGCGGCGCTTCGCACGATGTATTATATCGAGAAAACACAGTGCCGGCTTTACCATTACGATGTCTGCACCTTCGGCTATATCGAGAGCGATTTCAGCCATGGCCTGGTCGCTGTTGGCAGGATCCATTTGATATCCCTTTCGGTCGCCGAAGGAAGGGGTGGATTCGGCGGCGTCCCTGAACGGCCCGTAAAAAGCGGAAGCATATTTTGCAGCATACGACATAATGGCGATGTCCTGAAAGTCATTTTCCTCCAAAGCCTGGCGAATGTACTTTACCCGGCCATCCATCATGTCACTGGGGGCGATGATGTCGGCCCCGGCTTGAGCGTGCGAAAGCGCCATCTTAGCGAGCAGTTCGCAGGTTGCGTCGTTGTCGATTTTTCCTTCTTTAATCACGCCGCAATGCCCGTGGTCGGTGTACTCGCAAAGGCAGACGTCGGTGATAACGAGCAAATCCGGTGCGGCTTTTTTGATTTGACTTATTGAGCGCTGTACGACGCCGGTTTCGGCCCAGGCCTGTGAGCCGATTTGGTCTTTTTTGTCGGGCAGGCCGAAAAGGAGCACGGCAGGTATGCCCAGTGATGCGACTTCGGCAGCTTCGGCTCCAATTGTGTCCGGCGAAAAGTGGAAACAATCGGTCATTGACTTGATCGGGACCTTGAGACCTTCGCCCGGGCGGACAAACAATGGATAAACCAAATCATCGATGCTTAACGTGGTTTGGCGGACCAGCCGCCGCATCGCAGGAGTTCTGCGCAACCTTCGCATCCTGATTTTGGGAAAAGCCATGATAAAATCCCTTATCTTCAACTTACGTCTTATGTTTTTCGCTTTCTTCTAAAGCATCGAGTAATCCATCAATAGTATGTTCGTCAGCCTGGAGGTCAATCTTGATGCCAATTTTTTTTAATTGTTCGGAAGTTACCGGTCCAATCGAGGCCACCTTGACATTACCTGAGTTTATTAAATCGGGCTTGATTTGTTCAAAAAATGCCGTGACCGCAGAAGGACTTGCAAATGTCAGCCAGTCAATTTGGCCTTCGACTATCTGTTTTGTTAGCGGGCCGCAATCGCTTCTGGTTGTTACGGCGGTATATATCGGCACATTATCAACGTCGGCCCCGGCGCGATGCAACAGGTCGATAAGCTCGACCGAAGCAAGCTGCGAGCGCAAAAGCAAAACCTTTTTGCCTTGCAGATTTGCGTGACTGATTAATTGATTGCCAAGCTCTTTGCCGGTGAAGACATCAGGGACAAAATCGGGCTTTATACCAAAGTCATTCAGACTGTTGGCAGTCCGGCTGCCGATTGCGGCGATTTTGGTAGAAGCAAAGACGCGAGCGTCTTTGGCCAGGTCACGCAGGCAATCGAAGAAAATGCAGACGCCATTTGTGCTGGTGAAGATTATCCAGTCGTATTTTGAAAGTTTTTCAAGTGTGTGCAGAAACTCATTGGTGTTAGTCAATGGCTTTAGTTTTATCGTTGGAAATTCTATCGGATTGCCCGCCCGTTGAATAATCTTAGCTGCGAAGTCAGCATTGCCATGATGGTCGCGAGTTACAACGATACTCTTGCCAAATAAAGGCTTTTTCATAAACCAGTTCAGTTTCGTATCAGAAAAGGCAGCGGCGCCAATCACTACTATGGCAGGGGGGGCGATGTTTTCCTGCTTACATTTATCGGTTATAAGGCCCAGCGTTGACGTTGTTATTCTCTGATTGGGGAATGTAGCGTCGGCGATTACGGCAGCCGGGGTATTTATATCCATGCCGTTTTTTATGAGCTGGTCGGTGATGAATTGGAGGCCTCCCATACCCATATAGAAGACTATGGAGCCGGGGAATTTGGCCAGTACGCTCCAGTCGATACTGCTTTGCTGCTTTGAATCCGCTTCATGGCCCGTGATGAAAGCGACCTGCGAGCTGTAGTTTCTGTCGGTGAGCATGACGCCTGCGTACTCGGCGGCGGCGATGGCGGCGGTCACGCCGGGCACTATTTCGAAATCGATATCGGCTTCAGCAAGAATCCTGGCCTCCTCGGAACCTCTGCCGAAGATGCAAGGGTCGCCGCCTTTCAGGCGGACGACGGTTTTTCCGCTTGATGCCTTTTCGACAAGGAGCTTGTTGATTTGGTCCTGTGTAAAGGAGCCGGTTCCGATGCGTTTGGGGACGTGCATAATCTCGGCGTCTGCGCCGGCGTAAGTCAGCAAAGCCGGGTTGGCCAGCTTATCGTAGATTATGCAGTCAGCGGCTTTTAAGACCTCTGCGCCGCGGACGGTAATCAAATCCGCTCTGCCCGGGCCTGCACCTACAAGATATACCATTCCTTTGTTCTTAGGTTTTTCAATATTCATATCTGATGCTCAATAATAGATACCCGACATGCATAGGTACGTTAAATCCGAAATCCAAATGTTTAAAACAGGTAAAACCCCCAGCAGTGCCGGGGGCCAACAATTTGGAAAGGATACCAAATACGTTTTGGAATTGCCAGTTTTTTGTTGATTGGGCTTTTGAGGGCACATTTTGAGGTGGCAGTTGACTATTTGGGAGCGGGCGTCTATAATGGTACTTTCAGGACAAAGTTGGCGAGGAGTGGGGATGTTGGGATTGAGTAACTTTGACTACTAATTTTTTAGTTGGAGCTTAAAATAAGCAATCCTTGAAAAGAAATTTTGCCGAAATAATAATGTAGTAGGCAAAAATATAGATAAGATGGAGTTCACAAATGTCTGATGACTTGAAAAAAATCTATCAGGTTTTCGATCCGGCGCCTCTGTTGGCGGATGAAACCGATCTCTATGTAGACCTGGATGCTGTCCGGGGCAGTTCCGGGCTTGTAAAAAAATTGGCTAAAATCATACGACTCTCAGATAGTCCAACCTGTCAACTTCTTGCCGGCCATCGAGGAAGCGGAAAAAGTACTGAACCGTGGAGACTGCAAGGAGAACTTGAAAGTGGGAAAGAGAAATTCTTCACTGTTTTCTGTGAAATATTAGAAGATATCGAGCCAAACGATGTTGATTTCCCAGACATTCTGATAGCGATTATTCGTCAGATGGCAGATCAATTTCGAAATAGGCTTGGTATAAACTTAAAACCAGGTTACTTCAAAACAAGATGGGAAGAGCTCAAAAGTTTTCTCGGTCGGGATGTAGATTTAACCGGAGTCGAGCTTAATGTCGGCTTAGCAAAGTTCTCAACAGCGATAAAAAGTAGCCCTAATACCAGACAAGAAATACGCAAAAATCTCGAACCACGTACAAGTAGCTGGATCGATGCTGCCAATGATGTAATAAGTGATGCAGTACTTCAGTTATCCAAGAAAAACTATGTAGGTTTGTCCATCATTGTAGATGGACTGGATAAAATGACACTTAGAGCACATCCTCAAGTTGGTTGTTCGACTGCCGAGTATCTCTTTGCGGAGAGGCATGCTCAACTGACGGCATTCAATTGCCATTTGATTTACACAATGCCAATTGCACTTGCCTATTCCTGCCGGGAGCGTGATATTGCGAACCTGTATGGATACACTGCCCCACCAGTTGTTCCTATGACAATGATCGTTGACACGGCAGGTAAAAGAAATAATGCTGGTTTTGATAAATTCAAAGAACTAATCCGCAAACGTCTCCACAAGACGGGTACAAAGGAACAGGATTTTTTTAAAAGCAACAGTACTCGCGATAAGGTAATTAAATATAGTGGAGGACAGCCTCGAGAACTTATTACACTTATACGCGATTCGATCATCGAGGGAGAATTGCCTATAACATCATCGTCGGTCGAGAAGGTCAAAAGAAAAGCACATCATGCTTATGCGCGGCAACTTCGTGAGGAGCACTGGGCAATAATCGAACAGGTCAGTAAAGACAATAAACTTAGTCGTAATGAAAAGAACGACCATTTATGTATGGAGCTACTCGACAACCGTGCGATTCTTCTGTATGAAAACGGCGGAGAATGGTACGGAGTTAATCCACTGCTTCCAACGCCTCCCAGTTCAAGCAAACTGAAAAATGAAAAAAAACGATGATATTTCGACAACATCCGAGCACATAAGTCGGCAGAGCGCAGAACTGATGGCTCTTCGGAGAATGCTGGTAGCCTCGGAAGGGACTTTTTCATTGAGCATCGCAATTTGTAACAGTCCGTCCTTGCGCGATTATCTTATAACAAAGCTAAAGGAAGAATCAAAAGCCATCGCGATAGTCCAGATAAACAGGAAAGTAAAAGATGTCTTAGACTTAGTTTGCAGGAACGTATCAGAAGAAAACAGCACTGGAATATTTGTCGTGGGGATCGAAAATGTCCTGCCGTCAGACCGAAAAGAATACAAAGTTCTTCAGGTCCTTAATGCAGCAAGGGAACTGTGGAAGTCTCATTTTTCCTGTCCTGTTGTTTTCTGGCTCCCTGAATATGCTGCAACCTTGTTATCTATACATGCACGTGACGTGTGGTCCTGGCTAAGCCATAGCTTTGAATTTATCTCCGAGCAGGCAACTGCTTCAACTGGAATGATGGATGTTTATGCCGGCGACATTATCTCTGCCGGCAAGCTTGACGTAGACCAAAAACGGTTCAGGATTGCTGAACTTGAACAGCGTATAGACGATACAGGTTATCCACCAAAACAGCCGCTTGTTCAACACGTACTGATCTGGCTTCAAGAGCTTGCCTATATTTACTATACAGTTGGAGAAATAGAGAAAGCACAGGAGAATATCTTAAAGTCTCTGGAGATTAAGGAAAAGCTTGGGCTGCAGGAAGGAATGGCAAGCAGCTACGGCAATTTAGGGCTGATTTATCAAACGAGGGGCGACTTAGATAAGGCTGAAAAGATGATTTCAAAGTCATTGGAGATTGATAAGAAGCTCGGCCGGTTGGAAGGGATGGCAAATCAATACTGCAATTTAGGGCTGATTTATCAAACGCGTGGAGATTCAGGTAAGGCCGAGGAGATGCACAAAAAGTCACTGGAGATTGCAGAAGAGCTTGGCATGAAGGACGTGATGGCAAGTGGTTACGGGAATTTAGGATTGATTAATCAAACGAGGGGAGAATTAGATAAGGCAGAGGAGATGTATAAAAAGTCGATGCAGATTAGCGAAAAGCTTGGGATGCAAGAGGGAATGGCATGTCAGTACGGCAATTTAGGGAATGTCTATAAAGCGAGGGGTGACTTAGATCAGGCCGAGGAGATGCATAAAAGAGCACTGGAGATTGAGAAGAAGCTTGGTCTACTTGAGGGAATGGCTGCGGATTACGGTAATTTAGGGAATGTCTATAAAGCGAGGGGTGACTTAGATAAGGCCGAGGAGATGCAAAAAAAGGCATTGGAGATTGACAAAAAAATTGGAAGGCTTGAAGGTCAAGCATTTCGTTACGGCAATTTAGGGGCGGTTTATCAAATGAGGGGTGAATTAGATAAGGCCGAGGAGATGCATAAAAAGTCGTTGGAGATTAGCGAAAAGCTTGGGCTGCAGAAGGGAATGGCAAATAATTACGGCAATTTAGGAGTGGTTTATCGAGATAGAGGTGATAACGCGAAGGCGCGGGAGTACTGGGAAAAGGCGTTGGATTTGTATAAGAAGATCGAGATGCCACAGATGGTTGAGAAGGTGGTGGGGTTGATCGATTCGATTGATTAATGATTATTTGGGATTGAGATTGCCGCGTCGGCCTTCGGCCTCCTCGCAATGACAAGATTAAATTGGTGGGGCAAGCCATATAAATGATTAATGATGAGTGATTATTGATTAATTTTTTGAGATTCTTCACTTCGCTCAGAATGACAGCGAAGAATATCGAATGTTGAACAAGGAATTTCGAATGGCGAACTGCGGTTATCCTTCGAGAGATGCGAGGATTTTTTTTCCGCCGGCGGTTAGGAGGTCGTTGGCGATTTTTTCGGCGAGGGTCTCGGCGTCAACGGCGGGGCCGGTGATCTGGCGGCGGATGAAATTGGTGCCATCGACATTCGATATGAAAGCGGTGATTTCTATTTCATTTCCATCAATCTGTGCATAGGCTCCTACGGGTGCGTGACAGCCGCAGTGCATTGTGGTTAGAATCCTTCTTTCGGCGGAAGTGGTCGTTCTATTATCCTGGTCATCTATGGCGGCGATGAGATTGCATGTATCAGTATCATCGGCCCTGGTCTGAATGGCGAGCGCTCCCTGGGCGGGGGCGGGAATGAATTGGGCAGGGTCAAAACAGAAAGAGATTTTATCAGAGAGGTTTAGTCTTTCCAGGCCTGCGCGGGCCAGGACAATCGCATCAAATTTACCTTCTTCGAGGCGTTTTATTCTTGTTAAGACGTTACCTCTGATGTCGGCCGGGTGTAGGTCGGGCCTTAGATATCTTAACTGGGCGGCTCGTCGCAGACTTGAAGTGCCGATTTTGGCATCGCTGGGAAGCTGGTCGATGGAAGTAACGGGGCCGGCGGCTATCACGGAATCCTGGGGAAATTGCCGACGGCATACTGCGGCGATGGTCAGTCCCTTTTGGTATTCGGTGGGCAGGTCCTTGAAGCTGTGGACGGCGAAGTCGGCTTGTTGGGCAAGGAGGGCATCTTCAAGTTGTGATGTAAAAAAGCCGGTGTCCTTGAGGGTCCATAAGGCGGTGCGCCTGTCCTGGTCGCCTGTTGTAGTTATTGTTTTGATGTCGATTTGGAGGCCGGGATGGATTTTTTTGAGCATGGAGCAGACTGTTTGCGTTTGAGCAATGGCGAGTTCACCGCCGCGAGTTGCACAGGTAAGAGTCTTCATAGTCAGCTTTGCCGGCCTCCAGAGCGGAACATTTTGTTTATCAATTCAAGCATCCCTAATTTACTATTCAGCGTGCAATTGTATCGCTTTTATCTCCTGATTTTACGATTGTGATAAATTGTAAGCAAAGTAATTATAGATATCAAGGGCAAAGACACAATACAGAGAATTTCGGCCGACTCATGGCTTTTGCATAGCAATAGTATCGCGTTGCGGCGAAAATCCTTGTAAATAATCGTCTTTTTGTCATAATCATTGTTGTATTGAGTCGCCGTCGTGTTGTGACGGCTAAAGGAAGCCCGGACAGAGCCGGGGATTAAACACAACTCCCAAATAAATTTGGGGGCTAAATAGAAAATAACTGAATTGGTTTGCAGATGGGCATAAAGGAAAGCTCTAAAAAGAAGTTTAAGCGTTTTGTGATGTGGGCTTGCCTTTTGCTTGTGATATTGTTAATCCTGGTTTCTGTCTATGGCGCATTTATAGGTGCAGAGCGTGCCCAAAAGTTCGTCAACACGCCGGCTTTGGCGGTTTACTGGTTTGCGTTCATACTTATATTAGCTGTCGGGCTTGTATTATTTCGCCGACTGGTTCGCGTCACGGGGCTTTTGCTGATACACGTTGGCGGTATCCTTGTTATCGCAGGTGCTCTGTGGGGCTCTGAAGCCGGGCATAAGCTCCAGAGTCGGCTATTTGGAATCGAGAAAATCCGAACAGGGCAAATGGTAATCTATGAGGGAGAATCGGAGAACCATGTTCTGCTCGAACAGGGGCAGACGCCTAAGGAATTGCCCTTCTCGATACAACTGAATGACTTTCGATTAGAACATTATAAGCCGGCGTATCTACTGGTCGAAACCAGGGGGGGGCAAAGCTGGAAAGTTCCGGTTGAAGTGGGGGTGGAATTTTCTTTAGGCGACGATTTCGGTACGGTGACAATCAAACGAGCGTTCGAGAATTTCAAGATACGAATCGAGGGACAGGAAAGGAAAATCGCCGACGAGCCACAATCGGGGTACAATCCGGCACTGGAAGTTGAGATTAGACAGCCAAACGGTGAGGCGGCGAGCAGATACGTCTTCGAGCGTTTCGGCGGACATGCGAATCCGGAAGATGAGTTTTTGCTGCGCTATGAAAGAGTTATCAGTGACTACATAAGTGAGCTGGAGATAATTAAGGACGGCAAAGTTGCCGCGGCAAAGAACATCGAAGTGAACCACCCTCTTTACTTTGGCGGGTACCATTTTTATCAGAATTCTTACGATGCTGAAAACGGACAATACACCGTTCTTATGGTTGTTTCCGATACGGGTCTGGGTCTGGTCTATGCAGGTTACGTGATGTTGTGTGCCGGGGTTTTCTGGCATCTGTGGGTAAGAGGTGTGTTTGCAAGAAGAAAGCTAAAAGACAAATAGATGGAAATTAAATACACATTTCAGGGTCTGCTGGTTTACATTGCTATGGGCACGTACTTTCTTGCGTTCGTGACGAGCTTGCTTCGGTGTCGAAAGGCCGGGCGGGTATTGTATTTGTTCGGATTTGTAATTGCGGCCCTGGCTTTCGGCTATCGCTGGTATGATGTACGGCATGTGCCGCTGCAGAACCTGTTCGAGGTATTTCTTTGCCTTGGGATGATTTATCCGGTTTCGTTATTTTGCCGCCGGGTGCTTCGTGTAGGCGGTGGCTGCGGTGACATGCTTATAGGAGTGATAGTGCTTTTTCCAGCGGGTTTTGTTTTTAACGCTGAGCCGCAGCAACTGCCGCCCGCGCTTCAGAGCTGGCTGTTTGTGCCTCACGTTGCGGTCTATATGCTGTCATACGTTTTTATGGCCAAAGCGACTTTCCATGCCATGTGCCAACTGGCTGGCAAAGGCGCCGGTCCTGATGAGAAGCTGCTGGGGCCTGAAGAGGCAACGTACCGGATGATTTGTTTTGGATTCCCATTGCTGACGTTGGGGCTTGTTCTCGGCAGCTGGTGGGGGAAAATTGCGTGGGGCGATTACTGGGGCTGGGACCCTAAGGAACTTTGGTCCCTGGCGTCGTTGCTGGTCTATGTCGGTTATTTTCATTTCCGCTATATGTTTGGTAAGAAACGGCCTCGTATTAACAGCACGTGGGCCATTGCAGGTATGGCGGTGATCGTTATAACTTTGCTGTGGGTGAACCTGTCCAGGATTTTCTCCGGTTTGCACAGCTACGCAACGTGACACTCGACTTTTACACCGTTTTAGGGCTGAATATAAATATGTTACGTCGCGATGCGAGTGAAGGTATCCGAGGGCGACCGCGGAGCGGGAGTGACAGCCGGCATGCAACAGGAGGGCCAGGAAATTCGCGTTACCATAAAGAGTCCTGAGAATCGAGAGGTTAGCTGGGAGGTTGGCTTCGAAAAATCGTAGTCGTGATAATATAATTGTGATGTTTTGATTCGATAGATTTGAAAAAATAAATAGTTTAGGTCTGATTAATTATGGAATATATGAATCGAAGAAAGTTTATCAAGGCAAGTATAAGCGCAAGTCTAATGGGAAGCGCGACATTTGGGCAGACGAAAGGACGCGGGGACAAGCGAAAATCGAAACGGCCTAATATATTGTGGATTATGATGGATGACGGGCGGGCTGATGCGGTCGGATGCTATGGCAAGAGTTGGGCGAAAACACCGAATATGGACCGGATTGCAAGTCAGGGCGTTTGGTTTGAGACGGCGATTGTGCAGAATCCGGTTTGTGTGCCATCGAGAAAATCCATGAAATCAGGTCACTATCCTCATACCTTCGGGCTTACAGCTATGGGAAAGCCTGCCGGTGTCACTCCGGCCTATATGAAAAAAGCGGAGCCGAATGTTGATAACCTGGTGAACTGCTGGAAACAAGTCGGAATCAATCCGGTCAATGTCGGTAAGCGTCACGCCTATCAAAAAGACTGGATAAGCAAGGGTGACAGAGGCGCATTGATAGATTTCTTAGGCAATCCGAAGGGGGCCAAGGCCAAAGATAAATTCGAGAAGAGCAAAAACGAGTATGGAAAAGTTAATATCAAGACGCACCGGTGGATGATAGGAGGGGTGGTGCCGTTTGCTCCGGAAGAAACGCAGACTTGGCGATTAGGCGACCTTGGGGTGGAGACCTTAAAAGAATTAGCGGCAGGGGAAGAGCCGTTTTTTCTGCGAGTATCCTTTCATGCACCCCATGTTCCCTGCCGGGTTCCGCGTGAGTTTTTTATTGACCCCGAAAAAATCACACTGCCTCTGCCAACCGAAGAGGAATTAAAGAACAAGCCACGCTTTGAGCGTGAGAACCTCCATATTTATGCGGGTGGCCTTGATTTGACGAAGGAGCAAATCGGGATTTGCCGGGGGACATACTACGGGATGGTATCGCTGGTAGATGCTCAGGTCGGCAGATTAGTGGAATGTCTTAAAGAGGCCGGCTTGTTAAATAACACTATTATCGCCATCAATTCGGACCAGGGATTTCAATTGGGCGAGCACGGGCTGTGGAAGAAACGTGTCTTTTACGAGCAAAACGTATGCGTGCCTTTCATTATGAGCTGTCCCGGACTTCTGCCGTCAGGTAAGGTCATCGATGAGCCTGTCGAGATGATAGACTTTATGCCGACTTTGATGGAGTTGAGCGGGATAGATGTGCCGCGTTCTATCCGCGGGCGGAGTCTTATGCCGCTGATACGAGGTGAGATAAGTGAATGGAGGCCGGCCTGCTTTTCTGAGATTGATCACAGCTACTCTATGTATGAAGAACTTCGGGAAGGAAGCGGGCGACGTGTGATGGTGCGAACGAAGGAATGGAAACTGATATATTTTATGGATGAACGCGTCGCAGATAAAGACGGGGCCTTGTATAATTTGAAAAGGGACAAGGACGAAAAAGAGAATCTTTACAATAAACCGCGGTATAAGCGTATAATAAAGCGGCTTGAAAGTCTGGCGGAAAAATGGGACAAAGAAAAATAACCGCCCAGAACACTTTACCATTGAAGGAGGTCAGGTAATGCTATCACAAAAAGAAAGAATCGTGTTACTGTTTGCTGTTGTTATCTTTTTGGGTTTGTGCGCAGCCGTGCAGGTAAATGCGTTGACTATTGCCGAAAACGGCGTGGCAAAAGCGGTCATAGTTGTCGCACCGGACAGTCCAGAGCCGGAGCGTCACGCGGCGGCGGAGTTGGCTGAGTTTCTGCATCAGATAACCGGCGCCAAATTTGAGATAGTATACGGTGCCGGGGGCGGCAAGGGGCGGATTTTTGTGGGGCCAGCAGGCACTAAACCGGCTAACCCTGAATTTTCCACGGACGGTCTTGGCAGTGATGGGATAATTATCCGCACAGTGGGGCCCGATTTGATTCTGGCAGGGGGGCAGCCGCGCGGGACGCTATATGCGGTTTATACATTTTTAGAAGACTATGTCGGCTGTCGATGGTGGTCATCTAAAGTAAGCAGGATTCCAAAAAAGCAGACGCTTAAAGTGGGCAAGCTCAATATCCGCTATGTGCCACCATTAGAATACCGGGAGTCGTTCTGGTTTGACGCCTTCGATGGGGACTGGGCGGTGCGGAACAAGAGCAATGGAAACTCTGAGAGGCTGGACGCCAAACGCGGTGGCAAGCATAGCTATCAAGGATTTGTACATACATTCTTTCCACTGATTCGGCCTCAAACATACTTTAAGGACCATCCCGAATGGTTCAGTGAAATCGACGGTAAGCGCAAACATGAGCGGGCCCAATTGTGCCTGACAAACGAGGAGATGCGCAAGGAACTGGTCAAGAACCTTAAAGCGAGGCTGCGAAGCAATCCCGCGGCGACGATTGCGTCGGTTTCTCAGAATGACTGGCACGGATATTGTCAATGTAGTAAATGCGCTGCTGTCGATAAAGAAGAAGGCAGCCCGGCCGGGTCTCTGCTTCGATTTGTGAATGCAGTCGCGGCTGATATCGAGGAGGAATTTCCCAACGTAGCTATCAGCACACTTGCGTACCAGTACACGCGCAAGCCGCCGAAACATGTTAAGCCGCGAGACAACGTTATCGTTCGTCTTTGCAGTATCGAGTGTTCGTTCAGCAAACCACTTAGCGACGAGCGGAACAAAAAGTTCCGGGACGATATCATCGGCTGGTCTAAGGTTTGTAATCGGCTTTATATATGGGACTACACTACGGATTTCAGACATTATGTTATGCCGCACCCTAACCTGCGGGTCCTTGGGCCGAACGTTAAGTTCTTCGTGGACCACAACGTTAAAGGGATTTTCGAACAGGGAGCATATCAATCGTACGGTTCGGAGATGGCTGAGCTTAGGGCGTGGGTATTAGCGAAGCTGTTGTGGGAGCCGAAGCGGGATGGGCAAAAGTTGATAGATGAGTTCATCGATGGTTATTACGGCCAGGCCGGCCCAGGTATTCAGGCGTATCTGAAGGTGACACATGATGCGGTCGAAGCGAGTGGTGAGCATCTCGGCTGCTTTTCACAGCATACGGCGAAATTTCTTTCGCTTGAGACACTCAGCAAAGGATGGGGACATTTGAAGGCCGCCGAAGAAGCTGTAAAGAACAATCCTGCACTTCATTTTCGGGTCCAGGTCGCGCAGCTTCCCGTGATGTACGTTTTTATGATGCGGTGGGACGAGATGCGGGACAAGGCGCAGGCAGCGAGTGCGAATTGGCCGATGCCCGAGACAATTAAAGAGACATACGAGCGGTTTTTGGAAGTCGCCAAGAAAAAGAACGTCACAAGGCTTAACGAATGGAGCCAGGGCTTCGGCGTTCTTGACGAGGCAGTGAAACGGGCCAAGAAATAATGAAATCAGAAAAGGTGCTTGAACGCGATAAAAAGTGGGTATAACATGACATATGGCGCAAAAGATAATAAGGTCTGACGCGGTTATCTTTGGAACATAAACTTTTGGGTTTAGAATAATGCGAAAGTACATTGAAAGTTTGATTCGCTTGATTCGTGTGAGCCTGCCAATGAGTGCTATGATCCTGGCTGGATGCGGGGCACCTCAAAGCTTTTATTCATATAAAGAACAGACCCGCAAAGAGTGGATCGCAGCGATCTCAGGCTGGCGTAGAAAAGCAATTGTAAGCACCGGGCACGATGAAGGAACAGCCGGAGGGGGATTTAGTGACTTCGCTCAAAGTTTTATTCCTTGTAGTGATATAATCAACGCCGTGGAGTTAACCACATACCCAGTCAAAGCAGCCGGATGGATCAGGGTGGACTTAGCCAAAGACGA
The DNA here is from genome assembly GCA_019456145.1 of Planctomycetota bacterium. GTDB lineage: Bacteria > Planctomycetota > Phycisphaerae > Sedimentisphaerales > Anaerobacaceae > CS2-K091. The sequence goes on from VRUL01000015.1 coordinate 84,098, forward strand.
AAATGGAAGACCCGGAAAGGTACTTTCCCGCACCTGGTTGAGAGTTGAAACCGATTGCCCCGCCGGACACAGCAGCTTCATGACTTTCGATGTCCCAAACGTCAAAGTCGATCCCGAAGGCGTATATTGGATAACCTTTAACGAGTTTGTGGACGAAGAGTATGTGGGCAAATGGGGCACATCTATGGTGACAAACACAGGCTTCTCGAAAGACGACACCTATCAAGGTGGAAAACTAATTGTCGGAAATCACCGTGGGACACATGAATCCGGAGATTCCAAGTTCCGCATTATTTCAAAGTGTGGGACTTTACCAACTTTGCGTAAGGCGTCTCGCGGCGAGCGACAGACGCTACCAGCAAAGCAGTTTCAGGAAGCGTCGTGGTCAAATGCCTCAATCAAATGGTGCGAATATGTCCTTGAAAAACAGGAAGCCCAAGAACATAGTTCCTATGAAAAAATAAAAAGACAGCGATAAATTTCGGGTTGTAAATACGAAAGGGCCGGACCCCCGTTTTGGCGGGAACGACATATGTGATTATCATCCAATCCGTTGGCCAGATATCAGGATGACCTAACAGCAAGTTACGGCTTTCTGAAAAGCGTACTGATGCGGGCCAAGAAGTAACTACGGTGCAAGAACAACACAGGCCAAAGAAAGTCTTAGAGCCTATAACAAAATGACTCTGTATTCAAGCGGCTTGTTTTCCGTCCTGACGGCGTCAGGCTGTATCGACAATGCTTTGGCATTGCCTGTTTCGCCTTCCTTGCAGGACAAAAAAACGCTCGCTTTCGGAACAACGATTCATTTTGTTAGAGACTCTTTCTTAATATTTTGACTTGATTATTTTGCGGGTTTGTGGTATATTATAGCAATTCACGATGGGAAACTGACCTGGAAGTCGTTGTTTACGAAATTCCAGGATTATACCTCATAATCAAGGAAGGAGGAGTTACGTGGCTAAAAAAGCTCGCGTAAACAGTCTGTCATTAGTAGTTTTCTCTATATTCATATTTGCCGCTCAAACGGTGGGTTTTGACTGGTGTAAGCTAAACTTTCACAGCCCGGCCTATGGTGCATCAGCACAGAGCAAATCCAAAACCATAGAACGCAAGTATGCACCGGACCGTAAAGCGGACATTCTTCACATCACAATTGACGTTACACCGGATTTCAAGGCGAGAACAGTTGCCGGGACTACGACGATAAAGTTCGTACCAATCGCCAAACCACTTACCGAGCTGCGATTAGACGCAATTGACCTAAGCGTCTCATCTGTCACTACCAGTGCCGATATGGCCGGATACAACGTCACTGATGAGGCAATCACAATAACGTTCGAGCCGGCTATTTCGCCGGGAGCAGAGACAACTGTCACGGTCGTCTACGAGGCCGAGCCGAAGCGCGGGCTGTACTTCCGGACGCCCGAGATGGGTTACAAGGAAGAGGACACCCACCTTTACACACAGGGTGAAACGCATGAGGCGCCGCATTGGTATCCAAATTACGACTATCCAAATGAACGGTCGAGTTCGGAGGTGATTTGCCGGGTACCGAAGGACATGACGGTATTGTCTAATGGCAGGCTTGTTTCCGAGGAGATGGATTCCGAGAGCGGGCTTAAGGTCGTGCGATGGCTGCAGGATAAACCGCACGTTAATTACTTGATAGCACTGGTGGCCGGAAAACTCAAGAAGGTCGAATCACAGTACAAGGACATTCCCCTGGCTTTCTACACACCGACATCCCAGATTGAGCAGGCAGAAAACTCATTCAAAGACACAGCGGACATGATGGAGTTTTTTGAGAAAGAGATTGGTGTGCCCTATCCGTGGGACAAGTATTATCAGGCTGTTGTCCAGGACTTCGGCTGGGGTGGTATGGAGAACACGACTCTAACCATACTGAGCGACGGCACACTTTTCACCACAGAGACGGAGAATATCCATTCGAGCCAGAGCCTTGTCGCACACGAGCTTGTTCATCAGTGGTTCGGTGACTATGTTACGTGCAAGGACTGGAGTCACATCTGGCTCAATGAAGGTTTTGCCACCTACTATGAGGACTTATATGACGGTTATAAAAACGGAAGAGACTCCATGCTGTACGGGTTTTACAAGTCGGCCCGCGGCGTGCTGTCCGACCGGCCCATCCATAAGCCAATTGTCTACAGGTCGTACGCCAATACCTGGGAGCAATTTGACTACCGTGCCTATCCCAAAGGCGGCTGGGTGCTGCACATGCTGCGCACAAAATTAGGCGAGGAACTGTTCCGTAAGTGTGTGAAAACATATCTCGAACGACACGCTTTGAGCAGTGTGGTAACAGAGGACTTTCGGTCGGTGATAGAGGAGTTGACCGGCAGGTCATTCGACAGGTTTTTCGATCAGTGGGTTTATCATGGTCGGCATCCGGACCTGACAGTCAACTATAGCTGGTCGGAGAGTGAGAAGCTTGCGAAAGTCTCAATAAAACAGACGCATGAAGTAAATGACAAGGTGATGCTTTTCCACTTTCGTACGAAGATTCGCTTTGTGATTGACGGCAAGGCCATCGACCGTAAGATTGTTGTCGATAGTAAACAACACGATTTTTACTTTCCTCTACAGAAACAGCCAAGCATTGTCCGGTTTGATCCGGATTATGGCTTATTGGCCAGCGTAGCTTTTAAGAAGCCAAAAGCAATGCTCTATGCGCAACTCGTTAACGAAACGGATGTAATCGGGCGATTGCTGGCAATCGAAGGACTCAGGAAAGAAAAAGACAAGAATGCCGTCGCCAAACTAAAGGATGTTCTTAACGAAGATGCGTTTTACGGAGTGCGGAAGGAGGCCTCATCGGCCCTGCGTAATATCCATACGAACGAATCGTTCGATGCACTTGCCGAGTCAATCGATCAGCCGGATGCCCGCGTCAGGCTTGGGGTTGTTGGAGATATCAGCGGTTTCTACCGGCCAGAAAGCTTCAGACGGACAAAGCGAATCCTAAAAAGCGAGAAGAACCCGGAAATCCTCTACAGGGCAATCCGTAACCTTGGTAAATATCATCACAAAGATACGCGACGTTTACTTATGGATTACCTTAAATCCAAATCTTACCGCAACAGATTAGCGGCCGGAGCCATACAAGCGGTTCGCATGTTAGACGAGCCTTTATTCATTTCGCTTCTTCAGAGAACCTTGAGTGAGCGCGAGCGACAATTCACTTCCCGGGACTTCGCCCGTTCCCTCGACACACTGGCGTATATAAGCCGGAATGAAGACAACAAAACAAAAGTTCGTAAATTTTTGGCCGGCTACGTTAATCATCCGAAGAAAAGAATTCAGGCCGGGGCGATTAGTGCATTGGGGACACTTGGAGACCCCAAGGCTATTGGAATAGTCGAGACGTTTTCCGGAGACGACTCCGGCGATCGCATGCAGCGGTCAGCGAAAAATGCACTTAAAGCGCTACGTGAGAAAAAACAGCTTGTTCCCGAAGAAATCGTCCATCTACGGAAAGCGGTCGACGAATTGAGAAAAGGGAACGAGAAACTAAGAAATGATGTAGAAGATATACAAAAGCGACTCGATGCAAAAGAAAAGAGTGAAAAAAAGCCAGAGGATGATTAGAACCCATCCCAAAACCTCTTTCGACTACGATCGGCTGCAAAGTCCGTGGCTCTGTGTTGTCGGCGAAAAAGGTTCTCGACGTGCCTTAGCACGCCTCCGAGCCTTTTCCACCTCCGGCCTTGCCCACGAACTTTTCGCTCGATCTCGTTACAAAACAGGTTTTGGGATGGATTCTAATAACCAATCTCGAGTTATGGAATAAGCTGACCTTTCACTTTCCCGGTATTTTCACAGGAAAATACCACAATACATGGAAAAATCTTAAATTTTTTGCGCACATATTGAGGGCGAGATTACACTATATAATAGAAGCTGATATCAGTTAATCGTTTGAATTGGCAGGGGTAAGATGGCATTAAAATCGCAGGAAAGCCGCGACGAAGCGTTGGTTGAAGCGGCCCAAAACGGCCATTTGGAAAGCTTCGGCGCTCTGTATGAGCGGTATCACAGCCCAATGGTGGCGCTGGCATATTCGGTGCTCGGTGACAGAGACCTTGCCGAGGATGCCGCCCAGGAGACGTTTGCGATAGCCTGCCAAAAACTGGGCACCCTGAGGCGCAGGGACAAATTCGCCGGCTGGCTGGCAAGTATATGTAGAAATGTTGCCCATAGTATTCTTCGGTCGAAAGGTAAATCTGCGACTGTGAATTTTCAGGAACCTGTTGTAAATCAAAACAGCGGAGACCATCGCCGGGATGCAATCCGGCAGGCTGTCTTCAAGCTTAGGTCTTCTGATAGAGAATTGATAGTACTGCGTTACTACAATGGATTTTCCCAGGCGCAAATTAGTAATGTTCTGAATATTTCGCCGCAGGCGGTCAACGGCAGGCTTTTCAGAGCAAAGCGAAAGATTGCAAAGTATTTAAAACGTAACGGTTTCACAGGAGACGATTATGGAACGGTTAGAAGATAAAAACCGGCTTGATGAGGCACTTACCAAAGCGATTGGTTCGGAAGAACAAAAGCCGGACTTCGAGAATTGGAAACAACAACACCTGGAGGCCGTTGAAATGTTAACCTCGCGGGCAGGCCGGGAAGCTCCAGCTTCACCAGGTCCGCCTATGATAAGGAGAATTATCATGAAAAGTCCAATCACAAAATTAGCCGTGGCCGCGGCGGTCATCGCCGTGGTCGTATTGGGATTGTTTGAATTCATCGGCACCGAGGGCACGTCCAGCGTCGTCTGGGCCGAGGTCGCCCGGAAGGTCCAGGCCAGCCGGGGGCTAATCGTCCGCTGTACATCGGAGTCCATCCCGTCCAATGAAGGGGACTATACAATCAAATACATGTCTCCCACACACTCTCGATCGGACACCTACAAAGGTGGGCAAATAACCCGCTCCTTTTACCTCGACTTCGATACGAAGACCTTCACAGGCGTCTTTCACACACGCAAGCACTACCTGATTGACACCTTTACGGCAAGCGGGGAAGGTTTCCTGGCGAAGCACGAGGACTGGATGAACCCCAGGTACCTGGTTGAGACAATCCTGTCCTGCGAGCACAGAAAACTCGGGCAGAAAACCATGGAGGGGGTATTGTGCGAAGGCATCGAGACAACCGACCCGCCTTCTTTGGGCCCTCCGCCTGAACCGGTCGACCGTCTGGAAGCGCAATACAATGAGGTGGTGGGATCAGAGGGCATAGCGCAATACCCCGTCCTGCTTGAGTCTAAACTGCGATTGTGGGTCAACATGGAAACGCAATACCCCGTCCTGCTCGAGTCTAAAATAAGTACCGAGCATAATGGAGAGGTGGTGGGATCAGAGGGCGTAATGGACCAGTTCCAGTGGGATGTGGAGCTGGATGCGAGCCTCTTCGAGCCGAATATCCCGCTTGACTATACAGATATGCGTACCATGTAAACAGAGGCGGTTTCCCGCAGGCCGGGCTGATTTGGCTCGGCCTTTTTTATGCGCATTCCATTCCAGAATCAATAGAAGTAAGAAATCTATTGCAAATGCTCATACGTTTTGTAAGATATGCTCGTTTGGAGATTTATATTTTTAAGGAGCAGGAAATGAACCATCAGAAATCAGCTTTATTGTGCGCGATTTGTTTCTTACTTTCTGCGGCATCCTGTGTTTGGGGGGCGAACGACAGGGCTGCCGTTTCCGGCGAGCGGAAGAAATGGCACAAGATAACCATTACCTTCGTCGGGCCTGATACTAGTGAAGATTCTGAGCCGAACCCTTTTCTGAACTATCGTCTCAATGTTACCTTCACCAAGGGCAAAAAGCGGTATGTCGTTCCCGGTTACTTTGCGGCTGACGGCAACGTAGCGGAAACCAGCGGTACTTCGGGTAACAAATGGCGAGTGCATTTCGTGCCGGATGAACAGGGCCAATGGTCTTACAGGGCTTCTTTCTGCACCGGGCCGGATGTTGCACTGAACAGCGACCCGGAAGCAGGCAAGCCGATTGCCTTCGACGGCGCCGAAGGGACGTTTACAGTCGGAGCCAGCGACAAGACCGGACGAGACCACCGTGCCAAAGGGTTGTTAAAGTACATAGGCAAACGGTATCTGCAATTTGCCGAAACCGGTGAGTATTTCATCAAAGGCGGGGCTGACAGCCCGGAGAACTTCCTGGGGTATGCTGACTTCGACGGGACTTTCGACATGGGGGAGTTGAAGCGTAAAGGGGAAGCTGCGGGTAAAGAATTTCTGCATCGGTACGAGCCACATGTGCACGACTGGAAAGCTGGTGATCCGACGTGGAAAAACGGTAAAGGCAAGGGCATGATCGGGGCTTTGAATTACCTTGCCGGCAAGGGCATGAACAGCGTTTATTTCATTCCGTATAACATCGACGGCGGCGACGGCAAGGACGTCTGGCCATGGACGGAACCGAAAGAAAAATACCGGTTCGACTGCAGCAAACTCGAACAGTGGGAGATTGTTTTCGAGCATATGGACAGGCTTGGCCTTATGCTCCATATCATTACACAGGAAACAGAGAACGACCAGGGTCTGGACGGCGGTGCGCTTGGCCGGGGGCGTAAGCTCTACTACCGTGAACTGATAGCCCGCTTTGCCCATCACCTTGCGCTGGTCTGGAACCTCGGCGAGGAAAATACCAATACGACCTCGCAGCGAAAGGCGTTCTGCCGCTATATTAAAGACGTCGATCCTTACGGCCACCCAGTCGTTATGCATACCTATCCCGGCAAATATGAGGAGTTTTACAGTCCATTGTTAGGCTACGAGTACTTTGACGGCCCCTCTCTGCAGACCAACGATACCCATAAGCAGACGGTGAAATGGCTCGACCGCTCCGGTTCTGCAGGTCGAAAGTGGTTCGTTAGTCTGGACGAAATCGGCCCCGCGCACACTGGCGTCAAGCCCGACAAAGATGACTACTGGCACGATGAAGTCCGGAAGAAACATTTATGGGGTCACCTAATGGCCGGCGGTGCCGGGGTCGAATGGTACTTCGGATACAAATTCGCCCACAACGACCTGAATTGTGAAGATTGGCGCAGCCGAGAGCATATGTGGGAACTGACCGGCTACGCGCTGGAGTTTTTCGGCGAGTATTTGCCGTTTACCGAGATGAGTCACCACGACGAGCTGACCTCGGTCAAGAACGACTACTGCCTGGGGAAACCAGGCGAAATTTACGCTGTATATCTTCCGGTCGGTGGCACAACAAACCTTAATGTGGGCGGCAGCTCGTCAACCTTCACAGTGCAGTGGTATAACCCGCGCAGCGGCGGCCCACTGCGAACCGGCACCATCCGGACAATCAGCGGTCCGGGCTCTGTCGTCATTGGGCATCCACCTCAGGACAACAATAAAGACTGGGTCGTCCTGATAAAGGTGAAACAGTAGGGTTGTCAATAGAATAGAAAATTTGAAGGGCTGCAAGCTCGCTGCCTGCAGCCCTTTTGTTATGAATTCGGTTGTTGTCAGGAGGGCTAACGCCGGTCTTGTGGAACCTTATCAGCGATTGCATCGACAAATAAAGTTCCACTGGCAACTTTGCCACCACCTGCAACATACTATTTTATCCAGTTTTCCGCAAATCTGGCAAAGTCCGTAAGATTCACAATCCCGTCACGGTTAAAGTCTACCTGAATCGACCCAGTCGGGCCGGACCTAAGCCATCGATCAGCAATACTGGCTAAAACCTTAAAGTCATGTGGAATGCTGACGGTAGCACTTCTGACTGTTGCGTTACCACAATCATCGACTGCCTGATAGGTGATGGTATAAATCCTGCCGCTGTTGGCCCCGCTGCGTTCAGACCTTACATAAATGGAGTCATCCTCGCCTATCTCAATATCACCGGTAGTTTGCCCATCGCCAATGTTGTTATCATCTTCGCTCATCACGATGCCGACAAGAGACACCTGCGGTTGGGCATCACAATCGTCGCTCACGGTCCAGCTCGGGGTAATCTCGACCATCATGTGACTCGGCGGCCACAGGAAGCTTGGAGTTACAGAGAACTCGAATTCCGGCGGAGTCGTATCTACAATCGTTATCGTCTGCACACAGTCCGAGCTGTTTCCGGATTCGTCAGTCGCAGTCCACGTCCGCGCTAGTGTCCCTGCATTACCGCAGCTCTGCTGCCGCTGGTCACTATGCGTGACAGTAACACCGCCGCCGGTATCGCTGGCCGTGGCCGAGCCTGTTGCCTCAACACTGGTATCTGCCGGGCATTCAAGTGTCAGATTCGCAGGACAGTTGATGTCCGGCGGGGTCGTGTCAACAACTGTTATCATAACCTCGTTGGGCTCGGAGTCGTCTATGCCATCATTAACAATCAGCGTTATCACATACTCACCGGGACATCCGCTATCTAACGTTACTGTCGGCGCAGCTCCCTGCACCGGACTTTCGAGGAAAGGCCCGGTCCACGTACAAGTTAGTGGAGTACCCTCGGCATCGCTTGATCCGGTACTATCCAGTGTGACCTGTGTCCCTTGCTGAGTATTGCAGGCACATTCGACAGTCTGGTCATCCCCGGGATCAGCGACCGGAGGCGTGTTCACGGTTGCGAACGTCCAGTTATTTGCATCGATCGCGCCGCAGCAGTTCTTGGCTGTCACCTGCCAGTAGTACCTGGTGCCGCGATTCAGTGTCTGGCCAGGTTCCGGTGTCGGGTCACAGAACGGTTTGGTCAGGTCACTCCCAATCAACTCCATCGCGTTCGGGTCTGTCCCGAAGTAAACGTCCCAGGTTGTAGGACACGCCGGCTGGTACTTGAACAGGACTGCTAAACCAGGATGCAGCCTCGCCTCGTTGCACAGGTAATTCAATCCGACACTGCTATCCCTCTGAATTCCTACAGTCGCCTCTGAACCGGCTTCCAAGCTGGGATCGGCATACAGCAGAAGGATATCACCGCTGCCTTCGAACAGTTGCGCCTGGCAAGTCACCCTGCCTCGGGAGTCGCTGCAGCAGTGCATGACGTCCTCCCATTGCACGACAAAGATTCGATTTGGCGCCTCCCCGACAATTGCAACATATACGTTGTCGGTCCCATTGTAATTGGGATAGAGGTCGTCCCAGTAAACTGCTATGAGGCTCTGTATCCCAAAGGGGCTGGCAGGGATGCAATTGTTGCCTAAGGTTAAGTACTGATCGACAAAGTAAATCCCACCATTAGAGCCGATCGCCACATAGTTGTATTTGTTCCCATAGAAGGGGAACTTAAACGGCAGCATAATGGGGTAGAACCAATCGTCATCGCTGAAATGGAGATTGTCGCCTGCTGCTGTCACCGGGGTTTCCGGCGCGTTGTCTGACTCTGTCACGTCTGACTCTGTCCCACCAGGCGGCGGCGGTGGTGGTGGTGGCGGCGGGGGTGGAGGGGGAGGTCCGGTAGCGATCTCAATCCAATCGAAAGACGGACCATTCGGCTCGTCGCTGTCTATGAATATGTAATCACCGGCATCCGGACCACCACTATTCAGTTTACCTATACCCACAGCCATTGCCATTGCTTCGGCTGCCTCCTCCTCTTTCAGATCGGATTCATTGCTGGTGCGGACTCCTTGTAACAGATACCCGGACTGCATCGAGTTGAACTCTCCTGATTCGTGCCAGGGCATAAAGCCACCATTAATGCCGTTTGCATCTTGTTGCTCCGGGCTTTGAGGATCAGGCGCACCTCCACTTCCACCGGTTGCCGCCGGCTCCGGCAGTCCTCCCGGAATTGGGCTGTACGACAGGTTGTCCAGCGCAAATCGCATTTGTGAAGGAGGGGAGAACGTAATGATTGCAGCAGCTATCGGTGTCGTACTTGTCCCACGGTTCAAACCTTCGATAAAAGTGTAACCCATATCTGTGGCGTCGACCGAAAAAGTGCCGATAATCTGGTACGAACTGTCAAGTAAAATCATTGTGCTTGCATCTGGTTGCATTAAATTGGTGCTCAGTACAAAACCGTAGGAAATACCGTACACGGGAATGGCAAACTCCAGCGTCAAAATCCCTTCGGTATCACCTTCGATATTCGGAGTTTGGATGTATTCAGTGTTACCCGGACCGACGGGGCCAACGGTCGCATCCATAGAAGAGAAACCAAATGTAACGTCCTCGATGACCATACCGTTGACAAATGTACCAGAAACTACTTCGTCAAAAGTAATCGTCACAGGTCCCGAGCTCACCGATTTCCACGCCAGGTTTGTATCCAAGTCGACATTTCTCGCGCCGTCGCACGGGTCCGGCAAGCCGGGCTCAGGAATGGGGGCACAGAACAACTCGAAATCTTCGTCACTTTCGTCCGAGTATATTCCGTCGGTTATCCGAATCCGGTAATCTGAATCGGGCGGCAGGCTTACGGGTATTTCCCATGCGAAGCTGTTGTTATTTGGCACGTCATTGGCCAACTGTGTGTAAACGTCTCCTCCTTTTAGCAGATAGATATCAACGACCGGGCCTCCGCCGATGGAATACCATCGAATATTGTATTTGGACGACAGTTCCCAGCTCTGCCCGCCGTTAGGGGCAACGACCGCTAAACCGGTTGACGCGGTTAAGGCATTGTACGCATTTAGACGGAGTCCGGAGACAGTTTTTCCGTCCAGCGCCTGTACTGGGTCTCCGGTCCAGATGATTCTGGTCATTAGTTCCTCTATTGACATTATAGTCCCAACAGAACCGGGAACGTTTGCCATAACCAGCGCAGCGACGCCTGCGACGTGCGGCGCCGCCATCGACGTGCCGCTTTTCCAACCGTAGTTTTCGGCGTGGTCTTCGATACATTGAATACGAATATTATTTATCTCTGCCCCGAAGTAGTTGTTATCAATGCCGTTGGTCATCCAACGGAACCTTACTTTCATCTCTTCGTTGCGATACGATTCAGGGATATCAATCCGCATCCAATAATAATAGCCCTCAAAGTAAGAGTATATGTCGGCTATGGAAAGAATCATCTGCCATGTCGCACCGTCCCATACGTAGACGCCCAACTCATCGCCATCACCAATCTCGTACATGAACTCGAACTCCACCGTAAGTCCCCGTAACCCTCTTGTATCAATGGGAGGCGTTACAATGGAGCCGTAACTGCCGCCAGTATAAGGCCAGGAATTTGCCCAATCACCGCGGGCAGCTATATTGTTTTCATCATAATATACAGGCGACAGCACAGTACCCCAGTGGTTTCCCACTCCCTCCGACGTCATTTGTGTGCCCACAAAATCAGGTGTGCTCGCTCCCTGAAAATCCTCAAAAAACAGTGTCCTGTATTTCGGTACAGAGCTCAGAATGCTCACTCCCGGTGCACCAAGATCCACTGACTCAACACCGTAGTTGGAAAAGCCGGCCAGTGAATCTGTATTGTCGGTTGCTGCGACGGAAATCACGTTGGAAACTTCGTAGCTCGAGGGATAATGTGGCTGTGAGTCAGTGTTTATCCCCCAGTTACCCGCTGCTGCTACAAACAGCACGTCGTTGTCGCGGGCAAATCTAATCGCATATTCCAGCGCCAGCGAGTATCCGCCACCTCCCCAGCTATTGCAGAGAATCCTGGCCCCGTTGGCAACACCGTAAATTATGGCATCGATAGCATCTGATGTGTTGCCAGAACCACTGGCATTGAGAAATCGCAGCGCCATCAGCTTGCATCGCCAGTTTACCCCGGCCACTCCGATTGCGTTATCACCAACACCTGCAATTGTCCCGGAAACGTGTGTCCCATGGCCGGCGGCGTCACTCGGATCACCATCGTCCTGGTAGAAATCATAGCCGTAGACATCATCGACATATCCATTCCCGTCGTCGTCGATACCGTTGCCGGGTATCTCCCCGGTATTGACCCACATGTTATCGACTAAATCCGGGTGCAGATAGTCGATACCCGTATCGACAATTCCAACGATTACATCTGAACCCTCCGGGACACCGGTGGCGATGTCCCATGCCTCCGGCGCGTCTATATCTGCGTCTTGGGTCCCTCCGGTCTGCCCGGTGTTGTGCATTCCCCACAACTGCGGGAAAAGCGGATCATTGGGAGTCCTGGCTATACGCAAACGGTAATTAGGCTCAACCACCAGGATACGCGGGTCTCTCATCGGCCAGTTCTCCGCTATTGCATCCTCTACCGATTTTCCAGTTGGCAGTTTAACCCGAAGCACCTCTTTACCGTACGAAAAAACGATGCGCCGCTCGATTAGACCGTTCACCTCGGCTTCGACTCCGGACAAGTCCTCGGCTCCGCTGACCGAACCATCTCCATCCACGTCCGCCGAGAGTAGAACAAGGACCTCGCCAGGAACATACTGATCTTTGTACTCATACATCTTAGCCATCCTTGCATCCGGTTGAACTGCCCGGACAGGTTCAATTAAGCCCTGCGATGTGAGTATTGCCAGCGTACATGCCACTGCCGTGGCCAGTTTTATGGCACGCGTGCCGAACAAAAAAATCATGCTTCGTCGTTTTCTGAATACCCTCATTTTTTTCTCCTTGTTTCTCTGGGGCAGCCATTCGTACTGCCGGTTCTTATTTTCTACTAATTCTTTTGCTGATATTCAAAGTGCGCTTATCGCACAGGAGTTTCACTTCAAAACCCGGCCCTAGAAGCCAATATCCCGGTTTCCATCGCTGGCGCAGGTGACGGCCCATATATAAACTCAGACCAGAACCCTTTTACATATATAAGACGTAGTAAACCCAAAATTGTTACAATAATTTCTTGGATTTTTTTTACTCCTCTAAGACCATAATTTAATAACACTATTAACTGGAAAGAAAACCACCAGTGGATTCCATAATTCGTTTCCGAAAAAGACGGTGGCATACGTGCCCCTCCTTTGAATTTTACAGTCGGCCGAAACCGATAAAAATACAATTATAAGCTTCCTGGCGTCGAAATCAAGAAGATTCAGGATAATTCTGGAGCCCTGCGGCAAAAAAAATATTTTACAAATTCCTGTATAAGGCTTATAATGCCTCCTTGTATCGTTGTGGGTACTGCATACTGCCTAAAAAAATAACCAAATACCAGGTGCAATATACGAAATACGAGTTAAGGAGCAATTTTTTATGGAACAAATTACAGAGCCAGAAGTCGACTTATTTGTCCAGGATTTGCCGTCAATGGACGAAATCCAGAAACTATCAGAGTTTGTCCATTCCAGCGAGAGCAATCTGCTTGGTTTCAGTGAACAGTTGGAAGAAAATATTAGCAAGAGCGGCCAAAAGGCTTCTTTAGCCAGAGCAACCGGGCTGTTTATTGTCGGCAGAAACGCCGAAGCAATCAAAATGCTTGAGAAAACAAAGGACTGTAAAGAAAAATTCATGTATCTGGCTTTTGCACTTCGGCGAATAGGCAAATTCGATGAAGCAATCCAAAACCTGGATAAAAGTATTGATTACGGTGCCAAAACATTAAGTATAACTCTGGAAAAAGCAGCCACATATCGTTATGCATCCGACTTTGAGGCTGCTGCGAAGGAACTCAAAACATGCACAAATTTTGAAAATGTAAGTGACGAATACCACTGCCAGCTTGGGCTTCTTCAGGAAACTCAGGGTCTCTATGAAGAGGCAATGAACAATTACAAAGCAGCTTTGGAATTATCACCGGACCATCAAAAAGCGCTTTTCCACCTTGCTTACCGCTGCGATTTATCGGGTGATGAAGACGCAGCGATCGACTACTACAAACAAGTTGCTTCAGGAACTCAGGTCTACGTAAGTGCGCTGCTGAATTTAGCGGTACTTTATGAAGACCGCGACGAGCTTAACAAGGCGTCCCAATGTGTTGATACTGTCCTGAAGTTTCATCCGAATCATCAAAGAGCAATCCTTTTCAAGAAAGACATCGAAAGCTCAAAAACAATGTTCTACGACGAGGAAAAAGAGGAGAAAAAAACCCGGAAAAACCAAATCCTCGAAACACCGATTTCTGATTTTGAGCTGTCGGTGCGGAGTAGAAACTGCCTGAAAAAAATGAACATCATAACACTGGGCGACCTTTTGAATATCGGCGAGGCAGAGCTGTTATCTTATAAGAACTTCGGTGAAACTTCCCTTAGAGAAATCAAGACCGTTATCGAATCAAAAGGACTGTATCTTGGTATGGCCCTGGAGGAAAAACTTCCTTCGTCAGAAACCTCTGATCCGAGCATCTCAGACGATAAAGATGAACAACTCCTGGGCAAACCAATAGATGACCTTCAATTGTCGGTGCGTGCTCGAAAGTGTCTTCAAAAACTTGATATTCGTACACTCGAAGATTTGACACGCAGAACAGAAGCGGAACTTCTGGGCTGTAAAAACTTCGGGGTAACAAGCCTCAACGAGATAAATAAAGCTATCAACAACCTTGGATTATCACTGCGAACCCTGGATTAAGGGTGAATAAGGCCCCCATAAATTTGGGTGCTAAATAAGAGAGATATTCGGGAAAATTGACGTTGTTCACTAATACCCAACCGGCCTCAAACCACGCTTCCCGCGCCAAAAACGGACCGCTGCAAAGTGCCTTTTTGGGGCGGTGTCGAATTTGCGCAACAGGAATTCCTTTCCTTTTTCTGATAATCCTCTCCGGCTGTAAGGCCAGGCAGATGGCCAGACCGACGCCGCAGATGGATACCGAACCGCAGTTCTGGATAAGGGTCCTGCTGCTCGATGATGTCACGGATTGCAAACTGAAGACTCGCTCGCCCTTTGGCGTTAGCACCGGTGATAATCCAATAGCAACCCCGGAGCACTTTGGTCAGGTCAATGCTGCGATGAACGTTAGCTTGTCCGGGGGCGGAATTACCATTGGCGGCCGAGAGTTTGCAAGTAATGAAGTTATTATTTCGCCGGTCGAGCCATACATCTTTAACCTTAACGGCAACGATTATCGCGGTAAATTAAAGCTAATAACCAATCCTGATGACAAATCCTTCGATGCAGTCAACCTTGTTCCCCTTGAACCGTATTTAGCCGGCGTAGTGGGAGCCGAGATGCCCAATTATTGGGAGCCGGCTGCACTTAAGGCCCAGACAATCGCTGCCAGAAACTATTGTCTTTACATAAAAAAGCGTTTTGGCGGAAATCGCAGGTGGGATGTCAGAAGAACACAGGCAAATCAGGTTTACCTTGGTGTCAAAGCCGAATCGGCCCAGGTCTGGGACGCTGTCAACAAGACATACGGTCAGGTATTAATCTGCAAGGGGGCCTCCGGCACTGAAGATATCTTCCCTACTTACTACAGCTCAATCTGCGGCGGCTATACCGAAAACAGCCAGAATGTATTCGGTGATTCTTTTGAAGCCCTGACTTCTGTGGCCTGTTCTTATTGTAAGGATGTTGCCAAGCCCCATTTTTTTTTCTGGCCTATGGCTCAATTCGATAAGACCAATGTTTCAGACAGACTATTACAGAGGTACCCAAAGCTAAAACAGCTCGGAAAAATCACAAATATCAGAGCAGCCAGGCAAAGTAACTATCAAGGTGACTATGAAAAATATTCACGATTGACAATGGTCGAACTGTTCGGCTCCAACGGCAAAAGCGATTTTCTGCGGGCTGAGGATTTTCGTCTGTCAGTTGACCCAACAGGCCGTAAAATAAAAAGCGCAATTTGCCAGATTGCCGACTGGGGCGATAAATGGGCATTTTTATCAGGCAGAGGTTTCGGCCACGGTGTAGGGATGTGCCAAACCGGGGCTCAAGGGATGGCAAGACAAGGCATAACGGCAAATGAGATACTCGAGTTTTACTATCGTGGCTCAAGGATTATAAGAATTTATTAATCGGCATTGCGTGCTGGTACATCGGGACTTTTCGCACGGCACATCCCGTAATATGTACGAAGAAAAAATGAGTGATTTTGAAATTCTCTATCGGGACGGCGGCTCTTCAGGTCGGCGAGGTATATTAACCACATCGCACGGCCAGGTTGAAACACCTGCTTTTATGCCTGTCGGCACTACTGGTACGGTAAAGGGTATCAATCCTCAACAGCTCAAAGAAACCGGCGCCGATATTGTTTTAGCCAACACCTACCATTTGTTAGTTCGGCCCGGAGTTGATACGGTGGAGGCCCTTGGCGGATTGCACAAACTTATGGCCTGGCAGGGCCCAATACTGACTGACAGCGGTGGATATCAAATTTTTTCTCTAAGTGGTTTGACGAAGGTAGATGATGACGGCGTTGAATTTGCCAGCCACGTCGACGGGGCAAAAATATACTTGAACGCAGAAACGGCGACAACAATCCAAAACCGTCTTGGTGCGGATATAATTATGTGCTTCGACGAATGTACAGACTTTCGGTGTGATGAAGCGCAGCTCAAGAAAGCCGTAGCAAGAACCATCCGCTGGTCACAACAATGCAAACAGGCCCATGCCAATGACAAGCAGATGCTGTTCGCCATCGTCCAGGGGGGAATCAATCGGGATTTGCGAAGTTACTGCACCGAGGAACTTGTCAAACTGGATTTTGACGGTTATGCTATCGGCGGATTAAGTGTGGGTGAAGGGCACAAGGATATGATAAAGACAGTTACTCATACAGTTCAGGAATTGCCGGATGAGAAGCCTCGCTATCTAATGGGCGTCGGGACTCCAGGAGATATTATTGCCGCGGTCAAGGCAGGCGTCGATATGTTCGATTGCGTTCTGCCAACCCGAAACGGACGAAACGCCTTTGCTTTCACCGAGAATGGCCCTTTACGATTAAGGAACAACGCTCACATAAACGACACCAGGCCAATCGAAGCCGGCTGCGACTGTTACTGCTGTAACAATTTTAGCAGGGGGGCGCTGAGGCATTTCTTCAATGTTGGAGAAATGTTAGGCCCAATTTTAGTATCTCTGCATAATCTGAGGTTTTATCAGAGTTTGATGGGGAAAATAAGGGAGCTAATAGAAAAAAACGAGTTTGGCAAATGGGCGGCTAAAGAATTAAAATGATTATTGATTATTGGTAGTCAATAATTTAATATCTTGCCAACGTTCAGTAATAAATAATGACCTATGAAGGGAAAACAAATGGATAATATATGGATATTAGCGAACCAGGGGCGTTCAGGGATTACCTCAGGGCCTGTCACAAAGGAAAACGAAGCAGGGACCGTTGTGTCCGACCCCAACGTTACTGGAACCACAACACAAAAGCCGGGATTCGGAAATCTCCAGTTCGTCATGATTGGTTTGATGCTCGTGGTGTTTTACTTTCTGATTTTCAGAGGACCTCGAAAAAAACAGCAGGAACATAAAAAAATGGTCCAAACGCTGTCAAAAAATGATAGAGTCAGGACAATCGGCGGTATTATCGGAACCGTCGTCGATATTAAGGATGATGAGATTACGTTGAAGGTCGATGAATCGACTAATACAAAAATAAAGATTGCCTCTTCAGCAATCGGAAAGAATATGTCGAAAGATTAATAGTTTGTATTTCATAGACTATGAATCTGGCGATACTTGATACGATACACGAGGGAAGTTATGGGCAAAAATCAGACGCCGAAAATCGTTTTCATTATTGTTTTAGTAGCTTTAGCATGCTGGGCTTTATACCCTCCGGACAAAACCTTAAAGCCCGGACCTGACCTTGGAGGGGGAACGAGTCTTATCTATCAAATTGACACGCAGGGGCTCGAAGAGATTGAAAAAAGAGATCTGTCCCAGAGAATGATAAAGGTCCTTCGGAGGCGAATAGATCCTGCTAATATCCAAAACCTGATATGGCTGCCTCAAGGCAACACCCGCTTCGAAATAAAAATGCCTCTTGCCAGCGCAAAAACGCGGATGAAACGGAAGGTTTTCGAGCAAGCCAAGAGCGAGTTGCTGGCTGAGAATATAACTCGTGCAGAAATCATGAAATCGCTCACAAAGCCGGTGGAAGAACGAGCGGTGGATTTCAATGATTTCACGCAGAGAGAACCCAATAGATTGGCAATTCTCGAGACGCTGGCCGAAGTTTATGACCAACGCAAGGACCTGCAGGAAAAAAGAGATATATTCCTTTCGGAACTCGACATCCAAGAACAGGAAATGTCTTCGGCAGGTATCGAGCCCAACGAAGTTAAGCTAAACGTCGGCAGGTGGAGCAGGCTCGATGTGAATGATCTTGCAGACTCACTGAAAGAGTTTGCCGATGCTAATGAACAGGTTGAGCTGCTCGGGGAGTATGTAAAGAAATATTCCGGCTGGGCGGAGGTTGTCAACCAGTTAACCGATGAAGAATTTGTCGAAAAATACGAGAATGCAAAGAATGGCCTCGATCAATTAAACCTTACGGAAGACCAGATAAAGAACGTTCTTGATATGAAGGCCGAATCACAAAAGAGAAATGAGGCTATCGAGGATCTCAAGACAGCGTTTCGAGACCGGGCGGAAAAAATCGATGCTGTAGTGGCAGCCTTTGACGACTATGGGCCTTCCGGAGTGGAACTCGACGACCCTAAAGACCTGCAGCGGATGCTGAAAGGCGCCGGCATACTTGAGTTTAGAATACTGCCCACGACTGACCAGCCGGACATTGATGCCGACGAGATAGCCAGACAGGTCGATCTGCTCAAGACAAAGGGGCCTAAATTTGCCGCGAACGCCTCACAGGGTAAATATGTATGGTGTGAAATAGAAAATATCGACGAATGGAAAATGGTTACCTCGATTTATGCGCAATTTGGTGAGAAGTATTTTGTGCTGGCAAGTGACCAAAAAAATGAAACCCTGCTCCACAGCACGGAAGGGCCGAGGGCCTGGAAACTCGTAAGGTCCTTCCCAACTACGGACCAAATGGGCGCCCGTGCCATCGGTTTCTCCATGAATGACAAAGGCGGAATGCTATTCGGCAAGCTTACCAGTGCCAATATTAATCGGCCGTTGTGTATTCTGCTGGATGGTATCGCAATATCGGCTCCGGCCATTAATGAGCGAATAGGGTCCTCCGGTATAATAAAGGGCAGCTTCAACCAAGCAGATGTTTTGGATATGGTCAACAAGCTGAATGCCGGCTCTTTGCCCGCCAGGCTGATAGAACAGCCGATATCAGTAAAGACGATCGGGCCGTCCATTGGCGCCGACAACCGTGACAAAGGTATCGCATCCGGTTTAATCGGCTTATGCCTTGTGCTGCTTTGTATGCTGGTTTACTATACGCAGGCTGGCTGTATCGCCGATGTGGCACTGCTTATGAACCTGCTGTTTGTGTTAGCCATAATGGCGCTTGTACGAGCAACGTTCACATTACCGGGCATCGCCGGCCTTATCCTGACAATCGGCATGAGCGTTGACGCGAACGTGCTTATTTTTGAGAGAATCCGCGAAGAGCAGCAGCGAGGCTCATCGCTGAGAATCGCCATACGAAACGGCTACCAGAGAGCATTTAGGACCATCTTAGACGCCAACATCACCACCTTTATCACTGCTGCGATTCTCTTTTGGGTCGCTTCGGAAGAAATCAAAGGCTTTGCCCTGGTTCTTATGTTAGGCATCGCATCGAGTATGTTCACGGCATTGTTTGTGACCCGTGTGATTTTCGAATTTCTTTTGGGCAAGCGAATTATCAAAGAGCATTTAATTATGCTTAATCTGATACGCAAACCCAATATAAACTGGATGGCTTTGCGGCCGATTTTCCTTGGCATATCAACAGTGCTTATTGTAGCAGGTCTGTTTGTGTTCTTTACAAGAGACAATACAAAGAACAATAAATACGGTATCGAATTTACCGCTGGAACAAGCGCCCAAATCAATCTAAGAGATAATATCAACCTTTCCAGGAGGGAAGTTGAAAATAGAATCCGCAAAATGGGAATGGACCAGAACAATCCCAATCCCGCCCTTGCAACAACAAGAGTCTACAGCGTCGGAAAGCCAAAGCCGAATAAACAAACTCCGGAAGGCGAAAAAATATACAAACAATATGAAATTAACACTACTGAAACGAACAAAACGGCCACTACTATTAATCTCTCAGGCCCGGCTCAGCATACTGTTGAGACTGTTACTTCAGCAATTACAAAAGCCGAGGATGAATTCAGCGGCAGACTAAGCAATTTGCTTGTGATAGAACAGAGCGGCGGTGCATTTGTCGTAACAACAAGCCAAATGAACAAATCCCTGATTACAAATGTGCTGACTACCGCTTTTGCTGACGCTAACGTCTTTGCTGATGCTAACATCGGCGAACCAAGAGTCGATGAGGTTGTCAATGACGCAATACTCAAGGCTTTCGAAGGTGAGCTGGAAATCCAGCAAAATCTTGGCCCAACTATCATAGGTCAAGAAAAAATAACCGAAGAGCTTATTGATTCTTACCCGGAACTTGCTGACTTTCTTGGCGGTATTAAAATCATCTGCGAAATCGAAATGGCAGCAACAGCAGAAGAAATCAAAGCCAGATTGGCGGATTTGCAATACAAGCCGGATATGCAAAATCTTAACCGTTATGACTACAAGATCCTCAGTACGGACATCTCGCCGATAGAACCCAATGAGCCGGTAAACTCCTTCGTGTACCTGAGCGTGGAGCCCGAGGCCGGTTTCCGCGAACTAACCGAAGAAGAATGGATCCGATTTGTTGAGAACGAAAGAACAAAAGTGTTAGCCGCAACCAAGCTGGAAACGTCACTGCCCCGAGTAACTCAGATAGACCCCTCAATCGGCGCAGAGGCAAAGACACGGGCACTGATTGCTATTGTCCTGTCATTATTCGCAATCGTTACTTATGTCTGGGTTCGATTCGGGGATGTCCGGTATGGCCTTGCCGCGATTGCCGCGCTGGTGCACGATGTATGCATTACATTAGGCGTTATTACGGCCTGTACCTATATTGCAGGAACGGCGATAGGGGAGAAACTTTTGATCGGAGATTTCAAAATCGACCTGGCAATAATCGCGGCATTGCTGACAATCATCGGATACTCGCTTAACGATACTATCGTTATTTTCGACCGTATCAGGGAAAACAGGCGGAAGGACCAGCTCAATCCACAGATGATTACTAACAGCATTAACCAAACTATCTCCAGAACCATCTTAACTTCGTTTACAACTTTTATAGTTGTGCTGATAATGTATATCTTTGGGGGTGCCGGGCTGAGAGGTTTTACCTTCGCCATCGGTTTCGGCATTATCATAGGTACGTATTCGTCTATTGCGATAGCCGCACCGATATTGCTGCTCGGCGCCAAAACCGTAAGTGAAAAAGAGCGTAAGGGCAAAAGGACAAAAGGACAGAAGAGCAAGAGAACGTAAGTATTTCGTTGGCAACCAATACTTTTATAAGCTCAAAAAATGCCTAAAGATTTCAAAATCGGAATGCTTGTGGGCCTCGTAGTAGTAATCGGCGCCGGCCTTTGGCTGTCTATGCATCCGAGCTTAAGTGCAAGAGCAAGAATTACGGGCCCTGAGAATGCCGGAGCTGAGCAGGAACCAATCGGGCGGCCCAGCATTGCGCCGAACCGGCCGGACAGCCCGGATGAAATAGTTACGGATAATGAGCAAAAACAACCAAAAGATGCGGAGATCCCAAAATATCATATAGTGCAAGATGGCGAAACGCTGTCCGGTATATCGTATAAATACTACGGCTCTGAAAATCAATGGCAAAAGATTCTTGATACCAACCGGAACGTTATAAAGGATGTGAAAGATCTTAGGCCGGGGATGAAAATAATCATACCCAAATAAGATTCGACGTACGGTCACCGGGGCGGGGCTATAACAACAATTGTGCTTCCAATAAAACCGCCCTGGTTCTCATATACCTCAAGAGTATAGATGCCTGGCTCGGAAGCTTATGGATATGACAACTGAAGGCCGATTATTGCGAAGTCATAGAAATCGATAAATCCATTTCTATCGAGGTCTTCAGGCAGCAATATCTTGCGGTAAGGCCATTTGTCTGTAAACAGTATCATGTCCAAATAATCTACTGAATCATCATTATTTAAATCAGCGATATTGCCCGCATCCGACAAAGACATGCTTGCCTGCGGTGTGCCGCCATAAGCGCCCATATTGATTCGCTTGCCGTGCGGCCACAACTCCGCAGTCCAATCTGAATTCGGATCACCAGCGTCGACGCACGGACTTGTGACATCGTCCTGCACCCAGCTCTGGCTATCCGGGTCCCACCTGCCGGCCTGCGATTTCAAGTGATAATCATCATTACACGGGTCTGCAAAACAGGGATCGGCGTCAATATTACCGAGTCCCGTCCAGCCGCCTTGTACATCGCTGAACAAGACAGTAGTATTGCTGCTAATAGGATAATCGTAATCGATGATTTGATCCGGCATGTTGCCCCACAAGATACAGTTTGTCAATGTTGCTCTGGGGCCAGCAATGTTCATTATCCCGCCGCCCTGGTCGTCGGCCAAGTTTCCACTGAACGTGCAGTTTTTCAGTATCGGGCTACTATCATACCCGTTGTACATCCCGGCCCCAACCATAGCCACATTTCCGCTGAATATGCAGTTTGTTACTGTTGGTCTTCCGTCATTGCTGTACATTCCACCACCGCTGTAGTTGGCTATGTTCTCGGTGAAAACGCATCCGCTTATTATCTGATTACTTGAACGAAACTCCATACCACCGCCAAAATCGGCCGAGTTGTTTGAGATGATATTGTGCCTGATTGTCCCATCACATCCGGAGAGACCACCTCCCCTGCTCACACTTTCCGCGTCAATGGCAACAGCACTATTTCCAGAAATGATATTATACTGAATAGTACCATCACAGTCATAGAGACCTCCACCTTGTACAATAGCAGGGAGAGAACGCGTAAATGCCACATTGTTCACGATGTGATTGTTTTGAATTGTAGCTTTAGTGCCGTTGCCATGTATAGCTCCACCAAAAAACCCAATAATCGAATTGGCATACCCGTTGGTAATGGTAAAGCCATCAAGGACTGAATTTGCATCCTCACCAGAATGGAAATAAAAGCCTCGATGAGGGTCAGTATTTGTTCCGTTGCAGTCGATAATACAATTTTGCGGCCCGTTTTCGCTGCGGAGCGTGATCGCCTTGCCGAGAAAGTCAATGTCTCTATTGCCGTCGCCGGTATAAATCCCGTCAGCAACAATTATCGTATCGTCATCGTTGGAGTCGTCAATGGCTGCCTGAATGTTATTGAAATCCGCGGGGGTATTGTTATCTACGGTGATTATCCTTGCCTGGCAGGGAATCGCTAAAACAAGGCATGTGAAAGTGAAAATCAGCTTGTTCATCTCATTAACCTCCGGAAAGTTTATCTACAATTAATATTTTAGCGAGGAGATAACGAGAAATCAAGCAAAAAAAGAAAATATTGGCTTTTTCGCTTTAGTTCAAGACAAAAAAGGTGTTAAAAGCTGATTCAGCGGCTTTCACCCTTCCACTTGAAAAATTGCCGGTATTAGAGTAATTTTGCGGCGTCTTTGTCGATGAGCCAGGTGACTTTATTTAGAATTGGCCAAAGGACGTGAATGGGATAGCTGACGTCGTCGGGCCGGCTGGTCATGACCTTTTTTAAGATAGCGGCCTTTTCCTGCCCGGAGACCAAAATAACTAAATGAGATGCGGCACATAAAACCGGATGGGTCAATGTTATTCGGTTAAGCTTATCATCCAGGAAATAGACGACACATACCAAATCTTCGATATCCAAAGGCGCAAAAGAATCGGGAAAGAGCGAGCCTGTATGGCCGTCAGCACCCATGCCAAGCACAATCAGATCGAATTGGGGAATTTGATCTTTGCTCAAGACGAAAACATCCCGGATGGTTTCTTCATAAAGCTGAGCTGAAAGCTTAAAATCGCTGTCCTCAGTAGGAATCCGATGTACGTTCTCGTCAGGGATGGCGACTTTAGGTAAAAAAGTGTCGGCAGCGAGCTTGTAATTGCTCCATTGCGAATCCGTGGGAACGTATCGCTCGTCAACCCAGAACAATTGTATTTTGTCCCAGGGCAGAGATTTTGCCTCGGGCGCGTCGCTCAAGAGTTCAAAAAACCGCTTTGGTGTATGGCCCCCGGATATAGCCACGTAAAAAACGTCTTTGGCCTTTATCGCGTTTTGCGCTTCAGCAATAAAAAACTCAACGCTTTTCTGCGCAAGATGTTCAGCGTCGGAAACGACTTCAAGTTTCGGCTCATAATGTGTGACTATTGCCATGCTTTTACCCTATTTCCCTGAGTAACATTTTGCCATAAACAGCAAAACAGACTCCCACTATGCAAAAGCATATTTTCAATATTATACGCTTTCGGGAGTGGGTTGGCCAGAAAAACTTATCAAAAACGAGAAAAAAATGTGCTATTTGCTAACTCTCTGAACAAGAACAACTTACAAAACAAGGAAACCGGTATAGCCACCACAGTCGATATCAATCTGATGAAAAAAGGCCTCTATCACTTGCGAAGTTAGTAGATCGGCATCTGGCGGCAACCCTGATTACGGGGTTGTCTTTGTAAACAGGCGAGCCTTTATATCTTCGAGAATCATATATATTGACGGCACCAACAAAAGCGTAATGCAGGTTGCGAACAGTACTCCAAAGGCCAGGCTTATGGCCATCGGTGCAAGAAAGCGTGCCTGCAAGCTCTTTTCAGCAATAATCGGCAGCAGGCCACAAAAGGTTGTCAAAGTTGTAAGCATGATGGGGCGGAACCTCCGGGTCGCACAGTCACGAAGTACCTGTGCGAGTTCAATGCCGCTCTTTCGTTCACGGTTAATAAGATCAATCATAATGAGTGAATCATTTACAACCACTCCGGAAAGCGCCACGATTCCGAACAAAGAAAGTATGCTGAGGTTGAAGCCCATCAGCAGATGCCCTATCGTCGCACCGACGAGACCAAATGGAATTGCAGACATTACTATGATCGGCTGGGAATAGCTTCTAAAGAGTACGGCCAGCAGGCCATAAATTGCGAACATGGCAATTATAAAATTGATTTTCAGGCTGCCAAGCGATTCATTTCTCTCTCGCTGCTCACCGGCAAAGCGATATTGAAGGCCCGGGTACTGGTTACGCAAGCTGGGAAGGACTTGTAGAAGGAGGTCCGTGTTAATCTCACCTGCGTTGGCAACGGCTTCATCGACGTCAGCCGAGACACTGACCACGCGTCTGCGATCAACACGTCGAATCGTTGCATAACCTCGTCCGTACTGCACTTGGGCTACGGTCTTGAAAGGAATCTCTGTGCCGTTGGGTAATCGAATCCTCATATTTTCCACGTCGGCCAGGCTCTTCCGCTGGTTTTTGGGATAACGAACCATAACTCGAATATCGTCACGTCCCCGTTGAATACGCTGGGCCTCGTCACCGTAAAAACCCTGCCTGACCTGCCTTGCGAGATCTGAAAGTGTCAGGCCCAAAGTTCGTCCGGAGTCTTTGAGTTTCATTTTCACCTCGGCCTTTCCCGCCTCGAAGCTGTCCGAGATATCACTGACACCTGAATATTGTCGCAGGAGCAGCTTTAACTTATCAACGGCCTGCAGCAGGACCGTATAGTTCTTATGAGACAATTCAACATTTATTGGATCACCAGCACTCATAATTTCAGACATGAACGTAAGTGATGAAACACCCGGTATTTCGCCCACGATATCGCGCCAGCGGTTTTTCATTTCGTTACTGGAGGCATCGCGTTGCTCGCTGCTGAGCAATTCGACGTTGACCTGAGCCATGTGTGATGCAGTTATCGTAGCGAGATCACTCTGGCCGGGCCCTCCGCGCGCGGCCGCCGGGTGCGCCCCGACCGTCGTTGATATATGATTCATAAGGGGAGGCTCGCCCTGACTTTTGTTGTCAAACTCATCTATAACCTGCAGCGCCGCCGCCTCAACCCTTTCGATAATTCGGCGTGTTTGCTCAACAGGCGTTCCCTGGGGCATGGTCAAAGTTGCAATCATATTGTCTGCTTCAACAGAATCAAAGAATGTAAACTTGATGTAGCCACCGGCAATAAAACCAACAGTGAACAGAAATATCGCAAAGGCAACAGCTAATGTTACATACCGCCACTTCACGGCCCGCATCACAAAATTAGCGAAAGGTCCGTTCACAAAACGCTTAAGCCCGCTATCTGTCCAACCGTTGATTCTTTCCGTGAAACGGACAAATCTGCCTTTCTTGCCGGAGCCTTTGAAAGACAGATGGGCCGGCAGAACCAGCAAAGCTTCGATTAGTGAAATCGAAAGGACACTTATGACCACAATGGGAATGACCCGAAGGAATTTGCCCATAATACCGCCGGTGTAAGCCAGGGGCACAAACGCTATCATTGTTGTCAGAACGGCCAGGATAACGGGCATGGCCATTTCTTTTACGCCTCGTATTGCCGCTTCGGTTCTGTCCATCCCCTGCTGGCGATATACAAATATGTTCTCACCCACTACGATTGCATCGTCGACCACGATTCCAAGTGACATTATGAAGGCAAAAAGGCTTATCATATTGATGGTAACATCAAAGTGGGGCAACAGCCAAAACGCCCCAAGAAAAGATATTGGGATACCCATCATAGTCCAGAAAGCAAGTCTTATATTCAAGAAAAGCGTCAGGCACAGGAATACGAGCGCCAGGCCGATAAAGGCATTTTTCTTTAGAAGATTCATTCTTGCTTTGAGAATAAGGGTATCATCTTCCCACAAGGCCAGCGAAACTCCATCCGGCATGAATTGTTCCTTACGGCTTATATATTTTTTCACGGTGCCGACTATATCCAGTGCATCCTGTTCGCCGATACGTGAGACTTGTACAAAAGCCGCTCTTTTGCCGTCGAACCTCGCATAAAGGTCAATGTCTTCAAAATCATCTCTAACCTTTGCAATATCTGACAGTCTTACTTTAGTGCCGTCATTCCTTGTAAGAACTATGATGTTTTCAAATTCCGGTCCATAATATCTTTGGCCCTTTGTTCGGACCAGAATCTCACCGCCTGTTGTCTTGACGGAACCGGCCGGGATGTCCAGGGAGGAATTACTTACCGCCCTTGATACCTGGTCGAAGCTCAGGTTATAGCGACGAAGATTTTCCTCGGAGACTTCGATCGATATTTCATAAGGCCGAACTCCCGCTATATTGACCTGGCTTATATTTTCCATCATTGTCAGATCGTCACGGATTTGATCCGCCAGCTTCCTGAGTGTTTTCTCTGTAACATCGCCAAAGATAACGATAGAAATGACTTTGTGGCGGGTTTTAATCTCGCTGATGATCGGTTTTTCTGTTTCCTTTGGGAAAGTTGTGATAGTGCCCACTGCAGCTTTGATTTCATCGATGACCTCTGTGACATCGGCATACTCTTCAACTTCGACAAGGGTTGAACCGATACCCTCACCGGCGGTTGAAGTCATTCGTTTAATACCCTCCACAGCCGCCAGGGATTCTTCAACACGAAGTAAAACTCCCTCTTCGACATCGGCCGGAGAAGCGCCGCGATAAGGCACAGAGATATTGATCATATCAAGGCTGAGCTCGGGGAAAACTTCCAGCTTTGCCGTAAAAATAGCGAGCAAACCTGCGGCCATAATCATAACCATCAAGATATTTGCCGCAACGTGGTTCGCTGCAAACCACGCGAGAACGCCTTTTCTTTCCGTTGGGTCTTTCACGTGTTTGGCTCCTGTTTGTCTGCCTCATTAGGATCTTGATTTAGCTGCCCGCCCTCTGTGGCCTGGTCAAGTTGTGTGCGCACTTTCATTCCCTCGGTAACCGTATCAAGAGAGCTGGTGACGATTGTTGCATTTTGGTCGACACGGGCCATTGCGTATGCAAAATTCCTGTCGGCACGGACAATATCCAAAGCTTCGATATGCAAGATACCGTCTTGAACTATCCATACTTTATTGCTGTCATGTATTGCATCTCGAGGCACGGCCAGGGCATTTTTAAGCACTTTGCCCTCAATCAGGACCTCTGCAAATATACCAGGCAATAACGGAGGTCTGCCGTTAGAGCGTTCAAAGGGCTTCGGCACTTCAACAACGACGTAGATCATCCTCGACATTTTATCGACCTGGCCTGTTGTTCGGGTGACATAGCCTTTCCATGTATGCTCGGCACCGGCAAAGTCGGCCTTTACGACAGCGGGCGTTTTCCTTCTTAAAGCCCTGTTACCATTGAGTGAAGCCGAATTCTCAAAGATGTCAAACCACGCCAGTTCTTCATCCTCAAGTGGTATCTTTATCTCGACCGTGTCGATTCCGTATGCCACAGCGACTGGCTGACCGGTGACCATATATTGACCGAGGTCGACTTTTTCACTGATTATCAGGGCATCAAACGGTAAAGAAAGACTTGTTCGCTCAAGCCGCAGTTGTGCGGTCGCGAGCTGCGCCTTGGCAGATTCTAATGCGGCTTTAGCCCGGCGAACCTGTGATTCGTGCAATACCAGCGGTGAATTCGGTTCGGTACCGGGATGCAACTGCTCCCACTCTCTGCGTGCTACTTCTGCCTCAGCCATCTCTATTTCAAGTCTGACTAGAGCATCAGCAACGACAGCATTGGTCTGTTGGACGGCAAATTCATAGTCCCTTTCATCTATTTGCAGTATCTGTTCTCCGGCAGCGATAAGTCCCCCCGCCTTGAGTTCAGGATTGACAGAGACTACCTTCCCGGAAACTTCAGGTACGATATCAACCTCCACCTTCGGACTTACTGTTCCATAAGCGCGAATGACCATTTGAATGTCGGCGGCCTTTAATTGCTTAACCATCACTAATGGTGCGAGGATTTCCTGTTCCTTTCGCTGCGGCGGTCTTCGAGATTTAATCAGAATAATCGTAAGCAATACCCCCAGGGCAACTATGCTTAATGTAATTAGCAATTGCTTAAGACGGCTGGGTGATTTCTCAATCCCCTCTTCGACTATAGCTTTCATTTGATTTTTTTCTACCATATGAGGAATCCTCTTTCTATTGGGCTTTTTCTTTATCAGTCCAGTCGCCACCCAGGGCAAGGAAAAGATTGACTCTTGTGGTCCAAATCTGGCCTTTAAGGATAGCCACTTGTTCCTCAGCTATTCTACTTCGGCGCTGGGTTTCGAGAACCGTCAGGAAACCGGCAACGCCGGCAACACCACTGCTATATCTCTGCTTTGAAAGCTCCTCTGCTGCTTTGGCCTCTATGAAGCGACTCTGGGCATGCCCGAGCTGTTTTTGCAACATTTGATCGCCAGCCAGGGCATCCTCGACTTCCCGCATCGCTGTGAGAACAGTTTCGGCGTAATTAGCCGCCAATTCGGCATAACGGGCCTCGGCGGCTTTGACCCTTGCCTTCAACTGTCCACCTTTGAAGATGGGCTGTGCAAGACGTAAGATTGCTGAATAAATCTCAGTTTTGTCCGTCCAAATGTCCTCCCACTCGTCGGCGCTGCGACCGGTGTTTGCAGTCAGGGTCAGGTCTGGAAATAATTGTGCAATACTGACGCCAATGCGTTCATTGGCTGCACGCAAACTCAACTCGGCAGCCCTTACATCGGGCCGGCGGTCTAACAGTGATGCGGGCAGCCCAATTGAGACCGGTTCCAACTCCGGCAGGGCGGGTAATGTTTCGGGCAGAGGCTTTGAAGCAGCCGGCCTACGACCCAGGAGAACATCGAGCGCATTTTGTGCCTTAATAAGCGACAGCTCAATAGCAGGCTCAAGGGACTTCGATGCTTCGAGATTCTCACGTGCCAGCCTAATCTCAACCGGCTTAACGAGACCCCGGCTATATTTTCGTTCGACAATCTCCAGAGTGCCGGTGCGGCTGTCAGTGTTTGCCCGCGCTATGGCCAGTCGCATGTGGATAGTTGCTATATCGATTCTGGCCTTAATTACGGTGGCGATTATCGAATTAATCAGTGCCTGTTCACTGGCTTCAGCGGCAAGCATATCCGCCCAGGCCGCCCGTTCTGAATGTCTGAGCTTGCCAAACAAATCCAGTATATACACCACGGAGATATCGTGAGTCCAGGTCGTGCTCATGACACTGAATCTTTGGCCCCCGCCGATTCCACTACCGAAGGTAAATGAACGTTTGCTGCGGTCCCGAGACAAACCGTAAGACACATCCGGCCACAACATTCCGCGACTTTCAGCTAAGGCCGCCTGGGCCTGCAGCACCTTTGCTGCGGTTGCTTTGATGTCATAGTTATTTTCCAACGCCTGACGCACCAAAACAGTTGTTGTCGGGTCGCCGAATTGCTCCCACCAGTTGTCAATCTTTTCGAGGTCATTGACGTCTTCGCTGCGGCTTCCTGAGCGAACATACCCCTGGTCACCATCTGCAGGGGTTTCCGGCCTTGAATACTTAGGCCCGAGCATACAGCCTGCAAGCATTGCAACGCTCAGAGTAAGAAACAACCAACAGGTTGGAATTAGCAACTTTTTCATTCGGTCTTTTCCTCGGCGTAGGCCCTAATTCCTGCAGCAGAAAACTTAACAATGTTTTCAACTGCATCAGTCAGGTCGAAAGCCGGCATTTCCGCCATTTCAGTCTGTTCATACATGGCTTTTATGTGGACGATATGTATTAATTGGCCAGCGAGGAAGAAAATCAGGAGCGGAATCTTTGATTCTTCCAAACCCGGACAGGCTTTCATCAAGGCCCCGCCCATCGCACTCATGGTGGGCTTGATGACTTCCTCGACGAAGACATTGACGTGTACATGCTGGTCTATCATTTCTCTGGCCATGAGCCTCATAAGCCAACGGGACCTGCTCTCATCCACGAAGGGGCCAATAAATGCGTTTGCAAAGGACTTGAGCAAATCCTCCAGGGACGGTTTGCCATTGCTTTCAGACAGCACCTGTTCAATTGCTTGTAGACGGGCATCCCGCATTTGCACTAACTGACGCCGCCATACCTCGGTGTAGAGCTTATCTTTGCCGCCGAAGTAGTAGTTCACAGCCGCGATATTGCAGCCTGCGGCCGAGGCAATATCGCGGACACTTGCGCCATCAAAACCATTCTCAGCAAAAAGCTGTTCTGCGGCATCAAGCAATCTGTCCTGAACAGGCTTGTCGGGACCGGAATTCCCTTGTTTTTGGCCTGAAATCGCCATTTTAGGTCTCCTAAACAGTTGTTTCATACGACAGTTTAAAACATGTGTTTGGATATGTAAAGTGTTTTTTTATTTTTTTTTGTCGAAATTTTCAGCTAACGGGAATCCTCGATTTTGGGTTTTATTTAGGGGGCCGGGGTAAATGAATTGGTCAATAGCAAGTTAAAACGAAAGACTAACGACAAGGCGAAAGAGAGTGGATAGCCGCTTGTGCAGGTACAAAGTTTGGTTTGACAGGAGAAGAGACCTTGGGTACCCTCACGGTGTAAAAGTGGAGTGCTAATGAGTAAAACTGAAGAAAGAAACGATAAGGAGCCAGATAAGGAAGAATCCATTCCCACCGCCAGCATGGGTGGTTCGGCGGTCGGGCCGGGTGGCCAGATCGGCCCCTATAAGCTGCTTAGCATCTTAGGCGAAGGCGGTTTCGGAGTGGTCTACTTGGCTGAGCGGCAGAGACCAGTCAAACGCCGAGTTGCGCTGAAGGTCATCAAGCCGGGCATGGATACCAAACAGGTCATCGCCCGCTTCGAGGCTGAACGCCAGGCTTTGGCCCTGCTGGAACATCCGAATATTGCCCACGTCTTCAATGCTGGAACCACTGACGCCGGTCGGCCATACTTCGTAATGGAATACGTCAAGGGTGTCCCCATCACCGAACACTGCGACCGCCATAAGTTGACCATCGAGGAGCGTCTTAAGCTTTTCCTACTGGTCTGCGAGGCAGTCCAGCACGCCCACCAAAAAGGCATTATCCACAGGGACATCAAACCATCGAATATACAGGTATGCATCCAGGGCGACAAGGCGGTGCCTAAGGTCATCGATTTCGGTGTGGTCAAGGCCGTCAGTCAGCCGTTGACCGAGCGTACGCTGGTTACCGAGCAGGGCCAGTTTGTCGGCACACCTGAGTATATGAGTCCTGAGCAGGCGGAGATGACCGGCCAGGATGTTGATACTCGCTCTGACATTTACTCTCTGGGCGTGTTGCTCTACGAGCTGCTGACCGGCGTCCTGCCTTTTGATCCTGTAACACTTCGTGAAGGCGGGGTTGACCACATTCGTCAGGTCATCCGGGAAGAAGACCCGAAGACGCCGAGCACCCGGCTGAGCACACTCGGCGGCGAAGAGTCAACCATGTTGGCCCAGCGTCGTCGCATTGACCCGGGCACACTTCGGCGCAGACTTCGCGGCGATCTTGACTGGATCACGCTCAAGGCGATGGAGAAGGACCGGACGCGGCGTTATCAGACGGCCCACGCTTTGGATGAGGACATCCAGCGGCACCTGGCCCACGAGCCGGTATTAGCTGGGCAGCCCAGCAAAATATACCGTCTGAAAAAATTGCTGCGTAAATACCGAACGCAGGCTATTGCTGCAGCGACGGCGGCAGCTCTACTTGCTTGTATAGCAGTCATTTTCGTGATGTACGTTCAGGCCGTTAATCGAGGTAAAGAGGCCGAATTTCTCAAACACAGAGACATTTTGTCGAAGGCTATGGAATTGCGTTCCAGCGGACAGTTCCAAGAGGCCCTGACCAAAGTCGAAACGATTGTCGATAGCGAACACGTTGGCCCTAAAGCGCAACTGCTGCGCGGGCGACTCGTTTTGGAGTTACAAGGCCCTGCCGCTGCTGTGAAAGAACTCCAGAAGCTGCTCAACGAACGAGATGAGATTGCCTGCCAGGCCCATTTTCTTCTGGCGAGGATATATCTCGAAAGCGACCCTGGTGACCCTGAAACAACAAAAGAATATCAGCAGAAGGCAAAAGAACATCAGCAAAAAGGTGAGAAGTTATTTTCCGAGTCCGCCGAGGCGTATTTTAACCGTTCTATGATGGCCGGCACCGTGAATAAAACTCTTGAATGGCTGAACAAAGCCATAGACTTTGAGCCGGGCCATTATGACTCTCTGGAAGCGCGAGCCTTAGCATACTATGCGCTCAGGAAATATGACAGGATGGAGATCGATGCATATGTAATGATTGGGAATGAATCGAATAATTCAAAGGGGTATGCCCTTCGTGCGATCGCTCGGCGGGAAAAGGCGATAAGACAAAGTGAAAAGGAACTATTTGGTGAGGCCATCAGGGACCACAATAAGGCAATCAAGATTTCGCCTGACGATTCCGAATTGTACGATCAGCGCCGCCGGACGCAGATGCAAATGGGTAATTACAAAAAAGCCCTCTCGGATGCCCAGGAGTGTGTCCGACTGAAGCCGGACGAGAAGATGTATCACTTCCATACTTTTTGTACCCTGGTTGCTTCGGGCCGGTATGAAGAGGCCAGGGCCGAATACGCTGCGATAGTTGAAATGGATCCTAAGGCCAAAAGGCAGTTCAACCGATGGGCGGCAAAACACGTATTCAACATCTTGGGTGCCGGTCGGGAACTCAATTTGCCGGAGGGCAGTTCGCGGGAAGCAGCTTTTTGGGCGATGCACGAGGCAGCCAGCTACTATCAGGAATTGAATGCCAAGGCAAAACGGGTGGCGACCAAGGGGTTCAAGGCAGCCTGGTCGCCCCACGGTACTGAGTTGGCGTACAGCCGGGGAGTTCACGGTTTTAGCGGTATTGAGATCCTTAATCTGGAATCGGGAAAGACCCGCCTATTGACGGTTCCTGGTTTTGACCCGGAGTGGTCTCCTGATGGACAGCACATTGCCTTTGTCCGTTCTCGACAGCCGGTATTACTTGCTGACCTTACTACCGAATATAATGCTCGCTTTGCGCCTCATGCGCAGCGAGAGATTTGGATTATCAAGGCTGATGGCATGGAGGACCGGCGGTTTTTAGCCAAGGGCGCCTCCCCTTTATGGAGCCGTGACTCAAAACAAGTCTTGTTCCATTCAGACCAGGATATGATGCTCTATTCCATTGGTGTTGACGACCGTGCTGCTAAGCCCGACCAGGTCCTCTCGTGTCGTGGTTTTTATCCTGCAATCTCACCGGATGAGAAGTACGTTGCTTATACGGTCGGTAACCAGCTTCGAATCGTGGACTTATCGTCCGGTTCGCTGGTTGCAAGCTGGTCGGCCCCTGTGGGGGAACGGGGCATGCTGGTGAGCTGGTCGCCGGATGGGCGCGAGGTGAGTATAGGAGGCTACCACGACTCTGACCTCGGGCTATGGATCTATGAACTGGAAACGCAAAAGGCCTCAAAGGTCCTGGACGCTCGGGTCACCAGAGCTGTCTGGTCTCCTGATGGGAGCCGGATGGCCATCCATTTGGCTCGCCCATACTATGAGATATGGGTCGCGGAGCTCAAGCCCGATGTTTCCACTGCCGAGGCACTCGGACCGGGCCGAACACGGGACGAACATTACCAATATCTGACGAGTCGGTACGTGCGTGCCATTGAGGCCGACGCCCTTGATGAAGATAGTTCCCTTTATCTTGACAGACTTCTAAGAAACCTTGGCCTGCGGGGTATGGAGCATTACAGCATGGGTGCGTACGAGGAGGCGGAACTGCTGTCCCTCAAGACGCTGGAGATCAGACGACGGGTGCTGGGTGAGGAACATCCGGATACGGTGAAGTCCATAAATAATCTGGTCAAGCTTTACGAGGCGTGGGGCAAGCAGGAGAAGGCCGAGGAATGGCGGGCAAAGCTACCTCCTAAGAAAGACACAGAGGAGAAATAACTCATCCTGAAGAAGTTGCGGTCCAGCAGAAGAGCGAAAGCAAGTAAACTCAAAAGCAACGTGTGGATTGAACGGTCTGATTGACGACGTGCGGATTTACAGCTATGTCCTGAGCGAAGACGAAATAAAAGCCCTTTACGCCGGTGATGGCCCCGGCCCAACAAAAGACTAAAAGCAGGTAAATTCCGATCGTAAAGAAACCCCCTGTTATAAAGCCCTGGGGCTAAACAGAAACCCCTAAATATCAAAAAAAGATCTGATGGGCCCCTGTGAAGGGATAAAAGAAAATTTTTTGGTGGGTTTTACTTGGCTGACTCACAAAATCAGTATATAATCCGTTTTGTTTCAGAGAGTTTTGCTTACGATGTTAAGAGGGTGTATTAAGAAAACACCGGGAATCAAGGAATAAGGATTAAGTTGAATATTGGAGGTTCAAAAAATGGCTTGGAATTCAAACGACAAGAAAACTGAGACGAAAAGAACGGGCCCGGGTAAAGTTGTGGAGGTCCGAAGCACAGGTAAAGGCTCCGCTGGGGCTGGAGAGGGTAGGGGAGGACCGAGCGATGATAGAGATGTAGGCGGCGGTATGGAAATGTTAGAGATGGATTTCCTGCTGGGTGTTGTTGAGAACACCAAGGGTGATGACAAGAACGATGTGACGATGCGTAAACTCGTTTTTAATGAACTAATTCGCAGGGAGCAGCTGGAAGCGGTAGACAGCAATACGCTGAAGGTTTACACGGTTGATGAAGATAAGCTCTACGGTAAGGACATACAGTGCGAGGCAATGAAGAAGTTGACCGAAAGGACAACGCGTTAGAGTTGAGAAAGTGACTGAACAAGGAGGTTCAGAAGCGTCTTGATTTAGGCAGAGTTTTGTTGTTTTTCCTGAATGCTAAGGGCCTTGGTTTGCCTGATTCAACCACAGGTTAATTCCAAGCGCTAAATCCGGCTTGCCAGGAAGTATGGCACATCTTATAGCAGAGATAATTCTGGTTGCCAGCAGTAACGATGACGAGGACACGTTCTGGATACAGATGCTGGTACTGGTGGTTCTGGGGGGTGGGGTGGGGATTATCGGCCTTATCAAGGCAAGAGCAAAGAGATTTAAAAACCAGGGGCAATATCGGCGTGAAGGTGCCGGTGGACCGTACAGTCAGCCGGGCCGGTCAAACAAAGTTATCAAAGATAGGTACGTCGAGTTTTTCTTAAAAACAGCACAGCCAAAGACAGTCAATAAAGAGCCGATGTTCGATTTCGAGGTTGCCGACAAAGTTGGCGGTGGGGAGCAGAAAAAGGACAGAGATGTATCCGGCGGCATGGAAATATTAGACTTGGATTTTCTGGTGAGGATTGTTGAGAATACAAAAGGTAGAAAAAAGAAGGATGTGGAGATGCGGAAGCTTGTTTTTAATGAGCTGCTTCGCAGAGAACAACTCTCTGCCGTAAACAGCAGGGCACTTAACATTTACACTGTTAATAAGAGTAAACTTTACAGTAAGAAAATGCAGTGCGGGGCAATGAAGACGTTGACGGAAAGGACCAAACCTCCGTTATGACACCGTTTTGAATTGTATCAGGGATTGTGGTGGTATGCCGGGTGTATATTGTATTGTGTAAACGTCACAGAGGCGGCAATGGCAATATCACTGATTTACTAATAATATATGGATAATGGACTTTTCAGTTTATCAGGTAAAACGGCCTTAGTTACGGGAGGCAGCAGAGGTATCGGGCTTGCCGTGGCAAAGGGGCTGGCGGGGCAGGGGGCCGATATTGCGATAATAGCTCGTGACAAAAGCCGGCTTCAGGCTGCCAGGGAGCAAATCCAGGAATCCAGTGGTAAAAAGGTGTGGACTTTCCCATTTGACCTGGAAAATACAAAGGCGATTGGGCAGCTTTTCGAGAAAATAATATCCGAAACCAACAAAGAGATAAACATCTTAGTCAATTGTGCCGGAACGACGGCGCGAGGGCCGGCCGAAGACGTGGATCTGGAGTCGTGGAACAGGGTTGTCGAGGTGAATTTGACCGCTGTGTTTGCGATTTCGCAGGCGTTTTGCCGGCACCGAAAGAAGGCCGGTAAAGGCGGAAAGATTATCAATATTGGCTCGCTGATGTGCCATGGGGGTCGGCCTACAACAACAGCGTATGCAGCCAGTAAAGGCGGGTTGCTGATGGTGACAAGATCTCTGGCGGTGGAGTGGGCAAAGTACAATATCAACGTGAACACGATCGGGCCGGGTTTTATCGCAACTGACCTTACAGCACCACTGCGTGCCGATGAAGATTTTAACAAGTGGGTGCTTTCAAGGACGCCATTTGAGAGGTGGGGTCAACCGGAAGATATCGCCGGTACGGCGGTCTTCCTTGCCTCAAGCGCCAGCGACTTTGTGACGGGGCAAATCCTGTACGTTGACGGGGGGTGGGTCGCAGCGATATAGCGTACAGTCAGATTGAGGATTTGAGAGAATCGGTTTCGAGAATAAGTATGAGTGATGTTACGCGCATTTTATTTGCAATCGAGCATGGGGATGCTCAGGCTGTGGACAAGCTGCTTCCAGTGGTTTATGACGAACTACGCCTTTTGGCAGCTCAGAAGCTATCACAGGAACGGCCCGGCCAGACGCTTCAGGCCACGGCGCTGGTTCACGAAGCATATATCCGTTTGGTCGGTTCAGAAGGCCAAAACTGGAACGGTCGCGGTCATTTCTTTGCAGCGGCGGCTGAGGCTATGCGCCGTATTCTCATCGATAACGCTCGACGCAAACAACGGCAAAAGCATGGTGGTGACCATCAGAGAGTCGGGCTTGACGATGCAGATATAGCTATCGAAGAGCCCTCAACGAACCTTATTGTGTTGGATGAAGCACTCACTAAACTTGCCAATGAGGACCGCGTAGTCGCTGATTTGGTAAAAATGCGTTACTTTGCAGGTCTAACCCTCGGCCAGGCAGCAGAAATAATAGGAGTATCCCGCCGCACCGCTGACAGGTACTGGGCCTACGCACGTGCCTGGCTTTATCAGGAAATCACCAAGTCAGAAAAGCCACCCTCACAATAAAATTGCCCGTTCATCTGGTAATCGTCAGATCTGACATCAGCCATAACTCCATTATCTACAGGGTGTTACTAATTATCCTCGTTTAATCTGCCCGTATTGGAGTGCGGGAGATAAATTCT
This sequence comes from Planctomycetota bacterium, assembly GCA_019456145.1. Taxonomy (GTDB): domain Bacteria; phylum Planctomycetota; class Phycisphaerae; order Sedimentisphaerales; family Anaerobacaceae; genus CS2-K091. The sequence goes on from VRUL01000015.1 coordinate 121,989, forward strand.
TCTTAAATTTTTTGATTTTTTGTGTCGCATTTTTGGCCTGAATATCGCATTGCAATATAGAGGGAAGGATTTGAAAAGGAGCTATAAAATGAACGAAGAGCCAAAAGACATCAAATCGATTTTTGCAGAAGCTATTGAAAAGAAATCTTCTAAAGAGCGGGCGGCTTTTCTGGACAAAGCCTGTGGTGCAGACGGCGATTTACGCTCAAAGGTCGAGGATTTGCTAAGAGCCCATAGCCAGGCCGGCGATTTTCTTGAGGAACCGCCAATAGGATCAATTGTTACACTGGGAGATCCTCATCTGACTGAGGGGCCCGGCACAATCATCAGCCGGTATAAACTGTTGGAACAAATCGGGGAAGGTGGTATGGCCGTTGTCTATATGGCCGAGCAAAAAGAACCTATTCGCCGCAAAGTCGCATTGAAGGTAATCAAATTGGGGATGGACACCAAGCAGGTAATTGCCCGCTTCGAAGCAGAGCGTCAGGCCCTGGCGATGATGGACCATCCTAATATTGCCAAAGTCCTCGATGCCGGCGCAACAGAAACGGGACGGCCATACTTTGTAATGGAACTGGTCAAGGGTGTATCTATCACCGAATACTGCGACAAGAACAAGCTGAATACCCGTGAGAGATTAGATCTGTTTATGCAGGTATGTAACGCCGTTCAGCACGCACACCAGAAAGGCATTATCCACAGGGACATCAAACCGTCGAACGTTATGGTGACTCTGCTCGATGGCCAGCCTGTTACGAAGGTGATCGACTTCGGGATAGCCAAGGCCACAAGCCTGGAGCTTACGGAAAAGACGCTGTTTACGCGATATGCCCAGATGATCGGGACGCCTGAGTACATGAGCCCCGAACAGGCGGAGATGTGCGGGCTGGATGTAGACACACGCACGGATATTTACTCACTGGGCGTTCTTCTTTATCAACTCTTGACCGGCGCGTTACCTTTTGACCCTGAAATGTTGCGGGCCTCGGGCTATGCCGAGATTCGAAGGACAATAGTTGAAGATGAGCCGCCGCGGCCAAGCACACGTCTTTCGAGTCTTGGAGAAGAAGCAAAGAAGGTCGCCGAAAGTCGGGGAACCAAGATAGCGCTGTTAGTGGCGCGGCTGCGCAAGGAACTTGAATGGATACCACTAAAGGCCATACGTAAAGATAGAACTCGTCGTTACCGCTCGGCGGCCGAGATGTCAGACGATGTGCAAAATTATCTCAACGGCGCCCCACTTATTGCCGGGCCCGAGTCAACGCTATATCGGCTTAAGAAGTCTATTCATCGAAATCGGGCGCTGGTAATCAGCATTTTTTCGATTCTCGCAGTGCTTCTCGCGGGCATTGTGGTCTCTATGGTCTTTGCTGTTAGAGCTGAGCGGCAGGCGAGAATTTCGCAGGCGGTGAGCGATTTTCTCCGTAACGATTTGCTTGGCTCGGCAGACCCCTGGAGCGGTAGAACAGAGGGCGCCACGGTGGTTTCTTTTCTGGACGCGGCGTCGAAGCGACTGGAGGGCAAGTTCGCCGACGAGCCGCTCATCGAAGCTTCCATCCGTTATACCTTCGGTAGTACCTACCATCACCTCGGGCGCTACAGCGAGGCCGAAAATCACTTGAGGCGCTGCCTTGAGATTCGCAGAGATCGACTTGGCAATGAAGACTTCGAGACGCTGAATTGCATGCGGGAGCTTGGATGGGTGTACCGTGAACTGGGCAACAACAAACAGGCCGAGATGCTGCTGGTCGAGGCGCTTGAGGGTATGCGGCGCACCTTAGACAAGGAACATGATGCTCTGCTGTCCTGCATGGGCTGGCGTGCCGGTCTGTACTTTGACCAGGGTCGCTACGACGAGGCTGAGCGGCTTTATGCTGAGGGCCTGGAGGTCATTCAACGCAAATTAGGCGCCGAACATTCGTGGGCTGCAGTTTACATGCACTGGATCGGAGTAGTATACCAGAACCAGCGACGATTCGATGAGGCAGAGAAGCTGCTAACGGAGGCTTTGGATATCCGTCGGCGCACGAATGGCGACCTTGACAGCGAGACCCTGTACATCATACACGATCTCGGTCTTCTATACTCTGACCAGGAGCGCTATGAGGATGCGGAGCGACTTCTGGCCGAGGCTCTCGAAGGCAGACGCAAAGTGGTGGGCGAAGGGCATCCGGAAACACTTCGTCTGATGGGTACTCTCGGTCGGCTCTATCGCAGGCAAGGCAAGCTCGATCAGGCTGAGCAGCTTCTTTCGGAGTGTTACCGGAAGAGCCGAGAGGTGCTGGGTGAAGAACATCCGACCACGTCGGATTTAATCCCCGATCTGGCTGTACTGTATTACAGGCAGGGCAAGATTGACGAAATGGCGGCACTGACTGACAATGTGGTCGAGGTCGTGCGCAGCGGTTTATTAGATGAGAGTTTGAATCCAATGATGCTGCATATGATACATTCTCTGGGTATGTGGTACCTGCACATCGGCCGTGAGGTCGAGGCCGAGACGCTGCTGGGCAAAGCGCTTGAAGTCAGACGCCGCATGCTGGGTGAGGAACACCCGGATACACAGGCCTCGGTGGGGATGGACTACTTCAGGCGGGGGCAGTACGACAAGGCAGAGCCGCTGCTCATCAAGGCGTTGGAGGATGAACGCCGCAAAGAGGGCCAGGAGGTACCTCCGCTCATCTCCATATACAACCTGGCTTTGGTGCATCATAGACAGGGCGATTACGACAAGGCAGAGCCTCTGCTCGTTGAGGTTGTGGAACTGAGCGAAGGTGTGCTGATCGAGGGACATCCGGACACGGTGGCTGCTATGAACGAGTTGATTAAGCTCTACGAGGCCTGGGAAAAACCACAGAAAGCTCAAGAATGGCGGTCAAAGCTGCCCCGTAAGAAAGGCACGGAGGAACAATAACCAAACCACAGGAAAAAACAACTAACAAGAAGGTCAACCACATTCTCGAAAGGTCGAAGAACCAAGGAAAAGGTCAGTAGGATTATTGCGGGTGCTTTTGCTGGAGGAAGACATCGAGGATTTCTGCGGCGGCGACGGCATCAAGACGCTTTTTTTTCTTGCCTCTGGTAAAATCGGCGGCAGCAAGTTTTTCCTCGGCGCCGAAAGTGCTTAACCGCTCATCCTGAAAGTGGATAGGGACGTCAATATAAGCTTTTAATTGGTCTGCGAACTTGAGGACGAGCTTTGCCTGTGGGCCCTGTGAGTCATCCATATTCAAGGGCAATCCCAGGACAACAGCTTCGACTTTTTCGGCAGCGACAATATCCGCAATCTTTTTTAGCAGCTCTTTTTGGCCTTGGATAACCGTCAACGGTGAGGCGATTGTCTCTCCGGCGTCACAGATTGCCAGGCCCGTGCGTTTATTGCCATAATCTATTGCCAAATATCTCATTTTTCGTTGTGCGTCCCTCCGAAACAGAGTTACCAGGATGGTGTTGTGTATCGCGTTCTATTTTTTTAGAGAAATTGTTTGCCGGCATTCTGCTTTATCAACTCGAGCAGCTCCTTTATTCTGTGGGTCTGATCGATGTGACAAATGAGTGTTGCATCAGGGCTGTGAGCTACGATAATATTTTCCAGGCCGATAGCGGCGATTAGATGCCCCTGTTCTTCGGTGATGAAGATGGAGTCTTTGCAATCAAGCACCTCGCTGGCCCCGGCAACAATAACGTTGTTGTCCTTGTCGGAATTGATAATGTCGGCCAGTGCTGCGAAAGAGCCCATATCGAGCCAGCGGCAGTCCAGCTTTATGGCGTAAACCTGCTCGGCCTTTTCCATAACGGCGTAGTCGATGCTGATTTTGGGTAATTTTATGTACCATTCCTTGAGCGTTTTTTGCTGATTCGGGCTGTCCCAGTCGGCTTGCATTTTGTGTAGCGGCCCGGTAGCTTCGGGCAGGAATTTTGCTAAATTGGCAAGGATTGTTTTGGCCTTCCAGACGAACATACCGGAGTTCCAGAAATATTGGCCGGTGTCGATATATTGTTTTGCGGTTGTTTCGTCAGGCTTTTCCTTGAACGCTTCGACTGTATAAATTTCGTTTTTGCAGCCGGGGCACTTCCGGGCCGAGGCACACTTTATATAACCAAGCTGGGTACTTGGGAAGGTCGGCTGGATACCGAAAGTAATCATATCGGTGGGATTATTATTCACAAAGGTCATCGCATCTGTTAATGCCTGCCGGAAAACATCAGCAGGCTCTATCACCTGGTCTGCGGTAACCACGGCCATCGTTGCTTCGGGGTCATATTTGGTCAGGACGGCCGCAGCCAAACCGATGGTGCCGGCGGTATCGTGAACAGCCGGCTCGGCGATGACGTTATTAAAGGGCAATTCGGGCAAGTTTTCACGAACGGTATCTGCGTAGCCGGCATTTGTGAGAATAATGATGTTTCTGGTATCAAATATGGGCGAGAGACGCTCGAAACAACATCGAAGCAGTGTTTGTCCATCGATAAGCTTCAAGACTTGTTTGGGCCGTTTTTCCCGGCTGAGCGGCCATAACCTTTTTCCAGAGCCCCCTGCCATTATAACTGCATAGTCCATTGCCAAATCCCTTAATCTGCAAAACAATCAGATATGAGGGAGTTTATCAAACCAGGAAGGTTTTGTCAATTTCGGTGTGAGAACGAATTTTCCTTGCCCATTTTTGATATTTTAAGCCGGGCTTGAAAACGACCTGCTTATCTTATGAAGACAAGATATAGAAATCATCGTCAAAGGAAGTTTTTAATTGACGAGGTTATTTTTTTTTATTTTAATAAGACATTGGCCTGGAGTTTGGGTTGAGGTATGTTCAAATGGAAAATATCGATTTCTATGAATTAAGTTGATGACTATGGTGGAAAAAATTGAGACATTGGACTACTATGTCATAAAGGCGCTGGATTTCTTTGAAGAAAAGGGAAATCCTACGCTCGAACTTTCGAAAAGCACCCACACACTTGTGGTGGGAAGCCAGACCGGTTTGTTAACAGGCAGGATAATCTACCGCTTTGCCGGCAGGAGTTTCTCACACGCAAAGGAAGTTTTGGTGCAATGCGAAATCAACGCAAAGAGAAATATACTTGAGGATGTTACGATTGTCTCTGCCACTGGCTCGCGCCAAGTGGTGTCTATCGCCGGCTATGCTTTGGAAAAAGGCCTGCGGGTTAATGCGATCTTATGCAACCCCGATTCTGAACTCAAGAAAAAATTCGGCGACAAGATAAACGACATAGCTTTTCCAGCGATAAAAGAGCCCCCTACGGTCAACACGGCAACCTATGGGACGATGATTCAGGCATTAACGCATGAAAACTTATCAGAAATAAGGCGAGTGGTTGAGTCATTGAAAGAGCCCGAAGGCGGGTATGGTCAGTTCGAAGCATTTTCCGTTATATTAACAGACGGCATGCCCGAAGTTGCAGAGATGGTCGACTGGAAATTAAGGGGAGAAAAGATAGGAAGATGTATAGGCACTATGTCCACGTATCTTACGAACTTCATGCATGGGGCTGCGATCAATGACGCCAAGGAAGAGCTTTATATTGCCCTTGGCTTAAACAAAGAAGAGAAAGAGGTCTTCGAACAAGTTCTGGAGCCTGTTCCCACAAAAAGGAAGTATTATATTGATGTTCCGGACAACTTTGGTCCTCTGGGCTTCATGATGCTGGGATATTCGGTTGTCGGCCAGATTCAAAAAAATTACCCTGGTTTCCAGAATAATATCGGCAATTATAAACAAAGAGCAGCAAAATGGAAATGGCTATCACCTCTGAGAACTAAAAAGTAGCCACGGTCGTCTTCCACGCTTTTTCTCATATCCCGTTAAAGCCATATTTGGCAAGACAAGGTAGTAGAAAATTTGGATTGGCTATTGTGGCAGAAAAAACACGCAAAGAATATAAACAAAAAACATCGCGCGCATAAAAAAGACTTTAGACATTAGAAAAGCAGAGTTCTTACAATACAGAACTTTTTTGAACCGTATGATTTATGGCATTCCTTCGGCCTACTTTCCCGCCTTAACAATTTTGATCATGTCAATTGGACATCTATCGCTTTCTTAACGCTCTTCTCGAATGAGAAGGTACCGGTCAGTTGGCGGCCGGCAACGCGGGCCGTAATTTTGTATTGGCCGAAGAAGCCGCGGAAGCGTGCTCGGCCAGCGGCGGCGAGATCTACTTTGGTTTTCGTCCACCATTTGTCCTTTATGAGGCGTTGCAATTGTTTGTAAGCGGGCTTGGGGGTCAGGTCCTTGCGCAGAAAACCTGCCGGCGCCCGCTGCCATGCGCCCTGGTCCGTGAAGTCCCACCAGGTAATTGCCTCGACGGCCGGGTGCGAGAAAAGGACGGTATAGAACTCGGGCACTTTCTCGGCCTGATACTTCTCACCCTCCGGTGTACTGTTCCAGCCCTGGTTTGCCTTGGGGCCTGAAACGACTGTCGTCTCGGTAAAATGCAGCGGTTTTCCGAATTTAGAGCATTTTAAGTTTTGGTGTACTGGTATCCGCAGGATTCAAACCATCCTTTCGCATCGCTGGTAGTAACTGC
>VRUL01000016.1 GCA_019456145.1 Planctomycetota bacterium
GTCCTTATGGTTGCCTTGCCTGTTTCAGCCCAGAGCGGTGGAGATTATACTCTTACCTGGAGTACGATAGACGGCGGGGGCGGGCGATTTTAATTGACTATTGATTATTTTCGGGGCTGCTGCGGTGGAGCCGACCTGAACCACGTTAATGGTGTAGACGAACTGGACTTTAAGCTATTTGTTGACCAGTGGCTGTGCTATTGCCCCGCAGGCTGGCCGTTAAAATGAAAGTATTTGCTTGCCGCTGAGAACACTGAGACGACTGACGACTGACGACAGAAGACGGATGACAGACGATGGATGACTGACGATAGATAACGGAGAGGTTTTAATAGATTTCTCGATTGCTCAATGCGGAGCATTGCTCCTTCGACTACTTCGATTTCACTCCCTTCGATAGGCTCAGGGCATGCCGGGCGGGCGGGAAAGGCTCAGCGTTGAATGGATAAAACCAAGGTGTGGCAAGCCCAGCCCTACGATTCTAAATAGTATTGAGATTCTTTACTTCACTGCGCTGCGCTCAGGATGACACCATGCTGGATATGTTCTTAGGCCTGGTGGGATGGACGGCCTTGATTGTCTTTCCGGAAAGTAGAAACAAATAGGGTGTGCGATGCACACCCTATATTAAATACTATACACGCCTTACTCTAATAAAAAGGCGTTTGACATTGTGAGGTCATTGCTTGCGGGAGCCGACTTAATCTTTGTCGGGGCAACAACCCTTGTCGGAGCCGCCTTTGGGACATTTCTTGTCGGAGTCGCCCTTGGGGCATTTCTTGTCGGAGTCACCTTTGGGGCATTTTTTATCGGAGTCGCCTTTTGCATTCGGGCATCCTCCATCGGAGGAGACGTTTTGCACATAAGAGCAAAGTGAATCGTCATCGTCATCTTTATCTTTGTTTGGGCATTTCTTGTCAGAGTCGCCCTTGGGGCATTTCTTGTCGGAGTCGCCTTTGGGACATTTCTTATCGCAATCGCCTTCTGCCTTGGGGCAATCTCCATCGAAGGCGAGGTTTTCAACGCCAGAGAAAACAGCCGTGCCTGAATCATAAGAACTGCCGCTGCTCTGTGAATAGGCGATTAGGCAGGTGCTGAAAATTGCTATAACAACAGCAATTTTCATAAGTTTTGTGATGTTTTTCATGATAGTACCCTTTCATCCAAATAAACACTGAAGTTATATTAAACAGTCAATTATGGCAGTATAGTCGAAGCAAGCAGGTTTGTCAAGCAAAAATTTCGGAAATTGTTGATTTTTACAGGATTGACGGGGTTAAGCAGTTATCAGAAAAAGAGATAAAGATTTTTGCTTTTTGGTTTGTAGACGCCGGTTATGGATGCTTTCGATTGAAATTCTCGATACTCGATGCAGATATGAGGAGGCAAATTCAAAATACAAAATGGATCTATGACGTTTTCACGCTTTTGGTATCTATTCATTAAAATACTGGCATCTGGCGGTGAATTAAGTTAGTATTCACCCTTTAAGTTCTGGTTCCTTATTTAAAGCCGAATGAAGAAAATTGCAAAAAATTCTTTAGGCATTATTTGTATTATTCTGGGCTTTCTGGCCTTGATTACTCCACTCACTCCGGGCTCATGGCTAATACTGATCGGGATGGAAATCTTAGGTTTGAAATTTCTACTCAAAGGCAGGTTATTTCGCTGGCTGAAAGGAAAGCGCAAAGGCCGATTTGAAAAATCAATTACAACGTCTGGGCAAAAGCTGCGACCTGAGGCCTTTGAGACCGGGCAGCTACACGAAAAACGGGAGTTTGCGTAAATACAAATCCCGCGGCCGATGCATTGGGCCCCCGGATGAGTCATTTTTCTAAACTTTAACTTGACATTAGCCGAGTATTATGATAAGTAGCACAAAACACTAAATACTATATACTAAAGACTATAGACTAAAAATGAATAAGATCATGAACATCGCGATCATTATTGTTATAGGGGATAAAATGAAGCTGCCCTGAGAAAGCTATAATATCATGTATCAACAAGCCTTCCGGAGCAGTAAAATCCGGAAGGCTTTTTCTATTGGTGGACAGGATAACAGGGTGATACGGGAAGTAATCGTAAAATAGATTTCTCTGTTCCGCGATGCCGCGCATCGCTTCGGTCGCAATGACAACGCGATGTTGACTTTGTCTGATTGAATGCGTACTATGTTGGATTTATAAATGGATTTTTTAGGGATTTTGGAATGTCAGAGCAAAAAGAAAAGGCCAAAGGTTACCGTGACACGTTGAATCTTCCCAAGACGGGCTTTTCAATGAAGGCCAACCTCGTCCAGCGAGAGCCGCAAATGCGCAAGGAATGGGCGAAGGAGAATATCTACGGCAAAATACGCCAGGCACGGCAGGGAGCGCCTTTGTATATACTGCACGATGGTCCGCCCTACGCCAACGGCGATATCCACATGGGGCACGTTATCAACAAAGTGCTCAAGGACATTGTCATTAAGTACAAGACTATGGCCGGTTTCGATGCTCCTTATGTGCCGGGCTGGGACTGCCACGGCCTGCCTATCGAAGCAAAGGTCGTAGCCGAGCTCGCCGACAAGGTGCGCCAAATGAGTAAGCCCGACATCCGCAAGGCCTGTAAGAAATATGCCAGTAAATACGTCAAGTTGCAAAGCAGGCAGTTTCAGGAACTGGGCATATTCGGCGACTTCGATAAGCCTTATCTAACGTTTACGCCGGGTTACGAGGCGGGGATAATGGAAGTATTTGCCGAGATGGTCGATAAGGGACTGGTCTATAAGCAGTTGAAGCCGATTCACTGGTCGATTGGATGCGAGACGGCGCTGGCTGAGGCTGAATTAGAATATAAGGACATTTTGTCGCCGAGTATCTTTGTGAATTTTCCGGTTGTAAAAGAAAGCGTTGCCCGATTAGTTGAACTTGGTTTGGTATCCACGAAAGAATCCAGCGCAAAGAACGCGGAGAACGCAGAGAAAGAAATAAACGATAATCAATTACCCAGGGTTTGCTTTATGATATGGACGACGACGCCCTGGACCTTAGCGGCGAACCTGGCGATAGCTGTGCATCCCCACTTAGACTATAAGGCGTTAATTTACGAAAAGGATGGAGATAGGTTTGTCTCAGTAGTAGCAGCCGACCGTATTGAGGCGGTAGTTGCTGCCGGCGGTCTGGAAGAGGGACAATATACTCTCAGCGAAAAATCAATAAAAGGCAGCGAGCTCGAAGGGCTTCGATATTTGCATCCGTTTGTTGAAAATAATCCGACGGACAAAGGTGCCTATATGCTGATTCCTGCTGAGTACGTCACGACCGCCGATGGTACCGGGCTGGTTCATACCGCGCCGGGGCATGGGATTGAAGACTTTGTTTCGGGTCAGAAGTTCGCCCTTGCGGTATATTCGCCTGTGCTGGATGACGGGCGATATGATGATACGGTGCCGGACTGGCTGCGAGGACGAAAGGTATTAGAGGTTGACGCTGTTGTTAACAAGCATTTGCAGGAGACGGGACTGATGTTTGCCGAGGGTGAGATTTCACACAGCTATCCCCACTGCTGGCGGAGCAAAGGGCCGGTAATTTTTCGGGCAACCGAGCAATGGTTCATCAGCGTTGATAAGGAAATGCCCGGCACCGCCAAGAGTTTGCGGGACCTGGCGCTGGAGTGCGTTGGGCAAGTGAGATGGATTCCCGCGTGGGGACAGAAACGAATCGAGGGGATGCTTGAGACCCGGCCCGACTGGTGTATCAGCAGACAGCGGAGCTGGGGACTGCCCATACCTTCTTTTGTAAATTCCCAGGGGCAGAGTTTGTTAACAAAGGAGTCTGTATTGGCGGTCGCCGAGCATATCCGTAAGAATGGGTCCGATAGCTGGTTTACGGATTCGCCGCGGCAGATATTAGGCGATGATTTTGAACTGCCGGAAGGATTTTCCTTCGACGACCTTGAGAAAGAAGAAAACATCTTCGATGTCTGGTTCGAGTCGGGGTGCAGTTGGTACAGTGTATGTGCTAAAGGGGCGGGTTGGCCTGTGCCGGTTGATTTGTACCTGGAAGGGTCGGACCAGCATCGGGGTTGGTTCCAGTTGTCACTATTGCCTGCGCTTGGAGCGACGGGAAAAGCACCGTTCAAGAGTGTTTTGACGCATGGCTTTACAGTCGACGAAAATGGGATGAAGCAGTCAAAGTCGCTGGGTAACTATGTTAATGCCCAGGATGAGGTGAAAAAATATGGCGCTGATATTCTTCGGCTGTGGGTGGCGAGCGTAAATTATCAGGAAGATGTACGGTGCAACGATGAGTTAATAGGACGAACACAGGATGCGTACAGAAAAATCAGGAATACGCTGCGATACCTGCTTGGTAATATCGATGATTTTGACCCGGCCAAGGATTCGATAGCGTATGATAAGATGTTCGAGATCGATAAGTGGGCGATGCAGCAGTTGCAGAAGCTTATTGCTAATGTGACCGAGGCCTACGATAACTTTGTCTTTCATAGGGTTTTTTCGCTTCTATATAACTTCTGCATAGTCGAGATGAGCAGTATCTATATGGATTTGCTCAAGGACAGGCTCTATTGTGACCGGGCAGACAGCCCATCGCGTCGAAGCGCCCAGACGGCAATGCACAAAATAGCGGACAGCCTTGTTAGAATGTTAGCTCCCATCCTTGCGCACACGGCCGAAGAGGCATGGGCGGCGATGAAGTTTAAGTCGCAGACGGTCCAAACCGTCCATGTAGCCCGGATGCCTAAGGTCGATGATTCCATTGACTGGCGAGGCCAGGAGGGACGGTGGCAAAAGTTAATGGGGCTGCGTGACGAAGTTATGCGGGTCCTGGAGGAGTTGAGACAAGCCAAAAAGATTGCGAGCAATCAGGAAGCCAGCGTAACGGTTTACTGCGGCGATGAGGAGTTGGCGGGGATTCTAAATGAGTTCGGGCTTGAGCGATTTGCGGCTTTGTGCATAGTCAGCCAGGTGAAACTGCAAAAAGGCGCCGGCGAAACCACAGTTACAGCTGGCAAGAGCGGTTACAAAAAATGCGGGCGCTGCTGGAACCTTTGGCAGAGCGTTGGGGCCGACGTCAACCATCCTGATTTGTGCGAACGATGTATTGAGACGGTTGAACGGTGAAACGGTTTGACGGTTAGGCGGATTACGGGAAAATACGAAAAGGGGCAAACACAAAGTATATAATAAATATCCAGGTAAAATCCAGGGAGGATTCCAATGGAAACCGATTGTAAATTTTGTCATGAAAAGATTGAAGCCGAAGCAAAAAAGTGCAAGGTATGCGGTGAACCGCTTTACTTCATGGGTAGAGTGTTGAAGTGGGCGCCTCTCTTGTCCATTGTTGCAACGGTATTGTCACTCGGATTAGCTTACTTCGGAGTAAATGCTACTAAGCGAGCATCGGCGGTTACCCGTGAGATGCTCGCAAAGGACAGAGGAGCTGAACTGGCGCTTCGCGAGATGGCGCAAAGGGTGCCGGTTCCAGACAAGGATAATATAAGAACAGCCCTTCATCGCTCTGGTGTTACACTTCAGAAGCTTCGAAACGAGATAAAGAAATCACCGGGGGACTCGGACCTTCAGAGGAAGCTGTTTCTATACCGCGCCCTTAAGAAACCCGATTAGTTGTAACTGGCAGACGTATTGAGAATTTAGAATGGATGCTCGATTTTCGATGCCCGAAGCTCGTTCTTAATCGCTAATCTCTATTCAACTAATTCTCTAAATTCTTCTTGCCTTGGGCACGAAGACCGAGGATAACAGAACGCGAGATAAAAGTTATGAAAATTGAACTGAACCAGCGGGTGAAGCATGACTTGGTAAATTGTTTAAAGTTGGACATTAAATATCAATGTATATCAAACACCTAAAAGAAATGGAATCTGAGGCATGTGAAGTTTCACGCTTGACATCCTCAAAGTCCCAGGGTATCGTTAACCTTCTCCAGCGAGCGTTGTCGATCTATGCGTTTGGCATGTCACTTGAACATGCACCTGACAACACAGACGCCACACTCGCACGCATGGGACTCATCAGCCAAAACTTCAACAGCCTCAAGGCGGCGGTCGATTTGGCGTGCCGGGGGTATTACCTTCAAACTATGGGCCTCCTGAGAAACGTATACGAGAACTGGCTGGCATTTTGGTATTTGTCAAAGTATCCGGCTGAGGCTGAACGCTGGCTGCATGCTCGCTGGGATAGTCAGCCACCCAAAGCGGAGACAATGAAGAATAAGATCAACCACCCATCAAAATCAATGAAAGCGAAACTTGGAGAGCTTAATGCCGAGTTATGTCGCTTTGCTCATACGGATCCGGTTGCCATTCTTCCTCTTCTGAGTGCGCGCGAAGGCGAAACTACTGTCCACTTTGGTGTCACATATAATGCAAGGCTTTTAAATGCGTGTGCATACGGTATTTCACTCTGGATGGGGAATATGCTTGACGTCCTTGCTTTGTGGATTCCCGAGGGTAGCGACTGGCACAAGCAGAAAGGTAGGCTTATGGATGAACTTATAGCCTTCATTGAAGGGTGTAATGAAGAGCTATCAGGTCAAGAGGATGTCGATAATTCAGATAGTTAATTTGACTGCGCGTCTTCGCGCTGGTGGACTTGGTGTTGTGCGGAAACGATATAATCAATTGTTAGATAAATAAGAACATGAAAAAACAATATTTAGGTGACTCAAAAGATAGCTTCAAATGGGATTACCATGATTTCCTTGCAGAGGAACTAAATTATCCTGTTCTTAATATCATGCTAATGATGACTCCGGATGACCAGAGCAATGATGGAAAGACACATCCTACTTTGTTCCCCGCTCGGAAAGAAATTCTGGATTTCTGCGACGATTTGCGGAATGAAGGAAAAATCGTTTTAATAAGCAGCCTACCAGAAAGAACAAACTCTAATTATACTGTGAATTTGCATAATAATGACATGCAGATAACAAACACAAACAGAAAAACATATTTTTCAGGATTGTCACACAAAGAAGACCAGTTGTTACTTCTTGATCCAGATAATGGATTTGAACCTGAGAAGTCATTTAATGAAAAACATGTTTTGTATTCTGACCTTTCATATATCTTGGAGCAAGTATCTGAAAGCTCTGTTGTTTCTGTCTTCCAGCATTTTAGACGGAAAGCGTTTACAAAAGATTTCGCACGAATTAAAGAGCGTTTGACAAAATATCATGCGACAGCCATTTATTGGCACTCGTTGATGTTTGTAGCCATAAGTAAATCAGAATGCACAATAAAGAGAGTTTCAGATGCAAACGAGAAATACTCTAAAGATAATCCAGTTAAGGTCATTGCTTAACAAAATCTTAAATCCGGAAGCATATTATGCTGTGCTCAATTGCATCCGGTGAAGTTGACGTTATGTCGAAAGGACATAAACAACATTTAGGCAGGGTACAAGCTATATGCAAAGTAAAGCAGCAAAGAAAATAAAAATACTTCCACTTATACCCCAAAGATGGGACGACTTTGAGAGGCTGTTCGGCCAAAAAGGTGCTTGTGGCGGCTGTTGGTGCATGTGGTGGAAACTCAAGAGATCCGATTTCGAAAAGAAAAAGGGCAGAGAAAACAAAAAGGCAATGAAGAGAATTATAAATTCAGGCCAATTTCCCGGTTTATTGGCATATCACCAAAACGAGCCGATAGGCTGGTGTTCCGTTTCAAAAAGGGATAGCTACCCGGTTCTTGAAAGGTCGTGGGTCCTCAAGAGAATTGACTCCGAACAAGTATGGTCTATTGTTTGCTTTTATATAAGGAAAGACAAAAGAAGGCTGAGAGTTAGCGAAAGGCTTCTTAGAGAAGCGATAAATTACGTCAAAAGACAACGAGGAAAGATCCTGGAGGGATATCCAATTGAACCTAAGAAAAAATCAATGCCGGATGTTTTCGCATGGGTGGGTTTGGCGTCATCTTTTCGCAAGATAGGTTTTACCGAAGCTGCAAGACGATCAGAAACCAGGCCAATAATGCGGTATTACATCAAGTAGATAAAAATGCCATATTATTATCATTTGCGCCTGACAAACCCACGACCCGGCCAGCCATCCTGCGAAAAGTGTTGATATTCATACAAAGGTCTGTATGATTCACTTATCCGGGAAACGTAAAATAAATCACAACTTTTACAAGGAAAGGGAGCATTTATGGATCGAAGGCAATTTTTAAAAACAAGTGGGATAGCTGCGGGATGTTTCTTGCTCGATTCCGGTTGTATCGGGGCAGCAGGGCTGCAAGGGTCTGTAAATCGGCCGAATATTTTAATGATTACCAGCCATGACTTAGGACAGCATCTCGGCTGTTATGGGGTCAGGGAAGTTCATTCTCCCAATATAGATCGGCTTGCAGCAAAGGGAGTGCGGTTTGCCAATATGTTTTCCACCTCAGCGGTATGCAGCCCGGCAAGAGGGTCCCTGCTCACGGGGAGGTATCCACAAAGCAACGGCTTGATGGGACTGACACATTCACCATGGTGGTGGCAATTCAATCAGGGCGAAAAACACACCGCGTCAATTCTTGGCCGGGCAGGATACCAAACGTACCTGTGTGGTTTACAGCATGTTTTTAATTCGGGCCAGGCCCGTAAATTCGGCTATCAGTATGTCTTGACTTCTAAAACAGAAGCCGAGAATACCGTTAAGTTAGCAGCCGAGTTTCTAAGAGAAAGGAAAAGCACGGATAAACCGTTCTTCTTGAAAGTTGGATTTTTTGAAGTGCATCGTAAGGGCGGCTCGTTCAAGCATCGAAAGTATTACCCGGACAAAGCTGTGCATATACCGAAGTATCTTGCCGATACAACTGTGATGAGGGAAGACCTGGGACGCTTTCAGGAAGATATCCGTTATTTTGATACATGTGTGGGAGGAATTCTGGATGCGCTCCAGACCGGAGCCTGTTCCGCAAATACCTTGGTTATCTTTACTGGCGATCACGGTATTCCATATCCGGGAGCAAAATGGTGTTTACGGGACGCGGGGATCGAGGTGCCATTGGTAATGTACCTGCCGGGCAGCGCCCTTTCCGGCGGGAAAGTATATCAGGAGTTGATTAGTCTTGTGGATGTGTTGCCAACCCTTTTGGATTTGATCGGTGTATCGAAACCGTCGAATCTGCAAGGAGTTAGTTTTGCCGATTTCCTGCAAGGTAAAACAAAAGACAAACCACGAAAAGAGGTTTATGCACAATTTACCCCGGCCATGTTCCGTGATAACGAGTCTCGTTGTATTCGCACCCAGCGCTATAAGCTGACCCGGTATTTCCAGGCCGGCCGTTGTATGAAGTTTCCTATTGATGTGGACCCGATACGCTTTTCAAAGCATACCGAGCGAGCGGCCAATACCGGAAAGCATCGACCGTTTGTGCAGCTCTTTGATATTGCCAACGACCCCGATGAGCTCAAGGATATTGGAGACCACGGGGAAAATGCGTCGATTGTCAAAGAACTGTCCGGAAAATTATATGCCTGGATGAAGGCGGTGGATGATCCGATTTTGAAAGGAGCTGTGCAGTCTCCTTATTATCGACGGTCGATGGAAGATTTCACCAAAGCAGTGTACTAATTGGAAGGTTGGATCCCCGACTATGACATTCGGGGACGGGCGGTTTACCGGTGAAACGGCTGTACGATGGCCCCCTGATACCCGCCTTGGCGGGCACATGCTGCGACATAAGAAGACAATTGTGGGGTAACCGGATAGCAGAGGTGCTTTCGAGGGGGGAGCAAACTTAATTTGTATTTTTATATTTGTTTGTTGCTTCTTTCGAGGAGGTTGGATAATATAACGGTATAGGGTAAATATTGACAGCCAGTATTTACGCCAATAGTTTTCTTAAAAGATAAGGAATAAACAGAATGACTATTTATGTAGGTAATTTATTATTTGATGTCAGCGAAGGCGACTTACGAGAAATGTTTGAAAAGTTCGGTGAAGTTACCGAGGTCCGTTTGATAATGGATAAGTTCTCCGGCAAATCCAAAGGATTCGGCTTTATCGAGATGCCGTCTCAAGAAGAAGCAGAGAAGGCCATCGAGGAAATGAACGGCAAAGAGTTCAAAGAACGTGTTATGAATGTCAGCGAAGCCAAACAGAAGACCGAACGCGGCCGTGGAGGTGGAAGAGGCGGCGGGGGAAGACCAGGTGGCTGGGGAGGCGGCGGCGGTAGAGGCGGCAGCCGTGGCGGCAGTAGAGGCGGTGGCCGAGGCGGCAGGTATTAGAGATAATTACTGCTGAAAGATTAGAAGCAACCCAGCGGGGCACCACCGGCCAAAGGATACGACTACGGCGAGTCGATACGGAATTGTTGATTGTATTTAGGATAAGGCAAAACCCGGCAAAGCCAGAATATATTTTTAGAATAGGTTTGGTTAACACGGAGTCGAAGCGATAGTAAGCGATAAGGAAGTCACTCCCAGCGGAGCTGGGATTTGGCTTATAGGCATATAATATCGGCGCGGTAAACGCCGATGGAAGCAACGCGAGTCGGAGAACGATTGCGATGCGGCGTAGAAATGGCTTTACACTCGTAGAGGTTTTGGTGGTGATAGCCATCATCTCGCTACTGATGGCGATACTGCTTCCGGCCCTTGATAAAGCAAGAGACCTCGCACGAGGCGCGTTGTGTAAGTCTAACCTCCGGAATTATACAATCGCGATGATGCTTTACCTCGACGACAATGACGACAAATTCTGTGATCCCGACACTTGCTATTTCAGTCAGGCCGCGCCATTTCCCATTGAAGCGGGGCTTACAAATTATCGGCATCTTCGATGGTGCAATAGGAATGTGTATCTCAGAGAGCATTCTGAATATGGGGGGACACTTTTCCCATACCTCAAAGATGCAAGGGCGTTTATTTGTCCGACATTCAAGGGAATGGCCACGGGCTCTTCCCAGGACCAATTCTACATGAACTATGGAAGTCAGATTACCAGTTATCTTCCCTGGTATAATTATACGATGAATGCCTATCTTGGCAGTCCGAATTCAAGTATCCGAAATTCCGTCTTAAGGATGTCATACGAGGTCACGAACCCGGCCGAGACGTTTTCCTTTACAGAAGAAAGTCCGCTGGTCGACACTCAATACAGCGTTTCGGGACTAAACGATACGTTTATGGTTCCCGGCAGCGACAGCATGATTTCCACATGGCTTACACATCCGACAGTCAACGGCAGCCACCACCTGATAAAGCCCGGTCCTGCGGGAGTGGGGGAACCTTTTTGGGATGTCATCGCCGGCTTCCATCATGCTCCGACCTCGGACTGGCTCGGCGGAAAAGGAAACTGCGCTTTTCTTGACGGACATGTCAGTGCTCATAGCCGTCTGGAGACATTCCCATTAGCCTGGCCCAAGTGACTCTACAGTTCTCTACGACAGGACTCGATTCCAAGCGAAACACAATTAGATGGGTAATCTTTCTTTGCGCCGCCGTAGGGCCGTGGGTCTCGAACCACGCCCATACCCACAACAACGATTAGTCGGACGGATTCTCTTTATTTAAGAGTCTCTAACAAAATGAATCGTTGTACCGAAAGCGAGCGTTTTTTTGTCCTGCAAGGAAGGCGAAACAGGCAATGCCAAAGCATTGTTGATGCATCCTGACGCCGTCAGGACGAAAAACAAGCCGCTTGAATACAGAGTCATTTTGTTATAGGCTCTAAGTAATCTTTGATACTACCTCTTGCCAGGATGACAATCAAGGCCGTCCCTCCAACTAAGCCTAAGAACATATCCAGCATGGTGTCCTCCAGGCTGGCCTGGGCAACTGTACCAAACAAGAAGTCTAAGCTAAACTCGCCAAATTCCCAGATAACTGCAGCCGACGAGGTTAACGCAAATAGAAAAACACTTCTGGAAAGTATATTAAGCTCAGAGGCCAGCTTCCTCTCTTGGAAATATGTTATGGCCAAATTGAGGCTATACGCGATAAATACACCCCCCAGAACATGCATTGGTATGTCTATCCACGGATGCCTCTTGTAAAAACCCAAAAAAACCAGGACCAAATGAAAGCAGAACAATCCAAAAGGCAACGAGAAAATTCTAAAAAGCTTCTTTATCATAATTGTTCACCTTGTTCCAAGCATGGTTGATAGGGTGTGCAACGCACACCGAAAAGCTTTTATTCTCCAAACGTATCGCCTGTGTACATTTTCTCTGATACAATGTGCTTTCGACCATCGCAATAACAAAGCCAGTTGGTAGCTACCACGCGGGCTGTTAATACCCGAGGGTGTGACGATCTCGACCCACGACCATGCCCGAACGATACTCTTGTTAAAGAACGCTACGTATTACAATATCGCCTGAAATATAATATACAAGGGTGGGGCTTGCCCCACCATCTTTATTATTTGGTAGGATTTGCACCGCACACCGAAAACCTGTCATTCCCGCGAAAGCGGGAATCCAGCATCGAGATTCGAGTACTCCTTGACAGCAATGCCCTCAGTCCGTAAATTGGCAACAATGGCAAAGAAACTATACATAATCGATGGCCACGCCCACATCTACGCCGCCTACTTTGCCCCGATGCGCCCATTGACCAGCCCCACCGGCGAGCCGACCAAAGCGACCTACATCTTCACCGCCGCCGTCCTTGGCCTTATCCAACGCCACAAGCCGGACATGTTGGTCGTCGCATTGGACAGCAAGGCCCCGACCTTCAGAACCGAAATCTACACCGAGTACAAGGCCCACCGCCCCCCCATGCCCGATGACATGCCCGCCCAGATTGACCGCATCGAGCAGATTTTACAGGTGATGAATATCCCCGCCTTACGTCTGGACGGCTTCGAAGCAGACGACATAATAGGCACGCTGGCAAAAAGTGCTGCCAAAAAAGGTATCGACACCTATATCTGCACAAAAGACAAGGATATGTATCAGCTTGTCGATGAGCATACCTACATTTTCGATATCAAAAAAGGTGAAGTTCTTGATGATGAGGCGTTGTTTGAAAAATATAAAATTCATCCTAAGGATTTTCTCGATGTATTGGCCTTACAGGGTGATACTTCGGACAATGTCCCGGGCGTGCCGCTGATAGGGGAGATGAACGCTGTTAAGCTGATTCAGCAATACGGTTCTCTCGATAAACTCTATCAACACGCCGACGAGGTAAAAGGCAAACGCGGTGAAAATCTCCGCAAATTCAAAGAACAGGCCTATCTTAGTAAGAAGCTTGTCACCATTGATTGCAAAGTCCCCATCAGAATCGACTACAAAGAGCTGGCTTTTAAAAAATTCAACGAGCCCGAGCTTGCCCAAATCTTCACCGAGCTTGGCTTCACACGCCTGCTCACGCAGCTCGGCCTCTCACCCGCCGCCGAGACCCAATCCATCCAACAGAGCCCCGACCGTGAGGGAGGGGTTAGAGGAGCCAGCCACATTGCTCCCCAGACGGTCTCCTCCGCTAAAACCATCGAGCACAACTATCAGCTCATAGACACGCAGAAAAAATTCGATACCTTTTTAGCTAAGCTCAAAAAGCAGAAGCTCTTCGCTATCGACACCGAAACGACCTCCTTGAATGCTATGCGGGCTGACCTCGTCGGCATAAGTTTTTCCTGGCAGCCCCACAAGGCCTTTTATCTTCCCATAAAGGCGCCGATGGGAGTAAAGCATCTTGACCTGGCCGCCGTACGCCCAAAGCTCGCACCGATACTGGCCGACGAAAAAGTCAAAAAGATCGGCCAGAACATAAAGTACGACCTCCACATACTGCAAAATGCCGGCCTGCCCCTGAATGGAATCCACTTTGACACAATGGTAGCTTCATATTGTCTCGACCCCGGCCGCAGTCATTCGATGGATAATATGGCGTTGGACTTTTTGAATTACGAATGTGTCCCAATCTCAGCCCTGATTGGCAAAGGAAAAAACCAGCTTACTTTCGACATGGTCGATACTGCTGCCGCCAGCGAATACGCCGCAGAAGATGCCGATATAACCTTTCAGCTTTACACGTACCTCAAAGCCCGTCTCGAAACCGAACCTCTCCTGGAGAAATTATTCCAGGATGTGGAAATGCCTCTGGTCTCGGTGCTCGCGGCCATGGAATACAACGGCGTCTCACTCGACTCGGCTCTGCTGAGAAAGATGTCCGGCGAAATCTCCAAAGCACTTGAAACACTCACCGACACAATTTACGAGCACGCAGGCCAGACCTTCAATATCGATTCGCCCAAGCAGCTCTCCGGAATCCTCTTCGACAACCTCAACCTCACACCCGTCCGAATCGGCAAAACCGGGCGAAGCACCGACGCCGCCGTCCTCGAACAGTTGCGCCACGAGCATCCGGTCATTGAGCCTATTCTCCAGTACAGAATGCTCACAAAGCTGCAAAGCACTTATGTCGACAAGCTCGGCTCACTTATAAATCCCCGCACAGACCGCTTGCACGCATCTTTTAATCAGACTATTACCGCTACCGGGCGGCTTAGCTCCAGCGACCCAAATTTGCAGAATATTCCCATCCGCACCGAACTCGGCCGAAAAGTTCGCCAGGCTTTTATTCCCAAAGACCAACACGACTGCATCCTGAGTGCGGATTATTCCCAAGTCGAGCTTCGGCTGCTGGCTCATTTTTCAAGAGACAAAGCCTTGACAACAGCCTTTGCTAAGGACAGGGACATTCACCGATTTGTCGCATCACAGATTTTCGACGTCACCCTCGCTGAAGTAACAGACGAAATGCGTTCGCGCTGTAAAGCCGTCAACTTCGGAATCATTTACGGCCAGGGGGCATTTGGTCTGTCCCGGTCGATTGGGATAAGCCAGGCCGAGGCCAAACAGTTCATCGATGACTATTTCGCCCGCTATAGTTCAATCCGCAAGTTTATGGATGAGTGTGTCGAAACCGCTAAACAAACCGGTTATGCAGAAACTATTCTGCACCGCAGGCGAAAGATTGCGAATCTGGCTAATAAAAACGCCAATAAACGCGCGCAGGCACGGCGACTCACAGTCAATACCGTCATCCAGGGGTCGGCTGCAGATCTCATAAAAGTGGCAATGATTTCCATTCAACGGAAAATCGAAATGCAACACCTTCCTGTAAAAATGATTCTGCAAGTCCATGACGAACTAGTTTTCGAACTTCCGGCCGGGGAGGCCGAGAAACATGCCAAGTGGATATTAAAAGAGATGGCCGGTGCGTTAAAACTCGATGTTCCGCTCAAAGTCGATATAAGCTTCGGGCCGACCTGGCTCCATTAGACTCCAGACGCAAGACTCCAGACGCAAGACGGTTGGACGGGAAAGAGAAATCAAAGATTAAAATGTAAAATGCAAAATTGTGGTGGCCCTTCGGGCGGGCTTTTATTTGTTGACGGGAATTGGGATATGGGGTATTTTTGGGGGGAAATAAGTTGAGATTTTAAGGAAATGATATGGCAGAGGATGCCTTTGATAAGTATCTGAGCGGGATAAAAGTAATTTGAAATTTCTTGTTTTGACGGGAATTGTGGTTTACGGGACGACGACGGGATCATTATTTGTAGGCTTGACATGGCCGGATAGTATGGATAGTGTATAGGGTGAAAATTGAAAAAAACAAAGCTTTAATAAGGTAAAGGGATGAACGATGACTAAAGAAGAAAAGTCTGTAAAAATGAAAACGCGTAAGAGGAAAAGAAAAAAACGAAAAAAAGCAGGACGGCCTACAAAGAGACCATTTCCATCACTAACTTTTGAAGATGTTGTTCCATATGCTGAAGCTATTCAGGAATTGGGGGCTGGATACAAAGTAAAACGTGATGACGTTTTCATAAAATTAGGTAAATCGGCCAAGTCGGGTAGTAGCAAAAACATAACCACACAGTCAAATTTTTACGGCCTTACAAAGGGTAGTTGGGTCGCGGAATATGTTGAATTAGATGAAAAAGGGAACTCAGCAACTAATCCCGATATATCTCAAGATGTCAAACAAAAGGCTTATTTCGACCTTGCAATTGGAGGTATTAAACCATTTAAAGCTTTATATGACCAATTTAAAGACAAACGGCTACCGGACCAATCAGTTTTACGAAATATTCTTAAGGAAAAACATATTGCTGAAAAATATGTTAATGAAGGGGTGGATACATTTATATTGAATGCAAAATTTCTTGGGTTAATCGAGACGAAATCAGGCGTAGAAAGACTTTTATCGTTTGAGAAAAGACACACAGATATTGAAGGTGAAGTTGTGGGAGATGAAAAAGAGGGTAAAGCTGCCACATCGAGACCAGCAAAGGAAGGAATTGAAAAAGGGGCTGGAGTTCCCTGGTCCAAGATATGTTTCTATGTCTCGCCAATTGGGGAAGAGGGAAGTGAGGAAAGAAAACATTCAGATTTCTTTCTTCACCAGATTGTTGAACCTGCAATGGAAGGCTTTGGTTTGAAAATCGTTAGAGCTGATGATATCGGTAAACCGGGAATGATAACAGCGCAAATTATCGAGCACTTAGTTAAAGCAAAATTAGCTATTGCGGATTTGTCTTTTCACAATCCAAATGTATTTTATGAATTGTGCCTTCGGCATGTGTCTCGTTTACCTACGGTGCAAATTATTAGAAAAAGGGACAAAATTCCCTTTGATTTGGATCAGTTTCGAACTATCAAAGTAAACACTGATGAGGTATATGAATTATTACTGAAATTAGAGGAATATAAATCAGAGATCGCAAACCAAGTGCGCAAAGTGCTGGAAGATCCAGGGGAAGTCGATAACCCGATAACAACATTTTGCCCTGACTTAGAAATAACGTTACCATCTGTTGTAAAAAAGAGCAAAAAGGTAGAAGGGGGGGAATAGGGGGCTGGTAGGAAAGTCGATTTGGTATCTTTCACTGAATCACTGATTTTGTTCAACGAGGGAAATATCTTCTTCTGTTAGGTCGTAGAGGTCGTAGGTGAGTTTGTCGATTTTTTTGTCGGTTGTGTTGATTTGTCTTTGGATTCTGGTTTTTTCGCCTGGGACTTTGGCGGCGGCCAGATTTTTGTGTAAATCCAACATCCGGTCAACAAGTTTTACCATTTTGTCATGTTTGGCTTTGTCGGTAGGATTCCCAAAATCAATTGTGCAAATAGGAATCTTATCCAGAAAAGTCTTGGAGATGTTCACAGTAAGGGATGATCTGTTAGTAAACTTGGTTATATAATAGAGACGCATCAGCTTAGAATCGATAATTCCGAGAATGTACTTCAGGCTGTATTTGCTCCCTGTTTTTAAGAGGATATTGTTCACAGAATTAAAGGTGTAATACTGTCGATCATCATATGCTGTCACCAATATGCCACCGATCCTTTGCATAACAAGTTTCTCAGGAGACAAAAATATGGCTTCGTTCCTGGGTCGGAGAAGTTTCTGCCTGACGTAATTGATATATTTTCCTGAATATGTGAAGTGATATCTTGCTATATCCTTTCCGAAAAGAATCGGTTTTGAGTTGGAATCCTGAGGCTTCTCAAGAACTCCTTCCATATTTACGTATGTTGCGATTCCATTTCGCACCTCAACTAATGTGCCGAGTTGGAGAGAAACCTCCGTCACTTTATCAATGATCGGCTTAAGCGTTGAATCGGTAAAAATGTCGAAAACGTAGCTTGGATTGTTGAGACATTCCATTTGGAGTATGGTGTTGGTAATTTCTTCTTGAATTGTACCGAGTGTTTTGTTGTCAACTATTTGAATGGGATAATGTTCGTCTGCTGGTTCAGCATCGATCAGAAGTATGACTGTCGAGGCTGTTACATGAGGAAAGACGCCAGATTTCAGATCAACAATTCGCCTGAGTTTGTATGAATCCAAGATTTGTTTTCTGACTACATCATAGACGGTGGTTCTTAAGATATTGTTGGGAAGAATGACTCCAAGGCATCCTCTGCTATTGAGAAGGCTTAGACCCTTGAGAAAGAATATGGCAAACAGGTTGATTTTACCGGCTTGTCTTGCTCTGCTTCTTCCGCTTTTTTCACGTCCAACAAGATATATCTTTTGTATGTATTTTTTAGTGTCCTTACCCCAATCAACGTACTTGGTGAATATCCAAGGTGGGTTTCCGATGACTGTATCGAAGCCGGGATTTTTGGTTTTGAAGATATGGGGGAATTCGGTTTTGTAGTTGAAAGCATTAATTTTGCGGCGCTGTTCTTCGCCGTTTGAATTGGGGTCTTTATCATCGTAGAAGTCGGGGCCGATAAGGGAGTTTCCGCATTTTATATTGTTGCCGAGGTCGGGTAAAGCACGTTCGTGGAACATTTTATAGGTTTGGCCCACGGTTTCACTGGTTTCGCCTTCGAGGACTTTTAGAAGTAAGCTGAGTTTTGTTACCTCAACGGCTTGAGAGTCGATATCGACGCCGAAGATGCTGTTAAGCAAGATTTTCTTTTTTTCTGCGATAGTAAGGAACCACTGGGCACCTTTGCCCTGATAGATTTTCTTTGTGTACTTTTCCGGATTATTATCAACATACCAGTCGCGATGGTAATTGAGCAGATATGTATATGCACCCAATAGGAATGAGCCGGAGCCACAGGCGGGGTCGAGGATTCTTAATTTTGAAATATCTTTAGGTGTTTTGCCTTCGCAGAGTTTGCCGACCGTGTTTTTAACGATGTAGTCAACGATATAGGAAGGTGTATAATAAATACCGCCTGCTTTTTTAACTTCGGGCTTTTCTTTAACTTCGGCCCGATGGGCGGGTGTCAGTTCGATTACTTTTCCTAAAAACTGCTCATAAACATTGCCGAGGATTTCGGCGGGCAGGACCGAGAATTCATAAGGGCATTGTGGATAATAAAGACTGTGCAACATATACTTTAAGGTATTATCATCAACTATGAGGTTTGGTGTAAGCTCATCGGGGCTTTCCGGTCGGCCGGCTTCTTTGCGAAAGTAGAACAGGCCTGAGTTGTATTTGTGGTCGGCTTTTTCAAATATTTCACACAGGCGAGGATATGTTCGATTACCAGTGCTTATTTTTAGAAGCTGGCCATAATCTTCAATGCCTCTATCCTCACACATTCGCAGAAATAAGATTCTGTCTATAGTTCGCTGGACAGAGAAGTTAATTTCAGATTGAGATAGTTTTCTGTTTCTCAGCGAGATTATTCTTGCAAGCTCTGAACGCCATTTTTCGAGCTCAGAGAGGAATTCTTTATCAACGGTTGTCGTGCCGCGTTTGCCTTTTGTAGAAACTGCGAATTTGTCGAAAGAGCCCTTAAGAATCGCATCTTTTGAAAAGATATCCGCAATCTCGTCCCATTTATTAATATACTCTTTGTAAGTTAGATACTTAATCCTCGCTGCGCTGGCTTTATCTGACTGCTTAGGGCGGGCCTGACAGTCATAAACAGCAAATTCTTCAAAATCAGTAAGGATTGAAAGCGGCAGCTTCGCGCTCCAGGCATATCGACGCAATTGGTAAGCGGGGTGTACATCGGCCTTGATATCGACCGATGGCTTTTTAGCTTCAAGAAAAAACTTTCTAGTACCTCCTATGCGGAAACAATAGTCAGGAGCTTTCGTATAGCCGCCAATTTTGATTGCATCTTCGTGAATTACGTCCTTGTATGCTTGAGCGTGTCCAGCTCTGTTTGTTACGTCCCAGCCTAATTCTTCGAAGAATGGGTCGATGAATTCTCTGCGAAGCTGAGTCTCATTATATTTTTGCGAACGATAGGTTTCGATGTTGCGATCGAACGTTTCGATAAGTTCTACAACTCTGGAAGGCACTTTAGCCATTTCTCTGTTTTCTCCGAAGTCTTTGTTTTAGGCAGATTTTTGGTAATAAAGTAGCAGGAAACAATTCAAAAATCAAAATAAATAAGAAAAAATAGCCTCTAACCTACGGCGGGAATAACTAAAAAAGCACTTTTTTCATCAATTTTTTTTGTTGGCTCAATCCTTTATGCTCTTATGTTCTTGTACTTTATGCACTTACTCCTTGCTTCTTACTCCTTACTTCTGTTTTTCATCATTTTTTTATTAAAAATGTTTGATTTATATTGAACAATCTATGAGAGTTTGGTATAATTACAAACAGCCATAGAAATGGCAGAATTAGCGGAGAACCGCACGAGTAGGGCTGCCGCCCAAGTCAAATTTGATCGTTAATGAATGGTGAATAACTACTAACTATGAACTACAAACTAACAATGAATTATGAACTACCTACTATAAGCTACGCAAGCCGCCTATCCAGCCTAATTTGCCAACCAATTATGACCTTATTATGCAAAACGAACCCAATTTCCCGGATGCCCAAATGAACATAACTAAAGTATTAACAAGGGATTATAAAAATAAATGCGATTGGACACTTGGTGAAAACGAACCCAAAACGAACCCAATCAAAGCCAATTTAAAGCCAATTTCAGGTTTGAAGATTTGGGAGTGAAACATTAAAGTAAATACTGAAATGAAGCAGCATCGTATTATTATCTACGGGAATTCCGGCGCGGGCATATTCGTGAGTGGAAGAGTGGATGCGTAAATGAGTATATGAGTGTATGCGTGGCCGTTGGCAACAGTTTTTTGTCAGGGTGCATTTTGTAGGTCATGTTTTGTTGACCAGTTGGAGGTTGTCGAGATAGAAGACGGTTTTGTCTGTAGCGTTGCTTGTGAAGCCGACCCAGGTTAGCTTTTCAAATTTTGTGCTGCCGTTTTTGAGGCCTTTGAAAAGCTTTGTCTTTTGGCCCGGTAGAGTTACAGCGAGGTCCCACGTGCCCTGGTCTTTATTACCGAGGGCAGCGGCAATCTCAAAATGCACCCACTTGCTCATGGGAAGATCCATCAAGAATTTGCCGGCAATTTGCAATTTTGTTCCATTGACCCAGAAGCTGGGGCCGACGCGGTAAGGTGAGCTTCGCCAGTCGCGCCATTCGTGGTTTATTCGGACACCTTCCTCGATGCGCATATCGAACGAACAGCGTGTTGTGCCGGAGCTGTGGTTGGGCTTGTAAACGTAATGGGGATTAAAGGCATTACGAAGGCCTGGTGCATCGACAATCTTTAAGCTGTGTTTGCCGCCGGCCGCCGTTTCATCGGTAACAGCGATAGAGTCGCCTTTTCTTTCAACGTGCACCTCAGCCGCCGTGGGTTGTGAGCCAACTACAGTATTTTCAAAGTTATCCCTGATGGATACGGGCGGGGGGTCGGGAGGAATCTCCAGCGGTGGATATTTTACTTCTTTTGCCTTTTTGATCCAGGCTGGGTCGCCATATACTCCGGCCTTGGTATAGTCGAAGGGCTTGAAGCCGACTTTAAGAGCAGGTGAGTTTGGCTTTAGACGGAAGTCGTAATTTTTTGCGTCGACGAACAGCGGGTCGGCGATGATAGAATTTTTGTCGTGCCCGGTTTGCTTTTGCCAGTCGGCCATCGATTTATTTAGCGGTTTTACTTCTCTGCCGGCGGCGTCCCAGTAGCAATTGTTATCCATGTTAATTTTAACTTTGTCCCATCGGCCGGAGAGGAGGACGCCGGTATCGTAGTAAACAATGTTATTTTCGAAATTAAACGACAGATGGCCTTCGACTCGTGTGGCCTGGACCTGGTAGAGCTTGCTGAAGGCGAGGATGTTGTTGCGAATGATGTTTTCCTTGCCGTAGTGCTGGTGAAAGCTGCCTGTCTTTGTGTTGTAGATGAGGTTGTTTTCCATTACGATTCCGGTGCTGCCTTCATCTGTATATAGCCCCCATCCGCCGTAGGAGTATGAATAGATATCGTGGAAGATGTTATTTCTGACGACTGTTCCCTGTGAGGGGCCGAGGGTGTAAATACCGCCCATATCGCTGAGTACCCCCCAGCCGATGTGATGGACGTGATTGAAACTTAAATTGTTGCGTTTGCCCAGGCTTTCGGAATAGCCCCATCGCCAGCCGACTGAGAAGCCGGTGTAGAAGAAATCGCCGATGTCGTTATGTGTTACGTTGTTTTCGCCGCTTTGACCAATCCAGAGGCCGACAGCGGACGTATAGATTCGGCCGCCGGTGCGGATGATGTTATTGTCAACTGTGATGTGGCTGGTGCGGGAGGGCTCGTCGGAGCGAATTTGGCCTTCGCCGATCCGCACGCCGCCTGCGCCGAGGTCGTGGATGTAGGAGGTTTCGAGTCGGCAGTTACGGCAGCCCTTGCGGAACCATACGCCGTAGGTTGCGACGTGGCCGACTTGGCAATCCTCAATAAGGATATTTCGCGCACCGTCGGCCATAATGGCTGCTTCTGTAACGTACGCTGCCTGGTACGGTGCGTATCCGCTGCGCGGCAGCAGGGATTGATTGTGGTGGAAGATGAGGTCTTTTAATTGGATATGCTCGACAAATTTTTCTTGCTCTGGTTTTCCCTCGAAGGTAACAAGCTTTTCAATGGCCGGGGCAACAACATGGGCTCTGCTCATATCTTCATCAGCCAGTGGCATATAATAAAGCGTGCCATCGCGTTTCAGGAACCATTCGCCTGGTGTATCGAGGGCGGCTTTGAAGTTCTCGAGGTGAAAGCGTGTATTGTTTGGCCAGCCCGAGTAGCTTTTGAGTTTCTCCCCGATTGTGATTATCACGTTGGCCGAGGTGTCGATTGCCGTTATGAATCGGCGGGTGATGCACCACTTGTGGTATGCCATCAGCGTGACATCGGCAAGCTCACGCTGATTAAGGTTTTGTAGTAGTTTGAGGGCATCACCGCGGACCTGTGATGTTCGCCGGAATTGGCCTTTCTTGCCCTCGATTGGAATCTCGGACGACGAGCCAAAATAGTGGTAGAACTTGTTGGGCGTGCGGGCACGGACGGCGCGCCGGCCGTTGACGAAGAGCTGCTCAAAATACCATTTGCCTTCGGCAACTTCCGGTATACGAGTTTGCCAGATGCCTTTCTCACCTCGTTTGAAGCCTTTGATTACCCGGCCGCCGGTGAATACGGGCTGACTGCCTTGAGCGGCCTTGTACGTGATGGGGAATTTTTTTGTGCCGCTGTCCCGGGGGGTTAGCTTGAACGGGTCGGTGAGTGTATATGTCCCGGCCGAGATGATAACATCCACAGGTGCTGTTAGGGGGCCTTTGGATTTTAACTGCCGAATCGTGTCCCGCGCGCCGACAAGGGATGCCTTCGGGCCGTCGGTTTTTTGGCTGTTAGATTGGCCCAGCCGACCCGACCAACTGTCGTTGCCTTTCGGTGAAACATACAGTGTAACTGCGCTGGTTACCTGAGCGGCAATTAACAATACTACAACCGAGAACAAAAAGAAGCTGGCTTTTGAACTGTGTGTTTTCATGTCGTTTTACCTCCACTATGAAGTTGGTTAAATTAGTTTAGCTTTTGCCAAAAGTAATTGTTATTTCGATAGCCTGGCTGCGTTGGATGTTTACATCATTTAACAAATCAATCACGATACGGTTATTGTTCATTTTAAAGTTTGCTTTGACTGTTTTGCCTGCGCATTTTACTGAAATACTGCCGGCTTTGCAATCGTTGGGCAGGTCAAAAGCCAGGATTTTGAGCCTGAGCCTGCCCCATTTGAGTTTTATCGATTCGGTTTGTGTATTTCTATCACGCTTTTGTGAGAATGTGCCCCATCCTGCGGCGGATGTGAAAGGAGCGCGGAAATTTTCCGGGGTGAGCCTGGGAGAAAACGCGATGTAACCTTTCGGGCCGTGATATTCGAAGCCGCAGATGCCGGTGAATAATCCGTAGCTTGCCATCGACCGGGCGTAGTGACTGCCGCACTCGACCTCGTTCCAAGGATTGCGCTTTGAGCCGTTGTAGCGGTCGTGAAGGGTGCGTGTGTGGGCCAGCGCTCTGTAGGTCAAGCCGTGCCACATCATAAGGGAAGTGGCGCCGTATTCGTAGCCATCCTGGCACTCGTTGAGGTAGCCGGCAAAGTGCTGATTGCCGCGTTTTAGTGCTTCCTGCCCGCCACGCGGCCAGGTGCATGCAATCAGGCCTCCTTCACCGGGCATGGCATACCAGCGGCCGCTCTTAAATACCTGGCGGAAGGGACCGACGTCTGTTGAGAAATTGTATTTCCACAGTGATTTCAAAGCGGTTGTTACCTTGTCGGCATCGAGAATTTGTCCGAGGCCGACTTGGTATGCCCAGCTTTGTCCGAGGAGCTGGCTGTATTCGCAACCATTGTATACACCCGGTGACTCGGGGTGCTCCGGGTCTGCTTCGTGAATGAAGTATTCTCCGTTGAAGAGTTTAGTTTCGATATACTTTCGTCCCCTGTCGGCCAGAGTACGTACTTGTTTTGCATATTCTGTGTCGCCGATCTCATCAGCCATTTGGCCTGCTGCACGTAACGCAGCGCCGTAATAGAGACTGAGCCAGGTTATCTTGCCATACCATTGTGCATCGAGAGTGTTGTGCTGTGCGCCTGTGAGGATACCATCTTTATCCGCATCGTAAGTATTGGTCAGATAGTTCATGGCCTTTTTCATTGCGCCATAGTTTCTGCGCAGAAAAGCGTCGTCTTGAGAGACCTGGTGTTCCCTGTATGTCCTGAGTATAATACCGGACTGGCCGTCCACGGCATCACCTTTGTTAAATTCACCGCGATAACCAATCCTTCCGGTCTCGGTGTCAAACGATATTTCGGGATTGTAGTCTACGCCTTCGCGCAGGCTCCTTTCGAGCTCGGGGAACAGCCGACCCATCGCCTGGACATAGCCCCAGACATGGGTACATGTGCCGGCGCAGCAATACACGCCCTCATCACCGTAGAAGCGCCCGTCTCCAAAGATATACACTGTGTTGGTCGCCAGAATGGAGGTGTTCAAAAAGGTCCTGTCCAAGAACCAGTAGGGCAGTGTCGAATCGTACCAGGTGTCGTGCCAGAGGCGCGTCTGGTCTGTTAGCTCTTCAAGATTGGCCGCGATGTGTTCTGCCACATTTCGTGCTGAGTTGAATCGCTTACCGTAGGCTTTGCCTACATTGCGGCCTCTGAGGTAGTGATTGGGGAAATACCAGCTCAAGATATATGTAATCGTGGTCTTTTGGTCCGGCTTGAGGGTGAAGGTTGTTCCGACTGAGCCGATGAGTTTTTCATCTTCGTCCAAAGGCCGGCCGGGCGAGGAGCCGCCGGGTGTAAAAACTTGATCCGGCAATTTGGCGTCTGCTGCGGCAAATGTATCGTCTCGGCCTTTATCCAGGAGTGCCAGCGCCATCGAGCCATAGTCCTTTTTTTTCTCAAAATCAATATCATCACTTCCAATGATCTTTTGGTCGGTAAAGACGATTTGGTCGACCATGACATGTCCCCATCCTCCGGTGTGGTTATCTACAATCTCAATTTGTGCGGTTTTGCCGGCAGACTGTGAGACATCAAAAAATTCCCAGTTCAGGTTTTCGCTGTTCCCGGCAGTGGCGGTATGTACGACTTTGCCGTTGATTAGCAGATTCAGGCACGTTTGGTTAGGGTGCCTTCCGCCTCCGATGAGGAACTTAATCATACGCCTTTGAATTGTAAATGGCTTGCTTATCATTTTGCCTGTTAGGCTGTCAGACGCCTGGGCGCTTGCCTGTTTGCCGTTATTGAAAAATGAATCCGCCAATCCGTCGCCTCGGTAATTCTGAAGGGATTGATGGTGATAATTCGGTTTGGGGGCAGTGGAGAATGCATTGCCCTGGATTTTCCATTTATCCAGAGTTTGGCTTTCAAAATCCTCGTAAATAATATCCTCCCGAACCGGCGCGGGTACCGTCTGCTTCATGGCATCGAAGAGAAGTAACGTCATATCCTGGCCGCGTACTATTCGATTACAAAGACTGACGTAAGTTTGCTTTCTACTGTCTAGACATACAGCGTTTTGGAGCCATCCGGCGAGCTTGGCAGTGACTGGGCTTTTACTATTGTTGGCAATGGTGAAATTGAAGATTGTGGCCGGGTAGGTTGAGTTTTTCAGGTCAAGAGGGACAAAAGGCGAAAAGGCTTCCAGTTCGATAGTCAAGGGGCAATCACGGTCCTCATAGTTGACGTGCCCGATGGGATATTGGCCGCGAAACTTTATGTCGGAAAAGCCATCGCGGTCCAGTGTCCATGTTTTAATTTGGCCGGCTTGATTTGTGCGGATTGCAAATCCTTGTTGAATGTAGTTACGGGCCTTATCGTCCGGCGAGCTTCGCTTGTAGGGATATTGATAAGCTCTTACGCCCCTGACGTCTCGCGATGTCTTGTTGTTGAAGATGTCCCAGTACCACAACTTGCCGTCGGCGCCAAGAAAGAGCTGCCCCGCTGCGATACCGCCGACAGGCATGCCGATGTATTCGAAATTACTGCTGTTTTCCTTAGTATATACAGTTGGCCGGCCGCGTTGGGTTAGTGAACGGACCCACTGTCGATTGAACTGCTTGACGGTGGGGGTTTTGCCATCCGAGCCATTGCGAAGTCGCGCCATCACGGTGTCGAGAGGTGTCTCTTGAGCCTGGGCACCAAGGCCCATGTTGACCAGTAACACAACTAATAAGGCCGAACGAATCACTTTACACCTCATCGCTTTTCCTCAAAATAATTTAGCATTACAAGAAACAAGTCAAATTGTCGCTATGTTCATATCGCCGGCTACTTTGCTCTGCCGTGCCATAGTTTTGTCAGCAGGTCACAGGCGTTCGGATCATATTGCTTCAATTCGAACTGAATGAACGGATAATGGTCGTTGACGCCATAGTATGCTTCGGTCATCTCCGCAAAGTATTCTTTTTCGTCAGTGAGCGCGGGGTGGCGAACGTATTGTCCGTCGAAACGAAGGACGAGGTCGTATTTTTGGTTCCTGACGGCGTGCTGGTGTGCAGCCTTGATCTCGGCGTTGTCGTAACCCAACACTTTGTCGTGATACGCCCTCGCCAGTTGGTTCAACACCATGAACTGCTGCAAAAACGACCACTGCATAAAGTTCTTAACATTACCAATCTCGACGGCCCCGAGTTTGTCAGGATTCTGGTGTTGGGATTTGAGCGTTTCTTTGCAGCAGTGATACGTTATATACGGCACGGTCGGGTTTTCCAGCTCTATCCAAATGGGAACTTTTTGCAATTGCTTCAGGGCTTTTTCGGGGACATAGCGTTTGACCATGTGCAGCTTATAGCTCAGGAGCTTCAACGATTCCTTCGACAGCGCCATCCACTTATCCAATTGCGGATTAGCGTAAACGGTCCAGCCCTGGATTTGGCGTGGCTTGTATTTGGACGTCGGGATATATGCACAGGAGCCGCTTGCCAATGCCGGCCGGTTGTTACTGTCGCCGAACACCGCACCGTGCGAGGTCAATTCAATGTATTGCACCAACGAAACAATTTTTCGCTCTTCTTCTTCGACGTTCACGCCCCACATGTTTTCGAGCAGCCGACAGGCATGCGGGTCGTGCTCGCGAAGTTCGGCGCGCACGAACGGATAAAAATCATTGGTGCCGAAGTAGGCTTCAGTGTTCTCGGCAAAGTATTCCATTTTGTTTGACTTTGCGTAGTGTTTAGTGGCCGTCGAGTATCGGCAAAGGACCGAATCGTAAGAGCCGCTTCGCATGGCGCGCTTGTAAGCGGTATCGATTTCCTTGTTGCTATAGCGCCTTCCGCGGCCCAGGAACTGATAGTCGTAACCATGGGTCAACTCGTGTAGCACAACCCAAGGCTGATGAAGCGCGTTTTTGCAGAAGCTCTTAGCTTTACAGAAGCCGGCCATCGAACCCAGTCCCTCGGGCGGCTGGTGACCGCGGTCTGTGAGCCATTTACTCTGGGGATGGTAAGCCGTGCCCAGGGTATCGAATTCGACCCAGATGGGAACCAGCTCCTGGGTCTTTGTTAGCGCCGGCTGCGGCAGCACGCGGACAGTCTGATAAAGCTGGTTCTGCAGATGGTCGAGGGCTTCATCCATCCGGTCTTTATGTTCAGCCAAGTCCTTTTTGTTGATATAAACGGTCCAGCCCTGGATATTTCGTATCTCGAATTCGACCTTCGGTTTGGCTTTACTTTTTTTCTCCTCAGCCGCGGATACTCCGGTCATCAATAGCGTGACCACAACGCTGATACAGATGCTTGTTACAAACCTTCGTTGTTTCACAACCAATACCTCCGTTCCTTCAGCAAGCGGTGTCCCCCACAACTTATATTTACCCAAACAGTATAACCCAAAATCAAGACCAACAAAAGGGAAAAATATTGCCACCCTTGGGCTGGACCTCTTTATTCCAAGGCCGCTTCTTTTTTACTTGAAAATCCGTTTCCAGCGGTGTAAATTGGCCGCTAATAAACAAAGCACACCCTAAACGTTGGTGAATCCTTTGTAATACGCTTTTACACGGAGCGGCTTGTGCTCGAAGATGAAGCAAAATTAAGGAAAATCGCAGACCGGGTCGTGGCGGACATGGTTGACGCGAACACGGCGCAGAAGAAGTTCTATAGCGACGAACGCCTGGGCAAGGAGTATTGGAACCTGATTACTCCCGATGCGTTTGAGAAAAAACTTATCGCCATCGCAGTTCTCGGCTATCCTGAGCAGGTGGGGGTGTGGTCGTACATGCTACTTCGCCAATCACGGGTCAGTGAATCCAGTATGGAGCCTTATTTTAGTGAATTTGGAAGGCATGACCTTGGTCTGGTCGCCATAAATCCCAATTATTTCACGCCTGACATCGAAGGAGATTCTTTTATTTATCAACTCGAACAGGTCGTAGCCGACATCGGCCCCGATAAAAAAATAGGATTAATGGGCTTTTCCATGGGCGGCAGGATTGTCGTCGATTTTTTACAGCAGCGTCCCGAACTCTTAGAGCGTATGGCCGGCCTTGTGTTGATTGATCCGACGCTGCCCAACCGGCTGGAGGTTGGAAATATTCGCCGCTTGCTCGATAACGATACCCTGCTTATCGCATCGCAAGGCGAAGATACGAGTCCTGGCGAGATTGCCTCTATCCTGCTGGAAATACCAAAAATCTCTTTTAGCGGTATTCATGGAGAAATGCCGAATAAGGCGCTGGCCAAGATCATCGAGTTTTACCAGCAGCGCTTATGATAATAACAAAACTCTTTGTTCCTTCGGCAACTGCGACCTTTTCGTCCATTCAACCATCTTTTTCCTTGAAAATCCTCTCGGAACAATGTAAATATTTCATTAGCCGTCGAGCAAACGAGAGACATCTTGGATTCGCGTTGAAGAGGTAGAAAGTTTTTTGGTATGCTATGCACATCTTATAAGTTTTTATCTTTTGGTATACAATTATGTGGCGCAATTTAATAAGAGCTTTAGTTGTATTGCTTCTTTTACTCGGTTTTATTGGGTTCTTCTTTCTACAATCTTTTCTTGCTTTTGTCATATTTTTTGTATCGCTATTTATTTTGATATTTCTTCACATGAAGGACACTGCCGCGAAAATGTCATTATCCACTATTGACCTTTTAATTAACAGGCAGAGACTTCCAAAACGTAGCAAGCTCATATTGATTGTAATTGGGATTTTGGGGATCAGTGTTTTTTTGAGTTTCTTGCTACCTTTGGGCGCTCGGACGTATCCGTTTCTTTTGTATTTTGGTTTGTGCAGTTTTACGATTACAATATTGTTGATAATGTTGCTTAGTCTAATCAGTTGCCTCTTTGGTCAATGGCGATATGCAAGACACAATTTTAAAGCCTGGAAACAGTCGATATTATCGTCGTCGTTAACGACAAGATACCAAGCTGGAAGAACTATGGCGATGATTAATGATCCAGTTATAAACAAGTTTGAAAAAATATGTGATAAAGTAGGCTTCCTTTGTTTACTGATCTGGTTTGTAATTTTGCTTATGGTTATTTGCACCG
Organism: Planctomycetota bacterium; assembly: GCA_019456145.1. Taxonomy (GTDB): domain Bacteria; phylum Planctomycetota; class Phycisphaerae; order Sedimentisphaerales; family Anaerobacaceae; genus CS2-K091. The sequence continues at coordinate 29,796 of VRUL01000016.1, forward strand.
TATTATTTTTAGACCATATCGGCGTTTGGGAAGATTTGGTAAATAAATACACATAGAGATAATAACATATAATTTGATTCGATCTTATCATGCCGTCGTATTCATGGTTTGCCTTAATTCAGCAGTTTTTGGTATGCAGTGCACACTCTACGAAACTACGGAGTCATAGGTGCAATTTCCCCTCCCTCACGGTCGGGGCTCTGTTTGAGAAGTCTTTAATGTTCTTGACGCGGCACGTCAAGATCAATACAATGTCTCACTTCTGTTTCGAGAATCAAGAATCGAGTATCGAGGTTCGAGTATGGCTACAATTAATGAGAATTTTTTGAAACTGCAGGCGGGTTATCTTTTTCCGGAGGTCAGCAGGCGGGCCCGGGCCTACCAGGAGGAGAATCCCGGGGCAAAGATAATCAGCTTAGGTATAGGGGATGTTACTCAGCCACTGCCGCCGGTCATCATCGAGGCAATGAAAAAGGCGGTTGATGATATGGCCAGCGCAGATACTTTCCACGGTTATGGGCCTGAGCAGGGTTATGATTTCCTGATCGATGCGATTATCGAAAATGATTATAACAGCCGAGGTGTTGATTTGGACCGGAGCGAGGTCTTTGTCAGTGACGGCGCCAAGTGCGACACGAGCAATATCTTAGACATATTCGGCTTGGATAATGTCGTTGCCATAACCGATCCATCGTATCCGGTATATGTAGACAGCAATGTAATTGCCGGCCGGACCGGGGAGGCCAACGAAAAGGGCCAGTTTGAAAAAATAGTTTATATGCCCTGCACCGCTGAGAATGATTTTATCCCCGAATTGCCCAGCAGCCCTGTAGATATTATTTACCTGTGCTTTCCGAATAATCCGACAGGGGCAGTAGCAACGAAAGAAGTTTTGAGTAAGTGGATCGAGTTCGCCCGCGAAAGAAAAGCAGTTATCCTTTTTGACGCCGCTTATGAGGCCTTTATAACCAAACCGGATATCCCACACTCAATCTATGAAGTTGACGGGGCCAAAGATGTGGCAATTGAATTCCGCAGCTTTTCCAAGACGGCAGGCTTTACCGGGGTCAGATGTGCCTTTGCCGTTGTGCCGAAACAGCTTAAGGCGGCAGGGCCCGACGGCAAATCGGTCGGAGTTAATCCCTTATGGAGCAGACGTCACAGCACCAAATTCAACGGGGCTTCGTACGTATCGCAAGCCGGCGCAGCAGCCGTTTACACGCCCGAAGGGAAAAAGCAGACCCGCCGGATTATTGATATTTATATGAGCAACGCAAATCTTATTCGTGGGTCGCTTGCCAAATTAGGCTACGAGGTCTACGGTGGTGTCAATGCACCTTATATCTGGTTGAAAACATTAGATGGCATGAGCTCGTGGAACTTCTTTGACCGCGTGCTGCAAAACGCCAATATCGTCGGCACACCAGGGGCAGGTTTTGGGCCGGCCGGCCAGGGGTATTTCCGCCTGACCGCCTTTGCCACAGAAGCCAATGTCAAAGAAGCCATGGAGCGTTTTTCCGGTGTTTAGTTCACAAACCGACCAATCACGAACATCGAGTATCGAAAAATGACAAAAGCATATATCGGAGTGAGCAGACTTGAGCGGAGATTTCTTACACTGTTGACGATAGCGTTCCTGCTTTGGGGACATTCGTGCGAAGAAGCGGGCAGCAGCAGTGCGATTAGCTCAACGTCCATGAATGTAAAACCGCAGGCGTCCTTTGGGCTGCCGGCGGATTGGGTATCTGCATGGTCGGACCCGCCGGTCGAGTGTCGTCCGCTGCAGATATTGCATGGAGTCCCGCGGGGCCAGGCAACACCGGCTGCAATGAAGAAATTAAAAGAGTCAGGATTAGGAGGGATTGTCTGCAATGTCGATTTTAACAAGTACATGGCATCGGAGGCCCACTGGGATAATCTTGTCCGGGCGGTGGAAGCGTGCAGTGAGGTTGGGCTAATCGTATGGATATATGATGAGGACGGATATCCGAGCGGGGCAGCGGGCGGACTGGTTCTTAAGCGTAATCCGGCGTTCGAGGCGCTTGCGCTGACGTATGATAAGTCGCTCAAAGAACCTTTTGTGCTTAGGCCGGCGTATGAGCATACCCATGCGAGCAACAATTTCTACGCGGCCAGGCGGTATCCCAACCTGATTGACGATGAGGCGGTCCGATGCTTTATCGAAACAACACATGAGGCGTATTGGAGCCGGCTGAAAGAACATTTCGGTAAGACGATTCAAGCGTTTTTTACCGATGAGCCGTCGCTGATGGCGGTGAACATTGGCCCGCTTCCTGAGGATGTAAGAAAAAACGTTCGTGTAGTTGACCGGCTGGATGAAAATGTTAAGCCGCTGCCATCGGTGCCCTGGGCAGGCGATTTGCCGGCACAATATCGCAAGCGCTACGGCCAAGACCTTGCGGCAGTGCGCAAAAGTCTTTTTGAAGGAACGAGACAATCCGACCGCCATGTACGGCGGCGTTTTTGGTCGCTGGTCTCGGATCTGGTTGCTGAACGTTACTTCGGCCGGCTCCAGGAGTGGTCACAAGCACACGGCGTTGCATCATCAGGTCATACTCTATGGGAAGAAACACCGCTGTATCACGTTCCGCTGGAGGGCAACGCGTTGAAAGTGTTGGGCCGAATGGATATTCCGGGGCTCGATCTGCTCAACTCAGATCCGGAAGCGGTGATCTACAACGGTTGGCTTACAGCGGGTTTGCCGGCCTCGGCGGCACTGCTAAATGGCCGGCGAAAAGTCATGACTGAGGTCAGCGATTTCTCACAGAGGATGGCGGGTAAAGGTAATGCTTCGCTGGAAAATATGCAGGCTACTGCGGCATGGCAGGCGGCATTAGGGGTGACGGAATTTACGCTGTATTACAATCGTGGAGAACGCTTAGCCGAAGACTACCGCGCTTATTGTGATTTTGTAGGCCGACTGAATGCGGTGTTGCGTGAAGCCAGGCCTTCGCCTGAAGTGCTGCTGTACTATCCGATTTATGACCTTTGGGCTGAGTATATACCTGTTGCGGAGAAGTTGACGCCGCAAACACAATCTATACGAATGCAGCAGATACAGAGGTCGTTTCTCGAACTGGGCCAGCAGATGGTGAAAAGGCAAATCCCGTTTGCCATCGTAGATCACGAATTGCTTGCAGGTGCGGACGTTAGCGGTGCAGGTTTACGGATTGGGGCGCAGCGGTTTAGAGCGCTTGTGCTGCCGGGCGGGGTGGAGCTACCTAAACCGGCCTCGGATAAAGTAGAATTGTTCCGGGCATCTGGCGGGCATGTGTTTCGAGCTAAGACATCACAGCCGGAAATCGATTTTAATGTGCTGGCCAGCACCTATACGAGTGGGGCGTTGAGCGTTAAATCTGACAGGATTATTGTCGGACGATTCGTCCGGGATGGCAGGTATATTTTGCTTATTGTAAATGTCGGTGCCAAGCCTTACATTGGAGCGGTTGCGGCACAGAACTCGGCCCAGTGGTTGGTTGCGGAACCGGATAGCGGCCATCTCGAACGTTCTAAAGTCGCTGAAGCCGGTCAGATTTCCGTATCGCTGGCGCCGCGCGGTGCGGTAATGCTAATCGGTCCACGGAAAACTATGGAGATGCCGGCCCCTCATTGACACGGCTGCTGCCAAAGTGCTTATTGCCGGTTTAAGGTTCTAAATTAATGGCCAAGGTAACACTCGCATATATTGGGCTGGGTAGCAACTTAGGTGAGAGGGAAAAGTCTATACAAAGCGCCGTTAAAATGTTAGCTGAAACAGAGGGCATCGATGTTAACCAAGTAAGTGACATAATTGAGACCTCTGCGCTTGGCCAAAGGAATCAGCCAAAATACTTAAATGCGGTGGCCGGGGTAACAACCAGTCTAAGTTCAGGAGATTTGCACAAGAAACTGGCCGACATTGAGGTATCGCTCGGCAGAGTAAATAAGGAAAAATGGGCATCCCGAATTATCGACCTCGACATCCTGCTGTTTGGTGGCCAAATAATTAACACACCAGAATTAACCATACCGCATCACCAAATGCACCTGCGCTCATTCGTTCTGGGCGGCATGTGTGAACTTTGTTTTCACTTTGTCCATCCTGTCTTAAATGCAACTATGGAAGAGCTGGAAAGCCGTCTCAACGGTGCGGATTATATACTTAATCCGAAGGTCCCGCAGCTTGTCAGCATAGGGGGTATCATCGGCGTTGGAAAAACTACATTAGCGGAAAAATTATCAAAGCTGCTGGGCTGCAGGCTCCTGCTCGAAGCTTACGATACGAATCCCTTTATGCAGGACGTCTATGCAGGCAAAAAGCAGCTCGCATTGGATTCGCAGTTATATTTTCTCAGGAGCAGAACCGAGCAGTTAAATCCTGATATTTTAGCGGCGGGGCAGATTGCCGTCAGTGACTATATCTTTGACAAAGAACTCATCTACGCAAGAAGGCTGCTCGATAATCGGCAATTGTCCCTGTATGAGAATACTTATCCACCATTTGCCGGGCAGGTTGCTTTGCCGGTGCTTGTAATATATCTGCAGGATTCTGCGCAAAGCTGCCTTGGGCGAATTCACAAGCGCAACCGTCCTTACGAGCAGAAAATCGAGCTGCAATTTCTGGAAGCACTCGATTCGGATTACCAACGGCTCTTTGCCGACTGGAAAACCTGCCCGGTTATCCGCATCTCAATCTCAGAGTTCGATTGCACCAGAGATACGGATATCAGCTATTTAGCAAATCAGATAAAATGTTACATTGCGAGCGATTCTGTCATTGCCAAGCCGGCAAAGTAATCTAAAATATAAAGATTACTGCAAAGGCCCGTTTCCTGAAACTTATATGGAGTAGTTTTATGAAAATCAAAGCGTGGAATAACATTTGGTTGATAATACTGATTTTCGTATTTATCGGCAGCCAGTTTGAAAAGGGACAATCAGCGGAGCCAAACGCCGCCCCTGGCGAGCGCATTATCAGCTTTCCAACGGGTTCCTCCATGGGCAAGCTCAGCGTGCGCGATTTGGGCTCGACAGAGGCGGGAGACTGGACCGACCTTGGCGAGGCCCGCGGGGATATCACGGTGCCGGCCGGGAAGGAACTGAGGCTCAAAGTCCCCCCGGAACACTCGGGAGACCTTTCGCCACTTGCGGGGCTGGAGGCATCCGACCTTCAGGAGCTTATTCTGGACAACACCAAGGTCGGCGATACCGAGCTGGTCCACCTCAAGGGCCTGACCTCGCTTAAGTTGCTAAAGGTCAACAAAAAACCAGTCACAGGCAAGAGTCATCCTTTTCTCGGAAAGCCGCTCGGCGAGCTGAAGTTTACAAGTACAAAGGGCGAGCAAATTGATATTTCTCAGTATAAGGGCAAGGTGGTTCTGGTTGATTTCTGGGCAGTTTGGTGCGGTCCGTGCATCGGGGAACTGCCCAATGTTAAAAGGACTTATAACAAGTACCACGATGATGGATTCGAGATTATTGGAATCAGCCTTGACAGGAGCCGAGAGAAGCTTGAGAAGTTTATCGAAGAGAACGATATGCCGTGGCCTCAGTATTTCGATGGTAAGGGATGGGACAACGAAATTTCTACGAGTTTCGACATTCAAAGTATCCCCTCCACTTTTCTGCTGGACGGGCAGGGAATAGTCCGGTATGCGAATTTGCGGGGATCGGCACTCGATCTTGCGGTTGCAGAGGCGCTTGGAAATCCATCGTCTTCAACCGGTCAAATCACCGATGCCGGGCTGGCACACCTGAAAGGTCTGGCTTCCTTAGAGACGCTGCACTTTGAGAATACACAGGTTGGCAACGATGGTCTGGCTCATTTGAAAGACTTGACTTCACTGAAGGTGCTGTACCTTGGGGGCTCTGAGGTTACCGACGCGGGACTGGCGCATCTGAGGAATCTGGGCACACTTGAACAACTATGCGTCCATAACACAAAAATCACAAATGCCGGGCTGGCACACCTCAAAGATCTGACGGGCCTTGAATATCTTTGTATACATAACACGTTTGTCAGCGATGCAGGGCTGGCGTATTTGAAAGGTCTGACTTCGCTGAAAACGCTATACCTTCACAACACACAGGTCACCGACACGGGCCTGGACCACCTCAAAGGCCTGATCAGGCTTGAGAAGCTAAATCTGCGCGGTACAAAGGTCAGTAACGTCGGATTAACGGAACTGAAACAGGCGCTGCCAAATTGCATTATTTCGGAACCAGCCGCTCCTAAAGCCCGCAGAGGTCCTACCACCCCCTGGGTGGAACGACTCGAAGATATTATGGACGCAGAGATACCATTCCATCTGCAAATTGTGATTGCAGCGATTGCTATCCCAATAGTGTGTCTGATAGTCGCGGTCTTTCTTAGAATAGCAACCAGATGGGCGGTCAGGTTCGAGGTGCCTTATTGGACCGCCTATAAGATAGCGATAATCACTTCGGTCGTTGGTTTTGTCATCGGTATTCCCTTCAACATTATCGGGATTATATTGGCCCATTTGCTTGACTTTGTTTTGACCTTTTTTGTCCAATCAGCAATCTACGGCACAATGATAAAATACCCGGAATCTAATGAGTCAATCGGTTACGGTAAAGGCTTGTTGATTTCATTGTATCTGTTACTGATTGGATTAGTCGTGGGCCTGGTTATTGCATTATTTATATTTATTTTGATGGCTGTAACACAGTATGCATAGTTTAAGAGCTGCTAAATGGTTTATTTTCAATAAACTCCGGCGGAAGTAACCGGAAAGCATTGACAAATATTTTGCTATAATGGAAGTTGCCAATACAATAGATTCTGTCAGAGAACTGGTGAAAGCTGCACGAAGCGCGGGTAAAAAAATCGGGTTTGTGCCGACGATGGGGGCATTGCATATCGGCCATATTTCCTTAATCGAAGCAGCGGTGAAAAAATGTGATTTTGTAATCGTCAGTATCTTTGTCAATCCCACGCAGTTCGGTCCCGGTGAAGATTATAAAAAGTATCCGCGACCTTTGGAAGACGACCTGGAAATCTGCAGAAATGCAGGCGTCGATGTTGTTTTTGCACCGGCGCAGGAGCAAATGTATCCATCGGAGAATGTTACCTGGGTAAACGTCGAAAAACTTACCGAGCCTCTTTGCGGCCGATCCCGACCGGGACACTTTCGAGGTGTAACCACAGTCTGTGCCAAGCTGTTTAATATCGTTGCCCCTGACGTTGTTTTTTTCGGCGCCAAGGACGCCCAGCAGGCAATCGTTATCAAGCGAATGGTCGAAGATTTGAATATGCCCCTGGAAATTGTTGTCTGCCCGACCATCCGCGAGAGCGATGGGCTGGCAGTCAGCAGCAGAAATAAATATCTGACCGAAGAAGAGAAAAAAGACGCAACCTTAATATATAAATCCCTTGAAAAATGCCGTGAGATGATTGAGGCGGGCACCACAGATATTGGAACAATTACTGCCGAGATGCGTACAATATTAAGTCAATCGCCAGCAATCGAGGTGGAATACGTAAGTATTGTTGATGTTGAGATCCTGCAAAGTATAGATCATATAACGGGTAAAGTCCTGGCCGTGGTTGCCGTTAGAATCGGCCAGACCAGGCTAATTGACAACATTGTCGTGGACATAGAGCAACAATAATCTATAATGATCACTTCTTAGTCGGTATTGAATAGTAAATCTAAACCCAAAAGGTAAATCACAAATTATGTTTATAAAGATGTTAAAAAGTAAGCTGCATCGTGCAACGGTTACCGATACGAAGCTGAACTATGCCGGGAGTATCCTGATAGACCCTGTGCTGATGGAATCAGCGGACATTTTGCCTTATGAGTGTGTAATGATCGCTGATTTAAACAACGGCAACCGTTTGGAGACATACGCAGTTCCGGCAGAGGCTAATTCCGGCCAGGTTGTAATACTCGGTGCAGCGGCTCAATTAGTCAAGCCAGGCGATATTATTATCATCTTTAGCTTCACCTATTGTACGCCCGAAGAGGCCAAGGTACATAAACCGAAAGTGATTGTCCTGGACGAAAATAACAAGATAAAACAAGGCACATAGGAATCCGGGGCCCGTGACTCGAACGAACGACGAGCAGCGAGAGACGAACTAAATGTATCCTGAACTTTTTGATCTGCCTTTTACCGATATTACTATCAAAAGCTATGGCCTGATGATGGTTATTGGTTTTCTCGCAGCAGTTTTCGTGATAAGACGTCTTAGCCTTGATATCACAGAGAATCCCCAAATCATTACTAATGCATGTCTGTACTGTTTAATAGCCGGCGTGGTGGGGGCTCGTCTGTTTTATGTAGTCCATTACTTCGAGAAGTTCCGGGGCCGTTGGTTCCTGGTCTTTGCTGTCTGGCACGGTGGGCTGGAGTTTTTGGGGGGTGTGGTTTTGGCCATCGTGGTCCTGTTGTTTTACCTGAGGCGGCATAAACTACCCATCGGCCAGATCTTCGATGTTCTGGCTATCGGGCTGATGCTGGGACTTGCGTTTGGCAGAATCGGCTGCTTTCTAAAAGGCGATTGCTTCGGCAAACCAACCGAAGTGCCGTGGGCCATCCGATTCCCATACGGCTCAGACCCATACAGGAGCCAGGTATCCGGGAACCTCGAAAGAAACCGGACTGACCCGCACCTGCGATTGCCCGCTGATTTCTACGGTTATTACGATAGCAATGGTAAAACATACTTCGCCTTAAAAACATATGAAGATTTGACGCAGGAACAGAAGGACATGGTCAACAACGGCCAGTATCGCTGTTTGCCTGTTCACCCAACACAGTTATACTCGTCGGCCAATGCGCTTCTTTGTTCATTTTTACTTTTTCTTTTCCGGCGAAGATCACAACGTGCCATAAAATCAAAAAAACCCGATATACTCTTCGCAAAACCCGGCTGTACGTTTGCGTTGATGTTTATTCTTTACGGTATCAGCCGATTCCTTTTAGAATTTCTGCGCGATGACAATCCGTTTGAGTACGCCTGGTGGGCAATTTACAAAGGCGGGACTGTTTCGCAAAATTTCGGCATTTTTATGGTGATTTCAGGCGTCGTTCTTATAATAATATTTCAAAAGCTTAAACCCAAGGTTGTTATTCCCGATGAAAATAATGAAATACAAACTGAGGTGGGGATTCATGATTCGAACGATACACAAGCGGCGAGGGGCGAAATAAATGTTTCCTGAACTTTTTGAGATCCCTTTTACCCATTTGACTATTAAAAGCTATGGCCTGATGATGGTTGTCGGGTTTCTTGCAGCGGTATACGTGATACGACGCCTTAGCCGGGATATCACCCCTGATCCTCAGCTCATTACTAATGCAGCCCTTTACACTTTAATAGCCGGCGTGGTCGGCTCACGATTATTTTATGTAATTCACTATTTCGACAAATTCCGCGGTGACCTGCTATCTGCCTTTGCTATTTGGCAGGGCGGTCTTGAGCTTTTAGGGGGAGTGGTTTTAGCCATTCTTGTCGTCTTCTTTTACCTGTGGCATCACAAGCTTCCCATTCGCCGTTACCTTGATATTTTGGCTGTCGGCCTGATGCTGGCGCTTGTATTTGGCAGAACCGGGTGCTTTCTCAACGGCTGCTGCTTCGGAAAACCCACAGATAAACTTTGGGGGGTCCGCTTCCCTTACGGCTCATTCGCATACGGCAGCCAGGTAAGCTCGAATCCCCACAGGAACCGCGCCAAACCCTATTTGGAACTTCCGGATGATTTTTTTAACTACTCCTACGACGGCACGGCATCTGCCAAATTCATAAAGCCGTATGAACAATTAAACCAGCCGCAGAAAGACATGGTCAACAACGGCCCGTATCGCTGCCTCCACGTTCACCCTACGCAATTGTACTCATCCGGAGTTGCTCTTATTTGCTCGTTTTTGCTTTACCTTTTCTGGCGAAGGTCCCGAAATATCGGCGCCTCCAGAAATCCCGGCGGATTATTCAGCAAATCCGGCTGTACATTTGGCCTGATGTTAGTACTCTACGGCTTCTCCAGATTATTTTTAGAATTCCTGCGAGATGATAACCCGTTTGAGTATGCCTGGTGGGCAATCTACAAAGGGGGAACTGTTTCGCAAAATATGGGGATTTACATAATGATTTTCGGGGCGTTTTTGATGCTGCTTTTTCAAAAAATGAAATCCGGCGTTATTGCGGGCAAAGCGAAGCAATCTCGTGCTTAGGGCGATTTTAACGGTGATTTTATTTTCCAGTTGAACATTTCCTCAAAATTGACGATAATATAATCAGCCCCGGATTTACAGGGGGATTTGTTTAGCCGTCTCCAGCACGTTATCGAGAATCGAGTAACGAAAATATGGGCCTTTACGATAGAGATTACACTCAGTCGGATTTTGAGCCTCAGTTCCGTTCTGGTCCGTATGCGCGGATGTCCATGCCTAAGATTACACCAGTTGTCAAATGGCTGCTGATTATTAACGTAGCGGTGTTTTTGCTCACTTTCTTAATCCCGCAGCTCGGAGCACTGATTTTTCATTGGTTTTCCGTCTTCCCGGTCACTTTAGGGATGACTTTGCAGCTTTGGAGGCAGATAACGTATCAATTCTTACACGCCAATCCCTGGCACGTCGGCATGAATATGCTCGTACTTTATTTTTTCGGGCCGATGCTTGAACGCCTCTGGGGCAGCAAAAAATTCCTGACCTTTTATCTTGTATGCGGTGCAATGGGTGGGCTGCTGTATCCTTTCCTTGTCCTTGTTGGTTGGCTGGGTGTGGCGCCATTGGTCGGCGCTTCGGGCTCGATTCTGGGGATGCTTGCGGCAGGAGGAATATTGTTCCCCAATATGATGGTTTATGTGTGGGGGGTAATTCCTGTGAAACTCAGGATTTTAGCAATAATTTTTGCAGCCATCAGTATCATATCCCTATTACGACCCGACCAGTTTACTAATGCCGGCGGCGAAGCTGCGCATCTCGGCGGTATGGTTGCCGGTGCGGTTTACGTTTTTTCACAATCATGGCGAGATAAATTTAGATTAAAACAGCGTTCCGGTGCATGGGAAAAGAAAATGTCTACCGAGCGAAATCTACAAGTCGAGCTGGACCGAATCCTGGAGAAGGTCCACAACCATGGCATACACAGCTTAAACTCGAAGGAAAAAAAGATACTCAGGCAGGCCACAAGAACCGAGCAGATGCGAAATAAATTATAAAGTATATTGCCCCAGTTTCATTAGGGATTGTTAAACTTCCGGTAAAATCATCCCGGAGAAGGGAGAACCAGATGTTCACAAGAGCAACGTTTAGGTTTCTACTATCAGTGGGGGTATCAGTCATTCTCCTGGTGACGTGTGGCGTATATGGCCAGGACAAGCAAGGCGGGCAGGATTCGGCGTCGCAACAGCTCGATGACTTGATTTCGAAAGTCAAAAGCCAGAAGAAAATCCAACCGGACAAGATTGATGAGGCGGTGGATATCATATCACGAGCCGGCGAGGCGCTCTCTGCTGCGGAATTGTTGAATAAGCTTGATGAGTTGCAGCAGTATCGCCAGGACAGCGTAATTCCGACGGCGCAAAAGCGGCTCTCCAGGGACATGCGGCTGGATTATGTGATTTTAGCTTTGCAGATCAGAAAGGCCAGGGATGTATCGGCCGAGCAGATTAAAGCCCATCCTGCGGCCGAGGTCTTTCCGGGGCCCGTCGGCAAGGATGCCAGGAGAGTCAAACGAAAGATAAAGATTAACACAAACGCTGCTGGCTGGCACATAGGCAGTAGAAGAAGAAGCCTGTATTGGCACAGCACGGGCCTTTACGCGGCGCCGGGAGAGCTTATCACCGTGACGGTGCCGGATCAAGTGACGGATAAGGGACTGTACGTGCGAATCGGGGCACACAATGACCGGCTCTGGAGAAAAAGCTCGTGGGCACGGGCTCCGGAGATATGCCGTAGATTCGCCCTTACCCAGTACGAAACCAAGGCCGCTAACGCGTTCGGCGGGTTGGTGTATATCGAGGCACCGCATGATTTGAAGACTGGGAAAATAACCGTCACCATAGAAGGGGCGGTCCGCGCGCCATACTATGTCTTAGGTAAAACCGACACAGAGAAATGGCGCCAGACGATACGCAATCATCCGGGTCCCTGGGGCGAGCTGGCAAGCAGGAAGCTGATTCTGACACTGCCTTCAAAGGTCCTGCGCACGGTCGATGACCCCGAAGACCTGATGAAATTCTGGGACTCGGTCATGGACCGCTATGCGGAACTGCTCGGCCGAGACTTACAGCGCCGGCGTCTCGAACGCTTTGTTCCGGACGTCCAGATTAGTGCCGGGTACATGCACGCCGGCTATCCCCTTATGACAATGCTGGATATTACGACCACTATAGTCGATAAGCAAAGGATTATATCCAACAGGCACGGCGGTGTGTGGGGGCTTTTCCACGAGATCGGGCATAATCATCAGAATTACGACTGGACCTTCAGAGGGACTGGAGAAGTCACGGTCAATCTGTTCTCGTTATACATAATGGAAAAGGTGTGCGATGTTTCGGATAAGGGACATCTGTCCATCACCGACCGCGCGCGGAAGCGGAATACCGAACGATATTTTGCCGATGGCTGTGACTTCGAGAAGTGGAAGAGAGATCCGTTTCTTGCTCTGTGTATGTACATGCAGTTGCAGGAGGCGTTCGGCTGGGAGCCTTTTACGAAGGTCTTCAAAGAATACAGGACCCTCACGCAGGAGCAGCGACCACAAAGCGATGACGAAAAAAGGGACCAGTGGATGGTGCGTATGGCGCGGGCGGTTGGCAAGAACCTCGGCCCGTTTTTCCAGGCATGGGCGGTGCCGACAACAGAAGAGGCCAGGGCCTCTATTGTCGACTTGCCTCCCTGGATGCCGGACGGTTTTCCTCCTGAGAAAGCCAAAGCTCCCTAAAGACCTCAACTGATAAGAAAGAAATAAGCAGATACCCGTAAGAATCAGAAACATATTTTTGGCCCTTCTTAAGGGATTGCGCTGTGCTCACCCAACAATACTGCTATTGCTGACATTTAAGCTAAAAAACAGCCCCGTTGGATTAGTCTCGACTATAAATTTTTCAGGCTGTATGGGAATCTAAAAAAGCCCCTGTTTTGGAGGAGAGGGAAAGAGGAGAGGTAACAGGGGCTTAAGAACTAAAATCATGATGTTCCATCTATTTTAATTACGAGTGAAGTTCAGTATTTGTTCAAACGGTGTTTAAACAGCATGGCAGGGGGTAGGGGGCTGATTTTGCAGAAACGATAGGGGTGTGTTAAGGTTAGTTTTGTCTTGAAAGGATCGTCAGTATCATCAGTTACTGGTTTGCCCCGTGTTTGAGGAGCAGCTCGACAATTGCTTTGCGTCTCTTTTTTGCCGACGAACCTAATCGCGTTGTGTCCCTGGCCAATTCCAATGGGGTCCGGCCGTCGGCGGTTTCGGCGTTGATATCGAAACCTTTTGCAATCAGAAACTCGACTACTCGCTCATTGCTGTATTTGCTCGCTACGTGCAGGAGACCAAAGCCTACGTCCGGTTCTGCAGTGCGTTTAACGTTTATATCGGCACCTGCGGCGAGGAGCAGTTGTATCGACTCTTTACTGTTCTTTGTGCCTGAAGCGGCCCTGTACAGAGCTGTAGCTCCACTGCTGTCCTTTACGTCCACCTGTGAACCTCGCTCGATAAGAAGCTCAACCATCTGGTCATTACCGCCACCGGCGGCGGTGTGCAAAGGCGTTCGCCCGTATTCGTCTTTAGCGTTGACATCGGCGCCATTGTCAATAAGGAGCTTAGCTACGTCAGGGCCTTTTTTTCCGGCCGCACGATGCAGGGGGGTTGAGCCGTCCTTGCTCTTTGCGTTTACATCTGCGCCTTTGGCGATAAGAAACTTGGCCACTTCGACATGGCTGGTCGCCCAATGCAGCGGCGTTATCTCGATACTGCCTCCTTTAATGTTGACGTTCGCCCCATGATCCAGAAGCAGCCTGGCCAGGTCCGTGCGGCCCTTTTGGGCGGCGCGGTGAAGCGGCATGACATTGCAGTAACCCCTTGCATCAGGATTGGCGCCATGGGCCAGAAGCACGGCCGTAACATCGGCGTGCCCGGAAAGAATCGCGTGGTCCAGTGGTGTGATAACGGCGGTGCCTGTAGGTGCGGTGGCGTTTACATTTGCACCTTTTGAAATCAGCAGCTCTACCATATCTTTGTCACCGTTCCGGGCGATAGTATGTAAGATTGGGTGGCTTCGCGCGCTTCTTCTTGCGTTGATATCGGCGCCTTTGTCCACCAGGAATTCAACTACCTGCTTGTTACCGCCCAAGGCGGCAAAAAACAGGGGCGTTCGTGTTCGTCCATCCTTTGAATCCACATCGACGTCTTCTTCGATGATCTTTTTCACCTGAGTCAGATTGCCCATAAAGGCGGCAAAGTGCAATTCGGGAAAGGGGATGTACGCTTTGTTCCTGCCCAAAAGTCCTGCTATCTGCTTGTGCCCTGCTAGAACCGCCTTGTATAAAGGCGTTCGATTACTGGGAACTCCTGCGTTGACATTGGCACCGGCGGCTATGAGCAGTTCAGCTATCTCGTAGTGGCCGTTCATGGCTGCACTCTGAAGCGGAGTATAACCCATCTGTTCTTTAGTGTTGACATCGGCGCCTTTGGAGATGAGGAGTTCAACAATCTGTCTGTGGCCTCGAGAAGCAGCCAGGCTCAAGGGTGTGTAGCCCAGGTTGGTCCGGCTTTCGATATCTGCACCCCTGGCAATCAGGAAAGCGGCGAGGTCCGCATGGCCGTTCTCTACGGCGTGATAGAGCAGCCTCTTGTACCATATATCTTTAGTGTTAAAATCAGCACCTTTGGCGATGAGAAGCTCGACCATCCCTTTGTGACCCCGACAGGCAGCTAAGGCGAGCGGCGTTCGGCCGTAGTGGTTTCTGACTTCTAAATCCGCGCCCCTGGAAATCAGGAATTTGACGAGGTTAGCATGACCATTCTCGGCTGCATGATGAAGTGGGGTGTATTCCAGCCTGCCTTTGACGTTAACCTCGGTCCCGCCAGAAAGCAGCGATTTGATCTTGTTGATGTCACCATCGGCGGCGGCTTCGTGAATCGAATCGTCAGACTTTTGGTCACCTGGATTCGAGGAGACTAATTTAGCAGGGCGGGTTTGTGCAAACGCGACGCCCAGTCCGATGCACACAGTTGCGACACATACCGCCAACACCCACAGCAAACCCGTTCTTGGATTACCGCACTTGTCCCTGAGGATGCGGCGTACCCTAACTGCCAGCCCCTTTTTGCTGCGCAGGACCGCCGGTACAAACGCCATCTGTGGTTGGGGCACTAAATCAAGCAGAGAGTCCACGTAATCGGTACCCGGCTGACCACAGGCCAGTACCCAATCGTCACAGGCCCGCTCACTCAGCCTCAGCAATCGTTTCTTTGCCCACCATAGAAGCATCTGCCAGGGTAGTATACAGATGGCCAGCTCTGCAAAAAGGCCGGCAATGTGGTCACTGCGTTTGTAGTGTGCCAGTTCGTGACAAATCACGCTTACCCAATCGATACCATCGTCTGCGCCGGCGCTGCTCGGGACCAATAGAGTCGGCTTGGCGCTCCAGCACCATATTATGGGGCTGCGGACCCGGTCATTAGTGTAGATGCGGACTTGTTGAGTAATTCCGAGCTTTGCCCCCGCCATCCGGATGGCTTCACGAATCCTGGTGCCATCGGTTGGCACTACGCGGCCCAACATGCCGAGACCCATCGCAAAGACAAAAACCAGTCGCAGGCTCAGGATTACACTTGCGGCAGCCCAGCTCCAGAAAAGAACCCTACGCCACGGAAAATCGTTGCCTTGCGAGGAGGCGACAACTGAAGAGGAGTATTCAAGGGCAGAAACCCGGGCTGACTTGATTTGAGTAACTTCGGTATGCCCAGGGATTATAACCGGCTGTTCGGTGATGTCATACTCATTGTCTATTGACATGTAGTCAACCACAGGCTCACCGGCAAACAAGCCCATGCCGAAGTGTTTGACCGATGCGGTCCCAATGGGTACGACAACTGCTGCAAAGATTGACAGAAGGAGTATGTGATGTGCCCGGCAGGACCGGCGTCTAAAGGCGAAACTGATTGCCAGGCCGACTGTAATGAAAGCCGTACTTTGCCACAGATAGCTCCATAAGAAAGCATTTTCGATCGCTATCATTTTTTGTTCTCCTTTCGCTTTTGCTCGGCCATTTTCCTTAGCTCACGAAGTTCGGCGTCGGTCATCTTACTTTCGCGCATAAGATGCTGGAACATCAAGACTGCGTCTCCGCCGAACATACGCTCCACAAACTTGCGCACCGACCTGGCGCCTGCTTGTTCGCGGGTGCGGGTTGGCAGATAGAGATAGCTTTTGCCCTGTGCGCGGTGCCGCAGCCAGCCGGCCTTTTCCAGTTTTTGCATTGCGGTAAGGACGGTCGTGTATGCCGGTTTTTTTCTGCGCACGAGCCGCTTACGCACCTGGTGAACACTTCCGGCTCCGAGGTCCCAGATTATCTCAATGACCGCCCGCTGAAGCTCGCCCAAATCGTCGAGTGATTTTTGGCCCATATGATAATCTCCATACATCAAAACGGAATCTTTATTTGCTACCTCGTACCAAAGTACTACAGGGCGTAGTAGTTGTCAACAAAAAAACCGGAATATTTTAAATATTTTTTCCAAACCCTGTTTTGGGCCCAGAAAGCCACGTTTTCTACATACGGATTATTAGTCAGGATTTGTTAGTGACGAGAGTTAGTCAGCGTTTGTATACGAGCTTTCCGTTGAGATACGTTCTGAGGACCTGTGTTTTTCTGATGGCTTCGGCCGGACAGGTAAGCAAATCGGTGTCAATGACGATGAAATCCGCAAGTTTGTCTTTCTCTAAGGAACCTACAAACTTATCCTGAACCAAGGCCCGGGCACAGTTTATTGTGTAGAAACGGATGGCCTGTTCACGGCTAATGGCTTCTTCGGGATGAAGTTGTCCATCATACCATTTAGCCTGGCGCGTGACGGTAATCCACATGCCAAGGAACGGGTCATAGGGATTGATCGAACGCAGCGAGCCAATCTTCTGCATGTGGTCAGAACCTCCGGCGGCGATGCCTCCGGCCTCGATAATACTCCGTAAAGGCTGGAAGTATCGAAGGCGTTCGTAGCCAAAGTGCTTTACCAATGTTCTTGTGTCCAGATACAACCATGCGGGCTGGATCAGCGGTATGACCTTTAAGTCGATTGCCTTTTGGATGGATTCGGGGCTCATGAAGTTTGAGTGTGTGATGCAGTGCCGCATTCGTCGAATCGGCATCGTTTTGCTCAGCTCTTCGTAGACTTCAAGTAGTGTCTGGACGGCGCCGTCTCCCACTGAATGGGCCGTGAACTGCAGCCCACATTCGGTAGCGGTCCGGACTATCGGCAGAAGCCGTTTTTTGGGAATGAACAAGACACCACGATAGTCCGGATCGTCGATGGCGTAGATTTTGCTGATGCCCCACGGTTTTACCATATATGCACTGCCGGTTAACATGCCTCCATCAAGGAATGTCTTGATACCTATTACGCGCAGCATGGGGCCGCCTTTACAAAGCGGGTTCTCGGCGACTTTACGAATCCGCTTTTGTATTTCGTCAAGGGCCCCGATAGTGCCGATGTGGTACTGGGCCGATACCCGGACAGTCAAATCACGTTTGTCAAGCATCTTCTGATATAGGCTGAGGTTTGACTGGCTTGCGGAGCCATCGCAAATACCTGTAATGCCGACCGAGTTGTAACTTTTAAACAATTCCAACAGGCGCCGATAGCGGTCGTCTTCGGTAGGCTTGGCGCCGGACGACCTGCTCTTTATGTAGCGGTTGCAGCCGCGAATAATACCTGTAGGTTCGCCGGTTTCCGGGTCCTTTTCTATATAGCCCGGACCTCCATCGGTAACGCTGAAATCCCTGTCTATATTGCTAAGCCGCAATGCCAGGGTATTGAGGGAAGCGTCAGGTCCCGTACGAAACACGACAGGATTTTTCGGAGCGGCAGGGTCGAGCTCCTTTTTAGTGGGATACCGCTGCTCGCGAAGCCGGGTGATAAACACCTGTTGTAATATAATCCACTGGCCGTCTTCGAGCGCATCAGCCCGCTTCCTGATGTAACTTGTAACATCCTCAATAGAATCCATTTGTGGGATTGGATGGTCGAACTCCGTCATGCATGCACCGGTTGCATGGACGTGAGAGTCAATGAAGCCCGGCATGACGGTTTTGCCGTCAAGATTGAGCACTTCGGTTTTGTCGGCCTTGAATCGCAGGATGTCCTTATTATCGCCGACTCGCAGGATGTGGCCGTCTTTAACGACCATTGCCTGTCGAATTGAGAAATCCGAATCAACCGTAATAATCTTTCCGTTGTATAGAACCAGGTCAGCCTCGGATGCGACGATAGGATTAGAGCGACCAAATACAAGAAGCACGATGGTTATCTGAAGACTCAGAAAAATATAAACTGTTCTTTTCATTGTTCGGCTCCGAAACAGAATAACGCCTCCAATTCTGATAATCACCCCACAATCGGGGCAATTTCATCAATGACCATTGTACAGAAGAATTGTCGGCTTTTCAAATGGCTTATCTCAAATCCGCATATCGTCTTAAAAACTCAAAGGTTTATAAAAACAAAGCCTTACGGAAGTTCCGAAAGGCCTTGTGGGTATTTCAACATAAACTGCGAGTAACAATCTCAGCGCTGTCAGCGTTTTCCTTTTTGTTTTAACAGGTCGTCAACTCGTTTATCAATATTCTGCTTTTTGGTCTTTGGATCCTTGAGTTCATCAATCTCAGCCTGACTTTTCTCCATGCGTTCCTGCAGCTCTTTAAGTCTGTCACGCAGCCTCTTATAGGTTATTTTCTTTTCTCTTACAATGAGGTCAAACCTTCGGCTGACCGCATCTTTCAGCTTATTAATTAATTCCTTCTTTTTCTTGGCGTCCTTTGCGCCCCTGATTTCTCGAAGCAGTCTGTCCCGCCAGCTCCCGAGTTTTAACTTTTCTTTAAGGACCTCACCAAGTTCAGGATTTCTTCTTTCCGCCTCAAAAATCGGCCAGTATTTTTGCCGGATAATCTCATATTTCTTCAAATACAGATCCGGGTCCTGGAGGAGCTTTTTGAGTTCCTGTGCCTGCCTGGGGAAATTCTCGTCCAGCCATTTAAGAAACTCTTCCCGTCTCTGCTTCCTCCATTTATCTATGCGTTCTAATACGATTTTACTAAACTCGTCCCGGCCGTGTTCTCTAAGCTCGGGTTGGAATCTATCCGAATCCTCCTTACGCATATTTTCAAGGTCTTTTGCCTTCTCCGGGTTGCTCTGTTTAATGCTCTTGATTATCCGGTCAATTTCCTCTTCTGTCAGATCGAATCTTGGTCCGCGTCTGGGCCCCCGTCGGCCCGGCCCACGCGTGTCTCCCTCAGTCCAGATGTCCTCTTTCTTTTCTTTCTCTTCGCTCGTCCCTTGAGCCCAACATGGCATGGCGGAGACTGTTATCACAGCCGCCAGCATCAAAATCAACAATAGTCCATACTTTGCCTTCATTCCTTTTACCCTTCCCAAATATCGTTACTAATTGCTACAAAATCCATCTCCAACTCACTAACAGCCGATCGGCCGTTGCCCCTATCTTCCCCAGATTCCAAAGTCGTCAATTCTACTTCAAGACCATCAAGTTCGGCAGTTAACACCGCCAAGTCCATATCGTCGGCGGTAATATTCTCACTGTCCCAGACCTCCAATGGTATCATCCGCACGTACACAGGTTTTACGGGCCTGCTGTCTCTTACATACAGTTTTATGCTTACCGATGCAAGAATAATAAATACCGCAGCCACAGGCGCCATCTTGTAAGCTATCCGCCTGAAAGTATGCTCCTTCCTGCGCCGTATAGTCTCTGCAATTTCACTCTTTATAGCCGCTATCAGTTCCGGGGCAGGCTCGAGCGCAGGATTCTCGTCCAGGATCCGCTTAACTTTAGCAAAATCCTCGATTCGGCTTTCCACCTCTTTGCTACTGATGAATCTTTCGAACAGTTCCCTTAGATTTTCCTCATTTCGGTCATTCATAGCGCTCTTACTCCATTAACTCTCTCAGTCTTTTTAGTCCCCGATGCAGCTTCGACAAAGTTGTTCCAATCGGCTCACGCCGAATTTTAGCCACCTCTTTCAGGCTCAACTGCGAATAATAACGCAGCATTATCAATTCTCTTGTTTCGTCATTCAGCTTAGCAAGCTGTATTTGCAGCTTATCAATCCTTTCGTTATCAGAGCGTTTCGGCTCTGTTATTTCCGATTTAAGCTGCTTTTTTTTGGCCTCGTGCAGTTTTTTTCTTCGCTGCTTACTCCTTAAGTAATCATTAAAAATATTTGTTGCGATCTTAAACAACCAGCTATCAAATGAACCGCCCTTATAAGAACCGATTTTCACTACTAACTTGGCAAAAAGCTCACTTAGCAACTCATCGCTTAGCTCGTTGTTGCCGGTCAATCGGTAAAAATAACCGTAGAGCCGAGTTGTGTAAATATCAACTAATAGCGCAAAATCTTCAGCCGAACCGGCCTTACAGCCGTCTATTATCCGGGGCAAGTCGTAGCTCTTGTCCATATTTTATGCGCTTCTTACTATAAGGAAAGACGGTATTCACAACTGATTTATTGCATAAATGATGAAAATAATGTTGTTTTTTGCTCAGCAGGACCTGTTTTCTTCAGGTTTTCGGCCGTTTTCTTCTTCCTCTTCATCCTCAGGTTCGTCGTCGACTTTCCACCGCTCTGATTCGTCTATATCGTTGATTTCACGCTTCATATACTCGAAGAGCTTATCTTGCATGGGTGCTAACTTACCATACCATTTTGTCATCTGCTGATAGCTGGCCACGAGCATATCGAGACGGATTAACTGCCATTTGGCTATGCACTCAGTCTCCTTGATATTGGTAAAAGGGTCGCATTTGAAGGTTCTACGGCCGTTCGGCTCAATCTCGCACAATTCGCAATCTTTACATTGAATCATATATATACCCCATTTTAAACCGGCAATAGCCGAGAGTTTCCGAAAAACCATCCATAACAAGCCTGCTTATCAACTATAGATTATTGAACCAGGAACTACAATCTACGAACTTTTTTCTCCTCAGTTTTTATTTTTTTTACTTTTTATTTTTTTTATAATACCATATATTTAAAGAGTATAAAAGTATTTTGTAATAAAGATTTTGGTCGGTAAGTTGGAGAAACACATGGCAAAGCCAAGACGCAGGCGCAAAGTGGGCAGTAAAAAAAGGCGCGCCCGCTGGAAAATTCGGCATAAAAAGAGCTGATTAGTTATAAGTTGATGAGCAAACCAGTAAATGAGTGAATGAGTTCCCCATTTACGCATAAACGTATCTATGCACACATTCAACACGATAAATGAAGCACTTCAATATCATTTTCAAGCCCGATAACCGACAAATCACAATTCACAAAGGGGCGACGCTTCTGGAGGCCGCAGGTCAGGCCGGAATAATCTTAAACAACGTCTGCGGCGGCCAGGGTACCTGCGAAAAGTGTGCAGTAAACATCGAGCCGACAGGACAACAGGTCCTGGCTTGTCAGTACGATATCCAAAGTGACCTTACAGTAACAATTCCTGTGAGTTCAAGGTTCTTCGAGCAGAAAATCTTAGCTGATGGAATCGATACCAAAACACGAATTGACCGCGATATATACCAAAATTATCTGCAGGCCCATACCTCCCCGATATTAGGCGTAGCTGTCGATATCGGAACAACAACCGTCGTTGCCAGGTTAATCAATATGTCCAGCGGACAATGTATGGCGACCGAAACCGCCTTGAACCCACAAACCCGATACGGCGACGATGTCGTCAGCAGAATCGCCTACGCCGAAACAGATGCGAAATTGGCCGATCTGCAAAAAGTTATCGCCGATTGTTTGAATGAATTGATTGTCCGTCTTTGCCAAAAGACCTCCATCGACAGCAAACAGATATTCGAAGTCTGCGCCGTCGGCAATACGACGATGAACCACATATTCCTCAACCTGCCTATAAAGCAGCTCGGCCAGGCGCCGTACAAGGCACATTCTCTCGATGCTAAGGACACACCCGCCGAAGAGTCTGCCTTGCGGATAAACCCGGCCGGGAATGTCCATACCGTTGAAAATATTTCCGGTTTCGTCGGCTCAGATACCACCGCCGTTGCACTTGCGACCGATATTGAAACCTGCGGCCAGATGTCACTTGTAGTTGATATAGGGACAAACGGCGAGATTGTGCTCTGCGCCGCCGGCAAGCTATACGCGGCAAGCTGTGCAGCGGGCCCTGCCTTCGAAGGTGCGAGGATAAGATGCGGCAGCAGGGCGATGGATGGGGCGATTGAAGCCGTTGTCGTAAATGAAGACGATATCGGTCTGGATGTGATAGGAAATAACCCGGCCCTCTCGATATGCGGCAGCGGCCTGATTGACGCGGTAGCGGTACTGCTGAATCTCGGTATCGTTGACGCGACCGGCCGATTCGTCGAACCCGGCACGCTGGAAGGGATACTGTCACCGGCTGTCTTTTCGCGAATTATCCAAAAGGATGGCCAGCCAGCCTTTATGCTCGCTGAAGGACAAAATGTAATTCTCACACAAGCCGACATCCGACAGGTACAATTAGCTAAGGCAGCTATTCGAGCGGGGATTAAAATCTTAGAGCAAAAAGTCGGAATAGCGGATGGTGGCATCGAGCAGATATTCTTAGCGGGCGCGTTTGGCAATTACATTCGCGCAGAAAGTGCATTACGGCTGAAAATGCTGCCGGATGTCCCTGCTGAGCGTATTCATTTCGTCGGCAACGCCGCGAGCAGTGGTGCACAGATGATACTTTTATCCCGGCAGTGCCGCGAAAATGCTAAGGAGTTGGCCCGCAAAATCGAGTATGTTGAAATCGCCCACCAGCCGGACTTCCAGGATGTCTTCACGGATTGTATGAGCTTTTAATTTGCCCCGTTGAGATAGTCGAAAACCTCTCACGGCTTAAAATTGTTTATTGCGTTTGGGGAAGATGGCGGGGATAATAGCAGAGACATAACAGGCGGGAATCTCACGGTTTTATAAATGCTGAAAGATGAGCGAAGAAGAGAGAAAAGAGGTAGGTAACTTCGTATATCGTGATGCGTTAAGCATATCTCGTATAAATCCGAATTCCTAAGCTGTAATTCTGAAACAAATTCGAATCACCGAAAAATAAAGTTACAAAAAGAGATTCTTCGCTTCGCTCAGAATGACCTGGATGCGGGTATACAAGTTAACGTGTAGCGGGCAGGGCTACGAAATGCGAGGGACGATTTCGCTTGACGGGAAACGGTATTTTGGCTTACTATTGACCAGAGAAGCTACAGGCTTAATTGCATTATGAACCGGAAACAGGAAATTTTTCTTTGGATTGGTTTGATTATCATTCAAGTGATGATAGTCTTTCCGCCGGTCGGGCGGCTGCAGGGGGATCCCGGTAGTGTTGACGGCCCGCCTGTGAGTTCTATAGTGACCGGTTGGACACAAAACTACGGCGTTATCACTCGCGACTATATAAATATCAGGTTCGGCCTGCTTGCTGCGCAGTTGATTATTGTCGCTGCTGTTACAGCAGCCGTTGTCTACACCTTGCGGGAAAAGGAACATACATACGATGGTCACTAATAGTCTCCAACCGGCAGGCCATTAAGCAGTCAGTTACTATCATAACCATAACGAAGCGCAGCCGAAGAATCTCAAATCGCGCCGTCATTGCAGGTGAAACTTGGCAAAATATCACCCCCCAGTCAACCAATTCTCTAATAAAATAACCCATGTTCTTTTCTTTGTGTCTATACTTTTTTCCTAATTTAACATTATTTTGCAAAATTTGTCCTTATTTCATTGAAAAAAGGGGGCGAATTTGAAAAAACCCTTAGTTTCCACAGTATTAAATTATGTTGTGTTTTGGTATCTTATAGTGAAGTTTTAAATAAAAGCGATATTTGGATAATCTATTTAGAAAATTAGGATGTTTCTTCTTCCTCGCTGGGCCAGGCAAGTGAGAATGTGCCCGGCTCAGCAGCATTAAAGCACGGCGTAAAATCACCGTGATTTTGATAAAACATTTTGTTTTAACCGGCCCCTGCAGGAGGGGGACAGGGGCCTTTTTAAACTTTAGGCCCAGCATTGTTCTCGCCTCCTGTCAGGAAAATTGTTCTTCTTATCCAACTCAAAATCCAAAACTAACTCTGATCATGTTTTGGAAACAACAAGCGAAGGGGACCATATTTCAATTAAAGGCGTAGGGGACATGCCTACAAATATATAGGCGTATACCTGACAGCAAAAAGCGTGTCGGCCTGATTTACCAACAATCTCTTTTTGTTTACAATACTATTATTAAGTTTAAGGTCAAGTTCTCGGCCTTGCTTGCGAGGCAGTTTTTGGCAGCCGCGGTGGAACAGCATAGAGAGATTTATCAACAGTGCGTAGCGTGCCGTTTATTGGCTTTCTGGTTGAAGCCAGTGACATGAACGAATATAGCGAATTTAACAATCGCAAGGCCCGTAGATAAAACCTGTTATGAAAAAGATTATGAATCGCTATTATTTTTGTTTTACTTATGAACCATTTATGGTAAAATATAAATGGCAGCTTCGAGAATGTTAATATAATTTTAAAAGTCATTTTACAGGGTTGGGTTTATCTCGCTTTCTCCTCTCCCTCCGCGCCCAACCCTGTTTTTTTTATGCGCATACGATCCCATCCGGAGTTTGATAGCAAAACATGTGCAATCTTATTTCATCCTGAGGACAGAGAAAAAACTCACAGCACTACGACTTTGCCGTTGATCTTATCCTGAACAAATTTATACGGAGTTAAAGCGAAGTAGTCGACGAGCCAGGCAATACCTGGTTTCATCCTATACGCCGACTCTTTTCAGAAAATTAGTCAGCATACTATATTAACAACTGCCGGTTTTAATTGAGAAGATAGTTTTGGCAACCACATTAGTCGCTGTTCGTTATTATTTAGAATTGAATTCTCAGGAAAGATTAGATATTCTTTTAGAAATAGCGGCCGTGGTCTTTTTTGCCGATGCCGCCGTTACCTTCTGTCTTCTTTGTGCCTTTTAAGAGTGAAGACAAGGTTGATTATGAACGTATATCGAGTCTGTTTTGGAGAACAATGAAATGAGATGGGTACTATTCAACTCAATGATGGTTTTAGCGGCGATTTGGTTGACCGGTTGTACGATAGTTGTCCATGAGCAGAAAAGGCACCCACATAAACCCAAAGTCAGCCGTGTTCCCGCGGACGACACCATTGAAGAGATAAATGCGGCGGGCAAACTTTCTTTCGATTCGCACAGACGGGATGCCTACAAGCGAATTGCAAAGCGCCCCGGGCTGTCTGATGCCGCGCAGGAGCATCTGGTAAGCGCCGTCTTGGACAACCTGTCGTTTGAGCCTTTCAAGCGCGACGTACTGATGGCGCTTATCTCTAATCCATGCTTTAGTCCTGCGGGCCGACAGGCCATTCTTACGCAATTGGACAGGCTCTCCTTCGAACCCACCAAGACTGAAATTCTTAAAGCGATAAGCCGCCGTTAGCCCTGTGCCATCCAATCCCTTGATGCCAGGTCAGCAGTTGCCACCATGTTTGCCGGTAATATCGAAGGCTTTATCGAACATCAGACCGTCATAAAGCATCTTTCCGAGATTGTCGGTAAAAAAAGAAAGTTTGAGCCTGTTTCTGATTTTATATTTCAGATGGCCATCTCCCAAAGTCAACTCGTTTTCTGATTAAGCCCATATTATAAAGTGTGTATTTGCTTCAACTATGCGCAAAAGTCAATATTTTATGCAGGTATGAATCATATATTATCATACCGACCGGAGTAGCGTGAATCTCGCTCAGTTCGAATACCACATCATAGAAATCTGCTTCTTCATCAGGAGTGATTATGGTTGTACAGCTATAATGTATCCTTGCCGTGCGGCACCCGTCCAACAGCACACTCATCACCGCTAAAACAACAAACAATCCGAATTATCATTTCTTCTCCTTTGGTCTACACTTAACGAGCGGAATCAGACGCGGGCCCAATCCATAATTATTTTACTTTCCACCAAGACGCTTGATACCGCCAAACACAACCAGCACACCGACACCCCATATAAGACTATTAAAAAGGAAAGTCAGAATTTGAATCACCCACGGCCAATACTCACCCAGGTCGGTTACAATAAAAGTCGTGAGAACCGGAACGCTCAATACAAAGGCCAGACCATGGGCAAACTGCGCCCACAGGGCTGTATGCACATTCGGATCGTAATTGAACCAATAGTACTTAAGCAGAAACACTGTCAAAAGGAAATGTAAAGGCACGAACAAAAACAGAAAAATCGTCTTATTCTTCATTCATAATCCCTTTAGTTATTATCCCGGGATTATACTAACACATTTTCGTTTATTTTCAATATCCTTTTTGGCAGATAGCAGAAATCCATCCTGCCCATGTGAAATTCGGATTTGCTTTTATCCTCTAAGCCGCGTTGCTATTCGTATTTCGAGATTCTCAGCCGTCATCAGCTAAAGAAAAACAGACAAAACAGATATATGATATAGGTAAACAGCAGGACCGAGCCGGCAATCCGGTTGATAACGCCCCTGCTTATAACCGCAAGCGCTGTGAAGGCAGCACCGATGACAACCATAATCCAGTAATCTCTTCCGGCTGCGAGGCGTTCTACGATTTCAAACGGCCGAATCGTACCCGCTGTCCCGGTTACAAGCAGTGTGTTGAAGATGTTGGAGCCGACAAGGTTGCCGATTGAGATATCGTGCTGTGCCTTGATAGAAGCTACGATGCAGGTCGCAAGCTCCGGTAGGGATGTCCCTATGGCGATGATTGTCAGGCCGATGACCGCATCACTCAGCCCGACCTGCTTGCCGATATACACAGCCCCACGAACGGTCAACTCCGCTCCCAAGGCCAATCCCGCCAAGCCGATAATGACGAACAGCACTTTCTTTTTCATGTCATTGGCGCGCAAGCTGGGATCCATTTTCTCATTAATCCCGGTGCTCTCTGTGGCTAATCTTTTTGTGTCTTTTCTCGCCGCATATACTGTCAACAGAATCAAAGCGGCAAAGACGGCCAGCAAGCCGATGCCTTCCGGGCGAGATAAAGACTGATCGCGCAGGACAGGCCAAAGCATCAGCGAAACTATCAACATCGCGGGTATCTCACGTCGCAGAGTCAGCTTATTGATCCTGAGAGGTCGTATAAGCGCCGCCACGCCCCCTACAAGGGCCAGGTTGGCGATATTAGAGCCGTAGACATTGCCGACAGCTATATCGCCGGCGCCCCTGAGGGCGGCTGCTATGCTGGCCGCCACCTCAGGCGCGGAAGTACCCATAGCCACCACCGTCAGCCCGATGATCAGCGGGCTGACGCCGAAGTGCTCCGCCAGCCCGACCGCCCCCGCCACTAACAGGTCGGCCGATTTCCATAGTACTATCAGTCCCCCAGCTAAAAACAAACATGCCCAGATTATATTCATTTCTTCAACTTCTTAGCGATTAGATTTTCTCATCGTATCCTTCTATCGGGCCAACAATATGCTAAACCGCCGGTCACGTCAAACCAAAAACTATATCAGCTTTTGACTTGCTTAGGATTTTCTTTAGCTGTTGATATTTGATGTACGTTCCCATAAAGGAATGTAGTGATGCGGGACGTACTAAACCTTTCCTACGACCAGGCAGGCATTGTGGCCGCCGAAACCGAATGAGTTGCTCATCGCGATATCGACATTTGTCTGCCGGGCCTCCAACG
Organism: Planctomycetota bacterium; assembly: GCA_019456145.1. Classification (GTDB taxonomy): domain Bacteria; phylum Planctomycetota; class Phycisphaerae; order Sedimentisphaerales; family Anaerobacaceae; genus CS2-K091. Next base: position 57,709 of record VRUL01000016.1, read on the forward strand.
GCACAAAATCCATCTTCAGGTCGCATCGCTCGTCCTGGTTCTCAAGGTTGATGGTAGGGGGGATGGTTGATTCGTTAATGGCTTTTATACATATTATAAGCTCCACAGCGCCGCTGGCCCCGAGCAGGTGGCCAAGGGAGCCTTTGGTCGAGCTAACAAGCAAATCATAAGCGTGGTCACCAAAAACAGCTTTTATAGCTGCGCTCTCGGTAATGTCATTAAGCTCTGTGCCTGTTCCGTGCGCATTGATATAGTCAACTTTTTGAGGTTCGAGGCCGGCATCTTTGAGTGCCAGCGTCATTGCCATGGCTGCGCCTTCACCGTTCGGCATGGGAGCGGTAATGTGATAACCGTCATCAGTGGCGCCGTAGCCGAGAATCTCGGCATAAATACGTGCACCTCGTTTTTCTGCGTGCCCCTTTTCCTCCAGAACCACAATGCCGGCGCCCTCGGAAAGTACAAAGCCGTCTCTGTCCTTATCGAATGGCCTTGAGGCGGCGGTGGGGTCGTCATTTCGAGTGCTCAGCGACCTTGCGGCGCAGAACGACGCTAATCCTATCGTGGTAAGAGCCGCTTCGGAACCGCCGGTTATCACAATGTCACTTCTGTCTGCAACAATGTTTGAAAAAGCTTCACCGATAGCATGACTGCCTGAAGCGCATGCGCTAACGACAGAATAATTGGGGCCCCGCAATCCGTAACGAATAGCAATATTACCGCTTGCGGCGTTAGCCATAAGCCTTGGGACAGTGAAAGGGGAAAGCTGCCTTACGCCTTTCCTCAGAAGCCTTAAGTGCTGGTCTTCAATCTCCTTGATACCGCCTATTCCGGTACCAACGATAACACCGACCCGAAAGACGTCATCTTTGGAAAAATCCAAGCTGCTGTCATCGACAGCCTGGCTTGCGGCCGAGACAGCAAGCTGGGTAAAGCGGTCCATCCGCTTGCTTTCGCGGTGCTCGATGCATTTTTTAGGATCGAAGTTTTTTACTTCGCCGCCGAACCTTACCGGGTATTCACTGACGTCAAAGGATTCTATGGCAGAGATGCCGCTTTTCCCCTGGCACAGCGCAGTAAAAAGGCTGTCGGCAGATTCGGCCAAGGCGGTAACACAGCCCAGGCCTGTAATAACTACTCGCCGTCTACTCATATTAAATTATTTCGTTACTGTTGTTCCTTGGAACGTGCAGCATTGAAGATGTAATCGACTGCGGCACCGACCGTCTGAATTTTCTCGGCCTCTTCGTCGGGAATACTCAAGTCGAACTCGTCCTCAAACTCCATAACCAGTTCAACCGTATCCAGAGAGTCGGCATTCAAATCGTTAATAAATGAGGTCTCACGCGTTATTTCAGACTTATCTGTGCCCATTTGCTCACTTATTATTTCGACAACCTTATTTTCAATTGCCTGAACATTTACCTCGTCAGCACTCACTTTTTTTTCCTCCCTGTTCAAAAAAGAATTTATTTCGTAAACTCACAATTAGTCTCCATGAACTAAGATGTTTACTATTGACGTTACTTCTTTTTGGCAGGTATTAATAATACCTATTGGAGTATTCGTCAACAAATATTTTTATTTATTTTGTGATAGGGGATTATTTTTGATTTCTTATTGTTTATTTTTGAGTTCGTAGTGCGTGGTTTTGAGGTTTTGACGACATAGAGAAAAACAAAAACTGATCACAAATTATACAGATAAACGCTTATTATGCGGATTTTTAGCCACATAGGGCACAAAGACGAACGTCAAAACCCTAAATCCTAAGCTCTACTCGCCTTATCATATACAGGCAAATCCTAAATTTATCCTTCTTAGTAATACCTTGAAGAACGGACAAATTTAAATTCACAAAGGCTCAAAATCCAAAACGTTCCGCGGATTTGCACAGATTCACCCCGATTTTGTTTAACCTCGGAGAACGCAGAGAGTTCAGAGAGATTTAAACAGGATAACAGGTATTTTTGTCACATAGGGCACAGAAACGAACGGCAAAATCCTAAATCCCAAGCTCTAAATCCTTAACAAATTCGAATGACCTAAATACAGTTGAGTTTCGCAAACTCAGGTTGAGACTACCTTCCATTCCACACATGTGTTATTTGCTCTTTTAAGCAATGGCTGCGGACAAGTTCATTCTGATAGTTCTATTTGGCTTGATAGTAAGAGATAGATTATTTTGATAGTTTTGCTGTAGTTCTTTTAGTCTGTCGACTCGACTATTTATAAGCCGCTTTGCCTACCATATCTTTGGGCCCGGTGAATCCTGGCAACAATAAAAGCCCAGCCGATAATCCAAGCAACAAATGCCTTTTTGGTTATTGTTCTGTCCAATTTATTACATGAGCCCATGTTATGTCTCCGTCTACAAACTCGCAACAATCAGTAATTATGTTCAGTTCACTTTCTCTTATCGGTAAGCCATTGTAGTGAAAATCTGGTGAACACGATACGCTGGTATCCGTCATCTTCGAAAAGGCAGCATATCCGGCCATCCGGTAGAACCGCAAGATCTGAATACGCACCAGGGCCTTTTTCCAGTACTTTCGCAGTCGGCCAGGTCTGACCTTCGTCGTAAGAAAGCCTGATGGTCAAATTTTCTCGCCCGGGACCACCAGGACCGGAGTGAAGAATTATGTTCGGCTGCCACGAACATCGATGGATACTGGCCTGACAGGTGGGGCAGTACACCTGGTCGTGATGTTGCGGTGAGGACCAGGTACATCCTCCATCTTTACTGAGGGCAAAGGCCCGTCGTTTGGGACCTCGATAGTTTCGCATGCTCAGAAGCAGTGAGCCATCGATCAGTTCGACGACCTCGCATTCGTTCATGCCTTTTTCTGTGATATCGCCGTGTGTCCAAGTCTGACCGTGATCATCGCTATAGATTACCAAAGAGCGGCCTTTGTTGTCCCAGTTACCCCAGCCTTTGCTGTCACCGCAGTCGCAGGGTATGACCAGCCGGCCTTTATACTTTCCCCGCTGCAGTTGAATTCCATGACCGGGCCCGGTGGCATACCAGCCCCATTCGGCTTCCTTTACCTCTTCAGTAATTTCCCTGGCTTTGGCCCAACTCGCTCCCTCGTCGGAACTGTGCGTAATGAATACCCGGTTGTTATCACGACAGAAGGTCAGCCACACGATTCCGGTCTCTTTATCCACCACCGCGCAAGGATTGCCTATCGTGATTTTCCTGGTGCCCCCTTCTTCATAGACTATCCTTTGCTGGTCCCACGTTTGGCCCCCGTCACTGGAACGTCGTAGGATCAGGTCTATGTCTCCGTGGTCGCTCCTACTCGTTTTGCGTCCCTCACAAAATGCCAGAAGCGTTCCCTTACTCGTGACAACCAATGCGGGAATGCGATAGGTATGATAACCCTGCTTGCCACTTTCATAAATAACAGTGCTTAATGGCACTTTTTTATTGCCTTTATCTGAACTTCTAACCGGGACGATCGATAAACCCAGCACTATCATATAAACCGTGAAATTTCTGAATGCCATATCAACCTACCTTCCAACTTATAATCAAATATCCTCCCCCTAAGTATCTTAACTTAACCGAACCCTCAGCCTCCTACGGAAAACACTCGAACAAAACAGCAAAGGATTTCTTGTAAAGCATCTAAAAGGATCCCATACCATATTATCGGGGATTTGTCAACTGTGGTGACTAATAACTGGCAATGAAACTGTGATGCATGCTGTCGTCGTGTCATTGAGAAACTACTTGATGAATACAATAAAAACGGATACGCTACATAAGAAGGTTAATCTCTTCTGAGCAAAGTGAATATTAGGAGACTTGACATGAATGATCCCTGTCACAAGAAGGCTATGTACTACGAAAGAATCCTGAATGATTATAGATGGATGGCCGGGTTTATGCACAAGCGACCTTTTACTTTTTGTGCCCTGGACGTATTTCTCCTAATTATTTTGTTGGTTGGGACGGCGTTTCCACAGCAGCTTGTTGGTCCGGGGAAGGTCTTCATTCGATTTACAAACCTCCGCAAAGACGATGCGAAAGTCCTTATTCGCGTCCATGTTGTACCGAACAGTGACAAGCCATTCGGCTGGTCAGGCTGGACAACATATATTGGCTGCGAAGAAGGCGCTCGCAATACCCTCGGTGACAAGTGGCTCCCATGTGGCGAACAGTCGCCTTGGCTTGATATAGGGCGTGGTATGAATTTACGCGGGACACGCAGCCCGGACACATATCTTTCGCCGGTACTCTGTGGCGTTGAAACTTCTGACGATAAACCAGGATTACACTTGCTGGCGGAGGTGGCCGAAGGCCGAGAGCAGCGGGTCATCCGGCGTATTGAGGTGCATAAACCTGATCTTAGACAAGCCAACGAACGCAGTTATCCCTGGATACTTGGTTACAGTGTGTGGAATGGACAGCAACCGTTCTTACCTACACTTGGACTTCTAATCCCTTCGCGGCCAGAGATTGCTTCCCGCGTTTATACACTCCAAGAGGCTTTGCGGTGGCAGCTTGATTTTATTGACGAGTTCCCCAGAATCGGACGCAAGCCTACACAATTCGTATTCATAACAAGAGGCCAGCCACAGATTCTTGAGGCCCTGGAATACAACGGTTATCCCGATGACACAGTTGAAGGTAATTTCGGTGATGAAATCTGGATGTCCGTCAGAATGCCTGTTGAAGAGCAGAATCACCGCTTTGGCGAGTACCTGAGAAGGAACAGATTCGACCCGCTGGAGCTGATTCCTGACAAGGAGCTCGAGAAGGCACGGCAATTGAGTAAAGAAGAGCAATGGAAGCTTGTGAAAATTATGCCTTCACTTCCGGAGAAGCCAAAACAATACTATGAGTCCGCTAACTATCGGTACCGACTCTGGTATGAAGAACTTGCCGCTCGAACTCAAGAATTCAAAAAGAAACACCTTGGCAAACGGGTCCTGACCGGCGCCAACTTTAGCCCGCACATGAATGTCTGGCCCGATGTTCGACAGTGGATCGGACCTTTTCGGACAGGTGCGATGACAATGACCTGGACGGAAGATTGGTGGTGGCAAATACCGGAAGTATCGCCCCAGGTATACGGATTCCTTTTGGATGCACTTCGCCTGGCTGGCTCTTATCATGGGGCACCGGCACAGTTTTACGTCATGCCTTTCCAGGGTAATTCCCCCGACAACTTTCGCCGAATGAACGCACTTGGCTTGGCACATGGTGTGAAGATCCTGAATCATTTTCACACTGAAGCGCAGGTACTAACCACATGGGATTACGTTAGCGTGATGGATAGCCCAAGGACTTACAAAGCTATTCACGATGTGATACATGATGTTGGGGCTGTTGAGCATCGGTTGTATCCTGCAATGCCTCAGCAAGCGCAAATAGCAATTATGCTGTCAAGAGCAAGCGATACCTGGGACACCGAGGACATCGGCGGTAGTGGGCATCTCTATAGCGCAAAGTTCAACGTGAACAACGAAGAACGAAAAGCTATATGGCTGGCGCTGCGGCATGCTCAGTTTCCTGTGGATTTAATCACTGACGAAGATATTGCAGACGGCCACCTCGGCACGTATAGAGTATTATATATTGTTGGTTCTGAGATGCTTCGAGCCGCGGCAGAGCCACTGATGAGTTGGGTAAAGAATGGCGGCGTTGTTTATGCCACAGGCGGTGGTGGCTTATTGGATGAATACCATGCTCCCTTAAAAATGCTCTATCATATGTACGGAATTAAGGAACATAAATTGACACGTCATACACGGCATATCCGGCCCCGTAAAACCTTAAAGGAAATAAAGTCTTATGACGAACTGCACATCGAACAGCTTGATAAAGCAATGGATAAGATAATCCTACCAGCCTACCTCTACCGTGAAACACTACAGCCGGAGTCAAGAAATGATATCGTTGGGAAATATTCAACTGACAATTCAGCAGGTCTTATAGTCAATAACTTCGGGAAAGGCAGAACGATATACTGTGGTTCATTAGCGGGTATTGCCTATCTCAAACCTGCGATAACAGGGTCATCACAGGTTCTGCCAACCGATTTTCCTGATAACGTCCGACGATTCCTCACTGCTCCTGCAATTTGGGCAGATGTGGTTTCGCCTGTTCAGTCTTCTGACCCACTCATCGAAACGCAGTATTTCTGTGGTGCCCAAGGAGATATCGTAGTTCTTATCAACTGGCGTGACGAATCCATTGAGAACTTGGTTGTTCGTTTCCCGGGAAAAACTGAAATCCGGAGCGTGCGCAGCCTTCGCAAAGCGGGCTATTTTAGAGGGCATTTGCATGAGCAGAAAACCGGGACTCTAAACATCAGGTACAACAATGGCATACCGGAAGTCGAATTAGACCTTGGGATTTCCGATTATCTGCTTGTGGATTCAAAAGAGCAGTAAAGGCAGCATTCGCGGCCAAGTGTCTTGAGCAAGGCTCCGCTACGCTTCGCCTTCCTCAAGACAGGGAGAATACGTGTGAAATACTCTCATAACAACCGGTACAAGAAATGGGGGCAGGCCACCAAAAGGCTAAGTGTCTCATTTACTCTAAATGGAACACAATAATCTCACCGGACACTTCATATCCACTCATAACAGCCTGATATGTAAGACTTTACAAAGCCTTTTCTGCAAAGACGTTTCGTCCTGTCCGTACATTCCTTCTATTTCATGCCCTGTTAACCGCTAAATGAGACAATTTTGTAATACCCATATTAAAATTCATTTATGTAAACCCAATTATTCACTGAACTTACAATTGTTTTTTAAACCATCTCCATACTCTGGCACACCCATTGCTCTAAGAATTAGTGGATTCAAAGAAAAAAGAGGAAAAACGATTCGCAGCCAAGAAACTTGTTTAGTGGGGGTCAAAGATCATGAAAAGGCTAATTTACAGTACTATATTTCGTTTGTTTTTGTGTTTCCAGGCAGGATGTTCCATGATGGCCGTAAATAGCCAGAGTCTCGAAGACACCACTACTGATGTATGTTTAATAGATCCCAATGAAGGTCAATATTCAATAGAGATCATACAACAAAGGTACGAAAGAAAGGATTACTGGTGGGAAATCAATAATCCCTTAGAAAACATCGAAAATTATGGCCTAACATCATATTTACAATTAGAGAAAGAAACAATGATGAGAATTGGCGCTGAGCAGCCCTCCAGTGTCATTGATACTATTGAAGCACCTGCGGGCCTGAACATCAAACAAACCAATGATACGGTGAGAACGATTGCACCAGCTAAACAGGTACTGGCAAAGGTACGCACCAAAATAAAGAGTATAGAAACGGTATTGAAAAAAGCAGCTATTGACTCTTATTATATCAACGGTAAAATAGACGGGCTTCGAATATCCGGTTTAGAAAAAATATTGGTGGCAAAAGAGCTTCTGCTTAAGAGCGGCGATATAATCAGAGTAGTCAATGGACAGCCGTTAAGCAGCAAAATACGAGCTTACAAGATCTTCAAAAAAGCCAGGAAGCTATCAACGATGAAGATCGAACTCTTAAGGGACGGCAAATCCCAAACACTCCTATATTATCTTAGATAGGTTGATATTAGCTTGTAAAGACCAAGGCCTTTTTGAGTACAGCCTTGGAAAAGCGACTAAAAAACACTGTCTAAGAGCTACACATACTAAAAATCCTTGATATTGAGTTAATATCAGGGATTTTTTTATATTAGAGTCCCAACTTCCAATTCCTATGTTGACTTCGACCCACCGTGCCAAATCCTCCCACTGTTATCCCATGCCTGTAACCATAGACTTTATCAACCGTTATCTCGATATCTTCGTCCACATGCAGTGAAGTCATAATAGCTAACCCGTATTCCCTGTTTATGCTTACGGGTTGTTTCTACACCCAACACTCAACGAGTCTTTTGGAGGCAATAAAGAAATTGGTTTGATCGCAGGAACATGCGTCTATTGCTGACTGCGGGAGATGCGTTGAAATCGCTGTTATCGGACGGGAATTTGTTCTGTGCGATAATCTGGAACTTTGGCCTGGCTGCCAGAACAAAGGTGCCGATCTTTCGAGTCACAACATAGAGCCTTCCCTCTGCCGCTGCAGCAGATGCATATACTGCGAATCGATTTTTGACAGGCAGTTTCTCACTGTACCGAAGTTTGCCGGTCTTGGCCTCAAGACAGCACGCCTTTCCACTGGCATCCACCCAGTACATAAGACCGTTTACAATTACCGGCGATGGCCCGCTGGTAACTTCCTTGCTGGACCACACAATATGAGTGTCGGTAACATCACCTTTACCGCCGATGCGCACCGCCAGAGACCCGGAACTGCGAGGGCCGCCTCCATGTATGTACGCCACTCCTTCAAGAATCACGGGAGTAGGTATCATTGTTTCGTTTATGTTTGTACGTGTAAACCAGAGAGACTTTCCAGTATCCGGATCCAGCCCCCAGACCTGTGATGACAACGACACAACCAATTCAACGCGACCATCCTCTTGCTCGGCCATTACAGGCGTACTGAACGAAAGTCCTGTTTCAGATAAGTCTTTCTTCCAGATTTCCCTGCCCGTTTTTTTATCCAGAGCGTAGAGTGTTTTGCTCTCGTCCCACGCATTGACAATGACCATATTCTTATAAAGTGCAGGGCTGGCTGCGGATCCCCAGAGTTTCTGATCCGAACCCGTACCTACATTGCTCTGCCAGAGTTGCTTTCCACTCAGATCAAATGCCAGCACTCCACTCTTTCCGAAGAACACATAGATTCTCTGTCCGTCCGTTACGGGGGTCTGGCTGGCATAACCATGTTGCCGAAACATGCCCCTATAAGGGTTTTCGGGGAGGATAGCAGGCACGGTCTTGTCCCAAAGGACTTTTCCGTCGGTTGCACGGATGCACAACAGATGACGTTTGAGATCGTTTGCATCGCCGGGCTTGTCCGGGTGCAGTCCATACCCGGAGTAACACGTTACGAAAACCTTCTCATCCATGACAATGGGACTGGACGATCCCGGTCCAGGCAGAGGTGTCTTCCATTTCAGATTTTCTGTTTCGCTCCAGGTTACAGCCAGGCCCGTATCTTCACTGATACCTCGCGTCCCCGGACCGCGAAAACCCATCCAATCCGAAGCCGATGTGTACCCAGCCAGGGTCATTACCGGGATTATAGTCCAAATCATTGCATGTCGTAACATTTCATTGCTTCCAAGGCCATATTCTAAAGATAATATTAGTTTTACCCATCAGTTCGGTAATCATACATGATATGAAAGACCTTGACAAGGGGGTATTTCCCCTCTTGGCAAAACAGTAGTTGACCAAGTGGATCAATTCTTTTTTCTTAAGGTGCTTGTTTCGTGGCAGGGCTTTCGTTATATCACCCGTTAAGATATTCTTACCAAATTCCCGTCTCAAACACCTACTTTTACAACCTTAAAGCACTAAGCAGCCTTAAAGCTCTCATTAGATCCTTACCCCATTGATATTATAATACCTGTTTTACTAAACTACCGAGAGCAACCAAGCTCATAAAACCTATCTAACTTCGGGCGAATTAGAGGGTACCAAGCAGACAATGATCATATAAGAACATCTCTTGTAGTTATTTCTTGTAGTTTTCTGGTTCGCTAATTGGCACCATTATGCAGTATTTGGCTCTCTCGGAACTATGAAAAGTGATAAATGACTGGTAGATTTGACTTTTATAAAATATTAAATGATATAAGTTTAGTGCCTTCTGACGATATATGTCATCAGTAGGCGCATAAAAAACGGAGAGGGCGGGATTCGAACCCGCGGTAGGGGCGTTTACCCCTACGACGGTTTAGCAAACCGTTACCTTCAGCCACTCGGTCACCTCTCCGAGTAATTCTATCGTAATCTATATTGTGCAATCTAATTTTGCAAGAAGATAACTGGCAAACTGCATTTTTTACGATGCTGTGCCAATATCCCAACAAAATAATATCCAAATTGTCCTGCATAAACAGGTCTTGGAGCACATCTATGATTGAGGCTGAGTATTTTGTTTCGCCCCCCGCTCATGTCCTTGAAACCTCACACGCTAACGTCTAAAGTATCGCCTCTGCACAGCTTTTCAATATCACTGGCTACAATATCAGCGACGATTTGTTCTTGTTCTGATAACGTTGGCACCGGCCGCCCAGGCGTATCGCCAACCGGCTCAGCCTCCCACACCTGCCTTTGAGCTTCATATTGTTGGCCAGGGGCTTTTCTTCGTGTTGCGGTGATTCTTCGCTGCTCGGCCATAATCTCTTCGGCAAGGTCGAATCTTGGTATTTTGCTTCCTGGCTGCTCCGTCTTTGAAGCTACACCCGGCATATCTCCAACTGCTTTGGCCTGCTCTGACCCTATCTCTGGGACATTGTCGCCGACGAGTTTTGTTGCAGGTGATCTCTTAGGCTCGGCAGGGCGGGTGGCCTCGTTTGTCTCGGTTTGTTGCGAATCTGTCTCCCGGCCTCCCGCATTCCCGTAAGGACGGGCACCCGGTATTATATCTCGTGCGCGAAGAATATCTCCTTTGCGTTGAGGGCTGTCAGAATCAAATTGTCCATTACTATTGTCCATATTCACCGCTATAACCTCCGTTAACAATTTCTGACTATAATCGGATTATCACAATTAATCAAGAACAAAAAGCCCATTTTCCTGCTCCCAGGACACCTGATGCTATAGCCTTTAAGCCGCAATTTATGCCGGCGTGCTGGTCATCCAATGTACGCTGTTAACCAATTGAAAAAGGTTGCGGTTCATTATCTTCACAGCTCAGAGCTAATACAAATAGATACTTTTAATTCGAAATCGAAAGCGTATCACCGGTTTCTTTTTGCAGTTGTTTGAAACGCTTTTTGAGCTTTTTGATAATTCCTGCATTTGCCGGATCGTCTGCGATGTTCTTCATTTCCATGGGATCATTCCTTAGATCATAGAGCAGCGTCTTATCAATTTTGGGATAATATATCATCTTGTAACCGTCCATGGTAATCATCCGCTGAAGTTTCACATAGCCGCCGTAAATAGCGTCATAAGATTGTTTACTTTTGCCTTCGATCAGGGGAAGCAGGCTCTTAAACTGGACCTGGGCGGGCATTTCTACTCCGGCAAGATCGAGCGAAGTTGCCATAATATCCTGCAGGTAGACGGGGGAGTCGATTTTTTTGTTTTTCGGCACATTCGGGCCTTTGACCATCAAGGGCACTCTTACGCTGTGGTCGAACATGTTCTGTTTACCGAACAGGCCGTGATGACCGACCGCCAGCCCGTGATCGGAGGTGAAGAAGATGTATGTATTCTCGGCCTTGCCGGTTTTTTCCAGTGCCTCGAGAATGCGCCCCACTTGCGCGTCCATGTGCGTGATTATCGCATAGTATTCCCGCCGATGAACTTTGACGGCATATTCGGTTCGGGGGAATGGGCCAAGTTTTTCATCGCGAAGATTTTTGCCGCATCCGATCGCGTCCTTGTACTCGTATTCATCCTGATAGTTTACCGGCACCTTAACCTTGTCCAGCGGATATTTGTCGACGTATTCTTTAGGTGATTGTCGCGGGTCGTGGGGGGCGTTAAAAGCCAGGTACATAAAGAAGGGATTGTTGCTTTTTGCCGCTTGTCTGAGGAACTGTTCAGCGTCGTCGCCTAAAACTTCGCTCCAGTGTTTGCCGCCTTTCCAGAAGCCGCCGTACTTCGTATCATACGGACTCCATACATCCTTTTTGCCTTCGATGGGGCGGTTATATCCTTGCTTTGTCTGGTTGGGCATACCGGGGCGGACGTTGGTGACGTTGTCGAAGATTTTCTTCGGATCGATCTTGATGTGCCACTTGCCGCTAAAATACGTATCATACCCGGCCTGTTTCATGTATTGGGACCAGAACCTGCCCTTTGCGGCTTCGTCATTGAGAGTTGGTTCTGCGTTTTTTGCATGCCAGAGGAATCGTCCGGTGTTAAGCATAGTACGGCTTGCCACGCAGACCGCGCCGTGCCATGCGCCCTGGTTATACGCGTGGGTAAAAGTTACGCTGCCGCGGACGAGCCTGTCGAGGTTGGGGGTTTGTATCTCGTCATTGCCGAGGGAGCGCAGAGTCTCGAAACACTGGTCGTCTGAGAATATAAAAAGAATATTCGGCTTCTCTTTTTCCCCACCAAAGGCCCGTATGTTCGGCAATGCAAGGGCGGCAATGCCTGCCCCCACGAACTTCATAAAACTTCGACGTGTACAAGAATAACTCATCAAATTCTCCTGAAATGACATTTCCCACTTAAACGCTTAAAAAATACGATTTTCTCCGTTCGACATCAAAAATCTTTTAATCAATCCTTCGAAATCTCACGGCTTTTAGGTCAAAGGCTGTCTCCCCTGGAATCTCCACAGCCCTCACGACAAGCTTCGTTCGCCCCTTGTTTAGCTCAACTTCACCGAGGATCAGCGGCGCCCAGATTTTCTCGTACACTTCACCACGCCGGACCCGGTCGGGGCTTGGTAGGGGGGCGGGATTGTGCACTTTACTCACCACACCCTCCAGGCTCTCCCCGCTTGTCTCCACTCGCACCTTCACTCCGACATTCTCCTTTGAACATATATACATTAACGTTACTTCATAGCGGCCGCTTTCGACTACTTCAATCTCCCACCAGGGATAAGCTTCGATGCTCCTCCAGTTGGTAACATAATCGTTGGCCCAGCCGGCCCGGCCCTTGTAGCTAATCCCCTTTTTGGAAAGCGGCTCCAGAAACGCCTCATGACCGGGCAGAGTTACCTCGGGCCATTCCGGGTAGCCGATCTGGATTGGAAGGGGGGCAAAGCCGGCTTTGGTAACATCCGCCGCCGCAGCTTCGAAAGCAGAGCTAAGTTTCTTCACAACCACCGGATGGTTTTTGGATACGTTCTTCTTCTGGCCGGGATCAATGAGCATATCATAAAGTTCCCAACGATTCCTGCCCTTAACGGCCCGCCATCGCTGAGTACGAACAGAGCCTGGAACATTTGAACTGTCTCCCCGGGGACTTCTAAACGTAAATATCATTCGGTCTGGCCAACTGCCGGTTTGGCCTTTCAACAGAGGCACAAGGCTGATGCCGTCCTGCAGAAGCGTTTCAGGCATCGGAATACCACATATCTCGATGATTGTGGCAAACATATCGATGTGGGCGGCAATCTGACTAATGTTCGTGCCGGGCTTGATATGGCCAGGCCAGCGGATGAAAAGCGGCACACGTATCCCGCCCTCATGCACGCTACCTTTACGGCCTTTCATACCGCCATTGTAGCGGTCGGAGTTAGGGCCGTTGTCCGTCAAAAATAAAACAATCGTGTTGTCGCTCAACTTCAATTCATCGAGGCGCTTTAGAATTCGCCCGATGTTGTCGTCAAGGTTCTCAACCATCCCGTGCACACAAGCTGTCTTGTCATCCAGACCGCGATTCTTGTACTTGTCGAAGTATTTATCGGGAACCTGGAATGGCGAATGTGGAGCGTTATAGGGCAGATAACAGAAGAAGGGGTGCTCTTTATTCTTTTCAATGAACTCTATTGCCGCATCTGTAAAAACGTCACTGATATAACCTTCGGTTTTAACTAACCGGCCATTGTGTTCGAGCGTTGTATCGAAATAGTTGTTCCAATGGCCGCAGCAGAAGCCTAAGAACTCATCAAAGCCCTGCCCATTCGGATTATGTGGATAATGCGCACCATTATGCCATTTACCGAAACAGCCTGTAGCATAGCCGGCTTGCTTAAGGGCCTCGGCGATTGTGACCTCCTCGCTTCGCATGTTCTCTTTGCCCCGTGTTACTCCGTGCGTCCCCGTCCGCAGGTGATATCGGCCGGTCAGCAGGCTCGCCCGAGTCGGCGCACAAACTGGACTGACGAAAAACCGCTCAAACCCGGCTCCATCAGCAGCGAGTCTGTCCATCACCGGCGTATCGATTTTATCGTTGCCATGTGAACTTATGTCACCCCAGCCCTGGTCGTCGGTCATTATCAAAACAACGTTCGGCCGTTTGCTTTCCGTCCCGGCGACTTGCCCTGCACTTGCACAGCCCGGCAATACCGACAGTGTCCCAGCCGAAACTGCTGCCGAGCCCACTGTCTTCAAGAATCCTCTTCTTGTTTGTTCTTCCATATTATATATGTTTCACATAGACATAATACGCGCCGCGAGAGGCTCCAGTCTTATCCGTGAACCACGTCTGCAGCCGCGTTTTACCTGCCTTGAGCTTTATCCGAAATGTCACGGCATGGGCGTCTTTAAGAACCGGCTTGCTAACATCCACGTTTGCGATCTTGAGCCTCGCTTGGGTTAGATTTATCGCTTTGCCCTTCGCGATGCCTACCGTGATGGGTTTATCAACTTCGAGCGGCCAGCGACGTAAAGAAAACTCATATCTGCCATCACGTGCCACCTCAACCGCCCAGAAACCGTTCGCCTGCATTCCGTTGCGAACTGCACCCTGATGCCACGGAACTCTTGGAGTGTGCCAGTCGTGAGACATCAATCGGACAGGATTTTCCTTGTCCGACCCAATGATAGTCTCACAGTACTCGTCAAAGCCCTTGGACAAGTCGGCCCACCACTCTTCATAAGCCTGCCGCAGTTCTTGGACGACCTTGGGGTGTTTGTCCGCGAGGTTGTTTTTCTGGCCGGGATCAGCCTTGATGTCGTAGAGTTCTTTACCGTTGACTAGCCGCCATTTCTCTGTCATGACCGCGCTCTTCCGCCACTTTTCCGGATATTCGATTCGTTGAGAGTGGACCAATAACGTGCGTTCGAACCGCCTGATGCCCTTGCCCTTCAGCAGAGGCACGAGACTGTCACCGTCGAACTTTACACCGGGCGGCTCCTTGAGCCCGCACAAACCAATCAGCGTCGGCAGCATGTCGATGTGTGCCGTCAGCCGATCAACGTCCCTGCCTTCCTCCAATCCGCCGCCGGGCCAGCGAATAAAACACGGCACCCGATGACCGCCGTCATACTCAGAGCCCTTGGTCCCTCGCATGCCGGCGTTAAATCCTACGCCCCGGCGAAAGCCCGCCGACGTTCCGTTGTCGGTCATAAAGATGACAATAGTATCTTCTTCAAGACCCAGCGATTTCAGCTTATTCAAAAGACGCCCCATGTTCTCATCAATATTCGTGATCATACCGTAGAAGGCGGCGTTGGGCACGTCCTTATTGCCCTCGTACATCTTCTTATATTTTTCAGCGACATTATAAGGCCCGTGCGGTGCGTTTGTCGTAAGATAGCAAAAGAATGGCCGCTCCTTATTGGCTTCGATAAATTTCAGCGCCCCGTCAAACCACACATCAGTACAGTAACCCAAGAACTTCTTCCACTTGCCGTTGTGCAGGTAAGTGTCGTCGAAGTAGTCATTGCCCCAGTAGTCAGGACCTTGCCCGACGCCACCACCGCCATGTATCAGCACCTCGCCAAAGCCCCTGTCCTGTGGCCGAAACGGGTAGTTGTCACCGAGATGCCACTTGCCGAAGATACCTGTGCGATAGCCGCTCGCCGAAAAAACGTCGGCCATCGTGACTTCATGCTTGCCTAACAGCGACCTGCCCATAATCGTATGCCAAACACCGGTCCGTGTTGAATAATGACCGGTCATCAGGGCCGAACGCGTCGGTGAGCAGGTCGGGTCGACATGGAAATCCGTCAGGCGAATGCTCTGGGAATGCAGTCGGTCAAGATTAGGCGTTTGGATTACAGGATTCCCATGGCATCTCAAATCACCGTAGCCCTGGTCGTCCGTTATGACTAAAACGACATTTGGCCTCTTTCCATACTTGGCCGGCTCTCTCCCCATGCTCGTAGAGTTCGGCAGCACTGATACCGTACCCGCCGATACCGCCGCCAGGCCCATTCTTTTCAGAAACGCTCTTCTTGTTTGCCCGCCCATATCCGTACCTCCTTTTATTCAACTCTCGAAAAATGTGAACTACGCACTATGAACTATTCTGTGCAGGCCCTATGGATAGTTGGGTGAAATCGCCTAAATCGAATTGTTCTATTAGCGAATGAACATCGTCAACGGTAACAGCTTTTATAGAATTAATGTCCTCTTCGATGGTGCGGTACTGCTCTAAATATATCCAGTTAAAGCCTAAGTCAAGCAGCCGGCCCATCGGCAGCTCATTCTTTATGACCAATGCGCTCAGCGTCTTATTTTTTGCCTTTGTTAATTCGTCTTTGCTTATCCCGCTTTTTGATAGACCACTGAAAATGCCCTTGATTGCTTCGAGAACTTCCGTGACCTTTTCACTGCTGCAGCGGATATAGCTTTGAAAAACTCCTGTACCATCCATAGCTCCGAATTGCATCGATGCTTCTTCGGCCAATGCCTTATCGACAATATCCCAGAAAAAACGCGAGCCGACATCATCGCCCACGATTGACGCTAAAAGTGATGCGCTGAATCTCCGGGGGTCTTGAGCCGGCACACTGGGACTCATAAGGCATATATGTTCACGGGCAAGGTTTGATTTTTCAACGCGAGTCGTCTTTTTGCTCCCCGCGCAATCCCCAAGTTCTCTGCCAACAGCCTGCTTCTCCCACGCGCCGCAGGGCCCTTCGGCGGCCGAACAGATTTGACTCCAGTCAAAATTACCCGCACAGGCTAACACCATATTATTTGGCGCATAACGGCTCACAAAATAGCTCCGCATCTGTTCCGAAGTCAGATTAGTGACGCTCTCTTCACTGCCAAGGACACTATTGCCGCACGGATGCCCGTCAAAGTGCAGACTTCTGCATCGGTCCATAACATCGAAGCTCGGCAGGTCCTTATACATCGCTATTTCTTCTTTGATCACGTTCTTTTCGATGTCGAAATCTTCGTCTCGAAGGGCAGGCCCCATCAGCTTTATCCAAAGCTCTGTTATCTCGACTAAATATTCCGGCAGGACCCTAGCGTAATAGATTGTATATTCCTCTCCCGTAGCGGCGTTGAATTCCGCACCCGTCCTGTCGAAAGCCTCACTGACTTCAAGAGCACTGAGCCTCTCCGTGCCTTTGAACAGCATATGCTCAAGGAAATGAGAAACTCCGTTGATTTCCCTGGTCTCGTCCCGCGCTCCGGTTTTAACGAAAAAACCAACCGCCGCAGATTTAGCGGACCGGTTAACTTCCCCGATCAAAAACATGTCATTTTCTAATTTCTTCTTCTTGAATTCCATATCTGGCTTTACTTAACAGTCAATTCTTTTGGGCCGACTGTCACTACCGTAAAATCCTTGAACTTATTGTTCCGCAGAAACTTCAAAACCGAATCAACGCTGGTTTCTTCGACTTTCTTCTTGATTTCGTCCAGGCTCCGCACCCTGCCAAACATATAGTAATCACCCCCAATTCCACCAGCCCGGCTGCTCGATGATTCACTTTGCAGAATCAACGCCGCCTTAAGCCCAACCTTCGCTCGCTGGATTTCTTCTTCACTGATTCCCTCACTGAGCCGGTCGAACTCGCCGATCACACAATCCAGTGTCTCCTGCCCGTTTTCAGGTGTCGTTCCCGCATAGCATAATATACCAGCCGCCTCTTTCAGACCGTGATAACGTGCTCCGATTGCGTAGCACAGCCCTCGTTTTTCTCGTACCTCTGTAAATAAACGGGAGCTCATCCCCCCCGAAAGAACAGATACCGCCACCCTTGCATTGTAATAGTCATCATCGGTTGGCTTGACCGTCTCGGTCATCACGCCGATATGTACCTGCGCACCTTCATTTGTTAGGTGCGTATATTCGCCGTCTTTCGCCTCGAACTTAACTTTTTCAAGCTGCTTCTTCTCCCCTGTCTCAAACAGTTTTTCCATTTGCTCGGCTATGGAATCGAAGTCGTATTTGCCCGCAACTGCAAAAATCGTCTCCGAGAGATTAAAAGTCTTCTTTACAATCTTCTCTGTCTCTTTTGCCGTTAACTCCGTCAACTCTTCTATATTTCCTAAAGTGCTGCGACCTAAAGGACTTGGATAAAATTGTTCTCGCAGCTTTATCATGACCTTTTGCCGCGGGTCATCGTCTAAAGCGTGCACCGAGTCAATCGCTAATTGCCTGGCCAATTCAAATTGGTCCTCTTTAAGGTGGGCTCGTAGTATAATATCAGCGTGCAAGTCTAAGGCTTGCGGCAGGTTCTCAGCTTCCAGGGCTGCGCCAACGGCTATGTGCGAGCTGCCGACCGAGCCGGCACGGTGCAGACCTAATCCGTCAAGTGCATCACCAAGCTGCCTGTTATTTCTATCACCTGCGCCTCTGAAAATCCAGTCAACGATAACGCTTCCTGCACCGCAGCAGCCCTCCGGAAGCCGGGACGCTCCACCAGGAAGCATAAATCCAAACGCCACCGACTCAACATCATCCATCGGCTCACCTACAAGAACCATCCCGTTCTTCAAAATATGCTTATCAACTCTTTCCGTCATATCACTATTTAACCTTGGATTTCGAGGATTACACGGCTTTTAGCTCGAAATTTACTCTTCGTAGCTCATCGTTACATAATCAATAACAACTCATCAATAATCAATTTCGGGGCATATTACCATTTTTCGCTTTATTTGCATAGCGTGATTTTTTTCACTTGCACCCCCAGCGAGAAAGATTTATAATGTATATATTAACTTTTTGGTTTTTTTGGGAGAACAAAGCAAATGAAAAAGCCAATCTTCTTTCTGATCTCATTGTTTATCACCATTCCCTGTATCGCAGACGACTGCTTGAGTGAAACCGCCCGTGAATATGACATCTGGGTTCAATGGGACAGGCCTTGTTGCTGGTGTTGTAGATATCAGTGCCGCGGTGATATCAATTGCGCATCGTTCCTCGGCAAACCCATAACGTTATCCGACTTAAATATCTTCAAGGCCGCGTTTAATCAACACGAGGAATATTTTTTGATAAATCCAGGATGGATTTGTGCTGACCTGAACCACGATGGATTCTTAGGTAAACGGGTAACTCTATCTGATTTGAATATATTCAAACAGTATTTCTTCTTCGGCTCAAACATTCCACAGTGTGACGAACCCCCGATTATCACTGGCCCTTACAACTGGTTCTGTGACTAAATAGGTTTTATAAACGGGAACCAGAACAGACCTGACCAGTCATAACAAGACTCTACTGAGCTGAGAGACGTTACTTGCCATACCCACGATGCGAAACAAGGCTAACGGATCCCCAACTAACTTATCGAGTCTAAGAATCGAGTGTACACTAATATTGCCGAATAGCCTAACAGAAAGGTAAAGACAATAACTAAAATGGTGACTGACGAAATAAAATCGATGTGTCGGTGCTACAGTTGCTTCATTAATTCTCCTAACTGAGAGTAATGTTCCCATATTTTAGGAATTGACTTTGCTAGGAGAAAAATAAATAAAGCAGTGATCAGGCCAACGATAACTGTGACCGTAATCTTGGTAGTATTTTTATAACGTGGGTGAAACCATACAAACGGCAGGGCGAATGGGCCTGCGAAAAGAAAGGAAATTACAATATTAGCAGTATTGAAATACCATTTTATCCCCGGCCGGCTGGATTTATCAAGAAACTCGCCGCAAAAACGGCACTTTATGGCCTCTTCCTGAATTTCTTCTGCGCAAAAGGGACACTTCTTCATGAGTTTCCTTACGAATCACTAAAGACGAGATACAATCTATGCTACTGCAGCCGTCTCATCTTCCTCGTCAAACTTATCAAATCTGACGCTTATCTTCTTACTGACCCCCTTTGTTTGCATCGTTATCCCGAACAGAACATCAGCGATGCTCATCGTACGTTTGGCGTGAGTGATTATTACAAACTGCGAATCCTTCTGAAATTCCCGCACCATCATATTGAACCGCTCATTGTTCGCCTCATCGAGAGCTGCGTCGATTTCATCGAGGAAGCAGAATGGTGACGGCCTCGTCTTGAAAATCGCAAACAGAAGTGATATGGCTGTCAGCGCCTTTTCCCCACCGCTGAGCAATGAAATACTCCGGGTCTGCTTACCGGGCGGCCGCGCCATTATCTCCACCCCCGCCTCTAAGATATCTTCTGCTTCTTCGAGGAATATGTCTGCCTTGCCCCCGCCGAACAGCCTCCGGAAGACTTCCTGGAAATGCACCCTGATTTCTTCAAAAGTCTCCCTGAATTTCTCTCTGCTCTGTTTGTTAAGACGGTTTATCAATTGTTCCAGTTGGGCCCGGCTTAAGTTCAGGTCTTCGACCTGTTTACTCAAAAACTCATATCGCTCCTCAAGGCTTTTCTGCTCATCTATAGCGTCGAGATTAACATTGCCGAGCCGTTCGATTTTCGCGCGAAGCTCGGTCATTTCTCCTCGAACCTGCTCCCAGTCAACTTCACTCTGATTGTAATCTTCATAGGCCGTCGCCAAATCAATCTGCAATTCATCCTGCACCCTTTCAACCAGGTCCTGCACCTTGACTTCTAATTGGCCCGCTTCTATTCTTAGTTCGCTTATGGCCGCCTCTATCTCGCTTTTCTCTGCGCGCTTCTCTCGGACAAGCTGTTCGGTTTGTTTTTGTTCTTCGATCAGCTCCTCTACTTCTTTATGCAGCTTCGCCGTGCTCTCTTGCCTCTTTTCCTTTTCGACGTACAGCTCCGACACCGCCGCTTCGCTTTCAAGTATGTCCCTCGAAGCTTGTGCCAACTGCTCGCCGCAACTTCGTATTTCTGTCAGTGCCGACTCTGCTGCCGCCTGGCTCGCCTGCATCTGGCTTGTTATATGCCCGATTGTTTGTTTAAGTCCCTTACGTTGTTCGGTTATCTGACCTAATGCGACCCTCAAATCCGTAAGTCGGCTCGATTCCTGCTCTAACTTCCCTCTTTGTTCGACGTACCTTGCTTCAAGCTCTTCTATACGCGCTGTACGCTGGCCGTTTACAGCCTCTAATTCATCCAGTTTCTGCTTGGAGTCGTATTCTTTTTGGACTGAATCTGAAATCTCAGTTTCCAGTTGGTCAATCTCACCGGTTATCAAGGGCTGCTCTACCCTGAGCCGTTGTATATTTTGCTCCAGAACGCTTATCTTGGAGTTGACCTGCATCTCTTCTGTATTGGCCTCATAAACGGCCGTCCGAAGGTCCTTGCACAGTTTCTCTAAATGTAAACTTGCCTGATTGTTTTTCTCGATTTGTTCTTCGAGCGTTTCAATCTCTGATGTCGTATTGGCAATCGTTTGCTCTAATTGTCGCACTCGGCTCTTGCGGGATATCAGACCTGTTGTTTTCCCTAAGGGCCCAAGTTTTATCGAACCGTCCCCGCTCAGAAGTTCACCCGCAAGAGTTACAAATTTGTACTCCCCTCCTAATTCTCCTCCCAATTCAACCGCCGCGTCCATTGAGTCAACCACTATCGTTTTACCGAGCAGTTTCCACATTAAAGGTGCGTATTTGCTCTCGTACTTGACAAATTCGACAAGCCTGCCTTTCACGCAGGCCCATTTAGACAAATCATTTTTGTCAACGAAAGGCTCTGTCCTGTCAAGGCAAATGAAGTTCACTCTACCGTCGAGTTTTTCAATTGCCCCATCGGCACTGGTATCCGCCAGCAGTCTTCTTGTACTGTTGACCACTAATGCGTCTGTTTTGCTTTCGAGCCCGGCCTCGACTGCATTTGCATACTCGAAATCGGCCGCGACAATATCTGCCAGCACGCCTTCGACGTAATCCAGCTTGTTATTTTCAACTGATCGGCTTTGCAATATGTTTTTAACTGCCGATGTAAGCCCCTCGCGCCTCTTCTCCATGTCCCGCAATATCGCCAATTCACCGCTCAGGGTGCTTCGCGCCTCCCGGCTCGAAGCTAAACGCCTTTTGTCCACTGAGAGGAGATTGTTAGTTTCTTCTGTTTCTTTGCGCTTGGATTCCAGGTTCTCAGTCAATTCGCCTAACACTTTTTCGATATCGCTCAAGCGTATCCTGTGTTGTGCCTTTTCTGTAAGGAGTCTCTCGAGCTCTGTATTGGCCGAATCCGCTCTGCCGGAAAGACGTTCTTTCTGACTGGATAAATTGTTACGATAAACTGAGATACTCTGGATTTCGTTGTGAAGCTGCGCCGTCCTTCGAACTATATCGATTACGCCTGATTTCTCATCTTCAAGATTTGCCTCTAATGAGGCGCATTCGGCGTTGATTGCCTGGACATCTTTTTGGATTTGCTCGGACGCTCCGCTCTTTGCTTCGAATCCCTCGTCACACTCTTGAAGCTCACGCTGCAGCCGCACTGAGTCCGTCTTAAAGAAGTTTTCCTGCCCCCTCAGCTTGTTAATTCTCTCACCTGCCGACTCTTTCCGTTGCTGCAGCTCGGTGACCCTCGCCTGCAAAAACTCTATTCGCTGAAGGCGCTGCTCAATCTTACTTTGAACACCAACAAGCGAGTTATCTGTGCGGTTTAGTTTATTCTCTGTTTCTATGATCCTTCGTCCCAATTCGCTCATCAGGCTGTCTTCTCTGGCGACCTCCGCCGCTATTTTCTCGAACTGCCCCTGCACCTCTTCGAGCGCACTTTCCTTCTCGCTCAGTTGTGTCGTGTTCTTTGCGTATTCTGCCAACGAGTAGTTGACCTGCAGCTCCTTAAGCCTTTGCTTATATTTCAGGTAACTTCGCGCCTTGCCCGCCTGCAATTTCACACTCCGAAGCTGCTTGCCCACCTCACCCAGGATATCTGCAAGTCGCAGCAGATTTTGTTCCGTCCGTTCCAGCTTACGAAGTGCCTCTTTTTTGTGTGCTTTATATTTGCTTATACCTGCCGCATCTTCAAAGATGACCCTTCGATCCATTTTCGATGCGTTTAATATCCGATCGATCTGTCCCTGCTCGAGAATCGAGTACGCCCGCGCCCCCACCCCGGTGTCCATAAACAATTCTCGAATATCTTTTAACCTGCAGACCTTGTTATTTATCCGGTAATCACTCTCACCGCTTTTGTATATCCTTCGTGTAATCTGCACCTCGTCGGTTTCCACCGCCAACTTTCCGTTTCCCATCCCGTCCGGATTGGAGATAACCAGGCTCACCTCCGCCATCCCAAGGGCTTTCCTGCTGCTGCTCCCGCTGAATATCACATCAGACATCTGTCCGCCTCGCAGGCTTTTGGCGCTTTGTTCACCAAGAACCCACTTGATCGCATCGACGACATTGCTTTTACCGCACCCGTTGGGCCCCACAATCGCCGTTATTGGCGAATCGAAACAAAATTCCGTCTTGTCTGCGAAGCTCTTGAATCCATTCAGAACGATTTTCTTCAGTCTCATGTTTTACCTTGCTGTAATGTCTTATAACTGGAATTACGTTGCCGGCGAACTCCATTTTTGGCCAACACGTACTTTTATTATCGGCCGGGCCCAGCCTTTTTCTTGACAATTAGACCGCATATTTCATCCTTCAGGAGATATGCCTTTTTTGGGGCCTAAACTAACATATATACTACAAACACCCAGCCCCGCGTGCAATTAAGGAATTTAAAAAACCCGTTGAGTAAAGCAGGCCGGATACATACAAAACAAGAAAAATATCTATGAAGAGGCTGCAATCGCGGTGTTCACAGCCCTTTGGATAAAGATTTCACCGATCTCCGGAGCTAACGCTTTTTGCGCCGGACCGTAACAGTCGCACTCTTTTCAGTTTCATTTCCATAGTCATCAACAGCCCGATAGGTTATAGTGTATATCCTGTCGTCGCTCCGGTTGCGTTCGGCCCTTACATAAATAGAGCCATCATCGCTTATTTGAATATCATCAGCATTTCCATTACCTCTTGTATCACTTTCGTTCATCGAGATGCTCACAAGTGACACTTCCGGCGTCGCGTCGCAATTATCGATTAACGTCCAGGTCGGCGTTATCTTGACCATCTTCTTGTTCGGAGGCCACAAGACCGTTGGACTGATCGCCAATGTAAATTCAGGCGGCGTTATATCAACCACGGTTATCTTAACCTCGTTAGGCTCCGAATCTTCCATCCCGTCGTTAACGACTAATGTAATTACATAGTCACCAGGACAGCCGTCTTCTAAGGTGACCGTCGGAGTAGCTCCGCCTGCAGGACTCTCGATAAAAGGCCCAGTCCAGCTATATGTTAGTGTATCTCCATCAGCATCGTAAGACCCGCTGCCGTCTAATGTAACCTTTGTCTCCTCAGTGGTATTACACGCGCACTCGACAACCTGATCAGCCCCGGTTTCTGCAACTGGCCGAGTATTTTGAAACTCGTATGCTCCCATATCCACCGCAGAGCCTATAATACGCGGATTACTGTCGAGGTCTGTTTCGTTAGGCTCCGGTACATAATTCGGGTCCCCGGTATCAATACATGGCGAACCCACGAGCAAGTGAAGGTCACCAAAGTCGTCATTGCTTCCTATGCTCAAGAGCGCTCCGAAATTTGCCCTATTACCGACACCCCAACCGTCTCCTCCGTCATCGGGATTACGTTCGAACATAGGGTCGGAACCTGTGTTAGCCGAGCCTGCCCAAGTGCCTGTCCAGCCCTGGATGCAGCAGTAGTTAACGACCGGTATCCCGCCGTGAATCTGTGCTGACTCATCCATACCACCGCTATCACTGTTGTTGAAAAGAATGCAGTTGATCAGAAACAGACTGCTGCTCCCATCACGGTTGTATATACCACCACCGTAGAAAAGCCCCGCTATATTTGAAGAGAAAGAGCAATTGCTCAATTTTACACTGCTGAAGCTTACATATAAGGCACCTCCCTCCTCTCGAGCAAAGTTTCCGCTGAACGTGCAATTAGTCAATGTCACACTACTGTCGTATATTCTCACTGCACCGCCATGTCTGCCGAAGTTTCCTTTGAACGTGCAATTGACTAACTTTGTACCGCTGCTTTTCCAGTTGAATATCGCAGCGGCGCTGCTGGTGACTGCGTTGCCGATAAACGTGCAGTTGATCAGCGTGGGGCTACAATAATCCCTGTTAGCCATTCCGCCGGCATAGCCTGCAGCGTTTTTGCTGAACGTGCAATTGATTACAGTGGGGCTGCCGTTGGTGTTGTACATACCGCCTCCACTGTCATCTGGATTGCCAAAGCCGTTTGCATAGCCAGCGGTAATAGTGAAGCCATCGAGCACCGCCGTTTCATCGGTTCCACTGCCGGTTACCACATGGTAGCTGTTCTCTTCATAGTTAACGAAGTTCGGCTCATCATTGCCTGCAAGGTCACCGCTGAGGATTGTTTCGTATGTATCGATATCCCATGCATTCGGGTCCGCTTCGCCAAAACCGGCGTAAGCGCCCTTAATAACCACTCCTTTAATAAGCTGGAACGTAGCTGCTCGAGCAACTGGAGAAGGAGGTGCCCCTAGCGGAGGTGGGACGTATCTGGTAGGCTTGTAAACGCCCTGCGCCACCCGAATCTCCACAGGTTTCACAGAAGAATTGGCCCTGGCTAAGCCATCCTGTAAAGAGTTATAAGCATCCGCCCAATTTGAGCCGTCATTTGCACCAGTAGCATCGACATCGACAAAAATCGGGGCCGGCACAGTCGTAAAGCTCCACACATCACCCTGCCATATACCCGGAACCGGCCCAAAATCTTTCACCTCATCAATCGCCCAGTAGTAAATCATCCCGGAAAATACGGGCCCGAGATTATAGGAGTTAGAATCAATACGCCCTTTGTATACGCTCGGCGCACGGCTCTCAACAAGGGCTTTATTTGTGCCCACATAAACATCGTGTTTGTCGGCGTAGTCGCCCGGACCCCACCTGAGAGTAACAGGTGACTCTACACTTACCTGACCATCACAAGGGTCGGGATCATGCGCCAACAACTGCGCAAAAGGAGACAGCCTGTTGCCGGCAATTACCGCAGATCCACTGCCATATATAGGCGCCTGCGGCTGGTCAGGACCCTGCCAGGCTACCATACAATGATCACCTGCGTAATCTTCTTTCCATCGTGCCATGATGTAGTATTTCTGGCCGCCAACAAGCGAGATGGGAACAGATTGCTGGTTGGGATTGTCTGTACCAGTCTGATTGTACCAGTCAAACCAAATGGCCCAGCCATTGATGTAGGCGATACGCACCTTGTTCGCCGGAGTATGGTCCGTACTCAAAAACAGCTCGCTGCTGTCGTCGCTGCACAACCAGAAGATATAGTCGCCCGACTTTGCAGGATGAAGCCACCCATGAATCTGGCCTCCATAGTCGTCGCCAAAAGCGATGCCCGAATTAAACGACGTTAACATTCTTATCTCGTCCGGATTGTCCGGATAGCGGGGATCGTTCAGAAGGTCGCTTACAGCGTCACCAGCGATTCCCCACCACAAGTCCTCTCTGATTGTTCCGACGCCTTCCGGAATAGTAGTAAAGCACCAGACATCGCCTCTGTAATATGTACCGCCGCCGATGGGAAAGGGCATCCGACCGGAAACCTCATCCACCCGCCAGTAGTACTTAACTCCCAGGATCAATCCCGTTACTAATAAGCTCGCTTCCGTCGTAGTACCAAGAAATTCTGGCGGAGGAACTGTGAAATCGAACTCGACAAGTTCAACACTGTCTAAGTCCGTGCCGAGGTAAACATCGTGCTCCCCCGCCTCGAAACCAGGCGCCCAGGAAAGAAGCACATCGGTTTCTACGAATATGGCCTCATTAGGAGGATTGGGCGAAGAGGCCTTAAACCCCTGAATAGTAAACTCCCATACATCGCCCGCCAACGTATTGCCCTCAGCATCAGTCTCATCGACACTCCAGTAGTACTTCGTGCTTCGAACAAGACTCTCAATAGCTGGCGGAACTAAAGGCAGGCCTACATAATACCGGTGTGGCATTGTTGGGTACGGTGGTGGGCCGAGGTTTGCGTCCTGGACACGGCCCGCAACCTCACTGTAATCATCGCTGAAGTACCCCGTGTGCCTGACCGCAGTCGCCCCGGGGATGAAATCAAGCGAAGTATATATGTGGGTCAATGAAGGTGAGGAAGGATAAATGTCACCACTAATCACGGCACCATCATAAGGATAGTCAGGCTGCGCCTGTCCGTATACAGTAGTAACGTTCCACACCGCCCCTGTCGCTGCCAGCATGAGCGCAAAAATCGCCTGCCGGACCTTAAAATTCGTCTTACTGTTCATTTTAGTTCTCCCTTTCGAAAATCTAAGATAAATATATTATGACCGTACAGGCAACACACCTATACTTTCAAACTCTAAGCAACATATTCTTTTTCAAAACTACTACTTATCTGCTTTTTGTCTGCCTTTGTCTACTACTCTGATTGCATCTGTGGCCTCGAATACAGTGCCATCGGCCAATCGGCCGGTGATTGTCAACTCAATATCACCAGCGTTGAGAATGGTCCGCAACTCTGAGCGGTCGAAATTAGCAATCGCAACTTGCTGTTGTTCATTGACCGAAAATGGCTCGGCTTTGATTTCCTTATTGAGAAACTCAAGGAAAACGCTGTTGGGATCGATATCAGCGACGTTATAGTCTCCCGGAAGCCAGAGAAAGGCCGCAATCCAGATGCCTTTACTCTTGAGATTTATGGTACGCGG
This sequence comes from Planctomycetota bacterium, assembly GCA_019456145.1. GTDB lineage: Bacteria > Planctomycetota > Phycisphaerae > Sedimentisphaerales > Anaerobacaceae > CS2-K091. Next base: position 85,234 of record VRUL01000016.1, read on the forward strand.
CACAATCCTGACCTCGGCCTGCATAAGGGGACTATAACTGTATTCGTAAGCGCCCATATCGATTCGGCTGCCGATTACACGCGGCCTGCCGTCAAGGTCTGTTTCGTTCGGTTCGGGCACATAATTCGGGTCACCGGCATCGATACACGGCGAATCCGGCAGCAGATGATAATCACCATCAACCCACACTCCATTGGCATCGTCCCAATACCCCGGCTCAACAAAGCAGGGATCAGCATTTATGTTGCCTTCACCTGGCCAGCCACTCTCAACGTCACTGTATGTAATCGCGATTGTTGACTCATCATTGTTCCATATCTCGCCACCACCATCCCAGAGGATACAGTTGGTTATCTGAATATTAATGGGATCTTGATTTGGGTAAGAATCAAAACCCAGAGCGTTTCCATTGATTGCTGCATTTGCAGCAAATGTGCAGTTGACTACCATCGGGCTGCTGTGGAAGTTCATCATCCCACCTCCATTGGAGTTAGCCGAGTTTCTGTTAAATGTGCATCCGGTGGTTACCAGGCTGCTTTCGCTGCTGTAAATCCCACCTCCGCCGCCACTGAGGCCTGCAGATGCGATATTATTACTTAACGCATAGTCGGTAAACATCGGGCGGTCACTCAAGATTGTCAGTGGAAGCCCAGGTGGTGGCGGCCACCCCTTATTTGTCGAGTTTCCGCTGAATGTGCAATTGGTAAGAGTTAAGCTGCTTTCATTATTGCACATCCCGCCACCCTTGTCGTTTGCCGTATTCCGGATGAACGTACAATTCGCTAATGTCGGGCTGCTGCGATTGTTGTACATGCCACCGCCGTATTCGTGGGCTGAATTTTTGATGAATTTGCAGTTTGTCAGGGTTGCGTTGCTCTCGAAGCAGTAGATTCCGCCCCCTTTCCCCCTCCAGCCGGGTAGAGGTGGCAGATTATTGATATGGACTTCACCGTCGTCGTTGACCATTGAGCTTCTATTTTCGTGTGGTGTCAAGGTGCTAAACTGTCCCCCGTACCAGTATTGGGCCGTATTATCACGGAAGGTGCAGTTGGTTATGGTCGGGTGGCTGCTTACACAGTAGATTCCGCCGCCGTAGTAGGGGGCGTAACCATTTCTGATCGTAAGCCCGGATAGGACCGAATCTGCTTCTTCACCGCTGTGGAAATAGAAGCCTCGATGTGTATCTTCTTCTGTGCCATTGCAGTCGATGATTGTTGCTGCGACAGTATTTGGATCATTCGGGTAGACGCTTCGGACGGTAATGGCTTTTCCATGGAAGTCAATGTCACGGTTGCCATCACCGGTGTAGGTACCAATTGCGACAATAATTATGGCCCCGTCAAACGCATAATCGATGGCTTCCTGAATAGTCGTGTGTTCTGATGGTACATGTAATTTGCCACTCTCATAGACGAACAAGCTTACCGGAACCATCCAAGGGCTATTAACGGCCCCATCCGCCATTATCCTGAATTCATAGTTGTATGCGCCCGGCTGCAGCCTGGTGATGTCTACTGTCACTTTTACTTCATTAATCTCTCCAATAGAAGTTCCATGCTTTGGGTACACCTCAAGCCAGGGGCAATTCTCGGAAATCCTCCAATGCATTGTGCCGGAACCGGTATTTCGAATTGTCAAAATCTGTGAGTTTGAATTGTGTATATCTGCATATAGATGAAATTGAAATTTAGTGGGCCAAATTCTAAGAATTGGCGTTAACGTTGAGGTGAATTCGTCTATGCCCATATCGATTCGGCCGCCCATCACCCGCGGTTCGCCATCGACATCCATCTCTCCAAAATAAGGCACGAAATTTGGGTCACCGGCGTCGATGCAAGGAGAGCCGGTCGATAAATGATAGTTGCCGGCAGCCGGATCGACAAAGAGAGGGTCGGCGACTATGTTGCCTTCTCCGGGCCAGCCGCTTTGTACATCGCTATATGTTATAATAGTGGAGCCACTGCGGCTCCATATTTCGTTGCCACCATCCCACAAGATGCAGTTGGCCAGGGTAGATCTGCCCGAGTAGTCGTATATCCCGCTGCCATAGTCTGCTGAGTTACCGGTGAATGTGCAATTTGTCACGATAGGCCAGCCCCAGCCGTTGTATATACCGCTGCCTGAGTCTGCCAAGTTGCCGCTGAAGGTGCAATTTGTCACGGTAGGCTTGCCCCAGTCGTTGTATATACCGCTGCCTGAATCTGCTGAGTTGCTGGTGAAGGTGCAGTTAGTCAGCATGGCGCTGGCTCCTTTGTTGTAGATTCCGCCTCCTATGTTCGCGGAATTTCCGCTAATGATGCAATTGGTTAACAACGGGCTGCTCTCCGGCATAGGACCACTTACTCCTACTGGATACGATGGAGCCCGACAAAAGATTGCTCCACCATATTTGGCCGAATTGTTGCTGAATATACAGTTTGTCAATTTTGGGTCTCTTTTGTTGATAGCGGGTATGTATATGTATATACCCCCGCCGTTACCTTGTGTAGCCATGTTGCCGCTGAAGGTACAGAAGGATAACGTTGGGTTGCCGGAGTCGATATGCATCCCGCCGCCATAGTATCTTGCCAGATTGCTACTGAATATACAGTTAGTCAGCGTAGGACTGCCTTGTAGGTTGCACATGCCCCCTCCGTAGAAGTATGCGGCGTTTTCTCTGAACGTGCAGTTGAGAACCGTTGGGCTTCCTTGGTCGTTGAGCATTCCACCGCCATTGCGATTTGGAACACTTGGAGCATTGCCGCCGGTAATAGTGAAACCGTCCAATATGGCTGTCGCGTCGGTCCCACTACCAGTTACTACGTGGTAACTGTTCTCACGTCTTGTGGGCTCATTCAGTAGGTTTTCAAGATTAGCTACTATTACGTCATTACCGTCCAGGTCACCACTCAGAAACGTCTCATACTCCTGTATATCCCGAACATTCGGGTCCGGCTCGCCGAAGCCGGCGTAGCCGCCCTTGATAGTGACACCATTGATGAGTTGAAACGTGGCTTCACGGTCAGCAAGTGACGCTTCGGAGACTTGGCTGTTATTCCAGGTTGCTTGTAGTAGTGGTGGCAGCCAAGGTGGTGGTGGAGATGGAGGGGTTTCAACAGTCGTGAAGCTCCAGACTACACCGACAGTTGTGCCCCACCAGTTGACCCCATCAATACGCCAGTAGTAGGTAGTGTTTGAATCAAGATTACCAGCGTAGAATTCTGTAAGAATCTGGTTGTGTACGAATGGCGGTAGACTGTTTGTGCCAAGGTAAACATCGTGACTGGTCGCACTGGTTCCCGCGGACCAGCTCAAAGTTGTGTATATACTACAGTCTATTTCACCATCGGATGGGATTGGATTGCCTGCCTGACCGGGAAGCATCGGCAGCAGGGGTCCCATTGGAGTGTAAACACCCTCAGCCACCCGGACCTCATCACCGGATTGTGCAACAGTCAAAGCGTCCTGCAAATCGTTAAACGCGTCCACCCAGCTTGAGCCGTCATTGCCACCGGTGGCATCAGCGTCGACAAAAATGATTTCTCCTGTAGCAGTAGATACCATCACTAAAGCTGCAAATAACATTGCCAGGATTTTTGCTCTCTCCTTCATTTTTTCGCTCCTTTCAAAAGTTTATGATAAATATATTATGACGGTACAGGCAACGCACCCGTACTCGATGCGCGCAAACCAGGTGTGTTGCGCATTGACAGATGCAACCTGACTCCCAAATTCCGCATTTTTTGTTCCTCGTTTCTCTTTATAACGCCCTAAACAAAACGTTTGGCACGCTAAAAAAGAAGAAACTCATAACTTTGGAAGGCAGGATCGGTATGAAATAGATGACAAGTTTATGATGGCAACAAAATTATTATAATAGCTTTGTCTGCCTTCGTTTCCTAATTTTATCTTATTTTATTCTACCACAGCAGCGATTGCTTTTGCAAGGAATTTTTAATTCTTTTTTAAATATTTTTTCCGGCTATTTCTGGACCACATTTGGGGAGTAATTAAAGGTCACCGGCACGTTTTCTCAAATATTCCACGGTTTCAAAAATAGTAGTTATCTTCTCGTCGCCAACTTTTTCATCCATATTAATACAACAGACGCCTGTCAGTTTAGGATCCCCAGAATCTGCGACAAGTTGGCAAATCGTTTCTTCTATTTCGCCAGGAGTCTTATCTATGATTTCCACCGGGCTTAGACGAATGTTAAGGAAAGTATTTGGCAGATGCTTTCGCAAAATCGCAACGTCACCGCCCCAGCCGACGTCGAGAAAATCAAGGACAGGCAGTCTCGAAAAAGCCTCTGCGTATCGGTGAGGATCGGGGCCGCAGAAGTGAATGCCGAAAGGCCTGAATTTCCGGCTCCAGTCAATATCGAATTTGGCAAGGAATTGTTCGTAATCCTTGACGGAAATCATCGTATGGGTGCATTCGCTGTGCAGATATATCGGAGATTCGAAGTGACGGACCGTTCTGTTAACACTGATTGACGTCGAGTGGGTTTGTTTTTGCAGCTCACCGGTAAACTTCTCAATCACAGTGGATATTTCGGCAAAAAACCTCTCGACCTCCTCGCCCTTGTCACACATATCGATAAAGATGTCTTCGCCTCGCACATCCAGAGCCAGGTTAAGTATACCGCCCCAGTTTACATCTCCGGTCAAATAGCCGAATCGTGTTTTCAGTGTCCCCGTCAGTTTTTCGAACCTTTTATATATACTGCTCTCAAAGGCCTCATCAGCTGACAGATTCAAATCCCGGCGGTGCGCACAAATCACATCAGGTGGAGCGTCCTGTTTATATTCAACTTTGCAGCCGAGCATTCCGCTGAGCATAAATCCCGCTGCTAAGTGCACAGCGCCAACGACCGGAAGAGACTTGTCCTTTTCCTTTCCCAGGCCATATTTACCCCAGCGCTCATATAGGGCCTTTTCCATCTTCTGCTCTGATTCGACCCTTTTGGCTGGATCGAAGAAGAAGTCCTCGTCAAACGTGAGTCCCTCGTTATGAAACCACCAAGCAGGAGAAAGAACAATTTCCACCGGCAGAATCGGTCTCTCTGACAATAAATCACTCACCGTCACGCTCTCCGTAGATTTCTATGCTTTTGATGTCATATAAACAACTTTAGTTATCTTCAAAGATTGTACAAAAACTTTTGCTAATAGCCATAAGAATGGATAATCAGTAGAGGGTTTCATTTTTTTGAGTTTATTTTGGCTCAAATACTCCAGGATAAAGTCAGAATTCTTGGCTTTTTAAGACAGGTTGTGTATTCTATTGGAAATGAGGCTTGTCAGGGGGCTCGGCAGGGTTATACAATTGTTTTTGGGAAGCCCGGTTTAACTAAGGGAAAAATAGTGACGGACAGACAACTACTGATTTCAATCGTTCTCGCCTCGGCCTTTTCGATGCTTACAGGATGCAGCTCCGTCTCCGCGGACAACTCTGCAATCTCGGCGCCTCCTGACATCAGCACTGTTAAGCGGTGGTCGGCTGAGTTTCGAGGTTGGCATTACTATCCCGACCATGTAATACCTGCGCGCCCCAACATTAAGGGCTTCGAAGATGTTAAAATGACTGATGTTCCGACCGTCTTCCAACTGCCCGGTGGCGATAAATGGTATATGACGTTCATTGGTTTTGACGGCAGGGGGTATCAATCATTTATTGCCGAAAGTGATGACCTTATAAACTGGACCAACATGCGCCTTGCCATGGGCTACGGGCCCAAAGGTTCTTTCGACCACGGCGGCGTTGTCCTTGGTGCTTTCCATTACGCCGATTACGACATCAAGGCCCCACGGATTCTAAAGAGGCATAAAGGTAAATACTTCTCGCTTTACGGGGCCTACCCACGCCAGGGCGGATACGAGCTGCGCCCGGGTTCTCAGGGAGTGGCTATAAGCCAGGACGGCTTGAAATGGAAAAGGGCAAAAGACGAACCCATACTTTCAGTTTATCAGCCGGACTGCGGCGCCTGGGAAACCGATTGCATCTACATGCCCTGGCTCACCGAACATAAGGGGCGGTACTACAATCACTACAACGCCGCTAACGGAGGCACCGAACAGATGGGGCTGGCTGTTTCCGATGACCTCCTCAACTGGAAACGCTACGAACACAATCCCGTCATACCCAACGGCCCCAAAGGAAGCTTTAACGAGGTATTCTCTTCCGATGGAAAGATATACTGGGACACCAACCACTGGGTAATGTTCTTTTTCGGCGTCGGACGCGGCGGCGCGCACATCATGACCGCCTTCTCACGCGATCTACGCCGTTGGACGGTTGACCCAGAACCGCTGTACAAGAGCGGCGGCAATCCATCAGGCCTGGACAAAAAATACGCTCACAAGATTTCTCTCATCTACAATCCGAAGAATCAAACATATTACATGTTCTACAATGCCGTAGGCGATAAAGGCAGGGGCATTGGCCTGATAACAAGTAAGCCAATCAAAAGCCCGAAGCAAAATAATATCGTTACTCCAAGTTCGTCACGTTCTCAAAAGTGGGACTCTGTGTATCTGCAAAATGATTTCATAAAGCTCCACCTCGTTCCTGAATGCGGCGGGCGAGTCATGCAGTACAGCCTGGCAGGGCATGATTTCTTTTGGAACAATGACAAGCTCATTAATGTTAAGCCGCCGCCCTCTGGTTTGGGGCCGAATGGCCAATGGCTAAATTACGGAGGAGAAAAACTCTGGCCTGCCCCGCAGGGATGGGATAATGATAAGCAATGGCCGGGTCCCCCCGATGCGGTCCTCGATGGAGGCCCTTATACAATTGAGCAGGTAGAAGATAAAGACGCTCTAAAAGCCGTACGGCTTACAAGCAGAAAGGATAAACGCACCGGAATTCAGTTCTCGCGAATCATAAAATGCTTCGAAGGTACTTCGCGGGTCAGTATTGATGTCACGATGAAGAATATAAACCCAGAACCGATACGCTGGGGCATCTGGTCGCATGCACAGTTTGACGCATCCGGCAGGGGGGGCGATTATAATAAGGACTTCCGGGCATATTGCCCCTTGAATCCTGACAGCAAATTTCACAGGGGATACACCGTCCAGTTTGGCCTGGTCAACAATCCGACGTTCAAGCCGGACTATGAAAACAATATGATGCGGCTGCACTATCAACGAATCGTAGGTAAGGCGGGCGTTGATTGTTCGGCAGGATGGGTAGCGACCGTAAATGGTGAAACCGGACATGTCTTTGTTCAGCGTTTCACTTATGAGCCCCAAAAAGCTTATCCGGACAATTCTTCCGTGGAGTTCTGGTCCCACGGCCCCGGAGACTTCTTCGCATGGGGCAAGCTCAACTCTTTACCCGAAGATCCTAATGAAACACCATATTTCTTTGAGAGCGAAATCCTGAGCCCTTACGCGCACCTTAAGCCGGCGGAACAATACACATATCACTACGAGTGGTTCGCTGCCAGGGTCCCCAAAGCCGCCGAGGTTGTTTCCTGTAATGATATTGGAATTGTCTGTGAGAAACTCACCGCCTCGGTGAAAGACCGAAGGCTGAGTATCAGCGGCAGGTTCGGCGTCTTCTATCAGGGTGATCTTGTTCCGGTGCTCTATGATTCGGCTGGTAATAAAGCATTGCTTACAGATGCCAAAGTTAAGGTAAGCCCTCTTAAGTCAATTGATATCAGCTCTGTCAATAAGGCCCTGAAAAACGTTAAACTACCCCCGAAAGCCCGGGAAATAGAGCTTCTTATTTATGACGCCGATGGCAAAGCTGTGGGTAAGCTTACAGAAGCCAGGATCAGACCATAAATAAAATGGCCGGGAGACAGCGGGACATAAAATCCGCCGGATATAACGGAGTGCGAAATGGACCCCAAAAATCTTGAAGTAAACTATAACATGAAGTTCATCTGGCGAATCTGCATTGTTGCTGCCATGGGAGGGCTTCTTTTTGGTTACGACTGGGTGGTTGTCGGGGGCGCAAAAGCTTTTTATGAACCCTTTTTCAACATCACCGACGACACACCCTTGATGCGGGGCTGGGCGATGAGTAGTGCCCTGTTCGGTTGTATCGCAGGAGCAATTCTCTCCGGCATACTGGCCGACAGACTTGGTCGTAAACGATTGTTAATATCGTCGGGCTTACTGTTTACAATTTCGGCAATCGGGACGTCTCTGTCCTGGGATTTCTTTTCGTATAATGTTGCTCGTATCATCGGTGGGATTGGCATTGGCCTGGCCTCGAATCTGTCACCGATGTATATCGCAGAGGTATCACCTGCCGCAATGAGGGGAAAATTCGTCTCGATAAACCAACTTACAATCGTAATCGGGATATTAGCGGCCCAGATTGTGAACATGCAGATAGCGCATCAGGTCCCCACCGCCGACCAACTGCGCTTGCTGGCCAATGAAGCCTCTGCAGCGATAGTGATGCAGCAGGAGCCGGGCTTCGACATCGAAAAAGAAAAACAGCAAGCCCTCCTTATTATTGATCCACTTGGCCTGAAAAATGTTAAAGAGAAATTCCCCGATATAGTCTACCTCAAACCGGCAACCCAGCAGGAAATTGAAGCTAAGAAAAAACAGGACAATCAAATATTGACTGCATATATATCACCTACATGGAATGGATTAAGGGGCTGGCGTTGGATGTTCGGCGCAGAGACTCTCCCTGCTTTTCTGTTTTTCCTGCTGATGTTCTTTGTTCCCGAAAGTCCGCGATGGCTCGTAAAATATGGAAAATATGCCCGGGCCAGGGAGATTCTTTCTCGCGTAGGAGGTTACGAATATGGAAAAGCCCAGGTCGCCGACATTCAAAAAACCCTCGCCAATGAGGAAGTTGCACACGTCCGTTTCAGCGATCTGTTTGAGCCGAAACTCATGAGGATTGTCGCCCTCGGCGTATTCCTGGCCGTCCTCCAGCAGTGGTGCGGCATTAACGTAATCTTCAACTACGCACAGGAAGTTTTCCAGGAAGCCGGTTACGGCGTCAGCGACATGCTCTTTAACGTAGTCATTACAGGCATCGTAAATCTTGCCGCGACATTTATAGCTATTTACACGGTCGACCGTATCGGGCGAAAAGGCCTTATGCTTATCGGCGTAGGCGGCCTGACATGTTTCTACGCCTTGCTGGGAACCGGTTACTACTTACACAGTACCGGCATCCACATGCTCCTGCTCATTATCATTTCCATCGCCTGTTATGCGATGACTTTGGCCCCCGTAACCTGGGTGTTAATATCCGAGCTGTTCCCCAACCGTATCCGCGGCGCTGCCGTCTCGATTGCGGTGTTGTCACTATGGATTGCCTGTACCGTATTGACTTTGTCCTTCCCCTATGTAAAGAAAACCTTTGGTGCTCACGGTGCGTTCTGGACGTTCGGCGCAATTTGTATCGTGGGATTCATCGTTATCTTCAGAAAACTGCCCGAAACCAAGGGAAAAACACTCGAAGACATTGAAAGAGAGCTGGTCGACTAAAAACTTTTGAAACGCGCAAGGTTTCGTCGACATCATCTGTTTCCCTCTTGCTGTCAACGTATTTGGCAGGCATATTGTATGTGTCGTTGTACCCTTGAAAAATCCCGCTGGATATCCGCGTTATTAGATTTTGGGCAGGGGCCCAGCTAAAAACTCCGCTTCTACAGCGCCTTTCTCGCACATCTGTTTCAAAAGAGCTATCATTTCGGCATAAGTTACACCTAACCCTAAGCGTCCTTGCTCGCTCCTTTTGCCCGGCTCTTCGCACAGTGTTTCAATAATATCGCCTAAGTCCAGAGAGGTTCTCAAAGGGCCTATCATAGTTGGTCGTGTGGGATGTTTACGCATCACAGACGCGTATTGTTGGCCGGGCCGCGAATCTATTGTTATCTCCCCGTTGGCTGACTGAATAAACATATTGTCACAGCAGAGTATCGGTGCGCCGAACAGTACAATCCGCCCCTGACCGCTCCGCGAAACAAATACCGTCTTTTGTCCGGTTCGGACGATTTGTTCCAGGTAAAAACTACGTGCGATCGGCTTTCGTGATACGGTAATATCATCTAATTTTCGCAGTTGCTCGTAGGCGGCGAATCTGATATTAAAATCATCATCCCGCAGTAATTGTCGTGATATCAAAGCCGCGTCTTTGCGTCTCGCCCCTGCCGTGATTGCCTCCAGGGCTGCGACCCGGTAAACCGAACCCTTGTCCATCGCTATTGTTTTCAGGGTCCCCAAACCCGCGCTACTGCCTAAATTGAGCATACATCTGCCAGCCCGCAAACGGACCTCCTCATCCTGCGAATCCAGCAGGGCCGGCAGTTGTTTAAGACTCTGATTACCTATCGCCTCAAGAGCAATCTCGCTTAATTCCTTGTCCTTCGAAACCGCCAGCATATCGACAAAAGCCTTGATTCTCTCCTGGGTGGCTTCCACCGTCGAAACAAGATACATTGACTTGACCATCAAGATGAAACGCTGGCTCTGTTTTTCATATCGGGCCGGAACTTTCAATTCAATCTTCGATGCCGAAATTGCCTTGGCCGTGTTAGGCCCGAAGCGCCCGTTTAAGCGATTACGAATAGCGTTTGCAATTCTAAAGTCCCCCTTCCGAAGTACCAGGCCCACTGGAAACTCACCAAAGACCGTCCCTCCGGCAAGCACATACCCCGCTCTCTTATCTGTCCCGATGGGCTCTAATGCATCTATGAACACATGCCCTTCTGCCTTGGCCATAATTCGTGTAGCCAGACCGAATCTTCCTAATTGCTTAAGCTCGGTTTTATACAGCCAGCCCCCTTCGAGGGATGTTGTTTGTGTACTCGGCAGTGCTGTTACCGTTACATCGAAGTATCGGCTTTCCGATACTGCTGTCGACATTACCCCATAAACACGTACCACTGCCGTATCACGGCTGCTGATAAATTCGTCAACGCTCCTTATGTACGCCGACATTTGCTTAAGGAAATATTGTTTAAGGTATGCTCGAACACGAGTAGGGCATTCCCCCGATCCCGTCCCCCTTAATCCGCCTACTATCCCGTACCCTTCCACGGCGACCAAATCAGGTGACACTACCTTAGTCAGCGACCCTATTGTAGGGCCCAGCTTTCTCAGCTCTCTTGACCTCGAATCCAGCTCACCACAACTGCCTGTAAAGCAACAGGCTAATAATACACATATCACGCAAACCGTTTTTAAGCACCGTAAACCCATAGTAATAATTACCCAAAAGAACTATTGCCGTTCATTATTTACTTTTCGTGCTAAATAGCCGCTAACTTCAATAATATACCCCAAATAGCCGATAGTCAATCGTTTACTCGCCGATTATCTGGCAAATGACCGTCCTGGTTCTTGCCCTGGTATCGAAATCTATTAAGATGATTTGCTGCCATGTGCCTAATGTTAATTGGCCGTCAACAACAGGCACGCTCAAAGAAGGCCCCAATAGCGAAGCCTGAACATGGGCGTGTCCGTTATCGTCATGCCATGTCTCTTCGTGTTCATATCTCGCGTTTGCCGGTGCGATTTTCTCGAACGCCGCCGCTAAATCGTAATTAACCAGCCCCGGCTCATATTCGGTCGTTGTAATCCCAGCCGTAGAGCCGACGTTAAAAAGAGTAACCGTCCCCTCACTTACACCAGTCTTAGCCACAACCTCGCCGACCTGATCGGTTATATTAACGACATCGCAGTTGCCCTTTGTTTTCACATTGATTTTTTTCGTCTTAACCATAGTCCATAGCATAGACTATCTCTTCAGTGGTTGCAAGAGAAGAACTTGATATCTAAATTTGGCCTCGCCAACTGCATCTGGCCCGAAAAGAGGGATAAAACTACTATCCCAAGAGCAATCAAAACACACTGAACACAGTCAAAAGTTTTAGAAAATTTAGCACAAGTCCAATAAGCCAGGCGTAACAATTTTAGACGCTTTAATAGAAGAATTGTAAAATTAACCAGTTCCAAAAGGAGGTGTGACATGGTTAATAAAAGAATAATAAGTTTAGCTATTGTGTTAGTACTTTCAGCAGGACTGTTTGCAGGTTACACAAAGGCACAAGCAAGGCATTCACGCGGCGTTTCAGGAAGATCAGGCAGAGTTGGCGCTTCGCGCGGGAATTTTCAAGGCAGGGCGGGCACTGGCCTCCGTAGTGGTTTGCATCATGGTGCGCGGATTAGCAGCAGCCAAAGTAGGTTTCGAAGCTCAAACATTGGCCGTCACAGAAGTTTCGGTACCCGTTCACATATTGGCCTCCGTAGCGGTTTACATAATGGATCGCGAATTGGAAGCAGCCGGAGTAGGCTTCACAGCTCAATAATTGGCCGGCGCAGAAGTTTCAGTAACCGCTCACATATTGGCCTCCGTAGTGGTTTAATTCATGGATCGCGGTTTAGAAGCCACCGGAGTAGGCTTCACAGTTCACGCATAGGCCGCTCCAGAATTCACAATTCCTACTACTTCAGATCCCCTTATTACAGCTACTACTACGGCTATCCATACTACTACGTCAGCCTGCCTTATCGCAGATATTACTACCCTTATCCGTATTACTCCTACCCCAAGCCCTATGCAAGGGATGGCTATGGTTACGTGACCAAAAGTGACAGGCAAAGGCCGGGGTATAACACGCAGGATTCGTATACGGACCAGCCCGAGAAAATAGCTGGCCAAAAGACTCGGAAAGCTGTTGAGCAGGCCCGAAAGGCAGCAAAAGAGGCACAAAGGTCTGCCCGGGAAGCAAAAGAAGCTGCCGGACAGGCTAAAGCCGCCGTTGAACACGTAAAGGTGGACCGTTATTTGCAGGATATAGCAAATGCTTTTTCAAACCAGGATTACGATGGAGCGGTCCATAAAGCCACTGAGGCCCTAAGTGCCGAACCCCAAAATATGGTGTTGCCTTTCGTATACAGCCAGGCACTTTTCGCACGCCAACAATATAGTAAGGCCGCAGGTGTTCTGCGTAAGGTCATGGCGAAAGTGGATGTCGAGCAACAGGGAGTGTTTTATTCGCTGGGTTTCTATCCTGATAAAACTGTTCTCAACCGGCAAATTGAGATTCTTACTGAGGCCGTCAGCGCTGATTCAGACAACGCCAGTCTCCAGCTTGTTCTGGGCTACCAGCTTCTGGGGGTGGGTAAGTATGATCAGGCTCTGGAGGCATTGAAAGTGGCCCGGAAAGACTATGTGAACAAAGAAGCCGCTGAGGTACTAATGCAGGTCTTGGAAAAAGCTCGTCAGCAAAGTGATCAATAATGCCTTGCCGAGGGTAAACAAAGCCTCCCCGGGATGGGGGAACTGTGCCGATTGCATTGGAGCCCGAGGTGTGTACTTTTATATCTGTAGCTTTCGCTTCTCTGTTCCCACGTGCAGGATAACGCACTCTGTTGTAAATAGTCTTAAGGCGCCCTGAAGGTGTTCCAGGTAAACGTCTCGAAGTATTTCTCATCGGAAGTAATTGTAAACTCGCCGGTCAACACATGGTCCCGGCTTAGCCACGCACGAACATAAATATCGCCGGCTCTGTGGAATATCCCGCCTTTGTCGGTGTACGCTTCCTGGATTAAGAATTCACCTTTCGCCATCAGGTATAACTTTGAAGCATCTTCTTCACCGGTTTCGCTGCGGTAGATTTTAGCTGGATATGCCTTGCCCGCAAAGTCTCCACCCATTATCTGGACATTACGTTCGCGCGTCTTCCAGTATAACCCATGCCAACTCCCCGCCACGCCGCCGTCAGGGCCGACAAAAAAGAGCAATTCACCCCGTGGCTCCGTGCCGTCTTTCTCACTCAAATTCGTGTCAAATTTGAACCCCTCTGTAATAACTGGATGTTCGGCTGATGGCTTTTGTATCGGCTTCTCGCTCGCCTCACGAAGACGCCATTCTTTCCACGCCATAAGGTCGTCACATAAATCAGGGTCTTTAACATTTGCCTTCATGTACCACTTTACGCCGACAACGGCACAAAATAAAGCCGCGATTAGCAGCAGTGCCAAAATCGGCGATATACCGCGATACCTTCGCGGCACCGGCCGTAAATCAATCCCGCGCATAAGCCTTTCTCCTTTCGAAAAAACACACCTCCGAAACTACTCTCACACTTACCCAAACAATAACGACTATATACCAACCACTAGTGGCTGACTTTTACTTGTTTTTCTCTTCGATACGAGCCTTTGTAATTAGTAACCTTTCTTTGGGTTTTCCATTTGGGCTGCCCGCTGCTTCCAGTTTTTTCATAACATCCTGGCCCGATACTATTTCTCCGAATATCGTATGTTTGCCGTCAAGCCACGGAGTCGCCTTGAACGTCAGGAAGAACTGGCTTCCGTCGGTACCCGGCCCCGCGTTTGCCATACTCAGCAGGTATGGCTTGTTATGTTTAACATTAGGTTTAATCTCACTACTATATTTATAACCCGGACCTCCGCTTCCTGTCCCAAGCGGACATCCGGCCTGCGCCATAAAACCAGGTATAATACGGTGGAAAGTCAAACCGTCGTAAAATCCTTTTTTCGTCAAAAAGATTGTACTGGTTACGTGCATGGGAGCAACGCCAGGCATAAGCTTGATACGTATTATTCCTTTACTTGTCTCAAGAATCCAGAAGTAGTCCTTATTGGAATCGAATGTCATCAATGCCGGCTTTTGAAGCTTCAATTTCCATGCACTTCCTTCGCCCGCTTTCTTCATCGAATCCTTAAGTCGTTTTTCCTGCATCTTTGCTTGTGTTTTTCGCTGAAACTCTGCCATGATCTTTTGTCCTTCGGCCATGCTTATCGCCGGCTCTTTACCGGACAGAGCATCTTCGATACCTCGAGCAACCAGTTTCACATTGGCCTCTATACCTCTATTCTTGAAGTTATGGCCGATTTGCGTACCGATAACATAGCTGACCTTATCCATCTCAGTCTTGAAAGCTATCCCTGCTTTCTCAGCGGCCGGCTCCGCACCTGGAATCAGTATATCCTTCTTTGCCGTACGGGCGCCGATGCTCACTCCGCCTGCGCATACAATTACTGACACTATCGCAATCATAATGTAACTTTTTCTCGTCTTCATAAAAATGTCCTTTGCTTTAGTTTAACGGCTTCTATTCTGGCTTCAACTAATTTCCACCAACAATTCATTTGCATTATAATATCCCAAAGCCGCCCCTGCAATCATAATCACCTCTCCGGATTTGTTTTCCCTGTCCGCTGTATGCCGTGTACTGCTTCGTATCCCACTTTCATCCATCGTACGTTTACCCATCGTCAGCACGACTACACAACCTCTTTCATATTTAGCCCTGCGTTTCATGCAGGTTTTTGACTCTCTAATCCTAAAAGCCGATTTGCTGAAATTATTTATACGAATTGATGTAACACAAGGCCTTGTCGCGCAATTATATCTGTGGTGACCGTTGGTGCTGTGGCAGCCCAACAGCCATACGCTTATATAAGAAAATCGTCATTAGTTTATTTGAGGGCGTTTACTATGAAACGTTTGAGCAACTTTCGTATCTTTGTAGCGATTATCGTCGTAGCCGCAGGTGTTTTATGCTCAGCCGAAACTACATTAACTCCCGTCAATATTAGTGCTTCGATTAGTGCCGGTACTATCACTTCCTCAACTTCCGCAATTAAGCTCCCCAACAAGTACACCGAGACCGTTACTCCCGTCAGCGGCCGAAAGGTTACTTTTGACATGGTCCTCATACCCGGCCGAAAGTTTACAATGGGCAGCGATGATAAGGAAACTGGGCGTAAGGATAACGAAGGCCCACAGCACGAAGTTAGCCTTGGGCCCTTCTATCTCTGCACGACCGAGACCACCTATGAGTTGTTTTGGATTTACTACGAAGAGACAGTACAGAGAGACAGGGACCAGGCCCGAAAAAAGGTACAGGATTTAGACGCGATCACTGGGCCAACGCCCATCTACGGTGACCCGACAATGGGCATGGGCGGTGGAACGCACCCCGCCATAGGGGCCACGTGGCACAACGCAATGACGTTCTGTAGGTGGCTGTCTAAAAAGACAGGCAGGAAATATCGTCTCCCAACCGAAGCCGAATGGGAATACGCCGCCCGGGCGGGCACTGAAACTGCATACTTCTTCGGCAACGACCCAAAACAGCTCGCGGCCTTCGCCTGGTACGAAGAAAATTCCGAACAGGCCACCCACGAAGTTGCTAAGAAAAAGCCCAATCCCTGGGGCCTCTATGACATGCTCGGCAATGTACTTGAATGGGTCCATGACTTCTACGACCCAACCGCCTACGCAGCCGCGGCAAAGCAGTCACCAGCCTTGAATCCCAGGGGACCAAAACAAGGCAGGGTACATGTCGCCCGCGGCGGCTCATGGGAGAGTCCCGCCGAAGAACTGCGCTGCTCCGCAAGGGCATTCGAGGAAGACTTTTGGCGTTTCCTGGACCCCCAGGTCCCGCAAAGTAAATGGTGGCTCCCCCAGATGGGCTTCATCGGCTTCCGTGTAGCACGATCTGTGGACCCGGCTGAAACTGTGTCGAGCAAATAACTGTACTCCTGCGCCCCAAATATGAAATCCGTGGGCCCGTTAGAAGTAAGGCATATAAGCCTTGTTTACTTTCTAACTGGGCTGAAATCTGAAAGCCAAAAAGATGGTCATAGGATTGAACATACGGTTCGATGTTTCCAAGCAAACTGATAGAGTAATTGAGAATTGCAGAAAGTATGTAATGTAAGAAACAATTTAAAGTTGTGATTAGCAAAACCTTACCTAAATTATTATTTTACAGGGCATTTCTTAATCCAAACCGCCGTAACTTTCCTGATATTTTCTAATCGCGGTCAGGTTTGCTTTGAATGCTAACTCCGGGAGGTCATTTATCGGGAAAAAACGAACATCCTTAGCATCGTCACCAGCTTTTATTTTGCCGCTAACATATTCAACCTCGTAAGCCAGTATCACCATATTCCCGTAGTGTGAACTAACCACCGTTTCAGCATCTAACAGACGAATTACACGTCCCTTTATGTTGGTCTCTTCCTCTAATTCACGCAGAGCTGCCTGCTGAATATTCTCATCAACCTCAGCAAATCCCATCGGCAGACACCACATATCTTTATAAGGATCATTTTTTCTCAGCACCAGAAGAATCTTACCTTCTGAATTTACCAATAGGCAACTGACTACCGGAAGTGGATTGACATAAAATACTCGCTCACATTTTGGACAGCGCTCTCGCAGGCGATCTTCGATAATTGCCTCCTCAAGCTCTCGGCCGCAATGAGGACAATACATATATTTTCCTGGTGTCATTTTGCCTCCGGAATTAATACATGGTAAATCTATCCAGCACTTGATGGCATCTACTAATACCGGCCAAACTCCTGGTATGCCTCGAACAGCGCTTCTATATTTTCAACAGGCGTATCAATCTGAATATTATGAGCGGTACAAAGAATAAACCCGCCGCCGGGAGCAAGTTTTTCAATCCTGTCCTTAACCTCATTGCGTACATCTTCAACCGTACCGTATGGCATGGTTTTTTGGATAGAGATAGCGCCATGAAATGAAATATCACTGCCGTAATCAGCTTTGATTTTTTCATAGTCCATCCCCTCAACATCAGGCTGGAGAGGATTGAGAATATCCAGACCACAATCAATAAATTCAGGGATAAGCACAATTATACTGCCGCAAGTATGATGAGCAATATTACATCCGAACTCATGGCCGACATCAATAAACTGTTTGAAGCCGTCTTTTATCAACTCCCGCCACAGTTCAATAGGCATAAAAGTATTCTGCTGCGTACCAAAATCATCTCCCGTAAACAATATATCGATATTACCCTCGCCGGCTTCCAGAGTACGACGCACATACTCGCAATAAAATTCCGCAATTTTGTCAAAGATCGCTTTAGCAATTTCCTTATTTGTATACAAATCCATCAGAATCTGTTCGACGCCGCGCACATACATCGCCGGCTTTAACAACGCGCATCGATTCAGCCTGTCGCCCATAAATGTTACTATCTTACCAGTGTCCCTTGCACGTTTGGCCTGTTCGCAAACACAGTCATAATCAAACCAGTCAGCCTTGGGCCACTTGGAATAGTTCTTTATTTCCTCTACCGAGGTCATCTTTTCAAGAGGATATTCAGCAACTTCACTATACGTTCCGCCCTTACTTCCCTCTCCATACGAAACTGACTTTCGCGGCACACCATAGTGGTCTTCTTTAGAGCCGTCATCGCGCACAGTAAGTTCAGGCCCGATATATTCAGGCCCGTCGATATATCTGAAATCAGAATCGAAATGCTCCAGTAATTCCTCCTGCGAGGACAAACCATATCGTTTTAACAACATCGCATTAACTTCCGAAGTCGCCCAATAATCTATCGGCACTCGGTCCGGCTCTTTGTGTTCCAACGCAAGTAAAACTCGTTCTCTTGAATCCATAAACTATCCTTTTCTAATCAACAGTATAAGTTCTTGGCCCTGCCTTCCAGATAACGCATATAAGCATCGCGCCAAGAATAGCCGCTAAACCAAAAATAACAAAATTAACTTCATACCCATATTGCTTTATAATCACTCCCGCCCCCCAGCCGGTCAGAGCAGCTCCGATATAGCCCATCCCGTCAATAAAACCTGCCGCCCCCGCTGAGCCGCTTTTCTTGCCAAAATCCTGAGCTGCATGGCCGACCATCAAAATATGTGGGCCGTATGTACAAAAACCGACTATCGCGATAATGAAAATTACAAGACCCGCATTGCTATGGTCAATGTACGGGAAAATAATAGAAGATATACCCAGCAGCAGAAGTAAAATCGCAATCACTGGTGCACGCCGGCCTTTGAAAAACTTATCAGTCGCCCAGCCGGCGATTATCGCTCCGGCACCACCGGCAAGCGGATGAATGCATCGCTTCATCACTACCTTAAAACCGAATCCACCAACACCAATCGAAAGCTCCTTTTGGTCCAGAAATGCCGGCAGCCAGTTAACAAAGCCGTACCGATTCACATCAAGAAGAAAAAAAGTACCAGCAACCACCCACAAATAAGGATTCTTCAAAGTCCTGAAAATATTTTGCCATATCGTTCGATGTGTTTTACCGGCGAAACCTTCTTCCGATTTATCTTCCAGCTCTATAGGTGCAAGGCCGACATCTTCCGGAGTATTCCTGATCAGAAGATAAAAGATAACTCCTACTATTGCAAACAGAACTGACGGCACCAGAAATACTACCTGCCAGTCTCCTCCGAGCTTTTCAGCATAATGTTTGAGAATGAAAAATGACAGAAACCATGAAAAAGCAGCACCAAGCTGATAGCACGTCCCCAGAAAACCCATCAGCCTTCCACGGCCTGTCACAGGGAACCAGTGCGCCATAACACGCACCATCGGCGACCATCCCATTGCCTGAAAGAATCCGTTCGCACCCCAGAGGACAATCAAAAACCCCAACACCATTTTCGATGACAATCCATCATCTGCAGATACCATCACCACCGCAAATACCAAAAGGTTCATAATCACCGAACCCAAAACCCCTAAGCTTGCTATCATCCGCGTCCCGAAGCGGTCAGCCAATTGACCATTAATAAACTGCCCCACCGCATACATCAAAAGCAGTGCCGACAGAATTTGTCCGAACTGCACTTCATCCCACGAAAATGTTTCACACATTCGCGTTTTAGCTATCGGCATATTGTATCGGCAGAGGTAATAGGCAAAATATGTTATCCAGACCGTACTGAAAATCCGCTTCTGCCAACCCCCTAAATTGCCACCTGAGTTGCTCATGTTATTGCTCACAAATAAATTTCCCCTTCAAAAAACTGCTTTCTTGACATTTCCCATATTAAACGCCTGGCTACGCAACCATGCCTTCCAATTCCACGATAATATCAAGATTCTTTTCAAACGTAAACGCCGAAATATCTATGACCTTTTGGCTGCCAGGGATGAGGATAGCTCATAAAATCACAAAAATTGCAAATCCATAAGATTTGTAATATCAAAGACTAAATAAATGCTTGGAAAAGGATGGGCGTTTAGAACATACAATTGTTCCTTTAAGCGTGAGAGGATTGCGATGTCCGTCTGTTTCGTTGATATTGCAAACTGATCAACGGATTATATAAACATGGAATACCATCATAAATACAAATGTCACCCCACTTTTGCCACAAAAAATATTAGGGGACGATCTTGATGGGAATATATGTTGCGTTGTTGATTTCTGAGAACTCGAAATACTGGCCGGTATAATCGACAATAACACCGAGATAGTAAGTTTGGCCCGCTGTCAGATTACTAGGAATCGTCAAGCTTTTCTTCATAGTGTAAACCGTATTTCTGTAAAAATCTCTGGTGTGGGAGCTAAACCGTGAATCACAGGTTGTTATACAATTATTGGTCGAAATGTAATAGCCCACGGAGACGTTAGTCATGGCGTTAAGTCCGTTGTTTTCATAAGTAAACTGCACTTTGTAGGTTGAACCGGCCTCGACGTTGTAGCGTCTGATTGAGCCCTCAAAATTACCCGTACTACTTACGACGGTGCTGCCGTCACTGGTAAAAATCTGTGTCGGCCCGTGGTTGGTGTACTCGCCGCTTGGGGAATTATATTTCCAGTGAGAGACTCCCACATCATCACTGAAGATGGCGCCGGTTGGACCATAAAGAAAAACCGAGCCGTTTCCGGCATCTTCGCCCACGTATGTGCGAACTTTCCCGCAATTGGCATGAGGATAGTGTCTGTGGTCTCCCATGATGTTGTATGTATTACTAGTATGTGCCAGTCCGATTGCATGTCCTACCTCGTGCACAGCCGCCTGTTCCCACATCTCGGCAGGGCCTCCATATACCAACATAAGGGACTGATTTTCCGAGTTGATTGCCCATGATTTTGTTGGATCGTCGGGCCATGGTATCATACTGAACGCAACGTCACTTTCTCGCCATTCTGCTATACTGCCGTTCCATTTGATTTGACCCCAATGAACCGCGCCCACCGGGTCAGTGGTAAACCATATTTCACTTTCACCATTATTAACCCCTACGCTCCCAAGATCCCAGATGGGCGTTAGATAAGTAAAGTCCCCTGGAGTTTCATTCCAGCGGCCTAAAACCTTGATCAATGCTGTTCTCTGTGGCGAACCCGGTGGAAAGCTGACGTTGGCCACCCGATATCTGATATTCTTGCTCGGCCAGACTATTTTATTATTACCGGGAAGCGAGATATAGTATGTATATCCCCGGGCATCCATTACATCTGCCAACTGCCCGAAAACCAGAGTTAATCCCACAATCAATTTCAAACTACGCCAAAAAGTATTCATAATGAATCTCCTGATTCAATTAGCTATTCAATACATATAGGAAACAGTGGCAAACCAGGTTCGGCTACTTTGAGCCAATTTTTACCCACCACCTCAGCAACATCATAGAAGTTAACCTGGCAATCCGGCTTACCCTTTGGCCCGGATACATCACCGGCCATCGCCCCATACTTTAAGATAGAAACCTCACAGGGATTCGCAGGTAGTACCGGGTTGAAGCGGGTCAGCAGTAACATCTCATGCTCCAGTCTTTCTGCCTCCATTATTTCATCTTTTTCATCAGGCTCAAGCATGTCCAGCCAGGGACGCGAATATGCCGCTGGATCCTCAGTGGTAATAATAGGCCTGGTAACGGGAAAAGGTCTCGCCGTAAAAGCTTGACTTACATCAGCACTGGCCACCTGAATGCCGCAAGACTCGGGAGGAACCGTCCCACATTCGGCCAGTACTATTTGAGTTAAGTAAGGTTCGAAAGCATCTTCGGTAAAATGCGAACCTAGGGTAATACCGGATTCCGGGACGTCATTGGCGCCGGGCAAATCAAACTCATTATCTTCATCTACCGTTACTTTTTTCAGTATGAATTCACCCATATCATGGGTATTGATTTGCTCAAATGAATGAAACGGCCCCAATGTCACATAACTCGGTGCTGCACCGCCACCGGGAACATTTATGACTTCCAAACCTAATTCATTGTAAATCTTATATACTTTTCTTACATTCGGGTCGCAGGGGTCACTGAGGATTCGCAATCGACTGCCAAACCAATGAACAAGCGGACAGGATTCTTCCGTATTTCCTTTAACAAAAAGAAAATCCCTGTCATTAACATCAAAAAGAGGAATGTTACTTACCATCAGGTATTCTGAAGTATCGTCCTGCGATTGCCCTCCCAGAAAACGCAACGTTACGTTGCTGTCGGGAGGACCTCCGGGAGAGGCCTGAGGAGCCATGCCTTTATAGATTTCTTCGATTTGATACGTCACAAATGTATGGGGAATATTTGTACCGTCTTCGTATAGCGGGTTGCCGTTTGGGTCAAAAAGAGGGGCACCGGTCTTTGGATCCAACAGTTGCACCGCTTCGGAATTTCTGTACGCAATATTAGTAACCTGCCCTTTGAAAATAAAGTCGGAATCGCTCACAAACTCCCGAATGTCAATATCCGGGTCAACATGCGCCAGGGCAGGTGGGCAAACAAACAAAGCAAATGCAATAAGCCCTATGATATATGCGAAATAACAACAAATATCTTTTTTGTTGAACATTGGCAAGGCCTCCTAAATCAAACCAAGGTATCACTTGTACAACTTATCAGACTATATCAGTCATATCACTAAATGTCAACATATATTTTAAAATTTTATTTATGATTTGGGCATTGAAACCTCTATGATTGTAGTACTCGTTTACTACAACCAAAAGCCCAAATAGCTCATAAAATCACAAAATTTGCAAATCTATAAGATTAATGATATAAAAGACTTAGAAGATTCTTAGAAAATGATGAACATTTTGGACATACAATTGATACTGGATTGAATGGCCACTATAAGTTCTATAGCTGCCGCCAACCAGCTTTGATCTGTAGAATAATGTTATGCGCTAATTTCGTGTGCCATGTTAGCGCCTTTAGGTATTCTGATTTCCTCGACAAGGGCCTGCACACGTTCGGGAGGCGGTGCCGTAAAAGAGGAAACAAACAAAGCGATAACAAAGTTTATAACCATCCCCAGGGTACCAATACCTTCGGGTGAGATTCCAAAAAGCCATTTTTCCGGAACGTTGGCGGCGGGATTGATAAATTTGAAATAGATGATATAAGACGCCGTAAAAGTGATACCCGCCAGCATACCGGATATTGCGCCCTCTTTGTTCATACGTTTGTAAAATATACCTAAGAAAATTGCGGGGAAAAATGAGGATGCTGCTAATCCGAAAGCAAAAGCAACGACCTGAGCTACAAATCCCGGCGGATAAACACCGAAAAAGCCGGCAAGGACGACAGCTACTCCTGCGGCAATTCTGGCGAAGAGCAGTTCCTGTTTTTCAGTAATAGTTGGAATGAAGATTTTTTTCATAAGGTCATGTGAGACTGACGTTGATATAACCAGGAGCAATCCGGCAGCGGTAGAAAGAGCCGCAGCTAAACCGCCCGCTGCTACGAGTCCGACTACCCAATTGGGTAGTCGGGCAATCTCCGGATTGGCTAATACCATGATGTCACAATCAACAAAGAGCTCATTGTCCGAGTCCGTGAGGTCATTGGTGATTAGGCGCTGGCCATGCGGTCCCGGGCCCGACTCGAATTTAGGCTTGCCCTTAAACGCAGTGCCGTAACGGTATTGAATTATGCCGTCACCGTTCTTGTCCGCCCAGGCGATCAGGCCTGTCTTCTCCCAATTCTTAAACCATGAGGGGACATCAACATATTCTTTGTTATTTATCGTTTTTATAAGATTAGTACGTGCGAATGCCGCGATCGCAGGGGCTGTAGTATACAGAATGGCGATAAAGACAAGGGCCCATCCCGCCGATAGCCGGGCATCTCTGACTTTGCGAACGGTGAAAAAACGAATAATAACATGTGGTAATCCAGCCGTGCCTACCATCAAGACCGCGGTAAAACAAAAAACATCCAGCTTGCTTTTCACACCGCTTGTGTATGCGGCAAATCCCAGTTCCTGATTCAGACTATCGAGCTTATCGAGCAGGTAAACACCTTCTCCCCCTGCGAGTTTACTTCCAAAACCAAGCTGTGGTATAAAATTGTTTGTCATCATAATGGAAATGAAAATCGCAGGAACTAAAAAGGCAAAAATAAGGACACAGTATTGAGCGACCTGGGTATAAGTGATCCCCTTCATTCCACCTAAGACTGCGTAGAAAAATACGATTCCTATACCGATTACTACGCCTGTACCAATGTTAACTTCAAGAAAACGAGAGAAGACAATACCCACTCCACGCATCTGGCCGGCAATATAAGTAAACGAGACAAAAATAGCACAGCATATTGCCACCATACGTGCAAACTGGGAATAGTATCGTTCTCCGATAAAATCAGGGACCGTATATTTTCCGAACTTTCTTAAATAAGGCGCCAACAACAATGCCAGCAACACATACCCGCCCGTCCAGCCCATCAGGTAGATCGAGCCATCTCTACCCATAAAGGAAATCAAGCCGGCCATCGATAAGAATGAGGCGGCCGACATCCAGTCTGCCGCGGTAGCCATTCCATTGGCCAAAGGAGAAACTCCCTGGCCAGCTACGTAAAATTCATTAGTAGATGATGCCCTTGACCATATGGCAACTGCAATGTAAATAATGAAGGAAAACGTAACGAAAATATAAGTCCAGGCCTGTATATCCATAGATGTTCTTACTCCGGATCCTCATCCTCTTCGACGTTAAATTTTTTGTCCAAATTGTTCATTAGCCGGACATAAACGAAAATTAGGATGACAAAGACGAAAATCGAACCCTGTTGGGAAAACCAAAAGCCAAGTTTAAATCCACCGATTTGGATTTTGTCTAATACATCAACCAGAATAATACTAAAACCGTAAGAAACAGTGAACCAGATACTCAACAAAACCGCAAGATATTGAAGGTTCTTTTTCCAATACTCTGTTTTCAAGTTTTTAGATGACACAATATTCTTCCTTTGCTTAATATCAGGAATTCATTCTAATTTTACATGAAAATGCATCACAAATTCATTTCCGAATAATATTCAGGAAAAATCGATTATAGCCCAAACAACATCAACAATCCAATGTTTTCTTGGTTGTCTTGCCTCTGTAAAAAGCGAGGAAAATCCATACAACCCTACTACAACCCATTCTCAATTCTAAATCCCCCCTTATTATCCCGACTGAAGTCTCCGTTCTTGCTTTCGCAAGCCCGACTTGCATTTTCAGTGCAGGTCTGATATTATGGAGCAATTGAATTTGGAGGGGCCAGGCGGGAATGATGCTAAATAGAAAAGCCCGGCTATAATAGAGTTGGAGGTAACTGAATGCACGAAAAAATACTAACGCGACGAACGTTTCTAAAGTCAGCCGCCGCTTCTCTGACTGTGCCATACGTAATCACTTCCTCGGCCCTCGGCGCAGGACCAAAGCCGCCCGCAAGCGAGCGTATCGTCATGGGATGTATCGGATTGGGAGGCCAGGGAACCGCAGGAATGGGCTGGCGAAGCGCAGGGCCGGAAGTACCAAATACAAGTTGGGTCCCGAAAGGGGGCTTCATGGCACGGGGAGTACACGTCGTGGCTGTTTGCGATGTCAACAAGAACAACCTAAAACGGGCAAAGTTCATTGTCGACCAGGAATACGGCAACAATGACTGTACACCATACAAGCATTATCAGGAACTTCTCGCAAGACAGGACATTGACATTATCATCTGCGCCACCGGCGACCGATGGCATACGCCGATTTCGATTGCCGCCGCCAAAGCCGGCAAGGACGTCTATTGTGAAAAGCCGATTTCGCTAACGGTCTATGAGGCAAGAGAGCTTGCACGCGCCTTCAAACGATATGGACGAATATTCCAGACCGGTACCCAGCAGCGTTCGGCACGGGAATTTCGCTTTGCCTGCGAGCTGGTGCGCAACGGGTACATCGGCGAACTCAAACACGTCACGGTAAATGTAGGCGGACCGCCCAGCGTATGCAATCTACCGGCGCAAGGTTCTCCGCCCGACTGGCTCGATTATGATATCTGGCTGGGACAGGCCCCTTGGAGGCCTTTCCATCCTCGCATTCTGGGCTGGATGGCTTGGCGCGATTACTCCGGCGGGGAAATGACAAACTGGGGTGCACACCATTTCGACGTTGCGCAGTGGGGCACGGGCTTTGAAGACAGCGGCCCGGTTGAAATTATTCCTCCCGACGGAAAAGATTTTAAGGTTCTCACCTACAAGTACCCCAACGGCGTGACAATGACACGCAACAGCACATGTAATGGCGTCAAGTTTGAGGGGACTAAGGGATGGGTCGAGGTCAATCGGGGTTACCTAAGGACAAATCCTGATAGCTTGCTGCGCCAGAAAATCGGCCCCAATGAAATCCATCTGCACCTCAGCAATGACCATCACAATGATTTTCTAAATGCGGTGCGCAATCGTACCCGTCCCGCCTGCGACGCCGACATAGGTTACCGCTCGATAAGCGTTTGTCACCTCGGCAACATTGCGTATTGGCTCAAACGGCCGTTGAAGTGGGACCCGGCCAATGAAAAGTTCAAAAACGATCCCGAAGCAGACCGTACGCTTTGGCGCCAAATGAGAAGTCCATACACAATATGAAAAGAAATGTGACGGCTAAGTCGCCGGACAGTATATTCAGGATTCGATTATGAAATATAACAAAGCAGTAAAAATCATTGCGGTTCTTTGTGTCCTCGCAGGCAGCACCGCCGATGCGATAACGGTCGACGAGGCAATAGAAAAACTAATGACGCACAAGTTCGGCCAAAACAACCAAGTCCTCAACTACCTCCGCGAATCGGCGCTCCGTTCACATGCCGATCCCGCCTTGAGAAAAAAGCTAAACGAAGGCCTGGCCCTCATCCTCGAAAGTGACGCCCCCTATGATGCCAAACAATTTGCCTCTCGACAACTGGCCCTGACAGCCACCTCCGAGCACATACCAGTTTTGGCAAAGCATCTTACCGACGAGAAAATGGGCCACATGGCTCTCTACGTCCTGACCCATATAGACAGTCCCCAGGTCGACAAGGCCCTTCTTAAAGCCCTCGATAAAGCCGCCGGCCGGCCGAAGCTCGGAATTATAAACATGCTCGGCAATCGACGATGTCCCGCTGCCGTGACGCCTTTGCACAAACTTGTCGGCTCACCCGATACACAATTAGCCGCCGGGGCAATCAAGGCCCTTGGACGCATCGGCACCGACCCAGCCCGAAGCATTCTACAAAAAGCACTGGCTACCGGCAATCATCCCGCCGGCGATGTCCTGCCTGAGGCGTGCTTGCAATGTGCCGACAGGCTTCTTGAAAAAAGTCAGAAAGATAAGGCGGCCCGCTTATATGAGGCGGTCTTCAATTCCCCTTCGCCCGCCCACATTCGCGCTGCGGCTTTGAAAGGTCTCACCGACGTCCTGGGCGATCAGGCAGGCCCATTTATTGACCAGTCCTTGAAAAGTGATAAGAAAGACCTCTACGGTATGGCTGTAGTTATCGTCAGGAGCGTACCCGAAAAAAAGACCGCCGAAACTATGGCTGCTGTCCTTCGCGATTTGCGCCCGGATGTACAGGTCTTGTTAATCAAGGCGCTGGCCGAACGTAACGACCGCGCTGCGCTAAATATCATCAAAGATATATGTCAAAGCGATAGCGTTGCCGTTCGCTGCGCCGCCCTCAGTGCCCTGGGTAAAATCGGAGACCAATCCGCTATTGCCCTGCTGATCAATCATGCCGCCCGGGACCTCGACCGGGAACGAACTGCTGCACTTCAGAGCTTGGCGGCATTGACCGGCCAAAACATCAATCCCGTCCTAACAAGGATATTACCGGCAAGTTCAAACCCATGGAAAGCAGTAATATGCCGCGCATTGCTCCAGCGAAATGCTGTCGAAGCCGCCCCTGCGTTGGTCAAAGCTGCACGAAATGATGATCCTTCCGTACGCACCGAAGCCCTTAAGGCACTGCGCAGCCTGGCCTCTAAAAGCGAAATACCATCAATGGTTGATTTAATCTTTGTTGTTGCCCCGGAACAGGCTGATCAAGTCGGCAGGGCGTTGGCCGCTGTGGCGCATCGAAATTCCGTCCACAAAATGTGTACCGAAAACATTCTGTCAAAGCTGAATCAGGCCCAAAATGATGAGCAGCGGGTAGCTCTGCTAATGACACTGGGCGGACTCGGCCACGACCTGGCCCTGCCGGTTCTACGCAGCGCTCTAAATGATAACAGTAGCCAAATACGCTATGCCGCGATAAAGGCCCTCAGCGCCTGGCCCAATGCCGATGCAGCCGAGGATCTGCTTAAGGTCGTTCGGGCAACGGCCAACCCAACACATCGCGTCCTGGCCTTGCGCGGTTATATCGATTTGATCGATGCCGCCGCCCTAACAACCCCTCAAAAGCTTCAATGCTATCTCCAGGCGATGCAGTTGGCCCACCACGATGCTCAGAGAAAAAAGGTGCTTTCCGTACTCGCCGCCCTCGACACGCCCGAAGCGTTTCGCATGGCGATGTCCCTGCTGGACAATCCATCACTCAAAAATGAGGCCGCGCTCGCGGCTTGTGTGATTGCTCAGAAGATTTACACCTCCGAAGGTCGTCAAATAAAAGCGGATATGGAAAAAATTGCCCAGGCCGACGTCGCCGATTCGACTAAACAGCAGGCACAGCAAATACTACGAAACATAAGTAAGGTGAAATTTTATGTTATGGACTGGGAAGTGTCCGGGCCCTATACCCGCAAGGGCAGTAACTTTAGCGCCCTGTTTGACATACCCTTTGCCCCCGAAATCGATTCCGGCAAAGACGCGAAATGGCGGAAGATGCCAACCGGCCAGGACCCGGCCCAGCCCTGGTACCTCGATCTCCTAAAGGCTCTCAACGGCGGCCATCAAAGGGTAGCATACCTGCGAACCGAGTTGCAATGGCCCAGCGACCAGCAGGTAAAGCTCTGGATTGGTAGTGACGATGGCAACAAGGTATGGGTCAACGGCAAATTAGTCAATGCCAACAATATTGCACGCGGTTTTACGCCTGACCAGGACAGCGCGAAAGTCACCCTCAAAAAGGGCAGCAATACTATTATGATGAAGATTACACAGAACAATTTACCCTGGGGCGCTTCACTTCGAATAGAGGAACCATAACCGCCTACCGCCTGTCCCTGCATGCATTAGGCAGGGATCCAGCATATGTATCTGATTGGGGGGACAGGAATCCATTTTGTTGTCATTGCCAGAAGCAAAGCGATGAGGCAATCCCAATTATCATTTATCCTTAATCAATTATTTCTCGACGCCTCGCGTCAAGCGTATTTAGCCTCGTCCTCTTGGTGCGGGTTACTTTCCTTCTCACCATCACCGCACCCAAAGCGAGCAGTAAGATCGTGGACGGTTCGGGAATTGGGTGCTGAGCCATCGTAAAGTTAAACCGGCCGGTGGTTGGAATATTAATATCGACCTGAAGTGTAACCGCCTGGGTTTCGAGAACAGGTTGCGGTGCATAAAAATGCAGTATCTTAAAATCATCTGAAAACGAATGTGTGCCGAACTTTGTGCTTCCGGCAGTTCCGTCAACAAAAGTGCCGGTGCTTAGTAACTTCAGATCATAACCCGTCCAGGTTGTTCCTGTGGTATTCGTGATGGTCTTAATGAGTGTAAAAGTTGAGGATGCATCAGTCTCACCACTTATTACGACTTGATCCCCTTTTGATGGTGGCAATGCCACAAGATTCTCATCCAGTGTCAACACAACTGTCACAAAATCAAAGTTCCAATTGTGAAAATATCCATAAATATCGCCGGGAAAGTAGCAGTCAAAACTAACAATATCTGCCTGAACGATGCTACAACCGAAGATTATTGCCCCCACAATGAGAATAAATGTGATTTTTGCCACCATACCCACCTCTTCACTCTATCTGTTTTTATACCCTCAAACCTCCATGTAGACGACATATCATAAATTCCCTTAATAATAATTATACACTTGCCAAACAACCTTTCAAGGAAAAAAACAAAACATTACATTTTTAGCCAAAATTCCCTAATTCATCACTAAATACTATGAACTATGTGCGATGAATTTATCTCACTATATCTCTGAAAGCCAACCGTAAACAAACACAGCAAGGTCATGTTCATCAATAAAATCGAAACTTATATCTGAAATGTCGTAGTCGGGATTGTAATTGTCATCCCCGGCAGAGCTCCCCCAGGCCGAACCAAAAAGTCTTAAGTCGTCAAAATCAACCCGGCAGCTTTTGTCGAAATCCCCTTCAAATATTCTCGGGTAATAGTACAGCGGCTCGGAGCTCCCCTCGCTCGTCATCATAAAACCGCATGCAAAACCACTTACAAAGCAGACCGCCTCGCACTGGTTCTCCTTAAGCAATGCCATAGAGCATTCGGGCCCCGCAAAGGCCTCCCAAAGGTTCGAATCGGCCGGCCTTTGCCATATCGATGCCGTCTCGTAATTGCGAACAATTACTTCTGTCCCCGCCGGCGAAATATCTCCGCCGCTCGCCCAGTCTCCTTTGTTTACGTAAAGCCACGGAAGCTCGCACTTATACTCCATTGTTATTGTCGCCGTCGTCGAATGTGGATAGGCTGCCCGATACACCCTGGGATATGTGTCCTTTTTGGTGATGATATAAATATCTTTAGTAACAGGGTCGACCATCAGCGTCTCGGCATTATGAGCGCCGTCTGGGTATCGCAGCGTTAGGGCCTCCACCCCCTCCAGGGTAACATTGACCGGCGCCTGCTCCGAGTCGACCTCCGGCTCAGGTACTCGGTAGACTGTAATGGATGAAAACTCAGCGTCATTGTCTCCTATGTCACCGACGTAAATGTAACAGATACCATCGACAGGCCCCGGCCCGACTGCTATGTCCTCCCAGTCCCTGTTTGTAGCACCCGAAAGATTGTATATACCCAGATGTGTCCCGTCCATATTCATTGCGAAGATTCGTGCCGAATCACCCTTGTCATTATGTGTCCACAGAACGTAAGGATTCTTTCGGCTCCCCGCAAGGCCCGAGGCCTCATCTAAATCAGCCGACTGGATCGTCCCCGTCGAGTAGCCTGACTCAAATTCGGGACACAACGCGAAAACATCACCCGCCGAAACAAGCCGGCAAAGCACGATTGTAAGCCAGATGAATTTTTGGTACCTTGGAACAAAGAGGATCATAACTTATTATTACAAAAAGAATTACTGATAAATGCAAGGAAAAACCTTAAAGCATCTTCCGTATTTGAAATCCTTGGCCCGTTAGAAGTAAACGCCAAGGTGTTTGTCTATCTTCTAACAGGGCTGAAATGTGAAATTAACTTTTCATGAGATTCGATTCACGTTTCACTATTCACGATTTCGACGACGGTCCTCCCTGCCTCATTTACAATAATTATTTATCAATTATCATTAATCACTTGCTTCCCTGGCAATGTCGGGGGTTGGCATTCCTGCGAAACTTGCCCCTTACCCAATTGGGAACAGGAATCTTGATCCAGTTGACTGTCGGAATCATTGAAATCGACCCGCATATTGTGGTACTATAGAGATTGTAGTGTGCAGGAGTAGACTTGCGAGTGAATTTGCCCGGAGCTTGGTGGATATAGGTTTTGGAGAACTGGGAGTGACCAGCTTGGTTTCTACTACGTCACCAGAAAACATTGCTTCACGCCGCGTCTTGGAGAAGGTCGGTTTCTCTTACGAAAGTGAAATATCTCTTAAGGGTAGAGTCAATGTTCTCTATAGGATCCACAAACGTTGATTCCATGTAACATAACAGGCCACGGTTAGGTGTACTTTCTGATAAGAACGGCTATGCCGAGGAAAATCTCGAATGGCTCACATCGCCTACAGTAGTAATGGTTCCTGCCGACCGGAACAAAGGGATTAGGACAAGTTCTCAGTCCTGCTCACGGTGTAGTTTTTTGAATTTCGGGGCGTTTGGTTTGTTGAATCATTGTTTGTGCAGCCAACATATCAGTGGCAAAATGAAAAAGCGAATTAAGGCCGGCCGTTCTAAAAACGCCTTTGACGGGAAAACCAACCTTACACAAGATCAACTGACGCCCAATTCTGGATAGCGAATGACGCAAGATCAAGAGTCCTGAGAGACTTGAGGATGTTAACATCTCGATATTGGCAAGACTTATTATTACGTTGTAGTCACTTTTACCAGATAGCTTTTTAATTACAATTTGAAGCTCGCGTTGCAGTTCCTGTTCGCCAGAGACAGCGATGCAAATAACAGATGTCTTGTCTGTTAGATTATCAATCCACATTATTTCACCCCTCGTATGCCCTCATGCAATCTGAGTCAGTTTCGCCTTTAATATCGGAATGACTTTGAAAAACACTTCTGCTCTTGTCTAAAGTATACGCCGAAATTCTCCTATTGAGAAAAAAATAATCTCTGCAAGCTAAAAAACCTAATTTGGTCGGGTAAAATATAGCATAACACAGTATCAAGGCCGATTTAGCCATTTGTGTCTTAGCGGTTTTTGAGGCTGATTTATCAAATAAGGCTGTCCGATTACCTTCGAGACGAGATCGGCGATGCTACAATCGCAAAGTACACCTGAGAGCCAGTGTAGGAAATTCTGTAGAAGGCCTGATAAGGCAAAAAGGGCTGCGAACGCTTAAAGGGCTTATAACAGAGCACACGAACTCGTAAGGGCTATTAAGGATTGCTATAGTGTATGAAGGCAAGTCCAGATCATAGCGTGCCCGAGAATCTCGTAAGTACCCCACTGAGGGCCTTATAATCCTCCCAACCCCGCCCCACGCCTCCTTGCTGAAAGCCTTAGCGTCTTTTGCGTAAAAGCACAACCCTGCCTTTAATAAAAACTCCAAAAGAACTCTGGCTCTTCTTCTCCGAATAAATTCAATGAACAATTTAATCAAAAAAGGTATTACCTCTGTAAGAACTTCTGACTGTTGCTGCAGCAAGTTTTTGGGTTGAAATATTGGTGTTCTGCGGTTAAGGTAGGTTGGCTACAATTATTAGACTATTTTATAAGGAGTGATTGAAAATGACTGTACGACGCTTATTTACGAGAAATGGTGATTCGGGTTGGATTTGGCGGATTGCTTGTTTTAGTTTGATTTTGATTGTTTTTGCTTGTGCTGCGGAGGGGGCGCGTAAGGCGGGTCGGCAAGATAAGCCGGTCGCGGCGAAAAAGCCGCTTAAGGGTAAATGGATTAAGCTTTTTAACGGGAAGGATCTTAAGGACTGGAAGATTAAGATCAGGGGACATGAGTTGGGGGATAACTATGCCGATACTTTTCGGGTCCAGGAGGGGGTGCTTAAGGTTTGCTACGATAACTACGAGAAGTTCGATAGTAAATTCGGGCATATTTTTTATAAGAACAAATTCTCGAGCTATCGGCTTCGTCTGGAATATCGGTTCGTGGGCAAGCAGACTCCGGGCGGGCCTGGATGGGCGTTTCGCAATAGCGGGGCGATGCTGCACTGCCAGGCACCCGAGAGCATGGCTAAGAATCAGAGTTTTCCCGTATCTATCGAGGGGCAGTTGCTTGGCGGCAGCGGTACCGGCAAACGCTCGACTATGAATGCCGGGGACGCATGTGGTTATGAAGGGCAGGCTCATCAAGGCGCACTGCACTTCGTCGAAGTCCAAGACGTATCACGGCGATCAGTGGGTGAAGGTTGAATTCGAGGTGCACGGCAACGGTAAGATTAAGCATATCATTGACGGCCAGGTTGTCTTGGAATACGAGCAGCCTCAGCTTGATCCGGGAGACGGCGACGCTAAGAAGCTGATTAAGCAGGGCAAGGTAATGATAAGCCAGGGGTATATCTCGCTCCAGGCCGAGAGCCATCCGGTTGAGTTCCGAAAGGTCGAGATTCTTCGTTTGGAGCAGTGATTCTCAAGTTAGGGCCAGATGATGAAGATTCGCTGCTGACAACCGCCGAGCACGGTCATAGTTCGGAAAAAGGCCCGAATCTCGATAAAAAACGTTAAGGAAAATAAATCCGCATTCTTTCCACCATAATCCCCCAATTCGATTCTAAAAACCGTTGTGACTTCTGCTTAAGTTTTTGTGAAAAGCATCGATAATAACTTGATAAGGCTGTTTTTGGAGCATCTTATTTGCGCTAAAAACCATAAGCTGATATAGATTTTAGTGACTCTAAGTCGCTGATGGGAGTTAAAAGTATGCAATTTCTGGTAAAAGATAAGAGTAAAACAAAAGCTGAACTCATCAGCGAATTAACCCGACAGCGTGAAAACAATGAACAGATATTACAACAAAAAACACACCAACTCCGTGAACGAATCAAGGAGCTAAACTGCCTGTACGGAATTTCAAAACTTGTTGAAAGTAGTAGTGGTTCGTCGGATGAAATCCTCCAGGGAACAGTAAACCTGATCCCAATTTCCTGGCAGTATCCTGAAAGTACCTGTGCCAGAATCATTATTGATGGGAAAGCCTTTGAGACCGGGAATTTCCAGGAAACAGTCTGGAAACAGGAGGCAAATATTAAAAAACATGGTAAGTTCATAGGCGCTCTGAAAGTTTATTATTTAGATCAGAAGCCCCAATCTGACGAAGGGCCTTTCCTGCAAGAGGAAAGAAATCTTATCGACGCGATTGCTGAACGCCTGGGACATGTCTTGGAACGTATAAACGCCGAAGCTGAATTGAAAGATTATCGTGAAAAAATGTTTCGGGCTGAACGTTTAGCATCGCTTGGGACTATAGGCTCGGCTTTAGCACACCAACTCAATCAACCCTTGAGTGTGATTCGCATGTCCATCCAGAAAACACTGCGGAATCTAAGTAAAACCGGCTGTCCCAGGATCGTCAAAGAAATACTTGATGACAGCCTCAACCAGCTTTCACAGGCAAGTTCAGTCGTTAAAGGTTTTCTTGCTTTAGGCCACACATCTTCCAAAAAAAATATTAGCAATATTAATATTTATAAGACTGTTATACAAACGACGGCCATATTTAATGAAATGGCAAAGAACGTTAAAATTAAATTGATTATTGATGATAGCCTGAAAATATTGCCGGATATTAAGGGTATAGCGGGTGAGATCGAGCAAATGTTCTTTATTCTGGTTCAAAATGCTATACAGGCTGCTAAACCAAATAAAAAACAATACTTTAAGATCAGCGGTAGTGTAAAAGAAGAACAGATTAAACTGGCTTTTTCAGATAACTGCGGCGGTATTGAGCCTGACAATTTTGACAAAATATTTGAGCCGTTCTTTACAACTAAGCCTGCTGATGAGGGAACCGGCCTTGGGCTTGCTATATTGCAGCAGATAGTAACAAATCATAACGGTAGCGTGCGAGTTGATAGTAAGTTTGGCCGGGGGACAACATTTTACACAACGTTCCCGATAAAGCGATAATAACAAGGTGAATACATAAATATGGAAACAGCAACAAAACAAGCAAATATTTTCTTTGTAGATGATGAAGTTGGTATACGCAAGATCGTTCGGCTTACGCTGGAAGAAGAACTGCCGTGTTATGTAACATGCTTCGATAACGCCAAGGATTGCCTGGTAGCATTAAAGGAAGAACAGAGGCGATGCAGTCTGCTTATTACAGATATCAAGATGCCTGGGATGGATGGTATGACTCTGCTTACCAAGGTCAGGCAGTTACGGCCATTGTTACCGATTTTTATTATAACTGGTCATGGTGATGTTCCAATGGCGGTAAAGGCCCTTAAAATAGGAGCTTTGGATTTTATTGAAAAACCTCTGGATGAGCATGTTTTACTCCCTGCAGTGGAAGCGGCTTTGAAACGAAGTGCCAACACTGAAGATCTGTCAGGCAAACCCCTGACAAATTCAGAAACCAGGATTTTGCAACTTATCGCCGAAGGCAAAAGCAATTCTGAAATGGCTGCCTTTTTACACAGGTCAATCAGGACTATCGAAAGACATCGATACCAACTTATGTTTAAGTTGAACGTTAGTAGTCCGGCAGAGTTGACTAAAGTAGCTCTTGCCTTAGGATTAACATCTCCAGAAATAAATTAGCTCCATATTTGAGCATTCAACCTGTATTCTCAGACGTTCACTCCTCTTTTATCATTTTGACGGGATACGTATGCTCAAATGCGTACTTTCCGTCATCGAAAATTAGTAGAATCCGCCAAAATACGTAGTATCCGCCATTAAAAATGCGTAGCTTCCGTCATTAATCGCAGTCCATTTCAGGTCGAAATGGCGGAAGTAATAAAGCATAGAGGGCATTTGTCTCTCCCAGGCTTTTTTATTTGTTGCTCTTTTTAATTTTGATAGTGAGCTTTTGTTTCAGCCAATCGTCAAATGGTTGATCTCCTTAATGCGTAGCAAAGGGTTTCACTGTGCACTCTTTGCTGCGTGTCAATAATATGGCTCAACCCTACTGGGATTCTCAGCCAGTTAATATATATAAGGAAAAGATTTGTTATGAATGAATAGATGTCAAATGTCGTGTGCGTTAAGTTTCCGCGTACTCTTAAAAGCGTGAAAAGACATTGTTACCCTGATTGAAAATGTCTTGGTGGGCTTGTTGCACACCAAGGTAAATTTAGGACCTGTCAAGTCTAAGTAGTAGCAAAAAGGGTGGCAATACTTTTAGGGTGGTTGTTAATAATATTAGTTTTGGGAGACATATCATGTCAAATGTAGCAGCTCAAACTGAGCAATTGAACAGGGCGATTATGGAAAAGGAGGGTAAGTATCTTACCTTCGCTCTGGCAAATGAGGAGTACGGCCTGGAGATTTTGAAGGTCCGGGAGATTTTCGGTTATATGGACATAACCGCAGTTCCGCGGACACCGGCGTATGTAAAAGGAGTAATCAATCTGCGTGGACAGGTTATACCGGTAATCGACTTGCGGGCCAAGTTCGGTATGGAGACTACGGATGTTACCGAAGAGACCTGCATCATTGTTGTGGAGATAACTCAAGGCGACCAGAAGTACAGCACCGGCATTGTGGTCGACCATGTACAGGAGGTCCTGGATATAGCCGGTGAGGATATAGAGGAATCACCGCAGTTCGACTCTTCCGTTAATACTGAATTTATCCTCGGCATGGGCAAGATCGGCGACTCAGTCAAGATACTGCTTGATATCGACAAGGTATTGAACAGTGACGACCTTGCCAAATATGCCGATGCCCCAAAGCAAACTGCAGAAAAAGCCGCAAAGGCAATCGCACAGGATGCGGCAGAAGAAACTGATGCAAAGCAAGAGGTAAGTACTGATACAAGTACAGAGAAAGGAGATAAAGATGAATAGGGTGATAATATTGTTGATTGTCGTTGTTTTCCTGAGTGCAGCGAGTATCTGTCAAGCTGATGGCAACCTTGAAGCAAAACTCGCGAGACTTGAAACTGAGGGTTCTCAGTCAACGGCGGCAGAAAAGTCAAATAACAGAGGAAAGAGCCTTGCCGAGAGAATTGACGAGATGGAAGCCCGGCAGAATCAGATGCAAAAGGTTGATAAGGGAATGGATACCAGGATTTCCAAACTTGAGGGTAAGCTTCGGACCATGGAGTTCCAATTAACAAATCAGCAAAGCAATGAGGCCATAATTACCAGAATTGCCAAGCTGGAAAGCAAGGTTCAAGTGCTGGAAGTTCAATCAAAAATGCCGCAGGTTTACAGAAAATCGAATTCCCAAGCTACTGGTGCGACCTGTAAGTCACAGCCGGATGTGCGAGCATCTGAAACCGAGACACATACGTCATTAGGGGACGCACTGGCGATCAAGTTGAGTAAGCTGTTAAACGCTCCGGTTCCTGAGCCTGGCTTTGAAATTACGGCTGACTACTTAGGTAAGTACGTCTGGCGAGGTCAAAACCTAAATGACGACCCCGTTTTTCAGCCTGGTGTCAGTATGACGATGGGTGGATTAACGGCCGGCGTTTGGGCCAGCCAGGACACTACCACTATAAACAGTCAAAACGGTGAGTTCACAGAATGGGACTACTCCCTTGATTATTCAGGTGATGTTCCCCTTGTTGAAGGCGTTGGCTATTCTTTGGGTTTGATCAACTATCACTTTCCAAGTGTTGTCGGGGATACGACTGAATTCTATTGGGGACTAAACTTTGATTTGCCGCTGAGTCCGTCTTTTACCCTTTACCACGATATAGATGTGATTGATGGTACGTATGCGGAATTCGGTTTAGGCCACAGCATAGAAAAAATAGCAGAACTTGGCCCCGAAACTCCTGTTGGAATGGACATTGGCGCAAGTGTTGGCTGGGGCAGCGCATCCTACAACAAGGGGTATTGGAGTACTGATGAATCTAAATTGAACGATTTGGCGCTTTCAGTGTCATTTCCCTTTGAGATTGGTGGCTGGTCTGTGACGCCGAGTCTGAATTACGTCACGCTGCTGGACAGTCGGTTACGCGACACTGATACGTTCAGCGAGGAAAGTGAATACTTCTTTGT
>VRUL01000017.1 GCA_019456145.1 Planctomycetota bacterium
AAGTTGGGCTACGCCCTCCGCCACAGTAACGTCCGTAATAGAGAAATCCGCAATTATGCCGTCGAGCGCGGTAAAGTCTCTCTCTCGGGCTGCGTGCAGTTCATCGATACGCTGCCTGAGATTGCTTGGCAGTTCTTCTATGGAGCCGTAACGCGGAAATGATGCAGAACTGCCATAGCCGCCAGAACCACTGGTTATCTTGTCTCTCTCGATAGTTAAATTCTTTCGGGCTGGAATGCGCTCAACACTCGCGCCCTGACGTTCGTGTACCAAGAACATCAGCAGAACCCCGATCAAAATGACGCTCGCAGCCAGTAATGCCCAAAGAAAAGGTTTTTGCTTACTCATGTTTTAATCCTAAGACCTTTCATCGTCTCAAACCCTTCTTTTTGTATTGACGCCTACCTCAGTTGCAGCTGGTTGGACATCCGCGGCCAACCAGAATGACCATCGGGCAAGAGCCGGGTGGCGCGCCGCTCTTGCCGGTTTTAGAATCCGCTGGCGACCGACTTTAATCATGAGGCTGCACCGATAATCAGCCCATGTTTTGTCGCCACGCGCCTTTTGGCACTGGTCGCATTCACAATCGGTGAAAAGAAAATCATCAATCATAATCTCATCGAAGATCGAAGCTGTGTATTCAAATATCTTCTGAAGCTCCTCTTGCCTGAGACTCTTTCGTATCTCATATTTCGCTGCACTCTTGGCGATGTCCACATCACTCGTTTAAGGAAGTAAAATACCACAAAAGAATTGAAAAGGGAAAGAAAATTCCCCCCAGCACAGGACTGGGGGCTATATAAAAAGAAAATCCCCGACGGTGCCGTGGGCTAACACTCTGCCGGAGATAAAATGTCACAGGACTTGACAAAGGTCAAATAAAAAAGTAGGATGCAAAGATTATGAAGCGCAAATCTGAAATTGTTCTTTTGGTGTACGGAGTTGTCGGCTGGCTGTTTTATTTTTCAGTAGTATCTTCGGCGGGGACGAAGAAGGCAATAAATGATGTCAGGTTTGTCGTGGAAGTTGAGGATGTCGTTACCAAATACACGTCTGCCAATAATGGCGCAGGGCCCTTATGGTGCTATGGTTCCACGGTTATAGCCCGGCAGGGAAACGACGTATACCTGTCAATCATCGAAACAGGAAAAGATGTTCCATTGCTTTGTAACACCAGATGGCAGCTATGGCATCGGTCGGCAAATGGCTGGAAAATCGCTCAGAGTGAGAAAGAGTATCGGCAGCGTGAGCCCTGCCCTGTCGCAATCTTTCATAAAGGAGCGGTTTTTCTATCGGTGAATCCTTCAGTCGAGCCGGCGGGTGTTAAATATGGCCGCTGCCGGCCGTTAGTATTTGAATTTAATCCGCGGGACCCCGGTGGTGATATCAAAACACACCAGCCGGTCTGGGCCGATGGAACTGATTTCATGGACCACTCATACCGGGGCTTTGCCGCCGACGGAGCAAGAGGCGAACTGCTTTTGCTCAACATCAATGCGCAAACCAGTGAGCAATTTGTCTCCTACTGTGACGATAGCGGTAAGTGGCATCAGAAGGGGAAAATCAAGTTTCCCATCCGATCCTGTTATCCACAGGTTGGGCTGCGAGATCGCGCAGCGGCTGTTATGGCTATTGGCGATATCGTTGAGCCGGTCGAGGAATGGCAAAAGCTCAAATTCGAAAAACTCAATCGCAAATGGGACTATGTATTCCGGCGTTTGTTTTACACTTACACTGCGGATATCCGGAAAAGTGACTTCATTGCTCCAATTGAGATTGACACGGTGGAAAAGACCGCCGGCCACATTTCGAATCTTGACCTTTACATCGACGAAGCGGGAGCGGTACACCTTCTTTATCTAAAACGGCCTCACCATTACTCTTTTATTAGAGACAAATATTTTCCAGGCCAGGCCATGACGGCCTATCTGGAATATGTGGTAGTAAAAGGTGGAAGAGTTCTTTTGAGGAACACTTTAGCCGAAAGTGGGCAGGATTCGAAACGGCTGGAACCGTCGTTTGCCCGTTTTCATATCGACAGCGATGGAAAGCTATGGGTTATCGCGGCCGGGACGCGTACCGATGGAACCAAAAGGGCTTTTGGGAATTACATCGGCCGAATTATTCAGGGTGAATCCAGGCCAAGATTTGTCCGAATCGACCTCAAACACCCTTTCGGAACATTTTTTACAAATACTGTCCGCGGGGGCTCTGAACCTTCTGATATTATTGACCTTTTTGGTATCGCTGACGATAATCCAAACCTTCGATATGCCAGAATCCGGCTAAAGAGTGTATTCCAATAATCCGCTCTATTGCGGCTGGCTGGAGCGGCAGAAGCTTAGAATAATGCCTTTCTGAGTGGATTAAGCGGGAAATACCTTTTCAGATTGACATGCCTGGCGTTCTTTAGTAGAATTCCGTTTCTCTCTGCAAGTGACAGATTGCACTGGGTAAACGGGGAGGACGAGATGGCCCTATACGTTTATTTGAATATCTTGGCCGTGTCGAGTTAGGAAGCTTTTCGAGCTGGTTTCGGTGCTCTTAGTAAAGGAACGATGTTTATGCGATTGATTCTGGTTGACAGCCCTGAAGAGGTCAGAGGGCACTTTTATCCGCTGGCGTTGAGTCGTCCGCTATGGGAACTTCGATGCGGATTCAGTTCGCTTGGGGAGAAACTGGCCGCCAAGGTTGGGGTTAGCGACGTTGCCTATTTCGTGGCTGATTATATGGCCGATGCGTATCGCGCGAAGGTTGATCGTCCGGTTAATGAAACGTCGGTTCTGGAAGGCGATGACCTGTTTATAGTGGATCCGCGGATTAAGGCGGACAGCTTTGACGTGGCAGGCAGCGGCCCCAGTGAGGTCGGCCTGGATGAACAGGGCAGCCTATTGTATGCCCGTGTTGCCAAAGCCGACCTGGCCAAGCTGCCGAAAGAGGACATCAGGAAGTTCGTAGCGGCGGCAAAGGCGAATCTGCCCAATGTCAGGCCGGCACTTCCGATGTGGCAGTACATCTGGGACCTGGTGCTGGCCAATTCAGAGCAGATAACGGCCGACTTTGCGGCAGCCGGTAGAAGCGGCGTTGAAGGAATTATTGAAGAGCCGAGTGCCATAAGGGGCAATAAGAAGGATATCTATATCGCTGAAGGTGCGACGTTGCATCCGATGGTTGTGCTCGATGCTGAAAATGGTCCGATTTATATCGACGAGCGTGTTGAGGTGCATCCTTTCAGCCGCATTGAGGGGCCTTGCTATATCGGGAAAGATTCTATCCTGCTGGGCGCAAAATGCCGCGAGGGCAATTCAATCGGGCCGGTATGCCGGATCGGTGGTGAGGTGGAAGAATCGATTATACATGGGTATTCGAATAAGTATCACGACGGATTTTTAGGACATGCCTACGTTGGCGAGTGGGTCAACCTCGGAGCGCTTACAACCAACAGCGACCTGAAGAACGACTATTCCAACGTCGAAGTAATGCTGGACGGGCGGCGGTCAATCAATACCGGCTCAACGAAAGTCGGCTCTGTTATTGGAGACCATGTTAAAACATCAATCGGGACTCTGTTGAATACCGGCTCTTATGTAGGGGCGATGGCTTTGATTATGGCTACAGGTAAGCCGCTGCCGAAGTTTATACCGTCGTTTGCGTGGTTCCTTGAAGGTATCGTGACTAAGGGATTCGGTAAAGGTAAATTGTATGAAACGGCCGAAACGGCAATGGGCAGGCGAAATTGCCAATGGTCCCAGGCCGAGCAGGCTATGTGGGATGCTGTCTTCGAGATGACGGCACCGATGAGAAATAAGGCCATTAAAAAGGGCCGAAGAGCAATGTTAGCTCGATAAAAACATAGAGGAAATGAATCAAAAAAGGAAATGAATCAATGGCAACAGTAGAAGAACGTGTTAAAGCGGCAACCGCCCGTGTTTTAAAGCTTGACTTGGACCAAATCAAACAAGAGCATAGCTTCACC
This sequence comes from Planctomycetota bacterium, assembly GCA_019456145.1. Classification (GTDB taxonomy): domain Bacteria; phylum Planctomycetota; class Phycisphaerae; order Sedimentisphaerales; family Anaerobacaceae; genus CS2-K091. Next base: position 3,977 of record VRUL01000017.1, read on the forward strand.
GTGGACCTGGGAGCTGAAAGTGTTCAATCCGTGGAGCTTGTAGCTATGTTCGAAGAAGAGTTCGGTATCGAAATGGAAGAAGACGCCGCCCTTTCGGTGGAAACCGTCGGCAAAGCGGTCGCATTCATTACCGAGGTCTGCGCCGAGCAGGGCGTTGAGGTCGAGAAGTAGCTGCGAATAAAGTAAAAAAAAGGACTTACTATGAATGAAGTGAAAAAGCAGCATCCCCTTGTGGATGCAGAAGAACCCAATTTGTTGGAGGATACTTTCCCATATAGTCTGCCTCCGCTGATTCGTTTTAAAGGCCCGGTTGTCGAATATATCGACGGCGAAGCGGTGGAGTTTGACTTCGGGGCTGTTAAAGACAGGGACATTTTGATTACCGACACGACTTTCCGCGACGGCCAGCAGGCCCGTCCGCCTTATACCATCGACCAGATGGTCCATATCTATGATCTGCTGTCGCGTCTGGGCGGGCCCAACGGGGTGATACGGCAGACCGAGTTTTTCCTGTATACCAAGAACGACCGTGAAACGCTTGACCGATGCCGGGCGCTGGGGCATAAATATCCTGAGTGCACCGGCTGGATCCGGGCGGTCAAAGGCGATTTTCGTCTGGTCAGAGAGGCTGGTTTGAAAGAAACCGGCATACTTACAAGCAGCTCGGACTACCACATATTCCATAAGCTGAAATTCCGCAGCCGGGCCGAATGCATGGATCGCTATTGCGAGATTGTGGAGGCAGCCTTCGAGGCCGGTGTTCGTCCTCGCTGTCACCTCGAAGATGTAACCCGTGCGGATATCGATGGATTTGTCCTTCCGTTTGTCGACCGGCTGATGGAAATGAGCAGCCAGGTGCCGGAGGAACTGTCGGCCAAGATTCGTTTGTGCGATACTATGGGTTTTGGAATCAGCTATCCAGGCGCCGAACTGCCCAGAAGCATTCCGAAACTTATCTATAAGCTGACGCATGAATGCGGTGTCCCGAGCGACCGTCTCGAGTGGCACGGACATAATGATTTCCACAAAGTACACACCAACGCTGGGACCGCATGGCTTTACGGCTGCGGTTTTGCCAACACAACATTATTCGGCTTCGGCGAACGCACGGGGAATCCGCCTCTCGAGGGCGCGATCTTCGAGTACATCGCTCTGAAGGGTGACCTGTGTGGAATTGACACAATGGCGATTACCGAATTAGCCAACTATATGCGGTCGATTGGCCTGCCGATTCCGGAAAATTATCCGTTCGTGGGCAAGGCATTTAATACGACACGGGCCGGCATCCACGCCGACGGGCTCCGGCGGGACGAGCAGATATACAATATTTTCGATACCGAGAAACTGCTCGACCGACCGCCTCGCGTCGCCATCACTGATAAAAGCGGCACCGATGGCCTGGTCCATTGGATCAACGAGTTTTTCGGCCTCAAGGGCGATGTCAGAATCAACAAGATTAAAATACACAAGCTTGCCCGCTGGGTCCTCGACCAGTATGATGAACATGGCCGTTTGACTGCCATAAGCGACCAGGAACTTGAGGCCAAGACAAAGGAATTGATGCCCGACTACTGGCAGAAGTATAAGGGCGGATAAATATCGGGCCGGTACAAGCCGGTATTAAAATGGAGTTTTGGAAATCGAGAATGGGGGAAACCGATAATGTTGGCCAGACTCAACAGTGTCACGCTTGAAGGGATAAAGGGCATAATATGCGAGGTTGAAGTTGACGTTGCGCGGGGCGGATTTGAAAAGTCTCTCATAGTAGGCCTGCCGGATACCGCTGTCAAGGAGAGCATCGAGAGGGTCAAAAGCGCGATTATTAACTGCGGCTATAAGTATCCCAAAACCCAGTCGCTGATAAATCTGGCGCCGGCCGATGTGAAAAAGGCAGGTCCGGCCTTCGATTTGCCTATCGCTTTGGGAATGCTCACGGGCCAGGGTACTTTGGTCAGCACGGTCATCAAAGATTTTATAATCGTCGGGGAACTGGCCCTGGACGGCAGGGTCAGGACCGTCAATGGCGTTTTGAGTATGGCGATGACCGCTGCCGCAAATGGTCATAGCCGAATGATTGTTCCTTTGGACAACGCCAAAGAAGCTGCGGTCGTTGAGGGCGTTGAGGTATATGGCGTTGGCTCACTTGCTCAAGCGGCCGGCTTTCTTTCCGGACAATTGCCGCTGGAAACAACAACCGTTGATATAGAGGAGCTTTTTAACGTAGCATCAAATTATGAAGTCGATTTTGCCGATGTCAAGGGCCAGGAAAGCGTTAAGCGGGCATTGACTGTCACCGCAGCCGGCGGCCATAATATAATGATGATTGGCCCGCCCGGAGCGGGAAAGACCATGCTGGCCCAGAGGTTGGCGACGATTCTGCCGCCTTTGAGTCTTCAAGAGTCGCTCGAGACAACCTGTGTGTATTCCTCGGTGGGTTTATTAGGTAAAAACATGGCGTTGATGGCTACCCGCCCCGTGCGAATGCCGCACCATTCAGCGAGCGGCCCGGCCTTGGTCGGCGGCGGAACGACACCGAGGCCGGGAGAATTGTCATTAGCTCATTTCGGGATATTGTTCCTCGATGAATTTATCGAATTTCCCAGACACGTTTTGGAGATGATTCGTCAGCCGTTGGAGGATGGTTTTATCACCATTTCACGCGCCAAGGGCGCAGTCCGCTTTCCCGCACAATTTATGCTTGTCGCGGCGATGAATCCCTGTCCGTGCGGTTACTTCGGCACCGAGGCCAGAGCGTGCAAGTGCACGCCGGGCCAAATCGAGCGGTATCTCTCGAAAATATCCGGGCCTTTGGTAGACAGGATCGATATTCATATCGAAGTCCCGGCGGTAAGTTTCAGCAGGCTCCGCGCAAGGTCAAGCCAGCTTGGCTCGGCTGATATGAGACAGGACGTTTGCAGGGCAAGGCAAGCCCAGGCGAAGCGATTCGGCAACGGCGGTGGATTTACCAACGCAAGAATGACGCACAAGCAGGTTGAGAACTTTTGTCCACTGGATTCGGCCAGTGAGATGATGTTAAAGCAGGCGATGACCGAGTTCGGCCTGAGCGCCCGTGCCCACGATAAAATCTGCAAGGTTGCCCGCACGATAGCGGACCTCTCCGGCGTTGAGGACATCGCTCCCGAGCATATCGCAGAGGCCATAAGCTACCGTAAACTCGACAGAAAATTGTAATTTGTACAACCAGTGGATTTGCCCGCTGCGTAGATTACTTTTATTGTTCCCGTATCTTCCGAAGCGTATTTATTTTGTCGAGCTGGAAGACTGTGCAGCCGGAGGTGCGGCTGATTTTGCCTATTTTTAATCCGCCATCGGTGGAGCCGATATTAGTGAATCTAAACTCGCACGTATTTTTCGTGCCCATCGATAATAATTTAACGAATACATTTCCGCGTCGAGATTAGCCCCAATCAAACCTACTGACTTTGTTCCGCAGCGCGTTTTGAGTAGAAGCCTTCAATATAAACTACAAAATCTTTCTTGCTTGTCGTATCAATATAAATCGTTGCCCATCGATTGTCCAACAATAGCATGCCCTCTTTTCCTTGCTCAATCACCTCTGTAAACCATCGGGGCGGTATCCAAAAACTCGTCTTTCTTAGGTCAGACGCAGGATCATATGGTTCAAGTTCGATCTTCCAAGTTTCTGTTGGAAATGATTCAAGAAAGCTATTCAATACATTTTGATGGCAAGTAAATTTAATGATGAAAAGGATGTCGCCTTCAACCGGGATTGTCTTTGCGGCCCTAACCTTCTGAATATTTTCAGGAAAGTTGATGTCGGCTACGCTTTCCAAATGCTCCAGGAGTTGTTCTGGAACACATTCAACATATCTGTATTGATAGGCGCGTATTTGAAAAGATAAATATACAAATCCAAACGAGCACACCACTACTCCAAGACTTACCAATAGAACAATTACCCATGGCTTGAATGATTTTGGCATCTCATTCACCTATTTTGTATCCTTGCTATTGACACTGAGGAACGGATTTCTGTCTTACCCGAAATATAAAACGGGGATGATCATGTTCCAATAGATAATCCTTGATACATGTTACAACTATCTCGTGCTGACCTACAACTCTGAAGCTTTTGGCATGATTAATCCACTTTCGCATACTCATTCTCCTTGCTGTTAGTGCTGCTCACATTGCGAGAATCCAGTATATCCACTCTTCGGCTGGTAAACAAGTACGGATTTCCACACGGGCGTTCGCCAAAGAAACACGTTATTTATTGGTAGTTTCGAGCTTGTCCTTTCCATCGGTCAGCCATTCGGTGTTGAATCTTGCCACGCAGAGGTGCTTTGGGTCGTAGTGGTTTTCGCCGACGCCGTCACGCTCGTAGAAGCAATATATCGTGCCGTTTGGCCCGACCGGGAAGCGGAATCAGACATTTTTCGGGACGACGAATGGTTTTCGATAGTTACGGGTGAGCATTTTGTTGGCTTCGGTGTCGTCGACGTATCTTTGTGTTTTGGGGTCGAAGTTCAGGCTGCGGCCGAGCCGAAGGGAGGTATTGGCCAGATGGACCAGCGTGCAGCTATAATGGCCATCTTCGACGTTGCCTCTTAGTATTGACGGGTCGCCTGCACGAATTGCATCAATGAAATTCTGGTAATGCATCCGGTCGACATTTTTTGTTTCTTTGCCGGAAGGGCCGGGCTCGCGGTTTTTGCCCATATAGGTCTTCCACTGTTCTGAATACATGACCATATATCCTTCGGAGCCGTAAAAGATGTTGCCGACATTATTGGAGGGCGGGGCGGAAAAGCCGCCTTCGTAGTTGGTCATCCAGTGGCGGACTTCAAACTGTAAGATTTTCTTTTTGTCGCCGCGGCCTTTGGGATTGGGAAATTCAAACACGGCAATCTGGGTATTGGCTGTTTCCTGGTCATCGTCAAACATGAAGTGAGCTCCCATTGACATCACTTTAGTCGGCAGCGTGACGCCGAGACCCCAGCGGGCTTTATCCATCTCATGTATTCCCTGGTTGCCGATATCGCCGTTGCCATAATCCCAGTGCCAGTGCCAGTTGTAATGAAACCGGTTCCTTGAGAAGGGACGTTTGGGTGCCGGGCCTAACCAGGTGTCATAATGTACGCCCGGGGGGACCGGCCCTTCGGGGGTATGTTTGATTGTGTTTCGCCATTTATAACACATGCCCTTTGCCATATAGACCTCGCCAAGGCCGCCTTTACGTATGAACTCGACGGCCTGCTGATATGCCTCGGAACTGCGGCTTTCGGTGCCATGATGGACAATGCGTTTGTATTTTTTCGCCGCCTCTATCAGTTTTTGACCTTCAAAGACATTATGACTAAAAGGCTTTTCGATATGAGCATGTTTGCCGGCCTGACATGCCCAGATACCGGCCAGCGAGTGCCAATGATTCGGTGTTGCCACGCTGATTGCATCGATGTTTTTGTCCTCGAGGAGTTTGCGGATGTCGACGTAGGTTTTCGGGACAGGCTTGTTATTCCGTTCGAACCACTTGAGCCTTTCGGGGAAGAGGTTTTGGTCCACATCGCAAAGGGCGGCCACCTCGACATCAGGCAACGAGGGATAGTTTCTGATGTGGCTGCCAAAGCCGTGCCCATGTATGCCCACAACGGCCACCCTTACCCTGTTATTAGCACCGGCCCAGGACGAGCCGGTCCCCCAGAGACTTAGTCCTGTTATTGTGCCTGCGGCGGCCTTTGCGGAACTGTTAATAAAACTCCTGCGTGATATGGTATTCTTTGATTTCATGGCTGTCTCTTTCAAAAATATGTGGTTATAATTGGCATATCCAAGTTTTTCATATTTTGATCTGCTCAGATGAGCTGTAGTTTCCAATAGTTAAGATACCTTAATTTAATGCAGAATGCAACCACTTGGAGTGTTTTGCATTTGCCGATTTACAAACTATGTAGACCGAGAACATGAGTTTGTTAGAGATGCATGTCATTTGGCGGAAGGTTTGAGCGCGTCTTTGCCGTCGGTCAGCCATTCAATGGTTTTTAGCGTAACACGCCCGGCTGCTATGTGTCAATGTGATTTCAAACAGCAGGTATCCTTCAAGCGTTCCCCTTGATTGTCCTATAATAGTTTGATAAATCAAATAACAACTCGATGCAGGATGCTCGATGCTCATAGAAGAACACGAAGGACGAGGGACTATAGTTGAGTATCGAGGAGCGAATCAGGCCTGTGTTGCTGTGAATAAAGTCGAATTTGTTTTTTTGCTTAACCCGGTATGTGTTTATGCCGATAAAACATTTCGAATTTGTGAAATCGATATTGATTAAAAAAGGAGCTTTAGAATGGGAATACAAAATTGGTCGGAGAATATTGTTCTTGTGGACTTACCGCAGGAACCGGAAATGGGTGATGAGCTCAAAGCCGTTACCGAAATCATGCGTGACAGAGGTGACTGTGACCTGGTAGTTGATTTTTCCAGCGTTGATATTGTAACCTCTTCGAGCCTCTCAAAGCTGCTGAAGCTGCGCAAGCTGGTGGGTGACTGCGGGCATCGTCTTGTTTTTTGCAGCGTAGCGCCGGCGACCAGAGGCATCTTTACGGTAACCGGTCTTGATGGAGTTTTTGAATTGGCCGATGACAAATTCGTTGCATTAGCCAGCTTACAGATGGTCGGCAGTTAGTAAAACCGGATTCTCATCCAGCATCAAAAGAGGCCGTTTTGGTGCTGGACGGCGGAATGGTTGCCCTGCCTAACCGGATGAATCTCACGTTTACCCGTAGATTTTTCACGCCATTAGAAGTAAGTCGTCAAAAGTCCCCGCCTTTAGCGGATTTTTTACCCTACCTTTTCTGCGAATCTTCTGTCTCGTGCATAGTAGTGCCATTTTCGGATATGCGCCTTTGGCCAACAGGCACCGCCAACTCACCTGTGGCCGGGGAAATATGGTTTTAGTTTACACGTCGAGGTTTTGGACCTCGAGTGCGTGGTCGCGGATGAAATTTCGGCGTTTCTCGACATTGCTGCCCATCAGAATACTGAAGAGCCTGTCGGCCTCGCCTGCATCGTCGATCGCCACCTTCAGCAACGTCCTTGTCTTCGGATTCATAGTTGTATCCCACAGTTGGTCGGCGTTCATCTCGCCCAGACCCTTGAAGCGTTTTATCTCAATTCCTTTGCCGCCAATCTGCCTTATACCGGCACAAATATCGCCCAGTGAGGCGATATCGTAGCTGTCCTGGCCGTTGATAAGCCGGAACTTAGTCGGCAGCGATTCGCCGGAGACGGACTTGGCCTGTTTTAGAAGGAAATCTTTTAAGTCCAGCTTGAACTGCTTTTTGAGCGTTGTATTTATCTCATTGATCCGCACTACCTCGTGAAGCTCCTCGGCGGCAATCAAATCTTCCTCCTCGTCCAAAGCCGAATCCCTGGTGCGCTCTTTGAGTTCATCGACCCGCTTTTCGTACTCGTCCACTTGGTAATAAATCTCGTCCCGATTTTCGACAGAGATATGAAAACGTGGAAGTCCGCCCCTGGGCGGATCATAATATTTCTGCACGAAGTCTGTAAACTTAATTCCACGCTTGCTCAAAACCGCTATGACGCGTTCGGCTTCGGCAAGGATCTTTACAAGTGCCGAGAGTTCTTTGTCTCCCAGCTTTCGCTCGGTTAAACCGGCCTGCTTAGAGGCGGGCGATTCGCTGGATGCGGACTTTTTGCTCTTCTTACCTTTGTTACCATCTGTGATAACCAGTTCCGTGCCTTCGAGGCCGCGAGCAATCATCCGCTTGTGCATTTGATTTTCGCTGAGGAGATATTCAGATTTCTTTTTGCCCTTGATTTTAAGCTCATACAGAGGCGGCTGGGCAATATAAATCATGTCAGCCAGGAACAACTGCTGCATTTGCCTGAAGAAAAAGGTCAGCAGCAGCGTTCGAATATGGGCGCCATCGATGTCGGCGTCTGTCATCAATATTATCTTGCCATATCTGCACCTGTTTAAATCGAACTCATCGGCACCGATGCCGGTTCCAAGAGCGCTTATGATGGTCCGGATTTCATCGTGGGCGAGCATTTTTTCCAGGCGGGCCTTTTCGACATTGAGGATTTTTCCTTTCAAGGGCAGGATTGCCTGGATGAATCTGTCTCTGCCGGCCTTTGCCGAGCCGCCTGCTGAGTCACCTTCCACGATAAAGATTTCGGTTGTCTCCTTTTCCTTGCTCGCACAGTCCCACAATTTACCGGGCAGGTTGGACGTACTCAGCGCGCCCTTTCGCCTGGTCAGCTCGCGTGCCTTTCTGGCGGCTTCTCTTGCCGCAGCGGCCTGGATGGCCTTGTTCAAAATGCGTTTTGATTCGGAGGGATGTTCTTCCAAAAAGTGACCAAGCTGTTCATTAACGGTGGTCTCTACGAAACCGCCCACTTCCGGATTGGTGAGCCGAACTTTCGTCTGGGCCTCGAAATGAGGGTCGGCGAGTTTAACCGATACAACCGCAGTTAATCCCTCACGCAGGTCATCGCCGGTTGTGACCTGGCCGTTCCTGAGAAGGTTATTGTTCCTGGCATAATAATTCATTGTGCGGGTAAGAGCCGTTTTAAAGCCCGAGAGGTGTGTGCCGCCGTCGATATTGCGGATATTGTTGGCGAAGACCAGGATATTTTCAGTATAGCCATCGTTGTACTGCATAGCTATTTCACAGCTCAGCATCGCTTCTTTATTTTCTTTAGCAAAATATATGACATCCGGGTGTAGTGTCTCTTTACCCTCATTAAGGTGCTTGACGAAGGCCTTAATGCCATCCTCAAACTTGAATATAACTTTTTTATTGACTCTGTCATCTCTGAATGTAATCTGCAGCCCGGCATTCAAATAGGCCATCTCGCGTATTCTTTTCAAGAGCGTATCGTATTCGAACTCCGCATCGCCGAAAATCTGCTCATCCGGTTTGAACGATATTCTTGTTCCGCGTTTGTCGACCTTGCCGATTTCCTTTACATGTCCCTTGGCGACGCCTCGGACACATTCGAAATGATAGTGCTTTCCTCCTCTATAAACATCAGCTCCGAGCCATTCACTAAGGGCGTTGACGACGCTGACGCCTACGCCGTGCAGCCCCCCGGCCACTTTGTAACTGTTAGTGTCGAACTTACCGCCTGCGTGCAGGGTCGTGAGCACTACTTCCAATGCACTTTTCCTGGCCTCTTTATGTTTTTCGACCGGTATACCTCGGCCGTTATCCTCGACTGTGCAGCTGCCATCGGCGTGGATGCGCACGGTCACCTTTTCGCAGAATCCAGCCAATGCTTCATCAATGGAGTTGTCCAATACCTCATAGACCAGATGGTGCAGGCCTCCGCTTCCACGGTCACCGATGTACATATCCGGCCGTTTGCGTACCGCCTCTATACCCCCGAGTATCTTTATGTTGCTTGCGTCGTAACTGTGGTCTTTCATATCTCTTAATTATCTAAATCGGGTAGAGTGGAACGTAAGAAACAAAATCTTCTTCGCCCCTGCCTTTTTCCCTTCGAGTTTCCAAATGCACTAAGCTCGGGCTTTTGAGCCGACGACGAACTTAATTTTTTTTATATGGGCCCGTGGACATTGCCGCTGCAGTTCGCCCAGAAGCTCTGAACTGCATAATTGCAGCTCGTACATATACACAGGCAAATCCACTGATACTTTCAGTTGGCCGCCGGAAATATCGACAATTTTGCAGTGGCGGCCAAGCTCGTCCGGCAGCAGTTGGCTCCAGAGCTCGGCTATTGGGGCAAACTTTGCCTGCTGCGGCGAAATACGATTCTCCAAAAGCTCCCTGGTAACATCACCTAACCTGACTACTCTGTCCAGGTATCGCTTTCTTTGATACTTAACAGTGCCGCGTAATTGTTCGTCCTGATTCATCATAAAAAAGAAAAACTTAAAAAGAAAAATGCAAAACTGCGCCCCGCACCAATCAGGCGTGAGCCTACGCTCAATTGGTGTGGGGTTATCCCAGGTTAATAGGCATCAGGACATAGAGGAAATCAGCTCCGCTTTTTATCAGGCCGGGCCTGTCCTGTTGTCCTAATTCCAATTCGAATTCCGGCGTTTTGACAACCCGCAGGACGTCTATAAGGAATTGTGGATTAAAACCAATCTCAATCGGCTCGCCTTTGTAATCGATCGGCATCTCGACTTGTGCATCGCCGGTCTCCGGCGCCCGGCCGGAAAATACCATCTTATCCTTTTCTATCGAGAGTTTTATCCCCCTGGACTCTTCGCTGGTCAGCAATGACGAGCGGCGAACGGCACTTAGTACGGCCTCAGTCGACAGTGTCAATTTCTTGTCGTAATCGGTCGGTACTATATCCTCATACTTCGGGAAATTGCCTTCGACAAGATTCGAACTTATCACTACATCGGCACAGCTAAATAGTATCTGGTTATCGACAAGTTTGACTGCAACCTTTTCCTTGTCGTGGGAGCCGATTTTGTCCAGCAGGGCCATTGTCTTGGCGGGTACTATTATCTTTGTTGCCGCTATCTTCTCGTCCGGGGCCGAAGCCAGGTTAATCCTGCAGCGTGCCAGTCTTCTGCCATCGGTGGCAACTAACATTAGCTTCTTGCCCTTAATCTCCCACAGCACACCATTAATTGCATATCGGCTGCTTTCCCTGGCTGTCGCAAACAAACACTGGTCACAGCCGGCTTGGAGATTACTCAAAGCAATCTCCACATTAGCGTCGCCGTCGAAGCCCGGGACGGTGGGATACTGGCCCGGCTCCTGACCATAAATCGTAAAGTGGCTGTCGGCTCCTCGTATCTCGCAGGTCCCTTCGGCAGCTTCTAATGACAGGACTTCGTCAACACTTTCGCGCACAATGGCAGCCAGCCGGTCGGCCGGGACAACCACCTCGCCGGCCTCTTCAATCTGCACCCCATGGACAAGGCAATTGATGCCAATCTCAAGGTCTGTAGCGCAAATCCGAACCTCTTTCTCGCCGGTCGTGATTTGGACACAGCGCAGTATTGGCTTGGGTGTTCGGCTTGGCACTACGGATGTCAGCAGGCCTAAAACCTCGGAGAGGGCTGCTCTGTTAAAATTTACCTTCATAATGGACCTCTGTGTCAAAATGCCAAAAGTGTTAAAACTTCAAACCTTCAAATCCCAAAAAATACCGTTGTAGTCTACACCAGAAATCACGCTTTCACAATCTTTTTTCAGAAAATAATCCATCGCTGGTGCTGGTCATATCTTTACGTAGATTTTCCCCCGTCAGTGAAGCCTGAAATCGTAAAAAAAAATCCCGCAGCAAGGTTCCGGCTGTGCTACGGGAAATCTCCGGTCTTATAAGGCAAAACTACTGTTGGTTCGGGGCCCCAAAAGCAACATTACGTTTGGGACCCCGAACATTTGTTTTATCACTGCTCAGTTCATAGCCGGATTATTTACGGCGGGCCTGGATTCGCATGTTCTTGTCGTATTCCATCGTAAAGCTGTATTTTACAACAGTTGCGCTCTCATCAAGGGTATTAGGCGGAAGGTTCAGGTCCCAGCGTAAAATGCCCTTCTTACGGGCGGTACGCAGGTATTCGCTATCTTCGCTTAACTGGGGCTCGGTTTTCACAAGTTCTATCTTGATTGACGAATTTTCTGTGTATCCCAAACGGTCAAGCAATTGCAGTTCTACTGCCGTATTTTTGTAATTGCTCAGAGCTATACGGTAGTGGTATGTGTCAATGCGGTTTCCACCCTGAATTCGCGTCTTTTTCTCTTCAAGCTCACGTACTACCTGAACTTGAGAATCTATGCCGAAGCCGGCTGTTAACTTTTCGCCAATAGTAACCAGCGGCAACTGGCTCTTGCCGACGAATTCACCATTGCGGAACACACTGGCCTGTCCGGGCAGGAGAATCGTTTCGCTCTTGTTGAGCAGCTCGGCTTGCAGGTAGACATAATCAGTAAGTAAAGGTGTGGCAATGAGCGTGAAATCAGCTTTGGCAGTAACCGAAGCTATAGTAACGAGCTGCTGGTCGCTTCGGCTGGGCAGGCTGAGCTTGCCGGGCAGTTTGTATGTTACGCTGACACCCTCTTTACGGGCGACAACAGCTAACTGCTTTTGGAACTCTTTTACCTGTTGACCAGTGGCCTGAAGGACAAAGCCCTGATTGGATATTGCCAGCTCATTAAGGTCGAAATTGGCGCCTATACCCAGTTTAATATTGGCTTTGCGAGATTGCAACTGCCGTCGGACATTATCAAGCTGTACAAAGACTTGTTTTTCTGCCTGTTGGGTCTGTGCAGGACGAGAAAGGCTTACGAGCATTGGGTCAAGGATCGGCGGTGCCGAGACCATGGTCGGCTCGGCGGTAGAAAGGCTCAAGACAACACCATCCCAATTTTCGCCGCTGGTCTGGTTGACCACTGCGTTGTATTCAATCAGGACGTTTGATTGTTTGGGATTGGCCCGCAAGTTGTATTGCGGGTTCCAATTGGCTCCGTTTACCAGATAACTCAATTCTATGTCGGCCTTTTTCTTGTTTTTGTTACTGACAAACACCACGGCTTCACGCTCTGTTCGAGAACGACCGGCGTCGAGCTCTTTGCGTTTGCGAGTAAGAAGCTCCATCTCTTTTATGAGGTCGGCTTCGGTATCCAGCAGCTCAAGATTCTTTTGATGCCATTCGAGAGATTTGGCCTCAAGGTACTCCGTGTACGACTCAATCTGCTCGGATTGCATTACAGAGCGATTCAAATCAACGTTGGCTCCGTCTATTGCCAGCTTCCACATGTCTCTGAATTTGTGCAATAAATCAGTAGCGTTTTCGTTGTCTTTTTTAGCGTGTTGTTGTTTTCTTTTGACTTCTTCGATTTGTGCATCGAGCTTTTTGACTTCTTCCCGTGTGTCTTCCCGAACCGCTTTTTCCCGATACCTTACACTAAGGACCTTAATATCACCTGAAGTCTGCGCGTAAAGACTTTCGGGAACGATTTTGGCCGGCAGGTCTGTGACGATTAGCTCAGAGGTGCCCGCCGGCAAATCAACATTGATCCTGCGTGTCACCTGGGCCTGGCCGCGGTAAACCGTCACCTTTGAGATTGCCCCGCTTACTGTTTGGGCATCCGCAAAGGCTGCTGTGGGCGCAAGAGCTATTACCACAACCGCTAATACGAGGACTTGTATTTTCTTTTTCATTCTGTGCTCCTTTCAAAATTTGTGATTACGAAATTTTATTCTGACAAATCATTTTTTGCCTTGCTGACTTTTGTTGTAGAATTGATACTTACGCATTATTTTCCGCTGTCTTGCCCAATTTGCTTCGTCCATATTATCTCTGTCCTCTCTTTGTTGCTCAGCGTATATTTTGAGCTTTTGAGAATCGTACCGGACCGAATTGTCTTTGAGATACGCTTCATTCACGGACAACAGTTCACAAGCCTGCTTCATTTTTCCTTTGTCCCTTAGTTTCAATGCCAGTTCGTTGCGTTCAGTGGCAATAAGCTCAATCACATCGGCCATCACATCATGATTGGTTTTTCTTTCTATTAGTTCTTCTGAATTTGAAAAATTCACCTCTACCTGACTGCTGATTCTTTCGGTCGTATGGATTTTAAGATTCGAGTAGCTGACGTTAACCGCAGCTATTTTTCGTTTGTGCCCCCTGGCGGTTCCGGGCACTTCGAGTTCCAGCATAATGAACTTCTCGTGTTTGCTATAAAGCTGATTGATGAAAACCTCGACATTTTGTCCCTCGATTCGGCCTTGTCTTCCGAGGAGTCGGATGGGCCTTATACCTCGCGCACATCTGATTTTTATTTGAATCTCCTGGGCCACTACGGAAAGCGCCCGTCCAAATTCGCTGTCAAAAACACCGGAAAGTTCATTAGCACTTTCAGCAAAGTAATGGCTGCCATCACTTTTATAAGCCAATTGAGTCATCAAATCTTCGTTATAACCCAGTCCCAGGCCGATAGTTGTTACCGAGATACCATCCTTAATCAAACAAGCTCCGAGCCGACCTAATTCTGTCGGAGTTTGCGGGCCGACATTCGCCAGGCCGTCCGACAATAAAACCAGCCGATTAACTCGATTGTCGGAAACGAACTTCCTCAGCTCTTTTGCCCCTTTGCTGACGCCGTCGTACAAAGCCGTACTTCCGCCGGCGCCGATGTCTCTTATCCTGCGGAATATCATTTCCTTGTCCGCAACTTTCGTAGCCGGCACCAAAACATTTACCCTTGAATCATAAGTAACGACAGAAATAATATCGTTGCAATTGAGACGGTCGATAGCCATTATCGCTGCATCCTTTGCCTTGGCAATTTTGTCGCCACCCATCGAGCCGGATTTGTCGATTACAATTGCGATGTTGACCGGCGCACGATCCTGCCGGGTTGGCAATGTAAAACCTGTCAGCCCTATGCGAAGATAAGCGACCTGCTTTTTATGAGCTAACATGACAGGCTGGGCCATTGCTGCATTGAGCCTTAACTGACCGGCAGGCGAAATGTCGGCGAAAACCAAATCTGCCTGCAGTACCCAAAGGCTGAATAGAATTGTTTGCATTAACTTTTTCATTTTCAGTTCCTTTCAAAAAGGTTTGTAAAATTGGTTCTCTAACTAAATAAATAATACGACATAGGCGGTTGAGAGTTGAGTAAATTGGGTGTAAAATAACAGACGAGCTTTTTTACAAAGTATTTACAAACCTTCGGCCCCGATTTGGTCTATAATATAAGTAGGTGACGTATGGAAAAAAAGGCACATATATTAGTAGTTGAAGATGAGCAGAAAATCCGCTCGGCACTGAGGGATTTTCTGGAGTTTCACGGCTTTGGTGTTAGTGAGGCCGCCGATGGTCTCGAAGCGCAGCGGGTTGTGGCTGAGAAGCGGTTTGATTTGATTTTGCTTGACCTGATGCTGCCGAAAATCAGCGGCGAACAGCTATGCACGGGATGGCGTCGAGAGGGTATGCAAACTCCTGTGATTATGCTGACGGCCAAGGGTCAGGGAAAAGAAAAAGTAACCGGTCTGAATCTCGGAGCCGATGACTATATCACCAAGCCATTTTCGCTCGAAGAGCTGCTGGCCCGGATAAAGGCGGTGCTGAGGCGGACGGACCCCGGCCGGGCTGTCGGGCAAACTTTTAAGTTTGCCAATTATGATATTGATATTGCGGCGCTGAAAGCCAAACACGGCAGCGAGGAAATAGAAATCAGCAAGCGCGAAGCGGCAATCATACAGTACTTTGCCGCCAATCCAAACCGGGTCATCAGCAGGGAAGAACTCTATAAGCAGGTTTGGAACGAGAACATGAGCGAATTAGGCACCAGAACCACGGATATGCACATCGCGAAACTGCGGAGCAAAATCGAGAAGAACTCAGCCGACCCGCAGATAATCAAAACCGTTCGCGGGGCCGGCTATAAGTATGAAAATGAACAGTAGCAGGATTAGTTAAAGCAAATGTACAGGCGACTTATTATATTATCGGTGATAATTCTTTCGGCCCTGTGTGGCTTATCGGTGCTGGGCTACCACGCCGTCGAGAAATGGGCACAGGGCCTGGAGGGGGCGCGTCTGGGTGAATTTGCCGAGGTAGCCGAGCAAATCAGGCAGGACGTCAAACGCAAACTCGATGAGTTCATGCAGGACGAACAGGACCGCCCTTATACCGATTATAATTATTACTATGTACCGGATAACATCGCGCTTAATCAAGCGCGACAGGTGACTCTAATGCGTTCTCCGCTGGCGGGCCGGTTAGACAACGCATTCGCCTACGGCAACTTTCAAATCGAGTCGAACGGCACTCTCAATACGCCAAATGATGACATAGTGGAAAGGGAAGGGCCATCGGTTGAAAATATAAAATTGTTTGCTCAAGTGGGGTTGAACCGCGGAAACATAGAGAGAAATCTTCTTCCTGTGCTAAAAGGTGTGACACCCAGTTCATTCAAAATAGCCATCAGTAAAGAAATCAATCGTTCACTAATGACTGCATCGGAAACCTATAAAGAAGAACAGGTGGCCAAAGATAACATTCAGAAAAGCAAACTTGTGAGGGGTGGAGGATCGAAGGGCCAGCAGGGAAAGGCTTTGCCCATTGAGACTTTGAAGGAGCAGCGACAGAAGACTCGGATTATCGAGCAATCGCGTCAGCTATTTATAGATAACACTACTGCTAACCAGGTGCTGGTGCAGCAGCGAGCAGTAGATCCCCGTACACGGCAGCAGAATGTGCAGGTGGATGTAACACAATCGAAGGAGGCCGAACAGGTAGAGTACCAGCCGCAGGCAGCTCAAGTGGCGCAGATGGCGGAACAGTCCGTTGGCATGCAGTCGCCTGGGGGGCAAGACCAAAGTGATACAGTGCAGGTCAAGGTTGGAGGCTTTGAGTCCATAGTTACCGGCGGGGGGAACGCTGAGGAATCCATATTTGGCGGGCAGGTGTTTTTAGTCAGAAATGTACAAATTGAAGACAAAACTTTTATGCAGGGATTCCAGCTCAATGAAAAGAAGCTCATCGATGAGGTCAAAGAGTCTGCAGTGCGATTGATGCGCGAAGGTATGAGCTTTGAATTACCTCAAACGGAAAATGGGTCGGCAGAAGATGGGGACGTTGCCTATACGGCAGTATTGGTTTTTGACTTTGGGGAATTGATATTAAACCTTAGAGAAATCAATCCTGCCTGGATTGGCAGACAAATAAGTCAGTTTCGACATGTGTATTTCGGTATTATTGTAATTGTGCTTTTGGCGGTGACGCTTGCTCTTGGAAGTTTATGGCTCAGTGCACGGGCGCAGCTCAAATTAGCGCAGAAGAAGGATGATTTTATATCTGCTGTCTCGCACGAGCTTAGAACTCCGCTTACTTCGATACGGATGTACTCGGAGATGTTAGAGAAAAACTGGGTCAAATCGGAGGACAAGCTCGCCGAATATTACGGGAATATGCGGCAGGAAAGCGAGCGGTTGAGCAGGCTTATTGAGAACGTGCTTGACTTTTCTCGCATCCAAAAGGGTCGGAAAATATATACGTTCAGTTTGGGCGATATTAACCAATGCATTGCAGACGTGGCCGAGATGATGACGCCCTATGCCGCGCAGAACGGCTTTTCGATAAAAACGGAGCTCGGGCAGCTCGGACAAAGTGCTTTTGACCGGGATGCGGTCACACAGATAGTTGTTAATTTAGTGGACAACGCAATCAAGTATGCACGTAATGCAGAGGACAAGACTATTACGGTGCGAACCAGAAGCAACAGCCGGTTCATTTTGCTCGAAGTTGAGGATCATGGCCCCGGCGTGCCTCATCGACTAAGACACAAGGTTTTTGAGCAGTTCTACCGCACCGGGTCAGAAGCTACACGTGAAACAACCGGAACGGGACTGGGTCTTGCGCTCGTGAAGAAATTCGCCCAGGCACACAATGGTTTTGTAGAAATCATCACAGCCAAGCCAACCGGAGCTATCTTTAGGGTGGCCTTGACCGCACGGATGCAGGAGGCGTAAAGAGGTTGCCGGGACGGTTTAAAAAGTAACTCCACTGTGTTTGCGCGTTTAACTTTTGGTTTTTTTCCGGCTTTTCTCTTTGGCTGGTCCGAAACATATAAACGAAATAAGGATTAAACCGGCGCCTGCAAAAAAAAGCATTGTTCGTCGGCGGGATTCCCTGCAGCGGGTAAGCCACCGGGGCAGGGTGGTCTCGGCAGGGTCGTCGCTCGTTTCTTCTTTCAAGGCTTTTTGGGCGGCGGCTAATTGCTCGGCTGTTGCTTTCGGGTAAATAGTGTTTGCATCGTCAGGTTCTTTGCCGAGCGTAACAAGGGCGATGCGTTTGATAAGATTGGGGTCGTCTCTTAGCTGCTGAAGCAGTGCGTCGTAGTCGGAGTTCAGGGATTTAAGCTGATTTGATAATTCCTTCTCTGCCTTCAGCAGCCTTTTGTTATGATAATATTGAAGCAAATCGGCACAGAGTATAGAGCCGCTCAGTGCTGCTGCGCCGATGCTGAAAAAGACAACAAACAAGAACACTCGGATGATATTCTGCCTTCGCAATTTCGTATCTCGTAGTTCGCGGATGCCTTTATGCGTAAATGAGTTGATGTCTTTGCTCATTTACTCGTCTGCTCATTCACATATTCACGTTTCACCCTTTCACGAGATTAAGGCCGGCGTATTGTGCCGCTGAACCAAGGTCTTCACTTATTCTGAGCAGTTGATTGTACTTACAGATTCTGTCTGTTCGACAAAGTGAGCCGGTCTTTATTTGGCCGACACCCGTGGCAACGGCCAGGTCGGCGATTGTGCAGTCTTCGGTCTCGCCGCTTCGGTGGCTGATGACGGCTGTCCAGCCTGCTTTGCGGGCCATATTGATCGCTTCAAAAGTCTCTGTAAGCGTGCCTATCTGATTGAGCTTTATCAATATCGAGTTGGCGCTGTTGAGCTTGATACCTTTTGCCAGGCGCTTGGTATTGGTTACGAATAAATCGTCGCCGACCAATTGTATCTTATCGCCGAGCTTTTTGGTAAGTTTGCTCCAGCCGGTCCAGTCATCTTCGGCCAGTCCATCTTCGAGAGAAATGATAGGATATTTGTCCACCCATTTTGCCCAGTGCGAAATCAAGGCATCGCAGGAGATTTTTTTCTTCGGGCTGGATTTGAAAAACTTGTAGCTCTTTGTTTTGCTGTCGAACATTTCGGTTGCAGCAGGGTCCAGTGCAATTGCGATGTCCTTTCCGGCTTTGTAGCCGGCTTTTTTGATGGCGTCTATAATGACTTCCAGGGCCTCCTCGTTGCTTTTGAGCATTGGTGCAAAGCCGCCTTCGTCACCGACCGATGTGGCATAACCTTTTTTGGACAGTACGCTCTTGAGCGTATGGAAGACTTCGGCTCCCATTTGCAATGCCTGCGGGAAAGTTTTGGCGCCTATCGGCATAATCATAAATTCCTGGAAGTCGACGTTGTTATCCGAGTGTTTTCCGCCATTTAGAATATTCATCATCGGTACCGGCAGGATATTTGCGTTGCAGCCACCCAAATAGCGGTACAGAGGCAATCCGGTCGAATCCGCCGCCGCCTTGGCTACCGCTAACGAGACGCCCAATATTGCGTTTGCGCCGAACTTGCCTTTGTTGGCTGTGCCGTCCAGCTCAATCATCAGATGATCAAGTTCCTCCTGCTGTGTGGCGTCTATACCTACAACTTCGGGTCCTATAAGTTCGTTTACGTTTTTGACGGCACTGGTAACGCCTTTGCCCATATAGCGTTTTGCCTTTGTGTCACGGAGTTCTATTGCTTCGTAGGCCCCTGTGCTGGCTCCGGATGGTACCGCCGCTCTGCCGAACGAGCCATCGTCAAGCAATATATCGACTTCAACGGTAGGGTTACCGCGGGAATCGAGGATTTCCCTTGCCATTACGTCAATAATCGTTGTGAACATCTTATGTCCTTTCTTTGTTTTTTATTCGTAATTCGTTATTTTTGGTGAAGAATACCGATTCTTACCTGCTCCGTCAAGACCTGGTTACAGAGTTACCCCGATTATTATATCCCGAAAAAGATTTTCTTGTCGCATTTTTGCTTCCGATTCGCTCTTAATAGTAGAAGCGCTTCGAATTCAATGTGGAGACCTTGCAAGGTGCAGTCAGATGCTGAATTAGTAAACGCTGTTTTAGGTGGCGACAAGCAGGCTTTTGAAGTGCTTGTCAAGCGTTACGAGCGCCCGGCCCGTGCCGTTGCGCTGGATGTCTTGGGCGATTATCATTTGGCTTCGGACGTATCGCAGGATGCTTTTGTAACTGCTTATGAGAATCTGCCCCGACTGCGAAAGCCTGTGGCTTTCGGGCCCTGGCTGATGAAAATCACTCGGCGACGTGCGCTTGATTGGGTTCGCCGAAAACGAGATGAAGCTCCTTTGGAATCGGTTGTTCCACCGACGATTCACAATCCAGATGGTCAGCTTGATGAAGAAAAACAGTGGCTTTTAGCTGCTGTTGTGAAGCTGCATAAAGGCGAAAAACAGGTTGTAATGCTTCGATATTTTGCCGGCCACAGCGTTAAAGATGTCGCTGAGATACTCAGCCGAAGCGTTGGTACCGTAACCAAACAGCTATCGCGGGCACACAGACGTCTGCGAAAAATATTAGAGAGGTCAGAAAAATGACCGACAAAGAAACCATCGAAGAAATATTGAAAAAGTTAGGCCAGGCAATAGGCACTGATGACTCGATTGCCAGGAATGTAATGAGCCGCATTAACACTGCGACATTTTGCGAATCTGACAGAATTAACAAATTGAAGAAGAAACTAATTATCGGGAGATTACTTACGAATCGGCTTACAAAATTTGCCGCAGCGGCAGCGATAGTTATAGTGGTGCTTGTCTGCATACATCGCTTCGGCGACACAATCCACGGGACAAACCTTGCATTTGGCGAGGTACTCGAAAATTTGGCACGTGTGCAAACACTGCACGCAAGATTGATTACAAATAGTAAAGAAGCTGAAGTCTGGGCCAAAAGACCAAATATGCTCCGATTTGATTATACCGATGGCAAATATGAGATATCAAACGGACCAACAATTTGGGTTGTTGACGTTAAAAACAACAAAGCAACACAAAAACCATCCTGGTATTACAAAGATGCACAACGCCGAGGTATAGATGTATTGGACACTCTGGTCAGTATGAAGTACACAGACAACTTCTCCGGCTTTTTTTCCGAAGGCCCGACAAGGCAAATAAAGAAGAATAATAATAAATTGTATGATGTGTATCAAATGAAGTTTGATGAGTACGGGGATAGAATTGAGTTTGAGGCCCTGGTGGATTCCGAAATGCATCTTATTGAATCGATGAAAATTGAAATATACGAAGCCGCTAAACTCTTACAATCCTTCGAACTGTCCATACTGGATTATGATGAGCCAATACCTGATAGCATGTTTGTCTTCGAACCAAGTGAGGGTATGCAAATCGTCGTCAAAGAGCCTGATGATTCTGAATCGATGCCAATGCAAACCGAAGGCTCAACACTTTCAGGTCGAATCATCTGGGCAAGCAGTCGCAAACCGGTCACCGGAGCACGCCTGACATTTTGGGGTGGGCGAATCGAAAGAACTCCCGAAGGCAAGAGCAAACATAAGTACTTCGTCCGGGCTGAGACCAACCGTAACGGTGATTGGCAGATAACCGGAGCTCCTGCCGGTGGAATAAGTATGTCGGTTCGTAGCTGGGAATTTGAGTGGCCGGCTGTGCCAATTTTCACCACCAACGTTGATTCACCTCTGCATCCGAGAATTGTAGTTGACGGCCAAAGTGAATATAGCGGCCTGAATTTCAAAGTCTATAAACCTAAAGACCTGTATGCCAGAATTACAGTAGATGTTACCGATGAGGACGGACACCCAATAGAAGGAGCATCCGGTCATTTGCAATATGCCGAAACATGGGATATGCATCAACATGTCGATGCTATCCCCAGAAAACGTCAATTCTCAGGCCCCGATGGTAAATTCGACAACGCAAACATCTGGCCCTCCATTCGCCCGGTGAAGTTGAGCGTTGGTCCAAGTGATAGTAATTGTCCTTACCCCATCAGAAGCGTCTTTACTGAACCGTTCATTATTCAGCCAAAGCAATGTTACCACTTCGATATAGTTTTGCCCTATAAGCGTGAAATGACCGTGAAAGTAGTTGATTCTGACTATAAACCGCTTGAAGGTGTTTCTGTTTCAATTCTCGACCAACATGCTGCACCGTTTTTTCCATTGTTGGGAAGAGATTCGGAGATGCTATTCACGGATTCGGATGGCCTGGTTGATGTCTCCGGAATGTTTCCGGGCGAGGACATTATTATTGCTCTAAAGCGTTTGGATTCTCAACAGCCGTACCCCAGAAAGCCGTTGGCTTTTGCCTGTGTTCCTGCGACGGCTCCGCTGAATCGTGAAAAGCACATTGTTGAGGTCATATTTGATGACCGTCCGATTATTGTCCAGGGAAGTCTTGCTCTTGATTATATGGTAGATTCTGCATTGGTCTTTGTTAGGGTGACAGGTGAGCCTGGTGATAAATCGTCCATGATGGTACTACGAACCAAAGTTGATGAAAACGGCAAGTTCATCCTCCAAGGTGTCCCCGCAGGGAAAATCAGAATATGCTGTTCGTATCGTATCGGCCAAAACAGCAGGAGAGACGAAGGAACCATAACAACCGAGCCAGGAAATAGCTACACAGTAAAATTTAACGAGCAAGGCCTACAACTTATTAAATAGAAGGCAAATCCCTAAGATGTCTTTCAGGCTGCTCAAACATTACCCAAACGAAGGCCAGGCTTATTCCTTCGACATTGCTCAGGCCTGTCCTGAACGTAATGAAGGGATGAATTGGCTGGCTTTTTTGTGCTGGAATCGGCGATTTTAGGAAGTTTTACACAAATTTTACAAAAAACTTTGTAACTTTTTGGGTTCAGTTACGTCTATATATATGCGGGAGTAAGAGGCCGCCCTCACACGGTAGTTTTGTAAAAGGAACTATTCTGTCAGTGCAGGTGGCACTTGATCTCCTGCATGATACTCCTTCAATTGGCCGATCCCTTGGGATCGGCCTCTTTTGTGCTGGAGGGGGCAGAATCGCCATGTTTACGAAGTTTTATACAAATTTTTCAAAAAACCTTGTAACTTTTTGGGCTCTGTTATGCCTACTATTAATAGAAACAGGAGTACCAGGTCGCTCTCACAGGGTAGTGTGGGGAAAAAGGGATCTGTGAGGGAAAGTGGCTCTTGAATTCCTGCATGATACTCCTTCAATTGGCCGATCCGTATGGGTCGGCCTTTTTAAACTGGAGGTGCAAAAACGATATTTTTAAGAAGTTTTACACAAATTTTACAAAAAACTTTGTAACTTTTTGGGCTCTATTGCGTCTATAGATATAGGAAGAGTTATTTGTTAGCGCCAAGAGGGCACCTCTGCTTCATTGTAGCGATTTAGAACAGTGGTGTCGGTGCCCCCTTGTCTGCTTTTGCAGACGGCAAAGGGGATTTTAGTTAGGGATATAATTTTGCGTCATCACCCTCCTCCGAAAGGCCGATACCTCTCAGGTCGGCCTTTTTTTATTTACCTGGTTCGAGCGCCAGGGAAAAAGTCTCCAACGGCCTTGATTGTCTGCTGGATGGAGATTATCATATTTGACTATGAGAATTCCGCTGACTAAATACGGTTGGCCGCAGGTAGTCGTTTTTCCGGTGGTTGTGCTTTCGGTTATGGTTGTTTGTCCGCTGGCAGGCTCGGCATGGGGCGGATTGCCACTGTGGGCTATACTTTTGATAGAAGCCCTCTTGGTAGCTGTTTTGATATGGGTTTTGGCATTTTTCCGTGATCCTTCCCGAAATCCGCCTTCGGATAAAAATCTGCTGTTAGCACCGGCTGATGGAAGGGTAACGGATATTGAGATTGTAGAGGAAGATAACTTTATTGACGGGGCTGCCCTGAGGGTAGGAATATTTTTGAGTATTTTCAGTACCCACATTAATCGTGCTCCGTGTAATGTAAAAGTCGAGAAAATCACCTATAGGAAGGGCAAATACCGGAATGCTGCAAATCCAAAGTCCGGGCGGGTGAATGAGTCCAACAATCTGGATTTAGTCAGGACTGACAGCCCGCAACAGCGGCTGATTGTTCGGCAAATCAGTGGGGCAATCGCCCGGCGAATTGTCTGCGACGTAAGCGAAGGCCAGGAATTGACTGGGGGCCAGAAATTCGGTATGATAAAATTCGGCTCAAGGACGGAATTGTATGTGCCGGAGCTTGAAAACGCAAAGTGTCTGGTCCGGATAGGTGACAAAGTCAAAGCTGGACTGACACCTCTTGTAAGGTATGAGATTAGTTAATTGGTCATTTCTCAGGCACCAATTAACTTGAGTCATAGTTTGTAGTTTTAGGCGTTTAGGATAGTAAGATGCCAAGATTAAAAACCAAAGCTGCCAAAGAGAGTTTGTTGCGGCGGGTGCGAAAGCAAAGGCTAAAGTACGTCACTGTCCTGCCCTCGCTAATAACAATTCTCAACGGTGTATGTGGTTTCGCGGCCATCATTCTTGCCGGTAGAGGAGCATTTGCGATGGCCGGCTATATGATCCTGCTGGCAATGATTGCCGATATGCTCGACGGAAGGCTCGCACGAATGAACAAGAGCACTTCCAGCTTCGGAGGTCAGCTCGACAGCCTATGCGATATTATCAGCTTCGGTGTTGCGCCGGCATTCTTGATGTTAGAAATTTTACAAGAGTACAAATTAGCCGGCTTTGCCCAACCCAACGTCACTTTTGCGAGTTTCCTGCAGCGTTTCGTATGGCTGGCAGCGGCGGCGTATATAAGCTGCGCAGCCATTCGTTTGGCCAGGTTTAATGTGGAAAACGAGGAGGACGAGTCTGCGCATATGAGTTTTGTAGGCCTGCCGACTCCCGCTGCTGCAGGGGTCATAGTTAGCCTGATAATATTCCATCAGGAAATAATACTACCGGAGCTCTCAGCCAGTGATACTCCAGCGTATCTTGGTTTCTGCCAAAGCGTTATTATTTATGCCCTGCCGTTTTTGGTTCTGGGAGTGGCGATATTGATGGTTAGCAGGATTCGATATCCGCATATCCTGAATCAGTATATAAAGGGCAAAAAACCTTTCGCGCATCTTATCAGGGTGCTGTTGTTCCTCCTTTTTGTTATCTGGAGCAGACAGGCGGCTTTGGTACTGATTTTCTGTGGTTTTGCGGCAAGCAGCTTTGTGAAATGGTTTTATTACAAGGTAATCCGTAAGAGAGAACCCATTTTGCCCGCCCTCGGACGGGTCACAGGATTAAAATCCGAAAAGTAATCCCGCACTTGTTTCGGGATTCTACTGTCGATTCTCATTTCGAGCTTTGTTATATAAAACAACCTTCGTACATAATCTGGTCCCGGGATTCCGAAATAGGTGCGGGATGCAAGATACGAATCGCGTTGTTTGCTTCTGTTTACACAGTGTGTGTCGACAGAGTGTCTGAAATGCCCTTTATCGCGCCTTTATTGCGTTTGGCCCACCTTTTATTTCCTGATGCTTGGCCCCGGATTGGTTTACTTGGAAATAGTGCTCGACAACATTGCACAGTCGTTGCAGAACGCGCCTGCCCTCGGGACTTGCTTCCAGTCCGACCATCTGTATACCAAGACAGATATTCTTGTCGTCTGCTGTCGGCAGGATGTTTCTAATCTGAGCATCGAGTATCAACGGCTTTTCATAAGGCATAGGCGTAAACGTGAGCCCGATAAACTGGCCCCTCTTGAGGTCTGGTTTTTGTGCAGTATCGAGCGCTATCTGTGCGCCGCCGGCAGAAATATCAATAAGCCTGCCCTTGTAATAATCCTGTTTCCTGTTGCTTGTATTGTTGTTGTTGCTGTTGTCTACTCGCTCGTCCTGGTCACAGGATACGGGTGCCGGGATGCGATTCAGTCCGCGATGCCACAGTAGTACATTTACTTTCAGCGATTTGGGCACGTCAACACGGAAATAGCTTCTTCTCTGGACTATCTCTATCCGGTTCGGCACCGCAAGTACTATCGTTCCGGTCTGCCCCCGACCGTTTGGACCCGGTGACAGTTCGAGACTTACCACGATTGTATCAAAAACAAACTTGCCGTATCCGTACTTGAGCGATAAACCGACCGGCTGATTAGTGTGTATATTTATCGGATGCGGTTTTGCCTTTGGCCAGATCTCAATACTGAGTCGATTGGCTCCAAGATTGGTCAGAAGCACCTTCGTGACGTGCCATTTGTTTTTGGACAAATAGGACATTATGGCTGGTACTTTTTCTTCAATTGCAATTTCTAAGATTTCCCTCGGCTCGGCTTCGCGTAACATCACTGCTTCGTTCATATCAATCCTCATCTCCCCTTTACTTGCACCTGTAGTAACGCCGGTACAGGTGCAGAAACGAATCTTTACAGTTTATCCCGCACCAATTAGGCGTGAGCCTAAGCTCCATAGGTGCGGGATTGGTATTTAAAATATACGAATAATTCAGCGATAAGCAAATCCCTAAGGGGTAAAGTTGCGGTTTTGTCCTGCTCACTCTTGTCCGGTTTACAAAGCAGCATTCCTACCGGGGCAGAAAAGTCCCAAAAAAGCGTAAAAAAAAGAGGCGAAAAGCGAAAAACTATTGAAATACCCCCATTCTGCAACTTTTTGTTAAATGAGAACACGGCAAAATTGAGGGCCCGATTCCGCAGTTTTAAGTGTTAAAATTTGCGTTTTTTGTGTATTATTACCATGAACATGGCAGAAACTTGCAAAATAAGAAAAGTAGTGGGCGATAAAATAGCCCTCTTGGGCCTTTTGACGGTTGTTTTGATGGCAGCTCCCTTTGTGATTGCCGGGGGCGCATTTGAGAATTCCGAAATTCCCAAAACTGCCTCCCGACTATCGTACCGTCAACCTGCAAAACAATGGACCCAGGCACTGCCCATTGGAAATGGACGCCTTGGAGCGATGGTCTTCGGCGGCATCGAAGATGAGCGTTTGCAGTTCAATGAGGACACACTCTGGACCGGCAAGCCAAATGATTATTCGCATCCAGGCGCTGCTGAATATCTGCCGGTTGTCCGCAAGCTGCTTTTCGATGGCAAGCAACGCCAGGCCGAGGCGCTGTCGATGCAGCACATGATGAGCGTACCGCTCCGTCAGCACTCATACCAGCCGTTCGGCGACCTGCATCTGCACTTCCCAGACGCGCACAAGCCCGGCGATTATCGACGTGAACTCGATTTGGATACCGCGGTCGCTCGCGTTACATACACTGTTGATGGCGTGAAGTTCACCCGCGAAGTCTTCTCCAGCGCCGTCGACCAGGTAATCGTTTTGCATATTACCGCCGATAAAGAGAGCCAGGTGAGTTTTGTTGCGAATATGAGTAGTCCTCAGCCGGATACTTCGACCGTCACTGTTGCCGGCAAACAGTTGGCGCTGCGGGGGCAAATGCGTCCGGACGGTCATCCTTCCGGCAATAAGGACAGTTGTCTGAAGTTTGAAGCCAGACTGCATGTCTCGACCGATGGTGGCAAAGTGAAAGTCACCAACGAGGGCGTGGAGGTCAAAGGCGCCGATGCGGCAACGCTGTTGTTGGCGGCTGCCACCAGTTTCAGGAGTTTTAAGGACGTCAGCGCAGATCCGGCGGCACGCTGTAGTAAGGTGATAAAAGCGGCCGCCGGCAGGAGCTACGACACTTTACGCAAGGCGCACGTCGCTGACCATCGCCGCCTGTTCGGCCGCGTCGAACTTGACCTGGGCACCACCGACGCGGCCAATCGGCCGACCGACGAGCGAATCCGAGCATTCGGTAAAAGCAATGATCCGCAGTTGGCAGCCCTGTATTTTCAGTTTGGTCGCTATTTGCTGATATGCAGTTCCCGGCCCGGTTCCCAGCCGGCCAACCTTCAGGGTATCTGGAACGATAAAATAAGGCCGCCGTGGGAAAGCAAGTGGACGACCAATATCAATACGGAGATGAACTACTGGCCCGCCGAGGTGTGCAACCTCTCGGAGTCTCACGAACCGCTGTTCGATATGCTTGACGACCTCGTTATCTCGGGGAAAAAGACCGCGAAAGTACACTACGGTTGCCGGGGGTGGGTATTGCATCACAACACGGACCTGTGGCGGGGCACGGCACCCATTAATAATTCAAACCACGGTATATGGGTAACAGGTGGAGCATGGCTGACTCGGCACCTCTGGGAGCATTACCTGTTCACCGGCGATAGGGAATTTCTCACTGAGCGGGCCTACCCGGTGATGAAAGGAGCGGCACTATTTTTCGTCGATTTTCTCGTTGAGGACCCGAAGACCGGCTGGCTCATCAGCACCCCCTCCAACTCCCCTGAGCAGGGTGGGCTGGTTGCAGGCCCATCTATGGACCATCAAATCATCCGCGAGCTGTTCACAAACTGCATCGAAGCTGCTAAAACCCTCGGCATCGACGATGACTTTCGC
Organism: Planctomycetota bacterium; assembly: GCA_019456145.1. Taxonomy (GTDB): domain Bacteria; phylum Planctomycetota; class Phycisphaerae; order Sedimentisphaerales; family Anaerobacaceae; genus CS2-K091. The sequence goes on from VRUL01000017.1 coordinate 31,964, forward strand.
CAAAAGCTTACCGAGTTGCGAAGCCGGGTCGCGCCCAATCAGATTGGACAGCACGGCCAGCTTCAGGAGTGGCTCCAGGACAAAGACAATCCCAGGAACCAGCACCGGCATATCTCACACTTGTACACGCTACACCCGGGCTGCGAAGTCACGCCACTAAAGACCCCTAAACTGGCCGAGGCCTGCCGCGTTACCCTCACGCATCGCGGTGACGGCGGCACCGGCTGGAGCAAGGCATGGAAGGTCAATTTCTGGGCTCGATTACTGGACGGAGACCATTCTTACAAGATGCTTGCCGGATTAATCACCCGAAGCACACTGCCCAATATGTTCGACACTCACCCGCCATTCCAGATTGACGGCAACTTCGGGGGTACAGCCGGTATCACTGAGATGCTGCTTCAAAGTCACGCCGGCGAAATTCACCTGCTGCCTGCTCTGCCAACGGCCTGGCCGACCGGAAATGTCAAGGGCCTCTGTGCACGTGGCGGCTTCGAAGTGGACATCGCCTGGAAGAATGGCAAACTCGCCGGCGGTGCAATCCGTTCGAAACTGGGGGCCAAATGTAGAATCCGCACTGATGTACCGGTCCAGGTCGTTTCTCTGGGCAAATTAGTTAAGACCACCATCCCCGAGCAAAATGTTGTTGAGTTCGATACAAGGGCTGGGGTAGCTTATATCATCTCGATTGGAAAATAAAGGCGAAGAGATATTAATGGATGATATCGCCTTGGGAATAATCTGGTATGTGGTTTTTATCGTTTCGACGACTTTTCACGAATTCAGTCACGGATTTGCCGCCGCCAGGCTGGGAGACCCTACAGCTTACCACTACGGTTTGGTCACTATAGACCCCGTACCTCATATTAAACGAAGCCCTTTTGGGATGGTTGGAATTCCGATACTCTCTTTTTTATTTTCCGGCTGGATGATAGGCTGGGCCAGCGCGCCGTATGATCCTTACTGGGCACAGAGAAACAGGAAGAAAGCTGCTTTGATGTCCCTGGCTGGGCCCGGTGCGAATTTAACACTTGTTTTAGTGGCCGCATTGATAATTCACGGCGGGATTCTTTTTGGGTTTTTTCACGCCCCCGAGACAATTACTTTCACACAGGTTGTCGCAGCGGCATCGCAGGGATGGGCAAACTCGGCGACGGTAGTGATAAGCATCCTCTTTTCGCTGAATCTGATCTTATTGGTTTTTAATCTGATTCCCCTGCCTCCGCTTGACGGCAGTAATGTGCTTTTGTTTTTTCTAAGCGACCGGGACGCAAAGCGCTATGAAAGTTTTTTATATCAGCCGATGCATAGAATGATAGGACTGGTCGCTGCCTGGCAGCTTTTTGGTCCTGTCTTTGACCCTATACATACACTGGCGCTGAATATACTCTATCCAGGAGCCGGCTATCATTAATCGGAGATTTCAAGCAAAAGCAAAAAGTATTGATTATCGTTTGAAGTCATAATATGCTATTGTGCGAAACCGATTTTTTGTGAGGTTGATTATGCGGACAAGAAAATTAGGTTATACGGATTTGGAGCTAACGACCGTAGGCTTGGGCACATGGGCAATGGGCGGCCCGTGGCTATATGGTTGGGGGCCGCAGGATGATGACGAGGCAATTGGTGCGGTCCTGACAGCGCTTGAGAAGGGAATCAACTGGATAGATACCGCTCCAATCTATGGCTTGGGCCATTCAGAGGAGCTTGTTGGCAAGGCCCTCAAACAAACAAGTCAAAAACCACTGATCGCAACCAAGTGCGGCCTGCTGTGGAGCGAACAGAACCATAGGATCCCATGCCTCGAAGCCAAAAGCATTCGAGAAGAATGCCATACAAGCCTAAAAAAACTCGGAGTTGATGTGATAGACCTGTACCAGATGCACTGGCCGCAGCCGGATGAAGATATCGAAAAGGGCTGGGAGGAAATGGCCAAACTTGCAGAACAGGGCAAGGTACGATATATAGGCGTATCGAATTATAGTCTTGAGCAAATCAAACGTATCCAGAAAATTGCACCTGTCGCTTCGCTTCAGCCGCCTTATAGTATGCTCCACCGTAAAGTTGAGGATGAACTGTTGAGCTATTGTGCCCAAAATGATATCGGCGTGGTTCCATACAGCCCTATGCAGCGCGGTTTGCTCACGGGTAAATTCAGTCAGGAGCGTCTTGGGTCTCTGGCTTTGGACGACCATCGAAGAAATAATGCTGATTTTCAAGAGCCGCAGTTTACCGCTACGCTGCAGCTTGTTGACGAGCTTCGTCCCATTGCCGAGCGCAACGGCAGAACATTGGCCCAGTTGGCTGTTAGCTGGGTCCTTCGCCGGCCTGAGGTTACAGCGGCAATTGTGGGGGCAAGAAGACCTGAGCAGATTGCCGAAACTTTTACCGCCTCAGACTGGGACCTAAGCCCGGAAGATATTGACGAGATTGAGCAGCTTTTAGTTAAAAGGCAGGAAAGAACCGCAGCTAAGTAAACTTTTAAAGAGAGCAAAAATGGCAAAAGATTCGAAAAACCAAAGTTATGTAAGCCCTCTCGTTGAAAGAAATGCCTCACCAGAGATGGCCGAACTCTTCGGGGCCCAGAAGAAGTTCAGCACTTGGCGCAGGCTCTGGCTTGAGCTGGCAAAGGCGCAAAAAAAACTCGGCTTACCTATAAAACAGAACCAGATAAACCAGATGGCCAGGCGTCTTGACGATATTGATTTCAAAAAAGCCGCCGCATACGAAAAGAGGTTCCGCCACGATGTTGTCGCTCACATCCACACTTTTGCCAGGGCGGCGCCAAAAGCCGCGCCGATTATTCACCTCGGAGCCACCAGTTGTTTCGTAGGTGACAACGCTGACTTGATAATTATACGAGAAGCGCTGCAAATGACAGCCGGCAAGTTGGCCGCTGTGATAAATCTATTAGGTAAATTCGCAAAGAAGTATCGCGACCTTGCCACTCTGGGTTACACGCATTTTCAGCCTGCCCAGTTGACAACCGTCGGCAAAAGGGCAACGCTGTGGTGTAATGACTTCGTGACGGATTTGCAGGAAATCGAGCACCGGCTTGAAACACTACCATTTAGAGGTGTCAAAGGCACTACCGGTACACAGGCGTCCTTCCTGGCGCTTTTTGAAGGCAAACACAGCAAGGTCAAACAGCTCGACAAAGCTGTTGCCGCGGCGTTCGGCTTCAAAAAAACCTGCGCCGTTACAGGCCAGACATATCAGCGAAAAATCGATACCCTCGTAGTAAACTGCCTTGCATCAGTTGCGCAATCTGCTCACAAGCTATGCAACGACCTTCGTCTGCTCGCAAATCTAAAAGAGGTTGAGGAGCCGTTTGAGAAATCCCAGGTTGGCTCTTCGGCAATGGCTTATAAAAGAAATCCGATGCGTGCCGAAAGGGTGACAGCCCTTAGCAGATTGGTCCTGAGCCTGGCTACCAGCCCTGCTATGACAGCTTCTGAGCAGTGGTTTGAAAGGACCCTCGATGATTCAGCCAACAGGAGGGTGGTTATTCCCGAGGCGTTTTTGGCCGTTGACGGGATTCTCGAAATCCTCGCCAATGTTCTTGATGGGCTTGTCGTCTATCCCAGGGTGATAGCGGTGCACATTGAAGCGGAGCTGCCCTTTATGGCCACCGAAAATATCCTGATTGCCGGTGTCAAGGCCGGCGGAAACAGGCAGGATCTGCACGAAAGAATAAGGCTGTACTCGCAGGCCGCCGCCGCACAGGTTAAAAATTTCGGCAAACCCAACAATTTAATTAACCGGCTCAAAGCGGACATCGCTTTTCGAAAAGTCGATTTTGAAAAAGTATTGAATCCGAAGAACTACATCGGCCGAGCGCCACAGCAGGTCGACGAATTCATGAAAACTCTCGCGGCACCAATCTGCAGAAGGTACCGTAAAGACCTTAAGAGAAAAGTGGAACTCAAAGTATAAGCTTTATGATGGCTGCTCGTTGAAGTGAAAATTCGAGTATTGACAAGTGAGATACGAGATATGACAAGAGAAGAACTTATAAATCGAATTAAAGAAACCGCATACCTCGAGGGTGATTTTACCCTCCGAAGCGGAAAGAAAAGTAAGTACTATCTCGACAAATACCTCTTCGAGACCTGCCCGGACATACTCAAAGCCCTCGGTGAAGAATTTTCCAAATATGCAACTGATGATGTTACCTTGATAGCCGGTGCCGAACTTGGCGGTGTGGCCCTGGCGGCCGCTACTGCCATTGAAACCGGAAAAAACTGGATAATTATCCGCAATAGCAAAAAAGGCTACGGCACAGGCAATTTAGTTGAGGGCCTCTTAAAAGAAGGTGACGTGGTCCTGCTGGTTGAGGATATTGCCACAACTGGCGGCCAGGTCTGCGAAGCAGCAAAGGTTATCACCGACGCCGGCGCAACGGTCAAGAAAATCGTCTGCGTAATCGACCGCAAACAAGGGGCCGGTGAAAATATTACGCAGGCCGGCTATAAATTCGAATCCATCCTAACGAAAGACGACCTCGGCATAAAAGACAAAGAATAATTTTCACGTTGTAATTTGGAATGTCCTTATGGAAACAACTATTGCAAATAAACAAGGTGATATGAAGATAGGCTTGCGGCTTATTTTTTGCCTCCCGGCTGTTTGCGTTTGGCTAACCGCAGCATGCTTTGCCTTGAAATGGTTCGGCCATATGGCAAGAGGTACAATTACCTATGGAAATACCGCGGCGGCTATCCTGGTGCCGGCCTTAAGCAGCCTGGCGTTAGTGGGTGCTCTGGGCTCCTTCGTTGCTGTTGGGATGACCTTTTTGGGCAAAATGAAATTGCGATGGCAGGGCGTTATATTTTGTGTGGGTTTAATTCTACTTTGGGCAATTGCCGGCAATTAGTTCCTCTGCCAGTGAAATGATTTTTTTAGCGACTTTTACCTTAGTTTCTGGCACAAATTTCAACCATTTGCGGTCAGGCCTTCCAATCTGGAAGGAAGCTTTTTCAGTTCCGATTGCAGCCGGAGTGTTAGCGATTATCATATCGAGGTTCTTTTCCCTCAGCTTTTTCTCAGCATTTGCCCGCAGTTTTTTATCTTCGAGGGCAAAACCAACGACGATTTGATTTTTCTTTTTCTTTTTTCCTGCCCATTTCAAAATGTCAACTGTGGGTTTTAATTTGATGGTCAGGGATTTGTCTTGTTTTTTCATTTTGGTTTTAGCCGGCCGGACGGGAGTATAATCCGCCACAGCCGCAGTCATAATCAAGCAATCGCACTGAGGGAAATGCTTTTTAACCGCCCCAAACATCTCTGCGGCACTATTGACACCGACAAACTCAACACCAACCGGCGGCTGTAAATCTGAAGCGCTGATAAGCGTCACCTTGTGACCGGCTTTGACCGCTGCACGAGTGAGTGCATAACCCATCCTGCCGCTGCTTGCATTTGTAATAAAACGGACAGGGTCTATATATTCCCGTGTGCCGCCTGCTGTGATTAAAAGATGCATTTTACTGAAGGTTTTACTTTTTCTTATGTTTAATTTTTGAAGCTATTTTTTCAATTGCTTCTAAGATGCCCTTCGGCTCCGACATCCTGCCGATACCTTCTGTACCACAGGCAAGTCGTCCGGTTTCAGGGCCTGTCAACTGAAAACCCATTTTCTTTACTGTCTTGATATTTCGCTGAACGGCTGGATTGTTCCACATGTTATCGTTCATTGCTGGGGCCAGAAGTGTCGCCCCTGATTCAATCAGCGGCGAAGCGGCGCAAAGCAGCGTACTAAGCAAATCATCGCAGATGCCGTTTGCAATTTTCCCTATAATATTCGCCGTTGCAGGCGCCACGATAACAATGTCGGCCCAGCCAACAAGGGCGATATGGTCGATTTCATATTCTCCCGGCGTATCCCACAAGCTCGTAAAAACAGTTGAGCAGGTAACGGCTTCGAAGCTTTTGGGCCCAACAAGCTCGCAGGCGGCGTCCGTCATTACCGTCTTGACTCCGGCACCGGCGGCGGTCAGCTTACTGGCCAAATCGACCACCTTATATGCAGCGATTCCACCGCTGACACCCAGTAAAATGTTTAAATTTTTAATTTTCTGATTTGTCTTTTTTGTGGGCATTGTCAATTCGATTTCATTGACCGCATAACTTCGTATCTTGACAGGCGTATCTCATATCTCACTTTGCGCCTGGCTGTTGGTACTTGAAATTCTTAGCGATATTCAGTCCCCGGTCAATCTCTTCCTTTGTCTGTATCGTTAATCTTGCTATCTTTAGTCTCGATGGCGATTTTGTCCTGTAGAATTTCCTGGATAACGATTTCCAGCATTGTTCTACCTTCGGTGTCTTCAATCAGGGGCCGGGCACCTCGAACCAGCTCGTCCAGACGTTTTTGGACCAGTGCCGTTAATTTGAATCTGCCCCCGACCTTGTTGATTAGATCGGTGCTCTTAAGCTCCTCTATCATCATTTTTTCTCCGGTTTACTTCAAAGACTCAACACAAATTTACACAAATTCGTACTAATTCGTAATTATTTTTTCTCAATTCTCCCGGATAATTTCTATTACCTCGCTTACCGCCTGCTGTAAATCGTCGTTTATAACCATGTGTTTATAATATTGCCAGGCAGCGGCGATTTCTCCGCTTGCCCCATTCAATCTATCCTCAGCCGTTTCAGCGTCATCTCTGCCCCTGAGTTTCATGCGCTCTGCTAATTCCCTTTGGCTCGGCGGGAATATGAAAATCATCACCACATCCTTGTTTATGCGTCTGACCTGTTTGGCACCTTGAACGTCGATTTCCAAAATAACATTGCGGCCTCTTCGCAACTCTTCTTCTACCTTGTCCCTCGGCGTCCCATATAGATTGCCGAACACCTCGGCGTATTCCAGCAGCGAGCCCTTATTGATACGCTGCTGAAACTCATCCTCCGATATAAACCAATATTCCTGACCGTCAACTTCAGCTTGACTCCTCGGCCTGGTAGTAACAGAGACACTAATATAAACATTTTTTAGCTGCTTAGCCACCTCCTTACAGATAGTGCTCTTGCCAACACCGGATGGGCCGCTCACTATCACTATTTTGCCATTTCTGTCATTTGTCTCGTTCATATTCTCGTTATCTGTCACTTGTGACGTTTATGCCAAGAAAATACGAAGTTCGGGATGTCGCTCTGTCACTCTACATTCTGAGCCTGTTCTTTGATCCGGTCTATCCGGCATTTTATGTTGACGACGCAGTTGGTAATCTCAGTATTAGAGGCCTTGCTGGCAATAGTGTTAGCTTCTCTGAGCATCTCCTGGCTGATGAAGTCCAACCTCCGCCCGGCCTGGCCGTTTGCCTGACAGCCCTGCAGCAATTGCTGCAGGTGCGAATCCAGCCGAGCAATCTCTTCAGATATATCCGACCTCTCGGCGAAAATCGCCACTTCTCTGGCAAGCGTTTCTTCATCCAGTTTCAGTTTTGCATCCACGAGCAGTTCATTAACTCTTTTCTTTAGTTTCTCTGCATATCTCTGCAGGACAACCGGGCTTTGGGTGCATATTCGCTCGAGGTCCTGCTTTATAGCATTGCAGTTTTGTTTCAAATCAGCTTCGAGAGCGGCTCCTTCGGTGGCACGCATTTGTTTGAGTTTCTCGACAGCTTCTTTACTGATTTCCAGGACCGTCTTTTTGATTTGTTCGGCTATCTTTTCATCCGGTAATGCCGGCTCCAATATCCCCGGCAGGTTAAGTAAGCTGCCAATATCAATCGGACAATTGATATTAGCCGAAGAGGCGATCCGGCTCAATCTTTCCATAACGGCCCGCAAAGCCGTCTCGTCTATATTAAAGAGCACATTTGCTGATGCATTCTTGAGCCGAAGGATATAATTTATTGTACCGCGTGACAAATTTCTTCGCAGAAGCTTTTCAATCGGCTCTGCCAGAAAAGCTACCGTCTCTGGTAATTTAATATTGGCCTTGAAATAACGGTTGTTGACCGTTCTGATTTCAGCCGTATACGTCACGCCATTGAGTTGGCCTTCGGCGTCTCCATATCCGGTCATGCTGTTTATCATATCTGCTACACTTTCACAGTAATTCAGCTGTGCAAATCGCTGATGAAAATTTTTACATTATGCCGGGCAGATTTGCATCGGCACTCTCACCGCCTGGCTGGTTCCCGGTTTCACCAATCGGCGATGGCAACTCCGGAGCTCTCGGCTGTTCTGCAGGAGAAGTGGCCGGCGGTGTCGTACCTTCATCGAAGTCGTAAGATGGTCTATAAAATTTGGCCATCACTACCGCAAGAGTAAGAAATAAACTTACCAGCACTATTGTAACCCAGGTCAGGAAGTCGCCGGTTTTGGAACCCAAAATCCCGCTTGCTGCACCTCCGCCGAACGCCCCACTTAAACCGCCGCCTCTGCCCTTTTGAACCAGGATGATTAGAATCAATGATAAGGCGCAAATAATAAAAAGGACAGCAACGACCTTCATAATAAAAGATACTGCTAACACTGGAAAAACCGTCATATTCGTTCCCCTTTCGAATGGCTATTTACCATTTTCTGTTTGCTATTATTGGGCAATTGCAGTTTCCTGTTTTTTTTCCAATAGTAAATAGTCAATTACACTGCCGCCCGAATTATTGCTAAAAAATCATCTGCATTTAAACTTGCCCCACCGACCAGCAGACCGTCTACATCCTGCTGTGCCATCAACTCTGCTGCATTGTCGGGCTTTGCCGAGCCGCCGTAGAGAATGCGAATTTCCTCAGCTAATCGGGCGTCATACATTTTGGCAAGCAGCTTTCGCACCAGTTCGTGCGCTTCTTGTGCCTGCTGCGGCGTTGCTGTCAGGCCTGTCCCGATGGCCCAGACCGGTTCATAAGCTATGGTTACCGCAGAGATTTTCTCAGCGCTTAAGCCGGCCAGACCGTTTTTTACCTGTCGGGTCACCACCTCGTTTGTTTGTGATGCTTTGCGCTCGTCGAGCAGCTCGCCCACGCATAATACCGGCAAAAGACCGCCGGAAATGGCAGCAGCAACTTTTTTATTTATTAACTCATCGGTCTCACCTATAACGTGCCGACGTTCCGAATGACCGCACAAGACAAAGGTACAGCCGATATCCTTTAACATCGAAACACTTATCTCTCCGGTAAAAGCCCCATTTTGCTCAAAGTAAAAATCCTGTGCGCCGGCCGCAATGTTCGATACATTAAGGGCCTTGATTACCGATGGCAGATAAACAAAAGGTGGAAAGACCGCCATGCTAACGCTCTTCTCGGCTATCTCCGAAGACCCGGAAGCAATGCTCTGAGCCAGATTTACACTGCTGTGATTGTCAGTGTTCATCTTCCAGTTGCCGGCCACAAATGGCTTTCTCATAAAAACGTTCCTAATTTCGTAATCCGGCGTTCATGTCTGGTCACCTCGGTTGAAGGCCGCGAACCACGATTAAAGCAAATCGGTTGCCCTCGGGAAACTGCCTAAAGTCGAAAGCTGTAGGCAATGCTTACGGGTTTCTTCCAGTCCCTTTTGAACTTGTTTCTCGGTTCTGTGTCCAACAAAATCCACAAAGAAATAATATTCCCATTGCCTTTTCTTGCTGGGCCTGGACTCTATATTTGTCAGATTAATACCGTGTTGTTTGAAAACATCCAGCACATCAGCCAGGGCGCCGGCCTTATGAGCGGTGCTAAACAGTATGGCGGTTTTATCTTCGCCGGTCGGCTTTGCATCTTCCTTGCTGATTACCAGAAATCTGGTTACATTATTAGCAATATCCTCGATATTTTCGCAGACAATTTTCAGTCCATACAACTCGGCTGCGACTCTGGAGCCAATCGCAGCGGTGCCCGATTCTTCTGAGGCTAATTGTGCCGCTTTGGCAGTAGAGGCGACCGGAACAGTCTGTGCCCCCTTAAATGTGGCGCTTAACCAGTTTCGGCACTGGGCGAATACTTCGGGCTTTGAGTAAATCTTCTCAATCTCTTCCTGCGGGCAATTGGCTAAAAGATTATGATGAATCGCCATTAGAACCTCGGCACAGATTTTCACATCTGACTCAATCAGGGCATCGAGTGTTTCTATTACACCGCCGCCCGTGGTATTTTCTATTGGCGCAAGTCCCAAATCACAATGACCCTTGCTGACTTCATCAAAGATACTTGTGATATCCGTCAGTGGCTCATATTCGACGCTCTGGCCGAATTTAAGCATAGCGGCAGTATGACTGAAGCTGCCGCCTGGGCCAAGATACCCGATTCGCAAAGGCCTCTCTAACACAAAAGAGCCGCTCATCAACTCACGCCAAATGGCCACAAGGCACTTGTCCGGAAGTGGGCCCTTATTTGCCTTGGCAATTTTGGCAAGGACCTCTTTTTCGCGGTCCGGCGCATAAACCGCCTTGCCTGCCTTATTCTTTAGCTTCCCTATCTCTACCACAACACGCGCACGCTCGTTCAGCAGTTCCACGAGCTGATGGTCGAGTTCGTCTATACGTTTTCTAAGGTCTTCAAGAGACATAAATTCAAAGTTAAAAGGTAAAAGAAAAAATCATAAGCAAATCTTCATTTCCGACCGTCATCGGCTATTTTTTATAAAAACCACTATATCTAACAGAATTTTGCTCTTGTGTCAATGAATTTGAAACATTAGATAATATTTAGCCGGCGAATTATAAGAGAAAAAATGCAAAAAGCAATAAAATATGTGATTTTTAAGACCAAATGGGGCTATTTCGGCCTCGGCGGCACCGAATACGCTCTTTGCCGAACTCAACTGCCAGGTGCGAAACATGAAAAAATCAAATCACTGCTTTTAAAAAATCTACCGGCCGCTCAATTCGATAAAAACTTTTGTAGACCACTTCAGGAACAGATAACCGCTTATTTTGAAGGTGCCTGCATTGATTTCAGCAATATCCCTGTCGCTCTGGGTGGCTCCAGCTCTTTTTTTAACTCGGTTTTGAATGCCTGCAGAGATATTGGATTCGGCCGAACGATAAGCTATTCCGGATTAGCGGAAAAAACAGGCCGACACGCCGCTGCCAGAGCTGTCGGCAGCGCACTTGCCAAAAATCCGATGCCTTTGATTATCCCCTGCCACCGTATAATTTGCAGCGATGGTAAAATCGGTGGTTTCAGTGCTATCGGAGGAAGGGATTTAAAAGCAAAGTTGCTTAAACACGAACAAACATCGCGGATCATTTGCAAAAGCAGTTAATCTAAAGTTGCTGCCAACTAATTACTCCATGTGTATGACACGGTTTTGTTGATCCGCCTTAAGGCTGGCTTTTTTGATAATGTCGTAGAGGTCGCGAGACCTTCGTATCTTTTCAAAGACGAACTCCGGGTCCGTTTTGTCGGTCGTTATCAAACTCACGGTGCCTATCCCAAAAATGACGTCGAACACGGTTCTGCGCATATTCAGGTCAATCACTCTGAACATATCCAGATTGTCTACTCTTCTGTCGAAAATACCCCGCGCCCACTCAATCCGATCGGCGGAAACTTCGTAGTAGATCATCTTGAGATTGACCATTTTTATAACAAGTATCAGCACAACAAGCGTGGCAAGCCCAATACCAGCAATGACCCTGTATCGACCAAATGCCAACGCCTGACTGCCTGTAAGTTTCAAACCAAGCAGGCCATCGGCCATGATTTCAAGAGGCAATTTTATCAAAAGAACTGCCGCGACAAGAAAGAACAGCCCCTTGATAACCGCCGGCGCCATCCCCAGCAGAGACGGACTACCCGCAAACAGGATTGTATCATCAGTTTCTTCGTCCTCGGATGACTGCGAATTCGGCTCAGAATCGGCTTCCAGGGCCCTGGCCTTGTCGCTGTTAAGAAACTCTCCGCAGAACCGGCACTTGATGGCCTGAGCCTGTATAGTCTCGGCGCAAAAAATGCATTGTTTTGTCTGCAAATCAATAACTGCCATTAAGTATATATTCGGAAATATGTGGGGAATTTGACCAAAGGATTGTTATGCCTCGAAATTTTTTAAAAAATTTTGCAAAAAAATGTAAATTATACTTGACAAATAGTATAGTTACCTTTACATTATGTTTGGTATGCTTAACATGCAAAAAAAGTAAATTACAGTTAGCAAAGGGGAAATGTCATGAATAGAGCACAGAAAATAGCGTGGTCTCTTGTCATTGCAATATCATTAGGCTTTATCCTTAGCTGCATAGCGATTGCGATATTGTACGTCAAAGTTGGAATGCCAAGGGCGCTTGCAGGTTTCGGATTTATGGGTATCGCCGGCCTTGGTGGATTTTCGCCTTTAATCTTTCGCAAAGATACGGGCAAAGTAACTTTCGATGAGCGTGACAAACTGATTAAAAGGAGAGCCGCTCTTGCTGGCTTTGGTGCGTCCTACTTATTCGTCGGCTTGGCATGCATGATTCCTTTTTCCATTCTTGGGCCGAAAGCAACAATGTCGGTTATTTGGCTGCCTAACATTTTTATGGGAACTGGTCTTAGTTTGTTCTTTGTGACCTCGGTGGCGATTCTGGTCCAGTACGGCTGGACAAACAAAGGAGAAAGATCATGAGCAAATTGCAAAAATCTGCATGGTTCAATCTCGGCATGGTAACGGTTTGTATGATTATTTCTATGCCATGCTTTTTTTTTCTTACATGGAGGAACGCAAAAGGTGTCGATTATATCATTATATTTTTCGTAGTCGCATGTATAACCGCTCCTTTATTCTATATCATTTATCGTAAAAAAAGTTATGAAGCGAATTTCGACGAACGTGAGAAGATGATTAACAAGCGCGCGTTTTCATTTGCGGCTATGGGTTTAACGATATTCTTAGCCTGTGTCTGTATCATTCCTTATTTCGCTCTTGGCGGTCAAAATCTCATAAAGGTCTATTATCTGCCTTTAATATTTCTTGGTACCTTATTTGCCGCTCAGTTCGTTCATTCCATGGCGATTTTAATCCAATGCGCACTGGAGGAAGAAGATGGGCAGTAACAGGCTCAGCAACAATATTCGTCGGCTGCGTTTTGACAACGGCGAGATGACCCAGCAGCAGTTGGCTGATAAAGCAGGTGTAACCCGCCAGACTATCATCGCCATCGAATCCGGCAAGTACGCACCATCGCTGCCTCTTGCTTTCAAAATAGCCCGCACTTTTGGAAAACAGATAGAAGATATATTCCAATATGAGGATGAAGATTCTCAGTCTTCAGCGGCCGGTCCTGACGCTTGACTATTTGAACTCCTGCAGCAGTTTCAGCAGCTTTCGGTCGAGCTTATGGCCGTGGAAATCCTCATATTTCACATCTTTGCGACCCGAATCGAGAATACCAAATGAGCCGCGGAAGTTCCAAAGCGCCAGGCCGATGCCATTACTGGTAAGGATTTCCAGGACGTCACGCAGCCAGGCCAGAACCACTTTGTGCGGCGTCTTATTATAAGTGCCGCCTTCACCGCAGTGTACACCCACGCCTTTCTTGGCAAGGTCAATCCATTTCTGATAATGTTGCTCCAAGCGTTTGCGGTCCCATCCGTGGCCGGGCCAGGCCGGCTCGGGATAATTCCTGCTGTTGACCCAGGAGGCCTTGTAGTGACTGATGAACATTGGCTGATACGCCCGTGTACTCTGGGCGATGCCAAGGTCGGCTAATTCCGGCGCCGGCTCATTGCCCCAGCTCATACCATCGGCTACGACGATGCGGTCGGGATTTATCTTGCGAATCGCCGCCACTGCCGTCCGGACTACGCGCTCGTGGTCGGCCCGGCTCATACGATTGCCGATTGAAGGCGGCTCATTGATCAAATCGAAGCTGAGTTTGTCCTTTGAAATGCCGCGATAACGCTTTGCCAGCATCTGCCAGTGAAAGCAGAATGCCTTGAGCGGCTCGGCATCTTTCCAGAGGTTATGCGGTTCGGTGAATTCACGGTTGACCGAATACCCCGGGCCGCGGTGAAAATTCAGGCTGATGTGGAGGCCGTATTTATCGGCGAGATGCACGGCCCGGTCGATTTTGGCCAGCATTGGCTCGTGGAGCTTATAATCGTCGCCATCCTTTATCCACAGCCGATAACACATCGGTAAACGAACGAAGTCAAAGCCCAGGTCACGTATCCAGCGGAAGTCATCCTCAGACCAATCACCTTTGCTTCGCATCGTGAACATATCCAGCAGGTTGAATCCACGCCAGCGGGGCAGCGCTGTCTGAGCTACAGATTTGCTCTTTTTTCCTTCTTTCTTTGGTTCACCTGCATATCCGGGCAGTGCCGCTGCAACCGCCCCGGCGGCCGCCATCTTCAAAAAGTTCCGTCGATCATTTTCCATTTTTATTTCCTCCTAATTTGTCTGGAACGTGTGATTATTACCATTTTGGTTGTTATCAGTCAAGTAAATTTGGATTTTAGCCGGTATTCTCGGACTGGCAATGCAGCTTTTAAGTTGACAGCCGGGTCGATAGCTGCTATAATAGGCTAATACATAGCGGTGGATTCTGTGCTGCTATAGTGAATATACCGGCTGATAGGTACAAAAGCTATTATCCAGGAGATATAGCCGGCTTGTTAAATTTCAAAAGAGGGAACAATGATGAAAAAAACTTATGTTTTTGTCTGTAAGGTGATTTTGGCTGTCTTCTTATGTGCTTTGGTTTTCTTGCCCTATGGCTGTTCTTTCCAGCAGCCGGGTGAGACTGTGGCTGAAGGGAGTAGAAGGCACAAACGCATTCTTCGTATTAATCAGCAGGAGATGATGGCAGATATAGACCAGGTCTTGCTCCTGGATAAGCCGAGCAAGCTTACAGATAAAAGAGTACCCTGATACATAGATCGCAAGGGCACAAATTATGATTGCATAAATCAAAGCTTCTCTTGTGCTCCTATGTTCTTGTACGCTCGTAAAAAGGATTTGATTTGTGGAAACGTTCCTGGACTATTTCTACCGGGTGGCAGGGTATGAATGGTGGCGTGTTTTTGTCGAGTTGTTTCTCATCGGCTTTGTTGTTTACTGGGTTGTGGATTTTCTCGAAGGTACTCGCGGAGAAAGGTTATTCCGAAGCGTAATATTGATTCTCATTGCCGGCGTGCTGATTTTAAACCTGGTAGCCGAGCAACTTAGATTCGAACGCCTGGAGTATCTTTATCGGGGCTTTTTAATTGGTGTCCTGGTCATTGCTGTCATAGCGTTTCAGCCGGAAGTTCGAAGGGCACTTATACGAATAGGCCAGCCCAGGTTTTGGGCAGGTTCATCACAGCAGTTAGCAAAAACCATCGAAGAAATCGTCACCGCCGTAACTGAGCTTTCCGCTGTCCGAACTGGAGCTATCATTGTTATTGAGAAGCGGGTAGCCTTAGGTGAGTTTGTAGAAGCTGGCGTACGAATTGATGCCAGGGTCACCGCTGAGCTGCTCAAGACTATTTTTTATCCCGGCTCGGCCCTTCACGATATGGCCGTGATAATACGAGGCGATAGAGTAGTCGCCGCCAGGGTGCAGTTGCCTTTGGCTGAAGCCGGCAGTATCGACGGGATTGAACTGGGTTCCCGGCACCGGGCCGCTATAGGTATCACGGTAGGTTCGGACGCCGCCTGTTTAGTAGTAAGTGAGGAAACCGGTGTCATTACGCTTGCCCAGAGGGGAAAGTTGAACCAAAACATAAGCGAGTCTCAGCTAAGAAAACAGTTGGCCAGCACAATGGCCGAGTATGTACCAATTGTCGAGAGGCTATGGGGGCATCCCGGTAAAGACACTGGCCAGGGACAAAAAGATTTGGTATAGTTCGGCAAGTCAAAATGATAAGAAAGCCAAAATACGGCAAAATAGCGATTGTTGTATTCATCACAATCTTAATCTGGGTCTGTGCGGACCTGGCCCTGGATGAAGAGTTGCCTGTTCCGAATACTACGATTAGTATTGTCAAGTCTAATCCCAAACTTTGGGTGAGTTTCGACGATGCACCCTCGATTACTATTGAGGAAATGGTTCTTAAAGGTCCCCTGCGAAATATTGGTGAGATAAGGAGGAAATTAGAAGAGGAGGAGGGGCTGGAAATTAACTTTGATGCTGCAAAAGAAAAAATGAATGAACCTGGCACCTATCCTTTACCCCTGCTGCCATTCCTGCAGAAAGATAATGAGATAAAAAGGCTTGGCCTCAAAGTCGAATCCTGCAAGCCGGAGGTGCTCTCGGTCAAGGTTGTTGGGCTCGTTAGCAAGCGGTTGGATGTAAAGTGTGTGGATGAGGACCAAAGCCCAATAGGCGAAGCAATCGTTGAGCCGCCACAGGTGGATATGCTTGTGCCGGCCGATTGGGGCGCAGATAAACTCATCGCGGAAGTTTTGCTGACAAGCAGGGAAATTAATCAGGCGAGTTTCTCAGCCATTAAACAAACACCGTACATTAACCTGGCGCCCGGCCAGACCAGAGAGGCCCCCCAACCTGTCGCAATTACAATGCCGCCTGAACCGGATCGGCTTACTAACTACACCATAACAGCGCCAACGCTTAGTATCGCCTTAAGTCCGACCCTGCAGGGTAAATACTATGTTGAGGTAACCAATTGGGATGAGCTGGGCCCCATTTATATCAAAGCCACCCCTGATGCCGAACAGGCCTACAAGCTACAACCATTGCCCCGAATGACACTGTATATTCTTGACGGTGACGTAGAAAAGGGCGAAGAAGTACAGCAAAAAAAGGTCGTTTACAATTTCCCCCAGGAATTCGTGCGCAAAAGGGAAATTGAGCTGAAAAATCCGCAGCAGCCGGCAGAAGCCAAGTTTAAGTTGATACCTGTATCTCCTGCTGAGGCTCCAAAGGGTGCCGAAGAATAAAGAAAGCTATTACTGCCTCGACGGTCATCCACAATGACGGTGTGAATATTCCCTCCGATTTTAACAAGAAGCCAATTTCCCTCGAAAAAGAAAGCCGCTTCTTTTTTTCTGCTCAATCGCCTGCCCGCTTATCGGCAGTTGCTGCTCTTGCTCGTATACCACTAACCAATCCCGTGATAGAGAGAAATATCGCCAGAATTATGAGTATCACCGCTATTGTTGCCAGCATAATATTAGGTTTTTCAGCGGTAACAAAGCTGTGGGTTTTGTATACCAGCGCGCCAATTGTGGTCACGAGCATTATAACAGCCGGGATTGCGGTAAAGAGGAACCTCCGATTACGGCTCAGAAGATACACACTTGCAACGATAAGAACAAGACTGGCAATGAGTTGATTTGAAGCACCGAATATCGGCCAGATAGCCTTCCAGTTACCCAGAGCAAGCGCGCCCGAGAGAACACCCACAAACAAAACGGCCACATACTTGTTCTTCATAATCTTTATGCCCAATGTCTCTCCAAGCAGCTCATTGCACAGATAGCGGGTTATTCTTGTCGCTGTATCAAGGGTTGTCATGATGAACGTCTTTAGCATAGTGATACCTACAAGTGTACCCAAGCCGCCGAAAAACACTTTTGTAAGCTGTCCATAACCGGCCCCGAATGCCTTAATCCAGTTCCCGCCTTTGGTAAGTTCCTGAAATACAAGTCCTTCTGCACCGTCAGGAGCGCTCTTCCAGTACAAGCCGGCCGCAACTGCCATAACAGCCAGAATCGCAAGCGCACTTTCCATAATCATAGCCCCGTAGCCGATAATCCTGGCATCACGCATCCGCGGAATCTGCTTCGAAGTCGTTCCGCTTGCGACCAGACTATGGAATCCGCTGATGGCACCACATGCGATTGTAACAAACATCATAGGCCACATCCATCCGGCCTTAGTGGAAAAAGAGATAACGCTGGGTGCCTGCATATCCGGGCGCGTAACAACAAGGCCCAAAAAACCAAAGAACAAGCCTATGTACAGTACCGCTCCTGCAAGATGGTCTCTTGGCTGAAGCAGCATTGTTATGGGCGTTACAGATGCGATCATACCGTAGATAAGCAGTATAACGGTCCACCAGGCTGCGGCATTTTTCACGCCGAGTTTAACCAGATCGATCGGAACATAGTATCCAGTTACAATCAGGCCAAGCAGCAGCAGCACTCCTATTATAGAGCATAACAATACGGGCAACTGTACACGGTACATCAGGATACCGACAATCAGGGCCACAATTATAAGTCCAAAAGTGGGAATTACAACCGCAGGCGTTGTTGCCAGGGTCTTGCCTGCGATGGCTGCAAAGACTGCGACAACGAGGATCAGAGCTAAAAAGGCGAACACGCCGAAAAGATTCTTGCTCGTCTTGCCCATTACAGACTCTGTAACAGTAGTAATGGATTTACCCTGATTTAGCAGTGACATCACAAGCGCTATAAAGTCGTGTACCGCTCCGATGAAAATTCCACCGACCACAATCCAGATAACTGCGGGAAGCCATCCCCAATAAAGGCACGCAATCACAGGCCCTATTATAGGTGCAGCCCCGGCAATAGAAGCGAAATGGTGCCCGAAAAGAATCGTCCAGTGCTTGGCCGGAACATAGTCAACACCGTCACTCATCGAAACAGAAGGTGGTATCTCATTGTCATCGAGCCCTATCCATTGTTTGACCCTCTTGCTGTAGAAGATGTACCCTAAAACCAATAGAAGAACCGAAACCCCTGCAACAAACAGCGAACTCATTTCATAGATTCCTTGATTCTATTTATCGTGTTCTTCGTTCTCGGTGCCTTCGAGCCAGCAGCCTTATCGGCACCTCACCTATCGGCAGCATCGATTGCAGCCTGCCTTTAATAAACCGCATATAATTTTCTTCAAAAAGCTCCGGTATGTTCACGAACATTAGTATCGTAATCGGATTAACGGCGATCTGTGTCGCGTAATAAATCTTTGGCCAATGTGATTTACGTTTGGCTGTGCTGACATGTTCGCCCTTGATCATTTCAAATACCTTGTTCAATTTGGCAGTGGGTATCCACGTAATTGTTTGCTTGAAGATGTCGGACGCCAAATCCAAAACGCTCTGGACATTCTTTGCTCTGGTTGCAGTAGTAAAAGCTATCGGTGTATACTTTAATCCCGGCAGCAGCTTTGTCAAATACTCCTCGTAGTCGCCGGTCGTTGCCGATTCTTTGGCCAGGTCCCACTTGTTGACAACTATTATGCAGCTTTTGTATTCCTCAGCGATGAATCGGGCCAATTTTTTATCAACCTGTGAAACCGGCAGCGTGGCATCTATCAGAAGCAGCACGACATCAGCCCGGCGGACAGACTGTGTCACACGGACGTAGCTGTAAAACTCAATACTGTCAGCTATTTTGCTCTTTTTCCTTACTCCTGCGGTATCAATAACAATGATGGTTTTGTCGTTTTTCTCAAACCGTACGTCCACGGCGTCTCTTGTTGTCCCCGGCGTTTCGCTGACAATCACCCTCTCAGAACCCACCATAGCATTGACAAGCGTGCTCTTGCCGGCGTTTCGCTTGCCGACTATCGCGATTTTCATAACAGGCTCCGGCGGCTTGGCCGATTCCAGATGCTCGATCTTCTCAAAAATCAGGTCCAGCAGCACCGCCTTATTAAGATTATTCTTCACGGAAATACAAAGAAACTCACCAAAACCCAATTTAGAGAATTCCCCCGCAGTCGGAAAGAGCCTTGCAGTATCAGCTTTATTGGCAACACCGATAACGTCAAGCTCGTTTTTACGCAGGAGCCGGGCTATTGTTTGGTCCAATGGCACCACTCCATCCCGGATATCGACCAAGAACAGCACAAGGTTCGCCGACTCAATCGCCCGCCATATTTGCTGCTCGATATGCTCGCTCAACTGGTCGCTATCGACTATCCCATATCCGCCGGTATCGATAAGCTCGAAGTACTTCTCGTCTCTTCCTATAAAGGTACTGACGCGGTCTCTCGTAACGCCTGCCGTCGGCTCGACGATACTTATCATCGCACCGGCCAGTGCGTTAAAGAGACTGCTCTTTCCCACATTAGGCCGGCCAATTATTGCAATCACCGGTAAAGCCATAGGTTCTATCCGTATCTAATCTATAAGGCTGTAGTTATAAGAAAAGTCAAGTATACCACAAAAACCAGCCATTTGAAATCACAATACCAATCGCCGAACATCGCTGCGCAGGAATCGCCACACACCAAATAACCGTTGGCGCCGATTGAGACCCGGCTTGGCGTCTGGGAAATGCCGGGACAAAATTTTGACACCACCGTCATATTAGCTGTATAATAACAATCCTGTTTGACTGTTAAACGGAAAGGGAGCAAATAGAATTGATTCAAGGAGCCAGGCTATGAAATCCAGCAGGATAAGTAGGGTCATGCAGATTTTAACGACATTACAGGCAGGAAAAGGCTATGCTGTTAGTGATATGTCCAAAATGTTTGGGACGAGCCGGCGAACGCTCTTCCGCGATTTGAAAGAGCTGCGGGCGGTCGGCGTGCCGTTTCGCTACGATACCGGGACCGGCGGATATACCATCGAGCCCGAGTTTTTCCTGCCGCCTTTAGACTTGAACCTGCAAGAGGCACTGAGCCTGCTCCTGCTGGTCTACAATGCACGGAACCAGATACAGTTGCCGTTCAAAAATTCGGCGTTGCTGGCAGCCCTGAAAATCGAAAACAATCTGCCTTTCAAGATCAGACAATACTGCAATACAGCCCTGCAGAATGTCTCTGCCAAACCCGTTGCCCAGGCGCCTACGAAATTGCTGGACATGATCTTTGCACAATTGCAAAAGGCTATAACCAAAAAACATAAGGTGAATATTCGTTACAATTCACTTTTTGAGGGTGAAGTTATTGAGCTACATTTAAATCCCTATCATCTGCTGTATAACCAACGGGCCTGGTATGTGCTGGGCTTCTCGAACATGCACAAAAGCATACGCACATTTAAGCTCAACCGCATCTGTGAACTAAATAATACCGAACAATGTTTCCTCGGTGGTGAAAATTTTGATTTGTCTGACTACTTTGGCAAGGCCTGGTCAATGATACCGGAAGGCAGAGTGTATAATATCAAGCTGCGGTTCCTGCCAAAGGTAGCTAATAATGTCACCGAGGTGCAATGGCACGATACACAACAGGTCACTCGCAACAGCGACGGCTCGGCCACTGTGGAGTTTCGCGTTGACGGCCTGGGTGAAATAACCTGGTGGATTCTCGGCTATGGCGACCAGGTCCAGGTCCTGGCGCCAAAGTCGCTGCGAAAGAGGGTCGTGGAAAAGGCCAAAAATATGATCAAACTAAATGAGCAGATATAAGTCTCTCACGATTTTTTTCAGCTTTTTCTTTTGACGCCAGTTGTGGTTTTGGTTACAATTGCAAGTCCATTTTGATTCGCGCAGCGCCCCTTACCGGGCTTTCGTCAGGCAGATATAGTTGCAAATAAAGCCGTTGAGCGGTCTCTGGCGGCTGTAAGGAGTGTGAAACTAAAGGGGAAAAATTCGAAAGAAAGTACTCATAGAAGGTAAGAAGGAGGAAAACGCATGGGAAAAAAGAAGATAATATCACGTCGCCGGTTTTTGAAAAGGGCAACAGGTTTGTCCATGGCCGCAGCGGGTTTTCCTTATTTCGTTCCGTCTTCGGCGCTGGGTAAGGCCGGTAACGTTGCCGCCAGTAATAGGATCATCGTTGGTTGTGTTGGCGTGGGGCCCCAGGGAACGGGAGTCATGGGCAACTTCCTGAGACAGAAGGATGCACGCGTCGTGGCGATATGCGACTTGAAGAAGCAGAGACGACAGGCCGTGCGAAACATTGTTAATAAGCACTACAAGGATACCGGCTGCGTGGTCTACGAGGACTTTCGCGAGCTGGTGGCGCGCGATGATATTGATGTTGTTCTTGTCGCTACGTCGGACCACTGGCATGTTCTGGTGTCCTTGGCGGCGGTCAGGTCGGGCAAGGATGTCTACATGGAAAAACCGATGGGCTTGTCTGTGGAACAGGACCAGGCTATGCGCGAAGCGGTGCATCGGTATGGCAGAAAATTTCAGTTCGGGACCCAGCAGCGCTCGAACAGGAATTTCCGTTTTGCGTGCGAGCTGGCTTTGAACGAGAGGATAGGAAAACTGCACACCATTAATGTATGGTCTCCCGGCAGTTCTTCAGGAGGCGATCCTAAGCCGGTGCTTGAGCCGGATTGGATTGATTATGATATGTGGCTTGGCCCGGCCCCTTATGTGCCTTACACAAAGAATCGCTGCTCGAACAGTCGGTGGTGGTTTATTTCCGATTATGCGCTTGGATTTATCGCCGGCTGGGGAATTCATCCCGTCGACATTGCGATTTGGGGTGGTGGCGACAAGGTTAAGACGCCGGTGGAGATTGAAGGGACGGGCGTTTGGCCTTCGCCCGACGGTGTGTGTGACACGGCCAGGAACTGGAAAATCGCATGCAGGTATGACAGCGGTGTTACGATGAACTTTACGGGCGATCCCTATCCTGACCAGTGGAAAAAACGCTATGGGAGGACAACGTCTCACGGGACGGCTTTCGAGGGCACGAAAGGATGGGTACACGTTGACCGTGCCGGTATTAACGCTCATCCCAGGGAGCTGCTCTCGACCGAATTTGGGCCGAACGATATTCAGCTTGTTAACAGCGGCAACCATGTCAGGAATCTGCTGGATTGCGTCAAAAGCCGGGCCCAAACGATATCTAACGTTGACGCGGCTGTCCAGGGAGACATAATATGCCAGATCAGCGATATTACGATTCGTCTTGAACAAAAACTCAAATGGGATCATAATAAAGAACGTTTCCTCAATAGCGATGAGGCCAACAGGATGCTCAAACGTGCGATGCGCAGTCCATGGCACTTGTAAAACTGATTATTTACTTTTGAAAGGCAGGTTTTGAAATGGCAAATGTTTACATTGGGGTCAATCTTGAATTTGTACGGCACGCCGACATGTCGTTTGAATTGGGAATAGAAAAGGCGGCCGAGCTCGGATATGAATATGTTGAGCCCTGGGTTCACTGGGGACGTGAGCTGATGAGTGAAGCGGGCTACTATGCGACTATTTCGATGCTGAACGATCCGTTGCAGGTCAAGCGGGCCTGTGAAAAGGCCGGCGTCAAACTTTCGGGATTGTCATCGCACACTCCTATGTGCAAGCCGGATATCAGCGTAAACTACCTCAAACAGGCGATTCGTTTCGCGGCCGAATGTGGTGCGCCGTGTGTTAACAGCGACGAAGGACCGAAACCCCCCTGGACCACCGAAGAAGAAGACCACGTGCTGATGAAGTATGTGCTGACCGAGGCGGCCGCCGTTGCTGAGGGCCGCGGTGTTATGATTGGCATTGAGCCGCACCAGCAGTACAGCAAGAGTCCCGAAGGTCTGGAAAAGATTTATCAGCTTGTTAATTCCCCGGCTATCGGAATCAACTTCGATACAGGCAACAGTTATCTCAGCGGCCACGACCCAATTAAGTGGCTGGAGAGTATCAAGGATAATTTAGTTCATGTTCACGCCAAAGATATTTCAGTGCAGCAATCCGAGGACGAACGAGGCAAGGTCACCGGCACCCCGGCAGGTTGTGCCTGCGGCGATGGCGTGATAGACTGGAAAAAAGTAATCGAGGTATGCACTGGTGCACCGCGTGATATTGTTCTGAGTGTTGAGTGTGGCACTATCGAACAGGCCGAGCGAAGTATCAAGCACCTCAAAGGATTGGTCTAATAACTGCCGGTGGTCTCGATGAGCGCCCATCGCGATTTTATCGCGACGGCAGCGCGGGTATGTGTCAATTTCTGTAGCTCGTAAATAGAAAGACATAAGTCTTGCGATGGAGGATCTCATGGAAAGAGACCGTATTGAAAGAAGACAATTTCTGCAGCGTGCCGCAATTGGGACCGCTTCGATTACACTTGGTCCGAAGTTGTCCTGGGCGCGGCGTTCGGGCAGAAAGGGTATCTCTCGAAAACCTAACCTGGTCTTTATCTTTGCAGACCAGTGGCGCGCACAGGCCACAGGTTATGCCGGAGATACGAATGCAAGAACGCCGAACCTCGACAAACTCGCCGCAGAAAGCGTCAATTTCACCAATGCCGTGTCCGGCTGTCCGGTGTGCTGTCCCTATCGCGCGAGCCTGCTGACAGGCCGATTTCCCCTCACGCACGGTGTTTTTCTAAATGACGTGCTTCTTAACAATGATGCCGTTTCCATCGCTCAAGTTTATAACAAGGCCGGCTATGAGACCGGATATATCGGTAAATGGCATTTAGACGGACGTGATAGAAGCGCGTTTATTCCGAAGGAAAGACGGCAGGGCTTTAAATTCTGGAAGGCGTTCGGCTGTACGCATAACTACAACAACTCCTTCTATTACACTGATGAAAATGTAAAGCTAAAGTGGAATGGCTATGACGCAATCGCCCAGACCCACGAGGCCAATCGCTACATTCGCGAGCACGCCGGCGGCGGTTCTTTTGCCCTTTTTCTTTCCTGGGGCCCGCCTCATGCACCTTACCAGACGGCGCCTCAGAAGTACAGAAAGCTCTTTAGTGAATCTGGCGTGAAATTACGGCCTAATGTACCAAAAAAATTCGAAGCTCAGGCAAGAAAAGCCCTTGCCGGCTATTACGCTCATATCACCGCCCTCGATGACTGCATCGGAGAAATCAATCAGACACTTAAAGAAACGAATTTACAAAACGATACGATACTCATCTTCACATCCGACCATGGGGATATGCTTTACTCGCAGGGCGGTCAGAAAAAGCAACAGCCGTGGGATGAGTCTATCATGGTTCCGTTTTTGTTGCGCTATCCTGCTGTACTCGGCGGAAAAGGCAAAACAATTGATACACCGATTAACACAACGGACATTATGCCGACGCTTCTGGCTTTAAGCGGTATTGAGATACCCGGCACTGTTGAAGGGGCCGATTTCTCTGGGGTTATAAGAGGAAGCCGGAAAAACAAAGACAACGCTGCGCTGATTAGCTGCCAGTCACCATTTGGCCAGTGGACAAGGACGCGGGGCGGCAGGGAATATCGCGGTATTCGTACAAGTCAATATACTTATGTCCGCGACCTCAAAGGCCCCTGGCTGCTTTATGACAATAAACAGGACCCGTACCAGTTCAATAACCTTTGCAATAAGACTGAGCATAGACAATTGCAGAAGAGATTGGAGGGGATTTTATCGCAAAAACTAAAGCAGACGAACGACGAGTTTCTGCCGGGCCCCGAATATATTAAGAAGTGGGGCTATGTCGTTGGCAAAAACGGAACAGTGCGGTATTCCGGTTGAAGCGGAGCAGTTTGCTATAGATTTATGTATTTTGCGAAAGACGTAAGAAAAATAGCTGAGGATTTTGAAAGGGGATAGAAATGAATAAAAAAGATTTAAACAGACGCGAATTTCTAAATGCAGCCTCAGCAGCTTCTCTGGCCGCGGCTGCGTCAGGGGCAATTCCCGCTTATGGAAATGTAAGCAAAAAGGCCGGTAAGCCGGCAATCCTTGGCGGTAAACCGGTTAGAACTAAAGCCTTTCTTCGCTGGCCGGTCTGGGATAAATCTGCTGAAGAGCCCGTTCTATCGATACTCCGTAGTGGGAATTGGTACAGGGGCAGAGGGGATACAGTTTCAAAGTTCGAAGAACAGTACGCTAAATTAATGGGAGCGAAGCGCTGCGTCTGCACGGTAAATGGTACTAATGCTCTGCTGACTGCGTTGAACGTGCTTGATATAGGCGTCGGAGATGAGGTCATTGTCTCCCCTTATACGTTCATTGCAACGTATAATGTGGTCTTTGGTTCCTGCGCTTTGCCGGTCTTTGTCGATACCGACCCCGAAACATTCCAGATAAATCCGGATAAAATTGAAGAGAGAATCAACGAAAATACCAGGGCGATTCTACCGGTGCATATCCTGGGGCTGCCGGCCAACATGGACAAAATTAATGCTATCGCCAAAAAGCACAACCTGGTAGTCATAGAAGATGCCTGCCAGGCCTGGCTGGCGGAATGGAGAGGTAAAAAGTGCGGCACGCTCGGTGACCTCGGCTGTTTCAGCTTCCAGAACTCCAAGCACCTGCCCTGCGGTGAAGGTGGCGCCGTCATTGGAAATGATGATGAAGTCATGGACAGATGTTACTCCTATCACAATTGCGGCAGGCCGTTCGGAAGCGTAAAAGCGACCAGCGGTTATCCCATCATCGGGACTAATCGTAGAATGACCGAATACCAGGCTGCTATTCTGCTTTCGCAGATAAAAAGGCTGGAAAAAGATGCTCAAAAACGCACCATGAATGCCGACTATTTGACCTCAAGAATCAAAGATATTCCTGGTATTCTACCCGCCAAATTTTATGATGGCGTGACCAGGGCGGCATATCATCTATATCCGTTCCGATACAAAAAAGAGCACTTTAACGACATTCCTCGAAGTAGATTTCTTTCTGCCCTAAGCGCGGAAGGCATTCCCTGCAGTAGTGGATATGGCCCCCAATATAAAGATGGCGTGGTGGAGGCTGTTTTAAATTCCAGGAACTTTAAGAGAAGTTTTTCAAAGGCCCGGCTGGCTAAATACCGCCGAGAACTTCACTATCCCGAAAACGACCAACTTTGCAAAGAAGCTGTATGGTTCACTCAGAATATGCTTCTCGGAACCAAAAGGGATATTGATGACATAGCGGATGCCATATTAAAAATCTATGAGAACAGGGACAAGCTGTCGTAGCCGGGATATTTATACGCAATTTCAAAAGAAGCCTATTGCTACTCTGCGAAGTAGCAAATCTACTTCGCTACGAAGCACGAGTTGTTTTATTTGATCTGGTCAATGATGTCCAGGGCCTCCTTTATCACAATCTCACCGGCCCCTTTTGCCAGATTGGTTCCCCAGCCGGGTTCATATCCTCCTTCTTCATAGGCCTGGCTGTGGCAGACGTATCCGCAGGCGTCGTTGCTGAGCGAAATAATGAAAAGATTTTCAATACCCGCTCTTTTTTTAATCTCCAGACCTACCTCAACCAGGACCTCTCCAGGCAGTCCCAATATATAAATATCCCCGATTCTTATAACCTGAATCTCTGTTGTTAAGGTTTCCTCTGGATTGTTCGCATCTGTGATTCTTTCAGGTGGTAGATCTTTCTTTAAGGGGAGGATCATCGGTTTTTTCAAGGCTTTTAGAGTAATGTCCCCGGAGGCCGGAACAAACTGGAGTCGTCGCAGGACTTCTCCCCCCAGGGCCTTACCAATCCGTGAGCGATGATTCTCTCCTTCCATTCTTACCGGATTCATATCGCCCGCTGTGCCGAGCGCGAAAAGGCAAATTCCTCCTTCCATCTGTTCGACAACTCGTGCAGTATACCCGGGATAATCAGCCGATATGGAATAAAATTCATTGCTGTCCGTAGCTCCGCAGACAGGATGGCAGGCATAGTTGACGATGCTTCCTAAAATTAAATCGCTGGCGTCATCGACTCTGAGTATGGCAACTTCCGGGTCAATGGGGCCGAAAACCAAATTCGCGTCGGCAGGCGGAAGCCGGAAAGTCATCGCTACTTTTCCATCGGGCCTTTTTGTCCTTCGATTATAAACTATTTCAGAAATTTCACCTTTTACTACTCCCAGTTTTACCGGCTTCAAATTTTGGGCGGCGGTTGATATCGAATCAGCAATCTTTTTTGTAAGCTTTTGAACGTAAGATTTATCGACTTTAGAAACAGGTGTATCGGGCCAGTCTTTTCTTATTTTGTCAATCTTGGGCCCAAAGTGAGTATGTGTCGCGCACACCAGAATATTGCTTTCAGGGATGCCGGTTTTTTTTCTGGCTATCTCTCGTATCTCAGCGGTAATCTCCAAAGGGAACCACAATAAATCGGCCGAAACGATTGCTATTTTGTTTTGCCCATCGTCGAGTACCATAGCTTTGGCATAAAGTTCATCGGATATTCCCTCACTCGGTTTGTTTCGGCTGCTATAGCCCGAAAGCCAAACGCCAACAGGGGGAGTAATATCGACTTTGGAAAAGCCCCCTTTAAGTGCCGCCTGACACGCAGGGCAAAAAATTCCGCCGGATAATAAAATAACAGAAAGTAGAAAAATGATTTTCAATGAAAAGTGTTTTCTCATAGTTTTAATCTCCTGATTTTGCCCTTGGAAAAGCTGGGCGAAAGAAGCTATTTGACCTGTAGTGCGATTCAGTACCTCCCTATCCATTCAATGATCGAGATTACTGCGTTGGAGCCCTGCCGCGCATTGCGAACCTGGATCATGATATAGCCGTTGGCCGATTCGTCAGCAGTGAAGTGCTGTTCGAGCCAGCGTCCTTCCTGGAAGTTTTCAACCAGGCCTAATGACTTACCGCCAATTCTCACCGTTTGTTTGCGCCCGCCCTCAAAGCTGTCCGGGTCGATTACATACAATCGTACTGTGCCCGGCGTTCTCTTTGGCACCGTCAACTCGATTTGCAGTTCATGGTCGTCGGCCCGGCAGTGATATACAGGAAGCCCCCAGTCATCGAACGTATATCCGGTTATGGCCGCCGCCGAGAAACCTTGTTCGGCATAAATGATTTCCCGCTTGGGACGGCCGCACAACATTAAAAGGCGAACACCACGTTCTTTCAGGTCCTCAATCGTGGGTAGTTTTTCCTTCTCGGGCCAAAAAGGCTCTTCGGGCGCCGGCGCTCTCTCAGCCGCGGGTGGCATAGGGGCCAAAGGCGCATGGGGCTCCGACTGATACCAGTACACGACACTTGACAATTGCAGTGTGTTGCCCGGTTTGCTGAACTCCCGGTGAAATATCGGATTTTCGTTCTCCCCGAAACCAATCTCCACACGCAAAGATTTCTCAAAGCTGATGGCATCGTTGACAAAGAAACGGTACCCCATCGCCCCTTTTAAGAATGGGAAGTATCCGGTCAGCGGAAACATGCTCTCGGTTTCCGGGTATCCCCAACTGAATCCGAACGAGTCTTCGATACCTTGAAACTCTATGGATGGAACTTTTTCACCGTCGATGTAGAACTTCTCATTCTCATCCACCGGATAGCCCGCCCGCCCGGGCCGCCGCACCGTCACGTTCCAGCCGACGAACTTGCCCCTGCCCTTGGCCGTCAATGCTACGTAATCGCGCTTGCCGAGCAGCAGACCTTCCTGCCGCCAATGTGCGTGAAAGTAACCAAGGTCCCGGTCGATTCTGTCCACCGTGCGGTACATAACATAGCTGTAACAGGGCATGATTCTCCAAAGTTCATTACCCGGCTCTACCGGCCCGTCGTAGACCAGCTCGATTTTGGCCGACTTGCGGAACGGCATGGGGAAATAAGCGTTGAAGCCGCGTCGCTTGTTCACCAGCGCCGTGTTCACCTCCTCCTTCAGGCCGGCCGGGTCACAGAAGAAATCTACCAACGGACAGTCCACACTCGGCTTGGTCTCTCCGTCCCAGTACATCTTCAGCAGCAGGTCGCGATTAAGTTTCAGCACAGCCGGCATAGCGAAATGGATCATGGTAATGACCGCCGGGCCCTTTATTTCAGCTACGACCACGCGTTTCGATGAATTGAAACGAGCGCTGAGCGGATTTTCACTCCACAGCGCGTTTTGCGCCGCGGTCCGTCCCGGTATCAGCCTGGCCAAATCATCGAGGCCCGAAACCTGCCCCGATACCGGTGCTAATGCCAATGTTATTGTTAAGAAGATTATCACCGTGCGCAATGCCATAAGCCACCTCCTTTGGTTGACAGAAGATACCGAGATTCTTCAAACCCAATTTCCAAACCGTGCTCTAAGAGTCTATCCAAATAGGCAATTTATTGACCATCCTCTGAACTATAAGTTTTCAGGTATAAACTTCTTACTGATCCATCCAAATAAGATTATCTTTATAAAATTGTGTTCCATAGAATCAATTTCAGCTTGCTTGAAATTTACGAAATCACTCCTGTCATTCTCACTGAAGCCAGTATCATCAAATGTTACAATAAGAATAGTTTTGTCTTTCCCATACGGTAGCTTTTGCTCCATAGACATCTTACACTTATTATTAGCTGTGTCTTTAACGAGTTGTTTAGTATTACGAATCACATCTGTATGATTTGCACATTCATTACTTGTAATTATGTCACTTGCTGATCGGTTTCGCTTTGTCTTATCCCCTTCAACTCCATGAATATTATACTCCCAAGGCGAATATCCATTCTCTACGAGAAGTTCTTTTTGAAGTCCCCATTTCTCGCCGTCTATGGCATTAGTAACTTCCACAAAAATCTCCTCGTTGTTATTGGCAATAATTCCATCGTATTGTTCTGAACCACAACAAGGTTTAAACCTGACTCTTGGCTTATTGCCATAGTAGGTGTTTGCGTAATATGCAAAAGGAGTAAGTTCATGTGCAAATTTGTTGGGCAATCCTTTGTTAAACTCTCTGTATTTCATTTCCCTCAGCGTTTTTGTTCCTGAATGCTCCTCGCTCCATACTCTAAGCTCTTTTTCCTTTTGCTTAACCAACTCAAAAAGCTCTCTAGTAGATCGTTCTTTCGTATATTCAATTTCTGTAAAAATGTCGTTGATATTCATATATCCTATTACTTAGTAAAACGGTATGTTTCTTTTTGTGATTAATCAATAGGGAAAAAAGTAAATTGTTAGCGTTTCCTTCTCAACATCACCGCACCCAAGCCGAGTAAGAAAAGTGTGGATGGTTTTACTCAACGTTGTGGGCGGTTAAGAACATTGCTTTTTCAAATGCGGCAAAAAACTGCTGGTACGGTTCTGGGTCTTCAATCGCTTTCAAATTGTACTGGGCGTTTGCACGAACAAGCATTTGAGTTTCGCCACGTGGTCGAATACTAACTGTAATTCTCACTGCATAACGATCTAATTTTGTTGCACTGACACTGCCCAAAACATCGTCCGCTTTATCGATGACGAATCCTAAATCTTGAAGAGTGGCCATCGCTGTTCGCAAGGTCTTCGTTTTGTCTGTTGTGTCGAATATGCGGGATTGCATACTGCGCAATTTCACTTGGCTCTCACTGGCAGCCAATACTTGGCTTTTGGAACTCTCACATCCAGAAAAACTCAGAGAGCTTAAAACTAAAAATAATGTAGCAATAATGTTAACTGGCTTATTCATATACCATGTGCCTCCAGAAACACTGCTTTAGAAAGCTTCTCAAAAAATCCTTGATACATTTCAGGGTCATTAAGTCTCTCGAGTCTACTTATTCGACCATAATTGTCCCAGACAATTCGTTGAAAGGTCACACGGACAGATATTCTCTCGACGTTTTCCCCGGCATGGCTCGATATGATCGAAACCCGTATTTTCTGCTTGGTATCATATATAGCCGGACCACCGCCCATGCCCGCCAATATTGACGCCAAGATCACTTGCCCTGTCTCCGTAGCATCACGGTCTTTTGACGCCACAATTAGGCCTAAATCTGTTTCACTTTCATCTAAGTTAAACCCAAGGTCCTGAAGAACTCCTGCCGATGCAGACAAAATCTTTTCTTCGGCGGAAGTATCGAACAATCGAGTCTGAAGCCGCCTATCTTCAAGTGTAGCCGGATTCATACTTAGCGCATCCTTAGGAATGCCACCACAACCTTCAAATATCAGTACAAGAGGCATCAACAGAAAGAAACATGAATAATGTACCTTTTTCATGAACTAACCCTTAAAAGCGTGAGGTGTGATACGCAAAGTCTCGAACTTTTTTGTCCTCATCAAATTTTATAATAACGGTAAGTGTTCGTTGGCTTTTTGAGGCAGTCCCTGCTGATTGGCCAAGTAAAAGTAAAGTCCAACCGCCTCCAGAAGCAGCAACATCGGTCGCTATTTTGTCGTAGAGCCACACTTCCCGGCGTTGCTCGTCAGTCGTAATAACGTTGGGTGAGCCGAGGGCCTCCGCCACAGCAGCACTACTCATGCCTACTTTTATTTCTCGCTGAACAGTACCCACCGTCATCTTATCGCCCTGAAGACCTTTCTGAACTTCTCCAGCGTGATATTCTGCTGAACACCCCAGATTCCCAATAATTATAGCTCCTGCAAATACCATTAGTAGAATAAGGCGTGATTTTCTCATATTTATTTCCTTTCAAAAATTGTCAGTGCTTATTTTCTCCATTCGTTGCTATTCTCTATCAATGAAGTAGCACAATTGTATGCTCTGCTTGGCTGACAAGCAAAGAAAAAAGATGGGAAATCGCACCCTACATTGTGAAACCCTAAACAAATTTGAATGACCCAAAAAAAAGCACTTTTTTGGT
The DNA here is from genome assembly GCA_019456145.1 of Planctomycetota bacterium. GTDB lineage: Bacteria > Planctomycetota > Phycisphaerae > Sedimentisphaerales > Anaerobacaceae > CS2-K091. The sequence goes on from VRUL01000017.1 coordinate 64,126, forward strand.
CATTTTTTTGTCCCTTTTGTGCATTTTGTAATACTATCCGTCAACTTCTTGTTTTTTATGCGTGTTTTTTAAAGCAATCTCTATAACTTCTTTTTCTTCAAACCTTTGTATCTTTTCTCTGCCCTTTTAAACTTCTGTCATTCTGACCTTTTTTTGAGTCTTTTGAGCTTTTTCGTGGCTAATAAAACACCTTTTTCGCCAGCTTCCCAAATGGGGCATTGAAAAATGGCCCAGCGGACGTCGGCCGCAAGCTTCACAGATACTGGTATAGAGAAAGCCGTTGCCAAGTCCGCATCGGCTGGCAAAAATAAAATCCGCCCAATCTGCGTTAATCTGTGCAACTTGTGCCTATGGAATCGGGTATCTGCAGCCCAAAAAAAAGTTTATTTTTGCCCGATTTTTTTCTTTACTTGTGTTTGGAATTCTGTTAAAATACCTGTATGTTTACCAGCAGGTAAACATAAACAGCCGTAGAAATGGCAGATTAGCGGAGAACCGCAAGTCTTAGTATCAGCAGCGAGTCCCTGCATGCCTTAGGCAGGGAACCATTTTAAACAGTCAAAAATAATCGTTAGGGAATGCTCGATTGCCAATAGTCGATAGAAAATCGTCAATAATCAATCAAAAAGGTGTATTTATGTCTAATAAGAACCATTTTATACGCCTAAAAATAAAAGTCAGCCCGAAGGGCCTCCACAATTTTGCATTTTACATTTTGATTTTTGCATTTTCCCTTACGAGCTACGAAATACCATCTACGAACTGCCCAAACCGCCTATTGTACCCAGGTTGCCAACCAATTATGGCCTTATTATGCAAAACAAAGCCAATTTCCGAAAAAGTCAAATGAACGTAAATAACTTATTAAAAAAGGATTATGAAAAAAAGACACTTGGTGAACGCGGGAAAAACGAACCCAAAACGAACCCAATCAAAGCCAATTTCAAGACCCTGCCCCAACGACTAAGAAGAACAAACCAGTGGCCGGATGAAGAACCCAAAATCATTGATCCCTGCCAAAATCCACTAAGAGAATTATCCGGCCGGCTATTCAGCGGCAACGCCATTCCCACGAGCAGTCCGATACAGCCAGTACGCCACGCCGATCAAGAGTACGGCACCGAGCCAGTTGCTAAAGGGCATCGTTTTACCCCAGAGGTGCTTGATAATCGGCAGGTCGATTTCATATTGCTTGAGGATGACGATGGGGATCGCCAGGGTAATGCCCATCAGGGCTTCACCTGTGATAAGGCCCGAGGCAAAGAGCAGACCGTTCCGGGCCGATTTTACAACTTGCTCGGCGGGAGTTGCCCGTCGCTTGTGGAAACGCTGTATAATCCAATGGATGAGGCCGCCTGCGAATATCGGCACGGACAGCTCCAGCGGCAGATAGAAACCTATCGCCACGGCAAGTACAGGCGTACGGAACAAACTCTTCCTGGCCTCAAGGACCAGGTTCAGGGCTATGATTGCCACTGCAACACCCATACCGATGTAGGCATATTTCCAGGGCATACTTCCTTCGAACACGCCCTCGGAGACCGAAGCCATCAGATTGGCCTGGGGGGCTGCGAGGGCATCTTCGCCTGCTCCTTCCTGGCCCTGAAAACCATAGGCCTTGTGAAGGAGCATAAGCACCGGTGCGATGACTATCGCGCCCGAAAGCGTACCAACTATCTGCATGACCTGTTGTTTCCATGGCGTTGCGCCGACGATTCGCCCGGCCTTGAGGTCCTGCATGTTGTCGCCTGCGATGGCCGCCGCGCAGCAAACGACCGAGCCTATGATAATCGCCGCCGCCGGGCCTCCTGCTGCGCCTTTGCCCATGAGCATCACCAGCAACAGCGAGGCAACGAGAATCGTCGCGATAGTGATTCCGGAGATGGGATTGTTGGAGGAACCGACCAGGCCGGCCATGTAGCCGGCGACGGCCGAAAAGACAAAGCCTGCAACCAGCATGATAACGGCCATAACCAGAGAGATTGTTATATCATTGACAAAGTGTTGATAGACCAGGAACAGCGGGACAATGGAGGCGACAATGAGCATGAGTACCCATTTCATGGACATGTCTCTTTCAGTTCTTTCGATTTCACCCTGGCCCTGACCGATGGCGCGGTATGCTTCCAGGCCGCTCGTTATGCCGCTGAAAATGGACCTTCGCATTTTAAAGATTGTCCAGAGGCCCCCGATAAGCATCGCCCCGACACCAATGAATCGCGTCCGCTTCGACCAGATCCGCCACGAGTATTCTTTTGCCTCCACGCGTTTGCCCAGCTTGTCCTTGACGCCCGCGTTGTGTTGTTCCGCTTCCTCAATCTCTATCGCCGGCGCGCTGCTATCGATGGTTTTATATTCCAGGGCAAAGGCGTTCCAGGCGTCTGGATTGTCAATTTCACTGGTAAGTTGGTACACGGGCCATTCGTTTTGGCCGGCTATTGTGGGGATGGCGGCGTACCAGTTTGCGGCGCCGCCGAGGAAAATCAGGACCGCGATGTTGAGGCCGACGATGTATCCGACCGACAGAAGCGCCGGGCTGAGGTTGGAGCCGCCGTAAAGAAGTGTTCCTTTAATGCCTCTGGCGCCTTCGAGAACTTCAGGCCACAGGCCGATGCCTTTTGCTCCGACCTTAAACAGGGCGCCTGCCAGGGCCGCTTTTGCAATGATCCAAACGCCCTCGCCGCCTTCCTGGCCTGTCTCGAGCACTTCGGCTGTTGCGATACCCTCGGGAAACTGGAGTTTGCCTTCGACGATAAGGGAACGTCTAAGCGGAATTGTGAACAAGACGCCGAGCAACCCGCCGAACGCGGCAATGATAGTAATCCACACAAAGTTCATACCGCCGAAACCGTCCCAGTAGCCAAGGATAACAAGGGCCGGGAGCGTGAATATCACGCCGGCGGCCAGCGACTCCCCTGCCGAGGCCGCGGTTTGGACGATGTTGTTTTCCAGGATATTGCTGCGCCGAAAAAATCTCAAAATTCCCATCGAGACCACCGCTGCCGGTATCGACGCCGAGACCGTCATACCCGCGAACAATCCAAGGTAGGCATTTGCCGCCGCCAGGATCATAGAGAGCAATACTCCCAAAACAACAGCCTTAATTGTAATTTCCGGTAACGACCGTCCTTGTAAATCCATTTAGTTACCTTTCCAAGATCTTTGAAAAATTAAAATTGCTTATGCCATCGGTTATAGAATTTAATTAATTAGTTACTGTTGCGGAAACAGTATTTGTCATTCCCGCGGAAGCGGGAATTCAGCTTTTTCGCTCTGGACCCCTGCTTTCGCAGGGGTGACATCGTCAGTTTTTGTTTTCCGCAACAGATACTAATTACCTGACCGGTTGTGATATTTAATAAATTACCTGACGAACTGGCCGACAAAGTATTTCGGCGTAAGAGGTTCACCTGTCGCCCGTTCAATCATATCGTTCCAGTGATAGAGTGCCCCGGCTTTAAAAACTTTCTCGGTCAGAAAATCGCCGGCTTTACTTAGACCAACATAGCTGACGTTGTCATCAGATTCAAGGTTTAGAATATTGTGAACAATATGGTGATGCAGTTGAGATGCCAGCATTTCACCTAACATATAGTTGTGATAATAGCAGGGCGCAACAGCAAAATGAATTTTTGCGGCCCAATCGGGTTCATTGCGTCCCGGCGGTTTTTTCACAAACTGGTACTTCTCTACCATCTGCCACCAGAGGGAATTCAGGTCCTGCTCAGGATTTGCATAAAGCTGTTTTTCAAAATTATACATTACCATGGCCCAGCGAGCAAAAATAATTTGTTTGAGCTGCATGTATTTGCCGCTGACTTTTTCTATTTCCATCCGCTGCTCATCTGACAATTCCAATATCTGCTGCATCCAGGCGGGGTTGCGGCTCAATCGGCCGAAAAACATGGCGACCGCTTCTGTCGTGAAAGCGTGTACCGGTCTTCTGAGCAGGTAAGGTACTTGCCGGTCGTGGTATTTATCATAAACGGCGTGGCCCAGTTCGTGCTGTGTCACCTCCATCCAGTATTCGTTACTTTTAATATTACACAGGATACGCACATCACCTTCCCTGTCTATGTCAGTACAAAAACCATGCGGATTTTTGCCCTCACGCTCATACAGGTCGCTGTTGGCAAGTATGGATTCTACAGGCAGACCGACTCCCGCGTAAAATCTTGCTCCCAATTCCTTGATGTCTTTATCGGTATAATAGGTATCTAAATCCAGCTCATATACCATCGGGGTTTCCTGAAAGAACGGGTCGTGGTAATGCCAGGGCATAAGTTCGGTAACGGCAACACCGCAATTGGCCGCTAACATCCGGTCCACGTCAGCCTTTAATTTGGAAAAAGGCTCATTAGTCAATCCATACAATTCATTGAAAATCCGGTCCAGCTCTTTGACATTCTGCTCACCGGTAGTCAGAGACATAGTATGATAATTGTCAAAGCCAAGCTTTCTGGCCGCCTGGTTTCGCATCTTTACCAGCCGGATGATATCATCTGCTACTGCGGCCCCGACCTGTTTGCCAGCCAGCCACGCTTGTTTCCTCTTAGCTGAATCTGTTTCTGTTTTCAGGATTTCCTTAATCTTGTTATCGGTGACCTTTTCGCCCTCAATAGTGCCGCGAAAAGTACTGAACCTCTGTTCAATTTCTGTGCCCAAATCAACGATTTCTTTTAGCAATTCGGCTTCTATCTGGTTCTCCAGATATGCGTTGTATAGAACAACCAATTGCCGGGCCAGCACCGCATCTTTTACTTGTCCGGATTTTTTCAGGTCTTTAAGAAAAGAGAACTCCCGGCTGTTACTGTAGAGCTGGCGAATCTTTAGTGTTAGTTTGCTGACTTTATCATAATCCTCGGCCTTGCCGCTAACTGCCGCGTTCCACCAGGCAAGATTGGCTTCTTTGTCCATAGGCTTGATTTTTTGCACATGTGCGGTAATGAAATTTTCCATCTGTTGTTCCTCTGTAACAGGGGCGCACCCGAACATAACAGCACTTATTGTCAGTAAAATAACAAGATTTGATAAGGTTCTCATAACTTTATACTCCTTTTGAATATACATTCTTTGGCGGCAATATTATCACCTGTAAATATTGAAATCAAGAAGGTTCTGAAATTCCAGCATTTTTAAAACTAATTTTAAATACCCTTGATATTTTGGCATTCGGTCAATTCTTCTTTGATGCCGAGCAGTAATACGGGTATTATACTGCGGTTATGATGACAAGGAACTACAGAATTGCTTTCTCGAAATTCGACAGAGAATATTTCGCCAAGTTAAAGAAGAGGTATGACTTATTATGGCCAAGAGTAAGTACCTGACAGCACCAATCCCATCAAAAAAAATGCCAGCCGGAATGCCATGCATCCTCACTACCGAGGCATCTGAGCGCTTCGCGTTTTACGGTATGAGTTCCATACTCGTGGTGTTCATGACCAGAAATCTCATGGGGGCCAACGGAACGCTGGACTTAATGGCCGAAGAGCCCGCCAAGGCGTGGTTCCACTGGTTTATCTCGGCGGTCTATTTTATGCCGCTAATAGGTGCGGTAATCTCAGATGTATGGCTTGGCAAGTTCAAGACCATCATTTGGTTCTCGATGGTTTACTGTGTCGGATTTATAATATTAGCGCTGGATCACACGCGCCTGGGATTGATTGGGGGGCTGGCACTGATTGCCATGGCCTCCGGGATTATCAAGCCTTGTTTGTCGGCCAATGTGGGAGATCAGTTTGGTGCCTCTAACAAACACTTGTTAACAAAATTCTATGGCTGGTTTTACTTCTCGATCAATTTAGGCGCCGCCATCTCAATGTATAAATGTCCGGAACTGCTGGATAAGTATGGCCCTGCAGTTGGATTCGGTGTGCCCGGGGTTTTCATGTTTGTCGCGATGGTGTCATACTGGTTGGGCCGATACAAGCTTGTGCACATCCCTCCGGCCGGGAAAACCGGCCGGCGAGAAACTCTCGATAAAGAAGTTATAGGGATCAGGACACTTGCAAAACACTGGGAAACGATTGTGACACTGGTCAAACTCTGCATTATCTTTCTGTTTGTATCTATGTTTTTCGCGTTGTTTTATCAATCTGAATCCGCATGGGTGCTACAGGCTGGAAAAATGAACCTAAGATGGCTCGGCAAGAACTGGCTGCCGGCTCAAATGCAGGCGGCCAATCCCGTGCTCATCATGATCTTAATCCCGTTGTTCTCATATATAATTTATCCTGTCCTTAATCGGCTGTGGACCCTGACACCCCTGCGTAAAATCGGCATTGGGATGTTCCTTACGGCAGCAAGCTTTCTTGTCCCTGTATGGATCGAAATCCAGCTCGAAAGAGGCTTCCAACCCTCTATCGGATGGCAAGTTGTTGCATACATCTTTCTGACCGCTGCAGAGGTCATGGTGTCCATCACGGCACTCGAGTTCGCATACACCCAGGCCCCTAAGAAAATGAAGTCCCTAATCCAGTCGATCAACCTCCTCGCAATCTCGCTTGGAAACGCATTTACTGCATTAGTCAATGCCTTTATCCAGAATGAAGATGGCACAAGCAAACTGCCGGGAGCCAGCTACTACTGGTTCTTTGTGATTTCCATGCTGGTGACAGCAGCCATTTTTATTCCTGTTGCTATGCGCTATCGAGTGAAAGAATACATTCAGGATGAGACTTCGGCGGAATCTTCAGCCTGATGTTCTGAAGCCCTTTTTGTCCTTGTCAGAGCGGCGAAGTTAATGCTTAAAGCGGTTTGAGCAGCATTTCGCGGACAATGATTTTCATTGGGCCGAATTGCTCTCCCGGGTGGACCTGAAAACCGATTTTGCCGGAATAGGTCGTGTCGTCGTGCACGTCGGCGACCTGCCGGCCGTTGAGCCAGATTTGAATGTGGTCACCTTCGGCGCGGACCTTCATTGTGTTCCAGCCGTCGCGGTCCACAAGCGTCTTATCTTTATTCATCGCGATGAACATTTTCCCGGGACAGTAAAGCGAACCGGAATAACACTCGGGATTCTTGTATTCGAGTATGTCAGCCTGGTATGTTTTCGATGGTGACTGGTAGCGAAACCAGATACCAGTATTGCACGGCCACTTAACTCTATAGGTAGTAGTCAGCAGAAAATCTTTGTACGTATCCTTCGTGAAAAGGTCACCGTGGGCATAGTTATCGCCCTGGGTACCGACAAGGAAGCCGTCTTCGACGACCCATTTGGCACCGCCGCTTGTCTCCCAGCCTGCCAGGTCTTTGCCATTGAAGATTCGTATGAATCCTGCTTTGGCCTGTTTATCGTTTGTGGCGACCTGGCCACAACCGGCATGTAACGTCAACATCGCAAGGCATACAATAGTAAAGAATCTACGCAACATAATTTTCTCCTTTTTCATTTATACAAAACCGGACCGATTTTTTCACGTAAATATTTTTCCTGTGTTTTTATTGGTTTATCGCTGTTTAATAGCTTTTTTACGAGAGGTTCGTACACGTTTACTGCCGCCCAATAGGCGCCAGTTTCATAGTATCGCGGTTTGGGCTTGGCATACTGGCGCATGTCCAGGTTACGTCGAAGCTGAAACAAATCGACATTGGATGGCCTCGGCACCTTGTTAATATACAATAGGTTGTCCCAGTTCCATAGAATACGCATTCGCTTTATCCAGTCATTGGTTTTTTTCATGTGGTCGCGCATTCTTTTAAAGTCCTTTTCAGCCGTGTTGTTTTCAAACCACCATGGCGACAACGAAAAGTTGTAACCCATTTCGAGAATCTTATCCATCTCCTCCATCGAATAATGAGATGTAAAGGCCTTATACTTGCGCTGAGATACCCAGGGTTTCTCATTGAGGACCTTGACAGGCGAGTACAACCAGGCACCGGATTCGATTTGTCCGCCATCACAAATGTCCAGAAGCTCTGTGCGTTCGCAGCATTCGAGCATTATTATCGCATCGGGATTTATTTTCTGAATCCGCTCTCTCATGGTGCGCACGAGGTTGATTGCGCCTTGGTTGAAAGAGCCTCCGTGTCTGCGGTCGCTGTCCTTAAGGTCCCATTGGCAGCCGTACGAGTCCAGATGAAAGCCGTCCACTCCATAAAGGCGCACCAGTTTTTCCGCTACGCCGCATATATAATTCGTCCATCCGGAACCTGCCCCGGGCCACATAAGGAAAAATCTGGACCTGCCGTAATATGTTTGAGGTTTACCATTCCCATCCTTCATGCACCAATTCATGCCATACCGTCGTCCCACTTTACTTGTCCTGGTGATAATAAATGGTTCCAGATATAGTATAATCCTGCCTCCCATCGAATGAATCTTCGCGACTCCCTCCTTGAAAGCTTCCGGCCCGCCGAGGTCGGTCCGTATTTCGTAGTCACCCTTATTGTCCTGGTAATCAGGCTCCCAGTAACTTACAAGATAGACACAGTTGCAACCGAGTTTTCGGGATTCCTTCAACAGTACGGGCAGATTGCGAAATGTTCCCAGCTTTTTCTTAATATCTTCACTGGGGAACTTCATCAGGGGCCCGCCCGCTCCTGAAAGGTCGAAGGATGCGTATATTGCCCTGTTGTTCTTCCACCACTGCGGAGACTCAACCGCCATGGTATTGCCGGTTGTTGCGAACAGGGCAATTAGAATACCGAGAGCCAAAACGATTTTTCGTTTAATTTTTTCCACCTTTTTTTACAAGGTTTTCATCGACGAGGGTCAGAGCCAACGTATCAGTACAGCGTGAAATTGAGTCCGGTTCCAAAGGGAACGGGCCTGTCAGGTTTGAGTCCGCTTTTGTTTTTGAAAATGTACACGGCTTCCGGAGTTGCCAGGACCACGTCAGGGACACCGTCCCCGGTCATGTCGCCGGTAAGGATGCTTCTCTCGGAGGCACTATCTTCGGCGGGGGAGCCGTTTTTAGTCGGCTTGGGCGTAACGAAGGTGCCGATGCGTTCGCCCTTATGGTTATAGAGGGCTCCGTTGTGGGCAACAAGGATTTCATTGACCCCGTCACCTGTCCAGTCCAACAGGTGGTGATGCCGGCTGTAGTCGGTCACAATCTGACCGAGATGATTGCCCTGTTCATCGAGCACCCAGAGAGGACTTTTGCCAAGGGGCTGGTGGTCTATGTCAACGAGCAATTGTGTTGACCGGTGTTCGGGTATGATTTGCCCTACATCTATGGATTCGAAGTGATGGCCTGTAACTTCCCACAAGACCCTGCCGTTGCCGTCAACCAGAGCGACATTATTTGCGCCGCAGCATGTCAGTGCCAGCCGGAAATCTTCCGGCTTTTCGCCCCGGCGAACGACGCGGCAGCAATCCAGATGACCGCGTCCCTGTTCAACTTTTTTAGACTTAAAAACCCAGCGGATAGAACCGTCTGAGTTCAGCATGGCGTAGCCGGCCATAATCTCGTCGCGTCCATCGCCATCGAGGTCTATCGGTCGAGGCTGATGGGCCGTGCGATAACCGCCAGGGTCCTTGACGGTCCAGAGTAGATTACCCGCCTGGTTGTAGGCCCAAATCTGATGGTATCGGTTCTTGACCAGAACGTCGGTCGGCCGATTGCCGCCGGTCAAGTTGCAAAAGACCAGACAATCCGTAGCATCGTCGGGGATAGCAATTTTTCTGCGCAGCCGACCTGTGGCACCATCGAGCTCGACAAGGAATCCTTTTGTACACAGGACAACTTCGTTCTTGCCGTCACCGTCCCAGTCGTGGATCTGGCACGCAACATCGTGGTGCCATTTTTTGCGTCCGATGGCGGGATTCCCCCATCGCCATAAAACTGAGCCGTCCAGTTTTTGCGCTACGGCGGTGCTGGTGTAGTGTACGTCGTTTTTGTTAACGTTTTCGGCGCTGACGATTTCGACTTCGCCGTCACCATCCACATCGCCTGCTACTACCCACTGCCCGCCATATTCAGGGTCGAGAGAAATGATTTTCCAGGGCTCAATCACGTTGACTTTGTCTGTCGGTTCCCCAACATTTTTAACATCAAAATAGATGAATCCCTTTTGATTCGCATCAAGCAGTTTGCAAAAACTCATCGCTGCCAGCAAACAGAAAAGAACAAACCAATGACGCCCGCGTGTGACTTTTAGAATCCTGTTAATCATAAGGTCAGTCCGCACGGTTAATCCTTCCAGATGTCAGCGGTTCGCGCTTTGACATCCGGCATTTTCGGCAACGGTCCGCTGGGAGTCGGCTCATACCAGAACGTGGCGGACGACCAGTCGTCCTCTGTTTCAGCCAGGCCGTTCTTCCAGGCGATTTGTTGAATTTCGATGCGACATTCCTTCTGCCACGAGATGGGATCGGGCAGGTGCCAGCGATACATTGACACAAAGTCCTTCTGGTTAAAACTACACCCGTTATAGAGGTATGGCGTTTGCTGCATGCCGTAGGAAAGGCACACGTAATCCTCGCTTCCGGTGCCGCAGATAGTGGGAAAGTCTTTGTCGCCGTCCATATAGATCTTGATTTCGCCTTCGCCCCACCACTGACCGGGGTGCATGTTCCGTATACCAATGACTGCTCCCATGAAGCGGCCCTTGTTCTTTCGCTGCGGAAGCATAACAAAGTCTTTTTTCATAGTCGTTGGGTTTTCTCTTCTAAAGAGCGTATGCAGTCGGCCGACATCATCCGGATGATTATCACCGATAGTGTAGTCAATCTGGTAAAACAAGGGCACATTTTCTTTGCCTTCATTTGACAGCGTGATCATGGCGCGTTTTACAAACGGCATCGGCAGCCAGATATTCATGCCGGCGTTTTTGCCCGGCGAATGTACGGCCGAATGATAAGGCATCACCTTGCCGTGAGCAAAGCCCATGAAGTCACCGATTGGGCATTCGATACTTGGATGTTTCTGATCGTCCCACTTAGCGCGGAACACCAGGCTTCGCAGATTGGCCGGATTGTTACTTGTAGTCATCCAGATATGCCGAATAGTTCCCGGGCCCTTGATGTCACAAAGCGGAACGGTCTGGCCGGCCTTCAACGTTATCGCGGGCTTGCCTTTTCGTCCGGCGCCGAGTTTGCTGGCTGCTTTGCCCCCCTGGCCCGGCGCACCGGTGGGGTTCTCGAAACAAATCGAACGTGAAAGCAATCCTGTATCAAGTAGATAGGGCTCTGCAACGATATCCACCGGCCGTTGTAATGGTGCACAGCCTGAGAGCAGGACAGCAAACACCAGGGGCAATAGTTTTCCTGACATAATTCTTACAACCATGGCTTTTCCTTTCAGTAATACAGTTTAGATTCTTCCAATGACCCTCTTTGCATAAGGAATAGTATGGAAAGTTTATATAAATCCGGCACGAATGTCAAGATGACAAAAACATCAGCTATTTGAGAGTCTACAACTTGACTTGACAGATGGAGACGACTACAATACCGTCTTAGTCTTACATATTGTTGAAAGTTGGAACACAAATTAAGAAAGGAGTAAAGATTATGTCCACAAATGATAATTTGAAAGATGCTTTTGCCGGGGAGAGCCAGGCCAACCGCAAGTATTTGGCATTTGCAGAAAAGGCACAGGAGGATGGTTACCCACAAGTTGCAAAGCTCTTTCGTGCCTCGGCTGAGGCGGAAACAGTTCATGCCCATGCCCATCTTCGCGTAATGGGAGGCATCGGCAGCAGCAATGAGAATCTGCAAGCGGCCATTGACGGGGAGGGCGAAGAATTCGAACAAATGTACCCGGGATTTCTTGCTGAGGCAGAGAAGGAGGGCAACAAGCCGGCTGTCGTTTCTTTTCAAAACGCGTTAGCCGTAGAAAAAATCCACCATGGTTTTTACACTGAAGCTCTTGAGTCTGTCAAGTCGGGTTCGGATCTGCCTGAGACGAAGATATTTGTCTGCCAGGTATGCGGCAATACCGTCACGGGTCAGGCGCCCGATCAGTGTCCGATCTGTGGGTCTGCAAAAGAAAAATTCACCGAGATATCCTGAGACAGTATCCTGGGTGAATTACCGCGGGTTTTTACGCTGAATTGGTTTTGTTTATCGTTATATATTCTACATTCTCTCAACTTGCAAAAAGACGTCCCGCACCTTGATGGTGCGGGACGCTCAAACGGATTTTGAAAAGGACCTGTTTGGCCCAATCATTTGGCCTGCTCAGCCAATGGCGGCGTTACCTTTGTCACCGGTGCGAATTCGGATACACTCGGGCAAATCTACAACGAAGATCTTGCCGTCCCCGATTTTCCCGGTCTTGGCACCTTCGATAATAGCATCGATGGTTTTCTTGACGAAATCTTCGTTTACACCTATCTCAAGTCTCACTTTTTTGAGCAGATTCACCTCGAATTTTATACCCCTATAACTTTCTTCATAACCATGTTGTTCCCCGCAACCAAGCGCATTAGTTACAGACATTTTATGAACTCCGGCTTTGTACAGGGCCTTTTTAACGTCCTGTAGTTTGTGCGGCTGAATATAGGCGATTATCAACTTCATTTTATTGATCTCCTTGAAATCTCATTATTTATGTTGTGGTAAAAATCTGGAAGCCAGAATATGCCTCCATACCATGTTCACCGATATCGAGCCCCTTGAGTTCTTCCTCAACAGTAGCCCGCAGACCAACTGTCTTCTTGATAGCATAGAACAGCACCAGCCCAAGACCAAAAGCCCAGGCAAAGCAGGTACCGGCCCCGACGAGTTGAACACCAAGCTGACTGAATCCGCCGCCATAGAACAGGCCCGTGCTGCTACCGCCGGTAACAAGTACGCCCTCGGCATTGAACAGCCCACAGGACAACGTTCCCCATAGACCGCAGACACCGTGAACACTAACCGCACCAACAGGGTCATCAACTTTGAGTACCTCGTCAATAAACAATACACTCAACACCACTATCGCTCCGGCTATCGAGCCAATTACCAATGCACCCATGGGTGTTACAGTATAGCAGGGAGCAGTAATAGCTACCAGACCTGCCAGTGCGCCGTTCAACGACATGGAGGCATCTGGTTTTTTACCTTTAAGCCATGAGACAATCATTGCTATAATGGCGCCTGCTGCCGCGGCAAGGTTAGTAGTTACCGCTACGCGTCCAATCTCTCCATTGCCAACAGTCGTACTACCGGGGTTAAATCCGAACCATCCGAACCACAGAATAAAAACCCCTAAAGCTGCCAGTGGTATGTTGTGCCCAAGAATAGCCTTTGGTTTTTTGTCAGGGCCATACTTACCCAGACGAGGCCCAAGCATAATAGCCCCAGCCAGGCCCAGCCACCCGCCGATAGAGTGCACAACTGAAGAGCCGGCAAAATCGCAGAAGTTAAGCTTTTCGAGCCAGCCGTTGCCGTTGAGCAAACTGCCCCAGGCCCACGAGCCGAAAATCGGATAGATAAACGCACAGATAAACACACTGTAAACCAGGTAAGCCCTGAATTTCGTTCGCCCAGCCATGGCGCCGGATACGATTGTCGCAGCAGTTCCGGCAAATACCGTCTGAAAGATCAAGAATGTGTAGTTCCAGTGTTCACCGTCGCCCAAAACATTCCTGATTGCGAAATCTGTTGTACCGAACAGGCCGTTGGTTACCCCAAACATCAAGCCGAACCCAATCAGAAAGAACGCTATAGTACCAATCGAAAAATCCATAAGGTTTTTCATTAGGATATTCACAGCGTTTTTGGCCTGTGTAAAGCCTGTCTCAACCATCGCAAAGCCAGCCTGCATAAAAAACACCAGGAAGGCCGCTACGCATGTCCAGACGACGTTGATATTTATTTGCAGTTCTTCTTTGGCCGCCTCAATCGCCGAAGTCTCTGCACCAGTTGATTCCGCAAATACCGGCCCGGCTGTAAAGGCCAACACGATCAAGCCCATGACCAAATATCCTAACTTTTTCATTTTTGTTCCCTTTAAAAATATTCTCTTAAAAACTCTTCGAAAGGCTGATGCCTGCAAAGAAGAAATCACTTTCGGTTCCATACACATCAGTATCGCGTATATCATCACTGAGAAGTGTGATGTAGTTAATGCTCGGCGATAAAGTCCATCCAGCAATCTCCATAGGGAAAGAAACCGAAAATGTAAGGTCCTGCATCTCGCTCTGGTCGGTTCCCCAGTAATACTTGTCGTAAGAAGCACTGCCCCATCCTAAACTTGTGCCGATTTCCATTCCGACAGGTATATCCGGCCCAAGTTCAGCAATCTTTTCGATACTGTGCCCAAATGCCAGTGAGACGTAAGAGCCATCTGCCTCGTCCACATCATGATAGACTGTTATCGACGGACTCAATGGCAAATCAAAGTTAAATCCCCAGTACAACTCGGTAGTATCTTTAGTCGCAGTTCCCGGAAAATCATAGTAAATCAAGCCAACCGAATAGCCAACACCTTCGATCCCCGGCAAATCCGCCGAATAGTCAAGCGAGTAATCAACCTCTGAGAAGTCGCCCTCGTTGCCATTAATATTAGTTAGTTCGAGATTACCCCAAATTGCAGCAGTCAATCCCTTGTAGCTACCGCTGATCGCAGGTTGAAACACCTGGTCATCATCAAGATTCTGACCACGCCAGATGTACTTACCGAAGTAATCCGCTGAAAGCTCAAATCCAACTTCATTCTCAGCAAAAACCACCGAGTTGCAGAGAAACAACACACTAAAACCAATGACCAAACATCTAAATCTCTTCATTTCAAACTCCTTTCTAAATTAACAGACACAAAACTTTCGTTTCACTAACACATCAGGTACATTCAATAGCATATTGCTTATGCAAGTGGTGTGCCAATTTGATTAAAAAAGAAAAATAGCTGTAAGCCATTTATTGGCAGGGTGTTAAGGCGGATACTATTAAACGGCCAGGTTTGCCGTAAGTTACAAAAATGTAGGCGATTACTACATTACCTACAATTATGTAGCTTCCTTGGCCTTTTGTTTTTTTTTGGCGATTTCGGCTTACGCCTGTAAGGCTTTAAGCCAGCCTATCTTATCCTGCTGTATCTGGCGGGCTTGTGCCTTTTGACGCTCTAAACGTTCTTTTGCAACTTATGTTGTTGATTCTACTTTAAAGTAAGATTGGAGCCGCTGTTGGTTATGTTGGCGCGAAACTTTGGCCAGGGTGAATTGGCAAGTCCTTTACTTTCAGTTCGCAGGGCGTAGAGTGTGCCATCATCGGAGCCGACTAATAGTGACCCATCTGAGCAAATGGCTGGTGAAGAGAATACAAACTTTTGGGTTTTGAACTTCCATAACACCTGTCCCTCATTTTGAAATACATATAGATAATGATTGTATGATCCGACATATATCGTTCCATCAGCACCGATACAGGCCGAAGAGATTACCCAGTCTCGCGTGTTAAATTTCCATTTTTGTTGGCCTTGAGGTGATATAGCATAAAAATTTCGACTCATCGAGCCGATATAAATAGTTCCATCAGGACCAAGCGATGGTGATGCAAATATACTTGCTTCTGTGTTGAATCGCCATTTTTCCGCGCCTTGGGAAGTGAGGGCGTATAGATTCCCATCATTTGAACCGAAATATATTGTCCCGTCGCTGTCGAGTGCTGGTGACGACAACACTTTATCGCCGGCTTTGAATTTCCATCGCAAGCTGCCGTCTGGGTTTATCGCATAGAGAAAATGATCGCCAGAGCCTACATAGATACAACCATCGGGACCAATGGCAGGTGAAGAAGCTACTTTCCCCTGGGTCTGAAATTTCCATCGCAAATTGCCATTATTCGAATCTAAAGCGTAAATATAACTGTCATCAGAGGAGACATAGAGCGTACCATCAGAACTGATCGCTGGAGACGATTCGATTTTATCTGTAGTTTTAAATCTCCATCGCTCTTCTCCGGTTGAATTTAAGGCGTAAACATTTCCATCGAATGAACCGAAATAGATGTTGCCATTGTTATCCAGGGCAGAGCTTCCGTGAACGAAATCGCCGGTTTTGAAACGCCAATTCATTTTGCCGTTTTTACTGATAGAATAGAGGTAATGATCGTGAGAGCCGATATAGATAGTTCCGTCCGGAGCGATAGTTGGGCAGGTTGGCACTACATCACCGGTTTTGAAACTCCAGAGCAGACGTTTATCATCTGAACGCTTTGAACAGCTACCGAGCAAAACGGTAAGCAACAAAATAATGTAAAAAATGGTCCTTTTCATGAATGAGAATTCTCTGCTGGGTTTTGCCCTGATGACTCAATAATAAGACCGTCGTCCATTTTAAATATTCGATTGGCGTAATTAGCTAATTGCTGATTGTGTGTTACCATTATAATTGTTGTTCCACTTTGCCAGAGGTTCGAAAAGAGACTCATAATCTCTGACTCTGTTTCTGAGTCAAGATCGCCGGTAGGCTCATCAGCTAACAATAACGCGGGATTGTTCATCAAAGCACTGGCTATCGCGACACGGCGTTTCTCGCCGCCTGACAGTTGGTCTGGGTAAGCATTGGTTCTGTTACCAAGTCCTACCGATTCGATAAGATTCATTGCTTGCGGCATATCTGCCGTAGTTGGTTTTGGCAGAAAACTCTGTGGTAAAACAACATTTTCAAGAACCGTCAGAGAGCTGATGACAGAAGCATTTTGAAAAACAAAGCCGATTTTTTGAGCACGAATCTGTGCCCTCAATCTTTCATCAAGATTCCATATAGATTGGCCATCGAGAAAAACTTCTCCACTGGAAGGCTTTAGTAATCCACCGGTGACACCAAGAAGCGTTGATTTGCCGGTTCCCGAGCGGCCAATTACAGCAATAAAATCTCCCTTTCTAACCTTAAAACTAACACCGCCAAGGGCTGTGATCGTTCCATCTTGTCCGGTATAAGTTTTTGTAATATCAATCGCGGAGATCATGTTGTTCTTCCCTGTTTTATGGCTTCGTACGGTTCTGTCCGCAAGACAGGTATAACAGGCATTATTGAAGTAATTACAGCAGTCGCTGTGCCTAAAACGCTAAATGCAGCAACTAAGAGGCCTGTAGTGGCAGTAGCCGGCAGGACATCAGATGTACCAAGGGCATTGGAGAGTAATTCTCTAAAAGAAATAACGATTAATAACCCTATAAAGCATCCGGACAGACACGAAGTCGATGCTATCATAATAGACTCTTTGGTAAGCATGCCGAAAATAAAGCATTTGTTTGCGCCTTTGGCTACAAGCAGTCCTATCTGGCTTCGACGTTCTCTTACTGCCATAGAGAAAACCACACCACTCAGGATTAGTGCCATGACCCATAGGCCGGCAACGACACAACCAAGCACCCAGGCGATTGCGAACAACTGCTGCCTGGCAAGTTTGGCAACTGTAGAAGATAGTACCACCTGTATCTCCGGGGCGGTTTGCTCTATTCTTTCGGCAAGATCGATAAGATCGACACCGGATTCAGCTTTGACTAATATGCTCGAAACATCCCCCTCCTGAATTCTCAATGGCATTTCAGCTTTTGTTTCGGAGCCGGTTACCATTTTTCGCAACGACTTCTCGGAAATATAAATCGTCCAATCCATTCCTGTGCCGGTAGGCTCCAAAACGCCGGCTACGGTGAAAGATGTTCCATAAAATTGAGCCGCAGTGCCTTTGCGAAGGAGTATTCTATCTCCAACTATCATCCAGTTTTCCATTTCAGAAATAGATAGCGGGACATCAGTTTTAAGCCATGGCTTTACCGTAAAATCTGTGTCGGGATTAAAGGCAACGATAAAGAATTTTCCTGCACAGCATCGCGCATTTGTAAGTGTTTCAACGAAAATCTGGTTAGAGGTGTGGTCAACTCCAGGCACTTTGGATATTTTTTCGGTAGTTGAAGGCTCAAAATAGAACGTAGCAGGTTCGCCGGTTATTAAAGCTTCATTGAACTGTCTTGCGATCTTTTCACCTCTTGGGACAACCATTATATCTGCGCCCAATCGTTTTACGGTGTTTGTTATTCCCTCATTGACACCGGCCATCAGAAGAGCTACCGCAGTCATAACTGCTGCGGCAATGACAATACCAATTGCCATCAGCCACGAGCGTAAGGGATTGCGCTTGATTTGACTTAATGCGAGGTACCAGCCATTCATTTCTGTTCGCACCTTTTGCTGCGAAAAACCACCAGGATTAATCCGGAGATTGTTACGAGCGCTCCAGCGATACGTTCAGCCGGTTTGGTTCCAATTTGACAAATAGAGTTCCTATGTCCACACGTGCTGCCAATGACCGTATTTAAAGAAACCAGTAGGATAACCAGACCTAAGCCGATAAGTAAAGCACCAATTGCAAAATGAGTATCAGGTGTTGGTCTAAAGAAAATGATCAAGCTGCAAAGAACAACTAATCCACCCAGGAGTAATTCCATTCGTCCAAACCAGAAACATCTCATTGTAGGTTGATAAGAATTGAAAAACCCGAGATTGCCGGACTCACATATTGGAAATACATATTTAGGAATGAACGCAACACTTAGGCCGAGAACCACGATAACGGTGGCTAAAGCTCTCGACAAGCTAATTTTCATCGAGCAGTTACCTCCAATATTCCTCTCATCTGAAGATGAAACTCACTGCACCATGTTGTGCAGTAAAAGTCATACTTGCCGGGCTTTTCAGGTGTGAATTCCAAAACTGCGTATTGCCCTGCCTTTATTTCGCCGGCATCAACTTCCAAAGCAGGAATTGCAAAACCGTGTGTAACGGTATCAATATTCCTTACACGCAGCTTGACTTTCTGACCAAAAGCGACAGTCACAAACCGAGGTGAATAATTACCCTTCTCCGGTGCGCGAGCAAGAATTTCTGCCGTAAGGTCACGTGTTCGAGAAGATTCATAGGCCAACGCCGCGACAATAGGCCCAATTGTACATGCCAAAACCAGAACCGCGGATATAATAGTCTTTATAATAGTCTTACTCATTGATATTTAGCCTCCGTACAACCATCCAAATGCAATTACTACGAGTGTTAATAAAACAAGCAGCGGGATAAATCCTCGCTTGGCCGCGGCCGGGTCAGTGTATGTCTGTAAGGACAACTTGTAACCATAGTCTGCAGCGACGAGGTAACCTGCAAACAAAGTAATAAACTGCAACGGCACAAGCCAGCCTGTTGCTACAGGAGTCCAGGGAATATTAGCTGTACCGAAAAGGTCCCAGCCAAGGGCAAACGGATCCGAGAGAATATGCAAAATATACGAACCATTTGGCAGCAGAAATCCAAAACTAAAAGCAATCCACGACGCCAGGCCCATAGGAATAAGACAATAGGAAAGATTCACGAAAACGGCTTTCAGGCGGACCTCTTTACTTCCGCTGAATAGTTTTGACAAAAAGGAGAAAACAAAAAAGATCCCCGGTATTATCACAAGAGCAAATGCAGTATGCACTGATATAAACTTCAGCCATCCTGTCAAAGTGTTTCCGCGCACCCAGTCTTTGATCCATCCCCACGGCCCCATCATAGCAACGTAAAACATAATTGCAATTGCGATCATGATGAAACTTTTCCACGCTTCATCAAGACCTCGTTTTTCATTGACAAGCAAATCGGTGCCCGGCGGCCTGATGTTAAAAGCCATATTATCAAAAGGACAAGTTTTGAAACATTCAAGACACATTCCGCAATAAGTGTTTCGTTTTAAGCTGTGCGGCTCAAGCAGCCAGGGACAGCCGTATCCTTTTTTGTTACCCGTCTCACATGTCTTTTTCTTATGTTTGGCGCATATGTTCGGGTCCTTGACCCTTATTTCCGTCATTGCCATATTAGCGTACAGCCCCTGAAAACCGCTGACAGGGCATACGTACAAACAAAATGACCTCTTCTCAAAAATGAGCGAGAGGACTATCCCCATGACAATAATCCCGCCGAGCAGGTAAAACGTCACCAACGGCTTGACCGTAAAGAAGCCGCTGAAGAACGTCGTGCCCAGAAAAAGGAAGTTCATCACCCACATATTGCTCAGCCGACGAGGCCACTTTAAGTTCAATCCTCCGAGCTTGTTGTTCACGCCGAAAATTCTCAGTCGCTGTAGCCATTCTCCGAATGACGGCAGCGGGCACATCATGCACCATGTTCTGCTAAGAACGGGTACAAGCAGCATCATCAGCAGCACCCACCACAGTATCCAGACAAACATTATACCGAAGCTGTAGTTGCCCGAAGAAAATCCACCCATGATACCGCTCATGAGTATAACTATAAAAATGAACATATTTATGAGGATGACTATCATAGGAAACCACCGTTGTTTTAGCAGCCATCGCACACCAGGCAGCGACGCCAGGTCAAACCGCCAATTTAAGGGGAAAAGCCCCAGAAGCCTTTGATTTTTACTGTTCTGTTCCGACATTTGTTTCGATTCCCTTTTCTTGTTTACCTTTGAGTAAGACCAAACCCAACATTACCACAAATGTGATGCCTATTGACCAAACGAAAAAACTAAAACGGCTATTCGGTGAGACTTCGATAAAGCCTATCATATAAGGATGGAATTCACCGCATGTCTCCGAACATCTGAATGAGAAGCGACCGGATTTATCCGCTACGAATGTTGCCTTTCCAATAAGGCCTGGACGGGCTTTGATATCAATTCCATAACCGTCCAGGTAAAACCCATGTGTTACGTCAAGTGATTCCATTCTAATGGTCACGCGTTCCCCTTTTCTAATGGATATCCGGTTGGGCGTATATTCAAAACGTTTGGCTATAAGATTAATGAGCCTGGGCTCTTTATTGATTTGAACAGATTGGTTTTCCAGAGTTTCTCCGTATGCAGTGCTTATCAATGATAATGAGCGAAGCTTGTCAATCCAGGAGACTTTATGAACCGAGGTAATGTTGTTATCATCTAAGAGTTGATTTTCGGCTGATTTCTTGGATTCCGCCGGTTCAATCTGTAAATTTACCCACTCACTCATTGACTTACGAGACCCGCGGTCACCCTGGTCGCCGTCCCAGACAGCAAAGGCCGCCATTTGCTTTCTCCCGATAAACTGACAATCCTGTTCTGAATCGTTGGTTATCAACGACCTTTTAAAAACTACATTCCAGATTCCGTTACGCCATATCCCACGACCCTGGACTGCCTGAGTTTCCTTTTGCGTCAGAGAGCCTGCTCTTTGGGCCAGCAGGTCAGTTACAGCGCTTTTAACTTCTGGGATACTTACAGAAAAAATTTCCTTCTCCTCGAAAGGATAAACAAAATCAACATCAAGATCCGGAACACCCGTTTTGCCCTGCCAATGTTGCATATCCTTGTTTGCCTGCCATTGCCAGATATTAACCGGGCTGGAAAAGCCCATCATAATAGAACGTACTGGCGCTTCTGCATCCAGGGGAACCGCTACAGCACAACCATCAACAAATGCATGAATTGAGACGGCAGTATCAGCCTGGTCATCATTCCATGTCATTCTAAAAAATATATCTTTTCCATTATGGAACGCTTGAACTTTGACCAATGGAGTAGAACCTTTAGGCCATGGCTGTTCAATTATCTGATGGCTCAATACAATCTCTGCACTTGGAAGCTTTTGCCAAATTTGAGCAAATACGTCAGCTTCCTTTAGAGCTAAATCCTCAGCGTAATAGCCGACGGTGACCACCTCAGGCGCAATTACCTCGTAGGTTTCAGGCGAACCATAGCGATTCTTCCATCCGTAGTTAGCCAACCAGGTAAAAACACCCAATGTAAGCATGATGATAATTGCAACAGTAATTTTATTGTTCATTTACGATTTCCTCTTTTTTAGTATTGTTTTATATCTGTAGCGGCTATCAGACCAAAATGCTCTCTCTCAGATGCCAAAAACTCAAGCATATCTTTAGCGATATTCACATAAAAGCGATTTTCTGATTGGGATATGATCTTCTCAGCGATCAATACAGCCACAGGTTCCAAATGTTGTATAAAGAATTTCTTTTCCGCGTCAAAACAAACATCTATTTTTTCTTTGGATTGATCGTCGGCTGGTAGCCGGCTGGCACGATCCCTTTTAAGAATAAGACCGTACATAAATTCCATCTCACAGGTTATCGAGTCAGGTCTTTCCTTATCCGGTTCCAGGCCAAAAGCTGTATAAAAACCCATAATATCAGATAAAATGTTAGCTCTTTGAAATTCATTCTTCGCCAGATACTCGGCACCGTACATCCATACAATACCAGCTCGGAAAAGCCTGTCATATTCAACCATCAGGCTTTGCTTATCATCCATCAAATCAGGAAAATGGTCAAAAAATGAATCATCAGGATAACTAAACGCGGCCGCTAATGTTTTGTATTGGCGCATCCGCTGATCATCATTTTTCGTATCAATACTCAAGCTTGACAACTCCGAATTATCAGGTAACGCTGATTCTGTTGACATCTCTGTCCTTGTCATATTTTTCTCTGATGACTATAGGCTCTTTTATGGGAACCTTTACAATTTCATGTCCCTTGTCGTCATAGCCGATGCAGTGACCTGTCTCTATATCACCCTGGACTTTGAAGGAATGGACAATTTTGCCGGTACAGCCAAAAAGCATCAGCAGGGCGACAAGTGATTTGTCCTGAATCGCGTTTTTATACATCTCAACCGCCTTGGCGGCACCTGGGCCGAACAGTTGCCGGTTAAAGCTCTCGGGAACGTTAATCGGCGGGATATAGTAAACATTCGGCTCGGTTCCAAACTGAGGATACAGCGGAAGAGCGATTTTTTTTACATGGACAAGATAATCTATAGGATTCTTCGGGTCAATGTTGTCCGGCTGGTTTTTGAAACCGAACAGTCTGATCTTTCCGATACAATTCTGGACGCATTGTGTTTGCTCACCCTTTTCAGTAGCGGGATAACAGGCTATACATTTTTCCGATTTCTTGGTACGCGTGCGGAACATGCTCTTTTTATATGGACACGCCCGAACACATTCCCTATATCCGCGGCATCTCTTCTGGTCAATAAGAACCGTTCCTTCCTTTCTCTTATAGACAGCCTTACGCGGGCACCCACCGAGGCATCCGGGATATGTGCAGTGATTGCAAATTCTCGCTAAATAAAACATCCATGGTTGATGTGGAATTTTTATATATTGACCTTGTTTGATTAATTCGCTTACTTCATCTTCGCCTATATTGGGGTACTGGAAATCCTCTTCCTTAGGTAAATATCCAAGAATCTTCTCACCGTAATCTGGTGTCTCGAAAATAGTCTTACCCTCATATTTATCGCCGTTCCACTTCTGTGGACCCAGCTTCTCCAGCAAATTTACATCCCAGCCCAAAGGATAAAAACCCCAGGGCTTGGTTTCGACATTGTTCCACCACATGTATTCCTGCCCCTTGCCGGAGGTCCATGCGTTTTTGCAGGCCATTGTGCAGGTTTGACAGGCGATACACTTATTTGTATCAAAAACCCATGCAACTTGTTTGTCTGGTCTGCTTTCCGGATAGATATAATCCATCTCACGATTTAACTGCCAGTTATAAACCTTATAACTCATGTAACGTGTCCTCCATCAATAAACTTTTTCATTGCCTCGCTTTTATAAGTCGGCCGCAAACCTAATTTGGCGGGTCTCCAGAGCTTATTGCCTGAAATGCCGCCATCTTCGGCTTTGGTAAATTTCACAAAACTTTCTCGAGGTGCCCCATTAGGACAATTGACATCAGGGGCGAATCCTTTACCGATTACAGGTCCAATCGTATCCTTTCTCACTAAACTGTCGGTCATAAGTGTCGGCCGCAACCAGCCGCGAGTAGCACTTTGATGGGAGCCGAATCTGTACATGGCTTGATACCCGGTCCTTGGATTCTGCGCCCGCCCGTCTTTATTGTTGAGATGGCCTTCTACCGAGCCATAGCTGGCGCCGTACATGTGGAACCACGTGCGGGTCACTTTACGAGGGATACCAAGATAATACCTTGCCCTTAACATGAGCCTGGAAAGTCGGTATTCTTCGCTGCCCTTTTTCTTCTCCCCGTGGTAAGGCCTGTCTTCCGGGTCGGCGTCCACCCAGATATAATCGCCGTCCTCTATGCCAAGACTCTTGGCATCCTCTGGATTGATGTCTACGTATGCCTCGCCGACCCACGGTTTGCGTTTGTCTTTTCTAAACGGATCTCCGAAAGGCCCAAACCACATGGCGATAATATCTATATCACAAGGCATAGTATGCACGCCATGCCGGTATTTAGGCGTTATATAAATATAGTCATATCCCTCATCCAACTCTCTGAGCGGATGCTTTGATTTAAGCAGCTCCTCTGGGGTGAAAACAACATTTCTGACCTGTCGCGTCTCTCCGGAACGGTCATCCATAGCTATTCCATATTTCTCAGGACCAAACGGCCTTATGGCCGGGTGGGGTTTTGCTACAATAGCGTTAGGCTCATAGAAAGTCGAATCAATGGCTTCGCGGTGGACAGGCAGGTTTTCACCGTACTCTATAAACTCATCTTCATCACGATAGAATTCCATTCTGCCTGTTTTGTTATACCATTGTTTGCTCTCAACAGCCTGTTCCCAGCCGATTATTTTCGGATATGTTCGACTCATCAAAAGTGCGGGAATGCCTTTCTTGGCATCTTCTTCGAGCTTATTTACATCGTATCCCCTGGCCATAGACGTCTCATCCATAATCCTCTGTAGATACACATCAACTCTGCCTTCATGTACAAACTTCCAATAATCTTCAAATCGTTTATCATCAAGAAGTTTACCGAGAGCTTTCGATATTCCTGCATGAACTTCGATGTCACTACGGGTGTCGTGGATTCGTTTCATACCTGATCGCGGGAACATCTGAAGGAATGGATTGGTTACCGATGCCGTAGCGTCAGGAAACTGGAATTCGCCCCATGAATCCACTCCCCAAACGATGTCGCCATACTCACACGAGGTTGACCACCACCAATCAGCTACAGATATGAACTCAATATTGGGCAGAGTGTTAATAACAGCCTCATAATGGCCCTTGAGATTACCAAGGATAGAGTTGGCATTGCAGAACATCAGAGATTTCGTTGGGGTCGGCATATGAGTTTTACCCGTAAAGTTCTTATTTCCGACTCTCAATGGTTTGTCTCGATGGTTATAGTAGTGTGCCGACTCAAATTTAAGGTAACCTTTAACTTTTGCTTTTTTCTTCTCGTCGAGTTCGATGTTGAACGGGTCTTCCTTAAAATACTGGCCCATTCCATCAAAATAGGCGGCTCTGTAATTGCCGGCGTAGCTTCCTACGTTTCCGCTATGAGTTCCAATATTTTTAGTCAAAGCACATAAAAGCAGAATGCCTCTGTCCTTTAGATCGCCGTTAAAATACTGATTCGTCCCCATGCCGCAGGCAATAAGCGTTTTACCCGCATTCTCGGCGACCTGGTGGGCCAGGCTGACAATCGCTTCTTTCGGGGCCCATGTCAACTTCGATACGGATTCGAGGTCAAAACTATCTCTGAGATATTGGCTTGTCAGGCTGAATACAGTTCTAACCTTGACCTTTTTGCCGTCAAGTTCGACTTCGTATTCGCCGTTTAACTCCGGATCGATCCCTGTGGTTTTTAAGTAGTCGCCCACGTCATCACGGGTAATAGCGGCGAAAGCTTTTGAGTTTCTGTTCCAGACCACAAAATTGCCCCACTCATCCAGCAACTCATCGGAAATAACCTGGTCGCCGCCGACTGATATGGGAGAACCGGCTTTTTGGCCTTTCTCGGTAACTATCGTATCCCTTCTTTCCTTTGGCGGCTCAAAGCCGGCAATTACATCTTCAGCCCGCAAAAGTTTAAGGTTATCCATTCTAACCAGTAAGGGCAGGTCGGTTCTACTCTTAACATATTCAGCGTCATAGAGTTTTTCGTTCATAATTATGTTGGCCATTCCAAGCGCCAGCACCGTATCCGTTGCCGGACGAATTATAAGAACTTCATCGGATTTGGAAGCAACAGAAGAATATTCAACCGTTATGCTTATTACCTTGGTACCTTTTAAGCGAGCTTCCGTCAGCCAGTGAGAATCAGGCATCTTTGTCGAAATCCAGTTAATCCCCCAGGCCAAAAGCAGCTTTGCGTTTTCAACTGTAAACAGGTCCCAATCGATTGTCTGTTGACCGGTTACCATAGTATGGCCCGGCGGAAGGTCGGTATGGAACGTATAGTTGTCAAAACCCCTTGCACCCATCGCTGTTTTTTCATCAGTTCCACGAATGTGTGAATCCAGCAATGCCATTGAATTTGCCAGACGATACATGCCAAAAACACGTGTTATACCCAATAGGGGCATACCACCTCGAAATTTCATCACCTGCGTCCCGGCGTTGCCCATCGCCTCGATTGAATCGGGATCATAAATACCCTGTTTTTTCAATAACGCCTTGCCCTCTTCTCCGCTGTATGTCGTGGCTATACTTTTCAATGTCTTTGCCGCTATCTCAAATGCATCATCCCAGGAAAGCCGCAAAAACGGCTCTTTACCGCGATGCAGATACTTGGCATGCGGTTTGCCATCAGCTCCCCTGGGAAACCCGGCGTCAACCCACTTTTTAAAGCCTTCCCGTATCATCGGGTATTTGATTCTTCGCGGGCCTTGTATTCTGCGAATCAGCGCCAATCCCTTTTGGCACAACCGAGGCTCCCAACGCGATGATGCCTGGTTGCCATAGAGATCTTTGGCTTTTCCGTATCCATAGCTTGGGCCTATCCGAGTAATTACATTATTTTTCACATAAGCCTTGAGTAGGCAGTTATGAGTATCATTCGGTGCACACAGGAAATGATATGTAAAATCATGCTTGAACTGATTGCGGTATATCTTTTCCCAATCTCTGGCAGGATAGAAGTCCAGCGGGTTATCCACGTCTTCAATAAACTTTAGGGCTGCGAAAACGGGCTTAGCTGTTGTTAAAGCCAATCCACCGGCGGTTATTTGAAGAAAATCACGACGTGTGAAACCTTGCCGATTTTTTTGCTTTGATTTCTCTTTATGCTTTTTCTCCATAACCACTTGTTCCTTTGAAATACAGCCTGGAAATCCAGCCAGGCTAAATACCAAGTTCCTTTTTTTACTAACGGTACTGCCAAAGAACACTCACATAGCAGCAAGACCAAACCAATCTTACAAGAATAATGTGAATTACAACAACTGTCAAGAATATGTTCATTTTTTTACCAACTACTCGTACTTGTGGCAATGACGCTAAGGTTCTTAAGTGTACACAAAAAACAGTATAAGACTATGCTGCCAAAATACTTATATAATACAGAGAGACGCTTAATGCTTATATGTTAACTAAATAAAACCTGGGTTTGTATCTGCTCTCCATTTTCTAACCGTTCAACGCCTTCCGTTATTTTGATGAGCGCATTTGCATTTGCCTGAGTTTGAAGACGACTTTTCATCTCAAGCGGTCTAACAGATAATTTCCCCTTGTTTTCCCCTAATCTCGCGTAAAAAAATTGCGTCCAGTCTTTATCCCCTTTCACTGTTTCAGCTAAAATTGCTGTTTTGTACTCAAAAGGAATTGGCTCCCTACCCGCTAAGTGCAGCATCGCCGGCAGTACGATTTGCAAAAAAGCCATTTCGTTGGATGGCGGACCGCCGGGTAGACAAAATATGGTTTTTTCATTCAACAAAATCAAACCTACTGCCTTACCAGGCCCCATCCTAACATGATGGAAAACAACATCTCCACCCATTTCTTTAAGTGTTTGTATGGTCAAATCTCGGTCGCTCTTCCAGGCTCCGCCACTGGTAATAATCACATCAACCTCTTTTAGCATACTCTCTATGATTATACTAAGTTGTTCAGTTTGATCCGGTACAACAGCAATTT
The DNA here is from genome assembly GCA_019456145.1 of Planctomycetota bacterium. Classification (GTDB taxonomy): domain Bacteria; phylum Planctomycetota; class Phycisphaerae; order Sedimentisphaerales; family Anaerobacaceae; genus CS2-K091. The sequence continues at coordinate 91,902 of VRUL01000017.1, forward strand.
GGGCATCCATATGAAAATATCTTAGCCAGCCAAGCAGCGTTACAAGGTTGCTTGCATAAAGTTGACCTTCTTTCAGTCTCTTACCCGGACGGACTACCTCATCGCCTATAGCAACGATACCTATTTGAGGCAGCCTGTGGACACGAACAGAGGAAATCCCGCCTGCGGTTAGTAAACCGGTCTTGGCAGGGGTTAAAATCTCGCCGCTATGAGCGATCAGGCTGTCTTTTTTTACATCATATCCCTGCTTAAGTATATTTCTCCCGTTCCCGGCATCACGATAGCACAATATGCCGTCATCTTTTTCCTCTGTGAACTCATTTGAAATTACAGCATCTGCGCCTTGAGGAATTTTGGCTCCGGTCATAATCTTAGCCGCTTTTCCTGGAGCTACAGTCCTCTCTGTTTGACTTCCGGCATACACACTGCCAGTGACCTTTAGTTTAACTGGACGGCTCTGGGAGGCATTTTCCAGGTCTTGTGAAACTACAGCATAACCGTCTTTCATAGACACTGAAGCCGATGGACAGTCGACCGTTGCGATACAATTTTCGGCAACGGCTAATCCTGCCGCCTTATCTATTTCAATATCTATTGGAGGCAACCGAGTCAATCGCTCCAACGTTCTGGACAATGCCTCCTCGAGGCCAATGTCATATTTCATATCAGCGAATCAAAAATAACATAAATTCATATTATAATTATCTAAGCAACGCACCTAAGATACCGGTAGCAACTATACTGTACTTTCACGTAAAAGAACAACTCAAACGAAGCCATTATCATGACTACAGGTCTTAGTTGGAAAATTTGGCTCTTTTCCATGGTACAGTGAACAGTTCCGCCTCGGCGCCACACAGCACAGACGCCTGCAGCCCGCCTCCATTGGTGGTATAGAATACTCGACCATTCGAAACGAATCCACCAACACACTGCAGAACATCTATCGAAGGCCCGGCGTACACCAGCTTACCCTCTTTTGAAAACTCATGGATGTTCATATTGGCGGCAAAGAGATAGGGCGCCGAAAGCGTGAACCGCGTGCAACGATAACCTTTGGCCATTTCGCCCACGATGTTTCCACTATTCTTATCTATCAGGTATCCCTGCCTGTACTGAGCATGTGTGAACAGATACTGTTGACCAATTGTGATTACATGAATAGCACCAAGGACGGGATCGGACTTCCAGACCAAAGAGCCGTCTCTCGCATCGAGACACCATATGCGATTTATTTTTCCTTCGACCGGATTGTAACCGCCCATATACAGCCGCCCGTCTTTTCCGGAGATAGTGCAGCCTGCATGAACAGCATATTGCGTGGTGGTCCAGAACAGTTCTCCAGTCGCAGGATTCATTGCAGCGGTCAGGCCCTTAGGTTCGTTGCTGCCGAAGTAGCATGAGTAGTAAAGTCTTCCATCCATCAGGCACAGCCCGGCGTCGTCTCCACCGGAACCATAATTAGAAAAATCCCTTGTCCAGACTTCTTTGCCGGTTTTCCTGTCCCATGCCCGAACAAGGGGTTTATGGTCTTTTGGGAAGCTGAAGGTGCTTTGGTGCTCGAACAGCCATTTCTCGGGCGTGTATCTGCCCGTGCTAAACAGGTAGATCACCAGGTCATTGTGTATGATCGGAGGCTGCTGGCGGTTCCAACTTGGTGAGCCCGTGAAAGGAGCTTCCCAAAGCAGCTCTCCCGTGGCCGCATCGAAGCAGCGCAGAAAGCATGATTTGAGCCCCGCCTGCGGGAGATAAAGGCGGCCTTCGTGGTAAAGGGGTGAGGTAAACGAGACGTGAACTCCGGGGAAATAGCGTCGCCAAAGCAGGCGACCAGTCTCCTGTTCGACGGCGAATATCTGTCCTTCGGCGGTGTGGGTGTACATTCTCCCGCCGCCGCAAACGGAAAAATGCTTGACGGTCCCTTCATATCGGCGAATCCAGTTCATCTTGAACGGGGGCTTAACGCCTTGATCGTTTTGGTTTGTGTTGGAGAAATTGCCGAAGCTGGTGAACCAGTTGTACTTCGGCTCGGTAAGTTTCCCGGACAATGGGCTACGGATCTTCCACAGTTCGAGGTCATTGGCCTTTGGGCCGGCTGATGATTTACGTTTGGATCCCAGCACATATAGATAGCCATCCTCGCAGCCGAAATAGACCCGGCCGTCACACACGGCCGCAGGAGCAGAGATTGCCTTGCCGAAAGGCGTTTTGAACGACCACGCCTCTCCATTACCCGAAAGAGGTACAATATACAGCCCGCCATCAAGCCCGCCATAGACGGCTGAATCATGCAGCAGTATCGGAGGTGCGATAGATGGATATCCGCCAAGGTACCGGGTGGATTGCCCGCGACGGTGACGACATAGCCCGAAGCCTTCCTGAGGGCGGGTTCGATATACATCATTTCGGCGAATGCTGACAGAACTGAAACTCATCAGGTTTGCGCCTTTATAGCTGGTTTCGGTGCCGCGTACATAGTCCGTCTCAACCTTTTCGTCACCAAGGCGGAGAATATCGACGCGGCCTCCATTGTCACGGCGCGTCCATTGCCGATAAACCCGGCCCGATTCGTCTATACTAAGAGCAAGCGTAGAAGGACTCTCGCGAGGACCGCCGAGATGCTTGCCGCGAAGCGCGGCTTTATCGCCGAGGTCCTCCAGCCAAATCACCATTCCACCTGCCGGAACAACCAGTATGTTTCCATGCAGTGCGAGATTCCTCGAACAGCAAAACTGACTCTGCCATGTTGCCCGTCCGCGCTGGTTGAGCCAATCCTCTCCACCCCAACGATCACCCTCAAAGCCTAAGATTTCTTTGGCAAAATCCCACGTCCAACAGAGAGTTCCGTCCGGTTCCAAACAGTATATCCGAGAACCAAGTGTCGCAAAATACACATGCTGCGTGCCCGCAACGGGAGTGCTGAATATCGGATCGCCACAGCGTATCTCTTTGACCAGCGATCCTTTCGCTGCATCGAGAACGTAATAGGAGCCGGCCATCGTTCCAAAATGGACATAATCTCCCATGATCACAGGCGAGGAAACATTGTTGCAGTTGGCCTTGCCGCCGCGGGTCTTGTACCTCCACACCGGACGAAATGTACGGCCGTCAATACATGTAGCTACGCCCGAACCATCCACTACGTATATGCGATCACCTCTTACAACCGGTGATGTGAAAACAGCGTCAGTCAATGGCACCGCAGCAAGCAAATCGAGCGGCGTCGTTATCCTCCGACCCGGCAGGTTACCGGAGTGCCGAGAGTCGTATTTGAACTGCTCCCAGTTCTCACCGCCCGATGCCGAAGCTACCTGCCATAACAAACAAACCAGAAGAAGCCGACGCATAATGCAGCCGACTCTCATGAATCCCGTAACGTTTGAAAAATTCCTCTTCACCTTGCACTCTCCTTATCTTCGGTCATAGCTGGTATACATCAGGCCGACGATCAACAATGTGGCCGCCTTTGTTAGCCGGCGCCCGGGAAAGGTCGATCTCGGTAACAGCATGGGTCTTTTCTTTATCTTTATTGTTACACACAACCCGTCCTCTGGGGTCAGTGATGAGCGATTGTCCCGGATGGGTAAAGACGATGAAGATGCCGTTCTCGTACGACCGGGTCCTCATCATGCACAGATTCAAATCGCCGTGCATCCCGTAAGTCGGATTGAAAATCACTCTTGCTCCTTGAAGAGTTAACGTTCGAGAGGTTTCTGGCCAACGGCGGTCCGCGCAGATCATAACGCCAAACGGCCCGAAATCAGACCCGTATACGCGAAGATGTTTGCCGGGCGTGTATTTGTGGTCGTGCGTCTGGAGATGCAGTTTGTCATACATTCCGACAAGAAGACCGCTGCGGTTGTATATCAAGGCGGTATTGAATATCCCGTCTTTTGCCTTTCGCGTGCAGCCGTAGACGACCCATGCCCTGTTCCTGCGGGCCCAATTTGATACGGCCCTGGTATATTCAGACTTTAGTGGGTCGATTGCGTATTTGACCATATCCTCTTTTGTTACTGACTTTTCCGTGGAGACATATCCGTCAAGAAAGCCCTCCGGCGTCACGACAACATCAACATCATCATTCTTCTCGACATCTCTTAGAACACTTGTCAGTTTCTTATGGTTCTCTCCCATCCTGCCTTTTTCCGGATATATCTTTATCTGCGCTACCCGGATCTTGGATATAGCTGCTCTGTTTTCGGCGATTGTCTTGCTGTCACGATGGTTGCCCGTTTCGGACTGAGCCAAAAGCCTGCTTGAACCGATACTAATCGCGCCGGCGGCCCTGAGAAAACTGCGACGGTTGAGTTTCATTATGAATCTCCAGGTTTTTTGATAACTCTATTTTCTAATGCCTGCATCAGGCAGGTTAGTCTTATTATACCATGTTATCGGAAGAACCGGAACTTCAAATTGTACCCATGCGGTTGCAATCCGAGGCTGTGTTTGGTTCTAATACCAATTGTGAATATTTAATGCGTTAATGGGTGTGTGGTTGATACAGTTTATTGTGGCAAAAAAGCGTTTCTTTCTTTTTCTAAAAATATTCAAAGAACTACCATTTCCCCCTTGACCAAAAGACAAACTGAGGCTATAATAGTCCTATATTCACATTTATTCACATTAAACTTTTTAGAGGTGGGGAAAATGGAAGTATTGCGCAGAAATACAGATTATGTTTTGCGCATGATGGTCACTTTAGCAAAGCAGTTTAAAAGTGGAGAATTAATGTCCGCCAAACTTCTAACCAGCGACTGCAATTTCTCTTATGAACTTGGACGCAAGTTGCTCCAAAGACTTCATAAGGCTGAGTTAGTTAAAAGCGTCATGGGGTTGAGAGGGGGATTTACATTAAGCAGGAAGCCATCAGAAATAACTTTAATGGCGATTATAAATGTTCTGCAGGGCGGCATCTACTTGAATAAATGCTTAGCAGGTGGTGAAGGTTGTGAATTCGAACATGAGTGTGAGGTTTGTACAAAGTTAGCTTACCTTCAACTCCAAACTCAGGATTATCTTGAGGGTATCACGCTCGAAGAAATACTACGAAGTCGAAGCAAAAAAAGAAAAAATAATTAAGAGATTCCCAAGGAAAGAAAAGTGAATACTTAAAACAAGAATAAAATAAAAGCTTATCCGGGATAGAGCCGGGAATTCTTTTTTCGGATTGAAACGAATAAATTCAGTAACAGGGAAAGGATTGAAAGATGAAAAGCGTTGATATTCCAAAAAAAACTTATGTTTTACTCTATATCTTCTTAATTGGCATATCCACTCAAATATGTGATGCGGCGAGTGGATGTAATTTTCAGGATGAGACTTTCGACGAATATCCCATAGGAAGCAGCCTGCACGGTCAAGGTGGCTGGATTGGCTGGGAAAATGATCCAGCCGCTACTGCATTTGTTACAATGGAGCAGTTTCGAAGCCCACCCCAATCTGTTGATATCAGCGGCACATCGGATATGGTTCATCCGTTCTGTGTTTCCGGCGGCGTGTGGTCATGTTCCGCCTGGCAGTACATCCCCTCGAATTTTGTTTCCGGCGGCAGCGGTCAGTTCGATGGAAGCTATTTTGTTTTGCTGAATCGATACCCTGTCGATGCTGATCCGAACACTGATGATTGGTCAGTGCAGATGCAGTTTGATTCCAATGATGGAGGGATGCTCAAGGTTTTTCACGGTAACGGGTTGAATACTATTGATATACCTTATGTTACAGATAGATGGGTCAAGATACAGGCTGTTATCGACCTGGACAATGACTGGACGACTATTTATTACGATGATGCGCTTATAGCGGAATATGACTGGACAGGCGGTGTTTTGGGCAGTGGCGGCGGGGCACTGGATATTGCCGCGGTGGATTTGTTTGCCAACGATTCCAATTCAGTGTATTACGACGATCTAAAGCTCGAACAGATTTCACCTGTTCGGTCCTGTGGAGAACCGGGGATAGTCAAACTCGATGGCGATTTTAACCATAATTTGTATCTTGACTCCAATGACCTGCGACTTTTTGCACTGGATTGGCTGGACGGGATTTCGAATTCGGATATTTACCCAAAATGCGGCGACGGGGCCACTAATCTTCTTGATTTTAGTGCCTTTTCATTGAAATGGAACCAATGCATTGACCCGACTAATCCAGGTTGTACGCATGGGCCATTGACTTTGAGTGAACCTCCTAACAGCAGTAGTCCTGCTGAAGGAATTCACCTGTTTTCCGGTGAATTTACTACATCTGTTACTGATCTGAGAATCATCGGTAGAGGCCTTGATTTTACCTGGACCCGCAAATATCGGTCTCGAATAGGACCGAATACTGCTATGGGTAACGGCTGGGACTTTTCATACAATATTAATGTTGGATGGTGCGGTACAGATCTGATCCTGCGCAATGGCAATACTCGAAAGGACAAATATCGTCTGCAGCCCAATGGTACATGGGTTGCCGATGGTTTCTTCCGCAGATTTACACAGAACTCCGACAGCAGCCTTACCCTTACTTTTTCTGATACCAGTGTGTGGCGTTTTTATCCAATTGATGGAAGTGCCCAACAGGGCAGGATAAATGAAATTGTCGACCGTAATGGTAACGCATTGAGATTTGAGTACGATGCCACCGGCCGGCTTACCACCGTTCGCGACACGCTTGATACCGTCATTAATCCCCGGCTGATTACGGTTGATTATAATCCCAACGGCTTTATCGAATCAGTCACTGACTTTGCAGGACGGACAGTGAGATATGAATATTTTAACGGCGTGGAGGCAGGCGGTAATTTCGGCGATTTGAAATCCGTTACGACTCCGGCTGTAGTAAATACCCCTGAATTTCCCATCTCACCGGGCCATGAATATCCTGATGGCAAAACCACTACCTATGCCTACTCTACAGGCTTCGATAATGATTGCCTCAATCACAACCTTTTGACTATCACCGACCCCAAGGGCCAAACATATTTACAAAACACATATGGTACTAATGCAGCTAATCCAGACTTTGACCGTGTTGTTGAGCATATTCTGGGTGATCCTAATGATAAAACCAGCATAAGTTATGCTCGGCAGATTCCAGATACCAGTAATGATTCTGCGGTAACAAGGGTAGTAGTAAATGACCGCATGGGTAATGTCAGTGAGTATTTTTATGATAACATGAACCGAATTGTAATCCAACGCGACTATACCGGCCGAGCCGACCCTAATTTACCCACAAGTATCGATCCCAATATAAATATACCCGTTAATCCTTTGCGTGCCGATGACCCGCTGTTTTTCGAGACAAGGTTAGAATGGAACCCCGATTCTCTGCTGGAAAGCTTTACAAGTCCTACTGTTTGGATATTGATCTGGTCATATGACACTTCCAATTACGACTATCGTTCAAGAGGAAATGTTTTACAGTATACCGTACTGCCTGGGCCTTCAGGAGCTGACCAAAGTGAGATTACCGAGTTCTTTGAATATGACCCCAATATCAATAACGGAACTAACATGGTGACACGCCACGTCGATCCGCGCGGTAATGAAACTCTCTTCGAATACGATGACCGCGGGAACCTCATCAGCAGAACGGACGTAATCCCAGGTCCTGAGCCAGATATTGTCGAAGAGTGGGAGTACGATCAATTCGGTCGGGTGACAGATCACAACCTGCCTGATAACGGCAGCGGGAGCAGGCGGCTTGATGGATTCGGTTATTATTCCGATCCCAACCAGAGAAATTTCGGGTATCCCAAAGAGGCGATCATTGACTTAAACGATCTGAGGCTTACTACTACCTATGAATACGACTCAATTGGAAATATCACTCGTGTGATTGATCCAAATGGTAATGACAGCCAGTTTGTTCCCAATCAACTCAGACAGATTGTTCGCTCTATTACACGCCAGGTTACAGATGGCAGTGGTGTGCGATATATAAGAGATACCCATTATGACGAGAACGACAATATCGTTCGTATTGAAATACAGGATGTTAATGATAGGGGTATCTTGCAGTCCGACCCGAATATAACTACCAGGTTTGAGTATGATATTCTTGACCGCATGGTTAGAAGATTTTCAGATGTTAACTCATTCTATGTAGTTAAGACTGAACATGAATATAATGCTAATGGTTATAAGACTTTAATTCGTCTCGGCGAATCAACTAACGGCAATCAGCCCAACAACGTCATTCGCACACTCTATGATGAGCGGGGTCTTGTATACCGAAGAACACGTGCAGATGGTGATCCGAACCAGTCCACTACTCAGTACGACTACGATGAAAACGGCAATCTTAAAAGACTTCGCGAAGGTCTGGAAGATGTGCCGCGAATTACAGAATATCAATATGATGGTTTAGACCGCCTGATAAGGACGATTGATCCTATGGGCAACAAAACTGAATTTCATTACGACCCGTCGGGCAATGTCACCAGGGCACGCACTGATGGGGAATTAATTGATATTGACGGGGATGCAAACAACCTTCGCCTGTATGAAACAACGTATGAATATGATTCCATCGACCGCCTCATCCGCAAGGTAACTTCCTTCTTCGATCCTGAGACACAGTCGCCTATAGATGACGGCAATTCAATCACAGAATTCGATTATAGCGACAACTCTCAGCTAATTAAAGTTACTGATGATAATGGCAACCAAACACGTATTGAATATGACACAGCCAACCGCCGGAGTTTTGTAATCGACCCAAAGGGCAATACTTCCAGCTACGCTCGTGACAGAAACTCCAATATCATAGAAGTCAACGAGGTTGATATATCTGACCTGGGCGATCCCAACATAACTTTCACGACGACTTATGCCTATGATAATATGGACCGTTTGATAAGGGTGATTGACAATGCAGGTAACAGCAGCAGCTATGCCTATGATTCCCGTGATAACTTAAGGCGGGCAACTGACGCATCAGGTCATGAGACCCGCTACGATTACGATGGCATGAGCCGGTTAATCCGGACTATACGCGATATGGATGGCGGTGGTGCCGACGCAAATGATTCAAGTGACATCATAATCATTAAAGTATACGATGACAACAGCCGGTTGATAGAACAGCTCGATGATAATGGTAACACTACGACCTATGAGTACGATTCCCTTGGCAGAATAATCAGGAAGGAATATGCTGATGGTACAAGTGAAGCGAGCACCTATGACGTTCATGATGACTTAATCGGATATGTTGATGCGGCCGGCACTGTAAGTGTCAACGCCTATGATAAACTGCACCGGTTAAAACGGGGAAGATTTACTCCCGGCCCGGGAGTATCAAACGACACGACCCTTGAAAACTATACTTACGACGGCATGTCGCGATTGATATTTGCACAAGACGATGATTCGGTGGTAACCAGGAGTTATGACTCGCTGTCAAATCCAATTGAAGAAGTACAGAACGGTCAAATTATAAGATATACTCATGACGGCAAGGGCAATAAGCTGACCAGAACGTTCCCGAGCGTTGGAGGCGTTTCTGTCGAAACCCTCTATGACGCTTTGGATCGAGCTAAAACAGTTGTAAGGGCCGGGCGTGCGGTCACAGCCTATGACTATAGAGGGCCATTTCAGGTTTCAAGGCTCTCTCTTGGCAATGGAACTAAGTGCGATTATACGCATGACAATTTAAGGCGCATAACAGGCACTGTGCATTCTTCTCTTTTTCCTGTGGGTATTATCGATCAGCACAGCTACACATGGGACAAAGTATCCAACAAGACCGGTCGTGAAGATGTTCGTATCGGCGGTCAGCAATTGAGCCATAGCTATACTTATGATGCGGCCGATCGGCTTATACATACCACCGTTTCCAATCCGATGATGCCTGCACGCGATACAGGATACACGCTTGATGGTGTGGGTAATCGTACGAACGTTACCGGGTTCCCAAATCCCGGCACATACGCTATGAGCACTATCTGGCCTATACCCGCAGATTTCTGGATGAATCAGTATACTTTCACTCCATTTGACAGCAGGGAATATGATGATAATGGTAATTTGAGTAAAGTCGATAATGGCCTGCCTTCACAAAAGAGTGTTACATATGACTATCTCGACAGGATGGTTGAATATGTGGGCTTCTCTACTGGGACCATTACTTATGCTTATGATGCACTTGGCCGACGCATCAGAAAAACTATCGTCGGATCAGATGGAACTCCGGTTACGACAAATTACTACTATGATGGTGCTTGTGTTATTGAGGAACGAGATGATACCGGCATAACATTGGCAACTTATATCTATGGTAATTATATCGACGAAGTTTTGCATATGCGCCGTGGTACCGCGGATACTGCTACTAACTACTACTTCCATGCCGATGACCTCTATAACATCATGGCTGTTAGCGATTCAGCCGGCAATGTCGTAGAACGCTATGAATACGGCGATTACGGTAAGCCTGAGTTCTTCGATTTCTTCGGCGGCCCTCTGCCCGGCTCGGCAATCGCAAATCCGTACCTGTTCAACGGAAGACGTTACGATCAAGAAACCGGCCTTTACTACTACCGCACGCGTTACATGGATCCTGCTGCCGGCCGATTCACAAGCCGTGACACCCTCGGTATCTGGGGCGACTCAGCCAATCTTGGAAACGGCAGCACCTATGCCGGCAACAATCCGTGGTCAAACCTCAATCCGTTCGGCCAGAAGACCTCTGGCGGAATCTTCCTTCCCGACACTGCAAAAGAAAAGCCGCAAAAAGGGAAAATTGTCGCCGTCGGCGCCAGAAATCGTAAATTTACTCCAGCAGGGTTATTGACTGGATTTGTACGACAGGATTCTCGCTACGGTGGCGGCGGTGGAAGTGGCGGAGGAGGACTAAAGGGCAAGTACCGGCTAAGACAGCACGGGGTGCTCCTCGGATACCATCTTTTTGATGAAATAAGCGGCGGCGGTTACGGCGATATAGGGCAACTTGAGCGGGCAAATAAATTATCTAAGATGGAACCACCGGGCGGTGGCGGCGGAAATGTACGGAAAACGGTACGCCAAAAATGCTTTACGAGCCATTTCTCTTGCGACCTGAATAGCAGCGGCGGTGGCAGCGGACATAACGAAGATCCACACCTACAGTTTACCAGCGGTGAACCAATGAAATTATCGGTGGAGTTGTTCTTTGATAGCTATGAGAGTGGCGGCGTATATTGCGTCCAGTACCGCGAGACGGATTATAACTTCATCAGCCGGATGATGGGTGGAACCGGCGGCGGCATGGCAACTGCTATCGTCTCTCGAAACATCCTCAAACAGTACTTTTTAACCGGCAAAAAGCCCACCGAGCAACCGTTCCGACCTATACGGCTCACGCCCAGGCCTTTGATTCGGGGCCCTCAGACTGCCACGGTGATTGGCCGCTCGGGCGAGGAAATCTGGACGGACAAGTACGGGCGGGTTAAAGTCAAGTTTCCCTGGTTAGGAAAGGCCAGCAAAGACATGATCCTCAAGGGTAAGAAGATATTGCAGAACTGATCAGACCAGGGGCATAGCCGCGGATGAATTACAGGCTGATTTTAGAATAGCAGGTAATGTAATTTCTAATAATAAAAGCGAACTAAAAAATGTCTAATGATTGTCTCGGCAGTAGCTTTGGTTGCGGTGTACAGCAGGATTGGCTCGGTGGATCCTGCGGCGGGGTATTTCACGATTGAATATATTTACTGTGAACGCTGACTCTGCTATAATCGCCTATAATTGTATTTTTTGAAAGGAGCTGATTATGAAAGCGAACCAAAAGATGGGGAAGAAAGAAGTGACTCGGCGGGAGTTTATGCGCGATAGCGCGATGGCCGCAGCAAGTGTTGCTGTGGGGCTCGGCGCTGTGGCCAGCCAAAACGCCGGCGGAGCCGCTAGTGCAAAAGTTGATACATCCAGGATTCTCAATTACAACCAGAATATGGAGTACCGCCGATTGGGCAAGACAAATGTCATGGTCTCTGCTGTGAGCCTGGGCGGGCACTCTGGGGCCAACCAGGACGAGCGAGACAAGATTGTCGGCCGGTGTCTGGATATCGGCATCAACTTTATCGACAGCACCGGCAGTGGCGAGCTGCTCAGGGACATCAGATCGTTAGGCAGCCGTCGCGACAAAGTGTACCTCGCGCTTTCCGAGACCGGCCATGAGCCGCGAAATCGGGAATATCGTACCGCAAAAAAGCTGTTGGCAGTATTGGATAAAGCCTTGAAAAGGGCCAGGCAGGAGTACACGGACCTGTGGCGGATTACCGTGTACGAGCCGGGCGGCAGGCACTCGTTCAACACATCCTGCGAGGTTATCGAGGCACTGGAAAAGGCCAGGAAGCAGGGCAAAACCCGCTTCACCGGCATATCTTCGCACGACCGGCGGTGGTTCAAGTTCATGATTGAGTACTTCCCCGGGCTTGATGTCGTTCTGTTTCCCTTTACGACTATGAGCAAGGCTGCGCCGAAGGACAGCCTCTTTGAATCGCTCAAGAAGTGTGACGTCGGTGCGTTCGGCATTAAGCCTTTTGCGGCAGGCTCGCTATTCGCCGGCAACCAGGAAGAAAAAAATAAGCGTGCGCGTCTGGCTATCCGGTATATCCTGCACAGCAACACCGTGATACCGATCCCCGGCATCAACAACGTTCACCAGGTCGATAATGTGGCCAAGGCGATGACGGAGCGCCGGGAACTCGACCTCAAAGAAAGAGCGGAACTGGAAAACGCCGGCAAACACGCCTGGTCTAAATTACCGCCACACTATCAATGGCTCAAGGACTGGGAATACGTCTAATCGATAACGTTCGGCCAATCCGGTATTTGCATTGATAGTGAGCAGCAGTGCCTGTCTGACCACTTAACAACTTCGGGGCAGAAAGTATGAAATGCTTTCTCTTGATGCTTGTTCCGGCGGCAGTTGCCGTTTGAAACAAGATGAGAAATGGCAATTGGCAGTAGTGATTTTTGCATATTAAAATTACCCGTAATTATGAAAGGGGGAATAGAAATGAAATCTATCAAAACACTCTTAGTTGCCGGAGTAATCCTTCCGGCCTTCCTCGGTGCATCCGGAGACGCGCTGGCGCAGGGTAGGCTCACAGAACAGGAAAAAGGACAAAGATGGAACCACGAGTCGCGGTCTATCATTTGGGAGTCGGTTTACACTAAAAAACCACCCAGGATTGATGGAAAGTCCGATGACCTCTGGCGGACCGCCAAGCCAGTCACTGTCATTGTGCGTGAAGCTATTGGTGGCCACCATCCAACACAGGTAGTTCTTCGTGCTCTCCACACCAATGACACCTTTTATTTAATTGCCCATTGGCCTGATGATACCAAGAGTGATATGCGCGATCCATATATATGGAACAATGAAAAAAAAGATTACGAACGCCCATCTAAACCAGATGATCAGTTTGCCGTGGAATTTCCGATGGCGGGGAATTTCGATATTAGTATGCTGACCTTGGTAAAAGAATATACGGCAGACGTGTGGCATTGGAAAGCAGGGCGAGGTAATCCCATTGGGTGGGTGGATGATAAACGACACATTATCAGTCAGAAGCCAATTCCGCATGGAAAAGAATATTCAATGGGTGGGCATGGAAAAGTATATGTCGCTCGCATCGCCGATGAAGGTCGGTCTTCTTACTACTTGAAACCAAAACCAGCAGCATTTGAAGGGGATTTAGTAAACTCCTTTGAGCACCGTCAGCCATCCGGCAGCATAGCAGACGTTCGTGGTAAAGCGGTGTACGATGGAAAAGGATGGACGCTGGAAATGTCGCGAAAGTTCAATACAGGCAATGCAGATGATGCTGTGATTGACCCACGCAGGGATAATATCTGCGCTATTGCGGTTCTTAACGATGAACTCTACTGGAGACATTCAGTATCTACGGCTATCACGTTGCGTTTTGTTGGAGGACCGGCTGATAAAACTCAAGCCCTGTGGAATTTCGACGGTGGCAATGAGATACCTTTCGGATGGAAGGTGGCTGAAACCAGAGGAAGAGGCAAGCCCGCCAGATGGGAAGTTATATCCGATAATTCGGCGCCCTCTCAACCCAACGCCATCGCAATAACAGTGAATGAGAACTATGGCAGTACCTTTAACCTCCTGCTTGCCGAAGGTACTAAGTACAAGGACCTTAAGGTGGATGTTATGGTTAAGGCCATCTCTGGTAAAGAAGACCAGGGTGGCGGTCCTATCTGGCGTGCAAAAGATGCGGACAACTATTACATTGCCAGATGGAATCCTTTGGAGGATAATTTCCGTGTCTATTTTGTGAAAAACGGTCGGCGCAAACAACTGGGCTCAGCCAAGGTTAAAACTGCCCCTGGCATTTGGCATAAAATCGAGATTGTGCATAAGGCAAACAAAATCGAGGCTAAATTTGACGGCAAGAAACTGATTGAGTTCGAAGATTCGACTTTCAACAAGCCCGGCATGGTTGGCCTGTGGACAAAAGCTGATGCTGCCACTGCATTTGACGATTTTGGAGTCGAAGAAGAAAAGGAGTAAGAGAATGATAAAGAGAAAACTATGGATTATTCTGGTCTGGTCTATGACCATTTTCGGATCCCCCTTTACACCCGGTGTTTCTAATGTCTATGCTTACAGGCCATTTGTGTCAACAGATGCAGCAGTAGTTGAAAAGGGTGAAACAGAGATTGAGATTGGTCTTTTTGGTATCTCCCACGATGAAGGATTGGATGAAATTACTATTCCAAGTCTTATTTATAATTATGGCTTATCAGATACATGGGAATTTGTGGCTGAGTTTGATGTCCAGGTTTACAAAGAAGGAGAAGAACGAGACCGTGAATTAAAAGATCCTGCCCTTTTCTTAAAAGGAGTATTACAGGAAGGAATCTTGCAGGGCAAAGAAGGAACAAGTATCGCCGTAGAATTCGGCGCTCTTCTACCTTCCACTGTGAGAGGAAAAAGAGATGCTGGTATTGAGGGTATTGGAATATTATCTGGTAAGGCATCAGACCTGACTTACCATTTTAATTTTGGTGGAGAACTGGATAGAGAAGATTTTGGCTTTAATGCTATCTGGGGCATTATCCTTGAATACCCTTTGGATAGTAAATTCCGAGTGGTTGGAGAGGTTAATGGTACTTTTCAACGTCACGGTCTTCCATCCAATTCCGGTCTAATTGGTTTCATATGGGAACTGGGTGACATTGACCTTGATTTCGGTATTCGAAGGGGTTTTTCAGATGCTGCTTCAGATTGGGAATTGGCTACTGGAATAACATTTTCTTTTTAAGAAGAAAGTTAATGAAGGAATATAGAAACAAAGCGTTTAATAAAATTGTTTCTATTGGTTTTATCTTTTTGACGACCATTTCCGGATGTCGTCAAAAGACTCCTAACGAAGTTGTGGTTTATGTCTCAGAAGATCAGATTTTTTCCGAGCCTATACTCAAAGATTTTGAGAAAGAAACAGGCATCAAGGTTAAGGCCGTTTACGACACGGAAGAAACCAAAAGCACCGGTGTTATGATGCGTCTTATCTCTGAGAAAAACAATCCGATAGCAGATGTTTTCTGGGCCAACGAACCCATCCGAGCAGAGGTTCTCAAAAGTAAAGGTGTAGCGGCCCGCTACCAATCACCTAACGCCCGGGAAATCCCGGATATTTATAAAGACCCAGAAGGTTATTGGACCGGTTTTTCCGCAAGAGCCAGGGTATTGGTCGTAAATAAAAAAGTGGGAAACAAACCAACTTCGATTTTGGCCTACACCGACCCTCAGTGGAAAGCTAAAGCAGTTATTGCCAATCCGCTGTTCGGTACAACCACCGTCGAGATTGCGGCTTTGTTCACCCTTTGGGGTGATGATAAGGCAACAGTATTTATGGATGACATGAAGAAAAATGGAGTTGAAATATCGACCAGCAATGGCGAGAGCGCCGATTTTGTTGCTTCAGGTCAGTTTGCTTTTAGCCTGGTTGATAGTGACGATGCCGTCAGCCGAATCAGGCAGGGCAAGAATATAGAAATGGTGTATCCCGACCAGGGTGAAAAACAAATCGGCTGTCTGATTTTGCCCAATGCCGTGGTTCTTATCAATGGTGCAAAACATCCTGAGAACGCAAAGAAGATAATCGATTACTTGCTATCGAAATCGACAGAGAGGAAATTAGCTTTTGCCGACTGTGCCCAGATTCCTCTGCATCCGGGGGTCGAAACACCTGCTGAGGTCAGGTCACTCGAGGAGATCAAAGTGATGAAGATCGATTACGGCAAGGTCGCCAGGAAGATGCAGGATATTCAGCCGTTTCTTAAACAATGGGTCGGCTATTGATTGTGAAACGTACGATACTCATATGCACAGCAATAGTGTTGATAGTGGTAGGTCTGTTGCCCCTGCTTGTCATGATCATGCGAAGCGTGACAATAGATGGTCACTTAAGCTTTGCTATTTATAAAGACTTGTTAGCATCCAGAGGCGAAAGGATATTGCTTGGACATAGCTTTGTTCTGTCAATATTAACCGCGCTGCTAACAACAGCAATTGGAATGCCACTGGGAATTCTTCTGGCCAAAACCGATTTGCCTTTTCGTCGAATCTTCGCTGTTCTCTTCACTATCCCATTACTGCTGCCGCCCTACATAATAGCTGTCTCCTGGTCCATCCTACTTGGCAGAGATGGTTTCCTGGCACGATTTCTAAGTCGTTCTGCAGCAGAAGTAACGTCCGACTGGCTTTTTGGTTTGCCCGGGTGTGTACTGGTACTGTTCTCTACGTTTCTGCCTGTTGTGATACTGTTGACGATGACTTTTTTAAAAACCATCAATCCTCGTTTAGAAGAAGCAGGAAAAACTGTTTCAGGATGGATAGGTGTACTCAGGACAATCACCATTCCCATGATATTACCGGGAGTTTTACTGGCCTCGATTTTGGTATTCCTTCTGACTCTGGGTGAATTTGGCGTTCCGATTTTTCTTAGATATAATGTCTTTCCAGTGGAGACTTTCACCCAGTTCTCAGCTTTCTACGATTTTGGTGCCGCTACTGCTTTTGCACTCCCGCTCGCTGTCATCACATTTTTTATCTTGCTCATAGAAAGAATTTTCCTTCGCAAAAAAACCTACGAGGTTAAGCTTGCATCTGATGCCGAAGGAATTACAGTAATCCATCTCGGAAGAGGACGAAAATGGTTTGTTTTGTCGGTGGCTGTACTCTGCTTTTTTATAGTTGTCGCCCCGATCCTGGTGTTAGTGTTTCAATCAATGTCCTTCGATGCGTACTGCCAGGCCATATCATGGTCAGCCGACAGCCTTCTTCGAAGCCTCAGCTATGCCGCCATCGGAGCTTCCGTGCTGAGTGTACTTGGGTTCTTTTGCGGGTATCTTATCCATAATAAAGCAATGCCATTCTGGCTAAGCCTGGATTCTCTAACCATATTTCTTTTCGCTCTACCCAGCACAGTTATTGGAATCGGTTTGATACTTCTGTGGAACAGGGCATCGACGAACTTTATCTATGCCACTCCCATAATTATCATCTTTGGTTATATCGCTCAATATACCGCACTAACCAGTCGCATCACGGTATCTACACTGGCCCAGATTCCTTACTCGATGGAAGAGGCCGCTCAGGTAGTAGGTGCAGGATGGTTGCGTCGTACAGCTTTGATTACCGCACCTTTAGCTAAGCGAGGGCTCTTAGCCGGCTGGTTGGTCGGATATATCTTTTGTTTGCGAGACACTGGTATCAGCATGATGGTCTATCCACCCGGCCATGACACATTTCCAGTCCGCATATTTACGCTCATGGCAAACGGGCCACCAGACCTTATTGCAGCATTGTGCGTAATCATGATAATAGCTGCGTTATTGCCTTTGGGTATTCTGGCAGCAGTCTTCAAATCAAAAGGATTTGCATAATGAGCAGTATTATTTTTAAATCGGTATCAAAGTCCTTCAATAAGCAGCCGGCTGTATGTGATTTTTCACTGGATATTCCTATGGGCCAGCGTTTAGTTATTCTTGGTCATTCCGGCTGTGGAAAAACTACAGTACTGCGCCTTTTGGCCGGTTTCATCACACCCGACGAAGGAAGTATTGAAATCGATGGCGAGAGGGTAGCTGAAAAGGGACGAAACTTAAAAGAACCGGAGCACCGCAACCTTGGAATGGTGTTTCAGGATTTAGCGCTTTGGCCTCATCTTACCGTAAAGAGTAATCTTGAGTTTGGCTTGAAAGCCCAGGGTGTGCCAATGCGGCAGCGGATGCAAAAAGTTATTGATATGCTGAAGCTGGTAAATATGGAATCCTATATTAAATCCAGGCCCGCACAACTCTCCGGAGGCCAGCAGCAGCGAGTCGCCCTTGCCCGGGCCTTGATACTGCACCCAAAGGCTCTTTTGATGGATGAGCCCCTTACCAGCCTTGATATAGAATTAAGCCTTAAAATCAGAAAGGAAATTCTCAGACTCCAAAAAGAAATCGGTTTCACACTTTTGTACGTCACACATAATCGCCAGGAAGCTTTCCAGATAGGCACGCGGGTAGTGGTCATGAGCCAGGGCAAAATCGAACGAATTGGACCTGTTGGACAAATAAAAGAATATTTCAAAAAGTTATCTAAGAATCTCAGCGAAGATCCCTTAGGGGCATAATCCAACTTTAGTTCACTCCTTTCTCCTTACTCCTTACTTCTGACTCCTTGCTCCTTATTTCTAAATTCTGCATTCTCAATTCTAAATTCCCACAATTAATCATTTATTCTGTCATTCCTGCGAAACTTGCCCCTTTCCTGATTTAGGGGGCGGCAATCCATACTTAGCCCCGCAATTTATTGCGGGGTTGTTTAGCCCCCAAATCTATTTGGGGGTCATTCTTCGAAAGCGGCGAATCAAATTCTTACCTTGGTTGATTTCATGATGATTTTCTTTCCCTTTTTCCTTTCTTTTGTGATATTGTCTGTGACTAATGGCTTGATTGACAACTTAGGATTTCCCTTAAAAAATGCTGGCTTTGCAGGCCAGGAACGGCTAAATATTAAAGAGTGAAGGGTGCGATAATTCGCATCAATTTGACTGAGTCAAAGTGTTAATTCGGAGTCATTAAGTGACAAAAATTGAAAAAAAGATTCTTCTTGGGCTTTACCTAAGCAACCAGATGGTTGAACAGGAGGTAGTCTATGGTACATATGAGCTCAATTGGCTGATACAAAACAAGCTTTCAGAAGCTAAGAACTGGCGTGACCCTAATGGAGGATTCAAATCAGTAGGCGGCAAATCCGATGAGAGTGGTAACTACATTGCCAAACAGGCTGCAATCAATTCCGAGGTGAAAAAAGCCCTATCGTACCTCAAAGGAAAGAACTACATTGCCTATGAGAAGAGAGATTTGTTTTTCTTCAAAGTTCGAATCACAATTGACGGTTGTGAGATAGCTCGAGAGCTTGGGACTAAGCTTGGCTATGTTAATCTTCTGTACAAAGAGCATAAAGATGGAATAATATGGTTCTTGTTGACAGTTCTGACATCAATATTTGTTGCACTTGTCACAACATTACTTGTGAATAAATTAAAAAGGTGATCTTAGAATTAGGTTCGTACGAAAATAATATAACGAGGCTGGTGAGTTTAGTAGTTCCCAGATATAAAAGGACATAAGCCATGGTAAAGAAATCTGGAATGGTATCTTTGATTTTTGTAATCATCTTCGTAGTACTAGCGGTCATTACACTACCTGGATTATTCAGCTATTTCTACCGTGCTGGAGTGGGTCACGCGTTTTTCGAGATCGTCCAATCAGAAAATCTTGAGTGGGACACCATGTCTGACGCTGAGCGTGCACCATATAGCGCACGCGCAAAGGCCGAAGGATTAAAATGTGCAGTTTTGATGGTCCTCGGTCAGCATATTCCCTTTTGCCTCCTTGTTCTCATCATCATCGGATTGCTCAACCGTTTCATCTCCCACGGATTCAGGTGCTTTCTCCGCTTTGGCTTCTTTGCGGTTTGGATCCTCGGAATGCTATTCCTTTCCTTCGGCGTAGGATACTGGGGTCAAGCAACTCCATTTCCTGAATCCCTAGGCCCAGCCTTCTTCATTTACCTGATTGTTGCAGCTCTCTTAGGCATCATCTTGGGAATCGGCAGGCTCTGCCGACGCAGTAAGCCACCGGCTGCTCCACAACCAATTCAAAAGGAACAAAATCAGAAGGATGCAAAACAAACAAGTCCACAATTTTCCGAATCCGCTCCGAACTCGTCTTCGAAAACTGTGACATGAGTCGTTATGCATTGAATTGTCCTCGCCTTTTGTGCCGCGATTTTGTTGATATTAGTATAATGGCAGGATAAAATCAGTGGAAGCCTGTTTGATATTTTTATGTTATGCCATAAGATATGTCAATGACTGTCAAGCATGATCTTTCTCCAGGTACTGTCTCTAAGATCCTCTGGCATTTTACCGGAGGACCTACCTGGAATACGAAAACAAAAAGACAGAGTAACTCACCTAAACCGGCTGCTAATGCGTATGCGAATCTCAAATCTATACTGCGAACCAAAGGGCTACGCCTCGGTGCATACAAAGAGGTAGTTAAGTTAATTCTTCCAGAACGTAAAAAATTTAACCCTGAAACAAGAAAAGTTGACGTCCAGAAGAATGTTCCGGTCGATATTGAGTCCTCCTCTATATGTTGCCTATCCGACATTCCTGCACCCCATCTCCGCTACCACGCTTATAGATATGGAAAGTTCGCTGTTGGCTTCCATCGGAATGCCATTATCCGCGCAGGCTTTAATCCAGTGTTTTACACTCTACAAGACACTCCTATTGTACGTTCGATATACGAGGGTTTTTCTTCTCTTGAATTTGCCGATCCTAATGCAATACGTGATGCTGCTAGCTTAATAAAATCTCAAGTTGAGGACATTGAAACTGACTATGACGATATAGATATTGGCGTGTCCGATAATATTTGGGAGATTGAAACTGAAGTTGAATCCCTTGAGATTTCTATTTATAATGCTATGCAAAGTTTAGAGGACTTTGTAGCTTTTGTGAAAACATTTGATCGAAGCGAATTCAGTACCATTTATTGCGAAAGAGAATGGCGATCTACAAAGCAATATAACTTTGAGATTAATGATGTGGCCATGATAGTTTTGCCAAAAGCTGTTGGAGAAGCCCAATATTTCAAAAACTTTGTTGAGAGAGTTGCACCGAAACTCAAATTGCCCCGCCGGATTCCAATAGTTCCTTGGGATGATCTTGTCGAGCATTAAAATTGTCAGAAACATAATATGCAGGTACACTCAGGATGGCCAAATAAAGCACTTTTTTTGTCATTTTTTTGTCTCTTTTGTGCCTTTTGTGCTTTTTCGTGGCTATCTTCGGTTAATAAAGAATCCCTTTTTTGCGAGCCTGCATATTCTTATGCGGGCCATCCCTGATGGCCCAGCGGACGCTGGCCGCAGGCTTCACAGATACTGGTATCGAGAAAGCCGCTGCCAAGTCTGCATTTTGGCCGATTATACCGGCAATAGGTTCGCAAAAAGGGGAAAAACAGTTGACAAACCCGGTGCAAATGTAGTAATTTTAATGTGTCGGAGTTTTGGGAACATTTGCTGAGCAGCATGCATACTTATGAGGCTCCCCGGTGATAAAAGCCGGGAGGCGATGTACGTTTTGCTTTTCTGCTGTGGTTGAATTATACATTCTTTTTTTCATTCGCTGGAGGTTGTTTGAGACGGGCACGAAATACACCGCAGGACGAGGGTATTCGATACCTGGTGAATACAATTAAGATGTTTCAGAATGTAGCCGAAGCATAGCTATTTTAACTTCATTTTTGAAGGAGGACGATAATGTATAAAAAACCGATTTTGTTAATTTGTTTTGTTTTGGTGCTGAGTTTGCTAAGCGGCTTAGCCCAGGCTGGCGTGATCGTTGCCGAAAATCTGCTGGTTGATTTGAGGGCTGAAGATCTGCCGTATGGCAATGGAGCGACAATCTGGACTAACCATGGATCACTTGGGGACTTTACGGCAAATGGTGTCCCCGTTGTTCAGGACGTTGATGGCGTAAAAACCGCAACATTCGATGGCAGCAGCTGGTTCGATGGACCGACATCCATACCGGGTATCGAAGGTGCCGGTACCCGTTCGATCGAAGTATTAGTGTATAATCCATCAATCCCGGATGAAGAAACGGTGCTCTCCTGGGCTCATCGTGGTGGTCCGGACGGCTCTAATATGTCCTTTAACTATGGCAGTAATGCCCTGTTTGGTGCGATTGGGCACTGGAATCTCAACACATATGATTTGGGGTGGTGGACTAACCACATACCTGCCCCTGCTGCCAATACATGGTGGCACCTGGCCTACACGTATGACGGTACTGCCGCTCGTGTTTATGTCAATGGCGTTGAAGAAAGCGTTAGGAATCCGCTTGTGATTAATACCCACGCTGGCAATATAATTAGGATCGCCGCTCAGGCTGATGGTACCGGTGCGGGCGTGGATGCCGTATACAATTTCACTGGCTCCATTGCAGTAGTGCGTATTCATGACGGCGCGCTCACACCTGCGGAAATCCTAAACAATTCTCAATACCGGGGTCCAAAGGCATGGGGCCCCGACCCACTTAATGGGGCCGTAGATGTACCCATAGATGCAAATATTGGCTGGACGCGAGGAGAAGGGGCCGATAGTGACATGGTGTACTTCGGCACTGACCCGTGCAACCTGCCTCTTGTTGACACATTGTTGGCGCTTCCGGTAATCCCACCGGAGTATAATCCCCCGGGAGACCTTGTAGCAAGCACAACTTACTACTGGCAGATCGTTGAGGTCAATGATGGCACCCAGTATGCGAGCTCTATATGGAACTTTACTACTATACGCGGAGAGGCCGCCCCCGACTATCCTGCTAATGGTGCTGTTATTTCAGGCGACCCTTATCCTCCGCCACCTTCGATACCTACACACATATATACGCCGCTTGATTTCTTCCCGGGGCCGACCGCGGTCCAGCACACGGGTTATTTCAGCGATGTTTACGCGGAAGTGGCCGGCCGCGTCCAGGACGCGAACCTCGGCCAACCGCCATACCCATCGATGCCAAACAGGTATTATGTCGGTCTACCCCTTGTTGCCCCGGCTATTGACACTCTTGTTCGTGGCACGAGGTACTACTGGACTGTCGATGAGACAGATGCTCTTGGCAATACGTTCCCAGGCGGTATCTGGGAGTTTGCTATTCAGGGCCTTAAGGCCTTTGCACCCAGTCCGCCTAATGAGGCAACACTTGTAAGCGTCGATGTGCTTCTTTCCTGGCTGGAGGGTTTCGGCGCCTCTGAGCATGATGTTTACATGGGCACCAGTTGGGACGATGTCAACAATGCCGTTTTCAATGCCGCTTTTCCTCCGCCGGAATTTCTGGCAACGCGTATGGATCCGAACTATCAAACCAGTGGTCTGGCCTTCGAAACCAAATTCTACTGGCGTGTTGATGAGGTCAAAGATCGGTTTCCGCCCTTCAGTCCCGGTACGTCTCAAAAAGGCGATATCTGGTGCTTTACCACTACTCTTGAATCCATCGGTACAATTAGAATGGACTTGTGGTGGAATTACTTCGGAGGTGTTCCCATAGACGATCTCCGCTACCCGGGCAGCCCGGACGATATCAGGTACCCAACTTCGTTCGATTCTGGTACCGATTTGGGCGGAGACTATGGAGGCGAGTTTAAAGGTTGGCTCCATCCGGCCAAATCGGGTGACTATAAGTTCTGGGTATCCAGTGACGACAACAGCCAGCTGTTCCTGAGCACCGACGATCAACCGAACAACGAGGTGCTTATCGCTTCGGTTGCGAACTGGACCGGACAGCAGTATGACTGGTACGATCAAAGGAATACCAACCCCAACCAGGAATCTGTTCCCATCCCGCTGGTTGGAGGCCAGAAATACTTCATCAGGGCGGCCTGGCAAGAAGGTGTCGGAGGCGACTGGTGCACGGTAGCCTGGCAGGGACCTGACCAGCCGCTGGCGCCAGTACAAGGCTCTGGTTCTGCGGTCATTCCCGGCAGCAGGCTGTCGCCGTTTGTGCAGTTGTGGGCCCATGATCCTGACCCGAGGGATGGTCAGGCAAGTGTTCCGGCAGGGGCATCTGTCCTTAGATGGGGCCCGGGCGACCATGCGGCCCAACACGATGTATACTTCGGCACAGATAAAACCGCTGTGACCAATGCCGATATCACGGACGTAACGGGCATATATCAGGGACGTGTTGGTCCTAACAGCTTACCCGTAGCGCTTGCAGCGGCCACGTTTTACTACTTCCGGGTCGATGAGGTCAATAGTCTTGGCCCTGCCCCCGGTATGTGGAAAGGTGATACGTGGACCTTTAGAACTGAAGGAGCCGCCGGTGGTCTGCTCGGTTTGTACTACCACTGGGATATTAGCCTTCTTCCTCCAGTTGTCCCCGGTAATATTCCTGATGATCCCGGCCCGGATAATCCCTTCCAGGTATTCGTGTTGAGCCGTATAGATCCGGAAGTCAACTGGAACTGGGGTGACGGTGGTGCTACCGCTCAGCCTGGAATCAATTCACCTGACCCGAATATCAACGTTGATTTTTTCGCTGCCAAATGGGTTGGGCATGTTGAGGCGCCGGTAGACGCGAACTACACCTTCGAAACCACTACCGACGACGGTGCGCGTTTATTCATAAATGGTCAACAGATCCTCCCCATTGCTGCGTGGCAGCAACAGGGGATGACCCCTTGGAGCGGTTCGGTTGAACTTACGGCTGGTCTGCACGACATTGAAATGCACTTTGAAGAAGGTGGTTTTGGTGCAGGCGCCCAGCTGCGGTGGTCTTCGATTCCGACAAATCCATCGGATGAAGCTATATCAAGGCAGATCATTCCTCAAATATGGCTGTGGCCTCCATTGTTTGCTTCGGGCCCGCGGCCGCCTGATGGGGCGACAATCGACGAAAGGAAGCCTGCTCTTGAGTGGATAGGGGGAGTTAAAGCTGATTTTCACGAGCTGTACTTCAGCAGCAACTATGACGATGTCAACAACCGAGTTGTTTCTGTCAAACAGATTACGAGCGATCCGTGCCGTCCTTATCCCGCGGTTCCTGCGCTCCAGTTAGGCGAGACTTACTACTGGCTTGTCGATGAGGTCAAGAGTAGTCCCGCCGGGAGGTGGGATGCACGGACCGTCTGGAGCTTTACGATAAGCGAGTGTCTGTCTCTTGAAAATGTAGAAGACTACAACGACCGCAGTGAGCTGCGGC